>CAVWDC010000001.1:0-182250 GCA_963753665.1 uncultured Alphaproteobacteria bacterium
GTGCAACGGAGTTTCTCATGAACCGCCTTTTGGCCGCGGGCCGTGATGCGCGCGCGGGCCGCCGTACCTTGCCGGCCGCCTTCGGCGCCGGTCTGAGCGACCGCGCTTACCGTGCCGGTTCCGGCCTCCTCTCAGACCGTCAGCGACGTGCAGCGCGAACTCACCCAGATGAAACAGCAATACGATGCCGAAATGCGCCGCATGAAACAGGATTACGACGCGAGGCTGCGCCGCCTCGAATCTCGCCTGAAAGCCGCCGAGAGCCGCCCGCCGGCCGCGGCAAAGACGGCGCCCGCCACCGCGGCGCCGGTTGCCGCGATCGGCACAGCTCCTCCGGCTCCGCCACCCGCCACGTATCCGGCTGCCACGCCGGCAACGCCTCTGGTTCTCGCGCCCCGGCGCCGCGACCGCCGAGCCGCGGGATCGAGTTCACGATCGGCACGCCGCCCGGTGAACCGTGGGCGATCGGTCCGATGGTGCCGCCTGTTCCAGCCGCCGCGAACGCGTTCAACGCGGCGATCGGCGTCATTCTGCAAGGGACGGCGGGATATCTCAGCAAAAACCCCGACACCTATTTCGTGCGGGGTTTCGCTCTGGGGGACGACACCAGCCCGGGTGACCGCGGATTAGCGCTCCAGGAGAGCGAACTGAACTTCCAGGCCAACGTCGACCCTTATCTGTTCGGGAACTTGACCCTTTCGCTGTCCCCCGACAACGAGATCTCGGTCGAGGAAGCGTTTTTCCAGACGAAAAGCCTTCCCTGGGGTTTCACGCTGCGTGGCGGCCGCTTTTTCTCCGGCATCGGGTATATGAACGAGCAGCACTCGCACACCTGGGACTTTGTCGATACGGCGCTGCCGTACCGCGCGTTTCTCAACACGCAGTACGACGACGACGGCGTGCAGCTGCGCTGGCTGGCGCCGACCAGGCAGTTCCTCGAATTCGGCACCGAAATCTACCGGGGCGCCGCCTTCCCGGCCGCCGGCGCCGCCCACGTCGGGTTCGGCACCAACACGGCGTTTGTCCACACCGGCGGCGACATCAACGAGAGCAGCAGCTACCGCACCGGCCTGTCGTGGCTGCACGCGACCGCCAGCGACCGCGACACCTTCACCGCTACGAACGACACGTTCGACCTCTTCAACGGCCAAGTCAACACGCTGATCTGGGATCTTGTCTACAAATGGGCGCCGAACGGCAACCCGACCGAAACCAATTTCAAGTTCCAGACCGAATTCTTCGCGAACCGCAACAACGGGCAGTTCAACAGCATCCCGTATTCCGGCTGGCAGACCGGATTTTATGCGCAGGGGGTATACCAGTTCATGCCGCGCTGGCGTTTCGGGGTGCGCTACGACCAGGTGAGCGGCAACACGCAAAACGGCGACCTCGCCGGCAGCGTGGTCGACAGCCGGGGCACGACGCCGCGCCGCGCCAGCACGATGCTCGAATACAATACCAGCGAATTCGGGCGGTTCCGGGCGCAATACAATGCCGACTGGTCGCGCGGCTCCTTCGACAACCAGATCTTTCTGCAATACATCATCAGCCTCGGGGCGCACGGCGCTCATATTTTTTAAGGAGCCGGCATGATCCGCTTTTTTTTCCGCGGCGCGGGGTTCGCGCTTTGCCTGCTTGTGCTGCTCCGGGCCGAGGCGGCCCGCGCGCTCGACGTCTTCGCCTGCGAACCCGAATGGGCGGCGCTGGCGCAGGAACTGGGCGGCAACACGGTAACCGCGTTCAGCGCCACGACGGCGCGCCAGGACCCGCACCATATCCAGGCCCGTCCGTCGCTGATCTCGCGCCTGCGCGCCGCCGATCTCGTCGTCTGCACCGGGGCCGAACTGGAAATCGGCTGGCTGCCGGTGCTGCTGCGCCAGTCCGCCAACCCGAACGTGCAGCCGGGCTCCCCCGGCTATTTCGAGGCGGCGCAATACGTGCGGCTGCTCGAGGTTCCGGCGCAGCTCGACCGCGCGATGGGCGATGTGCATGCCGCCGGCAATCCGCACATCCAGACCGATCCGCGCAATATCGCCGCGGTCGCCGCCGCGCTGTCCGCCGCGCATGCAGCTTCTCGATCCGGCGAATGCCGCGACGATCGCCGCCTACAGCCAGAATTTCATGGCGCGCTGGGCGGCGGCGGCGCAGCGCTGGGCGGCACAGGCGGCGGCGCTGCGCGGCACGCCGGTCGCGGTCTATCACAAGAACTGGGCCTATCTCGAAGACTGGCTCGGCCTGCGCGAGGTGGGCACGGTCGAGCCGAAGCCCGGCGTGCCGCCTGGCAGCCAGTATCTCGCGCAGCTTGTCGCCGAACTGCCGGCCCGGGGCGTGCGCGGGGTTCTGTACGCCGTCTACGAGGACCCGCGCGCCTCCGAATTCGTCGCAACGCGGATCGGCGTGCCGGCGATCGAGCTGCCGTTCACGGTCGGCGGCAGCGAGCGCGCGACCGATCTGTTCGGCCTGTTCGACGACACGATCGATCGGCTCGTGCGCGGCCTCGGCGGAGCCGCGCATGCCCGCCAATGAGGCATCAATCTTGGAGATTTCGATCTCGGAGATGTCGATCCTGCTGCCGGCGTTTCTCGCCGGGCTCCTCGTGCTCGCGACGCATGTCCCGCTCGGCCAGCCTCGTGCTGGAGCGCGGCATCGTCTTCATCGACCTCGCGATCGCGCAGGTCGCCGGTCTCGGGGTCGTCGCCGCCGACGCGATGGGCTGGGAGCCGCAGGGCTGGTCGGTGCAGATCAGCGCCGTTTCGGCGGCGCTGCTGAGCGCGGCGTTCCTGCTGTGGAGCGAGCGCCGGATGGCCGAACTGCAGGAGGCGGTGATCGGCGTGCGTGTTCGTCGTCGCCGCCAGCGCCGAACTCATTCTGCTCGGCTTCAACCCGCACGGCGCCGAGCACCTGAAGGATCTGCTGGTCGGCCAGATTCTGTGGGTCGAGCCGCGCCAGCTGATCCCGGTCGCGGCTGTCTACGCGGCCGTGCTTGATCGGCGTCGCGGTGTTCGACCTGCGGCGGCAGCGCACCCTGTTCTACCTGCTGTTCGCGGTGACGATCACGGCCTCGGTGCAGCTGATCGGGGTGTTTCTGGTTTTCGCCTCGCTGATCATGCCGGCGCTGGCCGCGGTGTCGGTTACGCGGCGCCGCCTGGCCTTCGGCTATCTGGTCGGGTTGGCGGGTTACTCGCTGGGCCTTGTCGCCTCGTTTATCGCCGACCTGCCGACCGGCGCCGCGATCGTCTGCGGCCTCGCGCTTGCCACCCTGTGCGCAAGCGGCATCGTTCAGCTTATCGGCCCGGTTAATAGATCGAGAGCCGCGCGATGAGGCGTGCCGGCCCGACTGCGGCCCTCCGTACGCGGCTTCGTACGAAGCCGGCTGCATGGCCGGCGTGCGCAGATGTCGCGCGTCCTGCTTGGCACCAATGCGCTATGGTTGCGACAAGACGTAGCAGCTTTGCGACTGCGCAGCCTTGTGGCTTCATCGAGGAGGAAAACCGATGGCGTATGACCTGCTGATAAAGAACGGGCGGATCGTGGACGGCTCGGGGATGCCGTCCTTCATGGGCGACGTCGCCGTCAAGAACGGCAAGATCGCCGAAATCGGCAAGCTTTCGGGCGCCGCCGATCAGGTCGTCGACGCCGGCGGGCAGGCCGTCGCGCCGGGCTTTATCGACAACCATTGCCACTACGACGCGCAGGTCACCTGGGACCCGCTCTGCTCGTTCTCGTGCGATCACGGCGCGACCTCGGTCGTGATCGGCAACTGCTCGCTGTCGCTGGCGCCGGTGCAGGAAGGGCAACGCGACCCGCATGGCCGAGTTCTTGAGCTATGTCGAAGCGATCCCGATGGAGGTCCTCAACACGATCGAGGTCGATTGGGAGACCTTCCCGCAATACATGGACCGGCTCGACCGCAATCTCGGCGTCAATGTCGGCACGCTGATCGGTCACACCGCCGTGCGCTATTACGTGATGGGCGACGAGTGCCAGAACGCGCACCGCGACCGACGACGAAATCAAGGCGATGCAGCAGGTCGTCCGCGACGAGCATGGAAGGCGGCGCGCTCGGCCTGTCGGTGTCGCGCAACAAGGGCCATTACGACCCGCAGGGCGTCCACATCCCGGCGCTGTGGGCCGACGAGAAGGAGATTTTCGCGCTCGCCGACGTGTTGCGCGAAATGGGCACCGGCATCATCCAGTCGGGCGGCGGCCGCGACGCCGAGATGAAGGACGGGCTGATGGCGCGCCTGTCGGAGGCCACCGGCCGTCCCGTCATCTACAACAATCTCGGCCAGAGCGTGCGCCGTCCGGGCGATTGGCAGAAGCCACATGGCGCGGGTCGACGAGACCTCGGCGAAGGGCATTCGCGCCTACCCGCTGTGCTCGCCGAACACGACGACGCAGACCTTCAACATGGCGAACACGCAGGTGTTCCGCGGCTCGCCGACCTGGCACCCGATCCTGTTGGCCTCGGACGACGAGAAACTGCGCGCCTACGCCGATCCCGCGGTGCGGCAGAAGCTGCACGAGGAAATGGTCGAGTGGAAGGTCGAGATCCCCGGCAACACGATCGCGCGCGAGTGGTACAACTACATCTGGGTCGAGGTGCCGAAGCTCGAAAAGAACAAGTGGATGACGGGCAAGACCCTCAGCCAGATCGCCCAGGCGCAGAACAAGCGCATCATCGACGCGTTCCTCGATCTGGTCGTCGAGGAAAAGCTCGAAACCGTCTTCATGCAGGCCGAGAACAACATCGACCCCGAGGCGATGCGCGCGATCCTGAACTACCCGAACGCGCTGATCGGCCTGTCGGACGGCGGCGCGCACGTGCAGTTCCACGGCGGCTACGGCTATTCGTCGCGCCTCCTCGGCGAGTGGGTGCGCGAGAAGCAGGTCATGAGCCTCGAAAACGCGGTGCGCCGGCTGACCTTCGACTCGGCCTCGACCTTCGGCCTTTACGACCGCGGCCTGCTGCGCCCCGGAATGACCGCCGACATCACGGTCTTCGACCCCGACACCGTGAAGCCGCTGCCCGAGTTCATCGTGCACGACTTCCCGGCCGGCGGCTGGCGCTACAAGGAGCCGGCGGCCGGCATTTACGCCACTTTCGTCAACGGCCAGCATGCTGATGAAGGAAGGCGAGCACACCGGCAACCTCCCCGGCCGCGTCCTGCGCAACTCGCGCTATCAGGCGGCGCAGGGGTAGTCGAGCGGCTCACCGCTGCCCAGAGTCCCCTCCCCTCCCGGCTTGACCCCGGGAGGGGAGGGCAACCCCGTCCGTCACACCGGCGAAGGCCGGTGTCCACGGCAGACCCGATCTTAGATTACACGGGGTCACAATGAGCCAGTCGGGTTGGCGGCTCTCGTCCGCCGCGCCACGGGCATACGAGCAATACATCGTGGCCGCGTTGTTCGATGACTGGGCGCGCGAACTCATCGCCGCCGCAGATCTCCGTCAAGGGGAGCGCGTGCTCGACGTCGCCTGTGGGACCGGGATCGTCGCTCGGCACGCGCTGAAGGCAGTGGGGCCGAGAGGCACGGTTGAGGCCTTCGACGTCAACGAGGGCATGCTGGCAGTCGCGCGCTCGATCCCCGCGAACAACGGGGTTCGCTTTCAGGTGGGCGACGCCGCATCGGCTCCCGTCTCAGATCGCAGCTTCGACGTCGTTCTCTGTCAGCAAGGGCTCCAGTACTTCCCGGATCGGCCGGCTGCACTGCGCGAGATGCGCCGCGCTCTCATCCCCGGCGGGCGGGTTGCGATCAGCCTGTGGCGGCCCATCGATCGCCAGCCGTTCTTCGATGCCCTCTGCCGCGCCGTCGAGGCCCACACCTCGCCCGAGACCGCCGCGCTGCAACGGGCTGCGTTTACTCTCGGCGAGCCGCCCGCGATCCGCGAGCTGCTTACCTCGGCAGGCTTCAGCTTGATCCGGATCACGCTCTCAGTCCAACTGATGCGCGCGCCAGCTCTGCTCGACTTCCTGCCGGGATACTTCTCGGCGACCCCGATGGCGCCGGCGATCGCGGCGCTCGAACTCAAGCGCCCGCGAGGCGATGATCCGCGACATCGAGGCAGCGCTTCGCGTCTACGTCGACGATTCGGGTCTCGCGGTTCCGGTAGAGTGCAACGTTGTGACGGCGCAAATCTCGTGAACCCGATGGAGCCGTTAATTCAGGGGCAGCCATTTCGACCGCGTCGATAAATGGCTAATTTTTGCGACCTCGTTTGAGGCGGAAAAATTAACATGCGTGTCCGCGCATAAGGGGTATAAGAGCTTAGACCGTTTCCAAGGCGGAGAGCAATCCGGATTTACTGACGTACCGCTACTTTGGCACTCCTGCACTGCCGGGCAGACGTATGAGATATGGTCCCAAACTTCCACGACACTTTTCAGTTAGAGCCTAAACCGGGAAATAAATCTATCCAGTGCGGGTTATCGCGCTCGATCAAATTCATCTTCCAATCGCGTTTCCATTCCTTGATTTGCTTTTCCCGCCGGATCGCTGTCCTCTGCGGAAGCATGCGTCTCGTACCACACGAGCCGGTTAACGCCATATCGTGCGGTAAATCCGGGAACGGCTTATTTTTGTGTTCCCAGACTCGCCTCAGCAGATCGGAGGTGATTCCGGTATAAAGAGTACCGCGAACACCGCTCGCCAGGATGTATACGAAGAAAGTCCTATCGGCATCCATGACGAATGTCCCAACCCGCTACACCAAAGATACCAGGTTTTCTTCGACAGACCCTTCACTGGATTTTCGACGCGCTTACCACTGGATATGTGGCTCCCGGCCTTCGCCGGGATGACCGTTGTACACGGGTTCTGGGCAGATCGGTCTTCCGGTGGTACAGGGTAGCGGAGGCCCTCACCCTGCCGCGCCACCTTTCCGGGAACCGATGCCGAGCGAAACCGAGATCCGCGACTGGTGCCTCGCCTACCTCGCCCGAACCGTCGATAACCCGTCGATCCCGATCGGACCCGATATCCCGTTTCCGCAGATGGGTCTCGATTCGGCGACCTCCGCCTATTTCATCGTCGAGCTCGAGGAATGGGTCGGTGTCGAACTCGAGCCCGAGCTCGTCGGCGACTATCCGACCGTGACCGAGCTTGCCCGCCACATCGCCGCCCGCGGGAGCGCCGCAAACGGCGGTGACTCGACGTGACGGGGGCGGCGTGACCACGGCCGCCGGCACAGCGGCGCGGGCGGATTTCGCCACGCTCGCCGACCTCGCTGCATCACCGCGCCGCGGTGCAGCCGCATGACCCGGCTTATATCGAGCTGTCGGATCGCGGGCAGGAAGTGGCGCGGCTCACCTTCGCCGAATTGGCCCGCCGCGCGACCGATCTTTCCCTCCGCATCGCGGCTCGCGCCGAGCCGGGCGACCGCGCCCTGATCGTCTGCCCGAACGGCGTCGGCTTCATGGTCGGGTTTTTCGCCTGCATGCTGTCGCGCGTCGCGGCGGTCCCGATGATGGTGCCGCGCCGCAACAGCGCCCGGGACGCAAGCGCCGCCATCGTCGCCGACTGCACGCCGCGGCTCGCGCTCGCCCCGCGCGCCCTGATCGATGGCGAGCGCGGCGATCTCGCTGCCCGCTTCGCGCCAACGGGCAGCAACGGGGCCCGCGCCGCTGAATCCGGCATCGAATTTCTAGCCCCGGACGACGCCGAAACCGGCTTCCGAGCCCGCCGCCGCGGGATACTCCAAGCCCGGCCCGAACGGTCAACCGGTCCCCGACGACATCGCGCTTCTGCAATACACCTCCGGCTCGACCTCGGCGCCGAAGGGCGTCATGGTCAGCCACGCCAACCTGCTCGCCAATCTGGCGATGATCGCGCGGGCCTTCGGCAACACGAGACGCTCGACCTATGTCAGCTGGGTGCCGCTCTATCACGACATGGGGCTGATCATAAACGCGCTGCAGAGCCTCTATGTCGGCGCGGCCTGCGTGCTGATGACGCCGGTCGCGCTTCGTCCAGCGCCCGCTCATTTGGCTGCGCGCCATCGCGACTACCGCGCCGAAGTCGCGGGCGGACCCAATTTCGCCTTCGATCTGTGCGTCGAGCGCTACCGTCCGGAGCAGATGGAAGGCATCGACCTGTCCGGCTGGAAGGTCGCCTTCAATGGCGCCGAACCGGTGCGCGCCGAGTCGATCCGCCGTTTCTCGCAGACCTACGCCGCGCACGGCTTCGCCGCCTCGGCGATGCTGCCGGCATACGGCCTGGCCGAGGCGACCGTCCTGGTATCGGCCGGCCATCGCGGCGCCGGTCCCGCGACGCGCACCGTCAGCCGCAACGCGCTCCGCGCCGGCCGCGTCGCGCCGCCGGACGATGCGGCGGACGCGCATACGATCGTCGGCTGCGGCCGCGCGATCGGCGGCGAGCGGATCGCGATCGTCGATCCGCGACAGCCTCGTCCGCGCTCGCCGCCGGCCGGATCGGCGAAATCTGGGTTGCCGGCCCGAATGTCGCGCGCGGCTACTGGAAGAACCCCGAGGCGAGCGCCGCCGCGTTCGGAGCTGCACTTCCGGCGAGAACGGTGCCGGCGAGGATGGCGGACGCTGGCTGCGCACCGGCGATCTCGGTTTCCTCGACGATTCCGGCGAGCTGTACGTCACCGGCCGCGTCAAGGACGTCGTCATCATCCGCGGCGCCAATCACTATCCGCAGGATATCGAGAATACCGTCCAGGAGGCGCACCCGGCGCTGCGTCGCCACGGCGGCGCGGCCTTCGCGGTCGGCGATCAAACCGACGCGGAACGGCTCGTCATCGTCCAGGAGGTCGAGCGCACCTACCGCAACCGCATCGACATCGCCGACATTGTCGGGCTCATCCGCGAGGCGGTCGTCGCCGGGCACGACATCGTGCCGCACGAGATCGCGCTGCTGCGGCCGGGCGCGTTGCCGAAAACCACCAGCGGCAAAATCCAGCGGGCCCTGAGCCGCAAGCTGTGGCAGGAGGGATCGCTTGACCGACTCTAGCTTCCAGGCTCTCGCTCAGGCATCGCTCTGGCGCGGCGCCGGCCGGGTGCCGCGGACAACGAATCGCGCGGCATCGCGCTGGCTCTCGCCGCCCTGCTCCCCGCCGCCTGCGCACCGTTGGCGCCGCCTCGGCCGGCCAATCCGTTCGCCGGCGCCTGGAACACCGCCGAGCGGCAGCAGATCGCGTTTCGCGACGACACCGTCGTGATGAACCCGCCCGGCTTGCCGCCGACCCCGCTCGGCGCCTCCGTCTGCGAGGGGCGGTTCCGCTTCGCCTACGAGCGGAAAAGCCGCGAGGCGCTGCTGGCGCTGACGCCGCAGCAGCCCGAGCTGCGCCGTCGCCTCGCCGCGCAGCTGGCCGGCCCGGAATATACCGTTGCCGATCTGACCTGCGGCGATGGCGGCACGACCTACGTGCTGCTCGGCGACCGCGACCTGCTGGCGATCCACCACGACCGCGGCATCGCCGCGCTCGAACGGCTGTCGCGCTGAGCGGCGCCCGCCGTGGAACCCCGGCTGAAAAGCGCGATCCGCGTCAAGGCGCTGATCCGGCGCTGCGATCTCGCCGCGATCGGGGTCGCGGTCACCTCGCGCGGCGACCCGGACGCCGGCGCCATCCTGCTGAAGCTGAACGCCCGCGAGACCGGATGCACCGTGCTGGCGCAGACGCGCCGCCCGGACGGGAGCGCGGTGTGGCTGCGTGCCACCGGCCCGCAGCCGGTCGCGGAACCCGAGGCCGACGCCTATATCGCACGCCAGCGCGGCCGCGACCCCGATCTGTGGGTCATCGAGATCGAGAGCGCCGCCGTCGAAACCCTGCTCGACATGCCGATCCTGTCCTGACCCGCCCGGCGTCCCGTCCGCCGCCGCATCGGAGCCTCCATGTCCGCCAAACCGCGCCCGCCGGCGCTCGACGCCGTCCCACCCCGACCTCGAAATCATCGACGCCGAGACCGGCTTTGCCCGGCATATCGAGGTCGATGTCGTGCGCTTCCGCCATCGCCTGTTCGCCGGCGGCTGGAGCGGCGAGCGCGTGTTCGACATCGTCCGCCGCGGCGAGGCGGTCGCGGTGCTGCTCTACGACCCGGACCGCGACAGCGTCGTGCTGGTCGAGCAGTTCCGTCTCGCGGCGCTCTACGGCGGCCGCTCGCCGTGGCAGATCGAGAACGTCGCCGGGCTGATCGACACCGAGCACGAAACCCCCGAGGAGGTCGCCCGCCGCGAGACCCGCGAGGAGAGCAATCTCGAACCGCTCGGGGAGCTGATCCCGATCCAGCGCATCCTGCCGGCCAGCGGCACGCTCGACGAGGTGATCTGGCTCTATTGCGCCCGCGTCGATTCGACCGACGCCGCCGGGCTCTACGGCCTCGCCGACGAGCACGAGGACATCCGCGTCATCGTAAAGACGCTGGCCGAGGCCGAAGCAATGCTCGACGCCGGCGAGATCGAGAGCGGCCACACCGCTCGTCGCGCTCTACTGGCTCCTGCGCCACCGCGACCGCCTGCGCCGCGAGTGGCTCGCCGCGCCGCGACAGCCCTGATCCGGGCAGGCTGATATCGGACGCTGGTGCGGGAACGAGCCCGGGAACGAGCAGCCCGTCGCCGCGTTCAGGTGGTCGTTGCCGTGGCAGCACACGCCCCCGAATCATGAGGACGATGTGATATCGAGAGCAGTTTTTCGTCGCGACGCATTGAATATCTCCGGTCTTATTACCGGCGCTTTTTTGGCCTGTACGATACTGGCCGCCCCTGTATTGGCAAGGACCTGCCACCCGGTCCGTGAATACACAGCCACACTTGCCGGCGATGTCGCGCTTGCCTGCTCGCCTGCTTCGGTCACGGTATTCGATGTCCTGGTTCCCGATCGCGGCCGGTTCCTGGTCCAGGCCAATCTTCGCCTGCGCGGCACCGGGATCGTGCCGGACCTGGTTCACGGCTGGAGCGCCCGCTGGTCGAAGCTGGGCGATGCCGGCTTCTCGCAAAAAATCCGCTATGCCGCTGGAGAGGATCTCTGTACCGGCGAAGTACGCAACAAAGGCATGCTCGGGTTCGGCAAACTCGATATCGGCGAGCGCGGCGTCGCGCTCGCGATACATGCCTACCGAGCCTCGGATTGCGAGGATGGGGCCGTCACCGTCGCCGCCGGGTCCTCTCTCGAATTGTGGGTCGAGGACCCCAACCCCGGCTGCGCCGGCCGCGATATCGCCGCATCAAGCTATTTCAACCGGCAGGCGGCGCAATTCGGCGACGGCAAGGACCGCCCCGCCGCAATCGGCGCCAGCCCCCGCTCGGTCGTCCAGGGGTCGATCGAACTGACCGCGCCGGTGCAGCGCCTCGACATCATCGGCCAGACCGAGATGTCTCCGCCCTCGACCGAAAACACCTGCGGCCAACGCACCGAATGGGGCGACGCCTGGGTGTATCTCGACGGCGCCTCGCTCGCCGGCGGATACCGGGCCGACACATACCCACCGTCCGGCGGGATGACCCATCTGCTGCTGACCCCGTCCGCCTCGGTGGTGCCGGACGGACCCGGCCTGTACCAGTTCGGCCTCGCCGCCTCGGTCACCCAGATCGGACCGGAGCCGCCGGTTGTCGGAACGCGAGTCTCGGGCGATTCGATCGTCGCGGCCGTTGCCTTCCGCCGGCCGCCGCCTCGTCCGGCGCCGCCAAGCGCGAAGCCGGCCGCGGTCGCCGGAAAAAACCACGGTGGCGAGGCCGGCCGGGCGCCCTCGCGGGGCGCCTTTAACCCCACGCCGCCTTCTTGAAATGCTTCGACAGCGCCAGCCCCTGGCGCTGGTACGACGAGCCGATCGCGCCGCCATACAGCCGGTCCGGGCCGCGCGATCAGCGGCTCGTACAGCATCCGTCCGACCACCTGGCCGTGCTCGATCAGGAACGGCACCTCGTGCGAGCGCACTTCGAGCACGGCGCGGCTGCCGCTGCCGTCGGCCTCGACCGAGCCGAAACCGGGGTCGAAAAACCCGGCGTAATGCACCCGGAACTCGCCGACAAACGCGTCATATGGCAGCATCTCGGCGGCATGGTCGGGCGGCACGACGACCGCCTCGCGCGACGCCAGGATGTAAAAATCGTTCGGGTCGAGCACGACCCCGTCCGGGCCGCGCGCGCCGCGATGCGGATAGACCGGCTCCCAGAATTCGCGCGGATCGTAATGGTCGACCTTGTCGACATCGATGACGTCGGTATGCCGCCGCGCCTTGTAGCCGACCACCCCGCTCAGCCGGTCGCCCACCCGAGCACATCTACGGTGAACGGCAGCCCGTTGCGGATCGCGCCGCCCGGCACGAACGCCGCCCCGCCCGCGCCATCCGCCGCTTCCGGCGCCTCGACCAGCGGCGTCTCGGCGTGCAGCCGCCGCAGCGCCGTGTCGCGGAACAAGGGCGACCCGCGCCGGATGCGCAATTGCACGAGCCGCGATCCGGTGCGCACCAGGATGCTGAACGCGAGCGGGCTCAATTCGGCATAGAGCGGGCCCTTGTACCCCTCGCGCACCCGGTCGAACTCGGTGCCCTGGTCGGTGATGACGCGGGCAAACACGTCGAGCCGGCCGATCGAGCTTTTCGGGTTGGCCATCGCCGACATACGCCGCCGCAGCGCCAGATGTTCGAGCAGCGGGACGATATAGACGCAGTCCTTTTCGAGCACCGCGCCTGCCGTCAGGTCGATGCGGTGCATCGACACTTGTTGCAGCTTGTCGGCGACGCTGGCCCGCGCCCCCGGCAGAAAACTCGCCCTGACCCGATACGCGACCTCGCCGAGCCGCAGATCGATGCTCGCCGGCTGGATCTGGTCCTCGCCGATCGGCTCCGCGGCCATGACCTCGTGCCCGCCCTGCACCGCCGCCCGCAGCAGCTGCGCCGGCAACAGCCCCGTCGACCGCTCCCCCTCCGCCGCCGGAAACAGCCCCCCCGCCTCGCCCTCGCTCATTCCTGACAGCCCCGTGGCATAATCCCGCCTTTCTAGGCGATGCCGCCCCGCGCGGAAATAGTGCGTCTCGGCGGACTTACCGCTACTCTCCTCCGCTCTACCCCGGCTCGGAAAGCAAATGACCGAACTTTTTAGCTCCTTCCTGTCCAAGACGTTCCTGCGCTCGGTTTGGGAATTGGATTACGCGGCGTTCCGGGGTTCCGAAGAAGAGCGCCTGCTGGAGGAGCGCCTGCGCCGCTGGTCCGAGCGGCGCGACCTGAGCGAAACCTCGGCCGAGGCGGCCTTTATCGAGGAGTTCTTCCGCCAGACCTGGGGCTACACGCAAGCCGGCCAGCTTGGCGCCGAAACCGGCAGGTTCACTCTGTGGCCGAAATTTTCGATAGCGGGCGCGGGAGAGAGAGGCGGCACCGGCGAAGCCGACCTCGCTATCGGCTATTTCCGCAACGATGACCAGCGCCCGATCCCGCAGGTCCTGTGCGAATTCAAGGACATCCGTTCACGGCTCGACGCTCCGCAACGCCGCAAGGGAAACAACAGATCGCCGGTGCAACAGTGCCTTGATTATTTGAGCTCAGCGCGTCCCGGCCTGTTCGCGTCGGACCCGATCCTGCCGACCTGGGGGATCGCGACCGACATGAACGAGTTCCGGCTGTACTGGTTTGATAGAGGCCACCACCAATCATTGCGGTTCACGATCCGTCTGACCGACCTGCTTCAGGGCATCGGTCTCATCGGCAATACTGAAGCCGCACGTTTCGAGCGCTTCCTGTTCCGCACGGTCTTTCATCGCAGGACTCTGATATCCTCGGCCGGGCGCTCGCCGCTGCTCGCGCTGATCGAACGGCAGCGCTTTAACGACCGCGAGCTTGAAAACAGCTTCTACGCCGAATACCGCAAATTCCGCGAAAAATTGTACGCCGAGTTATTGCGGGGCAATGGACCCGGCACCGAGCGTTTTCCTGGAACCAACGGCCGTCTCGTCCGTCTTGCTCAGAAGATACTCGACCGCTGCATTTTCATCTTCTTCTGCGAGGATATGGGGCGAACGTTGGCCTTTCCGCCGAAGCTGTTTCAGGAGTTCCTGATCGAGCGCAGCAAGGACACGTATTTTGATGCCAACGAAACAAACATCTGGCAGGACGTGCTGCGTCTGTTCCGCGCGATGAACGACGGACATGCCTTCGGTGGTCAGCAGATCAACCAGTTCAACGGTGGGCTGTTCGACCACGACGAGGCGCTCGAAAAGCTGCATGTCCCGAATTCGGTTTTTTGTCAGCACCTGCAGGGCAGCAACGAAGCGAGCCTATACAGCTACAAGGAAACGCTGCTTTATCTCTGCGCGTCCTACAATTACGCCTCCGATATCGGGCGCGCCAGCAACGCGCCAGCTTTCGACCGTGATCCGGCGAAGAGCCTCGGTCTATACACCCTCGGCCGCATTTTCGAGCAGTCGATCACCGAACTCGAAATACTCGAAGCCGAAGGCCGCCCCTCCGTCAACATACTTAGCAAACGCAAGCGCGACGGCGTGTACTACACGCCGGAGTGGGTCGTCCAGCGCATAGTCGATAACACGCTTCGGCCGCGCCTGGACGACATTAAGCGCGAGTGCGACTGGCCGGCGACCGGTACGCCGACAATCGAAGCGATCAACGCCTACGCGGCCCGCCTCAAGGAATTCACGGTACTCGATCCGGCCTGCGGTTCCGGCGCTTTTCTGATCACCGCGCTGCGCTATCTGCTGGATGAATGGCACCGGGTGGAGGCTGTACGCAGGCAAGTAGCGGAGAGTCCGGCCGCCTCGGACGATGACGCGAAGCTGATCTCCGACATTCTGAAAGACAATCTGTACGGAGTTGATATCAACTCTGCGTCGGTCGAAATCGCCCAGCTTGCGCTTTGGCTGCACACGGCGAGGGGAGACCGGCCGCTCTCGTCGCTCGGCGACAACATCCGGGAAGGAAACAGCCTGGTTGACCCCGAATTTTTCAAAGGACAGACCGCGCTTCGCTACAACGATGTCGAACGCGAGCGGGTGAGTGCGTTTGATTGGCCGCAAGCTTTTCCACAGGTCTTCGAGCGGGGCGGGTTTGATGCCGTGATCGGTAATCCGCCCTACGTAAAGCTCCAAAATCTCCGCCCGGCGCATGGTGACGTGGCCGACTTCCTGCGCCACGGACGCCCCGGAGTTGTGCCGCCTCCCTATGAGAGCACGCAGACCGGCAATTTCGATCTCTATCTGCCCTTTATCGAAAAGGGAATTTCGCTGCTCAATGAGCGCGGGCGCCTCGGTTTCATCGCTCCCAGCCTATGGGTGACAAACGAGTATGGCGAAGGCTTGCGGGATTTCGTCGCCGCCGGCCGCAACCTGGATCGTTGGATCGATTTCAAATCCTTTCAGGTCTTCGAGGAGGCGACAAACTACACGGCGCTGCAATTCTTTACGAAAACGCCGAGTGACAGCATCTGGGTCGCCGCCGCGCCGACCGGCGAAATTGCGGAGGAGCCATGGACCGACCCCGGGCAGGCTTTGCCCTATGGCCAGCAGCCCTTTGGCGACCGCTGGCTGCTGCTCACCGGCGAGGAGCGGGCGCTGATTGACCGCTTGTATCGGCGCTGTAGCCGCCTGGACGCCCCCGAGCACACGTCGAACATCTTCGTTGGCCTTCAGACAAGCGCCGACGCTATCTACCATTTGAAGCGGCTGGGCCCGGGCCGTTATCTTTGTACACCAAAGGGTGATGGCGCGCCGCCACCATACGAGGTTCAGATCGAAGATGCGCTGATGAAGCCTCTTGTCTCCGGCCCGGAGGCAAAGCGGTACGTCGAACCACAGACCGAAACTTACTTGCTGTTTCCCTATGTTCTATCCGGGAGGAGCGTTACTCTGATCGACTCGGGCACGATGCAGCGAGATTACCCGAGGGCATGGTTTTATTTGCAATCCTACTACGACGATCTCCGCTTGCGCGAGTTGCGCAGGGATTCCGAGGGCAACCTGATCGCGCCATTCGACGACGAACGCTGGTATCGCTTCGGACGCCACCAAAACCTCGACAAACATGAGATCGCTAAATTGGTTGTCCCGCGACTCGTGATGAACCTTGCCTGCATTGTGGATGAGTCCGGTCAATGGTACTTAGATAACGTTGACGTGGGCGGCGTCTTGCTTGCGCCTGATTAAACTCCCTTTTTTATTGCAGGAATCCTCAATTCTCCGGTTGTGAACTTCGTCTTCAGACGTATTTCGAAACCGTTTCGCGGCAGCTACCTTTCAGCTAATAGGCAATTCATCGCGCCGCTGCCAATTCCCCCGGCATCGGAAGAGGAGCGGTCGGAGGTCGCGGCCATCGCGCGGGGGCTGCAAACGGCTCACACACAGCGCCGCGACACCCTTGCCGCGATCGAGCGGCGGCTGTCCGCAACGCGTCGCCGCAACCGGCCGGAGACCTGGCTCTTCCCCGACCTGAGATCAGTGGATGACCTGTTGCCCGATGCGCCTACTCGGCTCGATACCGAACAGAAGCAGAAATGGGCGTCCGAGCGTTACAATCGCGAGCTTGCTGCCTGTCATGATTTCGATCACGGCCCGACTGCGTCCGGCGTCGGCGTTTTCCACCGATTTCGAGGACGGTGAGTTGTCGTTCTCGATCGACGGGGTTCCGGTCGTCAGTCGAGTTTTCGTATCGGGGCCTGAAGGCGAGTTCATCGTCGCGCCGTGGAAGGTGCTCGCCGCGACGATGGCCGTCACCGACAGAACCGATGGCCGCAGCATTGCCAACAGGCTGCGGCGGCTGGCTCGAACCGACAATCCGGACGTCGTCGATCAAATCATCAGGTTGGAGCGCGAACTGTCGGACTTGGACAGCGATATCGCCCGCCAGGAAACCGAGATGAACCGGCTAGTTTATCACCTCTACGCACTCAGCGACGGCGACATCGCGCTGATCGAAGCAGATAACAGTTCCGCCCCAACTCGCAACCGCACTTGATTACTGGGGCACGGTATGTTATACTATAATGTGAATCACAAACCCACGCCGCGCCAATTCCCTAATTTCCCTGCTTCCCTTTTTCGTTTCCCTGCTCACCGTTTATAAATTCCCTGCTTTCGCTAAAAAATTCCCTGTCCAAACTGCTGATATTTAATTATTTCAATAACTTAGACCCGTCACTCGACGAAATTTCCCTGCTAGCAGGAACCGTCCGCGCCGGAAGCGGGCGTGACAATCAACGATCACGTAGCCCTTCGAGCAGGGCGCGTGCCTGCCGATTGTTCGGCGCGATTTTCATCAGCCGCTCGGCATAAGAAATGGCCGCGGAGCGGTCTCCCATGTCGCGCGTGATCGTCGCCAGCGCGACCAGAATGTCCACGCTGGCCGGATGACGCTTGCCGGCCGCTTCCAGGACGGCGACAGCCTCCTTTGACCGCCCCGCCGTGTTGAGCGCGACGCCATAGACATAGGCGAAGCGCTCGTTATCCGGGGCCAACCCGGCGGCCTTGCCCAGCGCGTCAACCGCGCTCGCGATGTCATGCTTTCGCACGAGGAGCAGCCCCAGCGCATGAAAACCCGGCGCGTAGCCCGGCTGAGCGACAATCGCCTGACGCAGCAGCGTCTCCGCTTCCGCCTCCCGGCTCGTCGACCGGTACAAATCGGCAAGATTGACCATCGCCGGAGCAAACCGCGGGTCGAGCCGCAGGGCCGTGCGATAGGCCGCCTCGGCCGCCGCCGCATCGCCCCGCGCCGCCTCGAACGCGCCAAGCGAAACCTGCGATTCCGGGCGTTCGGCGCTCGCCTCCTCCGCCGCGACGAGTTCGGCGGCGGCGCGTTCGAAGGATGCTTTCTGCGCCGACCCCAGACCGGACGAGGCCGCGGCGAGCGACCGGGCGGCGGCGATCCGGACAGCCCTGATCTTGTCGTCGAGCAATGGCGCGACCAGCGGGACGCGTTGTTGCGGCGGGATGAAGGCGAGCGCGTCGATCGCGGCAACACGGACGAGCGGATCGTCGTCCAGCAAACCCTTGCGGTACGCCGCGATCTGCTGCGGCCCGATATTCGCCGCGTAGGTGGGCAACAGCGACAGGGCAGTGGCCCGCGCGATCCCCGGCTGTCCCCCATCCAGGACAAGAGCGGCGAGAGCGGCGTCGCCTCCGGGCTCTTCCTTTCGTCCGGCCTCGATCGCCGTCCCATAATGCGGCTCGGCGCGGCGGTTCGGGCCATACCATTCGGCGACCCGATCCGCCGCCCACTGCGCCGGTTGTTTGTCGTGGCAGGCGGTACACGCGTTTGGCGTGCCGAGGGCAACCGAGAGATCGGGCCGCGGCACCCGGATCGCGTGGTCGCGCCTTGCGTCCACGACCATGTAGGTCCGGCTGGGCATATGGCAGTTGACGCATTGGGCGCCCGCCGAACCGGGCTCATGATGGTGGTGCGCCGTCGTGTCGAACTTGGCCGGAAGATGGCATTGCGCGCAGACCTGATTGCCGGAGGCGCGCAGCTTCAGGCTGTGCGGCTCGTGACAATTCGAGCAGGTGACTCCCGCCGCGAACATCCGGCTCTGGATGAAGGAGCCGTATTCGTAATCCTCCTCCTGGATCTGGCCGTCCGGGAAATAGACGCCAGCCGCCAGCAGACTCGGAATTGCGCTGTCGAGCAAGCGGGCGGCCATAGGCGAACATGTCGGCGATCTCCCGCCGGCGCGTATGGCAGAAGCCGCAGGTCTCGATCTCGGCATGCGATGCGCGTGGCGCGGTCCGCGACGCCGTATCGGCTCCCTCGGCGAGCAGCCAGCGACCGCCATCGCTGTCACCCAGTTCCGTCACCAGACCTTTTCCGGCATATCCCGCTTTGGCGGCGTCCGCGGATTTCGCCCAGGCAACGTGGCGCGAGCCCGGTCCGTGACAGCCCTCGCACGACACGTTGATGTCGGTCCACGAGGTTTTGTAGCTGTTGCTCGCAACATCGAAATTCCGCCGCAGATTTGTCGAATGGCAGTCGGCGCACATGTAGTTCCAGGTATAGTTCATCCCGGTCCAATGCAGCGGATCGCCGGTGGTGATCTTTTCGTTCGGATAGAGGTGAAACCAACGCTGGCCGCCCTCTGCCGTTGGCCGACTGTCCCAGCCGAACGGCAGCACCTGATAACGCCCGCCGGGAAAAGCCGTGAGATATTGCTGTAACGGATACACGCCGAACGTATAGGCGACCGTATAGTCGTGCGGCTTGCCGTCGGGCCCCTCGGTGGTCACGACGTATTTGTCGTCCTTGCGGGAAAAGGTCGACGTAACGCCGAAATGGGTCAGGCTGGCGTCCGCGAAATCGCCGAGCATGGTGTGCTCGTTGGCCTCCTGCATCGCCTTGTCGTGATGCGAGCCGCGCCAGAGTTTGCTCTCGGGCTCATGGCAGCCGATGCAATTCTGCCCGCCGACAAATTTAGCTGGCGGTGTTGCCGGGTCCGCGGGCGGTTCCGCCGATTGGGTGAGCGTTACGACAAGCGAAAGACTTGCTGATCAGGCAAAGGGCAAGAAGGCACCAGATGATCGGCCTTCTTGGCACCGCACGCGCTGGCTGCCCGCTCAAGTCGTCAATCCCGATTCCGCGGTCATTCTGCCGTTTCTAAAATCGGTTGAAACCCGTTCGACAGCGCGCTTTTGCAGCAACAACCCGACACGAATGGTGACCTGCCCGGCTTTCAGAGCATCACCATTATCGACCCGGCGGGCCCGGCGGCCCCGGTCCATACCGTACCCATTGCCCCGACGCAACGCAGACCTGGGCGCAGGGATTGGCAACCCCTGAACCGGCATAGCCCGGGTTCTCCATTTGGCAAACCGCGCATTGGTTCTCGAGGCTTTCGCTCCGCGCCGCCGCACTTCCGGGAGGCGGAGAACCGCTGCAACCCGCCACCAACAAGCTGACCGCGATCAAAATCCAGACAAGCTTGCCCATTACGCCGGTCCTTCTCGTCGCACAGATTGAGAGGTCGAACACTCAGGGGATCATTCCGCATTCAAACATCTTGTTGGCGATCGGCGCGGCAATCCGGCCGATAAATTCTTGACGCATCGCCGGGTCCTCGTGCAGCAGGCGGACGAGGCGTTCTTCCATTTCCTCGCGGCGTCCGGACGCGTGCTGGCCGCGCTGGGCCGCCAGCTGCTCGCAGGATGAATTCTGGTATTTCTGTACGACTTTTTCCGCGACCGATCCATAATCGGATATTGCTGCGCGTAAGAACCGGCGGCAAGAAACAAGATACTCCCGCCAACAAAGCGACCGCGACGGTCTTGTTGCTCATACGATGCTCCGGTCCCTTTCATTCTCATGTCGTTCACTTGATGCTTCGTCCTGTCCAAGCTTCACGGTCAGCTTGTTGATCTTGCCGTTGAAGCGGAACGGCACCTGGTAATCGTCGGGGTCCACCGGCGTCGTCGGTGTTGAGGCCGACATTGAAGGTGTCGTTCCATCCGACGGTAATCGGCAGGCTGCGCGGCATCGCATGGCTGTCCACGACCTTGCCGTCGACGCTCAGCGTGCCGGTGCCGCCCTTGCCCAGGCCCGGGCCGTCGTAGTGCCAATCAAACACGAGCGTGTGCTTGCCCGGCGCGAGCGCGTCCGTGCCCTGCCACTTGACCATCGCCAGCTGCACCAGGTTCCAGGTGAACACCGGCCGGCCCTTCAGCAGATAGAAGCCGTAACCGCGATAGCGGCCGCCATTGCTGACCAGCACACCTTCGCCGCCGCCCTCGGGGACCTCAATATCGGCGGTGATCGTGTACGAGCGGTTCAATAGGCTCGGCGCGGTGCCGGTGCCCGGGAACGGCACGTTGCCAGCTCACCCGAGTAGGTGAAGATGGTCCGGTCGGGGGAGTAGCTCGGCTTGTCCGAGATGAATCGGGTGAGGCGCGTATCGTCGAGCGGGAAGACGTTGTACTTGCTGGCCTCCAGCGTGAACAGCTGCTGCATGTCGCGCAGCTTGTCCGGCATCTTGCCGGCGACGTCGTTGGCCTGGGTCCAGTCCTTGTTGAGGTCGTACAGCTCCCATTTGAAGCCGTTCATCACATCCGCGGGCGGCTTTCCCAGCGAGAGGTCCCAGGGCGCCTGGATCGGCGGCGCCGACGCGATCCAGCCGTCATGGTAGATCGCGCGGGAGCCGAACATCTCGAAATACTGCGTCGTTCGCCGGCTCGGCGCGGTCGCATTCGCCTTGTCCCAGCTGTACGCCATGCTGACGCCTTCGATCGGCTTCTGCGCGACGCCGTTGACCATCACCGGCTCCGGCAGGCCGGCCGCTTCGAGAAGCGTCGGCACGATGTCGATCACATGGTGGAACTGGTTGCGGATGCCGCCCTTGTCCTTGATGCGCGCCGGCCAGGACATCGCCATGCCGTTGCGCGTACCGCCGAAGTGCGAGGCAACCTCTTTGGTCCATTGATACGGCGTGTCCCAGGCCCAGGCCCAGGCCACCGCATAGTGCGGATAGGTCTTGTCGGTACCCCAGACGTCGTAGAATTTCATGTTTTCTTCGACGGTCGGGTTGACGCCGTTGGCCACGGCGAACTCGCTGTACAGGCCGTTGAGCGTGCCTTCGGGGCTGAGCGCCGTTATCGCCGCTGATGTAGATGATCAGCGTGTTGTCCAGCTTGCCGACATCCGCGATCGACTGGATCACGCGGCCGATCTCGTTATCGACATAGGCCAGAAAGGCCGCATAGACTTCGGCCTGGCGGATGTAGAGCTTCTTCGCCTCGGGCGTAGAGCGTATCCCACTGCGGCAGGTCCTTCGGCCATTCCGTGAGCTGCGCGTTCTGCGGGATCACGCCGAGCCGCTTCTGGTTGGCGAAGATCGTCTCGCGCAATTTGTTCCAGCCATCGTCGAAGAGGTGCATCGCGCTGATCTTGTCGACCCATTCCTTGGTCGGGTGGTGCGGCGAGTGCGTCGCGCCCGGCGCGTAGTAGATCATGAACGGCCGGTCGGGCTGGACCTCGTTGAGCATCTTGATATGCCCGATCGCCTCGTCGGCCATCGCGGTCGCGAGGTTCCAGCCGGGTTTGCCGTAATAGGGATGGATCGGCGTCGTATTGCGAAACAGCATGCCGGGCTGCCACTGGCTGTCGTCGTCGCCGATGAAGCCGTAGTAGTAGTCGAAGCCCTTGACGGGCCCGGTCGGCCAGTTATGGAACGGGCCGGCCTGGCTTGCCTCCCATTGCGGCACGTTGTGATCCTTGCCGTACCACGACGTGTCGTAGCCGTTCTGGCGCAGGATCTCGCCGATTGCCACTGGCGTCGCGCGGGATGACGCTGTTGTAGCCGGGATAGCCGGTCGCCTGGTCGACGACGACCCCGGTGGCCACCGAATGGTGGTTGCGGCCGGTCAACAGCGCGGCCCGTGTCGGCGAGCAGAGCGACGTCGTGTGGAACGCGGTGTAGCGCAGGCCCTCGTCGGCGATGCGGTCCAGCGCCGGGGTCGGGATCACGCCGCCGAACGTGCTGGGCGCGCTGAAACCGACATCGTCGGTCATGATCAAGAGGATGTTCGGCGCGCCTTTGGGCGGCACGACGAGCGGCGGCCAATACGGTTTCGACTGGGCCGCGTTGGTGTCGATCTCGCCGCGGAACTGCGGCGGCGGGTTGGGCAGGTATCGGCCGTCGATCGTGGTTGTCCAGCCGGGCGCGCCGGGGGTGCCGGTAACCTGCTGCGCCCCCGCGGGCGCGATCAGCAGCAACAGGGCGAGGACATGCACTCCCCATCCCCCGAATAAACGAAGGAATTTCATGTCACAATCTCCCCGTCGAGTGCGTAGCACGCACCTGACAACGGATTTTTTGCCGCGTCACGCAACAATACGCCTCGATTTGGGTCAATTGAAGAGGGGGCGGGCCGGATCACCGGCGGCGCGACTCCAGTTCCAATGTGACAAAGCGCGCGAGCGTCGTCGCCGGATAGAGTTGACCAATTATGGCTTCCAGATTGGCCAAACCGCGCGCAAAGGCGTTCACCGGAACAATGTCGCCGTAGCCAACGGTCGTCAGTGTCACGAAACTATAATAAACCATGGAGCCGGTTGCCTGCGCCGGAGTGGCATCGGCGGCAATCCCATGAAACGCGTCGGGATGGAAGTCCCAGATGACACGGTAGATAGCGGCGGCAATCAGTCCAAAGTTCAGATACAGGACGATCGCGCCCAGCACCCGATTGGTGGTGATGGGACCGGGCGCCAGCACGGCGCGGCCAACGACAATGCCGACGACGACCGAACTCACGATCGATCCGGAATTGGTTAGTTGAGCGGTGAAAACCGACGGCGCGATGAACTCCAGAGCGTTTCCCGACAGGATGAAAGCAACCGCGACAAACGCGATACCGGTCACGATCGGGCCGCGCGAGATCAGCGCGGTCAGCACCACGATCAGGCTTCGGAACACCTCATAGGCGAGAACCAAATTGCGATAGCCGGCGGAAGCATAGGGGGCGCCGAGCACCACCAGCGCAACCTGAGTGACCAGCATCGCGGTCAGTGCGGGCTCGCGCACGCGGTTCCGCCAGCGATGAAACCGACGCGCGAAGGTTTGATCTGATGCGGATCTGTCCGATCTCCGCAAGGGCACCGACCTTCGGCATCCCGTCTGCGCCGCAACCTGTGAGACCAACTCGGGAACGGCACCGCACAGCCGATCCGCCCAGCGGTGCCGTGCCCGGGTCTCGCCGGAGGCGTCAGTACGGCGGCGGGTAGTAGTAAGGGGATGGATAGTAGGTCGACGCGGCGTAAGCGGCAGAGGTCGCGGCCGCCCCGACCGCCGCGCCTGCTACGGCTCCGGCTGCGACCGCCCCGCCGTAGTACGACGGATGGTAATAGGCGCCGCCGTAGTACCCGGCGTGATAACCGCCGTAATAAGCCCCGTGATAGCCGCCAGACACGCTGCCGCTATGTCCCCAGGCCGTGCCGCCGGCCGGTCCGCGGGCGGCCCAGTTGCCTCCCGGGCCCCGGACCGCGCCGCCGCCCATCGGCCCACGATACGCGGCCCCGCCATAGGCGCCATGGAAGGAGCCCCAGGCGAACGCGTCATGCACCGCCGCGATCGGCAGTCAGGACGCCAAGACAGATGGCGAAACGCAGTGCGTCGGTTCATCACTTGCTCCCCTGCGTGGTCGGCTGCACCCCGGCGGCGGTCAATTCGACTTTGCTCGCTCCGGCCGGCGGTTGAAACGTGAAGTCGGCGTCGGTCGGATGGACATCGAAGTTCCAATCCGAAAATTCGGCGACGAAGCTCGGCTGGCCGTGCAACAACCGATAGGTGACGATCAGCCGCCGGGGCAGCGCTTTTTCATCCTTGTCTACCCATAGTTCCAGTTCAATCCCGGGCGGCTGGGTGAAGAACAGGTGACGGGCAGGCTTTCCGTCGATCGTCACGGTACCGACTTCGCGGCCGGTCGTCACTCCCGTCAAAAACGCCTTGCCTGGATCGGTGGCGACGAAGTCGGCGAGCGGGAAGTCGACATTGTAGCGAGCTACGACCTCCTTCATCATCTCCTGAAGGCTATCGGGCGCCGCAACGCTCGCGTAGGTATTTTTTGCGGCATTGAACACGGTCAGTGTCTTGCCGTCGTAGAACAGCTTGGCCGATCCGTCATCGCCGTTTACCTGAACTGCCAGCCGATCGGGCCGGCGCACGAGCACGTTCATCGTGTGAAAGATGTGGAGCGGCTGAGCGTCGGCATCCTCGAACACTCGAATTGTCTGAGCCTTGAACGAGAACTCGTTTGCCTGCAGCGTCTTGCCCATTTGCAGCACAGGCGCTGCTGGCCTCCCCGCTGATCGCCGGCTGCGCCGATTGCGCCTGCGCGGCGGCGATGCCGGAAACAAAAACACCAGCCGGCGCGAAAACGCCCAAGCCGGCGAGAATACAGATAAATCGTAGCTTCATGCCTGCCTCCAATCAAAAACGAAACGTGGCCGAAATAATCGGCCCGTTCATGTTCATACTGATATTTGCCCGCGGCGCTCCGTAGCTGAAATTCAAGCTGCGGAAACCAACATGAAGGTCAAGTCCCGGCCTTATCGCATAGTCGATCGTGCCGAGCAACTGCCAATCGAAATGTGCGCCCACCCCAAAGCCGCCCAGATCGCCGTAGGCCGTGGCGGCAAATCCGTTTCCGAAATCATAATGATAGCGTGCTGCAATCAGCGGGTCGGCCCAGGCAAGGCCGTTGGCCACGGTGATCGGGGACACACGCTGCCTCAGCGGGTTCAAGGCGATTGCGCCGTCCAGCCCCCAGGCGCGAAAACCGAGGCCGACATCGGCATTCTGGTCCGGCAATGCCAGCGCCCGGTACAGGAAAACCGCGCTGCCGGTATTGATCGTGAAATTCTGTCGTGCCGCCGCCGAACAGGACTTCACCCGTGGTGACGCTGGCTTTCAGCGGTGCATGGATAAAGTCGGTGACGACGCCGAAGGGGCCGCTGCGGAACTCGGCCTGACCCATGAACGGCACCCAGGTGAGATGGCCGTACAAATCGCCCGGGCCGATCGTGGTCGATGCGCTCGAAATGTTCGTGTTCGAAGGACGAACGCCGACGGCAGTCCAGGGAAACCAGAGATACGTAGTCGCCAGAACCTCAATGCCCGGCACCAGGGTCGCGGGCGGCGGCTGATCGGCTGGCTGCTGAGCACGTGCGTCAGTAAGACCGAGCAGGGCAACGGCGAGAACCAGCAGCACCCGGGAGAACCCGCGCGCAGCCGCAGTGTCCGCCCGGCGGCAATCTTCCACCGTGAAGTTCACACCCAGCCCCCCCATGCACTGGAATGTGCAGGCAGATCCTCGTGAGACGGAGAGAGCGGCCGTCCTCTGAAAGCTTTACCACAGCAGGTCCGCCGAATGCTGGTCCCCTCATCCGATCGCGATCGGATCCCAGCACCCGGCGGCGAGCGGCATCAGCGGCGTGGCGGCGGTAAGCGTCAAAGGCTAACTTCGGTCCGGCCTATAGACCGGTGAACGAATATTTCGACCGACGCGGCCGATTGCCGGCAAAATCTGGAATTTCATAACACCTCGCGGCGAAAGGGCCTTCGCAGACCCAGGCAAACCCGAACACGAGTGGTACCCGGGGCGGTTCGTCGAGCGAGGCCTATTCGGCTATTGTTCCTGTCGGATGGTGATAGTGTCCAGGCGCTAGTCCTCCCGCGAGGCGATATGTCCTTAGCTTGATGAAGGTCTCAGCTCTCGACCGGCTCGCTTTCCTCGTAGCCGGCAGCCTCGCCGCCGATCTCCTCGTCGCCGGCCGGGCGCTTGCCGCGCAGCGCGCGCGCGACCGCGTCGTCGAGTTCCTGCAGCGTGCACAGGCCGAGCCCGACCGGGTGGCGCGGCTTGATATTGGCGCTGTTCCAGTGGGTGCGGTCGCGCACCGCCGCGATCGTCGGCTTGGTCGTGCCGATCAGCTTCGAGATCTGCGCGTCGGACAATTCCGGGTGGTTGCGCAGCAGGTACATGATCGCGTCCGGCTTGTCCTGGCGCTTCGCGATCGGCGTGTAGCGCGGTCCCTTGTGCTTCACGAGCTGCGGCGGGATCGCCTGCGGCGCCAGCTTGAGCCGCGCCTCCGGATCCCGCTGGCAGCGCTCGATCTCCTCCTTGGTCGTCTGGCCGTTCGCGACCGGGTCGAGCCCCTGCATCTGCGTCGCGACTTCCCCATCGGCGATCGCCTGCACCTCGAGCGGGTGCAGGCCGCAGAACTCGGCGATCTGCTCGAAGGTCAGCGAGGTGTTTTCGACCAGCCACACGGCGGTCGCTTTCGGCATCAGTGGAGCGGCCATCAAAAATGTCCCGATATGAAGACGATAACGGTGCGTTGCTGCCGATATAATGGGACGGACCCGCCGAGGGAAGCAGCACGAGAGCGCCGACATGGCAGTCATCGACGAAGAGGACCTGGTTCCGCGCAACCAGCCGAAAAAGCCGAAGGATCTGACCTTGCTCGGGATTGCCGAGCTGGAAGCGTATATCGCGGCGCTGGAAGCCGAAATTTCCCGCGCCCGCGCCGAAATTGCCGCCAAACAGAAGCAGCGCAGCGGCGCCGAGGCGTTGTTCAAGCGGTAGTGGTCGCCGCCAGCGCGTCTGCGCCGGACCGCGCTGCCGGGTGTTTCTCACCTGACCGGAAACTGCCTGCGAGGACGCATGCATCCGATCGAGCCCCGGATCGAGCACGTCGTCGTTCTGATGCTCGAAAACCGCTCGTTCGATTGCCTGCTCGGCAAGCTCTACCCGAAGAGCGACCAATTCGACGGGCTCGAAGGGTCCGAAAGCAATGACTGGCACAAGCCGGATGGCACGGTCGAGCAGGTCCGTGTCTGGAACAACGTTGCGATGACGGCCGATGCGGTTTGCCTGCCCGATCCCGAGCCGGGCGAGCTGTTCGAGGACGTCAACGAGCAGCTGTTCGGTGTCGACATGCGACCATCGCGGGCAGCCCGACATGAGCGGGTTCGTCGACAATTACGCGCGCCAGCCGTGGCCGTGGACGCCCGAAGACCCGAGCGGGATCATGCATTATTTCGTGCCCGTCTCAGGTGCCGATCATCAGCCGGCTGGCGCTGCGAGTTCGGCGTGTCCGACCGCTGGCACGCCTCGACCCCGAGCGAAACCTGGCCCAATCGCTATTTCGCGCATTGCGGCACCGCGGGCGGCTACGTCAACAACTCGCTGAGCCGTTTCCCGTACCAGTGGCCGCGAATGATGCCGACGATCTTCCGGCGCCTGGGAAAGCATGGCTACAGCTGGAAGATCTATTTCCACGACATCCCGCAGGCCGTGATCGCTGTTCGACCTCTGGCCCAAGATCCCGACCCATTTCTGTCAGTTCGAGGCGGAATTCGAGCGGCATTGCCGGATCGGCCGGCTGCCGAATTACAGCTTTATCGAGCCGCGCTATTTTCCGACGCTGCTGTCGGACAAGATGCCGAACGACCAGCACCCGCCGCACAATCTGCTCTATGGCGAGCAGCTGATCGCGACCGTCTACAACGCGGTGCGCAATTCGCCGCTATGGACAGCGCACGCTGCTGATCATCGTCTATGACGAGCATGGCGGCACGTTCGACCATGTGGTCCCACCGGCAGCGGTGTCGCCGGGCGGTCCCGTATCCCGGACGGGTTCCGGTTCGACCGGTACGGCATCCGCGTGCCGGCGGTGATCGTCTCGCCCTATGTCGCGCCGGGCAGCGTCATCCGCCCGCCGCTCCGGTCCGGACGGAACGGAGAGCTATCCGTTCTGCCACACCTCTATCCTGGCGACATTGCACAAGCTGTTCGATATCGGACCGCCGCTGACGCCGCGGGTCGCTTCCGCTCCCGATCTGCTCTCGGCGCTGACATTGGAGCGGCCCGAGAATGACGGTCCGGAGCGGCTGACGATCGATCCGCACCGGCCGCACCGCGTCCGAATTGAAGAAATTCCGGCGGCGGCGGCGCAACCAAAACCAGCGCAACTTGCGCAATCCGCTGCTGTTTCTGCCGCGCGGGGCGGCCGAACTGACCGGAGCCGTGCGCGGGGCAGGGGCGAGGGTCGTGCCGGAAACCTGGCGCCGTCCCCGGCCGAAACGGGTCGTACGATAACCGATACAGCAGCGGCTCGGCGGGGTCAGCAATCCGCGGCCGAGCCCGTCGCGCGGCTTGCGCAATGTCAGGCGGTGGTTGGAGGCTTCTTCGAGCGTCTCGGTCGATTCGATCTCGATGCCGAACCCGGCGAGGCCGACATAGCTGCGCTCGCGCGTCGCGTAGAGCCGGATCGACGAGATGCGCAGATCGCGCAGGATCTGCGCCCCGAGCCCGACCTCGCGCCATTCGCGGTTGCGCTCGCGCTCGGACGCGGTGCAGTCCTCGGCGATCGCGCTGGCCTCGGCGATCGCGGTGGTCGGCACTCCCGACGTGCCGTCGCGCAGATAGACCAGCACGCCGCGGCCGGCCTCCTTGAAGCGCGACAGCGCGGCGTGGATCGTCTTGGCGCCGCCGAACACATCCTCGACGACATTGCCGCGGTGCAGCCGGGTCGGCACGTCGCGCCCCTCGCCGATCTTGCCGTAGACAAAGGCGTAATGGTGCACCTTGTCGAACGGCGTCACATAGGCGTAGCCGGCGTATTCGCCGGATTCGGTCTCGATCGTGAACTCGGCGACGCGGGTGACGAGCTTCTCGCGCGCCTGGCGGTAGGCGATCAGATCGGCGACCGAGATCCGCTTCAGCCCGTGCTTGTCGGCAAAGGCGGCGACCTGCGGGCCGCGCATCACGGTGCCGTCGTCGTTGACCAGCTCGCAGATCGCGGCGGCCGGCTCCAGCGCGGCGAGGCGGCACAAATCGATCGCCGCCTCGGTGTGCCCGGAGCGGATCAGGACGCCGCCATCCTTGGCGATCAGCGGGAAGATATGGCCGGGGCGGACGAAATCGGCGCGTCCGGTATTGTTGTTGGCCAGCGCGCGGATCGTCGCGGTGCGTTCCTCGGCCGAGATGCCGGTCGTCGTGCCGTGCCGGTAATCGACCGAGATCGTGAACGCGGTGCCGTGGATCGCGTCGTTGTCGGCGACCATCGGCGCGAGGTGCAGCCGGCGCGCGGTCTCGCCGGTGATCGGCGCGCAGACGATGCCGCACGTATTGCGGATGATGAACGCCATCTTCTCGGGGGTGGCGTGGACGGCGGCGATGATCAGATCGCCCTCGTTCTCGCGGTCGTCGTCATCGGTGACGACGACGATCTCGCCGCGGGCGAAGGCGTCGATGGCTTCGCGAACGCTCGATTGCGACACGTGCTTTACTCTCCGAACCCGTTTTCGGCGAGGAACCCCGGATTGCCCTCGCGCAGCTTCAATATCGTGAGCCGCCACAATATCGCACGCGCGATTCGCCCGCGCGACTCGCATCGCTCGAATGCGCCGGCGCGCAGATCGCCGGCGAAGCGGCGCAGCAGGCCGTCTTCCGGAGCGCGGGCATCTTGCCCGCAATGCGGGCGGGACGCCCGCGGCTCCGTACAAATCGCGCAGCATCGCCGCTATTTCCCGGCCGGCGCCTCGCCGGCCTCGGCCTCGCGCTCGGCGATCGCCATCGCGGTCGCGACGAGCCGCAACTCGCGTTGCCGCTCCGGCGGCAGCAGCGGCAGGATTTTCTCCAGCAGCAGCTCGCGCCCAAGCGCCAGCAGCCCGGCGCCGCTCGGCAGATCGCGGATGAGCGTCGAGACCATCGCCGGCGATCAACCCCTCTCCCGCATCGCGGGAGAGGGAGGGGCCCGGCGCCGCAGGCGCTGGCAGGGTGAGGGCGCCAGCGCCGAAGCAGTCGCCCGCCCCCTCACCCCAACCCTCTCCCCCGGCGGGGGAGAGGGAGAGCCTCGGCTCCGGTCGGGATCCAGCAGCATCAGCAATTCGAGTTCGCATTCGGTCGCGCGGCGGCCGATGATCGCGGTGACGAGGTCGCGCGCGCCCTGGATCAGATAGCGGTCGCTCTGTTGCAGCGCAATGACGGCCCAGCGGACATTCGCCAGCACTTCCCAGAACCGCACCCGCTCGCGGATCGAGACGCCGCCCCGAAGCCGCCTCGTAGGCCCGATAGAACGCCGTCGCGCCCGGCGATGCCGCCGGCCTCGCGATCGAGCCGCGCAAAGCGCCAGCCCTTGCAGCAGAACCAGCCGATATCCTCGTCCGGATCGCCCCAGCCGGCGAATTCCCAATCGAGGATCGCCGTCAGCTCGGGCCCGTCGAGCATGTAGTTGCCGGTGCGGAAATCGCGGTGGCACAGCACCGGCGGCAGCTTTTCCGGAATGTGCGTTTCCAGCCAGTCTATCGCCCATTCGAGCACCGGCCGCGGGTTCGGATGCCGGTCGAGATAGGCGCGGAACCCGGCAATGTGCCGCGCCGCGTCGATATCACGGCAGAAACGCCGAGTTCGGGGCGCGGCGGCCGGATCGTCTGTAGCCGCGCCAATTCGGCGCCGAGCCGCGCCGCGACGGCGGGCAGATGCGGCTCGAGCGCCGGGTCGGAGGTGATCTCGCCGGCCCTGCGCGGTGCCGGCGACCCGCCGCATGACAAAGAACGGGCGGCCGATCACCTCGGGGTCGGCGCATGCCCAGAGCGGCTCCGCGACCGTGACGCCGGCCGCGAATGCCGCCTTCTGCACCGCGAATTCCTCGATCCGGTCGAGGCTCGACGCGACGCCGGTCGCCGCGTCGGTGCGCAGCACCAGACGGATGCCGCCCGGCGAAGGCGCCGCCGGCGAATTCGGCCTCGAAAGCCCCAATTCTCCTGGATCGCGCCGCCCGCCAGCAGCTCCGGCTCGCTTACCCGGACATGCCTCGGCGCCGCTCGCCTCGGCCAGAAAGCTGGCGAGACGCCGCGGCTCAAATCGCGGCAACGCCGTGGCCGCCATCGACCGAAATGACCGCGCCGGTGACATAGGCGCTCGCCGGCGATGCCAGGAACAACAGCGCGCCGTCGAGGTCCGGCGCCTGCCCGATGCGCTTCATCGGGATGCGGCCGATCAGCGCCTTGCCGGCATCGGTCTGGAAGAAGGCGCGGTTGAAATCGGTCTCGATATAGCCCGGCGCCAACGCGTTGACGAGGATGCCGTAGCGCGCCAGCTCCATCGCCAGCACATGCGTCAGATGCGTCAGCCCGGCCTTCGCGGCGCAATAGGCCGGCACCCGGCCGATCGTCCGGAAGGCGAGGATCGAGGAAATGTTGATGATCCGCCCCGGGCGTTTTCTCTCGACGAGGTTGTGGGCGAATTCGCGCGCCGCCAGCCAGGCGCCTTTCAGGTTCGTATCGACGACGTAATCCCAGTCTTCCTCGGTGTGCTCGAAGAACGGCTTCGAGACGACGACGCCGGCGTTGTTGACGAGGATCGACAGCGGCCCGAGCCGGTCTTCGGCGGTCGCGATCGCATCGACGATGCTCTGCCGCTCGGTCACGTCGCAGGCGACCGGCAGGCAGGTGCCGCCCTTCGCCGCGATGCGGTCCGCCAGTTCCGCAAGCCGGTCGGCGCGCCGCGCCGCGGCCGCGACTTTCGCCCCGGCGGCGGCGAGGATTTCGGCGAAATGCTCGCCGATGCCGCGACGACGCGCCGGTAACAAGCGCCACCTGGCCGGAGATGTCAAAGCTGGGCAGTTCCGTCATCCATCCTGCTCAATTTTTAGGGCGGGTGAGCGGAGCGTAACCCGCCTCTCTGCAGCAGGATTGCAAGTGGCGGAATGCGCTGCGCTATTCCGCCTACGACGCTGTCACCGCCTTCGCCTGCTCGCGCAGCGCGTATTTCTGGATTTTCCCGGTCGAGGTCTTCGGCAACGGCCCGAAGACGACGTGGCGCGGCGCCTTGTAGTGCGCGAGGTTGGCGCGGCACCAGGCGATGATGTCGGCGGCGCTGACCTCGCCGGCGTCGGGCTTCAGCGTGACGAACGCGCACGGCGTCTCGCCCCATTTCTCGTCCGGCTTGGCGACGACCGCGGCTTCCATGACCTGCGGGTGCCGGTACAGCACCTCCTCGACCTCGATCGAGGAAATATTTTCGCCGCCGGAGATGATGATGTCCTTCGAGCGGTCCTTGATCTCGACATAGCCGTCGGGGTGCATGACCGCGAGGTCGCCGGTATGGAACCAGCCGCCGGCGAACGCCTCCGCGGTCGCTTCCGGGTTCTTCAGATAGCCCTTCATGACCGTGTTGCCGCGCAGCAGCAATTCGCCGATCGTCGTCCCATCGGCCGGCACGTCGCGCAGGGTCTCGGGGTCGGCGACGCGCTGCGCGTCGAGCGTCAGATACGGCACGCCCTGCCGCGCCATCAGCCCGGCGCGCTCGCCGAGCGGCAGCCCCTCCCAATCCTCCTGCCAGGCGCAGACCGTCGAGGGGCCGTAGCTCTCGGTCAGGCCGTAAAGATGGGTTACGCGGAAGCCCATCCGTTCCATCGCCTCGATCACGGCCGAGGGCGGCGCCGCGCCGCCGGTCGCGGCCTCGACGACATGGTCGAAGCGGCGTTTCACGCTGATTCGGGCGCGTGCACGAGCATGTTCAAGACGATCGGCGCGCCGCACAGATGCGTTACCCGGTGCGCGGCGATCGCGTCGAAGATCGCCTCGGGTTCGACGCGGCGCAGACAGACATGCGTGCCGGCGACCGCCGTCACGCCCCAGGTATAGGTCCAGCCGCTGCAATGAAACATCGGCAGGGTCCAGAGATAGACCGAATGCCGGTCGAGCCCGAACGTGATCGCGTTGCCGAGCGCGTTCAGATAGGCGCCGCGATGATGATAGACGACGCCTTTCGGGTTGCCGGTCGTGCCCGAGGTGTAATTCAGCGCGATCGCGCTCCATTCGTCTTCGGGCGGCGACCAGTCGGCGGCGGGATCGCCTTGGCCAAGAAAATCCTCGTATTCGACGGCGCCGAGCGATCCGCTGTCATTCGCGCCCGCGATCTCGACGAGCGGCAGGTCGCTTCCGTATAAGCGCAGCGCGTCGGCCGTCAGCGCGGCGAATTCCCGATCGGCGATCAGCAGCTTCGCGCCGCCATGTTCGAGGATGAACGCGATCGAGCGCGCGTCGAGCCGGTAGTTGAGCGCGTTCAGCACCGCGCCGGCCATCGGCACGGCGTAATGCGCCTCGAGCATCGCCGGCACGTTCGGCGCCAGCACCGAAACCGTGTCGCCGCGCCCGATGCCGCGCCGGCGCAGCGCGTCGGCGAAGCGGCGGCAGCGCTCGTAGAATTCGCGGTACGTGAAGCGCCGCTCGCCCCCGGCCTTCGCCGGGGCAGGCTCGATCACCGCGATCTTGTCCGGATAGACCACGGCGGCGCGTTCGAGAAAGCCGAGCGGGGTCAGCGCCGCGTAATTCGCCGGGTTGCGCGCGAGATGCGGCGCGTCGTAGGGCCGCTCGTCCGGTCGCGTGTCGCCGTCGCTCATGCCATCGTTATGAAAGCGGCCTCCCGATGCGTCAAGCGAAGCGCGGCCGAGCCGGCTCAGCCTTTCATGCTTGCACTGATCGGCATAGGAATCGGCGTGGTCGTCGAACACCTTCTTCTCGATCATGCGGACAAAATTGCCGTCCTTGTCCTTGCCGATGCGCAGGAGGTAGAAATCCTGGATCGGAAAATGATTCTTGTTGTATTTGAACGCGCCGCGCACCGAGGGGAAATCGGCCTTTTCGAGCGCGGCGATCATTCCGTCCTTGTTCGCGGTATCGCCATTGACTGCCTTGACGGCGTAATCGATCATCGTGATCGCATCGAAGCTCTGTGCCGCGTAGAATGACGGGTAATAGCCGTATTTTTTGCGGAACGCGGCGACGAACTCCTTGTTGCGCGGCGTGTCGAGGTCGGGCGACCAGAAGCCGACCTCATAATTGCCGGACGCCGCCTCGCCGATCGCCGGCAATGTCGTCTCGTCGACCGTAAAGGCCGAATAGAGCGGGATTGTCTCGCGCAAGCCCGCCTGATCGTATTGCTTGACGAACTGGATGCCCATGCCGCCGGGCAGGAAGGCAAAGACGGCCTTCGGGTTGGCGTCGCGGATCTTGCTGATCTCGACCTGATAGTCGGATTGGCCGAATTTGGTGTAGGTCTCGGCCGCGATCCCGTTTTTGAAATAGCGCTTGAACCCGGTCATCATGTCGTGCCCGGCGGCATAGTCCGGCGCGATCAGATAGACATCGTTCATGTTCTGATCCTGCATGAACTTGCCCATCGCTTCCGGGGTCTGGTCGTTCTGCCACGAGGCCGAAAAGAAATTCGGCGCGCACTGGCTTGCCGGCGATCTGATGCGGTCCGGCATTGGCCGAGATCAGGATTTTTCCGGACTGGATCGCCGGCTGATAGGAAGCGAGCAGCACGTTCGACCAGATGTAGCCGGTCAGGAAATCGACCTTGTCGCGCTTCAGCAATTCGTCGGTGACCTGGCGGCCGACATCGGGCTTGAACTGGTCGTCGGCATAAACGATCTCGGCCGGCAGCCCGCCGATCTTGCCGCCAAGCATCGACAGAGCGAGGTCGGCGGCGTCCTTCATGTGCTTGCCGATGATGCCGGCCGGGCCCGCTCAGCGTCGTGACAAAGCCGATCTTGACGTTGTCGGCGGCCTGCGCCGGCAGGCTCAGCAGCATCGCGGCGGCGACAGCGATCAGATGCTCTCTTCATTCCCGTTCGTCCGTCGTAGCGGTGAGTTGTTTGCCGTTGCCGAGGCTATAGCATTGCCCGAGCGGGGAGGCTCGCGCAAAAAGGGGCGGCAGGGGCCGGGCGCGGCGGCGTGATCCCCAGCAGGGGCCGCAGGCGACGCGCGAGCTGGGCCGCGAGCTCCGGCGCGAGCCGGCAATCGAGAGGGAAAGCGTGGCGGAAGCAGGCGTCGAGCGGGGCTGGCGGGATCGGGTAAGCGTCAGGCGATGGTTCGCCGGGCTGTCGGTCTATCGCGAGCCGCGCCTCGTCGCGATCCTGCTGATGGGGTTTTCGAGCGGGCTGCCGCTGGCGCTGACCGGCGCGACGCTGTCGCTGCGCCTCGCCGATATCGGCGTGTCGCTGACCGCGATCGGGCTGTTCACGCTGGTGCGCTTCTCGTACAGCTTCAAGTTCCTGTGGGCGCCGATCATCGACCGGCTGCCGCTGCCGGGGATCACGAGCCGGCTCGGGCGGCGACGGGGCTGGGCGCTGGTGATCCAGACGGCGCTGGCGCTGGCGATTCTGTGGCTGGGTTTCACCGATCCGCTGGTCGATCCGTGGATGACCGTGCTCGCCGCGGTCGTCGTCGCGTTCCTGTCCGCCAGCCAGGACATCGTCATCGACGCCTACCGCATCGAGCTGCTGACCCCCGAGGAACAGGGCGCCGGCGCCGCCGCGACGCAATGGGGCTATCGGTTCGGCATGATCGCGTCGGGCGCCGGCGCGCTTTACGCCGCGAGCTTCGGCGGCTGGGCGTTCGCCTATGCGCTGATGGCGGCGCTGATGCTGGTCGGCATGGCGACGGTGTGGGCGACCCGCGAGCCCGCGGCGGCGACCGGCGCTCGAACCGTTACCGGGCGCGACTGCCCTGGCGAGCGGGTCGCGCGCGTGGCTGAAGCAATGCCGTCGCCGCGCCGTTCGTCGAGATGTTCGGACGCAGCGGCGCGGCCGGGTTCGTTCTGATTCTGGCCTTCGTCGTGCTGTTCAAATTCGGCGACGCGATCGCCGGCACGATGTCGAACCCGTTCTATGTCACGCTCGGTTTCACCAAGGTCGAGATCGCGAGCGTCGCGAAGGTCTTCGGGGTTGTCGCGACATTGGCGGGCGTGGCGATCGGCGGCGTCATGGTGCTGCGCCTCGGGATATTCCGCGCGCTGTTGATCGGCGGCGTTCTGCAGATGCTCTCGAACGTCTTCTACATCCTGCAGGTCTGGGTCGGGCACGATGTTGCGATGCTGACGGTGACGATCGGCGTCGAGAACCTGACCAGCGGCATCGGGTCGGCCGCTTTCGTCGCCTACCTGTCGGGGCTGTGCAATGTCGCCTTCACGGCGACGCAATACGCGCTGCTGTCCTCGCTGGCGACGGTCGGCGTCAACATATTGTCGGCCTCGGGCGGCTGGCTCGCCGACGAGCTCGGCTGGGTGCGCTTCTTTCTTCTCAGCATGGTCCTGGCACTGCCCGGGTCTGGTGCTGCTGTTGGTGCTGATGCGCCGCCCGCGGCTTGGCCGCCAGCGCAGACCGCGAAGCGGACCTCGCCGCCGCCCGGCGAAGGCCGAGATCGCGCTGACGCGGCGCGAGCTTGCACTGCGGCACGGTGTCGTCGCTGCGACAGCCGCGAGCCCGGCGAGCGTCGCCTTGCGAACGCGGCCGGTCCTAAGCTCCGCTCAATGAAACCGGGGCTTGACCTCCTGGCACATCAGGCGCAGCGAGTTGATGACCCGCTGCTGCGGGATCTTTCCGCCGCAGTTCAGTTCGGCAAGGATGCCGTCGAGCCCGATCTCCTCGTCGACCTCGCGCAGCCGCGCCGTGAAGCCGTCGGGGTCGTCGACGAGGATCTGCGTCGCCACGCTTCGTCGTAGGTCAGCGATTCGAGCCGTTCGACCTGGCGCAGCCGCTGCACCGCCAGCTCGCCGCCGGCGCGGCGCGCCAAGTCGCGCCCGAGTTCGGCCTGATAGGCGAAAAACCCCATGATGCTGTCCCGGGCCTCGGCGCGGGCGCGCTCGCGGGTCTCGGCGACATGGGCCGGCACGCGCAGGAACACTTTCCCCCGTCCGGGATGCCCGGCTTCCCGATAGGCCTGGCGATAGGATTTGATGCGCTCGGCCAGTTGCACGAACGGCCCCTGCCGCACCGCGACAAAGATCGGCAGCCCCATCCGGCCGATCCGCGGAAAGGTGTCCGGCGTCGCCGCCGCCATGCGCAGTTCGGGCCAGGGCTTCTGATACGGCTTCGGCGTCACCGCGACGTTCTGGAACCGGTAATACTTGCCCTCGTGCGAAAACCGTTCCTCGGTCCAGGCCTTTTTCAGGATTTCGAGCGTCTCGGCGAAGCGCTCGCGGCTCTCGCCGTAATCGAGACCGTAATCCTCGTAGGTGCGCACGACGCCGCTGCGGCCGATGCCGTAGATCAGGCGGCCATGGCTGATCTGATCGACGGTCGCGGCCTCCTCGGCGAGGCGCAGCGGATGCGACAGCGGCAGCACCTGCACCGCGAGGCCGATCTTGATCGTGCTGGTGCGCGCCGCGATCGCGCTCGCCACCATCATCGGCGACGACATCACCGAGCGCTCGGGCGCGCCGTGCAACTCGGCCAGCCAGACCGCGTCGAGACCGACCCGTTCGGCTTCCTCGACCTCGGCCAATGCCTCGTCGAAGGCGGCGCTATCGCCGCCGCTCGCGACCGGCGGAAATTCCATGAAGCTGCCGAATTCCATCCGCGACGTCCTCCCGCGATCAGCGCGCCATCATTCCGGGCGGCCCGCCAGGGCGCAAGCAAACTGTCGCTGCGCTGGAGGGATGGCTGCTATCGGCGCCGCCTATAGCGGCTCGGGCGCTGGCGAGGGCCGGCGCCGCCGCTACAATCCCTCTCCGATCGAACCCGACAGGAGGGGCATCATGCGCATCCACAATCTCTATACCGACGCCCAGGGCCAGTCGCATTTCCGCGACATCGAGGTCGAATGGGCCGAGGAAGGCCGGGCCGGCAAGCTGTCGAAGCGGCTGCCCGCGACCGGCATCATCTTCCGCGAGGTGCAGCCGGACTACGATCTCGACTGGCACCCGGCGCCGCGCCGGCAATACATCATCAATCTCGATGCCGGCGTGCAGATCACCGCGAGCGACGGCGAGGCGCGGGTCATCGGCGCCGGCGAGGTAATTCTGGTCGAGGACACGACCGGCAAGGGCCACCTGTCGAAGGCGGTCGAGGGCAAGATCCGGCACTGCATCTTCGTTCCGGTGGAATAGAGCGAGTCTCCCGGCAGGCGGAGAAGCGCAAGCGCGTACCGTCTTGTACATTCGGATGGCGGATCACCGCTTCGCTGATCCGCCCTACGGGATGAGCGGTATTGGGAGGAAACGACATGGCACGCGACGGTTTTCTGATCCTCGACAGCGATCTGCACATGATGGAGCCCGACGATCTCTGGGCGCGCTATCTCGACGGGCCCTATCGGGCGAACCCGCCGCGGTTTTTCGGCGGGCAGCGCGAGCAGCTTGCGAAAAGCGCAGGAAGACAAGGGCAACGCCGACAACATCATGGGCATGGAGGTGCAGGGTCTGGCGATCCCGGCGCACAACATGCAGCAGGGCGCGACCGTGTCGAGCCGCGAGTTGCGCCGCCGCAGCCGGGCGCGGCACCCGCATTTCCAGCTGGCGCGGGCGCGCGGCTACGACGCCTCTTCGACCCTGACCGCGATGGACATCGAGGGGATCGACGTCGCGGTCATGTACGGCACGCGCGGGCGGCAGATCCTGTGCCATGACGACCTTGCGCCGGATTACGCCGCCGCCCTGGCGCGGGCCTACAACAACTGGGCCGCCGATTACTGCAAGACCGACCCGACGCGGCTCAAATTCGCGGCGCAGATCGCGATGCACGACGTGAAATCGGCCGTCGCGGAGGCGCGGCGCTGCGTCGAGCGAACTCGGCGCCGTCGCGGTGATCGGCACGCCGAACCCGGTCAACGGCCAGCATCTGCACGACGACGCCGTCGAGCCGCTGTGGGATGCGCTCGAAGAGCTGGACGTGCCGATCGGCTTCCACCCGACCGGCAACACCTCGCTGAAGGACGATGCCGGGCGGCGCTATGTCGGGCACGCCAATTTCCACCCGATCGCGCACGCGATCCGCAATCCCGTGGAGCTGATGGGGGCGATCGCCAGCCTGACGACCGGCGGCGTCATGGAGCGCCATCCGAAGCTGCGTGCCGCGTTTCTCGAAGGCACCGCGGGCTGGCTGCCGTGGTGGCTGTGGCGGCTCGACGACCAGTGGGAGAAGTTCGGCCCCGGCTGCGAGAAACCGCTATCGATGCTGCCGAGCGAGTATTTCCGCCGGCAATGCTATATCGCGCTCGATGTCGATGAAGAACCGGCGGTGCACGCGGTCAATGATTTGGGGGCCGAATACTTCGTCGTGTCGAGCGACTACCCGCATTCCGACGGCGCATTTCCGGAGGCGATCGGGCAGTTCCTGGGGCTGCCGCTCAATGACGAGCAGCGCCGCAAGATCCTGTGGGACAATTGCGCGCGTCTCTACAAGATCGAGACCCCGGCCGGTTCGCTGACGCAGCCGGCACCGCAGGTTTCGGCGCCGCCGAATAGCGCCGGGCACCCGCGTCGGAGGCGAATTCCCTGTTCGCAGGGAATTTTCCTCCGCGGCGCCTCGGGGGCGGTCCGCCGCTCCCGTTTTTCTGAATTGCAACAATGGCTTAGATTGGCGGGCGCGGCGAATTCCCGTGACCCGGAACAGGGAAGTTCGACAGGCCGAGCAGAGAAATTCCCGGCTCGAACAGGGAATGAACAGGTAGACGCCTCCACCATGCCCCGCTCCGCGTCCTTGCCGCACCGCAACGGAATGTCTCACAGGATTGTGGCGATTTTCGCGGCCTTCCTGCCCGGTTCCGGTCGCCGGGAATGGGCGGCAACGCCGTGATCCTACGCGCCGCAGAAATCTTGACGACGGCATCGCGGCGCTGACGGGCGAGACGGTGTTCGCCGCGATCATCGAGCGGGCCGGGGCGCCGCGTTTCCGGCGGCGGGCGAACGGGTTTCCGACCCTGCTGCACATCATTCTGGAGCAGCAGGTGTCGATCGACGCGGCGGCGGCGATGCACCGGCGGCTCAGCGAAACCTGCCAGCCGCTGGCGCCTGATACGTTTCTCGCGCTCGACGATGCGACGTTGCAGCGCTGCGGCTTCAGTCGGCAGAAGATGGGCTATGCGCGCGGTCTCGCCGAGGCGGTCGCGAGCGGCAGGCTCGATTTCGCCGCACTCGCTCGCGATGCAGGACGACGACGCCCGGGGCGGCGCTGATTTCGCTGAAGGGGATCGGCCGGTGGAGCGCCGAAATCTACCTGATTTTCGCGCTCGGCCGCCCAGACATCTGGCCGGCCGCCGATCTCGGATTGCAGCTTTCCGTCGCCGACTGTCTCGGCCTCCCTGAGCGGCCGGGCGAGAGCGGCTTTGCGCGACATCGGCGAGCAATGGCGTCCCTGGCGCTCGGTAGCGGCGTGCCTGTTCTGGCAATCCTATCTGCACGCCCGCAACCGCGCCGCCCCGATTCTTGCCCCGGAGCTTTATGCAACCGGGGAGTGACTTCGTGCTCAGGCGGACGCGCACCTATCGCACTGTTGAAGCTTTGCATACGGGCATTGGACGGAAGCCCGATCACGAGATACCCACCCTTGTAGCCACGGATGAAGAAGCTCATTATCGAGATCAAGGGTGCCATCCGGGCGAAGTCGCCCGATAGTATTACGTGGATCGGACAATGCTACGGTGCATTTACCGAGAAGTCCGTTTGCGCGAACCAATAGTGAGTTGGCCTGTGCTGCGTAGCAAACATCCGGCGTGGAGAAGAGGCGGGAAATGTCCCCACCCTCCAGTACGACGCTCTCCAGTTCATTGATTACGCGTAATCGCACCTCATCGGTAATTATTTCGAAATTCGAATCGTTCGGTCCACCCATATGTTCTACTGGCTTAATTGTCACCTTGAACCGTGTGTCATGCAGGAAAGTATCTCGAACCTCCGCAAGAAATTCAGGCATATTGGCCAAGTTCTCAGGATTCAATGAATCCGTAAAACAACATTGATATTGATTTTACTATCGCGAATTGCTATTAGGTTTTTCCAGATCTGACGGAAAGACCCTTTCCCGTTTCTACGTACACGAGTTCGATCATGCAGGAATTCGGGACCATCCAATGAGATCTGGTAAAAGCTAATACCCAATCCCGAGAGTCGCTGGACGGTCGACGAATTAAGAAGATATCCATTCGTGGTTATATCACCTCCGTAATCCAAACCATCTCTCTCCGCCGCCGACTTTAGAATATGGCTGGAGATTTCCTCTATAACTGGCCGTGCTAGCAGTGGCTCTCCTCCGAACCAAGAAACATGGAGAAGACGCAGATCTTTCATCCGTCGATCTATAAACCGTTTTACACCCTGAATTGTAGTAAAACTCATACGGCCGATGCTGAAGTCTTCGTAGCAATAGACGCATCTGAAATTACATTGCTCAGTGGGTAGCAGTATTAAATGTAATACATCATTACGTAACGCAAACACTAACTTTTCATTGAATAGATATTCATTCTCCACATCGTTCAGTATTTCGCTCATCGATCGCGCTCCAGTTATCCAGAATATCCCCGCGGATCGTTAAAACGCGCACTGCGCTGGACATCGCCACCAGCTGTGATGTCCAGCATTCTGATCCACCCCACTCTCGGCGGTCAGCGTTTTTTTTCGACACCGAAAGTATGAGATCTCTGCAGCACTACCTAGTGTGTTCAACGGCGGAATCAGGCGAGACTGCCACCACAACCTTTAGCAACGTTGCATCCGCATTGTATCACATTGTTACTGGCGGCAATGCGCGCCTGTTGCGAGGCTTCCGCCCCCTTCAGAGCTTCGGCAAGTTGCGGGGCGGTAATTACGATCCTCCCTTCGTTATCAATGGAGACCGACGCGGGGGTCATTTGAGGCTCTGGCATGTTGAACTCCTTAAACGAGTGTAAGACTCAGACGAAGGAGCTTGGCCGACACCCTTCGCGACGATTGCGGCGAGGGTGTCGTTAGATTAATGTCAATTTGCAAGTGCAGCACTACTAAGTGTGTTCAACAGCGGAATCAGGCGAGACTGCCACCACAACCTGTAACAACGTTGCATCCGCATTGTATCACATTGTTACTGGCGGCAAACCGCGCCTGCCGCGAGGCTTCCGCCCCCTTCAGAGCTTCGGCAAGTTGCGGGGCGGTAATTACGATCCTCCCTTCGTTATCAATGGAGACCGACGTGGGGGGCATTTGAGACTCTGGCATGTTGAGCTGGACCCCGAAAACGACACAGTAGGTTAAGGTGGGCCCTGCCCCCAGAAGCGCCGATGGCGCGGGAGCAGGACATGAAACAGACACGCAAGAAGCACGGGGCGGCGTTCAAGGCCAAGGTTGCGCTGGCGGCGATCAAGGGTGACCGGATGGTGGCCGAACTGGCGAGCGGGTACGGGGTCCACCCGAACCAGATCTACGCCTGGAAGAAGCAGCTGCTGGATGGCGCGGCGGGCGTTTTCGGGAGCGGCGGCACGGAGGATGCCGCCAGCGAGGCGCAGGTCGATGTTCTGTATCGACAGATTGGCCAGCTGAAGGTCGAAAACGATTTATATGAGGGACTTGCTGTCAAGCAGGTGACGTTTCTCTGTTCGGCCGAGGGCGGTTTCTCCGTCCCGGCCTACGGAATTCGTGCGTCGCGCGCAGAAGCGGTCGAGACTGGCCGAAGGCCACCGCCATGAGGCGGCTTGGTCTTGACCGTTTCGAGCACGGCGCGATCCTGAGCTGGACCGGCCCGGTCCTACTATCGGTCGGCGAGGTCGATCCTCTGCGGTGCCGTCGAGCGCCTGGCGCATCAACTTATATCCGGCAGCTCCGTTACGGCTTGCCACAATCCTGCATGCACGGCACAGATGATCGAGGGGACGGGTTCACACTTTTTGCCGGCGCGAGAGACGCCAATCGTATCCTCGACTACCCGTCGCCTCGCCTCTGGAGCCCTATGCAGGGTTCCAAAGCTTGGAGAAGCGCCTTGATTTCAGGCCAGCGCGCATCCCGACTCGGCTCGGGCGATGACTACCCCCTCGGGCACTAGGCCGGTCTCGACATAGCGCCAGAGAGAGATCGCCAGCTTGCGGGCCAGGGCGATCAGCATGATGCGCCGGATCCGACTTGATTGGCCGGTTGTCTTCTGGATGTACCAATTCGTGAGTGGGCTGGCAGGCTGGTATTTCTGCCAGAGCCACGCGACTTCAATCAGGATGCGCCGAGCCCAGCTGTTGCCAGCCTTGGATATTCCCTGGCTGCGTGTCATCGATCCGCTGTCGTAGGCGCTCGGTGTCAGGCCGAGATACGAGCCCAATTGCCGTCGGCTCGCGAAGGATCGGGCGAACACCTCGCGAGCAAGGATCGCCGCACTTGTGCCACCCACTCCCTGCACGGCGACGAGCATTTGTCTCTTTTGTTCGACCGCCGGGTCTTGTGCATCGGTCGTGTCGCGTTCCTTCTCGACTTCACGAAGCTGTGCCTCGATCAAGGCGAGGCGAGCGTATTCGCGTTCGAGCTCGCGACGTAGCCGCTGGGGCAGCGGATGACCTTCCGCGGTCTTGAGGGCGGCAAAGTCGATTGGGGTTCGGCGCAACTTCGGCTTGATGTCGCGGATACCCTGGGCAAACAGCAATCCCTTGATCCGATTGATATGGCCGGTGCGTTCCCGGACAAGACGCTGCCGTTCTCGATGCGAGCGGCGGGCATCTTCTTCCTCGACCGACGGTACTCGTACGATGGCACAGACGTGGCGTTCTCCTCGATCGGTCGCGATCAGGGCACGCACGAGCGCCAAAACGTCGATGCGGTCAGTCTTGACGCGCCGGGCGCGGCGATTGACCTGGATGCTGGCGGGATCCAGGACGCGGCACTCGATGCCGATCTTCCCTAATGCCCTGGCCAGCCAGAAGCCGTCGTACCCGGCTTCGTAACAGACCAGGATCCGACGGTTATTCTTGGCGGCGACACGCAATCTGCTGACCAGTTCCACGATGCTGCCGCCGGAGATGCGATGAATGCTGGGACGATCACGGTCGGGATGAGCGATACCCAGCACCCACGTTTTCTTGCTCAACTCGATTGCTGCATAAACCGTTTCCCGGGCTTCGGCTGGCGGGTCGGTGATCGTCATGACTGCCGCTCCTCAAAACGCAGATGAAGACGGCGATCGTAGGAGGGTCGATCAGCCGCCCTCATAGGATCTTTTTGTCACGCAAGCTCGGCAAATGAGCCGGCCTGAACGGCGCGCTCTGGTCGAGCGCGAAGCCCCGGCACTGCCGGTGTCACGGCAATGTCGGCTACTGTCGGTATCACGTGCTTCGGTCTACCGCCGGCCGGCCGAGATCAGCGAAGAAGACTGCACAATCATGGCGCTGCTAGATCGGCAGTACCTGGCGCGGCCGTATTATGGCTCGCGGCGGATGGCGGCGTGGCTGGCGACCCAGGGCCATGTCGTCAACCGCAAACGGGTGCAACGCCTGATGCGGCTCGCCGGCTTGGTGGCGATCTACCAGCGGCCGAACACGAGCAAGCCGGCACCGACCCACAAGATCTACCCCTACCTGCTCGGCGGGATCGCGATCGAGCGGGTCAATCAGGTGTGGTGCGCCGACGTCACCTACATCCCGATGGCCCGGGGCTTCCTCTACCTGGTAGTGATCATGGACTGGGTGAGCCGTGCCGTGCTGGCGTGGCGGCTGTCGAACACGCTCGGCGCGGTATTCTGCGTCGAGGCCCTCGACGAAGCGCTCTCGCGGCATGGCCGCCCCGAAATTTTCAATACCGACCAGGGCAGCCAGTTCACCAGCGACGACTTCACCGGCACCTTGGAGCGCCACAAGGTCACCATCAGCATGGACGGCAAGGGCCGCTACATGGACAACATCTTCGTCGAGCGGCTATGGCGCAGCCTCAAATACGAGGAGGTCTACCTCAACGCCTATGCCAGCGTCGCGGAAGCCAAGGCCGGCATCGCCTCCTGGCTCGGCTTCTATAACGAGGAACGCCAGCACCAGAGCCTCAGCTATCGCACGCCGCGCCAAGCATACGAAGCAGAATGCCGGTGGATATGTGGACGATCGGCTTCGCCGAACGGCTGCGCCTTCGCCCACATCCCCACCGGCACAACCGCCAACCACAGGATCGATGTTGACGAGGAGGAAGCCAGAAGCAATGCCATGACCGTCGCGCGATCGGAGCCGATCCCGAAATCGGCAGGGCTACACCTTAGAACACGGCTCCGGCTGTCTCACGATCGGGGTCCATCTCATGTTGACTCCTTAAACGAGTGTAAGACTTCAGACGAAGGAGCTTGGCCGACACCCTTCGCGACGACTGCCGTCAAGGGTTCGATCAGCTTATATCACCTTTGCGCCGATTTGCAAGCCCGGATCGAATATTTTCAAAATGGGCGCGTGGGCACCGTTTACTTGGCTGCTGGTCGACTTGCGAATTGGGATTAGAGCGGGTGTATGGAGGGCATGAGACACCAGCTTGCCCCCGCTATGCCGGTTACCGCTTTCCGGCCGAGGTCATCAGCCGAGGCCGTCCGCCTGTATTTCCGGCTTCCATTCAGCGTCGCGGGGTCAGCTTATCGCCGACCGCGATTGGGCCGCCTTCGATGACTTCGGCTTGGATGCCCATCAGTTGTGGCCGAAGTGGCGGCGCAGGGCGGCGATTGTTTCGAGGTCGCGCTCGGCGGTTTCGGGGTTAACCTCGGTCGCGGCGCAGCGGTTGATCGGCACGACGACGCGCAGCCGCGTCACGCCGAGTGAGACCTCGGAGCTGCTTCAGTCGAGTTCGCGAGAGCCCGGCGCGCCGTCGAAATAGATGGTGGCGCGGTAGCGGCGGATCACGCGATTCCAGCCGACGCGCCAGGTCCCGCACGCTGTCGCAGCGCCGGTTTCAGCAGCGAAGGCGTGCTATTCCTTGCTCAACAGCTGGCGGAGCTTGCGGCCGAGCTGGTCGCGCGCGTAGGGCTTTGTGATGAGGTTGATGCCGCCGCCGAGGCGGCCTCCGTGCAAGGCGGCGTTCTCGGCATAACCGGTGGTGAACAGCACGATAATTCCGGGGATCTTCTGCTGCGCCTTGCGGGCCAGTTCCGGCGCCCGCAAGGTCCCGGGCATCACGATATCGGTAAAGAGAAGGTCGATCGCGGCGCCGCTTTCGATGATGACCAGCGCGCTGTCGGCGTCTTTTGCCCGCAGCACAGCGTAGCCCAGGTCCGACAGCATTTCCGCGGTCGTCACCCGCACATCCTCGTCGTCCTCCACCAGCAGAATGGTCTCCGAACCGCCGACTACGGGGCTGGCGACCGGTTCGATCTTCGAATCCTCGTCCTCCCGGCTGCGCGGCAGATAGATCCGCACGGTCGTGCCCTGGCCGAGTTCGCTGTAAATCTTGATATGGCCGCCGGATTGTTTGACGAAGCCGTGGACCATGCTGAGGCCCAGCCCGGTGCCTTGTCCTTCCGGCTTCGTGCTGAAAAACGGGTCGAACACCTTTTCGATTATATCCGGGTCAATGCCGGTACCGGTATCGGAGACGGCAATCATGACATATTGCCCCGGCGTCACTTCGGCATGACGCAAAGCGTAATTATCGTCCAGATATGCGTTTCCGGCTTCAAGTGTCAGTTTCCCGCGGCCCTGCATCGCGTCCCGGGCATTAATCGCCAGGTTGAGCAGCGCGGTTTCGACCTGCACCGGGTCGACGCAGGTGTTCCACAAGCCGCCGCCAATCACGGTCTCGATCTCAACCCCCTCGCCGAGGGCTCGTCGGAACATGTCATCCGCGTCGCGAATGAGGCGTCCGAGGTTCATAACCTTGGGCGACAATGGCTGCCGCCGCGCGAAGGCGAGCAGTTGCGAGGCGAGTTTCGAGCCTCGCCAAACCGCCTGCAGCGCGGTTTCGACACGCTTGTTCAGCCTGTCGTTATCGGCGATCTCAACCGACAGCATTTCCAGGTTGGAGCCGATCACCTGCAACAGGTTATTGAAATCATGCGCCACCCCGCCGGTGAGTTTACCCACGGCTTCCATTTTCTGCGCCTGGCGCAATTGTGCTTCAGCCGAACGCTGATCGCTGATATCGATACAGCTGCCAAAATATCCGGCGAACACGCCGCCGCGGTAAAACGGGGCGCCGTTGTCGAGAATGTCGCGGTAGACCCCATCGACGCGGCGCAGGCGGTACATCATCGAGAATTGCTGGCGCGCATCGAAGGCGGTCACGTAAGTGTCGAGGCAATGCTGAAAATCATCGGGGTGTACGCCCTCGGCCCACCCGTTGCCTAGTTCCTGCTCCATCGTGCGGCCGACGAAATCGAGCCAGGGTTTATTGAACCAATCACAGAGCTTGTCCGGCCCGGAGCGCCAAATCATGACCGGCGCATTGTCGGCGAGTTCTCGGAAGAAACGTTCGCCCTGTTCGATCAGATCATCGCGCATTGGGCCCGCCTTCCGAACCGGATGCGCGAACCGTAATTACCTGATTGCCTGGGTCGAGGTATGATGATCCTCCAGCGAGGTCGAGGTATGACGTTCCTCCAGCGAACCAGCAAACAGCGGCGATTACGAACGCTTATCACACGTGGAAGTTCCGAAGCCTGAAGCATTTTGTTCCCGAGCTGCTTGGCTTCTGATCTGGCCGGCAATCCCCATCCTGTAACCGATTTCGGTCATTCTCGTGACGCTGTCCGGGAAGGACTCGATCAACTCAGGCAACCGCCCGACTGGATCGCATTCTCTGAAATCATTAGCTTTTCCCGCGCGAATTTGGTTGAGAGTTACCGAGCCCTTCAGCCGCGGGCGCCAGCTTATCGCCGACCGCGATCGGGCCGCCTTTGGTCACCTCGGCGTAGATGCCCATCAAGTTGTGCCCAAAGTGGCGGCGCAGGGCGGCGACGGTGTCGAGGTCACGCTCGGCGGTTTCGGGGTTGACCTCGGTCGCGGCGCAGCGGGTGATCGGGGAGATGACGCGCAATCGTGCCTCGCCGAGTGCGATGTCGGAGCCGATCCAGTCGAGTTCGCGCCAGGCCGGCGGGCCCTCGAAATAGACATTGGCGCGGAAGCGCAGCGGATCAACCGGCATTTCGACGGCCTCTTCGAGCGCGGCGATGCTCGCGCGGTTGATCAGCGAGACGTACTTGTCGGCGGTCGCGTTCGGCTTTTTCCGGGCGTCGGCGAAAGCGTGGCCGGGGGCCTCGACGATGCGCAGCGGACGCGCGACGCTGTCGCCGAGAAACTCCGCGATAAACTCGGCTGCCTGCGTCGCGCCGTCGGAGTCGGTAATGCGGGCGCGCAGCGGGGGACCGGTCTCGTCGGCGATGGTCAGATCGCCGGTTGCAGGGTCGAAGCTGGTGCGCAGATGGGCCAGCGCCGCGTCGCGCATCAGCATCACGAAGTGCGTCTTCGCCAGCCATTCCGGATTTTCCGGGTCGAAGCGGGTCGTGGGCAGTGCGATCGCGAAGCGGCGGTCGTGCGGCAGGCAGTCGCCGGGCGCGAGGGTTACGCGGTCGAGCGACTCGGGGCTCAGCCCCTTGACCGGATAGCGATAAATTGCGGCGATCGTGCTGGTCATGGTTTCCGGCCTCGCGTTTCCCGCTCCGAGATCGACCCCGAGGATTTGGTAGGGCTGCGGTTGGGTTGGATCGGCGTTGTGCGTTCTTCGAGACGGCCGCCTGACGGCGACCTCCTCAGGATGAGGCTCTTTCTAGATGCCATCATCGATTTACCTGATGCCGAGAGGCTGTCTTGGGTGTCAAGCGGGTTGCCATGGTTTGCGGTCGCGCAGGGTGACGTCGAGAATGACAAGGAGCTTGCGGATGCGGGCTCGCCTGGCGGCCCTGGCGACTGTTCGTGCTGAGGAAACTGTAGGCATAAATCGAATCCTTCCCCGCTCCCCGGTGCTGGCGGTGCTGCCAACTCGGCCGATATGATTACGAACGGCGTGCAGGCTGGCATTTCAAATCGTTTTGGTCGCCAATAGCCGGCTCGTTCACGTGCGGATGAGGGTAGCATGCCCGAGCGCATCGGTGGGCCGGGCGTGGCTCAATCCGAGGATCGAAATGCGTTGCGCGTCCCGGCCGGGACCGACCTCGTCGAATGGTATTTCGCGCAGGGCTGGACCGACGGGCTGCCGGTGGTACCGCCGACGCGCGCGGCGGTCGATGCCGCCGTTGCCGCGCTCGGCGGCGACCCCGATCTGGTCGAGTGCCGGGTGCCGCCGCGGCTGGGCAATCTCACGCGCGAGGTGCTGGCGATCAATCTCGTCATGGCCGGGTGCAAGCCGGAATACGCGCCGAGTCGTGCGCGCCGCGTTGCTGGCGCTGACGCAGCCGGCCTTCAACCTCAACGGCGTGCAGGCGACGACGCACATGGTGGCGCCGCTGCTTGTCGTGAACGGCCCGGAAGCGCGCCGCATCGGCATGAACGGCGGCGTCAACGCGTTCGGCTCGGGCAACCGTGCCAACGCCACGATCGGCCGCGCGATCCGCCTCGTGCTGCTCAATGTCGGCGGCGGATTGCCGGGCGATCTCGACAAATCGACCCTGGGGCACCCCGGCAAATACACCTACGCCGTCGCCGAGAACGAGGCCGACAGCCCGTGGGCGCCGTACCATGTAGAGAAAGGGTTCGCGCCAGACGATTCGACCGTGTTCGTGATCGCCGCCGAGCCGCCGCACAGCGTAACCAACCACATCGCCGACGACCCCGAGGGCATTCTCGACAGCATCTGCTCCGCGATGAGCACGATCGCGAACAATAACGCCGTCTCGTCCGGGCATTGCGCGGTCGTGATCGGTCCGGAGCACGCCCGCACGATCGCCGCCAAGGGCTGGACCCGGTATGACGTGCGCAGCTATCTGCACCAGAACGCCTGGAACCTGTTCCGCGAGCTGGCCTTCGATCACCGCTACGGCCGCGTCTACAACCGCAACCTGCCGCGCTGGTACAAGCGCGACCTCAATTCCCGCATCCCGATCGTGCCGAGCCCCGACCACATCCATCTGTTCGTGATCGGCGGCGCGGCCGGCCGCTTTTCGGCCTTCATCCCCGGCTGGGGGCACATGACCGCCCCGGTCCTGCGCGGCATCGAGGGCGCCGGGTCGAACGCCGCGCCGGTGTGCGTCGACGGGACGTGTTATCTCTGACCTTGTCGCTGGTGGACGGCCGGCTAAGGTCGGCTCGAGACCTTGCCTGGGTCACCGTTGAAGCGTGCCATGGCTAGAAAAGGCGAGTGATAATGTCGACCCAGGATGTGTTGGAGATGGCATATCCGAAGCGGTATGTCGAACACATCATCGCGCGGACTGGAAGACCCGCTGAACCATCATCTTGTCAAGCTGGTCGGCTTTGATTTCCCACCGGAACTTCGCGAGCACATGCGGCAGGAGTGCGAAGCATGGCTCGACAAGCTCCAGCGCCTTCGGATGCAGCCGAAGAATCGGACCGACACCGTGAAATTTTATTAGATCTGCTGTATGATTACCCGTTCGGCGGTGTCGAAATTCAGAATATGCGCAGCGTCATGGATTTCGTTGCCCGCCGTTATCCCGGTGTCCGGGCAACGAAGACGCCAGAGGAAATCGTCGAATGGCTGCGGAGTTTCCATACAATGCTGGCCGAGCGCCTTCATGTTGCGCAGTCTGTGCTTGATTTGATACCCGACTGAATACGCGACGGCCTTTCGCAATGAGTCCGAGTGGCCAATAACGTCCCACAAACTCACAATCGAGGCGATATCGCCGATGCAGGAAAGCGAATTCGTAAGCGTCTTCGACCCTCGCGGGCGGGTCGAGGCGGAGCTTGTGTCCCCGGCGCCGCGGGTCGCGGCGCTCGACGGGCATGCGGCTCGGCATTCTCGACAACACGAAATGGAACGCCGGCCGGCTGTTGCGCAAGACGGCGGCGCTGCTCGGCGAGCGCCACGAGTTCGCCAGGGTCAACTACTACCGCAAGGAAAGCTTTTCGAAAGCGGCCGACCCGGCGCTGATCGCGCAGATCGCCGCCGAGAACGACATCGTCCTGACCGCGATCGGCGATTGAGGGTCGTGCACGTCGTGCTGTACGCATGACGCGATCGCGCTCGAAAAGCTCGGGCGGCCGGTCGCGGTCGTCGTCACTACCGAATTTCTGCACGAGGCCGAGATGCAGCGCGCCGCGCTCGGCATGCCGGACCTTGCGCCGGTCGTGATCGACCACCCGCTCAGCACGATCTCGGAAGCCGAGATCGACGCGCGCGCGGCGCAGGCCGCCGAGCAGGCCGCGATCCGCTGGCTCGGATCGTCGGCGGAAACGTCCGTTCGCTAATTCAACATAAGGAGACACCGACATGCCCAATACAGTGCGCTTGCACCGCGTTCTGGCAACCACACCGGAGAAAGTCTATCGCGCGTTCCTCGAGGCGGACGCGCTGGCGAAGTGGCTGCCGCCCAACGGCTTTACCTGCACCGTGCATCACCTGGAAGCGAAAGTCGGCGGCACTTTCAAAATGTCCTTCCGGAACTTCACGACCGGCCACAGCCACTCGTTTGGCGGCGAATATGTCGAGCTCGTTCCGAACGAACGCTTGCGCTACACGGACAAATTCGACGATCCCAACCTGGCCGGCGACATTCAGGTGACGGTGACATTGAAGAAAGTATCGGTCGGCACCGAGCTCAACATCGTGCAGGAAGGCCTGCCGGACGTCATTCCGCCGGAGGCCTGTTATCTCGGTTGGCAAGAGTCGTTGCGAAACCTGGCGAGGCTCGTCGAGCCCGAAATCAATCAATAGCCCATCTTACCGCGATTACGGGACAGCAGGTAAAAGCTTGAGCATGAAAAAGAAATATTTCTGGTGGGCGCTTGCCGGGATCGGCGGCGCGGCGGCGCTCGGCGCGGTGTTGTGGGGACCGATCGCCAGCCAGGTCGAGCGGGCGCGATACAAGCGCGTCGCGCGGGACCGCGACATCGAGATCCGCGACTACACGCCTCTGATCGTGGCTGAAACGGCGGTGTCGCGGCGACCGGGAGACGGCGATACGACAGGGCTTTCGCACGCTCGCCGATTACATCTTCGGCAACAACACCGCGATGCAGCGTCGTCGCGATGACCGCGCCGGTGATGCAGCAGGCGCGACGAGGAGAAAGCTGGCAGGTGCGTTCGTCATGCCCGCGCGCTACACGACCGACACGCTGCCCCGGCCGATCGATCCGGCGGTGAGCCTCAAGCATCTCGAAGCAAAGCGCTTCGCGGCGATCCGCTTTTCGGGCAGCGCGCGGGACGCCAGCCTGCGGCGGCACACGCGAGCGACTGGAGGAATTCATCAGGGCGAAAGGCCTTCGCCCGCTGTCGTCTCCCGCCTACGCCTTCTACAACCCGCCCTGGACGCTGCCGTTTCTGCGGCGCAACGAGATCATGATCGAGATCGCCCGAGACAGTGAGCGGCTGACCATGAGCGACACCTTCGACCGGCGGCGGCACCGCTTTCCGGAGAGCCGGTATTTCGAGGATCTCGCGGTCGGCGAGCGGTTCTACATCCCGAGCCGCACCGTCACCGAGGCCAATTTCGCGGCGTTCCAGACGGTCTCGGCCGACAACCACCCGATCCATTACGATGTCGAATATTGCCGCGAGCGCGGCCATCCCGGACCCGCTGGCGCACGGGTTTCAGGTATTGTGCTTCACCGCGGCCGGGGCCGGCACCTTCGCCCATGTCATCGGCGATTCGCTTGATCGCGTTCATCGAGCAGTCGTCGAAATTCCTGAAACCGGTCTATCCCGGCGATACGCTCTATCCGAGCCTGACCATCGCCGCGCTGACACCGCAGCGCACAACCGGGGTCGTCGCGGTCGCGGTGACGGTGCACAACCAGAAGAACGAACTCGTGTTGACCGGCGAACAGAAATACCTGCTCAAGAAACGCGGCGTCGCGTAGCCGAAGGCCGTGGCCTGCGGCGCGGCGCTGTTGCGTTCGGCGCCTGAAGTCGCTTTTAGCTCAAGTAGGGGTGGATAAGCTCGGCGAGCTTGTCCAGCTGTCGCCCCCAACTCATTTCCGCGAGCATCTCCGCGCCACGGCGACCGCGCTGTCGCGCTTCCAAGCGATCACGATACGCCGCCTCGAGCGCGTCGATGATCTCGTCGATGTTGCTTTCGCCCCAGCCCCAGCATTGCGGGTCCGCAATGGGGGTTTGCGTCTCGAGCGCATAGCAGTTGCCGCCGCCGATCAGATCGAGGTGCCCGGTATTGGCCGACAGGATCGTCGGCAAGCCGCAGGCCATGCACTCCATGGCGACCAGATTGGTCCCCCCTTCGGCGCGGTTGGGAAAGAGCGCCACGTCGGCTTCACGCAAAATCCGCGGCATTTCGGCATTGGGCACCCGCCCGAGGTCAAGCACCTGGCGTTTCGGGATGCCGTTGGCCTCCAGCCAGGCGGTCACGTCCAGCTGGCCATCAGGGCGAAACGCCATTGGGCTGACAGAGGGGTTTTGTTCGAGCGAGCGCGCCAGTTGCGGCCAGGGCGACGCCCACGCGGTGACCAGCAGTGCTTCGGAGTGGCGTTGCGCGAAGGCGCGAAACGCCTGCACGACAAGATCCTGGCCCTTGCGCCGCTCCAACTTGCCGCCCGAGAACACGACGAAGCGATCGCCAAACAAGCCCGCGCGCGGACCGGGATGGAAGTGGGTCGTATCGATGCCTTGGATCAACGTTTGCACGTGATCGATGCCGTGATCCCGTAACACCTCGCGGTTCCAGGTCGAACCGGTGACGATCAGCGGGTAACGCCGCGCGCGCTCGTGCCCCGAGGCGTCGAAAATCGTGTTTTCAAAGAACACGATGGCGATCGAGGGCGCGCCGATGAGCCTGGGCCGCGCTCCACCCCCCAGATTGTTGCCGAGCGCGTCGAGCACGAGGCAGGAAACCGCCGCGGTGCCGTCCACCCCGGACAGTCGGGCGCGGGCATCGCGCGATCGCCGCAGCACCGGAGCGATGACCGTTCGCTCAATCGGATTCAATGCCAGGTGATCATTCCTGATCGTCCGTGCGCAGCACAGCGCCAAATCGGGACGCCGCGCCCAATGCAACATCAGGTTGAGCCCGTATACGCCCCAGCCGAAATAACTCGAAGGCTGCCAGTTGAACATGACTATCGGCTTGTCGGCCGGGTCATTCGCGAAACTGATCCGTGTTGTCTGACCCGGCATTTCGTGCCCAGCCGATCGCGGATCGAGCGTCGACTCCGGATCGAGATCGGAACCGCCTGTATCGTTTTTGGCCGCGCTGCTCGCCAGCGCGTGTCGCGACCGCTCCGCTTGGCTGGACAGAGCGCGCCGCCCCATTACCAGCGGAGGCAGCACGGTGTCGTGGACGATCTTGATCGGGACGTATGTCGGCAGAAGCGTCAATGATTCGGGAAGCCGTACCCGCGCAACATGCAGCGGTTTCGGTAAAACGAGGCTCCGCCCGATATGTCGAAGGCGCCGCATGGTTCCATCATGTAGCCGTCGCCGTTCGCGATCGAAAATTGTGGAGCCGGGAGCCGGGGCCGACTCTTCGCCGAGCCACCGCGCCTCGATGCGCTTGACCATCGCGTTCAGCGCCGGGTCGCCGGTTTCCGCGGCGGTCACGGCGTCGGGAAGGGGCGCACCGAAATTTCTGCGGGCCAGAGCGGCGGCCAGCACGACCATGCGATGGCAACCTTGTCTCGTCGCGCGTTGAAGCAGTACCGCCCAATCGAGGTTTCGATGCGATTCGATGAAATAGGCGACGTCGCATAGTGTTCCGGGGCGGCGCCACAATTCGGTCCCACCAAGGATCGCCGAGGCGAGGAAAGCATCCTCCGCCGCCAGCGCCGTTATTGTGCGGCCGCTCAGTCTCACGCGGGCTGCCCGTTCCCGAAGGCTCGAATAGTCGATAGCAAGCACCATGTCGATCGGGGCAAGCCGCGTGTGCAGGGCAAGGCTCACTCCGAGAGTCTTCTTGGCGAGCGATTCGTGGCCTTGAATTTTCTGCAGCAGATTGAGCTGCACGTCGGTCAATTGACGGTCGCGCTCGTATCCCAGGCTCCGCAGCGCCGCCAGACTCGGTTCGAGGCGGTCGTCACGCACGAGCAGATCCAGATTCTGGACCGTACGAACGCCCAGCTCGCTCTCGGACGCGATCGAGAGCACCGGGTTCGGTAGGGGAATCGCCGCGAGCACCCGCCCTCTCCAGAGCTTCAAGAATCCCGGCGAGCTCGATGAACAGCGCTCGATTTGTCTGGCGTGTCTGCTGCCCATGGACTCGAAACGCATCGCGCAACTCGTCGGGGACCAGATCGGGCACGACGCGATCGAGTGTCTGGCCGACGAGACCAGCCAGCCCCCAGCTCCACGGCCTTGCGCGCATAAAGCGTCCAGTCGATGCCCTCGACAAGCATCCGCCGGATCGCAACACCGTCTTCTTCAGTCGGAAGGTAACGGGCACTGGCCAAAAGGAGGCGAAGCTCAGCCGTCATTCATCGCTTTCCGTGACAGTCACCGAGGTTCACGGCTGGACTACCTCGTTCGGGTATCGGTCCATGCGCAACAGTCTATTGCGGGAGGATCGACTCGCGATTGAAGTGAATGCGCAACCAGTCCGGTTCAGAAACCAATGGCCAGGCTGTGCTCCGCCTTGGCGAACAATAAAGGGATGGCGTAGTCGCCCACTCAATGCCCTGGAGACCATCGCACAGCTCAGCCCGGATTTGTTCATCACGTTTGCCCAGCGTGGCCGCCTGACATCACTGTCGGGACCCGCCGTAAATCTTGAGTTATTTGCGGTTCTTACACCACTCGTGAAGCACGATCATTGTGATACGGAGCTCGCATCCATACGTTGCGCGGTTGCCGATTAGCCTTTAAAAACGAATGAACTCGGCGCCCGCACGGAGGGGTGACAAGAAATGGCGAAGACAGCTGTAAGCCAACTGCAGGAACAGATCGAGGCGATCCGTCGGGAAGCATTTGCCGCCGGGTTCGAAGCGGCCATGCAGTCGGTGCGGCAGTTTGCTTCGACGCAAACGCCCGATACGCGACCGCGATCCGCCGAGCCGGCCCGGCGCCGCGCATCGCGACGCCCGCGCGTAGCGGAGCTCGCTGCCGCAGCCCGGCACTGCTGCGAACGCCTCGCGGCGGGGAGCGGCTACTGCCGGCAGGCTGCAGCGCGGCACGAATGCCCGGCTCGTCGAAGAGGTACTGCAGTCGAATGCGCCGCGAGCGCTGCGCCCGGCGGAGATCCGCAGCACGATCCAGCGCGAGAAGGGCATGGCGATCGCGTTCACTTCCATTCGCCACGCGCTGGGCCAGCTCGAGGCGCGCGGCGTCGTCGAGCAGGTCGCGGACAGCAACACGTGGCGCTCTCGCGGTGGTGGCAGCGACAGCTTCGGCGAGGTTGGCGGCGAAGAGGTTTCGGCACCGGCCGAGTGAGGCCGGAGGTTCGGCCGGTCCGCCGCGATCCGAACGGTTACGCCGCCGCAACCTGGCGCGGGCGGTAGATCGCGGTATGCGCGATCCGCGCAACCGGGGTGCGCTCCTGGGACAGCACCAGCGCGTCGATTTCGACGAAGGCGTGGCCCTTGTGCTCGTAATTCCCGGTGATGCGGGCGCGCACTGACAGCGTCATCTCCGACCGGCACCGCCCGCAGGTGCTGCACGCGGCTGCCGGTATGGATCCACGGTCCGAGCAGCACGTTGCGGCTGATCACGAAGTTGCAGCTGCGCAGGATGTCGCGCGGATGAACGAGGTTCTGGTCGCCGTAGATCGCCGCGCTCTCGCGCGAATCTGCGAGATAGCGGGCCGCCATTTCCGGCGTGATCGGATACGGGTCGAGCCCAAGCCAGCCATTTGCGGGCAGCGAGGCCTCGTCGGCCGGCGGGCGCTCGCGGCGCTGCGGCACCTGCCGGAATTCATCGACGCTCACGACGCGGAGCCGCATCCGGCAGCGTGGCGCGGCCGGTGGCGCAGACCACGCCGCGGCTCTCGACCGCGATTTCCAGCGCGCCATCCATTTCGGTCGCCGTCACGGTCGCGGTGTCGCCGTCATACACCGGCTTGAAAAAGCGGCATTCGGCGGTGCCATGTTCGAGCCAGGCGCGGCCCCAGCGCATGACCGGCAGGTGCGTCATGTAACCGTAGACATCGACCCCGGGCACAAGTCCGCCGCCGAACCCGAAACGGCGGGCGGTCGCGTCGTCGTGGATCTTGTTTTCGGAATCGTGCGCGGTGTTGAACGCGACGACCTGATACGGATCGAGAGAGCTGGCGGCGGACATCGGTTCCTCTTTCGGCGCTGAAGTGACGGCAGTCACGCGAGCGGCGGGTGTTTTTCGGCGGTGCCGGCAGCGCGCTCCCAGGCGCGTGCCGCCTGGTACAGTTTCGCCTCGCCGAAATACGGACCGACGAACTGTACCGCGAGCGGCAGGCCGGTGGACGACAGACCGGCCATCATCGCCAGCGCCGGATGGCCGGTGACATTGAACGGCGTGCGCGCCTGTCGCGGATAGGTGCGCTCGGTCTCGGCCGGATCATCGAGCCGGCTCGGCGGGTCCATCGCGCTCGCGCACAGCAGCACATCGACCTCCCGCAAAGCCGCCTCGACGGCCGCGATCATTTCGAGACGGCGCCGCTGCGCCTGCACATAATCGCCGGCGCCGTAGAACGCTCCGGGCAGCAGCCGGCGGCGCGCCAGCTTGCCGTAATCCTGCGGGCGCTCGCGCAGCCACGGCGCATGGATCGCCCAGGCCTCGCTCTGCAGGATCACCCGGTTCACGGCGCCGAATTCGCCGAGCGTCGGCAGCTGGATGTCGCGAATTTCGGCGCCCAGCGACTGCAAGGTCCGCGCGACGTTATCGAGCGCGGCGGTCACCTCCGGGTCGGCCGGCAGGTCGGCTTCGATGGAAGTGCCGGATGAACCCGAAGCGCACTCCGCGCACGCCGCTTTCGAGCGCGGCCGCATAATGGCCGGCGGGGGCGGCGGCGCTGCCCGGATCGCGCGGGTCGTGTCCGGCGATCGCCTCAAGCATCAGCGCATTGTCGGCGACGGTGCGGGTCAGCGGCCCGACATGGTCGAGCGTGAACGACAGCGGAAAGACGCCGCGCCGCGACACGAGACCATAAGTCGGCTTCAACCCGACGATGCCGCAGGCGCTGGCCGGATTGCGCACGCTGCCGCCGGTGTCGCTGCCGAGCGCCATCGGGAACAGCCCGGCCGCTACGCCGGCTCCCGAGCCGGACGACGAGCCGCCGGGGTGATGGTCCGGGTTCCACGGGTTGCGCGCCGGCGGCCACGGCAGGTCGAAGCTGGGGCCGCCGATCGCGAATTCATGCGTCGACAGTTTTCCCAATACGATCGCGCCGGCGCCGCGCAGCCGCGCGACGCACACCGCGTCGGCGCTCGCGATATTGTCGATCAGGATCTTCGAATGGCAGGTGGTCGGCAGACCGGCGACGTCGATAATGTCCTTGATGCCGACCGGGACGCCGTGCAGCGGGCCCGCGCGGATGGCCGGACGCGATCTCGGCCTCGGCGGCGCGGGCGGCCGCCATCGCGGCGTCGCGGTCGAGGCGGATGAAGACGTTGCAGCGTCGGGTCGAGCCGCTCGATACGATCCAGCAGCGCCCGCATCAGTTCGACCGGCGAGAGTTCGCGGGCGGCGATCGCCCGCGCCGCCTCGGTGGCCGAGAGCCAGTGAAGCTCGCTCATCGCCCGCCTCCGGTTCCCGCGCCGTCGGCCGTCGCGCGCGGGGGAGGGTAGGGGAGGGGGCATCCTCCGACGCGCATCGGCGGCCATGGTTCGGCGGCCGGATCGGTCGGCGCGTTGACGCGCGCGGCAACTCCATCCGCCTGCGCCGCGGCGGCCGCGACATCGTCGGGGAATTGCGCCAGCGCCTTGTCCAGCCCGGCGCGGCGCGCCAGCAGTTCCATCGTTTCCTTGATCCATGCTCCAGCCGGCCTCTTTCGACGCGTAACGTCTGGGGCATCCTGCCGCGAAACATCTGCCCGGCCCTAGACCTATTCGTCTCCGCTGCCTACAACGGCGCGGTCTCGATTTGGGCGAGCGCACAGCGCCGATGCAATCCCGGCCACCGCCGACATTTTTCGACCGCACCGTCGCGGCGTTGCTCCGCCAGCGCGCGCGGCTGGGCAGCAGCTCTCGGGTGTATCGCCCTCGTCATTACCGGCGCTGTGCCCGAACCCGCCTGGGGCCAGTACCGGAGCGGCGGCTACAGCCGGCCGAGCGCGCGGTTCCGGGTCGTTTTCGACCCGCCGGCCGTCGATCGGCGGCAGCGGCGGCTATCGCCGGCCGTCTGCCTCGGCGCCGCTGTTCGGCGGCAGCTCTCCAGGGGACCGCGCAATGTCGCGCGGCCAGTCGTCGGAAGCGCTGCGCAATTACCGTGCATCGCAGCGCCCGCCGCCCAGTTACGCGCCGCGACCCTCCGCGCCCCCGCCCGCGGCGTCCGGCGGTGGTTGGGGAGCGGCGATGCCGCGGCGGGCGCCATCCTGGGGCGGCGGCTGGGGCACGGTCAGCCCGCGGCGCTCGTTCGGCACCGGCGTCGTGACCGGGGTTGCGCTGTGGGCGGCGCTCAACGCCCTGACCTCCTCGCCGAGCCAGGCCGAATATTTCTACGCACACCGCAACGACCCGGCCTATCGCGAGTGGCGGCAGGAGGCCGAACGCACCGCCGCGCGCGACCCCGAGGTCGCCGCCAAGCTCGCCGAACTCGACCGCCGCATGGTGCAGCTCGAAGCGAACGCCGGGCAGCCACTGGCGGCGGCCCGGAGGTCGCGCCCGAGCCGGAGGGCGGGTTCTCGATCTGGGGGATCGTCCTCGTCATCGGAGGCGTTGTCTTGCTGTTCTGGCTGTGGCGGCGCCGCGCCGCGCATCCGCGTGTCAGCGGCCGCACATCGCCGGGTCTCGCGAGCTCGGCCGAGTCGGGTCTCGCCGGCTCCGCCGAGTCGCGCTTCCGGGTGGGTATGGTGCTGCCGGTCGATCCGGCCCCGTTTCTGCTCGCGGCCGGCCTGACGAAGATCACGCCGCCCGACGAGAGCGGCAGGGTCAGCGTCGAGGCGGTCGGGCTGCTGCGATACGGCAATGTCCTGCTTCATCGCCTTTACCTGCCGGGCGGCCGCGCGTTCTTTCAGCTTCATCTCGGAGCGGACGGCCGGCCCGACGAGTGCCGATATTTTTCGTTCCTTGACGAGGTCACCCCGGCCGACCCGCAGGAATGGGCTTTCTGGCTCGATCCGCGCGAGGGAGTGATCGGCTGGCCGAGTTTCCAGACCAAGGACGGCAAGCTCTACGGACGGGTCTGGGCGCCCGGCCAGAGCCGCACCGCGCCGCGCCAGATCGAGGAGACGCGGCAATATGTCGATCGCACCGAGCGCCGCAGCCTGCAGGCGATGCTGTACGGGGCGGCGACCGGCGGCGCCGCGCCGGCGCCGCAGACCGAGTACATCCTGGTCAGTGCGATCGAGGCCGAGGGCCAGGCCTGGGTCGAAATCGACGCCGGCATCGACATCAATCCGGCGGCGTTGCAGCTGCCGGGCGTATCCTCTGACGGAGCACGCCTGACGGAGCAAGGCCCTGACGGAGCAAGGCCCTAAGGAGAAGCATGGACGCGACAGCGCAGGCTCCCGCCACCGTGTTCGGCGCGCTCAGCTACGGGCTGCCGTCGCTGCTGGCGCATTTCGGGCTGGTGCTCGGCTTGCTGATCGTCGGGATATTCGTCTACATGGCCGTAACGCCATTTCACGAGCGCGAGCTGGTGCGCGCCGGCAATACCGCGGCGGCGACCGTGCTGGGAGGCGCCCTGGTGGCGCTGGCAATCCCGCTTGCCGCGCTTTTGGCGACGACCGGTCCGCTGCTGGACATTCTGGTCTGGGGTGTTGTCGCCGTCATTCTGCAGCTGGTCACGGTCATGATCGTGTCGCTGCTGGCGCGCGGGATGCGGAGCATGATCGAGGCGGGTCAGGTCGCCGCCGCGATCCCGCTGGTCGCCGCGCAAATCTCGATCGGGCTGTTGAACGCGGCCGTGATGGTGCCAGTTTGATTGATGCATTCCAGTCCAGGAGTTTCGGATGCTCGGGTTCTTGAGGAATTTCGTCGGCGTCAAGGCCGACAACGCGGTTCAGGCCGGCGTCGAGGCGCTGGTGCGATGGGATCCGGAGGGCGCCAGCGAGGCCGAGCTGCGCACGATGGAGCAGCATCTCGACGATCTCGGGCGCCAGGTCGCGATGGCCCGCCAGTCCTACGACAAGGAGAAGCGCGAGGCCGAGCAGATCGAGGCGCTGTCGCGTCAGCGCATGGCCGCCGCCGAGCAGCTGCAGGGACAGATCGCGGCGGAAGGCGACCCGGCGCGCCGTGCCGCGGTGGAGCGCAGCCTCGAAACGCTGGTCAAGATGCTCGAGGAAATGGCGCCGGAGATCGAGCGCGAGAAGCAGGACGCGACCGACGCCAAGGAGTTTCTCGAGATGCTCGAAAACGCCTATGCCCAGGCCGGCGGCAAGCTGAAGCAGGCGCGCTCCGAGCTGGAACGCGCCCGGCGCGACATGGTGCGCGCCGGACAGCAGCGCGAGACCGCCGAGCGGCAGGCCGAGGCGGCGCGGCAGGCGGCCGGCCTCACGCGCTCGACGAGCAGCCTCAACGTGGCCCTGAAGGCGATGCAGGACGCGGCGCAGCGCGATCTGGCCTCGGCCGACGCGGCGACGGCGAAGGCGAAGCTGCTGCGCCCGACGCGTCCCGAGCAGGACGACCCGAACATCGCCGCCGCGATGGCCGCCGCTGCCGGCAAGTCGCCGGCGCCGCAGAACCTCAGCGAGCGCCTGGCCGCTCTCAGGGCAAGGGCCGAGCGGTAGCTTTCTCTCGCGGTCGGTCAGATTGGCTGATCGGGGCGCAATCCGGAAAATCCGTCGCTCGACCTGTCGGCGCGAAGCTGCCGCGGCGCGGCCCACCATATCTAGGTGGCATGACTTCCGTCCCGACTTTTGCGACGCGCCCGAGTTTTCTCGGGCTCGAGCGCAGCGACCCCGGCGCGCCGATTTGCGTCGCCGGCATTCCGTATGACCTCGGCACCTCGAACCGTCCCGGCGCGCGGTTCGGGCCGGCGGCGATCCGGCAAGCCAGCCGCATGCTGGTCGATGGCGACCACCCGATCGCCGGCCGCGCGCCGGCCGAGACGGACATCGCGGATATCGGCGATTTCCGCATCGCGCACGGCGATATTCAGGGCTCGCTGGCGGCAATCGAGGCGCAGGCACGGCCGATCGATCATCTCGTCGCGCTCGGCGGCGATCATACGATCACGCTCGCCCTGCTGCGGGCGCTGGCCGCGCGGACCGGGAAGCTGGCGCTCGTCCATTTCGACGCGCATGTCGATACCTGGCCCGAGAGCTTCGGTCAGCGCTTTGGCCACGGCTCGCCGTTTTTCCATGCGATCGAGGAGGGGCTGATCGACCCCCGGCGCACCGTGCAGATCGGCATCCGCTCGCCGATGGAGCGGTCGGTTCATGACTGGACCGTCGACCGCGGGGTCACGATCCTGTTCGCCGAGGCGGTGCACGAGCGCGGCCCGCAGGCGACCGCCGAGCGGATCCGCGAGGTCGTCGGCGACGCACCGGCGTATCTGAGCTTCGACATCGACGCGCTCGACCCGGCTTTTGCCCCGGGCACCGGCACGCCCGAGATCGGCGGCCTGTTCACCTGGCAGGCGCAGGCGATCCTGCGCCGTCTCGCCGGCCTGCGGTTTCAGGGCATGGACGTCGTCGAGGTATCGCCGCCCTACGACGTCTCCGAGATCACGGCGCTGGCCGCGGCAACCTTCGCCTGGGAATACCTGTCGCTGCTCGCGCCGCGGGCGGATGCAACCGAATGACAGGAGGTGTCGCGATGATCCGGCTGTTGGAAGGCTTCCCCGAGAATATCATCGCGGTCGCTTGCGAGGGTCACGTGACGCGCCGCGATTACGAAGACGTGCTGATCCCGGCGGTCGAGGCGGCGCTGCGGCGGCACGAGAAGCTGCGCATCTATTACGAGGTGACGCCGCAATTTTCCGGCATTGACGCGGCCGCCGTCTGGGAGGATTTCCAGCTCGGCATGCAGCACCTGTCGCGCTGGGAGAGGATGGCGGCCGTCACCGACGTCGAATGGATCCGGCTGGCGATGAACGCATTCCGCTTTCTGCTGCCTGGCCGCCTCCGCGTCTTTCCGACCAGCGAGGCGGGCGAGGCGCGGCGCTGGATCGCCGCCGACGAACCCTGACGCGCACGAATGAAGGGGGGCGCTCGATGAAGGCCGGCGAGCTGATGACCAAGGAGGTCGTCTCCGTATCTCCCGACATGCCTGTCCACGAGATCGCCCGCGTCTTGCTGTCGCATCACGTCAGCGCGGCGCCGGTCGTGGACGGTTCGGGCAATGTTATCGGCATGGTCAGCGAGGGCGACCTGATCGGCCCCAATGACGGGCGAACACGCGGCGCGGCGCGAGCGGTGGCTTGAGATGCTGGCCGAAGGCGAGGCGCTTAGCCCGGATTTCCTCGCCAGTCTCAAGCCGGGGCGTACCGCGCGCGACGTGATGTCCTCACCGGTCATCGAAGTCGGCGAGCAGACCGACGCGAGCGAGATCGCCGCGTTGCTGGTGCAATACCACATCAAGCGGGTTCCGGTCGTGCGCGACGGGCGGCTCGTCGGGATCGTGAGCCGGGTGGATCTGCTGCGAGCGCTGGCGGACAGTCCCAAGGCGCCCAGCGCGGCGCCGGCACATGGCGGAATCCTTGCCGAGGCGATCGCCACCCTCGACAGCCGGTTTTTCGGCAGGCATGCCGAAACGGCTCCCGGGGCCGCGCCGAAAACTCATGGTGCCGAAGCCGGCGAGCGGTCTCAGCGTGTCCGATTTCCAGGCGCTGATGACCGATTTCGAACGCCACAGGGCAGAAACGGCGGAAGCCGCTCGGCACGCCGCGGTCGTGCACCGCCAGGAAGAGGTCAAGCAGCTGATCGACGACCATGTGCGCGAGGAAAACTGGAACGCGATGCTGCACCATGCGCGCGAGGCGGCCGAACGCGGCGATAAGGAATACCTGCTGCTGCGTTTTCCGAGCGATCTGTGCGTCGATAGCGGCCGCGCGATCAATTCCGCTTTGCCGGACTGGCCGAACACGCCTGCGCGGCGAAGCCGCCGAAATCTACCTGCGCTGGGAACGCGATCTGAAGCCGCGCGGCTTTCATCTGGTGGCGCGCGTGCTCGATTATCCCGGCGGCATGCCCGGCGACATCGGCCTGTTCCTCGGCTGGGCCAGGTATCCGGCGCCCGCATCAACGGTCCCGGATGATGCCGGCTTTGGGGCGCCGCAGTGGGGCGTAGCGGATGTTCAGGAAAATTCTGATCGCCAATCGCGGCGAGATCGCCTGCCGGATCATCAGGACGGCGCGGCGGATGGGGATCGCGACGGTGGCGGTCTATTCCGAGGCCGATGCCGAGGCGCTGCACGTTCGCGAGGCGGACGAGGCGGTATTGATCGGCCCGCCGCAATCGGCCGACAGCTATCTGCGCATCGACCGGATCGTCGATGCCTGCCGCAAAACCGGCGCCGAGGCGGTGCATCCCGGCTACGGGTTTTTGTCGGAGCGGCCGGCTTTCGCAACCGCGCTCGCCGATGCCGGGATCGTGTTTATCGGCCCCAGCCCCGACGCGATCGCGGCGATGGGCGACAAAATCGCCTCGAAGCGGCTGGCGCACGAGGCCGGCGTGACGACCGTACCCGGTCATCTGGACGTCATCGCCGATCCCGACACTGCCGTCGCGATCGCCCGCGACATCGGCTACCCGGTCATGCTCAAGGCGTCGGCGGGAGGCGGCGGCAAGGGCATGCGCGTCGCGCGCGACGACGCGGAGCTGCGCGACGGCTGGCGCGGCGCGGCGAGCGAGGCCCGCGCCAGTTTCGGCGACGACCGGATCTTCATCGAGAAATATATCGAGGAGCCGCGCCACATCGAAATCCAGGTGCTCGGCGACCGGCACGGCAACATCGTGCATCTCGGCGAGCGCGAATGCTCGATCCAGCGCCGCCATCAGAAGGTCATCGAGGAGGCGCCGAGCCCGTTCCTCGATCCGGAGACCCGCGCCGCGATGGGGGCGCAGGCGGTCGCGCTGGCGCGCGCCGTCGGCTATTCCTCGGCCGGGACCGTCGAGTTCATCGTCGACCGTCACCGCAATTTCTATTTCCTCGAAATGAACACAAGGCTGCAGGTCGAGCACCCGGTGACCGAGGCGGTGACCGGGCTCGATCTGGTCGAGCTGATGATCCGCATCGCCGCCGGCGAGAAGCTCCCGTTCGGACAGGAAGACATCCGGCAGACCGGGTGGGCGATCGAGGCGCGGGTTTATGCCGAGGACCCGAGGCGCAACTTCCTGCCGTCGATCGGGCGCCTGGTGCGCTACCGGCCGCCGGAAGGCGATGGAATCAGGATCGATGCGGGCGTCTTCGAGGGCGCCGAAATCTCGATGTACTACGACCCGATGATCGCGAAGCTGATCGCCGTCGGGCGGCGACCGCGCGGAGGCGACCGACCGGCTGCAGGGGGCGCTCGATGCATTTTATATCGCCGGCGTGCAGCACAATATCGCGTTTCTCGCGGCCATTGCGGCCAGCGATCGGTTCCGCCGCGGCGCGCTGTCGACCGATTTTATTGCCGAGGAATTTCCGACCGGGTTCGGCGCCGCCGGCCGAATTGACCGCCGCCGACCAGCGTGATCCAGATCGCCGCGGCGCTCGCCGAGACGCGGCTGCACGAAGGCGAGATTGCCGGCAATGGCGGAGCGGCGCCCGGCATCGTTGTCGGCTGCGCCGCGATCCCTCAGCGTGCTGCTCGATGGCAATTTATGCCCGCGCTTCGGTTGCGGCCGAGGGCGGCGCTTACCGGGTCGAGCTGCAAGGCGAGAGTTGGCTGGCGGCGACCGATTGGCGCCCCGGCAATCCGGTGATGCATCTGCGTGTCGAGGACCGGATCGTCGCCGTGCAGGTCGAGCGGTTGCGCGGGCGCGGTTTCCGGCTGGTGCATCGGGGCGTCGTCAGGGACGTTCAGGTCCTGCCGCCGCATGCCGCCGAGTTGTTGCAGAAAATGCCGGAAAAGCAGCCCGCCGACACGTCGCGGCTGGTGCTGTCGCCGATGCCGGGGCTGCTGACCCAGCTCACCGTCGATGAAGGGCAGGAAGTCAAGGCCGGCGAGCCGATCGCGATCGTCGAGGCGATGAAGATGGAAAACGTGCTGCGCGCCGGGCGCGACGGCCGGGTGATCAAGCTGCGCGCCAAACCCGGCGACAGCCTTGTCGTCGATCAGGTCATCATCGAGCTGGAGTAAGCCGATGCGTGCCGTGCGTCTGCGCATCAGCGGCCGCGTGCAGGGCGTCGGTTATCGTGCCTGGGCAATGCACACGGCGGCGCGTCTCGGCGTGCGCGGCTGGGTGCGCAACCGCGCCGACGGCACCGTTGAGACCCTGGTCATCGGCGACGAAGCCCGCCGTCGCCGCAATGATCGACGCATGCCGAAAAGGGCCACACGCCGCCGTCGTCGGGAATGTCGCTGTCAGCGAGGCCGACGACGACGGCAGCACCGATTTCACCGCGCGCCCGACTGATTGATCTGCCTGACGCGACTCGAAATCCGCCACATTGCGGGAGTATCGAATAACGGTGCCGTTGGTCGGAGCGTTGGCGGGCGGGGTGTTTGCTGTTCTTTGCTGCAAATCCGTCCTCCGCCGCCGCGAATCCGGCGCGGCGCAAGGGCGCGTGCCGGTGTATGCTGTTCTTTTCCTGCAAGAAACAGCAAACCTGTACTCGCGACGTACGGGAAGCCGGCGTTCGTGCTCCGGAATTCCAAACGAGGCGACATCCAGTCTGCAGGCCGGGGCTTGAGGCCAGGGGCCGGTTACGCTACTGCGCAAAATCGATTACCATTTCTGCCGCGTGTCTGACGCGGTCAGGAGTCGGCGATGAAAACCTTCGTGCGGTGCGGCACTCTGTTTACCGGCGCCGAGGACGAGCCGCGGCGCGGACGAGGTGTTGGTGTTCGACGAAGGTGGCCGGCTTACCTTCGTCGGCCCCGAGGAGGCCGCGCCGGCCCGCGGCGTGGGCGACCGGGCGATCGACCATTCCGGCGGGTTCGTGATGCCGGGGCTGATCGATGTGCACACGCATCTCGCTTACGGCAATGCCAAGTGCGAGGAGGACATCGACCTTTACGCCCCGCTCGAGTTCCGCACGCTGCGCGGCATGTTCTTCGCCCAGAAGGTCGCCGCTTCCGGGTACACCGCGATCTGCTCGCCGGGCGATGCCGGCCAGATCTCGCTGTCGATCCGCGACGCGGTGCGCGCCGGGCTGTTCGACGGCCCCAGGGTCATGGCCGCCGGCCCGTACATCACGACGCATCAGGGCCTGACCGACTGGTATCCGACCTGGATCGGCGCGCCCGAGACCTCGATCGGCAAGCTCGTCACGAATATCGACGAGGCGGTGCAGGAGGTCCGGCGGCAGGTCAAGAACGGCGTCGATTGCATCAAGATCGCGCTCGACGGCATCCAGCGCCGGCCCGACGGCGAGTTGATCGCCGCCTTCACGCAAGAGGAAACCGACATCATCGTGCGCGAGACGCACCGGCTCGGCCGCAAGGCGATTTCGCATTCGGTCGGGCGCGAGGCGACGCTGTACGCGGCGCGCGCCGGGGTCGATCTGATCTTTCACGGGTTCGATCTCGACGCCGAATGCATCGCGGCGATGAAGCAGAGCGGCAGCATGCTGTGCCCGACATTGACGCACCCGCGCAATGTCATCGACTTCACGCAGCCGCACGAGCCGGCCGCGCAGAAGGGCCGCATCGAGGCGACCGAGGCGCGCTACCGGGTCGGCGTCGCCAATCTGAAAAAGGCCGCCGCAGCCGGCATCCCGTTCCTGACCGGCACCGACACCGGCTTCGCGGTGACGCCGTATGGCGAGTGGCACGCCAAGGAACTCGAATTGTTTGTCGCCGATCTCGGGTTCAGCCCGGCGGCCGCGTTGCGCGCCGCGACCGAAATCAACGCCCGCTTCATGCGCGTTGGCGACGAAATCGGCGTCCTCGAACCGGGCCGCGCCGCCGACTTTATCGTGTGGGACGGCTCGCCGCTGGCCGACATCCGGCTCCTGCAGGACCGCCGCCGGCTGCGCGCCGTCTATATCGGCGGCAAGAAACTCGACCTCGCCGACCGGCCCTACGACCCGCGCCGGGTGACCGATTTCTCGCTGGCGAACTGGACCGACCTCTACACGCAGGCGCGCGTCGCCGAACTGGGCATCGGCAGCCGCCGGCTCGCGGCGGAGTGAAAGCCAAGGCCGACAGCGCTCACCCCGCGCCGTCGGCCACCGCCAGGTGATGCACGGCGAAGCCGTGCCGTTCGGCAAGCAGTTCGGCGACGCGGCGGCGATGGCAGCAGCGCCAGTCGGCCTCGTAGCAGAGCAGACAGCTCGGCGCTCTGTGCTCGCGGTCGATGCGGCCTCATGCAGCGCCAGCTCGGCTTCCGGCCCGGCGAGCCTGGTCTCGACGATGCGCCAGAACCCGTCCCAGTCGCGGCGCCTTGCGGCCTCGCGTCCCTCGGGCGGCGTACCGAGCGCCCGCAACGACAGATAGCGCATCCCGGCTTCCTCGATCGCCGCTTCGAGTTGCCGCTTCGAGAAGCCGGGACGGCGCGAGATCGGCCGGTCGCGCACATCGATCAAGGTCGTGATCCCGGCCCCGGCGAGCGTCGCGAGAAAATCGGCGAGACGCGCCTTCTCGTAGCCGATCGTGAACAGCGTCTTCATTTCAGTGCCCATCATTCCCGCGAATCGGGAGTCCAGGCCTCCAACTTGCCGCAGACGAGACGCCCGCGCTTGCGCCGGCGATGGTCAACCCTCGCTTATCCGACCCGGTAGCGCTCGACGGCGGCGCGGTCGAGTTCGATGCCGAGACCGGGCCGCTCCGGCAGCCTGACGGTGCCGTCGCTTTCGAGCTTGAGCGGCTCCTTCAGCAATTCGTCGCGCAGCCCATTCGGGTTCTGGTCCCATTCGAGCACCAGAGCATTCGGGATCGCCGCCGCGTAATGCAGCGAGGACAGCAGCAGCACGGCGCCGGCGAAGGCGTGCGGCGCGACCATCCGGTGATGCGCCTGGGCATAGGCGGCAATGCGCCGTCCTTCCGAGAAGCCGCCCGACCACGCGATATCGACCTGCACGATATCGACCGCGCCGCGCCGGATCAGCTCGCGGAAGCCGTAAAGGCCGAGTTCGGTCTCATAGCCGGCGATCGGCGTATGCAGCGCGTCCGCGACGCGGACGCTGCCCTCGATATCGTCGGTCTCGACCGGCTCCTCGATCCAGTAAAGGTTATAGGGCTCCATCGCGCGGCCCATCTCGATCGCGAAAGACGGGCTCCACGCGCAATTGACATCGACCATCAGCTTGGCCTGCGGTCCCAGCGCCTTCCGCACCGCCGCGACCCGCGCCAGATCCTCGCTCGGATCGACCTCGCAGAACCCGGATTGCCCGAGCAGCTGGCGCAGATGGGTCTGCGTCGAGGGATTGCGGCCGATCTTCATCTTCATGCCCTTGAAGCCGCGGGCGCGATAGCCCTCGGCCTCGCCGGCGATCCCGTCGACCCCTTTGCCCTCCTGATAGAAGCCGCCGCTGGCATAAGCCTCGACCCGGTCGCGGCAGGCGCCGAGCAGCTTGATAGACCGGCAGCTTCGCGATCTTGCCGGCAATGTCCCACAGCGCGATGTCGATCGCCGCTGATCGCCTGCATCACGACGCCGCGCCTGCCGTATTGCCGGGTGCGGCGAACATCTTCTGCCACAGCCCCTCGATCAGCAGCGGGTCCTCGCCGACTAGCAGCGGCTTCAGGGTTTTTTCGATGACGGTCGCGGTGGCGCCGCCGCCAAGCCCGGCCTCGCCGATGCCGATGGTGCCGTCATCGGTTTCGACCTCGACGAGCAGCGCGCCGCGCGCTGCTTGCACCCCGGCGGCGCTCGCGTAAGGCGGATCAACACGGCAGGACAGCGCGATCGTGCGGACATCGGCGATTTTCATGGTCGGCGCTCCATCGGCTCGCGCCGGCAAGCGAGCCGAAATCGGCCCCCGCCAGTCGGCAAGTTATTATCCGCCGCGGGCGGTGTCGGGGGAAGCGAAACGGTCCTGTCTTGGTGATGGCGAGCCGAGCCGCGCCAGGACTAGCGCTGGCCTATCCCCGCCGCCGCGGCGATTCGGTCCGGTTGTCGATCGAGCGACGCAGCCATACCCGCTCGGCAGCATCGGCGACGTCCAGGATAGACACGGCAGCCAGCCCGTTGCCCTCGCGGTAGGCTTTCGCGGCCGACAGGTGCAGTTGCCAGATCGCGGCGAGGCCGTAGCGGTTCAGCATATTTGCCGCGACTTGTTCGGAGTGGGGAACCGGTCCGCTCATAACGGATGAATTTAGCCGCGCCTTGGATATCCGGCCACCCTTTGTGATGCCGCCGCGCCGCGTCATGAGAGAGATCGCGCGACCCTACAGACAATAGGCCCCGCCACCCTACCGCGGGAAACCCGGCGATGGTCGCCTGCGGCTACCGGCTCGGAAGATTGCGGTGGAATTACCTCGGGGCGGGATGAGTTGCCGTGCTGTGAGATCGTCTTTCACATCTCAGTTCCGGTGTCGCTATCGAGCTTCGATAGGATTTCGACGGCCTGCGCATCAATATTCTCCGGCTGTATGGTATCTATATCGGCGATGGAAAGAAGGCGAACGAGTGACGAGATCGCAATGTCGTAGCGGGCTGCATCTATTTTGCTGTATTGGTATTCCGAGGTGTAGAGAGGTAGCTGATCCACAAGCCTGATCCCGGCCAGTGTAGCGATCCGTACCAAGCTCACTTCGAGGGACCAACCGTTCACTTTGAAATGGGTCCAGTGATTGCGGAGGTCGTTCAGACGTTCCAGGTCCCTATATAACTCGGGCGTTGCCACATCTTTCGGCAGGTGTTTCTTGCAGGCACGATACAAGTCTATGAACGTGGCGAGGTGAAGGTACTTGGGATACTTCTTCTTGGGATTCTCGCTGCTTTCATTTAGGTAAGCTATCAGTTCCCTGCGAGACTTCGGTTCGAAATGCTCATATTGACCTGCTTTGTCCAACACGAACACCATAGCAGACTGTGCTGCCGAGTGTGCAGCCGCCACACACCATTTCCAATTCCTCTCGTCACTAAGTGCCAGCCTGAAGGTTAGCAAGCAGTGCTCAACGGAGTTCAAGAGGTCACTCGCAGGGTCGGTACGTATCCACCGAGGTTCGACCATGCCGTGTCCTAGCTCAAACACCTAGCACCCGAGGAGATCAGCTCGCCCACTTGATGGACACGATGGCCTGCCCCCTCGCATCGCATTCTCGGCAGCGTAGCCGCGGTGCCAAGTCGAGCACCTTTTCGGTGGGTTGCAGCCGCAGCCCCTGCAACAGGCCGCAGTGGGGAATGGCCGTAGTATGGCCGCAGGCGCCGCACTCGACCAGCATGACGTCGTCGGACTTCAGGTCCTCAATCCGGGCAGCATAGAGGGGCATCATTGCGGCGACCGTGTTCTTGTATTGTTCTAATAAGAGAACAGCTATTCGGCTTGAATGTCAAGCGGACCGGCACCCTCTGAGGGAGGTAAAAGGGGTACGCACCCGACGCCCGGCTTCCAACAAGGATTTGATTAAAGGGCCATTCTGGCCTGATACACGCTATGGTGGAGCCGAGGGGGATCGAACCCCTGACCTTCGCATTGCGAACGCGACGCTCTCCCAGCTGAGCTACGGCCCCCTGCGCGGAGCGCGGACTATGGGTATTGGCCCGCACTCTGTCAAGCTGAAGCGGAACTGAGACGCTACTCGGAACCCGGGGTAGCATCTCAGTCCGAGATCGGACGCCACTTCGGGTCTACGAAGGCGAAACTCCACAGCAGGTGCCCAATTTAGGCGTGGTGCCCAGGGGCAGAATTGAACTGCCGACACACGGATTTTCAGTCCGTTGCTCTACCAACTGAGCTACCTGGGCGTTCGCCGAGGCCGCTCTTATAGAGGAAATCGGCGGCGCCTGTCCAGAACCGCGCCTGCGCCGCCGGGTTGCGACCCGCCAATGCGGTCGCAGCTAACGGGCCGCCAGGTTCTCGCCGATGCGGTGCCGGGCGCAAAAGAAACGCTCGCCGCACCCGCCGCGGGTCCGGCTCGCTCAGGTCTGCAGCATTCGGCGCAAAAGCTCGACATCCTCGGCGAGCGACATGTCGCTCGTGGTCAGCTCTTCTATTTTCTTGACCGCGTGCATGACCGTCGTGTGATCGCGGCCGCCGAACTTTCGCCCGATTTCGGGCAGGGAGCGCGGGGTCAGCTGCTTTGCGAGATACATCGCGACCTGACGCGGTCGCGCGACGACACGGGAACGCCGGGTCGAGGTCATCTCGGCCAATTTGATGTTGAAGTGCTCGGCTACCTTGCGCTGGATTTCCTCGATCGTGATGCGCCGCTCGTTGGCGCGCAGCAAATCGTGCAGCAGTTCCTGGGCGCCCTCGAGCGTGATGTCGCGGCCGATCAGCTGAGCCTGCGCGATGATCCGGTTGAGCGCTCCTTCCAGCTCGCGGACATTCGACACGATCTTGTGGGCGAGGAATTCCATCACCTTTTGCGCCAATCGTATTCGGGCCTGCTCAGCCTTCGCCTGAAGGATCCCGAGGCGAAGTTCGTAGGTGGTCGGGTGGATGTCCGCGACCAGCCCCCAGCCGAGCCGGGAGCGCATCCGCTCCTCGAGCCCCTCCAGATCGGACGGCGATTTGTCGGCCGAAATCACGATCTGCCGATTATTATCGACCAGCGCGTTGAAGGTGTGAAAGAATTCTTCCTGAGTCGAACTCCTTGCCGCTGATGAATTGCACGTCGTCGATCATCAGAAGATCGACCGAGCGAAATGCTTCCTTGAAATCCATCGTCGACTTGAAGCGCAGCGCGCGAATGAACTGGTACATGAACTTTTCGGCCGACAGGTAGATGATCTTGCGCGCCGGGGCGCGCAGCCGCATGTGCCAGGCGATCGCATGCATCAGATGCGTTTTGCCGAGACCGACGCCGCCATACAGGAAAAGCGGGTTGAACGGCACCGGTTGCTCCGGACCGGCGCAGGCTTCGGCGACTCGTCGGGCCGCGGCATGCGCCAATTCGTTGGGTTTGCCGACGATGAAATTCTCGAAGGTGAAGCGCGCGTCGAGCGGCGCGGACAGGTACTCCCTGTCCTCGGCAATGTCGGGCGGGCCGGCTTGCTCCGTTATCGCCGCGGCATACGCCGCCGGCAAATCATCGGCCGAGCACAGGTGTGGCGATCCGCGGCTCGACGACGACGAGCGACAGTTTGACAATCGCCGGGTTCTCGCCGCGCCAGAGCGCCAGCAGGCGGTCGGCGTAGTGGTCGGCGATCCAAGTTCGCAGGAAGCGCGTCGGCACCGCGACAACCGCCTCGCCGTCCTCGACCCGTTCGACCCTCAGGGATTGCAGCCAGGAGCGGAAGGCGGTGTCGCCGACCTCGTCCTTCAGCAGCCCGAGTACCCTCTGCAACTCGCCGGTCCCGGGATGCGTCGCATCGGCAACCGGACTGATCGGAGCTGGTCCCCCCACCACGCCTTCTCCCTGTCTAAACGATCGATCTTGTCGCGTCAATTTCAGATACTGCGAAGAGATTTCTCCCAACTTGGCGCAAGTAGAGCCGCAAAATTTCTCAACAGCTGCAAGCTCACGCGAAAACCAACTTCAAGAACTGGCGAGCACAGTCCGGGCACCGTAACGCCGGTGCCGGTCGCCGAATACATACACTCAAGCTTGACTTTCTCAGGTGAAATACAGGAAGCCGATACGATCGGCTTCGTTGGAGAGAACTCTAGTCTGATGTGGGATGGCTGGCAACAAGACCGAAAGGCGAACGCGCGCGAATCGGATTTCGCTGTCTGCGAGCACATGGATTAGCGGCCCCATGCGCGTTGCGCGCGCGCCGAAGGCTCATTCCCGGCGGCTCAGAGAGCGTTGATGCGGGCGGCCAGGCGCGACAGCTTGCGGGCGACGGTGTTCTTGTGCAGCACGCCCTTCGTCGTCGCCCGGTGAAGCTCGGGCTGGGCGCTGCGAAAGGCCGACTGCGCGGCCTCCTTGTCGCCGGTGCCGATCGCGGTCTCGACTTTCTTGACAAAGGTTCGCACTCGGCTCAGGCGGGCGCGATTGGTCGCGGTGCGCTTCTCGGTTTGGCGCAGCCGTTTCTCGGCCGATTTGTGATGCGGCATGTGATCTCGTCTCGACGGAAAGCGCGGCATTTTAAGGAGGCGGGAGGCGTCCGTCAATCCCGCACAGGCCCGCCTCCGACCCTGTTTCACGGGGCTGAGACCGTCGCGCAGCCGCGCTGGTCAGCCCAGCACTTCCTTGTTGACGACGTTCTCGCGGTTCGGTTTGGCGTCGAGCACTGAGAGCATGTTCTGCACCGTGACGATCGCCATCCGCTCGACGGCTTCCTGCGTCACCCCGGCCATGTGCGGCGCGCAAATGAAATTGTCGAGCTGCAGCAGCGGGTTGTCGGTCGGGGTCGGCTCCTGATCGAAGACGTCGAGCGCGGCGCCGGCAATTTTCCTTCGCGTGAGCGCGTCATGCAGCGCCTTCTCGTCGATGATCCCGCCGCGCGCGGTATTGACGAGGTAGGCGCTCGGCTTCATGCGCGAGAGCCGGGCGGCGTTGAACAGACCGACCGTTTCCGGCGTCTTCGGGCAGTGGATCGTGACGAAATCGGCGCGCGCAAAGCGCCTCGTCGAGATCGCCGACCGGCTCGTATCCGGAGCCGCGGATCGTCTCGGAATAGATATAAGGATCGTATACCAGCACGTTGCATTCCATCGCGGCGAGCCGCCTCGCCGAGCGCGATCCGATCTTGCCGAAGCCGACGACCAGCACGGTCTTGCCGTACATATCGACCGGCATATGTTCCTTGTAGCGGTCGCCCCAGCGGCCCTCCTTGACCATCTGCGTCCATCGCCGCGCCGCGCCGCGCCAGCGACATCATCAGAAAGATGCCGGCCTCGGCGACGCTGACCGAATTGGCGGTGCCGGCGATCATCAGCGGGATGCTTGCGCCGGGTCAGCGCCGGCACATCGACCGCGTCGTAACCGACACCGATCCGAGCGACGACTTCGAGATTCGGGCCCGCATCGAGTTCGGGGTCGCTAAACGGCTGCACCGATAGCGCGACGCCGGCAACGTCTTCGAGCCGCCGATGCAGCTCGGCCTTACCCGCGGCAACGTCGTACGGCACGCCCTGCACGTCTTCACGCGCCTCGACGATCGCCCAGCCGGCCTTGGCCAGCGTGACCGGGAGCAGCAGCTTCTTGATGTTGGCCAGGGTGGTATTGCCAGGGGCGGTTTGGGCCATCGTTCTCCTCTCGCTCTCTATACGCGCGCGGACGGGCGGAGCAGGCCGCTCCGGTTGCGCGACGCGGAGATTGCTGACTTGTCCGGCGCGCCGCAATAACCTATCGCATCCGGCCCGAAATGGGCCGCCAGTGCGAGGCTTTCGGGAGGGAACGAGTGATGGCAGATACTCGCTGGCGGGACGGGGCGGCGCCGATCCGCTATCCCGATGCCGACATAAAGGTGCTCGATCCGCGCTTTCAGAAATACGTGCTCGGTAATGCCGCGATCGAGCGCATCGCCGGCGATTGCCGCTTCACCGAGGGGCCGGTCTGGTTCGGTGACGGCCGCTACCTGCTGTGGAGCGACATCCCGAACGACCGCATTATGAAATGGGAGGAGGAAACCGGCGCCGTCAGTGTGTTCCGCCGCCCGTCGAACTACGCCAACGGCAACACGCGCGACCGGCAGGGTCGCCTTGTCACCTGCGAGCACGACACGCAGCACCTGACCCGCACCGAGTACGATGGCAGGATCACCTTGCTCGCGGACCGCTTCGAGGGTACTCGCCTGACCGGCCCCAATGACGTTGTCGTCAAGTCGGATGGGTCGATCTGGTTCAGCGACAACGGCGCGGGTAGCCGCGGCAATTACCTCGGGCACACGGTCAAGCAGGAACTGCCGTTCCGCGTCTATCGGCTTGAGCCGGACACCGGCCGCATGACGATCGCGGTCGGCGACATGCGGCGGCCCAACGGCCTCGCCTTTTCGCCAGACGAAACGCTGCTCTACGTCGTCGACACCCCTGGCCCGGGCCAGCGGACGATCCAGGTCTACGATGTCGTTGACAATGGCGCTGCGACCGCCAACCGGCGCGAGTTCTGCGCCGCCGAGCCGGGCGGCAGCGACGGGCTGCGCGTCGATATCGACGGCAACCTATGGTGTGCGTGGGGCGGCGGCGAGGGCGAGGACGGGGTCGCGGTGTTCGCGCCGGACGGCGACCTGATCGGCCGCATCCTGCTGCCGGAGCGCTGTGCCAATGTCTGTTTCGGCGGTCGCAAGCGCAACCGCCTGTTCATGGCCGCGAGCCAGTCGGTATACGCGCTCTATGTCGAGACGCAGGGAGTAATGGGCGGATAAAATCGGCAAGGAGCGCCAGCAACGGGAAATTCGGGACAAAAACGCCGATCGAGCTGTTGTCTCTTCTGTGCAACCTCGAAGGAGCGTTACAGATGAAATTCGTCCTGACGGCTATCAGCGCCGGCATTATTGCTACCGCAATGCTGTCGAACCCGGCCGCAGCGCGGCCGCGCTGCGGTTGGGAAGGTCATCATTGGCGGTGCTGGAACGGCCACTCGTCGTATAATGAACACCATGCTTGGCACCACGGCAATTCCGGGCGGCGGGGCCACGACGTGCATTATGGAAACTCTGGCCCGTACGGGCACGGCTACCGCGGCGAGGCGCAGCACTACGGCCGGTAACAGATTCCGGGAAGAGCCGGCGGCCGGAGCGGCATAGGAATAGTCCGCTCCGGACAGGGGCCGGCGTCGAGACTCAGTACGGGCTGGAGGTGCCGGCGCGGGCCGGGTTGACCGGTGCGTCGCCGCGCATCTCCCTGACTGCGGCAGCGGCGCCCATCGTCAGGAACCGTGTGTCGCCGCCGACCGTGACGAACTTGAACCCCATCTCGATCATCTGCTTCGCGTAGGACGGCGCGCCGCAATGGATGCCGGGCTGCACGTTGTGCCGCTTGCAGGCGTCGAGCACCTTTTTCAGCGCGTCCATCATCCACTGGTCGGGCTTGTCGCCGCCCGGCGGATATCCGTGCGAGATCGACAGATCGGAGGGGCCGACATAGATCCCGTCGAGCCCTTTCACGGACATGATCTCGTCGAGGTTTTCCATCGCCTCGGCCGTCTCGATCATGCCGAAGGCGAGAACGATGTCGTTGGCCTTCATGTGATAATCGGCCCCGCCGTAGAGCGCTGCCCGGATCGGACCGGAACTGCGGTAGCCCAATGGCGCGTAACGGCATGAACCGACGAATTTCTCGGCTTCGGCCCGGTTGTTGATCATCGGACAGACGATGCCGTAGGCGCCGGCGTCCAGCGCCTTCTGGATATGCGCCGGGTCGTTCCACGGCACGCGCACCAGCGGCACGGTGTTCGTCGTCGAGATCGCCTGCAGCATCGTGATCATGATCTGGTAATCGATCATCCCGTGCTGCATGTCGACGACCAGTGAATCCCAGCCGGCATGCGCCATCACCTCGGCCGAAAAGCTCGACGGCACGCCCAGCCAGCTGTTCACGACCGCCTTGCCGGATGCCCAGATCTCCCTGACCCCGTTCGCGCGCGCCATCACACCCTCCATTCCGCCGGTTCAATCGCGGCCGCGATCCCGCCAGCTTAGCCGGCCGAAGTCAAGCCGCGGCGGTACACTGCACCTCCATGTCCAAGACCGAAGAAAGCGATCCGCGCCGCTCGTTGTCTCTGCTCTTCGAATTGGCGGCGGTGTGCGCTAGATTATGGAGTCATTAAAGGATATTGCGCCGTGTCGAGCAGTTTGCAGCATTTTCAGGAACCGCCCAGGGCGGCCTTCGGCCCTGGCCGCCGCGATTCTGCGCGCCGAGCAGGCCGTGCCGCTTGGCATTCGAGGAGGGCCGTGGCTTTGCGCCGTCGGCGCGGCCGGCCGCGACCAGCTACGCGGCTCTCGATCTCGGGACAAACAACTGCCGGCTGCTGATCGCGCGTCGCACGGCCGGCGGCTTCCGCGTCGTTGATGCGTTCTCGCGGATCGTCCGCCTCGGCGAAGGTCTGGTCACGAGCGGCGGGCTGTCCGAGCCGGCAATGGCGCGCACGATAGAGGCGCTGCGCGTCTGCGCCGGAAAAATCGACCAGCGCAAGGTATCGTTCGGCCGCTATGTCGCGACCGAGGCCTGTCGGCGCGCCGATAATTGCGGTGAATTCCTGGCGCGGGTCCGCGACGAGATCGGGATCGAGATCGAGATCATCTCGACTGCCGAGGAGGCGCGGCTGGTAGTGACCGGCTGCGCGCCGCTGCTGCACCCGCGGTTTCCGTTCGCGGTCGTCTTCGATATCGGCGGCGGCTCGACCGAGATCGTCTGGCTGCGCCATGGTTTGTTGCGCCATGACGGGGCGCGCCCGGTGCGCCCCGAACTGCAAATCCTCGGTTCGGTATCGCTGCCGTTCGGGGTCGTAACCTTTACCGAACGGTTCGGCGGGATCGAGGTGACGCCGACGATCTACCGCGCGATGGTCGCCGAGGCCGAGGCCGCCCTCGCTCCGTTCGAGAAGGAGCACGGCATCCGCCGCGAGGTCCGCGCCCGCCAGGTGCAGATGCTCGGCAGCTCGGGCACCGTGACGACGCTGGCCGGCGTCAATCTGGCGCTGCCGCGCTATATCAGGGCGATGGTAGACGGCAGCATGCTGACCTTCGACCAGATCGAGATCGTCTCGCGCCATCTCGCCGGGCTCGACATCGAGGGCCGCGCCGCCAGCCCCTGCGTCGGCCGCGAGCGCGCCGACCTCGTGCTCAGCGGCTGCGCCATCCTCGACGCGATCTGTTCGACCTGGCCGGTCGGCCGGCTGCGCGTCGCCGACCGCGGCATCCGCGAAGGCATCCTGTTCGACCTGATGCACGGCAACGACAACGGCGCCGCCGAGTAAGGCCAGATGGTTGGGATGGAGCAGGCAAACCAATGAAGATTGTCGTCATCGGCGGCACCGGCCTGATTGGCTCGAAGACCGTCGCCATTCTGCGCCAAGGCGGCCACGAGGTCGTCGCCGCCTCGCCGAATACTGGTGTCAACACGATCACCGGCGAGGGCGTCAAGGAGGCCGTGACCGGCGCCCAGGTGGTGATCGACCTTGCCAATTCGCCCTCATTCGAAGACAAGGCGGTGCTGGAGTTCTTTGAGACCTCCGGTCGCAACCTTCTCTCCGCGGCGGCCGCGGCGGGCGTCCGGCACCATGTCGCGCTATCTATCGTCGGAACCGACCGGTCGCCCGACAACGGCTATTTCCGCGCCAAGGTTGCCCAAGAGAAACTGATCGAGGCCTCCGGCATCCCCTACACGATCATCCGCTCGACCCAGTTCCTCGAATTTATCCGGGCCATCGCCGCCGAAGGCACGGATGGAAACACGGTCAGGATTTCGCCCGGCCTGTTCCAACCCATCGTGGCGGACGACGTTGCCGCCAACGTCGCCGATGTGGCGCTCGCGCCGCCGCACAACGGTATCGTCGAGATCGCCGGCCCCGAAAGAGCGCCGTTCAACGAAATCGTCGCCCGCTATCTGAAGGCGGTCGGCGACCCGCGTCAGGTCGTGAGCGACCCCGAGGCGCGATATTGGGGCAGCCGGGTCGAGGAACTCTCGCTGGTGCCGTTGGGCGAAGTGCGCCTCGGCCGCATCGGTCTCGACGAATGGCTCCGCCGCTCACAGCCAAAAGCCTGATCCTGCATCCGGGGTACACTCACAGACCCCACCGGCTGGCGCGAGCTGGCTGGCAGGTCTTCGGCACTTCGCATCAACACTCGAACGGAGAATTGAGAGCCATTGATTCTACGATCGCGTTCCCGACGGTGATGCTGAAAGGAGCAACGTATGAGGACACCCAACTGGTACTTCCATTTTTACTTGGCGGCACTCCTGATGCTCACCGCCGTTCCGACCGAAGCCGCGGACGTGAAGGACCTGTTCGCGGTCGATCTCGCGGACTACCCGGGCAAGGAAGGTCGCATGATCGAGGTGTCGTATCCGCCGGGCGCACAAGACGCGGTCCATCGGCACGACGCCCATGCGTTCGTTTACGTACTCGAAGGCCAGATCATCATGCAGTTGAAAGGTCAACCCGCCGTCACGCTCAAGGCCGGGCAGACGTTTTACGAGGGCCCCACCGATGTTCACGTCGTGGGGCGCAACGCCAGCAACACCGAGCCGGCCAGGTTCGTCGTGGTGCTGCTAAAGGGTAAGGGGGCCCCCATCCTTACGCCAGTGAAGGAATGATGCTCGGCACCGTGCGCCCCGTGCCCGCCGCCTTTACGGGCCCTTTCCAGCCGGGCAAGGTCGGCTGTGGGGCGGATGTTTACCTCAGACCCGACGGCATGGTCTTCGCCCGCGCCCTGTGGCGGGTTTTGCTTCGTCGACCTTTGGTGGATGGCTGCCCCTCACCCCGACCCTCTCCCCCGATGGGGGAGAGGAGGTAATCGCATGACGCGCGGCAGCGACACTGGGTCTGGCACCCGCCCACTCGCTGTCCGCGTCAAGCGCGCGCGCCGCCGGAAGCCGTCCTCGACCGAATGGCTGGCGCGGCAGCTGAACGACCCGTTTGTCGCCGAGGCGCACCGTCTCGGCTACCGCTCGCGCGCCGCCTTCAAGCTGATCCAGCTCGACGAGCGCTTTCATCTGCTCGCGCCCGGCCGCCGCGTCGTCGATCTCGGCTGCGCCCCCGGCGGCTGGACGCAGGTCGCGGTCGAGCGCGTCGGGCCCCGTGGCGCCACTACCCGGCGCCGTTGTCGGGATCGACCTGAACCCGACCGACCCGATCCCCGGAGCCACACGTCTTGCAGGGCGATTTCACCGACCCGGCGACCGACGCCCAAATCCGCGCGGCGCTCGGCGGTCCGGCCGATCTCGTACTCAGCGACATGGCCGCGCCCGCGACCGGCCACGCCGCGACCGACCATCTGCGCATCGTGGCGCTGGCGGAAGATGCGTTCGCCTTCGCCGAAACCGTCTTGAAGCCGGGCGGCGCCTTTGTCGCGAAGGTGTTCCAGGGCGGCGCCGCCGGCGAACTTCTCGCCGCGCTGAAACAGGCTTTCGCCGAGGTACGTCACGCGAAGCCGCCGGCGAGCCGCGCCGAATCGGCCGAGACCTACGTCATAGCCAAGGGCTTTCGCGGGGCGCGTAGCCGAATCCGAGCCCCACTCAAGCCTTTGGATCTAGCCGAGTAAGACGTTCGGGGAATATCGCGCCGGTTTGATAGGCCATGTCGGATTTATGACGAGCGCTGCGAGCGGCCCCGCTGGGCCCGCAGCCAGTATCCCGATTCGGCCTGGGACTGCACGCGACGCCGATGGCTGGCGATCCACGCCTCGGCATCCTGCTTCGGAGGCGAACGGCGTAACGACCGTCGGACTGCTGTCGGGGATGCTGACCTCGACCCCGTACGAGCCGTCCTCGAGGGCGATTACCTTGTAACTGGCTTCGGCATGCGGATGGGTTCTTGCCATGGCGCTATGTCTTGCTTTGCCCGGGGTGGCTCTGCCCGGCGTCCGCGCCGTCGGCATGCGCCGAACCGCTCTCGTCGACGCGATTGGCGAGACGCTCGTAGTCGAGCGCAACTCCCTCCAGATGCTTCTTGATCGCCGGCGTCGTGGCATCGCGGGCCAACGCGCGAACGCGAGCCGCGTGCCGCCGGTAGTAATCGGCAGGGAGCGGAGAAGGGCTTGTCGGGTGCTCCATGCCAGGCTCCGGTCAATATCCCTCGCGCTCCAAACGCTTGCGGAGCATCTTGCGGTGGCGGCGAACACACTCGGCCTGCTCACGCGCCCGCCGTTCGGAGGGCTTCTCGTAAGCGCGTCGCCGCTTCATCTCGCGGAACGTTCCCTCGCGCTGCATTTTCTTCTTGAGCACCCGCAGCGCCGAATTGATGTCGTTGTCGCGAACGAAAACCTGCATGTCAGACCCGCCTTTTGTGGTTCTCGTTCGTGTGCCGTACCCTGCCGCGCCGGACGAAAAAGGGAGCCGCTTATCGGCTCCCTCTCCTCTCTCCGCGTGAAGCCTATGCCTGCTGCAGATTGACCGCCGAAGTCTTGCCCTGCTGGCCGCGCTGCACTTCGAAGCTGATCTTCTGCCCTTCATGCAGATTGCCCAAGCCGGAGCGCTCCACCGCGGAAACGTGCACGAACACGTCCTTCGAGCCGTCCTCGGGCTGTATGAAGCCGTAGCCCTTTTGGGCGTTGAACCACTTTACGGTTCCGATACTCATCGTCGTCCTTCGTAAAAAATTAGCCCCCGTTCGGAGCGAACGGCGGGGTCACACCGCAACACTGAACGGGAAAGCAGGTCCGGCGCGATGCGCTGGGAGCAGCCAGGCCGAACGATGCAGAAGCCGACAGCCTTGAAAATGGGGACGCCGCCGACCGGCGACAAGGCATGGTGGGAGGAGCCGAGCCGTCCGGGCGATCGGATCAGGTACTGATGCGGCACATTGAAAGGCGCCGCCGAACTGGACCGGGCTGCCGGCGAGCCTACATATGCAGACCATGCCAAGCGAACAATCCCCGAGCGAACAATCCACTGGGCGGGTATGATGGAAATTCGCCAGGCGCTGACCTTCGACGACGTGATGCTCGTCCCCGCCGCATCGAGCATCCTGCCCGGCGAGACCGACACGCGAACGCGCATCACGCGCGAGATCGAACTCGGCATCCCGCTGATCTCGGCGGCGATGGACACGGTGACCGAGGGCGCGCTGGCGATCGCGATGGCGCAGGCCGGCGGGCTCGGCGTCATCCACCGCAACATGCCGATCGAGAGCCAGGCCGCCGAAGTCCGCAAGGTCAAGAAATTCGAGGCCGGCATGGTCGTCAACCCGGTCACGATCCACCCGGACGAGACCCTGGCGGACGCGCTGCGGCTGATGGCCGAGCACAAGATTTCGGGCATCCCGGTCGTCGAGCGCGGCAACCGCCGCCTGGCCGGAATCCTGACCAACCGCGACGTGCGCTTCGCCAGCAATCCGCAGCAGCCGGTCGCCGAGCTGATGACCCACGACAAGCTCGTGACGGTGCGCGAGAACGTCTCGCGCGACGACGCCAAGCGCCTGTTGCATCAGCACCGCATCGAGAAGCTGCTGGTCGTCGATGGCGATTACCGCTGCACCGGCCTCATCACGGTCAAGGATATCGAGAAGGCGCAGCTCTTTCCGCACGCCGCGAAAGACGAGCATGGCAGGCTGCGCGTCGCCGCCGCCGCCGGCACCGGCCGCCAGGAACTGGAGCGCGCCGAGGCGCTGTTCGACGCCGGGGTCGACATCATGGTCGTCGATACCGCGCACGGCCATTCGGCGCGGGTGCTCGAGACCGTCGGCGAGATCCGCCGGATGTCGAACTACACGCAGGTGATCGTCGGCAATATCGCGACGGCCGAGGGCGCGCGGGCGCTGATCGAGGCCGGCGCCGACGCGGTCAAGGTCGGCATCGGCCCGGGATCGATCTGCACGACCCGCATGGTCGCCGGGGTCGGCGTGCCGCAATTCACCGCGATCGTCGACGCGGTCGAGGAATGCCGCCGGTCACGGCGTCCCGGTCATCGCCGATGGCGGCATCAAGTTTTCCGGCGATCTGGCGAAGGCGATCGCCGCCGGCGCCGATTGCGCGATGCTCGGCTCGCTGTTCGCCGGCACCGACGAGAGCCCGGGCGAAGTGTTCCTCTACCAGGGCCGCAGCTACAAATATTACCGCGGCATGGGGTCGGTCGGCGCGATGGCGCGCGGCTCGGCCGACCGCTATTTCCAGCAGGAAGTCACCGACACGCTGAAGCTGGTGCCCGAGGGCGTCGAGGGCCGGGTCGCGCACAAGGGCCCGGTCGGCGAACATCGTCCACCAGCTGATCGGCGGCTTGCAAGGCGGCGATGGGCTATACCGGCAACCGCACGATCGCCGAGATGCAGAAGAACTGCGCCTTCGTCCGCATCACCGGCGCGGGCCTGCGCGAAAGCCACGTGCACGACGTCGCGATCCTGCGCGAGGCGCCGAACTACCGGCAGGAGATGTGACCCACTCGGCCTCACGCACTCCCGCGGCGGCTATCGCCGCCGCGATCGACATTCTCTGGCCGCGATCGACGACGGGCCGGGCGGCCGGCGCGACGACATCGCCGCCGATTATTTCCGCCGCCGCCGCTATATCGGCGCCAAGGACCGGGTGCAGGTCGCGGCGCCATGTCTATGCCGTGCTGCGCCACCGCGCCGTGCATCGACTGGTGGATCGCGCGCGTCTACCCCGTGCTCCCCCCCCCCGCCGCGTCGACGGTGGATCCGAACGTCGCACGGCGAGATTGCGCCGGTGCGCGCAGCCGCGTCATCGCCGCGCTGCTGCTTGCCCCACCTACCCTCCCCCGCAAGCGGGGAGGGTCAGGGAGGGGTGGACCGCCGGAAGACATCGCCGCGAGCTTCGACGGCGGCCGCTTCCGCCCCGCCGCGCTGTCCGCCGCCGAGCAGCGCCTCGCGCGCGGTCTGGCCGGCCGCACGCTGACCCACCCGGAGATGCCGCGCGCCGTCGCCTGCGATCTGCCGGACTGGCTCGAACCGCATCTGGCGGCGGTTTATGGCCGCCGCCTCGAAGACGAGATGGCGGCGCTCAACGCCCCGGCCCCGCTCGACCTGCGCGTCAACGCGTTGAAGGCCGACCGCGAGACCGCCCGCCGCGCGCTCGCCGCCGAGCACATCCACGCCGAGCCGACGCCGTGGTCGCCGCTCGGCCTCAGGCTCAAGCACCGCGCGCCGCTCGCCGCGACGGACGCGTTCAAGGACGGGCTCGTCGAGGTGCAGGACGAGGGCTCGCAACTGGCCGCCCTCCTCGCCGATGCGCGCCCCGGCATGCGGGTCGTCGATTTCTGCGCCGGCGCCGGCGGCAAGACGCTGGCGCTCGCCGCCCAGATGAAAAACCGCGGCAAGCTCGTCGCCTGCGATGTCGCGGCGTGGCGGCTCGAACGCGCCGGCCAGCGGCTGCGCCGCGCCGGCATCAGCAATGTCGAGCGCCGCGTCCTCGCCTCGCGAGCGCGACCCCTGGGTCAAGCATCACGCCAGGAAGAGCTTCGACCGGGTGTTTGTCGATGCGCCGTGTCTCGGGATCGGCAGCTGGCGCCGCAACCCCGACGGCAAATGGCGCGCGACGCCGCAGGACCTCGCCGAACTCGTGCCGCGCCAGCGCGACATCCTGGCCAGCGCCGCGCGTCTCGTGAAACCCGGCGGCCGCCTCGTCTACGTGACCTGCTCGCTGCTGCGCGAGGAGAACGAGGCGCAGGCCGAGGCTTTTCTCGCGGCCCACCCCGATTTCGCGCTGTATCCCGGCGGCGCGCGCCTGGGCAGAGACGATCGGCGGCCAATCGCCGGCCGGCGACGACTATCTCCGCCTGACCCCGGCCCGCCACGGCACCGACGGTTTCTTCGTCGCGATCTTCGAGCGCCGTACGCGATGACAATCAAGTCCTTGAGCGCAAAGGCCGCAGGGATACGCAAAGGACGCGACGGCACTTCTCACCATGCTTCGGGTGCACCTTCGCGGCCTTTGTGTTAACTACTCTTCTTCTTCGAAGCCCGAAAATGACCGACCGCATCCTGATCCTCGATTTCGGCAGCCAGGTCACGCAGCTGATCGCGCGGCGCGTGCGCGAGAACGGCGTCTATTGCGAGATCTGGCCGTACACGGCGAGCCGCGGACCGCATCGAGCGAGTTCGCGCCGCGCGGCGTCATCCTGTCCGGCGGCCCGGCCTCGGTGACCCGCGCCGACACGCCGCGCGCCCCCGACATCGTGTTCCGGCTCGGCGTGCCGGTGCTCGGCATCTGCTACGGCATGCAGACGCTGTGCGCCCAGCTCGGCGGCCGCGTCACATTGAGCGACCATCAGGAATTCGGCCGCGCCTTTATCGACGTCACCGGCGCGTGCCGCCTGTTCGAGGGCCTCTGGCCGCCGGGCGCCCGCGAGCAGGTGTGGATGAGCCACGGCGACAAGGTCGATGCGCTGCCGCCCGGCTTCCGCGCCGTCGCGTCGAGCGAGGGCGCCCCCTATGCCGCGATCGCCGACGACGAGCGCCGGCTTCTACGGCGTCCTGTTCCATCCCGAGGTCGTGCACACGCCGCAGGGCGGCAAGCTGCTCGGCAATTTCGCGCGCCGCGTCTGCGGCTGTGCCGGCGACTGGACAATGGCGGCGTTCCGCGCCCAGGCGATCGAGCGCATCCGCGACCAGGTCGGTCACGGCCGCGTGATCTGCGGCCTGTCGGGCGGCGTCGATTCGGCGGTCGCGGCGGCCTTGCTGCACGAGGCGATCGGCGACCGGCTGACCTGCATCTTTGTCGATACCGGCCTGTTGCGGCAGGGCGAGGCCGAGGAGGTCGTGCGCCTGTTCCGCGGCCATCACAACATCCCGCTCGTGCACCGCGACGCCGGCGACTTGTTCCTCGCCAAGCTCGCCGGGGTCACCGACCCGGAGCAGAAGCGCAAGACGATCGGCGCCACCTTTATCGACGTGTTCGACGAGGAGGCGCACAGGATCGGCGGCGCCGAATTCCTCGCGCAAGGCACGCTCTACCCCGACGTGATCGAGTCGGTAAGCTTTGCGGGCGGCCCGTCGGTCACGATCAAGTCGCACCACAATGTCGGCGGCCTGCCGGAGCGGATGAACCTGAAGCTGGTCGAGCCGCTGCGCGAATTGTTCAAGGACGAGGTGCGCGAACTCGGCCGCGAACTCGGGCTGCCGGCGCATTTTGTCGATCGCCATCCGTTTCCGGGACCGGGCCTCGCGATCCGCATCCCCGGCGAGGTCACGCGCGAGCGGCTCGACATCCTGCGCAAGGCCGACGCGATCTTCCTCGAGGAAATCCGCCTCGCCGGCCTCTACGACGCGATCTGGCAGGCCTTCGCGGTGCTGCTGCCGGTCAGGACGGTCGGCGTGATGGGCGACGCGCGCTCCTACGATTTCGCCTGCGCGCTGCGGGCCGTCACCTCGACCGACGGCATGACCGCCGACTACTACCCGTTCCCGCACGAAATCCTGGGCCGGGCCGCGACCCGCATCATCAACGAGGTCCGCGGCATCAACCGCGTCGTCTACGACATCACCTCGAAGCCGCCCGGCACGATCGAGTGGGAATGATTTTGACCCTTCCGAGGCGGAGAAGCATTTCAGCCCTCCGTGCCGCCACCGTCACAGCGCCTTGCACGACCCGTCGCATTCGTCGGGAAACAGGCTCAGCCCGCACGCGCAGGGGCCGCGATGCCCCGGAATGCCGGCGGCGTTTTTTGCCAATGACGTCTCGCGCAGCTTCTCGCGCCGCAATTCCTCGATGCGGGCGCGGATCGTCTCGAAATCGTCGGCTGCTGGCGTCCGTGGCATCGCTCCCTCCGGTTTTCCGGATTAGCACGCCTTGCCGTCCTCCGCCAGACGCCTGGAGCTCCTCGTGCTTGCGATCGGTTCTGCGGTGCGAATCGATGCTCCACTGTAACCGGATCGCCGCGAAAATAGCCGCAATCGTGTGAAAGACTGCGGCCCCTATCTGACGAGAGGCGGATCGAAGTGCTCCAAAATCCCGTTCCCTGCACCTTCCCTGTTCGGGCCGTGGCATTCCGTGCTCGGGCCTGCAAATTCGCTGCTCGGGATATCTCGGTTTCTCTGCCCCAAAGATGAAAACCATGCATTATCAAACCGATAGAAAGCCGCGTTGCGAAGGATTCCCTGCGATCAGGGATTTTTCCGAGTCAGCTCGATATAGCCCCGGGCGTCGATACGGGCCGCGAAGGCGCGGCTGACCACGGTCGAGGTCTCGTCCTCGACAATGACCGCCGGTCCAGGGATCGTCGCTCCGGGCGCCAGCGCCGCCCGCTCGTAGATCGCGACCTCGACAAACTCGGCGCCGTCCGCGTCGAACACCGCGCGGCGGCGGGCCGGCTCGGGATATGAGGGCGGCGGCTCGGCCGGAGCGTCGCGTCGCGTCTTCCGGCGCCGGGCCGCTCAGCAGCAGGACCCAGCTCAGCACCTCGACCTCGACCCCGGGAATGACCCGGCTGTACAGAACGCGATAGGCCGCCTCGAACGCCGCCAACAACTCCCCGGCATCCTCCGCCCGGTAAGTCCGCGCCGGCACCGGCACCGCGATCTCGTGCCCCTGACCGCGGTAGCGCATGAAGGCCGAGCGGGTCTCGGTCAGCGCCGCATCCGGCTCGCCGCGCCTGACGATCGCTTCGGCCTCCGCCCGCATTGACGCGGGCAGCGCATTGGCAGCATCAGCATCGAAGCCGTCGAGCCGCTGCAATTGCGAGCGCACGACCTCGTAGGCGATCGGCGCGCGCAGAAATCCGACCGCCGAACCGACCCCGGCTTGCGACGGCACCAGCACCCGTTCCAGGCCGAGCTTTTCGGCCATCCGCGCGGCATGCAGCGGCGCGGCACCGCCGAACGCGACCAGCGTGCGGCCCCGCGCGTCCTTGCCGCTTTCGATCGCGTGGACCCGCGCCGCGTTGGCCATATTCTCGTCGACAATCTCGCCGACCCCGAACGCCGCCAGCGGCAAGGCCAAGTCGAGCTTTTCGGCCACTTCGCGCCGCAGGGCGGCCTCGGCGGCTTCGCGGTCCAGTGCCATTCGGCCGCCGGAAAACCCGGCCGGATCGATGCGGCCGAGCAGCAGGTCGGCGTCGGTCACGGTCGCCGCCTTGCCGCCGCGCCCGTAACAGGCCGGACCCGGAGTCGGCGCCGGCGCTGTCCGGCCCGACCGTAATGCGCCGGAGACGATCGACCCGCGCGATCGAGCCGCCGCCCGCCCCGATCTCGACCATTTCGATGACCGGAATCCTTAATGGCAGACCGCTGCCCTTCTTGAACCGGTAGACCCGCGCGACCTCGAAGGCGCGGCTGGTCTGCGGTCGGTAATCGTCGATCAGACAGATCTTCGCGGTCGTGCCGCCCATGTCGTAGGACAGCACCTTGCCCTCAGCCGCATTGCCGGGCGATGTGGCTGGCGAAGATCGCGCCGCCGGCCGGTCCGCTCTCGACCAGCCGCACCGGAAAGCGGATCGCCGTCTCGACCGTCGTTAGCCCGCCGCCCGACAGCATCAGGAACAGCGGACAGCCGAAACCCCTCGGCGCCGAGTCGCTCCTCCAGACTGCGCAGATAGCGCCCGATCATCGGCTGGACATAGGCGTTGGCGCAGGCCGTCGAGAAGCGCTCGTACTCGCGCATCTCCGGCGACACCTCAGACGACAACGTAAAGCTGACACCGGGAAGAAGCGCCGCGAGGATGTCGCGGGTGCGCTGTTCGTGCGCCGGGTTGGTGAAACTGTGCAGAAACCCAATCGCGACGCTCTCGATGCCAAGCGCCGACAGCCTTTCGGCTATCGCCTCGACAGCGCCTTCGTCGAGGGGCGTGTTCACTCGACCCCGAGCGTCGATCCGCTCCGGCACGACAAACCGGAGGCGGCGCGGCACCAAAGGCGGTGGCAGGTCGATGTTGACGTCGTACTGCTCGAAACGGTTCTCGTGCCGGATCTCGACCGTGTCGCGAAACCCCTCGGTCGTGACCAGCGCCGGTCCGGGCGCCCTTGCGCTCGATGATCGCGTTGGTCGCCAGCGTCGTGCCGTGGATGATGATCGACAGGTCGCCGGGCGCGAGGCCCGCGGCTCCGCAGCACGTCGTCTATCGCCGCGATAACGGCGCGCTCGGGAGCGTCGGGGGTGGTCAGGATCTTCGCGCTGAAATGGCGCGCCGCCTGACTCGAGCGCGACATCGGTAAACGTGCCGCCGATATCGACCCCGAGCCTTGCCTCTGCGCTGCCCCCGGCCGCCCCCGCGTCACGAACCGTCACGCACGCCTCGCCGACACCGATCCCGCGAAATCGGCAGAAATGCGGCGGTACGCGCCTCGTTGTCAAATCACATCGGCGGGATATCGCAAAATCGCCATCCTCGCCGTCGACGATGCCGCCACGACCGAGGGGGAGAACGAAATGATCGGATCGTCGGCCCATTGGGCCCTCGCCGTTGTCGGAGCGGCGGTCTTCGCCGCGACGCCGCCGGCTGCCGCAACCCGACGCTGAAGCGGGTGGTGCTGTCGAGCGGCGGGGTCGGCTATTTCGAATACGAGGCGCCGGTCGAGGGCGACGCGACAGTGACGCTCGACGTGCCGCTCGACCAGGTCGACGACGTTCTGAAGAGCCTCGTCGTTTACGATTCCGGCGGCAGCGTCGGCGAAGTCACGCTGCCGGGGCGGGAGCCGCTGGCGCAGAGCTTTGCCGACCTGCCGTTCGATCCTGCCGTCCTGAATTCCGCGGCCGATCTGCTGAACGCGCTGCAGGGGTCGGAAATCCGCATTGTCGGCCCGCGATCGCTCGGCGGCCGGCTCGTGCATGTCGATCAGGAGATCGTGTCACGGACCCGGCGGCGTCGCCGAGACCCGGGCGCGGGTCAGCGTCATGACGCCGGCCGGGTTGCAGCAAGTGGTTCTGCAGGATGTCGAGGCGATCGCCTTCGCCGACCCCGACTTGCAGCGGCAGGTCAACACCGCGCTGGCGCGGATCGCGGCCTATCGCATATCGGGCCAGCGGCGGCTCAGCGTGCACACGCGCGGCGGCGGGGCACGCACGCTGCGGCTCGGCTACGTCGTCGCGATGCCGCTGTGGAAGGCGTCGTACCGGCTCAGCCTGCCGGCCGACCCGGAGGCCAAAACGCAGGCGAAAACGGCCCGGCTGCAGGGCTGGGCCGTCCTCGAGAATTTCAGCGGCCGGCCCTGGCAGGATGTCGAGCTGACGCTGCTCTCCGGCAACCCGGTGACGTTCCGGCAGGCTCTCTACGAAAGCTATTACGTGAAGCGGCCGACGGTGCCGGTCGAATCGGGCGACCGGATACTGCCGCCGCCCGATGCCGGCACCGTAGCGGCGGCGGCAGCCGGCCGAGCTGCGCGACAAGCGCGAGGCTGCTGCCCCGTTGCAACAGCGCAGCTTCCAAGCGCCCGGCCCGCGCGCGGCCGCCGAGGTGCCGCCGATGTCCGCCGCAGCCGCTCCGCCGCCGCCCCCGCCGGCTCCCATGGCGCCGATCGATGGCGGCGCAGGTTTCCGAACAGCCGACGCAGGTCAGCGTTCACGGCGCCTTACAAGGTCACCGTCGCGGCCGGGCAAAGCCTGATGCTGCCGCTGCTCGACCGCGACCTGCCGGCGCGCCGCATCGACCTGTTCCAGCCGGCGGTGAACGCAACTCACCCGCTCGCCGCGATCGAGATGACCAACGACAGCGGCAGCGGGCTGCCGCCCGGCGTCTTGACGCTCTATCCAGCAGAACCCGGACAGCGGCGCCCTCTATCTCGGCGACGCGCGGCTCGCGGCGTTTCCCGCCGGCGACAAGCGGCTGTTGAGCTATGCGCTCGACGGCAAGGTCACGATCGACCGCAGCACCGCGCAGAGGCAGCCGATCGTCAAGGCCTCGGTCGCCGACGGGGTAATGCGGATCGGCCGGGTGTTGCGCTGGACGACGACGTACCGGGTGAAATCGGCGGGCCCGCCGCCCCAGGCGCTGTTGATCGAGCAGCCGCGGCGCCCCGGCGCGGTCTTGACCTCGCCCGACCCGAAGACTGTCGAGCTGACGCCGGAGGCCTATCGCATTCCCGCGAACCTGCCGGCGGACGGCGACGGGAGCCTTACCGTCGTCGAGGAGAAGCCAATCGAGGAGACGATCCGGCTGCTCGACGTCGACGAGAACCGGCTCGGCGTTCTGGTATCCTCGGCGGAGCTCGATCCGAAAATGCGGCAGGCGCTGGCCGATCTCGCGGCGCGCCGGCGGGACGTCGCGCGGCAAAGAGCCGAGCTTGATCGCCTCCAGGCGCAGCGCGCCCGGCTGATCGAGGACGAAAACCGGCTGCGCGCCAATCTGGCGGCGGTCGGGAACGAGCCGGGGTTGCGCAGGAGCCAGCTCGAAAAATTTGCCGAGACCGAAAGCGCGATCGAGAGGATTTCGGCCGCCGTCGCCGACGGCCTCGGACGCGCTCGCCGCGGCGGAACGCGACCTCGCCGCCTATGTCAATTCGTTGACGCTGTAGCGGCGACGGCTCTGACCGGCCGGCGAGCGATGAGACCGCGCCGCCTGGCTCAGCGGTCGCGCAGCTTCGGATCGAGCACGTCGCGCAGCGAGTTGCCGAACAGATTGATGCCGAACACGGTCAGCATGATCGCGAGCCCGGGGAAGACCGCGATCCACGGCGCCGTCGTCGCGTATTCCTCGGCGCCGCCCTGCAGCATCAGCCCCCAGGCCGGCACCGGCTCCTGCACGCCGAGACCCAGATAGGACAGCGACGGCCTCGGCCAGGATCGCCTGGCCGACAAACGCGGTCACGATGACGAGGAACGGCCCCATCACATTCGGCACCATGTGGCGCAGAATGATCCTGATATGTCCAAAGCCGAGGGCGCGCGCCGCATCGACATAAGGAATCTCGCGGATCGCCAGCGCGCTCGAACGAACGACACGGGCGCAGCGCGGGATCAGCGGGATTGTGATCGCGGCGATCACGTTTTCGACGCCGGTGCCGAAGATCGACACGACGGCCAGCGCCATGATGATCAGCGGAAACGCCATGAAGATGTCGATAAAGCGCTGCAGCCACAGATCGATGTGGCCGCCGAAATAGGCGCTCGCGACGCCGAGGATCAGGCCGGCGAAGCCGCCGACCGCTGCCGAGGTCAGCCCGACAACGAAAGCAGTGCGCGCGCCATACAGGATGCGGGACATCAGGTCGCGCCCGAGCTGGTCGGTGCCGAGAAGATGCGCCCAGCTCGGCGGCTCGGTCATCGCCGCGAAGTCGTTCGCGGTCGGGTTGTACGGCGCCAGCACGTCGGCGAAGATGCCGGCCAGCCCGAACAGCCAGCACCAGGAACATGCCGATCGCGCCGACCGGCTGACGGCGCAGGAAATTCCAGGTCGCGGCGAACGGACCGCGCGGCGCCAGCGCACGATCGTCGCGAAGCGCGGAGACGCCGGTGGGGGTTGGGGAAGCGACAGTCATTGCCGTTGTCCCTTCTTCATGCGGTCAGGTCAGCAGCGTCATGCCAGGCGGATGCGCGGGTCGAGCCAGGCATAGATCAGATCGACGACGAGATTGCTCAAAATGGCAATCGTGACGACGAACATGACCAGCGCCTGCGTCAAGCGTGTAGTCCTGGTTCTGCACCGAGAGCACCATCAGACGGCCGATGCCGTTCAGGTTGAACACCTGTTCGGTGACGACGAGGCCGCCGATCAGGAACGCGAACTCGATCCCGATCACCGTCACGACCGGCAGCATCGCGTTCTTCAACGCGTGGCGATTGATGATGATGCGGCGCATCAGACCCTTGGCGCGGGCCGTCCTGATGTAATCCTCGCGCAACACTTCGAGCATCGCCGAGCGGGTCATCCGCATCGATACCGCGGCATAGCGATAGCCGATCGTGATCGCCGGCAGCATGACGATCGAGAGATTGCGGATCGGATCCTGCCACAGCGGGACGTAGTCGATCGGCGGCATCCACGGATGCCCGAACACCGCCTGCGTCAGGTCGAGCACGATCAGGATCGACATGATGCCGAGCCAGAACGACGGCGTCGCGAGCCCGGCGATCGAGAAGCTGCGCACCGCGAGATCGATCCAGGTGTTCTGCCTCAGCGCCGAGATCGTCCCGAGCGGGATCGCCACCAGGACCGAGATGATCGACGCGACGATCGCGACCTCGAGCGAGATCGGCAGACGGGTGGCGATCTCGGCGATGACCGGCTTGCCGGACCACATCGAATTGCCGAGGTTGAAGGTGATCAGGCCCCACAGAAAGTCGAGATATTGCAGGATCCAGGGGCGGTCGATGCCGATTTCGGCATGGCACGCGGCCAGCGCGTCGGCCGTGAAGCTGGTGCCGCCCGACCCCAGGCGCACCAGGCAGATGTCGCCTGGAACGAGGCGCATCAATATGAAAACCAGCGTCGCGGCGCCGAACAGGGTCGGTATGACCAAGAGGAGCCGTCTGATGATGTAGCGGAACATTTGCGTCTCGAAGCCTGGCTCTAAATGTGTCCCGGCGTAATCTGGCGAACCCTTGCCGGCGTGTTCTACTGGCTACGGCCGATCCGGTCATCTCTGTGCAAATCGCGACCCGCCGTGCTGCTGCCGGCTGGACGCGGCGCATCGGAGCGGAACTCGACCGAGCGCGAGGAGCGTAGCGCAGAACGCGCCGCCAATCATCCTCTCACTTGTTCAGTTCCCACCTGTCCGTCGCGGAATGCGAGGCACGCGGCCGAAGCCGCGTGCGTCGTCCGCAAACGTGCTGTCGCCGGCTCAGCCTTCCGGCTTGTCGAGCCAGACGTTCGCCAGATCCTGGTTGACGTAATGGCTCGGGCTGATCTTCCAGCCTTTGACATAGGACCGGTACGGAACGATGCGGTACCACCACAAGACCATGATCTTGTGCGCCTCGTCGTCCATGATGCGCTTCGCGAACTGCCACATCAGCTGCTTCTGCTTTTCCGGGTCGGTTTCGTGCAGCGCCTGGTCGTACAGCTCGTCGGCCTTCTCATCCTTGTAGTTGCCGTAGTTCTCGTGCGATTCCGGCAGGTACGGCGTCACGTCGGCGAGCGGGCTGACGACGCTGTGGCAATTGGCCTGCAGCACGACCGAGAAATCGCCGGCGCGCTCGGCGGCGATCCACGGGCCGCTCGGCAGCACGCGCTGGTTGACCTTGACGCCGATCTTGCGCCACTCGTCGACCAGCCAGATGCCGACATATTTATAGGGCTGGTCGACGTCGCGGTTCAGCAGCTCGAATTCGAGGTTCTCGGCCCCGGCCTCCTTCAGCAGCCGCTTCGCCTCGGCCCGCGACTTCTCGATATCGGTCCAGAAGCCGGCGACTTCGTGCAGTTGCTCCTGGCTCGGCGCCAGCGGGTGGGTCGGGAAGATGATGCTGCCGACGGTGCGCACATTGGCAATCTTCGACAGCGCCTTGGCGCCGTTCCAGCGGTCGATCGCCAGCGTCAGCGCGCGCCGCACGCGCGCGATCGTCGAACGGCTTTTTCGCATGGTTGATCGTGACGACGCTGCCGCAGTTCCAGTCGCTCTCCTGCACCGCGATCTTGTCGCCGAGCTCCTTCTTCAGCTCGTCGCGCGAGGCCGGCGGCAATCCGCGGAATTCGATCGCGGCGCGGTCGGCCCGGATCGCCTCGATGCGGGTCGCCTGCTTCGGCGCGTAGATGCCCTCGATCCCGTCGAGATACGGCTTGCCCGGGATGTAGTAATCGGGGTTGCGCACGCCCGTTGATCGACTGCCCGGTCTCGTATCCGGCGAACTTGAACGGGCCGGACCCCATGATGTTCTTTTCGTACCAGTGCGGGTCCTTTTCGAGGATTTCCTTCTTGTAGATCCAGGCGAACGGGTCGGACAGCGCCGGCAGGAACGCGGTCGTCGGGAATTTCAGGCGGAAGACGACGGTCTCGGGATCGGGGTTCTCGATCGCCTCGACCATGTCGAAATTGGCCTGCCGCGGGCTCAGTATGCCCTCCGGCGGGAATACGATCATCTGCCAGCTTTTCGCGACGTCGGCCGCGGTCAGCGGCGAGCCGTCGTGGAACTTGACCCCCTTGCGGATCTTGAACGTGTAGGTCTTGCCGCCGTCGGTCGGTTTCGGCATCTCGGTGCACAGATCGCACACGAAATCGGTCGTCGATGCCGGGTTGTCGGGGTTGACGCGGATCAGGACGCTGTAGAACGGCGCGCCGCTATGCACCGTCGCGTAAGTCGTCTCGCGATGCCCGTCGATGCTCGGCGGCGCGTCGGCCGGGATCATGTAGGTCAGCGTGCCGCCGCGCTTCGGGGTTCCTTCGGCCGGCTTCGCCGCGTCCGCCCCTGCTTCGGCGCTTGCGCCATTGCCGGCGGTCCCGACAGCGCAAGCAGCAAGCCGATGCTAGCGGCGCCCAACCGCCACCCAAGTCCAATCATTGTTTCCTCTCCTTGTATCAGCACGTGGCGGCTACTTACCGATAGCCGCGCTGGAACGCCAATGCTCGAAGGGTGGTGCCTCCCCATCCGCGGAGGCAGCCATCCGGTTCATTGCTTCGGCAGCATCGCCTCGATCTCGCCGATGATCGCGGGGTCGAGCGGCGCCGACCCGCGACGGCCAGGCGCCGGCGAGCTGGCCGTCCGGTCCAATCAGGTATTTGTGGAAATTCCAGCGCGGCGCGCCGGCCTCGCCGAGCTGCGCCGCGATCCAGCGGTAGAACGGGTGGGCGGCGGCGCCGATCACCCGGTATTTTTCGGTCAGCGGGAAATCGACCTGATACCTGGTCTCGCAGAACTGTTTTATCTCGGCCGCGCTGCCCGGCTCCTGCTCGCCGAAATCGTTGGACGGGACCGCGAGGACGACGAGACCCCGCTCGCGATAGCGCTGCCACAATGTCTCGAGATCGCGGTATTGCGGCGTGTAGCCGCAAAACGAGGCGGTGTTGACCACCAGTACCGGGCGATCGCGCCAGGCCGCGAGCGGCAATTTTTCGCCGCCGATCGCGGCGAATTCGAACTGGTACGCGTCTCCGGCGCCACCGTCGCTTGTCGCCATGTCGGGCCCTCTCCGCAGCACACGGCCAGGATAGCGCGTTTCCCGCCGGGCGGCTCGGGGTTTTGGTCCGTGCCGGCGCGCGGCCGCGCATTTCGGTTGCGCGCGATCCGACCATTCCCGGAGACTGGCGACCGATTTCCGAAGTCCTGGGCGCGGATGCTGGCGTTTTTGTGGAAGGGCGTGCTGGTCGGCCTGGTCATCGCCGTGCCGGCCGGCCCGGTCGGCGTCTTGTGCATCCGGCGGACGATCTTTAATGGCCGCCTCGCCGGGTTCGTCTCGGGGATCGGGGCGGCGACGGCCGATGCGATATTCGGGATCATCGCCGGGTTCGGCCTGACATTCGTGTCCAATTTGCTGCTCGATTATCAGGAGTGGCTGCGCATCGGCGGCGCCGGATTTCTGCTGTTTATCGGAATTTCGGCCTTTACCGCCGAACCGCTTGCCGGTACGCAGTCGCAGCGCGACCCCGAAACGCTGCTCGCCGATTTCGCCTCGACCTTCGCGCTGACCCTGACCAACCCGATCACGATCTTGGCGTTTCTGGCGATTTTCGCCGGCATCGGCTTTACCGGCGAGGAAGCGACGCTTGGCGGGGCGGCGATTCTCGTTCTCGGGGTGTGGCTCGGCTCGCTGTTGTGGTGGGGCGGGCTGGCATTGGGCGCCGGTATGCTGCGTCACTCTTTTCGCCGCAATCATCTGGTCTGGATCAACCGCGGCTCGGGCGGGATATTGATGCTCTCGGGGGTGGGGTTGCTCGGCAGCGTGCTGGCGCGATATCTCGGCTGAGCTTTTCGCGACTCGGCTGCGGAAAGACGAGAGGGAAATCATTGGTCTATTTGCCGCCGGCATTTGCCGAGGACCGCGCCGAGGTGCTGATCTCGCATATCGAGGACCACGAATTCGGGCTGCTCGTGAGCAACGGCGCCCGACAAGGCGACAATCCGGAGCTGATCGCGAGCCAGATCCCGTTCCTGGTCGCGCGCAGCGACCGAGGCCTGCTGTTGCAGGGCCATATCGCGCGCGCCAATCCGCAGGCTGCCGATCTCGACCACGGCGCCGAGGTGCTGGCGATTTTCCCCGGGCCGCACGCCTACATCTCGCCGAGCTGGTACGCCGCCGGCCCGGCCGTGCCGACCTGGAACTACGCCTCGGTGCACGCCTACGGCACGGCGCGCGCGATCGGCGACCGGGAGTGGCTGCGCGACCTGGTTGACCGGCTGTCGCAGAGGCACGAGGCGCGCGAGGCCGCGCCGTGGCGGATGCGCGACCTGCCGGCGGCTTATCTCGAATCGATGCTGGGAGGGATCGTCGGCGATCGAGATCGACGTCAGCCGTCTCGAAGGAAAATTCAAGCTGAGCCAGAACCGGCCGGCCGGCGACCGGCCGCGCATCATCGCCGCGCTCGAACAGCGTGCGGACGAGGGCTCGCGCGAGGTCGCGGTCCTGATGCGCCAGCGCGAAGCCGCGGCGGAGTGACCGCGATGGAGCCTCATCACCCTCAGGAGATCGGCGTGGCTGCGGGTCGTAATCTTTACGCTGTTGACGGCGCTGCCGGTGGCCGCGCCGGTGTGGGCACAGACCGCCGCGCCGGTTGCTCCCGTGACGGACGCGTCCGCGCCGACGCGCCGCGCCGGCCAGCCGACCGCCGAGCCGTCCGCCGCCGAGCTGCAAGCGCTGCTGCAAACGCTGCAGGACGACACGGCGCGCGCCGCGCTGGTCAAGCAGCTTCAGGCGCTCGCGGCGGTGCAGCGCGCTGGCGGCGCCCCTGCCGCGCAGCCCGCCGCGCCGGCCGACTTCGTCGCCCGCGTGACCCAGCGGCTCCACGCGGTGGCGGACGATGTGCTGCTCGGGATCGCCTTCATGCTGGACGCGCCGCGCTTGGCGGACTGGGCGCGCGCTCAGATCAGCGACCCGGCGGCTCGCGCCAAATGGCGCGATGTGAGCCTTGCGTTCCTGGTCGTGTTCGGCGCCGCCGATCCTGGCGGAGTGGCTGTCGCGGCGTCTGTTGGCCAGGCTCGGCCGGTACGCGCCGGCGCCGCACGAGAATGGCCGCGCGCGATTCGTGCTGTTTTTGCTCGCCCTCATTCTCGAGACGCTGCCTATTGTTGCGTTCGCGCTCGGCGCGCTGGCCGCGGGCGCGATCATGCTGCCGCCTTACCAGCCCGGGGCCGAAGCGATCCGGGTGATGGTTTGGGCCGTGATCGAGGCCCGGATGGTTCTGGCTGTCGCGAAGGCCGTGCTGACGCCGCGTCCGGGCTTGGCCAAGCCCGATCCCGGCCGGCGAGGAGACCCGCAACTACCTGCTGATCTGGGTCCGGCGGTTCGCGTTCTGGGGCTTTCTCGGCTTCGCGACCGTCGCAGGCGGCATGGTGGCTCGGCGCCCCCGGCGGCATCCTCGGGATCATCGAAAAGGCGATCGGTATCGTGCTGGCCGCATTGGCGATCGTGTTCGTGCTGCAGAACCGGGCTGCCGTGGCAACCTGGATTGCCGGGGACGGCTCCGCGTCCAGTATCGGATGGAGGCGTCTGCGCCGGCATCTTGGCGACACCTGGCACCTCCTGGCGATCATTTACATCATCGCGGTCCTGGTCGTCTTCTCGCTGCATCAGGAGGGTGGCTCCGCCTACGTTCTGCGGGCGACGGCGCTGAGCCTGCTCGCCGTCGCGGCGGCGCGGCTGCTGGTGCATGGCATCGATCGGCTGAGCCGGCGCGAGCTCGCGATCGCGTCCGACCTGAAGGAGCGCTTTCCGCTGCTCGAAGAGCGGGCCAACCGCTACCTGCACCTGCTGATAAAACTCGCGACCGTAGCGATCTACGGCGTCGCCGCGCTCGCCGTGATGCAGGCCTGGGACATCGCCGCTTTCGAATGGTTCCGCACCGAATTCGGCCGGCGCGCCACTGGCGGATTGCTGTCGATCGCGTCGTGCTGGCGGTCTCGCTCGCCGTTTGGGAGATCTTCTCGGCCGCGATCGAGCGCAATCTCGCCGGGTTGGGGCAGGCCGGGGCGCCGGCCCGCAACCGCCGCCGCACGCTGCTGCCGCTGCTGCGCACGACGATGCTGTGCGTCATCGTCGTCGTCGCCGGGCTGACCGTACTATCGCAGCTCGGAATCAATATCGCGCCGCTGCTGGCGGGCGCCGGGGTGATCGGACTGGCGGTCGGGTTCGGCAGCCAGGCCCTGGTCAAGGATGTCATTACCGGCCTGTTCATCCTGATGGAGGACCAGATCGCGGTCGGCGACATCGTCGATCTCGGCAAGGAGCACGCCGGGGTGGTCGAAGCGATCTCGATCCGCACGATCCGGCTGCGCGACCTTGGCGGGATCGTCCACACCGTGCCATTCAGCGAGGTCACCTCGGTCAAGAACCTGACCAAGGATTTCTCGTTCGTTGTTGCCCGGGTCGCGATCGCCTACCGCGAGACGATCGACGAGGTCGTCGAACTCCTGCGCGGCGTGTGCGACGAGCTGGCCGAGGACGCCGAACTCGGACCGTTCATCCTCGACCGCTTCGACTATCTGGGGGTGGACAGTCTGAACGAGTTCTCGCTGGTGCTGATGTTCCGCGTGCGGACGCTGCCGGCCAAGCAATGGGCCGTCGGCCGGGCGCTGAACCGCCGCATCAAGATGGCGTTCGACGCTCACGGGATCACGATCCGGGATCCCTCGCCCGGTCAAGATCACCGGGCCGATGCTCGCCGCGCTCGGCGAGCAGGTTCACGCCGAACAGACCCGCTCCGAGGCCGGGGAGGATTCGCGGCCGGAAGCGTCGGCGCCGATCCGGCGCACCGCCTGACCGCCCCGATCCGGGATGATGTGGTGACCGCTCGCGCGAATTTCCGCTCGCCCCTTTACTATGGCGTCGCGCTCATCGTGTTGGCCCTCACCTGGGCCGGGTCCGGGTGGGGTGGTGTCCCGGCCGGGAACCGGGCACCGGTGATTCTGGCGTTCGGCGACAGCCTGACCGCCGGGTTCGGCCTGCCTGCGGGCCAGAGCTTTCCGGAGCAGTTGGAACAGGCGCTGCGTGCGCGCGGTATCGAGGCGCGCGTCGTCGAATGCCGGGGTCTCTGGCGACACCACGGCGGGCGGGTTGGCGCGACTCGACTGGTCGCTTGCCGACAAGCCGGATCTCGTGATCCTCGAGCTCGGCGCCAACGACATGCTGCGCGGCATCGAGCCGTCCGAGGTGCGCTCCAACCTCGACAAGATGATCGCGAAGATCAAGGCGAGCGGCGCCAGGCTGCTGCTCGTCGGCATGCGCGCCTCGCCGAACTGGGGCAAAGATACAAGAAGGAATTCGACCGCATCTATCCCGAGCTTGCGCGCGCGCACGGGGTGGCGCTTTATCCGTTTTTTCTCGATGGTGTCGCGATGGATCCGGAACTCAATCAGCCGGACGGTCTCCACCCCAACCGGCGCGGCGTAGCCAGAATTGTCGAGCGCATCGCGCCGCGCGTCGCCGAACTGCTCGGAGATCGGTCGTGAGCGCCGGTTTCGCCGCCGCTTTCGCCGAGGGCGACGCCGGAATCCTGGCGGAGCAGCTGCGCCGTCAGGCTGCCCGAGGGACAGCGCGCCACGCTCGGCGTGCTGTATGTCAGCGAGCCGGCCGGTCCGGCCTTGCCGCAACTCGTCCGCGAGCTGACCGAGGCAACCGGGACCGCCGCCTGGGTCGGCGGGGTCGGGCTCGGCGTCTGCACTGCCGGGACCGAGGTCCATGACCGGCCGGCCGCCGCCCTGCTGCTCGCCGATCTGCCGCCCGACGGCTTCCGGCTGTTCGGCGCGACCGATGACCCGGCCGCCGATCTGCCGCGAACGCACGCCGGCTGGATCGAGACCGTCGCGCCGACGCTCGCCCTGGTCCACGGCGACCCGCGCTGTCCCGACCTGTTGCGCGCGACGGTCGACGCCGCCGCCGCGAGCGGCGCCTTCCTGGTCGGCGGGCTGATGTCGCACAACTCGCCGCAACCGCTGCTCGCCGGGACATGTCCGGCGCGCGTCAGGACGACACCGCCGCGTTCGGCGCCGCCGGCCTTTCGGGGCTGCTGCTGGCGCCCGAGATTGCTGTCGCGACCGGGCTGACGCAGGGTTGCGTGCCGATCGGTCCGGTGCGCCGCATCGACGAGGCGCGCGACAATGTCGTGATGACGATCGACGGCCGCCCGGCGCTCGCCGCCTTTACGGACGATATCGGCCCCGAACTGGCGCGCGACCCGCGCCGTCTCGGCGGGCTCATCTTCGCCGGTCTGCCGGTGTCCGGCTCCGACACCGGCGATTATCTCGTGCGCAACCTGATGGCGATCGATCCGCGGTCAGGGCTGGATCGCGCTCGCCGCCGAGGTCGCGCCGGGTGACCGGATCCTGTTCTGCCGCCGCGATCCCGACAGTGCCCGTGCCGATCTCGGCCGCATGCTGCGCCAGTTGAAGGGCCGGCTGCCCGGTCCGCCGCGGGCCGGGATCTATGTCAGCTGCATCGCCCGCGGCGCGGCGCTGTTCGGTGAAGCAGGGCGTCGAGACCGGACTGATCCGCGAGACGTTCGGCGATTTCCCGCTGATCGGGTTTTTCGCCAACGGCGAGATCTCGCGCGACCGGCTGTACGGCCACACCGGCGTCCTGACGGTATTCACATAAACCGGCAGCGCCGTGCCGGGAGCACCAGACGATGCTGCGTCTGTTTGTCGGGATCGAGTTTCCGCCGGAGCTGAAGCTCCGCCTGTCGCTGCTGTGTACCGGGGTGCCCGGGGCAAGATGGGTGGATGCCGGAAACTTGCACCTGACGCTGCGCTTCATCGGCGAGATCACCGAGGACCTCGCCGCCGATGTCGACGAGGCGCTGGCCGGCATCAAGGCGGCCCGGTTCCCGCTGCAGCTTGCCGGTACCGGCGTGTTCGGCGGCCGCCGTCCGCATGCGCTATGGGTCGGCGTCGAGCGCAGTCCCGAGCTGGTCCGGCTGCGCGACAAGATCGAACAGGCGCTGATCCGCGTCGGCCTCGAACCGGAGCAGCGCAAATTCGCGCCGCATGTCACGCTGGCGCGGCTGCGCGATCCTGCGCTTGACGCAGCTCGGCCAGTTCCTCGCCGCCAACGCGCGGTTTCGCGCCGATCCGCTGCCGGTCGACCATTTCAGCCTGATCGCCAGCTTTCCGACCAAGGCCGGCTCGGTCTACGAGGACCAGGCCGATTACCCGCTTTCGGGCTGAACCCGACGCTGCGTCTGTAGCATTTGTAGGATGGTAGCGATGGCCTACTGGCTGCTGAAATCTGAACCATCGAAGTACTCATGGCATCAAATGGTGGTAGATCATCGCACCCATTGGGATGGAGTTCGTAACTTCCAGGCAGCAAACAACCTGCGCGCGATGAAGCAGGGCGACCGCGCCTTCTTCTACCACTCTAACGAGGGGAAGGAGATTGTCGGCATCGTCGAAATCGTGCGCCCGTTCTATCCCGATCCCGCCGACCCGGGCGGCAAGTTCGGGCTGGTCGATGTCGCCGCCGTGGCGCCGGTGAACAAGCCGGTTTCGCTGGCGGAAATGAAGCGCGTGCCCGAACTCGCCGGCATGGCGCTGCTGCGCCAGTCGCGCCTGTCGGTCTGTCCCGTTAGCGATACGGAATGGCGCATCGTCTGCGAGATGGCGGGAGTTCCCGGCTGAGCACCGCTGCCGCCGGTGCGACAAACTGCCGAGAGAACGGTCAAATTTTTCAGCGTGCTGGTTTTCTTTGCCCAGGATGACCAGATACGATGCATTTCCGACTGATCTATTCGGAGATGGCATGGAAATTATGTCATTTGCGAGAGAGTACTCTGTTACAATATCACGCTTTGATTTTTGGCAAAATACTACCTATACGAGTAGCCTCTGTCAGAAAATTGAAGCGTGGTGAAAGCGGTGGTTACGGCTCGAAGTGATCGTCATACGCAGGACGTATTCCGGTCGCTGGTCAACGGTGAAAAGCACCTTCTCGAATCGCTGACCGGCCGCTCGCTGTCACTGCCGCCGAACCGGCTGCTGGTCGACAAGGGCGAGGTCGGGGTCGTTCTGTACCGAATCGCGTCCGGATGGGCCTACCGTTTTCGCGGCAGCGGTAACGGTTGCCGGCAGATACTCGATTTTCTGATGCCCGGTGAAATCGTCGGGCTGCAGGCAGCGCTGCTGGGCGTCCTCGATCACTCGGTGCGCAGCCTGACCCCGCTGCATGTCAGCACGATCGATGCCCGACTTGTCGGCGAGGCGTTTCGCAGCGAGCCGAATCTGGCGATGCGCCTGGCACGGCATGCGGCGGCCGAGGCGTGCCGTGTCGACGAGCTGCTGACCGTGATCGGCTGCTCGGACGCGGTCGGCCGGATCGCATTCCTGATGCTGAACCTCTACCATCGGCAGGCGGCCCGCGCCGAGATCGACCCGCTCGCCTGTCCGTTCCCGCTGCGGCGCCAGCACCTGGCCGATGCGCTGGGCCTGACCGGGGCGCACATCAACCGCACGCTCAATCGTCTGCGGGAGGAGGGTGTGGCGCTGCTCGACAATCAGCTCCTGTCGATCCGCGATCTTCCGCGTCTAACCGAATTGGCCGCCAGCGCGTCGCGCTGAGCCTGGCCAAACGAAGCCGGGCCACACAAGGTTGCAGGATCTCCCGGCCTGCGGCATATCTGGCCGCAACCTGTTTGCCGCTATGGGAGGAGGACGGCGATGCCCGACCGCAGCGTGATCGCGACAGCCGCGCACCCGAATATCGGCAAGATCAGCGAAGAGGAATATTTCCGGCTCTACCGCGAGTCGCTGGCCGATCCGAACCGGTTCTGGGGCGAACACGGCAGGCGCGTCGACTGGATCAAGCCCTATACGAAGGTGATGAACGCCTCGTTTGAGCGGCGACGTGTCGATCCGCTGGTACGAGGACGGCACGCTCAACGCCTCCTATAACTGCATCGACCGGCATCTCGCCACACGCGGCGACCAGACCGCGATCCTGTGGGAGGGCGACGACCCCGGCGAGGACCGCCGCGTCACCTATCGCGAGCTGCACGAGAGCGTCTGCCGTCTCGCGAACGCGCTGAAGGCGCAAGGGCGTCAAGAAGGGCGACCGGGTCACGATCTATCTGCCGATGATCCCCGAGGCGGCGGTCGCGATGCTGGCCTGCGCCCGCATCGGCGCGATCCATTCGGTCGTGTTCGGCGGCTTCTCGCCGGACAGCCTCGCCGGGCGCATCGAGGATTGCGGCTCGACGATCCTGATCACCGCCGACGAGGGGCTGCGCGGCGGCCGCAAGGTGCCGCTGAAGCGCAACGCCGACACGGCGCTCAGGCAATGCCCCGGCGTCGAGACCGTCATCGTCGTCAGGCGCACCGGCGGCGACATCGATTGGGCCGCGGGCCGCGATCTCTGGTATCACGAGATCTGCGCCGCCGCCTCGCCCGACTGTCCGCCGGAGGAGATGTCGGCCGAGGACCCGCTGTTCATCCTCTACACCTCGGGATCGACCGGCAAGCCGAAGGGCGTGCTGCACACGACCGGCGGCTATCTCGTCTACACGGCGATGACGCACGAATACGTCTTCGACTACCGCGACGGCGAGATCTACTGGTGCACCGCCGATGTCGGCTGGGTCACCGGGCACAGCTACATCGTCTACGGCCCGCTTCGCCAACGGCGCGACGACCTTGATGTTCGAGGGGGTGCCGAACTACCCGGACCCGTCGCGCTTCTGGCAGGTCTGCGACAAGCACAACGTGTCGATCTTCTATACCGCGCCGACCGCGATCCGCGCGCTGATGCGCGAGGGCGAGGACTATGTGCGCAAGACCAGCCGCAAGTCGTTGCGCCTGCTGGGCACGGTCGGCGAGCCGATCAACCCCGAGGCGTGGCTGTGGTATTACGACCATGTCGGCGACGGGCGCTGCCCGATCGTCGATACGTGGTGGCAGACCGAGACCGGCGGCATCCTGATCACGCCGATCCCCGGCGCGACGCCGCTGAAGCCGGGCTCGGCGACGCGGCCGTTTTTCGGCGTCGAGCCGGTCATCGTCGATGGCGAGGGCAACCGGCTCGACGGGCGTTTGCGAGGGCAATCTGTGCCTGGCGCGCTCGTGGCCGGGGCAGATGCGCACCGTGTTCGGCGACCACAGGCGCTTTGTCGAAACCTATTTCTCGACCTTCCCCGGCCTCTATTTCACCGGCGACGGGGCGCGGCGCGACGCCGACGGGTTCTACTGGATCACCGGCCGCGTCGATGACGTGATCAATGTCGCCGGCCACCGGCTCGGCACCGCCGAGATCGAGAGCGCGCTGGTGGCGCATCCCAAGGTCGCCGAGGCGGCCGTCGTCGGCTATCCGCACGACATCAAGGGCCAGGGCATCTACGCCTATGTGACCTTGCGCGCCGACCAGCAGCCGAGCGAGGATTTGCGCCGGGAACTGGTGCAGTGGGTGCGCAACGAGATCAGCCCGATCGCCGCGCCCGACCTGCTGCAATGGGCGCCGAACCTGCCGAAGACCCGCTCCGGCAAGATCATGCGCCGCATCCTCAGGAAAATCGCCGAGGACCAGCCCAACCAGCTGGGCGACGTCTCGACCCTGGCCGATCCGTGTCGTCAACGACCTCGTCGACACCGCATGAACCGCGCGGCGGGTGATTGGCGAGCCGGGCCGTCGCTGATTCACCACGGGACCGGGTCGGTTGCTGATCCGATCCTCTGCCTCTGGGTGAATAAACCGCGATCCTGCGTCATCGGCGTAGCCGGATCCTAGTACAACCGTCGCCGCATGGTGCGGTGGTTACCGGGGCGCCTCGCCGATCCGGTACGCGGCGATGATGCGGTGCGAGACCGTGTCGCGCAGCAGGTTGAACCAGCGCCGGCAGCCGTGCTGGTGCACCCAGCGCTCGGCGAGGACCCCTTTCGGGTTGGCGCGCATGAACAGATAGTCGGCCCAGGCCGCGTCGTCGAGCGCGTCGGGGTCGGCCGGGCGCGCGATATGCGCCTCGCCGCCGTAGCGGAACTCGATCTCGTCGCGCGGCCCGCACCACGGGCACGGGATCAGCAGCATCGGAGAAAGGCTCGGGGTAAACAAGGCAACCTTATTCACGATATCGGGCATGAGTCTGACCCATCTGTTGCCCAACCTCCCCGCACGCGGCTTCCTGGACACCGCGCGATCGCGGGTAACTCATGTCGCCGGCAATTTCGCCGCTTTTATCGGCTAGCGTCGACGCTTAGAGCAGGTCGGGGCTCGGAAACCTGTGGTTGAAATTCAACGAATTCATATGTTCCGAAAAATCAAGGGTTGCTCGCTGCAGATTTGCTGCAGAATTGTCGGACGCACGTAGCCTGGGTTTCCCTCCCCGCCGGATTTCCTCGACTACAGCCCGAGATAGAATTTGCGCACCAGCTCGTTGTTGTTCAGCTCGTCGGTGTCGCGGCCCTCGAACGCGATCTGGCCGTGCACGATCACATAGCCGCGATCGGCGATCCGCACGGCCTGGTTGAAATTCTGCTCGGCCATCAGCACGGTCAGCTCGAAGCGGTCCTTCAGCTCCTTGATCTTCTCGATCGTGCGGCTGACCAGGATCGGGGCGAGCCCGACCGACGGCTCGTCGATCAACAGGATGCGCGGCGACGACATCAGCGCGCGCGCCAGCGCCAGCATCTGCTGCTCGCCGCCCGACATGCTGCCGGCCAGCTGGCGCCGCCGCTCCAAGAGGCGCGGAAAGGTTTCGTAGCAGGAATTCGAGATTGGCCGCGATCGCGCCGCGCGCCGACGGCCGGAACGCGCCGAGCAGCAGGTTTTCCTCGACGGTCAGCTTCGGGAACAGCCGCCGCCCCTCCGGCACCAGCGCGATCCCGAGATCGACGATCTCCTCGGTGCTGCTGCCCGACCAGCTCGTGTCGCCGGCCGTCGATCTCGGCGACGATGCTGCCGGCGCTCGGCCGCACCATCCCCATGACGCATTTCATCAAGGTGCTCTTGCCGTTGCCGTTGGTGCCGAGCAGCACCACGGTCTCGGCGTGCGACACGCCGAGCGAAATGTCCTCGATCACCCGCACCGAACCATAGCCGGCGCTGACCCCGGTGATCGCCAGGCTGTTCCCGGCCGACGAGCCATTCGTCGGGCTATTCGCCAAGATAGGCCCTCTCGACCTCGGGGTTGCGCACGACCTCCTGCGGCGGGCCGTCGGCGATCTTCTGGCCGGCGACCAGGACGACGAGCCGGGTCGAAAAACTCATCACCGCGCTCATGATGTGCTCGATCAGCACGATCGTGATGCCCTGCTCGTTGAGCCGGAACAGCACGGCGAGAATATCCTCGATCTCGGCATGCGACAGCCCGGCCATCGCCTCGTCGGCGAACAACAGGCGCGGCTCGGTGGCGACGGCGCGGGCCAGTTCGAGCTTACGCATCTCGACCTGGGTCAGATCGCGCGGCAGCCGCCGCATCTTGTCGCCGAGCCCGACCTGCCGCAGCAATTCGTGACAGCTTTCCTCGACCTGCCGCGCCGACCGGTGATGGCGCCGGTGTCCGTGGCGGCGCGATTGACCGTGTAAATCAGCGGCACCCGGAGATTGTCGACGAGGTCGAGCGTGTGGAACGGCTTCGGCAATTGGAAGCTGCGCGCCAGCCCGAGGCGGGTGCGCTGGTGCGCGATCAGCCCGTCGAGCGGGCTGCCGTCGAATACGACGCTGCCGGTCTCGTTCTGCAATGTGCCGCACAGACAGTTGACCAGCGTGCTCTTGCCGGAGCCGTTCGGCCCGATCAGGCCGAGCCGTTCGCCGGGGGCGACCGCCAGATTGATGTTGTCGAGCGCGACGAACCCGCCGAACCGTTTGCTCAGTCCGCTGACGGTGAGGATCGGCGGCGCGGCCCTATCGCTCATGCCGCCCGCTCCTGCGCCGCGGCGGTTTCCGCCGCCACGCGACGCCTGCGCCGCCCCGCCGTCACCAGACCGACGATGCCGTTCGGCGCGATCACGACGAAGAAGATCAGCAGCAGGCCGACGATCAGCAGGTTGAGGGCCGACGAAATCGTCACCGTGGCCAGCTGCTGGATCGTTCCGAGCAGAACCGCGCCGATGATCGGGCCGACCCAGCTCGTCATCCCGCCGACCACCGGCATCGCGACGCTGTTGACCGCGTAGGACAGGTTGAACGCGGAGGACGGCTCGACATAGGTGACGTAATACGGCAGCGGCGCGCCGGCCATGCCCATCAGACCGCCGGACAGCGTCGTCGCGATCAGCTTCAGCCGCAGGGTCGGCACGCCGCCGGCCTCGGCGGCCTGCTCGTCGTCGCGGATCGCGGCGAAACCGAGCCCGAGCCGGGAGCGCTCGATCGTGCGCGCGATCGCCACCGCGATGACCGCCAGCGCGATCATCAGCGCGTACAGGTACTGGATGTAGCTGGCGCCGAACGGCCCCTGCGCCGGGCGGATGACATAGGTGCCGCGCGATCCGCCGACATAATCCCAGTTGACGATCAGCGTCTGCACGACGACCGCGAGCGCCAGCGTCGCGATCGCGAAAAACACGCCGCGCAGCCGCAGCGTCAGATAGCCGGTGCCGAGCCCGACAAGCCCCGCGACGATGCCGCCGACCAGGATCATGATCGGCAGCGGCACCGCCGGCAGCGCCACCCCGAACCAGGCCTGCATCAAGGCCGGCTTGGCGTGCAGATTGTGCAGCACGACCGTCTGTAGGCGCCGATCGCGAAGAACGCGCCGGTGCCGAAATTGATGTAGCCGGTATAGCCGCCGAGAATGTTCCACGCCGTCGCCAGCACGATGTACTGCAACACGACATAGGCGGCGAAGAAGAAATACTCGTTGGTGAACCACAGCCGCGTCGCGACGAGCAGCCCGATCCCGACCGCGGCGGCCAGCAGCCAGAACACACCGGTGCCGACCTTCGCCTGTGCCGCTGCTCGCATCGCTAGCGCCCCAGCAGCCCGGCCGGGCGCACGGCGAGCGTGACCAGCAGGAACCCGAACGCGACCGCGGGGGCCCAGGACGGTCCGTAGAACGTCGCCGTGATGCTCTCGACGATGCCGATCAGGATCGCCGCCATGACCATGCCCGGAAAGCTCGTCATCCCGCCGAGCACGCAGATCGCGAAGATGCGGCCGATATAGTCGCGTCCGATCGACGGCTCGACCGGCTGGATGATGATCAGAAAGGCCCCGGCCAGCGCGCAGGTCGCGATCGAAATGCCGAACGCGATCCGCTTGATCCGGATCGGGTCCGCCGCCATCAGCCGCAGCGCCAGCGCGTCCTGCGACACCGCCAGGATCGCCCGTCCGATAAAGCTGCGCGTCAGGTAAAGCTGCAGCACCGCGATCATGACCAGCGACACCGCGAACGGGATCAGCATGCGCAGCGGCAGGTCGAAAATGCCGAACCGCAGACTTGGGCCGATATACGGCGCTTCGACAAAGCGGTAATCGACGCCGAACACGAGGATCAGCGACACTTCCGCGACGAACAGCAGCCCGAAAAAGAAGGCGAGCCCCTGGATCGACTGCTCGCCGCGCGATTCGAACGCGTGGTAATAGAGCTGATAGACGATCATGCCGACCACGAAAAACACCGGCAGCATCAAAATGCCGGTCAGGATCGGGTCAAGCCCAATCGCCCCGTTGACGATATACGCCGCGTAGGAACCGAGCAGGATGAAGGCCGGCTGCGCGATATTGGCGATGTCGAGCATGCCGAAGGTGATCGTGATCCCGACCGTCACCGCGGCGTAGAACCCGCCAAGCAGGATGCCGGCGACGATCGCATTGATCAGCAGGTCGAGAGAAACCGCCATGGCGTCAGCGGATCAGGGCCGACGCGGAGCGGCTGGAGGACGCGGCGATTGGTGCCGTTTCGGCGGCGCCCGGTTATCGGCCAACGTGCTGTCTCCCCCTTGCGCCGCTCTCAGGCGGCAACGCCGATCGCGTGCGGTCAATCCGATCGGCCGCATTAGACCAGCATCGGCGCGCGCTGAGAAGCGTCACGGTCACAATGACGCAGCGCCCGGTCCGGCGTGGTCGCGCACTGGGCGCTTGCTTTTGCCGCTGGCCCTCGCGGGCGGCTGTGGCAAGCTGACGAAGCCCACCGCAGCCGAAGCTGGAGGAAGCCCGGATGAGCCTGCCGTTCGAGCCGCGCGACGAGGACCGCCGTCTGCTGACCGGCGCCGGGCCGTTTCTGCGACGACGACCGCGTCGCCGGTGAGGCGCATGCCGTGTTCGTGCGCTCGCCGCACGCCTTCGCCGCCATCCGCGGCATCGATGCGAGCGCGGCGCGGGCGCTGCCGGGCGTGCTGGCGGTGCTGACCGCCGCCGACATGGCGGAGGCCGGCATCGGCAACGTGACCCTCGCCAGCCCGGTCCCGAACGGCGCCGGGCTGGTCGTGCCGCATCGTCCGGCGCTGGCCGGCGACTGCGTCCGCCATGCCGGCGAGGCCGTGGCGCTCGTCGTCGCCGAGAGCGAGGCGATCGCGCGCGACGCCGCCGAACTTGTCGCGGTCGATTACCAACCGCGCGATCCGGTGACCGATGTCGCCGCCGCGGTGCTGCCGCAGGCGCCGCAACTCTGGCCCGAGGCGCCGGGCAATATCGCGCTCGACTGGCACGGCTTCGGCGGCACCGACCGCGCGGCGGTCGCGCCGGTTTTCGCCGCGGCGGCGCATGTCGCGCGGGTCCGTCTCGTCAACCAGCGCATCGTCATGGCGCCGATGGAGCCGCGCGGCGCGCTGGCGCGCTACGACGCGCGAGAGCGGCCGTTACATTCTTTCCTGCGCCTCGCAGAGCGCCTTCGTGCTGCGGCAGAACCTGGCGCATTGCATGGGCCTGCCGCCCGAGCGCATCCGGGTCTTAAGCGGCGATGTCGGCGGCGCCTTCGGCATGCGCGCGACCGGCTACCCGGAATACCCGGCGCTGCTCGTCGCGGCGCAGCGGACCGGCCGCCCGGTGCGCTGGCTGGCGAGCCGCTCCGAGGGGTTTCTGACCGACAACCAGGCGCGCGACACGATCATCGAGGCGGCGCTGGCGCTCGACCGCGACGGGCGGTTTCTCGCGCTCGACATCGACGTGCTGGCCAATATGGGCGCCTACCTGACCTCGCACGCCGCCTTTATCGCGACCGCGAATTTCGCGCGCTGTCTGCCCGGCATGTACGACATCGCGCGGATCGGGCTGCGCATCCGCTGCCTGTTCACCAACACGGTGCCGACCGGACCCTATCGCGGCGCCGGGCGTCCCGAGGCGAATTACATGCTCGAACGCCTCGTCGATGCGGCGGCGCTTGTCTCCGGCATCGACCGGCTGGAATTGCGGCGCCGCAACCTGATCCGGCCGGACCGGATGCCGTACAAGACGCCGGTCGGCACGAGTTATGACAGCGGCGATTTCCCGGCGCTGTTCGAGGCCGCGCTCGACCGCCGCCGACGTCGGCGGCATTTCAAGACCGCGCCGAAACGTCCCGGCGTTCCGGCAAGCGGCGTGGGCTCGGGATCGCGTGTTTTCTGGAGATTGCCGGCGGCCAGCCCGGCGAGGGCGCGGCGCTCGCGTTTCCCGGCGAAAGCAAGCTGCTGCTGGCGATCGGCGTGCAGGCGAGCGGCCAGGGCCATCGCACGCTGTATCGCCGGCTAGCCGCCGAACGGCTCGGCATCCCGGTCGAACAGGATCGAGTTCGAGCAGGGCGACAGCGACGACGGCGTTCCGAGCGCCGGCGCGGTCGCCTCGCGTTCGACGATGTCGGTCGGCGGCGCGCTCGTCGCGGCGATCGACGCGGTCATCGAGAAGGGCCGCCGCGCCGCCGCGCAGCTTCTCGAAGCCGCCGAGGCCGACATCGTTTACCGCGACGGGGTGTTCGAGATCGCCGGCACCGACCGGCGGATCGGCCTGTTCGACCTCGCCTGCGCAAGCCCGCGCGCTCGCCGCCCAGGGGACAATTGCCGAGGATCTCGACACGCGCCGCACCGCCGACGTGCCGCCGACTTTCCCGAACGGGGTGCATGTCGCCGAAGTCGAGATCGACCCCGATACCGGCCATGTGTCGCTGGCGGCCTATACCGCGGTCGACGATTGCGGCCGCGTGTTGCAGCCGGTGCTGGTCGAGGGGCAGGTGCATGGCGGCGTCGCGCAGGGCGCCGGCCAGGCCCTGCTCGAACACGGCGTCTACGATGCCGGACGACCGGGCAGCTTTTGGCCGGTTCGTTCATGGATTACGCGATGCCGCGCGCCGACGATCTGCCCGACATCGCGAGCGAACTGCGCCCCGTGCCGGCCCGCACCAACCCGCTCGGCGTCAAGGGGGTCGGGGAAGCCGGCACGACCGCCGCGCTCGCCGCGATCATGAACGCGGTCGCCGACGCGCTGCCCGAGTGCCCCGACATCGACATGCCCGCCACCCCCGAACGGGTCTGGCGCGCAATCAACCAATCAGCAGAGGAGAGCCGGAAATGACCGCCCTGACCCTCGACCAGGCCTCGATCATCGTCGACAAGGCGCTCGAAAAAGGCCGCGAGCTGAATCTGCAGCCGCTGACCGTCGTCGTGCTCGACGCCGGCGGGCAGTTGAAGGCGATGAAGCGCGAGGACCGCTCCAGCCTGCTGCGCCCCGAGATCGCGATGGGCAAGGCATGGGGCACGCTCGGCATGGGCTTCGGCGGGCGCGAATTCGCGCGGCGCGTCGCCGCCGGCAACACCGCCTTCATCCAGGCGCTGACCGTCGCCTCCGGCGGGCGCATCGTCCCGGTCCCCGGCGGCGTGCTGATCCGCGACGCGGCGAACGAAATCATCGGCGCGGTCGGCATCAGCGGCGACACCTCGGACAAGGACGAGACCTGCGCCGTGTACGGCATCACCTGCGCCGGCCTCGCCCCGGATACCGGCGACCCCGCCTGACCGGTTCAGCCGCGGCTGCAGGCGCCGCCGCCGAGGACGCAGAACTTGGCGCAATGCGGGTGGTTGAGCGGCACGCTGCCGAGCGCGCCGGCGAGGCTCGGCCCGAGATCGAAGCGCGGGTCGTAGGGCAGCAGCGTGCAGGCGATCACGGTCGGCCGCGCCGCGCCCTTGAACTTCACGACCATCCGCGAGCCGGCGCACATCACATCGTCCGGCGATTTGCCGAGAATGCCCCAGCAACTCTCGGTGATCTCGGGCACATCGGCCTCGGCATCCATCTCCGGGAACACGGTCAGCGCCAGCGGATCGTCGCTGTCGATCGCGAGCCCCAATTCCGCGAACAGCCCGGCGAAGCCGCGCCGGATGTCGGCCTCGCTCTCGCCCGAGAGCCGGCGCGTCGCGACCGACACGGCAAAGCCGTTGCGCGCCAGCCACAACAGGCCGTCGATCGTCGGTCGCCAGCTGCGCCGGCCGCGTTCCGCCTCGTGCACCGCGGGGCCGTAATGGTCGAGCGAGACGCGGATCTGCAGCCGCTCGCCGAATTGCTCGCGCAGCCGCAGCAGCGCGGGCTTCGTCTTGTGCATCGGCTTCATCGCATTGGTCAGCACCAAGGCCCGGAAGCCGCGGCCGAGCGTCAGATCGAGGATCTGCGCGAGTTGCGGGTTCATGAACGGCTCGCCGCCGGTAAAGCCGATCAGCCCGGTGCCGAGCCGCAGCGCCGCGATCTCGTCGAGATATTGCGCCACGTCGGCGGCGCTCAGATACATCAGCCGGTCGTTGCGCGGCGAGGATTCGATGTAGCAATGTCCGCAGGTCAGATTGCACAGCGTGCCGGTATTGAACCACAGCGTATCCAGCGATTTGAGCGCCACCCGAGCGCGCGGTTCACCTGACGCGGTCCGCAGCGGATCGCGAAACTTGCCCGGATCAAGGCGCCGCGCGGCGAACCGACGCCATCAGCGGGGCATCCATATCGCTACTCCACGTTGGAACGATCGTAGCGAAATCAGCGTAAATGGGCGGGCGTAAAAAGGGCTTCAGTCCTTTAGCGGAAGAGGATCTACAGGGCAGGATAAAGACCGCAATGCCGCGCGAAAGATGCACCGGATTGCGTGGCCTGCGTCTCGTTCGTATCATCGCCCGAAATCGAAGACAAACGGGAGCACTGCTGAACAAGTCGCCGCATACGGGCTGCCGTACGGCGGCGATCGACTTGCGCCAATGATTTGTAATGGGGCACAAATGAAGGCTCGACGGGTCACCGGCTTTTCTCGCCTTGCCGCGACGCTGCTATGCTGCGCTGCTCCGGTTGCAGCCGCCAGCGCGACCGACCGCATCGCGTTGACAGTTCGACGTGACTCGGCCCTCTGGGTATGCGGGTCCTCGAGATGCACTCGCTTCTCGAGGAGAACCCGGGACGTTACGCGGTCAGCGTCGATTACGCAACCACAGGGCTGGCCGGGCTGGTGATCGATCAGAGAACATACGCGGTCGCGCACGGGCAGCTGATCCCCGGTTCCGCCCTCCCTTACTCGTTCCGCAACCAGACAAGGCGCAACGGGGTCGAACGCAACAGCCAGGTCAGTTATTCGGCGGACGGCACCGTGCAAGGAAGCTCGACCCCGCCGCCGCGGAACATCGTTGCCCCCGAGGCCGCGCGTGGCACCGTCGACAATCTGAGCGCCTATCTGCGGCTGGAGCGGCAGCTTGCCACCAAAGGGACTTGCGCGATGACCGTTCCGGTCTTCGACGGCCGGCACCGCTACGACCTCGTCTTTACCGATGGCGGCCGGCAGGAGCTGAGCCCGCAAGGCGGGCAAAACTTCGAGGGCGTCGCGACCGCGTGCAAGATGACCCGCTACAATCGCTCGGTCGACGAAGCCGAGAAGGACGAAGGCGCGCAATCGGGGACGATCTGGTATGCGCGGCTGATTCCCGGCAGCGACATGATGTTTCCGGTCCGCATGAAGCTGTCGACCTCTATCGGCGACGTCGATGCCTATCTCGCCGAATTGCAAAGCAACAAGGTGAATCTGAAACTGCGAAACTAAGCCACAAATTCTTGCAAATATATTCGAGCGGATTTGAAGAGAATCCGATGCGATAGCTTTGTTTACGCGTGCGTCTTAACTTCTTGGAAAGCTCCGTGAGGCGATCATCCGGGCGCCGAAACGCACCACCCAGGAGATATTCCAATGGACACGATTCGACGACGCTCGCCAAGCTGTTGAAAGAACGAAGACGGCGCCACGGTGATTGAATACGGCCTCATCGTCGCGCTGATCTCGATAGCGGCGATCGCTACCATGCAGGCCGCTCGGCCCGCTGTTGATCGCCAAGTTCGCGGCGATCGTCGCCGCGCTGACCTGATGCCGCCGCGACCCAGTGACAGCGGTCCGACCAGCCAATCGGGCCTGGCATTGGCAGGCGACGTTTCAGAATACGCTGAAGCGGGAGGAGGTTTCGGCTCGCCGGTTACGGCGAGTCGGCCGCCCGCTCGGCAATTGCCCGGGCTGCAAGGCGCGGCTCAATCGACGCTGCGCGATCGCGCAGCATCAGCGCATTTACATCACGCACAGCTCAGCCTTTCTTAAGTTTAAGCCTGCAAGGGGCAGACGTTGCGCAAGGCGATCGCGCTTACGGCAATGTTGCCGCGCGCTATTCCTACCCGGCTTAGGCGGGTAACGTTCAGCCTGCTTCCAGCAGCACGGCTTGGCGCTGTTCCAGCCTGTCGGCTTCTCTTTCGAGATCCTCGGCCATTCGCAAGCGGGCTTCCCAGATCGTCGGGTTTGCCGTCTTTTCGGCGAACTCGCGATACCACGCCGCCAGCTCCCTCAGCTTCAACGGATCTTCCATCGGCCCCGGCCCGTCTTCCTGATTGCAAATTGCGAACATCCGGGTGCGGGCCGGGTTCCTCAACTGCTCGGTTTCCCGGCAGATTGACACGTCGGTGATTAGCAATTAGGCGCTCCCGAGCCGGCGCCACCACGGCCAGGTCGCCGCCAACGCGCACAGCCCGACCACGCCCGAGAGCGCGGTCGCCGGCGAAGCGCCGATCAAATCCGCCAGCACCCCGAGCGCCAGGAATCCGATCGGCCCCGAGCCGATGCAGACCGACAGGACCCCATACATTCGGCTGCGCATCTCGGCCGGCGCCGCCAGATAGATCAGCGTCGCCTGCATGACGCTGAACCCGGCATTCGATACGCCCGTGAGCAGCAGCGCCACGCCCGCGATCGGCACGCTCGGCACCAGCGCGAAGACGATCAGCATCGCCATGTACACGGCGACGCCGCCGATATAGAGCAGCGCGTAATGCGCCGGCCGGGCATAGACCGCGATCGCGACGACGCCGATAAACGCGCCGATCCCGTCCATGCTCGCCAGCGCCCCGATCGCGCTCGCGCCGAGATGCAGATTGTCCTGGCCGATCACCGGGATCATCGCGGTGAACGGCCAGCCGAACACGTTGTAGACGATCGTTACGAGCAAAATCCCGATCAGTCTCGGCTCGCGCCGCACCAGCACGAACCCCTCGACGATGCGCGCCAGCACGCCGCCGACCGGCGCGGCGGCCTGGAGGTTGCGATGCCGGACCCCGATCGCGGCGGCCAGCGCGACGGCATAGAGCAGCACGCTGGCGGTGAACGCGCCGGAAATCCCGGCCCAGGCGAGCAGTGCGCCGCCGATCGTCGGACCCAGCATGCGGCTCGCATTGTTGCCGCCGACATCGAGCGACATCGCCGACCCCATGCTTTCGGACCCGACGACCTCGCCGATCATGACCCGCCGCACCGGGTTGTCGGTCGCCCAGGCGACCCCGTTGCAGAAGCTGGCGAGCGCCAGATGCCAGACGGCCAGAATGCCGGCATGGGCGAGCACCGCGAGCGTCAGCGAGGTCGCCAGCATCAGCAGCACGACCCCGATCAGCGCCTTGCGCCGCTCGACGCGTTCGGCGAGCGCGCCGATCACCGCCCCGAACAGCGCCAGCGGCAGCATGCGCAACAGCGTCATCAGCGCGACGTCGAAGGCCGATCCGGTGTGCTGATAGACGAAAACGCCGACCGCCAGCATTTCCAGCCAGCGCACCGCCGATATGACGAAACCCACCGCCCAGAGCCGGCGGAAATCGGGGCTGGTGAGCATTGTCCAGCGTGTCGCTCGGCGCGCGACAGGCGGCGGTGTGCCGGCACGCAACGCGCGGGCGAGCGCCGCCGTCCCCGCGGAACCATCGATCGATACGCATCTCTTCGCGGTGTGCTTGCCGGAGCGTCCAAAATCTTCAGGCCGCTGTTGTTGGCCTGCGGCGGGCCGGCATAGTGTATCGGGCGCATTGTACAGGGCGGCGCACCGGAGAGTGCCGGTTTTTTGGGCCGGCAGTGCTCGGGCGGTCTCGCGCCGCGCATCGCACAGAGCAAGGAGCGGCGAACAGGATGGATCTCGGACTGAAGGGGAAGAAGGCGATCGTCACCGGCGGCACCCGCGGCATCGGCCGGGCCATCGCGACGCTGCTCGCCGCCGAAGGCGTTGACGTCGCGATCTGCGCGCGCAATCGCGAGGCGGTCGATCAGACCGTCGCGCAGCTCGAAAGCGCCGGCGTCAAGGCGTCTGGCGGCGCGCTCGATGTCGCCGACCTCGCCGCGCTGCGACGCTGGATCGGGGAGGCCGGCGAGGCGCTCGGCGGCCTCGACATCTTTGTCGCCAATGTCAGCGCGCTCGCCCAGGGCATGGACGAAGCCGCCTGGCGGCGCGGGTTCGAGATCGACGTGATGGCCACCGTGTTCGGCATCGAGGCGGCGCTGCCGCTGCTCGAACGGCTCGGATTCCGGCGCGATCGTCGCGGTCGGCAGCACCGCGATGGCCGAGATCTACGGTCCGACCCGCTCCTATGCCGCGGTCAAGGCGGCGCTGCTGCCCTACATCAAAGGGCTGGCGCGCAATCTCGCGGCCAAGAACATCCGGGCCAACATCGTCTCGCCCGGCAACGTGTTCTTCGAGGGCGGCGTGTGGGACAGCGTGCGCCAGAACAACCCCGACATGTTCGGCGCAGATGCTGGCGCGCAACCCGACCGGGCGCATGGGCACGCCCGAGGAGGTCGCCAATGCGGTCGTGTTCCTCGCCAGCCCGCGCGCCAGCTTCATCACCGGCACAAACCTGATCATCGACGGCGCCCTGACCCAGCGCGTGCAGTACTGACGTCGCGACCGGCTCTCTGATGCAAATCCTCCTCGGCGGCGCTGCCCGGTGGGTTAGGCCGTAAGGTCGGCGCAGCCGGATGCTGCGATTTGGGGGTCAGCGATACTCCTTCTTTTCCTGTTCCGGCGGCGCTTTGGTGTTCAGTTCCAGCCGCGCTTCGATCCTTTGCGCCGCCCGGCGGCCGCTCGCGACGATACCAGCCAAGAGATGCCCCATAGCCGCCCCAGCCCGTCGCCATTGACGAGCCGATATAGCGATACTCAGGCTCGCGATGATGCCGGTCGGAGTCCGGTGTCCATGGTATGCGTGCGCATGGCCCGCGTCGGCGTGGAGCGCATCGCCGTTCTTGTGTTTGGGCTTCGATAATGCACGGATTGATACAATACGTTCTCTCAGGTATTTCGACCGAGAGCGCGGCGTATCTCGGAAGACATCCTTCGCATCTTGTCTCCTGTAAGCAAGTATCTGTTTACACAGCATAACGGGCCTTCTGCATCGAATTTTCACGGCGTGGTTTCGGATTCCTGATCTTTCTCTTTATAGAGGCCCCGCAATGCCGCGGGTGAAGATCAGCATCATCTTTGAGTCTGGCGCGCGGATCGGGCCGGGCAAGGCGCGGCTGCTCGAGTCGATTCCGCGACACCGGATCGATCTCGGCGGCGGCGCGCGACATGCGGATGTCGTACAAGCGCGCCTGGGTGCTGCTCGACAGCATGAACCAGGCCTTCGCCGAGCCTGTTGTCACCGCAGCGCCAGGCGGGGCGGGGGGCGGCGGCGCTTCGCTGACCGAATTCGGCGCCGAGGTGCTCGAACGCTACCGCCGTATCCACGCCCGCGCCGACGCGCAGGCCGCGGAGGACCTCGCCGCCCTCGCACGCCGCGCCCGCGCCGAACCGACCCCAAAGATTTGAACTTTTGGCTTGCGGAAAGCTGCGCCTCTGCTTCAGATGCGCTATGTCCCCTGAAACATAGCGGAACCGGAGGCGACTCATGAAGATCAGCGCGCGCAACCAGCTCAAGGGCCGGGTCGTCGAGGTCCGGCGCGGCGCCACGACCGCGCATGTCCGGATCGACATCGGCAACGGCGTCATCGTCACCTCGTCGATCACGAACGAGGCCGTCGACGATCTCGGCCTCGCGGTCGGCGACGAGGCGATCGCCGTCATCAAGGCGTCCGACGTGATGGTGGCGAAGTGATCGCAACCGGCCCTCGGAAGCGACGCCTGAGCTTTTCTGGCGCTCGCCGCCTGCATCGCCGTTCTGGCCCTCGCCGGCCCCGCCCTCGCCCAAGGCGCGCAACCCGCTGGTCTTCGCCGCCGCGAGCCTGAAGAACGCGCTCGACGACGTGAACCGGCAATACGAGACCGACACCGGCAAAAAGGCGACGATCTCCTATGCCGCGACATCGACGCTCGCGAAGCAGATCGAGAGCGGCGCGCCGGCCGATCTGTTCGTCTCGGCCGATCGGCGCTGGATGGATTACGCGCAGGATCACGACCTGATCGAGCCGAAAACCCGCCACGATCTGCTCGGCAACAGCCTCGTGCTGATCGCGCCGAAGGACAGCCCGCTCGACGCCGCCAAAGTGATGATCGGACCGGGCTTTCCGCTCGCCAAAATGCTCGGCGACGGCCGGCTCGCGATGGCCGAGCCGAATTCGGTTCCGGCCGGCGTGTACGGCAAGGCCGCGCTGACCGAAGCTCGGCGTCTGGGACACGGTCGCCGGCGCGGGTCGCGGCCGCCGAGAACGTGCGCGCCGCCCTGGCGCTCGTCGCGCGCGGCGAGGCGCCGCTCGGCATCGTCTACAAGACCGACGCGGCGATCGATCCCGGCGTGAAAATCGTCGGCACATTCCCGGCGGGCACGCACGAACCGATCGTCTACCCGATGGCGCTGACCAAAACGGCGCGCCCCGAGGCGGCGTCCTTCGCCGCGTATCTGCGGGGTCCGGCCGCCCGCAAGCTGTTCGAGAAATACGGCTTCACGGTGCTCGATCAGGAGCGGTGAGCCCGCTGTTCGACTTCTCCGCGGAAGAGATTACGGCGATCCGCCTGTCGCTGTGGGTGGCGTCCTGGGCCGTCGCCTGCAGCCTGCCGGTCGCGCTCGCGACCGCGCTGCTGCTCGCGCGGGTGAACTTCTGGGGCAAGTCGGCGCTCAATGTCCTGGTCCATCTGCCGCTGGTCCTGCCGCCCGTCGTCACCGGCTATGTGCTGCTGCTGCTGTTCGGCCGCAAAGGCCCGCTCGGGCGGCTGCTGGCCGAATATCTCGGCATCGTCTTCGCGTTCCGCTGGACCGGCGCGGCGCTGGCCTGCGCCGTCATGGGTTTCCCGCTGATGGTGCGCTCGATCCGGCTGTCGCTCGACGCGGTGGACCGCCGTCTCGAAGACGCCGCCGGCACGCTGGGCGCCGGCACGGTCTGGGTGTTTCTGACCGTGACCCTGCCGCTGATCCTGCCCGGGGTCCTCGCCGGCATGATCCTGTCCTTCGCGCGCGCCTTCGGCGAGTTCGGCGCGACGATCACCTTCGTCTCGAACATCCCCGGCGAGACGCAGACGCTGCCGACCGCGATCTACACGCTGACCCAGGTGCCGGGCGGCGAAATCGGCGCGTTGCGCCTGACGCTGGTCGCGGTCGCGATCTCGATGGCGGCGCTGTTCGCCTCGGAGCGGGTCGTCGAGCGTGCCGCCCGCCGCGCCCTCGGGCACTGACAGGGGCCGCTGACATGATCGAGGTCGCGGTCCGGCACCGCCTCGGCGACTTCATGCTCGACGCCGCGTTCGCGGCCGAGGGCGGGCTGACCGCGCTGTTCGGCCGCTCCGGCTCGGGCAAGACCTCGCTGGTCAACGTCATCGCCGGGCTGATCCGCCCGGAGCACGGCCGTGTCGTCGTCGATCGCGAGACGCTGACCGACACCGAGCACGGCATTTTCGTGCCGCCGAAGAAGCGCCGCGTCGGCTATGTCTTTCAGGAAGGCCGCCTGTTTCCGCACATGACGGTGCGGCAGAACCTGCTCTACGGAAGGTGGTTCGCGCCCGAAACGGGCGGGGGCGGCCGCCCGGGCGAAATCGACCATGTGATCGAGCTGCTCGGGATCGGCGGCTTGCTCGGCCGCCGTCCGGCGAATTTGTCCGGCGGCGAGAAGCAGCGCGTCGCGATCGGCCGAGCGCTCTTGGCGCGCCCGCGTCTGCTCGTCATGGACGAGCCGCTGGCCGCGCTCGACGAGGCGCGCAAGGCCGAGATCCTGCCCTATATCGAGCGGCTGCGCGACGAGGCCGGCGTGCCGATCGTCTATGTCAGCCACGCGATCGCCGAGGTCGCGCGGCTCGCGACGACGCTGGTCGTGCTGTCGGAGGGCCGGGTCGCGGCGATCGGCCCGACCGCGGCGGTGATGGGCCGCATCGACCTGTTTCCGCTGACCGGCCGCGCCGAGGCCGGCGCGATCCTGGCAACCCGCGTCGCCGCGCACGACGCCGCGTTCGGGCTCACCGTGCTGCGCGCCGCCGCCGGCGAATTGCGCGTGCCGCATCTGGAGATGCCGGTCGGGGCGGCGCTGCGCGTGCGCATCCGCGCCCGCGACGTGATGATCGCGCTCTCCCCGCCGGAGGGTCTCAGCGCGCTCAACGTGCTGCCCGGCACCGTCGCCGAGATCGGCCGGTCGGACGGCGCGATCGTCGATATCAGGCTCGATTGCGCCGGCGAGCCGCTGATCGCGCGTCTGACGCGCCGCTCGGTCGAGCGGCTCGGGCTCGTACCCGGGCGGCGGGTCTACGCCGTCATCAAGAGCATCGCCTTCGACCACCACGCCATCGCCGGCGCCCCGCCGCTCTCCCCCGGCGCCGACGCCGAGACCCGGCATGGGTAAAACAGCCCTTCCGCGCCTTATTCACGATCAATGTCATCGATCTGAAAGGAAAGGCGCCGCGTATCGTCAAAACCATCGATGTCGGCCAGATCGTTGAAGGGCTGGCATTCTCCGATGATGGGAGCCATCTCGCGGTGACGGCGCAGGACGGCTCCAACCGGGCGCCAAGCCACCCCTCCTACAATCCGAACGGGCTCCTTGTCGTATTCAAGGTCGATGGAACGACTTTGACCAAAGTCGCGGAGCTGCGCGTCGCCAAGTGGGATCAGGGCGTCGCCTGGAGCCGTGACGGCAAGACCCTGCTGGTCCAGAGCATGGCCGACCAGTCATTGGCCGTCGTCAGCTTCGATGGCGGTAGTCTCAAGGCCACCGGCGAAATAAAAGTCACCGGCGGCCCGGAGGGGATTCGCACCGCGGAGCGCTGATATCGGCCGTCAGCGCGCCCGGTCACCCGACCTTCAGCAATTCGACATCGAACATCAGCGTGGCGTTCGGCGGGATGACGCCGCCGGCGCCGCGCGCGCCATAGCCGAGGTTGGCCGGGATGATCAGCGTCCGCTTGCCGCCGACCTTCATCCCGGCGACGCCCTGGTCCCAGCCCGGGATCACCTGACCGCCGCCGAGATTGAACGTGAACGGCTCGCCGCGATCGACCGAGCTGTCGAATTTTTTCCCCTTTTCGCCATTGTTGTAGAGCCATCCCGTATAATGGACGGTGACCTTCTCGCCGCGCTTGGCTTCCTCGCCGGTGCCGACTTTCGTATCCGTGTATTTGAGGCCGTTGGCCAGTTCGGTCATTTTCGCCGATGCTCCTTGTTGTGCCGCTGGTTGTTGCGCCGCTGCCGGATGCGGTGCGGTGAATGAAACGAGCGCAAGCGCCGCCGCGGCGGCCATGAACGAGGTCGATTTCATCGTGACGCCATTGTGGTAAACGGGTTGCGACAGACGCGGGAGGACGGTGACAGGTGTCCAGCCCCATCCTGAACGAAACGATCGCCGCTATCGAGTGCGATCCTCGGCCGCGATCTTGACGCGATCACGGTCGAGCGCGCCGTTGTCGGCCTGTTTTTCACCGGGGTCAAGCTGAGTTCCGGCGGCCAGGCATTAGGTGTCGCCGGGAGCCTGCGCGACGCCGCGCGATGCGGTGCCTGACGATGTCTGCTGCCCGGTGACGGCGCGCGCCGCCGGCTACCAGCGTCTCGCCGGGCAGCCCGCCGCCGCGCTGATGCGCGACGCGCTGAGCGGCAACGGGCTGCGCCGCGCGGTCGGCATCGCAACCTTGAACGCGCTCGCCGAACTGGCGTGGCGCCGCCGGCCATGCCCCGGCATCGACTTGCTGGCCGGCGCCGACGCGCTCGAAGCGACCGAAATCGGCCCCGGCGACCGGGTCGTGCTGGTCGGCGCTTTGATCCCGTTCCTGAAGGAGCTGAAACGCCGGCGACAGCCCTATCTGGTGCTCGAACAGAACCCGGCGGCGCTGAAGCCCGAGGAGATGCCGTTCTACCGAGCGGCCGATCTCGCCGCCCGAGATCGTGCCCGGCGCGGACGTGCTGCTGATCACCGGCGCGACATTGCTTAACGACACGCTCGAAGGCCTGCTCGGGCTGGCCCGGCCCGAGGCGCGGGTCACGGTGGTCGGCCCGACCGTCGGCATGCTGCCCGACGCGTTTGTCGCGCGCGGCGCGTCGGTCCTCGGCTCGGTGCGGATCACAAGGCCCGACGAATTCCTCGACCTGATCGCCGAAGCCGGCTCGGCGCCGCATTTTCTCGGCACCTGCGCCGAGAAAATCGTGCTGGGCAAGGTTGCATAAGCGCGGCAGTCGATGCTCGCCTCGTGGGCTATCCGGCGCTTATGATGCCCAGACAACCGCTTCAGGGGGAGAGAAGATGGCCGAGCGGCTCGGATCGGGCGAGTGGACCTACGAAGTCAACGTGGACTGGGCGAAGATCCCGGACGAGATCATGCTCGGCGATTGCGCCGCGGTCGGCGTCGACAGCAAGGGCAATGTCTACGCGTTCAACCGCGGCGAGCATCCGGTCGCGGTGTTCGACAATGACGGCAATCTGTTGCGCACCTGGGGCGAGGGGGTGTTCACGCGGCCGCACGGCGTCCATGTCGCGCCTGACGACACGATCTGGCTGACCGACGACGGCGACCACACCGTCCGCCACTGCACCCTCGACGGCAAGGTGCTGCTGACGATCGGCATTCCCGGCAAGCCGGCGCCGTTCATGAGCGGCGAGCCGTTCCATCGCTGCACCCACACCGCGCTGTCGCCGAACGGCGAGCATCTCTACATCTCGGACGGATACGGCAACGCCCGCGTCCACAAATTCACGCCGGACGGCAAATTGCTGCATTCCTGGGGCGAATCCGGCACCGACCCGGGCCAGTTCAACATCGCGCACAATATCTGTTGCGACCCGGACGGCTGGGTCTATGTCGCCGACCGCGAGAACCACCGCGTCCAGATCTTCGACGGCAACGGGCGTTGGGAGACGCAGTGGAACTATCTGCACCGTCCCAACGGCATGTGCCTCGGGCACGGGCCGAACCCGCTCTGCTATATCGGCGAGGGCGGGCCGGCGGGGGCGATCAACCGCGACTGGCCGAATATCGGCGCGCGGGTCAGCGTCCACACGACAAGGAACCACGAACTCCTGGCACGGCTCGGCAAACCGCATGCCGGCATCGCGCCGGGCCAGTTCACCTCGCCGCACGGCATCGCGGTCGACCGGCGCGGCAACATCTATGTCGGCGAACTCTCCGGCCGCTCCTGGTCGCGCTTTTCAAGCGACCCCGTTCCGGCCAAGCGCCGCGTCATCCACCGGCTGGAGAAGGTCGCAGCGTAGCCGGGCGCTACAAAACCCCCTCTTCACCTCCGCAGGACGGAGGGGGTCGTGGCGTGGATTATTTTGCCTTATCCGCGTCGGCGGCGACCTGCATCTTGATGATCTTGTCCGGGTTGCTGACCGTGCCGTTGCGCGCCTGGTCGCCCTTCTTGATCGCGTCGATGTGTTCCATGCCGGAGTCGACCTGGCCCCAGATCGTGTATTGCCCGTCGAGGAACGGGGCCGGCGCGAACACGATAAAGAACTGGCTGTCGGCGCTGTTCGGGTCCTGCGCGCGCGCCATCGACACGGTGCCGCGGACATGCTTCTCGTTCGAGAACTCGGCCTTCAGTTTGTTGCCGGAGCCGCCGGTGCCGGTGCCGGTCGGGTCGCCGGTCTGCGCCATGAACCCGTCGATCACGCGGTGGAACACCACCCCGTCATAGAACCCGCGCCGCGCCAGCGCCTTGATCTGCGCGACATGATCAGGCGCGAGATCGGGGCGCATCGCGATCACGACACGGCCGTCCGGGACATCGATATACAGCGTATTTTCCAGATCAGCCGCCATGGCCGTGCCTCCCAATGCAGTTACCAGAAACGCGAGCAGCAGCCCGCGCAGTATCGAAATCATCTTTCGCTAACTCCCGAAACGCCGCGACTATCCCGGCAGATTGCGCGCCCGTCTCACGCGGCGGGTTCGCGGGCGTACCAGCCGCCGCGGCGGAAGCGGTCGAGATAGGTCGGCAATATCGCCTCGACCGCGGTCGGGCTGATGCCGAGCGCCTCGAACCCCAGCGCGTTCGGCGACACGATATTGTCGGTTTTCAGCATCTCGACCTGGTCCGGGGTCAGCGGCGCGTCGGGCAGCAGCGACAACAGCCGCGCCTGCATCGCGGCGACCCCGAACGGCACGTTGACGAGCAGCCGCTTGCGGCGGATCTCCTCGAGCAGCAGCTCGAACAGCGCGCGCAGCGAATAGACCTTCGGCCCGCCGAGCTCGTAGGTCCGCCCGGCCGTCGCCGAATCGTCGATACAGCGGACGACCGCCTCGGCGACATCGCCGACATAGACCGGCTGGAACAGCGTCTCGCCGCCGCCGATCAGCGGCAGCACCGGCGACGATCGTCGCGATCGCGGCGAAACGGTTGAAGAACTGGTCCTCCGGGCCGAACACGACCGAGGGCCGCAGGATCGTCGCGGTCGGGAACGCGTCGCGCGCCGCCGCCTCTCCCGCCGCCTTGGTGCGGGCATAGGCGGATGTCGAGCGCGGATCGGCGCCGATCGCCGACATCTGGATGAAGCGCTCGACCCCGGCCTCGCGCGCGATGCGCGCCAGCCGCGCCGGCCCGACATGGTGTATCGCCTCGAAACGCTGCGAGCCGCTTTCGTGCAGGATTCCGACGAGGTTGACGACCGCGTCGTTGTCCGCCACGAACGCCCGCAGCAGCCGCTCGTCGCCGATCGACACGTTGATCAGCGCGACCTGGCCGACATCCCCCTTCAGCCGCAGAAACTTCGCCTCGGCGGCATTGCGTCCGCCGACGGACACGACATCGCCGCGCTCGGCCAGCCGTTTCACGATATATCGCCCGATGAACCCGGACCCGCCGAGGATCGCGACGCGGTTCTGCTTCATATCCGCTCCAGGAAGCGCCATTTGCGCAGTATCAGACGCATCGAGCTTCGGCAACAGCGAACGGACCCCCGCGTGCTAATCGGTAGTGCCGGCGCCCGCGCGGCGGCCCGCCATTTCCCGAGCCTGGGCCGAGCTAAGGCAGCGGAGGCATCGATCCCGATGACAGAGAGCACTTCCCGAACCGACCGCTTCCATCCGAGCGCCAGCAGCGTGCGGCTTCCTGGTTCGCGGCGTTGCGCGACCGGATCTGCGCGGCCTTCGAGGCGATCGAGGACGAGTATGCCGGCCCCGGCTCCGACGCGCTGCCTCCCGGCCGGTTCGTGCGCACGCCATGGGAGCGCCCGGGCGGCGGCGGCGGCACGATGGCGGTGCATGCGCGGGCGCGTGTTCGAAAAGGTCGGCGTCAATGTCTCGACCGTTTCGGGCGAATTCTCGGCGGAATTCCGCAACGAGATCCCCGGCGCCAGCGAAGACCCGCGCTTCTGGGCGAGCGGCGTGTCGCTGGTCGCGCATCTGCGCTCGCCGCTGGTCCCGGCGGTCCACATGAACACGCGCCACATCGTGACCGCGCAAATCCTGGTTCGGCGGCGGCGCCGATCTGACCCCGATCTATCCCGACGAGGACGCGGCCGGCGCAATTTCACGCGCGCGCTCGCCGCCGCCTGCGCCGGCTACGACCCGGAATGCCATGCCCGCTTCAAGGCGTGGTGCGACGAGTATTTCTACCTGCCGCATCGCGGCGAGCCGCGCGGCGCCGGCGGCATCTTTTTCGACTATCTCGACAGCGGCGACTGGGAGCGCGATTTCGCGTTCGTGCGCGCGGTCGGCGAGGCATTTCTGTCCGTGTACCCGGTCATCGTGCGGGCGCGGATGAACCGCGCACTGGACCGCCGAACAGCGCCGGCATCAGCTGGTCCGGCGCGGCCGCTACGTCGAATTCAACCTGCTCTACGATCGCGGCACCCGCTTCGGCCTCAAAACCGGCGGCAATGTCGAGGCCATCCTGATGTCGCTGCCGCCCGAAGCGGCGTGGCCGTAGCCGGGGAACGCGGCTTACCGACGGCTTGTTTTCTCGGCATGGCCGACACAAACACCGCCCAGGCGAATATCAACGACCGCCGCTCGATCGAGCAGATCTATCCGCCAAGACGACTTCGCGCGCGACGCCAGCCGAAAACGACCAGCCCCGGATCGAGATCCTGAAAGGTGTGCGCATCGCCTCGGCCCCCGATGGCGACGGAAATTTCGTGCTGGAGCGTGCGACACACCATGCCGGCGAGGCGCCGGGCGCCCTGTTTCTTGCCCCATTCCATCGCCGTACCGCCAGGGAATACGCCGGCGACGACCCCGACCCGCGGCACGGCTATAACGCGTTCATCGACGAGATCATCGACGCGGCCCGCCAGAACGGGTACCGCGCCGGAGAGTCGCCCGGACCCGACGACCCACGCCTGCGCGGCGCGCGGCAATAGACGGACGGCTTTGAAAGCCTCTCCCGCAAGCAGGGGAGGGTTGGGAAGGGGACTTACAACCCGCTGTTTCTCAGACCTGCTGGATCGCGGAGAGCAGCCAGTTACCGCCCCGGCGCCGGACAAACGTCCAGGTTTCCTCGGACTCGACCGGCCGGCCGGGGTCGCCGCCGGCGATATAGTCGGCGGCGCTCGGCGCAGCGATCGAGCCGCGCGAGATAGTCGGTCGCGCTCCATTTCATATAGGCGGTCGCGTATTGCAGCTCGCCTTCGTCCCAGCTCTCGGTGATGTCGCCCGCCAGCAGCCGCACGTCCGAGACGACATTGCGCACGCCGCGGCTGGCGTTCTTGGTCAGCTCCTCCGAGAAATAGCCGACCATTTCCGGCGTCATCAGCTGGCGCATGCCGGGCAAGATCGCTGTTCGACCATGCTTCCTGCACCGCCGCGTGAAGCTCCTGAAAGGCTTGCAGGTCGCTGTCGTTGACCGTCGTGTCAACGCCGCGAAACCGCGGCGCCGGAGCGACCGCGGCTCCGACCGCGCGCGGCATCGGCTCCGGGTTGGGCCGACCGCCGAACCCGCCCGGAGTCGCCGTAGCCCGGCCCGCGCGTCCGAAAAAACCGCTCGCGAGCCGGATCGCGAGAAAAATCAGCAGCCCGATGATCAGGAATTGCAGATATGCCGCCGAGAAAATGGCCCATCCCGCCGAGATGGCTGAACAGCGCCGCCCCGAGAAGACCGCCGGTCAGTCCGGTCAGAAACGGGTGACGCTGAAAAAAGCTGCCGCCGGCCGCCGCTGGCGGGCATTCCTCCGGCCAGCCGGCCGTGCCGCCTGCGGCCCCGGGGTCACCGCAGGGTTCGTGCTGCGCGTGATCGGCGCGGCGCTGTTACTCTCGAACGTGCGCGCGCCGCGGCTGCCGAACGACGATTTCCCGCCGCCTCCCCGCGCCTCGGCGAGGCTCGGCGCAAGCGCCAGCGTCAAGCAGAAAAACAGCGACAGCAGCACCCGCCAATCGAACAGGCGCACCGCCGCAATCGTAACAGGCGAGGGTTTCGTCATGTCATATCCGTTCGCGAGCCGGAAGTGGCCCTGTAGGATGACAATATGCGGTCGAACCGCGCCCGGCGAAAGGGCGGAGCTCACCGCGTTTCGCCGGCGAAGCCGCGCTGGATCTCGGCGATGCGGTCGAGCGCGGCTTGCGATAGCGGACCTCTTTCGACCGCGCGCGCGGCGTATTCGAGATGCTCCATCGTCGAATACCCGACCAGCACGGTCGAGACCGCCGGCTGCGCGATCACGTAACGAATCGACGCCTCGATCAGGCTGTCGGCATAGCCGTCATGCACCAGCGGTTCGAAGCGGCGGGCGCGCTCGACATCGACGCGGTAGTCGTGTCCGGAGCCGATCGGCGCCGGCGGCGGCGAGCCGAGCGGATGCCGCTCCTCGGTGCCGCTCAGCGCACCGGCGGCGAGCACGCGGATCACGATGACGCCCATGTCGGCGGCTTGCAGGTGCCCTAGCAGGTTGCTGGTAATCCTGCGCCGGATAGCCCGCCGGCACCGGTCCCGCCGGGCTCGGGTTCAAGAGGTTGAAGCTGACCTGGCCGGTATCGAAGGCGCAGGCGTTGACGACGCGGTGCAGCGCCTCGGTTTCGCCGTTGGCGGTGATGCCGATGAACCGGCATTTGCCCTGTGCGCGCAGCCGCTCGAACGCCGGCACGACTGCGTCGAGCACCGTGTCGGCGCTGAAATTCGCGCCCTGCTGTCGTCTCGACGATCGCGTTGTGAAACTGGAACAGATCGACCGCTCAAGCTGCAGCCGCTGCAGGCTGGCCTCGAGCGAAGCGGCGATCGCCTCGCCGATACGGCCCGGCTCGGTCGGCGGCAGGCGCACCTTCGTGCCGACATAAACATCGGGCTTCAGCGCCTTCAGAACGCGGCCGAGATTGCGCTCGGATTCGCCGTTACCGTATTGCTGCGCCGTATCGAAATAGTTGATGCCGAGTTCGAGCGCGCGAGCCACCGCGCGTTGCTGGTCGGCCGGGTCGCCCTTGACCATCAGCCCGCCGACCGCGCCGCAGCCGAAGCCGAGCAGCGAGACATCGAGACCGGTTCTGCCGAACCTGCGTTTTTCCACTCACTCCTCCCGCGCTGCTTGCTTCTCGCCGGATAAGATCGTCTCCGGCAGTTGCTTGTCAACGGATGGGCGCCGTTCGGCTTGACTTCGGCTCGCCCTGCGGATATATGCGGCGTGCCATGACCAATGCGTGCCGCGAGCTGCGACTTACGATCTCGGCGTCCTGATCGACGCCGACTGCCGCTCGTCCGGCCTTGCCGGAAATCCCGAACACGCCCGGTTATGGTATCATGGTTTTGACGGTCTCCTCCTATCGCTGCGTTCTATCGCTGGGCATTGTATCGCGGGCTGTCCCGCGCCGACTTAGCACCGGCCGGGGCTAAGCCCTCCGGCCCGAACGCAATTCACGCCGCACGCCATGCCCGGTAAGCAGTCGCAGGAACCGGGCTCAGACACGACCGTCAACGCGACCGCGCGCCGCAGCCCGGCGGTCCGAACCCGGGAGTTCCCGATGACCGTAATGCCGATCCACAAATACCGGCCGTTTCAGCCGATCAATCTGCCCGACCGCCAATGGCCGTCCCGCGTCATCGATAAGGCGCCGATCTGGTGCTCGGTCGATCTGCGCGACGGCAACCAGGCGCTCGTCGAACCGATGGGCCCCGAGAGAAAGCGCCGCATGTTCGATCTGCTCGCTGCGGTTCGGATTCAAGGAGATCGAAGTCGGCTTTCCGGCCGCCTCCGACACCGATCTTGCGTTTGTCCGCGAGATCATCGAGCAGGACCTGATCCCGGACGACGTGACGATCCAGGTGCTGACGCAGTCGCGCCCCGAGCTGATCGAGAAAACTTTTGAGGCGATACGCGGCGCCAGGCGCGCGATCGTGCATCTGTATAATTCGACGTCGGAATTGCAGCGCCGCGTCGTTTTCGGTCTCGACCGCGCCGGCATCGTCGATATCGCCGTGACCGGCGCGCGGCAGATCCACGAGCTGGCCGCTTCAATGCCGGAAACCGAATAGTCTACCAGTATTCGCCCGAGAGCTTCAGCGGCACCGAGCTCGATTTCGCGGTCGAGATCTGCGAGGCGGTGATGGATGTCTGGCGCCCGACCCCCGGCAAAAAGATGATCGTCAACCTGCCCGGCACGGTCGAGATGGCGACGGCGAACATCTACGCCGACCAGATCGAATGGTTCGCGCGCAACGTGCGCGATCGCGACAGCCTGATCCTCAGCCTGCATCCGCACAACGACCGCGGCACCGCGGTCGCGGCGACCGAGTTCGGCGTGATGGCCGGGGCCGACCGGGTCGAGGGCACGCTGTTCGGCAACGGCGAGCGCACCGGCAATGTCGATGTCATCACGCTTGGCGCTGAACCTGTTCAGCCAGGGGATCGACCCCGGCCTGACGGTCACCGACATCGACGATGTCGTGCGCACCTCCGAATACTGCACGCAATTGCCGGTGCATCCGCGACATCCCTATGCCGGCGAGCTGGTCTACACGGCGTTTTCGGGCTCGCATCAGGACGCGATCAAAAAGGGCTTCGACGCGCTCGCGAAGCGCAACGACGATCTGTGGGAGGTGCCGTACCTGCCGATCGATCCGAAGGATCTCGGCCGCAACTACGAGGCGGTGATCCGGGTCAACAGCCAGTCGGGCAAGGGCGGCGTCGCCTATGTGCTGAAGGCCGATCACGGTCTCGACCTGCCGCGCAGCCTGCAGATCGAGTTCAGCCGCATCGTCCAGGAGGTCGCCGACCGCACCGGCAAGGAGCTGACCAGCCGCGATATCTGGTCGTTGTTCCAGGACACCTATCTGGCGGCTCTGGCGGCGGATCGCACTGCGGAGCATGGCGGCGTGCGGCTGGTCGATTACAGCCTGTTCCCGGAGCCGCGCGTCGGCGAGCGCCGGATCGTCGCGACGGTCGAGGTCGACGGCGCCGAAGCGGCGCATCGAAGGCGTCGGCAACGGGCCGATCGCCGCGTTTGTCGATGCGCTGCGGAGCGATTGCGGCATAGCGCTGACCGTGCTCGATTATCACGAGAACGCGGTCGGCGCCGGCGCCGACGCGCAGGCCGCCGCCTATGTCCAGATCGGCAGCAGCGGGAATGACGGTGCCGAACGGGCGCTTCACGGCGTCGGGATGGACAGCGACATCGTCACCGCTTCGCTGAAGGCGGTAGCGAGCGCCGCCTCGCGCGTGCGGGCGATATAATAACGGCCGCCGAAGACCCTGGACCATGCCCTCGTTCCCTCCCCCACAAGCAAGGAGGTGAACGAGTGGGTGCGGCCGCAAGGTGTGTCAGACCGAGCGCAGACCAAGGAGCGATGTTTCCGAGACGAGGCGTGGAGGTTGAGCCGCGTTCGCGCGCTCAATCTCCGCGCCCGATCTATGCCTCCGGGCCGAGGATCGCGGCCGCACCCAGCATCTTGCCGTCGGCGGCCTGGACGAGCACGGCCAAACCTTCTCCCGGCCGCGGCGGCTCGATCCGGTAGCGCCGCGTCGCGCCGTCCCAGTCGCCAAGGCGCGTCACCGCGGTCACGCCGTTCGCGTCCTGCAGCGTCCGGCCGGCATTCTCGCCGGCGGGAACATTTGTGATCCGGGCTTCGCGCGAAACGCACCAGCACCACTTCGCCCGCACCTACGCCGCCGCCGATCGCGACCGATGCACGGTCCGTTCGCGAAGCTGACAGGCGCGATCGCCTCGGGACGCGCCTGCCGCAACGCCGCCGCGACCGCAGCGCGGTCGGAGCCGACCATCTCGTTCGTCCCGTCGACGACGATCTGCGGCGTATAAACCCGGCCGCTCAGCCGGCTCGCATAGGCTTTCTGGCGGTCGGTCGAGGCTTCGTTCGACAGCGGGTCCTTCCAGCCGAGCCGGTCCCAGTAGCTGATGTGAAAGCCGAGCGCGATCACGTCGGCCCGGCCGGTCAGCTCGCGCAATAGCGCATCGGCCGGCGGGCACGACGAACAGCCCTGCGACGTGAATAGCTCGACGACGACCGGCCGCGTCTCGGCTTGCGGCGAACCGGCCGCCGCGAGCAGGACAGGGCAACAGGCAGAGAAGAGCGGCTGTACGGCGCATATCGGGCTTCCTTTTCGCCTATCCGGCCAATTGACGCTGCAGCGCGAGATCGTCCTCGATAAAGGCGCTCTACCACTTCGTCAATGCCGCTGTCGCGCCCGAATCCGAGCGCCTCGGCGCGCGTGCTGCCGCGAGCGCCTGCGGCCAGCTCGAAATGATCGCCTGGATCTGCGGGTCGGGCCGCCAGCTCGATGCGCCGATAAGCCGCCTCGCCGCCGGCGCGGCGCAATGCCTCGGCCATCTCGCCGACCGATACCGAAAATCCCGGCAATTGCAATGACCGTGCTCGCGCCGAGCGCGCCGGAAGGCAGGTCGAGCGCATGCACCAGCCCGGCGACGATGCGGCGCGGCGAGGCCAGCGCCATGATCGTATCCGGCGACACCGGGCACATCGCGTCGCGCCCGGTCAGCGGCTCGCGGATGATCGACGAGGCAAAGGTCGAGGCGGCGCGGTTCGGCAGACCGGGCCGCACGACGACGGTCGGCAGGCGCAGCGCCATGCCGTCGATAAAGCCCTTGCGGCTGTAATCATTGACCAGCAATTCGCCGATCGCCTTCTGCGCGCCGTAGGAGCTTTGCGGCGTCAGCGCGGTCTCCTCGCCCACCTCCGGCGGCAGCGCGCCGCCATAAACCGCCAGCGAACTGGCGAAAATCAGCTTCGGTGCGGTTTCGAGCGCGCGGCAGGCGTCGAGCACGGCGCGGGTGCCGTCGAGATTGACCCGGTAGCCGAGATCGGTGTCGGCCTCGGCCTGGCCGCTGACGATCGCGGCGAGGTGGAACACCGCGTCGGTTCGGACCTTTGGCCGGGGGCGATCAGCCGCGCGACCGTCTCACGGTCGGCGATGTCGCCGGTGACGACCGAGAGCCGCCTGTCCTCGGGCAATGGCAGCGCCGGGGCCGCGTTGTCGAACAGCACCAGCTCATCGACCGGCTCCGCCGGCGGTCCCTCGGTCGAGCAGCCGCATCGCGACCCGCCGCCCGAGAAAGCCGCACCCGCCGGTGATCACGATGCGCATTTGTCTTTCCTTTTTGGCAATCGGCTGTTTGACGGGAGCGGCCCCTCACCCCGGCCCTCTCCCCGCAAGCGGGGAGAGGGAGGGACCCGCGCCGCAAGACACGGGAGGGTGAGGGGGCTTCTTCCTTACGGTCAGCCGATCCCGTATTTCTTCGCCCAGCCGAGCCCGGCGACAGTGTCGCCCCTGGGGCCGGTACTCGCAGCCGATCCAGCCCGAGTAGCCGAGTTCGTCGAACAAGTCGAACAGGTACGGGTAGTTGATCTCGCCGATATCGGGCTCGTGGCGTCCCGGATTGCCGGCGATCTGCACATGCGGGTAATGGCCGGCCAGCGCGCGCATCCGGGTCGCGAGATCGCCCTCCATGATCTGCACGTGATAGAGGTCGAGCTGCAGTTGCAAATTCGGCCGGCCGACCCGCTCGATGATGCGCATCGCCTGCCCGGTGTAATTGAGGAAATAGCCCGGGATGTCGCGCGTGTTGATCGGCTCGATGATGCAGGTCAGTCCGGCGGAGGCGGCCCGGTCGGCGGCCCAGCGCAGATTGTCGATATAGACCCGTTCGCCCTCGGCCTTGTCGCGCCCATCCGGCCATAGCCCGGCCATCGTGTGCAACAGCGGGCACTTGGTCGCGCGGGCGTAGACGATCGCCTTGTCGACGCCGTCGCGGAATTCCTGCTCGCGCCCCGGCAAGCGCCGCGAGGCCGCGCTCGCCGCCGTTCCAGTCGCCGGGGACGGTGTTGAACAGCGCCAGGCTCAGCCGATTGCGTTCGAGCCGCTCGGCGATCGTCTCGGGCGGGTGATCGTAGGGAAACAGGAACTCGACCCCCTTGAAACCGGCGCGCGCGGCCGCGTCGAACCGGTCGAGAAACCCGATATCCTGAAACATCATGCTGAGATTGGCGGCGAATTTCGGCATTGGCGGGTTCCTCTGTGCGCCGGATTTGCCGGCGGCCGAACGGACCGCTACTCTTTCCCCGCCGGCCGGTCAACGCAAGACCCGCCGGCCTGATCGCGCAATGGACGTGCCGCCACCGGAACAGGCTCGGGAGCTGCTGTGATGACGCGCATTACACGACGCACCTTCGCCGCAAGCGCCGCCGCGCTGCCGTTTCTCGGCCATATCGTCCCGGCGCGGGCCGAGGAGCCGATCAAGATCGGCTTCAGCATGGAGCTGACCGGCCCGTTCGCGGTCGTCGGCAAGACCGGCCTCCTCGCCTTCAAGATCTGGGAGGAGGAAACCAACTTGAAAGGCGGCCTGCTCGGCCGGCCGGTTAAGCTGGTCTATTACGACGATCAGAGCAACCCGTCGCTGGTGCCGGGCATCTATACAAAGCTGATCGAAATCGACAAGGTCGATCTGTTGGTGTCGAGCTACGGCACCAATCTGGTCGTGCCGGCGATGCCGGTCGCGATCCAGAACAACCGGCTGTTCTTCGGCCTGTTCGCGCTCGCCGCCAACGATCAGTTTCACTACCCGAAATATTTCTCGATGCTGGTGTTCGGCCCCGACCCGGTGAAGACGTTTGCCGAGGGGTATTTCCAGCTGGCGATGGCGCAGGACCCGAAGCCGAAGCGGCTGGCGATCGTCGGCGCCGACGCCGAGTTTCAGCGCAAGGCCACCGACAGCGCCCGGAACAACGGCAAGGCGGCCGGACTCGACATCGTCTACGACCGCGCCTATCCGCCGAACACGGTCGATTTTTCGCCGATCGTCCGCTCGGTCGGGGCGGCGCGGCCCGATCTCGTCTATCTCGCCTCTTATCCGTCCGACACGGTCGGGTTTCTGCGCGCCGTGCAGGAGCTGGGGCTGGATACCAAGATGCTCGGCGGCGGGCTAGCGGGTCTGGCGGCGGCAGCCGTCAAGCAGCAGCTCGGGGAGGCGGCCAACGGCGTCGTCGATATCGAGCTTTGGGAGCCGGTCAAGCCGATGCAGTTCGCCGGCGTCATGGACTTCATCAAGAAATACCAGGAGCGGGCGCCGGCCGAGGGCGTCGATCCGCTCGGCTATTTCCTGCCGCCGTTCGCCTATGCCGAATTGCAGGTCCTGGGTCAGGCGGTCGAAGCCACCAAGACGCTCAACGACGACAAGCTCGCCGACTACATCCACAACAACAAGTTCAGCACGGTGGTCGGCGACATCGCGTTCGGCCCGGACGGCGAGTGGACCGAGGCGCGGCCGATCTGGGTCCAGTATCACGATATCAAGGGCAGCGGGATCGAGCAGTTCCGCGAACCGAAAACCGTCTCGATCCTCTCCCCGCCGCAATACAAAACCGGCAACCTGATCTGGCCCTATACGAAGGCGCGCGGCGCGTAGGGCGCGATATTTCGGGCTTGCGGCGACAGGTTTTTGTAGCTACAATTAGTCGTGAGGATCGAGTTCGACCCGCGCAAGAACCGAGAGAACCAGCGGAAACACGGGATTTCGCTTGCCGAGGCGGCACGGATGGATTTGGCGGCTGCGTCTATCGAACCGGATGAACGCTACGATTACGGCGAGACCCGATACCGCGCCTTCGGCCCTATAGATGGGCGCTTGCACATGCTGGTGTTCACGATGCGCGGTTCCGTCCTGCGGGCGATCTCGCTGCGAAGAGCCAACGCGAGAGAGATAAAGGCACATGACCAAAAAACCTAAGCCTCCGGCTGATTTTGACGAGAACCCGGAATGGACCGCAGAGGATTTCGCGCGGGCGAAGCCGTTCAAGGAGGTGTTTCCCGAGCAGTTCAAGGCATGGAAGCGGATGGGCCGCCCGCCGGTCGCGGCGCCAAAGGTGCATATCGGGTTCCGCTTCGCCGCCGATGTCGTCGCGGGCATAAGGGCGACCGGCAAGGGCTACAACGCCCGCGTCGAAAAGGTGCTGCGCGACGCCCTGGCCAAGGGCGAGCTCTGATGCAAATATCTTAACTTCTGCAACACCGGCGGCAACGTCCCTTCTTCCTCAAACGCCATGAATTGGTGTATGAAATTTTAGCAGTGGGGTCACCTATCGTTGGGGGAGGCTAGTGGTGCTAGTGACTCTGAAGCGCTCGCGAAAATCGTTCCTCGGGACTAGTGTAGCTCTCGTAGTGGGGACGACCTTGATATCGGCTGCGCAGGCAACGACAATCAATTTTGACGGACTTTCGGGTGGCGTGCCATTCACAAGCTACACCGAGTCCGGTTTCATGGTTTCAGCCCTATCTGGTGATTGGCATGTGTATAGCTATGGCGACCCAGGTCCATCTATTGTATTTGAAAACCCTGATATAAATCAAAACCTGGCAGCTAGCGTTGCAATAACGAATGCAGGTACTCCTTTCATCTTTAGCTCGATTGCCCTCTACTCTAGTGTAACGACTATTCCGTACACTTTCACGGGTCTACTGACGGAAATACAGTCTTCACGACGGCGGGGACTGTGCCGAATACATTTGGAGGTTTCGGAAACGTGTCAAATCCCGAAGGAACCGACGTGATTGATACGCTACAAGTGACGCTTTTAAATCCCGCGATTCCATCTTGTCCTACTTGTGTTGGCAACCCCGTTGGTCTCGACAATATCGTAGTGGTTCCACCGGGCACGGTCGTGGGTGACCCTCATTTTACTACTTATGACGGTCTCCACTACAACTATCAGTCTGTTGGTGACTTCCAGCTGGCCAAGTCAACGCTTCTCGGCGATCAATTTGATGTCCAGATTTCGTACGACGGGGTTCTCGAATGCTGGGGCTGCGGTCAGCATGATGACAGAGGCTGCCGCCACGCTGTGCAACCACAACGTGACCTTCGACGTTGACCGTGCCAGTACGGGAGAAAGCTTTGTCTGGATCGACGGTTCCCCGTCTTCGTTGAGCGGTGCCAGGCCTGTGCTCACTCTAGGTACCTGCAAAATCGACGAGCTTTCGCCGGCGCACTATCACGTGGTTTGGAATACGGCGAGATTTTGGACGTGACCAACGAAGGCGCCTACCTTAATGTGTCATCCTGGCTTTCGCCGCTTGATGTTCCGGGCTCAGTAGAAGGACTACTCAGCAGCGACCTTAATCCGGATCTCTGGCGCGTGACCGGCGCGACATCGCTGTTTAACCCTGTCCCGGAGCCGGGTACCCTCACCCTTCTACTGTCGGCGGTTGCCGGACTTGGCCTGCTTCGCCGCCGTGCGGTTTCGTCCAAAGCACGCCAACCAACTCTTGTGGTTAGTCCGACGCCGGATATCTCTGTCATGTGTCCACCAAATAGAGATGTCACTGTTTGTGCCATTTAGAAATGTCACTGTCGCCTGGTTGGGGTCGGGCGGCGGGCGGGCGCGGAGCCCTTGACATAGCGCAGCGCCCGACCGTCGACCGATGCGCAGGGCTCGAAGCCGGGACCGGTTTCACCGAGCGAGCGTCAGCGCGCTCGGCTCGTAGAAAGGCTCAGCCAACCTTGAACAGACGGGCATCGCGCTGATCGCGCGGCGCGGCGGTCCGCTGCGATGCTCGGCGCGCGGCGCATCTGTTGATCGCGGATCATCGGCGAGACCGGCGCCGAGCCGCTTGTTCTCGATAATCTGCGCCCTGGGCGACGTGGCGCAGCTTGTCGAAGGTGCGGTAGGCGAGATCGACGCCTTTGATAGCGGATCGACAGCCGGCCATCGGGATAATCAACCACGGTAACCCGCTTGCCGATCGCCGCTTTGGCCGGTCGCTCGGCTCCAGAATGAAGATCACCTTGTCGTATTGCAGGGTCAGCGCCCGCGACAGGGTGCGCTCCTCCTTCCAGGCAAAGGCATCCTCCAGATCGTCGCTGTCGCGCAGCGGCCGGTGCAGGTCTTTGCCGTTCGCCGGCGGCTTGGCAAAGCGCGCGTTGTAGTCGGCCATGAATGCCGGCAGGAGGGCATTGCCTTCGGCCAGGCTGGCATGCCCCGGCAAGCCGCAAGCTCCTTGACCAGCCGATCCTGCAAGGTCTTGTGCGCACGCTCGACCCGGCCTTTGGCCTGGCTCGAATTGGCGCAGATGATGTCGATGTTGAGCGCGTCCAATGCGCGACCGAACTGGGTCATGCCGTCGCCGCCGAGCGCACCCCGTGGTTGACCCGAAAGACGCCATGTTTGTCGCTGTAGAACGCAACCGGCTTGCCCCAGGCTTCCAGATAGGCGCGGGTCGCATGGAAATAGGCGAACGTCGACTCGCTCTCGACAAACTGTAGATGCATCAGCCGGCTGGTCGCATCGTCGATGAACACCAGCAGCGTGCATTGCGGCCCGCGATCTTCGAACCACCAATGCTCGCAGCCGTCGATCTGCACCAGTTCGCCGGCGCATTCGCGCCGGTGGCGCGGCTGATGAACCCGCTTCAGCCGCTGCTTGCGATCGAGCCACAGCCCGGCCTCGATCATCCAAAGGCGAAGGGTCTCGCGGCCAAGAGCGATCCCGTGCGACCTCGCGCAATTTCTCGGCCGCCAGGGTCGGGCCAAAATCCCAATAGCGCTCGCGAATGAGCGCCAGCGCCTCGGTGCGCAGAACCTCCTCGGGTTTGCGCCGATTGCTCGGGACGACCACGGCGCTTCGATATCAGGCCCGCCGCGCCCTCGGCCCGATAGGCCTCCAAAAGCCGGAATACCTGACGCCGCTCAAGCCCCAAAGTTGCGCCGCTGCCGCGGTCGTCAGCCGTCGCTGATCCAAGTCCCGCAGCACCTCAAGCCGCGCCAAGCTCTCCATCGCTCATCAGACGTACCGTCACCCCAGACACCCCCCGGAAATCCCCGAGGAGTGTCATTTCTATCTGGCAGAGGGGTGACATTTTAATCGGGCGCCTACAAAAAATTGTCGCATGATACGAATTATGGAGAATGTTCTCAAAGGAGTTCTCAACGAGCGTTTCCGGGTCGGAATTTGCCTATTGCTTCGACCGGAGACCGGCTGCGGCTACGAATTTGCCGCCGGATAAAGTCCCATCCGCCGCCCCTTCTCGATGACCAGCGCGGTGATCGCATCGACATGCGGGGTCGGCACATTGGCGACGCGGGCGAAGGCTTGTACCGAGGTCAGGATGCCGTCGATCTCGGGCGGGCGGCCGGCTTCGAAATCCTGCAGCATCGAGGATTTGTGCGGCATCGTCGGCGCCCGGGGATAGGCGGTCTCGACCGTAATGCCGGGGTCGATGCCGTGGGCGCGCGCCGTCGCCAGACCCTCCGCCATCAGCGCCTTGCACAATTCGAACAGTTCGGGATGCCGTGAAATCGCGCTGATCGGCTCGCCGGTCATCGAACAGATCGGGCTGGTGCTGAGATTGCGCAGCAGCTTTTCCCAGATTTCGTTGCGGATCGCGGTGCTGACCGGCGCGCTGAGCCCGGCACGCTCGAAAGCGGCCGAGATCGCCCTGACACGGCGCGATTGCGTGCCGTCCGGCTCGCCCAACGTGAAGCGGTTGCGCGTGCCGCCCGAATTGCGGATCGACGCCCGGCTCGACGACAATATTGGCCGAGGCGACCATGCAGCCGATCACGCGTTCGAGGCCGATCGTGCGCGCCAGCACGCCGCCGGGGTCGAGACGCGACAGATCGGGGCGCGGCAGGCCGTTCTCCGGGCAATGGTAGAGATACCACCACGGAATGCCGTTCATCGCGAACACGACGCTGGTCGCCGGCCCGAGCAGCGTCGCGATCGCCGGGGCCGCCTGCGGCAGGGTCGAGGATTTCAGCGCGACAAAGACGACATCCTGCACCCCGAGCGTCTCCGGCCGGTCGGTTGCATGGATGCGCGCGTCATAGCGCTCGTCGCCGATCCACAGCGTCAGACCGCGTTCGCGGATCGCGTCGAGCTGGGCGCCGCGCCCGACCGCCGCGACCTCGATGCCGGCCGAAGCCGCGCCCGCCCCGAGCCGGGCCGCGACATGCCCGCCGACCGCGCCGGCGCCGAAAACCGTTATCTTCATCGGGAACCCGTCTCCGCATGGGAAAATGATGCCGACAGCAGAGTGTCCGGTTGCCGGGCCGCCGCCAAGCGTTTCTGGCGGCCTTTATGACGACCGTTGCTGTGCCTGACACATCCGGCAGCCGCACCCCCTCCCTAACCCTCGCCCGCAAGCGGGGGAGGGAAGGGTGGGGGCATCGGTCAGGGTATAAGGCGTTTGGTATTATTCTGTCGCTTGCCCTCGTGCTCTGCTCCGTATTCATGCCGGGTCCGGCCGATTCGTCGACCTGTTCGCCCGGCATCAGGTCTCGGTCGAGTTCGCAACCGCCGACGGCAAGCCGCTCGCCGATGCCGAGGTGCGCGTCTTCGCGCCGGGAAAGCCGAATGACCCCGGCGCTGACCGGCCGCACCGACAGCAGCGGAAAATTCGAGTTTCCGGCCGACGAGGACGGGTTCTGGACCGCCGAGGCGCGCGGCCGGCACCGAGATCGCGCGCGTCTACGGTGCGGGTCGGCGGCCCGGGTCGGCAGGGCGAACCGATATCCTCGGTATGGCTGATCGGCGGGCTGCTGCTTGGGGTTGGTTGTCGCGCTCGGCATGCAGAGCCGCGCTGTACTCCGCCGCGCGCCGTCAGGCGAAATAGCCGCGGATTTCGGCGATGACCCGCTCGACCGCTTCGGCGGGAAGCTGCGGGTACATCGGCAGGCTCAGAATGCGCCCGACGAGCGCGCGTCGTCTCGGGAAGGCCGGCCGGGAATTCGGCCAGCCGGCCTTGATAGGCCGGCTGCAGATGCACCGGGGCCGGATAATGGATGCCGGTGCCGATGCGCGCCCGGCTCAGATGCTCGCGCAGCCGGTCACGATCGGCGTCGCGGGTGCGGATCACATATTGATGAAACACATGCCTGCATTCCGGCCGGCGCGGCGGCAGGTCCAGCGGCAATCCGCGCGAGCCCCTCGTCATAGCGCGACGCGATCGCCTGGCGGCTCGCGTTGTCGGCGTCGAGACGCGGCAGCTTCGCGCCCAGGATCGCGGCCTGGATCGGGTCCAGCCGCGTGTTGATCCCGATCCGCGCGCTGATATAGCGCTCGCGCCAGCCATACTCGCGGATCTCGCGCAGCGCGGTCGGCCAGCGCTGGGTCGTCTGTCGCGGTCATCCCGGCATCGCCGACCGCGCCGAGGTTCTTCGTCGGATAAAAGCTGAAGCAGGCGATGTCGCCGATGCCGCCGGTCGGCCTGCCGCGGTACAGCGCGCCGTGGCTCTGCGCGCAATCCTCGATGACGCGCAGCCCCCGTCGCCGCGCGAGCCGGGTTATCGGCTCCATATCGGCCGGCTCGCCGTAGAGATGCACCGGCAACACGGCGGCCGGGCGGCCCGGCGGCGGCGACCCAGGCACCCCTTCAAGCGCCCATTCGAGCGCTGCGGGGTCCATCGTGAAGCCGTTCGGCTCGATATCGACCAGTACCGGCACGGCCCCGGCCCGCTCGATCGCGGCGACGGTCGCCACCGCCGTATGGGAGACGGTAAAGACCAGATCGCCGGCGCCAATGCCGCAGGCCCGCAGCGCCAGCTCGATCGCGTCGGTGCCGCTGCCGACGCCGATCGCGTGCGCCGTCCCGAGCCAGGCGGCGAACGCCGCTTCGAACGACGCGACCTCGCCGCCGAGAATGTATTGCCCGCCGGCCAGCACACGCCCCACCGCGGCGTCGATTTCGTCCCGATGCTCGATATAACCGGCGCGCGGGTCGGTTTGCGGGATCGGGGTATGCATTTTGACCTGTCGAAATCTGTCGATTGTCATTGCGCCGGGCTGCGGCGGCCCGTTCACAGATAAAGCGAGAAATGCCGGCGGTAATACTCGAGCGAGCGCGCCAGCCCCTCCTCGAGCCCGACACCGGGCGTCCAGCCGGTCAGATGGCGGAAGCGGCGGTCGTCGGTGACGAAATCGCCGATGTCGATGCGCTTGCGGTCCTCGGGGAACTCGCGCCGGTCGAAACGGCCGCCGCCATTGACCCGCACCAGCGTCTCGGCCAGCGCCAGCAGCGTGTACGGCGCTTCACCGCCGACATTGAGCGCGAGGCCCGCCGTCTCGCGGGTCAGCGCCGCGCGCAGAAACGCCTCGACCGCATCATCGACATAGAGCAGTTCGCGCCGCTGCTCGCCGCCCCATACCTCGAATGCCTCGCCTTCGAGCGCGCGGCGCAGCCAGATGCCGAGGAAGTTCTGCCGCGCGTCCTTGATCCGCATGCCGGGCCCGTAGACGTTCGTCAGGCGCAGCGAGCGGGTGTCGAGTCCGTACACGTCGTGGAACATCAGATGGTAGGCCTCGCCGGCCATCTTGTTGACGCCGTTGACGTCGGGCGGGCGCAGCGGGTGCTCCTCGTCGACCGGTAGATAGCGCGGCCTGCCGTAGATCTGGCGGGTGCCGGCATGCACGATCGTGATCTCCGGCGCCACCTCGCGGCACGCTTCAAGCAGCTGAAGCTGCGCCGTGCAGTTGACGGCGAGGTCGTGTTCCGGCGCGTTCATCGATTCGAGATGGCTGGTCTGCCCGGCCAGATCGAACAGGAAATCCTGGCCCGACGAGCAGATGGCGCAGCGCCGCCGTGTCACGGATATCGGCGATGTTGACCCGCACCCGCCCCCTATCGACCAGATTGGCGAGATCGGCGATGTTCGCCGGGTTGGCGCCGCCCTCCGGGACCATGCTGTCGAGCAGCACGAGCTCGGCCCCGAGCCCGGCGAGCCGGCGCGCCAGCGCCGAGCCGATCAGCCCGACGCCGCCGGTGATCAGCACGCGCGCGCCGCCAAACGCCGCTGTTACGTCCTGAGGCATGGCAGGGCTTGGGTTGGATGCGGCATGCGGCAAGAACGCGCCGGCGTTCGCTCTATTCCGGCGGGCACCGTGTCACCCCTCGGCGTGCTCGTTGACGAAGGCGCCGATGCGGCCGATCGCGCGGCGGGCTTCCGGCAGGATCGAGCAGAACGATTGGAAGACGTGCGGCATGCGCGGCCAGATTTCGAGCCGGACATCGACGCCGGCCTCACACATGCGCGCCGCCATGCGCACGGAGTTGTCGAGCAGGATCTCGTCCCCGCCGACCTGGATCAGCGTCGGCGGCAGGCCGGCCGGATCGCCGTAGAGCGGCGAGGCGTAGGGGTGGCGCGGGTCGGCGCCGGCGAGATAGCGCGACGGCGAGATGCGGCACATCCTCGGCGTTCAGCATCGGGTCGGCACGGGCGTTGCGCCGCACCGACTCGCCGGTCACCGCGAGGTCGGTCCACGGCGACATCGCGACGATCGCCGCCGGCAGGCTTTCGCCCTCGTCGCGCGCCCGCAAGGCCAGCGCCAGCGCGAGGCCGCCGCCCGCCGAGTCACCGATGAAGATGGCCCGGCGCGGATCGGCGCCGTCGGCGAGCAGGCCCTCCAGGCAGCGAGCGCATCGTCGAGCGCCGCCGGGAACGGGTGCTCCGGCGCCAGCCGGTATTGCACCGCCGCGATCCGCGCCTCCGTCGGCCGCCGCGATGCGCCACAGCAGGTGCACGTACAGATCCGGCGATCCGGTGACATAGCCGCCGCCATGCAGAAACAGGATGTGCCGGTCGGCCCGCGACAGCGGCGTCGCGACATGCAACATCGGGACGCCGCCAAGCTCGCCGCGCGCGATCTCGGTGTCGGCCGGCGGCTGCGGCACCCAGCGCTGGAAGTTGCCGATCTGCTCGCGGCGGCGGGTGATCGTGACGCCGGGCCGGCTGGTCGGCTTCAGAAACCAGCGCAGCCCAAGGCGCACAAACTCGGCCCGCAAACTCACCGCGACGGCTTCCGAGCTTTTATCAGCGGATCGCATGCCGCGGCAGGCGGGCCGGCCGTGCCGACGCGCGGGACGGGCTACGCCTTGTCCGGCGAACGGTAAGAAGCGCGCGCCAACAGCTTCCAGCCGCCGTCCTGCTTCTTCAGCACCTGCATGACGCCGATCTTGGTGTTGGTCGTCTTGCCGTCGAGCTCGGTCTCGGAACCCAAAGGTGTCGCACGATCGCGGTATCGCCGGCGACACTGACCGTCAACTCCGGAATTCGAGCGATTTGACGTGTGCCTTGCGGTCCATCACGCCCTTGATGAATTGCGGCCTTGTCCTGGATGCGGCCGTCCGAGTGGCTGTAGGTGAGCTGCGGCAGCGTCATCGCCTCGAGCTTCGCCTTGTCCTGTTTCAGATACGCCGTGCGATACTCCTCGACCGCCTTCTTGACCGCCGCTTCGTCGCCGGACTCGGCGAGCGCCGGGCCGATCAGGGAGGTGGTGCCGAACGCAAAGGCGAGCACGCCCGCGACGGCCAGATCACGACGCGACAATTCCATGGCTTCCTCCACATCGATGCGGGCCTTCGTGCGAAGCCCCTTCGACCGCCCGGCGCGATTACCGACGGCGGAAAGCAGAATAGCGGGAACCGAGCAACGGTGCAGGCCAATTCGGCGGCGATTGCCTCTTCTATCGGCAGCAGCAACGCCGCCATTGCATCAGCGCGGGCGCAATGTCGGGAACGCGATCACGTCGCGGATCGACGGGCTGTCGGTCAAGAGCATCACCAGCCGGTCGATGCCGATGCCGAGCCCGCCGCACGGCGGCAGGCCGTATTCGAGCGCCGTCACGTAATCCTCGTCGAGCGGCTGCGCCTCCTCGTCGCCGGCGGCGCGCGCCATCATCTGCGCCTCGAACCGGGCCCGCTGGTCGAGCGGGTCGTTCAATTCCGAGAACGCGTTGGCGATCTCCCAGCCATAGACATAGGTCTCGAAGCGCTCGACGAGCCGGGAGTCGCTGCGGGTCGGCCTTGGCGAGCGGAGAAATGTCGCGCGGAAAGCCGGTGACGTGGGTCGGCTGGATCAGCCGGTCCTCGACCCGCGCGCCGAACACCGCTTCGAGCGCCTGGCCCCAATTCTCGCCGCCGGCAATCGCAACGCCGAGATGGCGGGCGGCGTCGCGCGCCGCCGCGGCGTCCTCGATCGCGAGGAAATCGACCCCGGTCGCCTCCAGCACCAGCTCGGCCATCGAGCGGCGCGGCCAGGGCGGCGTCAGGTCGATCTCGGTGCCGCCATAGGTGATCTTCACCCCGCCGGCCGCCGCCTCGGCGACATGCGCGACGATCTGCTCGGTCAGCGCCATCATGCCGGTATAGTCGGAATAGGCCTCATAGAGTTCGAGCGAGGTGAATTCCGGGTTGTGGCGCGGCGACAGGCCCTCGTTGCGGAAGCAGCGGTTGATCTCGAACACCTTGTCGGCGAGGCCGCCGACCACCAGCCGCTTCAGGTGCAGCTCCGGCGCGATGCGCAGATAGAGGTCGATGTCGAGCGCGTTGTGATGCGTGATGAACGGCTTGGCCGCCGCGCCGCCGGGGATCGTGTGCAGCATCGGCGTCTCGACTTCGAGATAGTCGCGCTCGGTCAGCCAAGCGCGCATCGCCGCGACGATCCGGCTGCGCCGGCGCAGCGTCTCGCGGCTCTGCGGGTTCATGATCAGGTCGAGATAGCGCTGCCGGTAGCGCAGCTCGATATCGGCGAGGCCGTGATACTTCTCGGGCAGCGGCCGCAGCGCCTTGGCGAGCATCGTCACATGCTCGGCGTTGACGGTCAGCTCGCCGCGCGGCGTGCGCCTGATGACGCCCTCGACGCCGATCAGGTCGCCGATATCGAGCAGCTTCAGCAACGGCAGATCGTCCGCGCGCAGATAGTCCTTGTGCGAGAAAATCTGGATTTTCCCCGACGCGTCGTGCAGGTCGATGAACATGCCGCTGTTGCGCATCGCGCGGATGCGGCCCGCCACCCTGACACGGTCGCCGGTTTCCGCGCCGATCGGCAACTCGGCGTAGCGCCGGTCGAGTTCGGCGGCTTCGTGCTCGCGCGAGAAGCTGACCGGATAGGGGTCGATCCCCATCCCGCGCAGCGTGTCGAGCTTGTCGAGCCGCACTCGGCGGAACGGATCGTCGCTTTCGCCCGCATGGCGGGCCGCGGGAGAGTAGGCGGTATCTTCGGCGCTCATGCCGAGGTGAACTGATCGGCCCTCGACCGGTTGTCAATCCCCGGTGTCAATCCGGGGTTAATCCCCACACCACCGATGCTCGATCCGGTTTTTGCCCAGTGGTCAAAACCTGACGCTTGGTACCCGGCGGCTACGGCTGGAGTCCGCCCTATAGCAGGCCCTCAGCCTTCTCCGCCGTAACGGCTCGTTCTCTGCCCCATTTCAGACACCGCCAAGTCCACCGACTGGGCGGCACCGGTTGCGAACCCCTCCTCGGGGAACCGGCTACCCGAGTGAAATAGCTGTTGTCGTTGCGCTCTGCGTTCCGATGTGCCGATATTCCGCGCCCGCGAAGGGCTCTGCTCTTCAGAGAAGCGGCCGAACTGCACCTACCACGTGATCTCCTCTATCGGGACAAGATCAATGCGGCTTCTAATTTCGTTCATTCTGGCGGCTATCGTCTCTGCATTTGCTATCGATTGTACTGCTCAGCCAGCTTCTTCCCGTACGCAAAGCCCTTTCAAAGCCGCGGCAATCGTATTCGACCCCGCATGGGGAGACTTGGACGGTAATATTTCCCGGATGACCGAAGGAATCGAGGCTGTCGCGAGGCAGGGGGTGCGTCTTGCCGTGCTGCCCGAGACCGCCAGCATGGGCTATATCTTCGATAATCTCGAGATGGTAAAATCGTTTCTCGACACGGTGCCGGGCAAAACCACGGCCTCAATCGAAAGGATCACCCGCGCTTATCGCATGTACGCCGTTGTCGGCATTGGAGAGATTGATCCCGCAAGCGGGCTTGGCTACAACACTGCTGCGCTGATCGGGCCAGACGGGTATATCGGCAAGTACCGCAAGCACGGCTTGAATTCACAGGACCAGCGTTGGACTTCTGTCGGCAATGTCGGCTTCCCGGTGTTCGATACCGAGCTCGGCCGGCTCACCATACTGATTTGCTACGATGATACGTACTGGCAATACGCCCGGCTGGCGGCCCTGCACGACGTCGATGTCATCGCGTGGGCAAGCGTTTCCGATCGCATAATGCCGGGGACACCGGCAAATCTCGCCAAGGGCGATCACTCAACCGTCGCTGCTTTGCAATATCTTGCGTTTCACACCGGCGCTTATGTCGTCGGCGCGACCCGCACCGGCATTGAAGAGAATCCAATCACTAAGCAAAAGCTGTACTATAATGGCGGATCCAGCATTTGGGCGCCTAACGGAACAAAGTTGGCACAGGCACCCGTCGTGCCTCCAGAGGTTCTGCCGTCCGGCGTACATGGCGTTATTACCGCCGAAATCGACGTGGACAAATCTGCCCCGGTACGCGCGGCGCTGCTGCAACGGCGGCGGCCGGAGCTGTACCGGTTGCTGGCAATTCACCGAGCGCCCACCGACGCCAATGCCGGCACGGAGGCTCACACCGTCGATATATCGTTGCAGGGCGGCGATACGACCAAGCCTGCCGCGTCGATGAGCTGGAGCCCGCCGCCGAAAGGCGGCATCGCGGTGCTACCCGCGCTGTTCCGTTATGGTCCTGATCGCGCTGGTACCGATTACCAGTCGATGGCGGAACCGCAGGGCGGGCCATCTGAAACCGTACTTGCCGATCTTGCGAGGAGAGGTAGTGGGTATGTCGCCGGCAGCTACCCGGAGCGGGCCGGCGACGCGGTTTTCCACACCGTCGCCCTCGCCGATGTTACCGGCACGATCGTGGCACGCTACCGCGCGACACACCTCGCCGCAGACCTGACCTGGGCGAAGCAAGGCGACCAGTTTGTGGTTGCAGCTACGACAATCGGTCGTGTTGCCCTCGCGCTTGGCGATGAACTCGCTGTACCGGAGGTATTTGGCGTCTACTCCGCTGAGCGCGCCGACATCGTTGCCGCACCTTCTGGCCGGTGGGAGGGACCGATGGTCGAGATCGACCCCAGACTGTTGAACGCGCCTTATCCTCCGGGTACGTCGTATGCGCCATACGCCGCGGCAATGCTGGGCCAATTCTGGATCGCGGCCGCGGGGTGGGCCGAACAGGGTAAGCCAGCCGCCGTACTGTTTGGGCCGGAGCCGGTGATCGCCACACCGCCGAGCGCGGTCGGCCCCGGCGAAAGGCTCGATGCCACGATCGCCGTTCCGTGGGCGGGGACCTGGATCAATCAGCAACAGCTTATCGACGGACAACAACCTTGGCACACGTTGCCGCTGGTACTGGCGACTGATAGCGATTGCTTTCGGGAGTGGCGCAGCGCGCCGGGGTGGATTTCGGTATGTTGGTGAAGTACTAAATCCTGAACCGGAAATACCAGACCCACGGGTCACCGATTTGATAGCTAGGGTAGCGATCTCGCCGGCGGGTCCCTGCCCGGGGCGCACGACAAGCGACCGGCGCACAATTGACCGCCAATGCCACGAACTCGAACCGCCGCCGTGCGGCATCACCGACATTCGCACCTGGTACCAAGCGTTTGGATCTTGACCAATAGCCCCGACGTGCTGATAGCGGCTCGGTGCCGTGAAATCGCTGTACCGCGCGGTTTATTCCGCCGATGCTTCGTCCTGCCGGCGTTGAAGCCGGGTGATCCCGCGGGAGACAGACATGGCCCAAATCGAGTCGTACGCGGCGAAGGGCGTTTACGATCCGCCAATGTATTCGCAGGCGGTCAAGGTCAGCGGCGCGCAGACGATCCTCTATATTGCCGGGCAGGTCGCCTACACGCCGGAAGGCGGCGCGGCGCATCCCGGCGACTTCAAGGCCCAGGCGCGCGCCGCGCTGCAGTGCCTCAAGGCGCAGGTCGAGGCCGGCGGCGGCACGATGGCCGACATCGTCAAGGTCAACACCTACCTGACCGACATCCGCCACCGCGCCGATTACGGCCCGATCCGCGAGGAATTCTTCGGCAAGAAAATGCCGGCCGACACCCTGGTCGCGGTCGCCGCCCTGGCCCAGTCCGAATTCCTGATCGAAATCGAAGCCGTCGTGGTGCTGTAACTTCCGATCGTCATCGCCAGTCGGGGTAATGCCGGACCCGAGCCCACAGGTTTAAGGATTTTCGGCCCGGTAGAAGGGACCGCCGTAGCGGGACACGGCGGCCGTATCCGGATTAACCGCGAACGCCTTAGCGGTATACCCAAGCGCTGAAGCGGTCGCGATCCCAGTGGTCCCAGTTAGTGTCCGCGCCCACGCCGGGCGTTATGTATGTGGTTTATATTGAAAGCGCGTGATGGTCACCGATTGTGGTCGCGCTGGTGCTACACCATGCATAAGCCAAAGGTTCAAATGCAGTCTCTCGCCGCTCGTGTCAGTATGGTCAGGAATTAATGGCCTAAACGCTTGGGTTTGGGTCGGAAACCATTCCGCCAATAGGTTCTGGGGCGGAGGCGGATTCTCGAGCGACCAATCTCCGCTATAGCAATAGAAGAACGATACCTTTTCAAACCCCGGATTCACATACCAATGATTTATGATGGTCACGGTTTGAATCCCCGCCGGAATCTTAAAGAAGTTTACTGGATGAGGATTGAAGTCATACGGCTGTAGGGTGAATTGCGCATTGCTTTGAGCGCCGCGGAGAACTTCGAGAAAGTCGATTTCCCGATGAATGTTGGGGCCATTGGACGGAGGTGCTTCCGAGTATTGATAAATAAACGCCCCGAACACAGCATTGGCGTCCAGATCCGAGAATGAGCCGCCATCCGCTCGCGCGGTAATCAAGTACTCTCCATATCCCAGCTTGTCGAGCAGCACCACTTCCGACGTACGCCAAACAGTCGGATCATTTCCGGGAAGTATCTGAAGCTGGATCTCCGTACCGGTCGATTTGATGATTGTCGGGTCGAATATTGATTTGAACGGTTCGTACGCATATGTTCCCTGATTGGGCGTCCAGTGGTAATTTATCCACCAATTGTGACCAGCAAAATTTATAAGGGGATTGTTACTGGGACAATATCGTATAGCGTCCGGGTTATACATATTGGCCCTGGAAAAGTGGGAGTCGTCATCATAGCCTGCCATTTGCTTTCTCCTCTAGAGGTCGTGAGCTAGGCAAAACCGTGCAGCATCCACATGCGTCGGCGCCGCGGCAGTGTCGGGCCAGCCTCGCGCCCTCGAAATCCACGAAGGCCCCTCTATCCGGCACGATCGCCTGCAACGGTGCACCTTTTCTGCGGTCCACGGCGACGCAGTTAAACTCGATGTGCTTGAGATACGCTTCGAGATATTCGCTGGCAGCAGGCGCGAGTGCTCCCGGTTTCCCAGAAAAGCTGAGGGGAACGACTCGCACCCAGCCGAACGTTCTGTGGTTTTCCGCGGGGCTCTTCTCGTAAGATGAGGCGTTTTAAACGTTAACGCAAATCAAATCGCGCTCGGGTTCACTGAATGGGTCCTGCGGTAGCCCAGTGAGATTGACCGCAAATCGCGTTGTCTCAATAAGTTGCCGGCTTACCACGCAAATAATCCCTGCTCGCCGGCAAATTGCGAAGGCTCGCCCGGCTTGCGCTGCGGCGCGCGCGCCGCTATATAGCGCCGCTTCAACCGGCGGCTGGCCGCGCCTTTTGGCGTCGAACGGGCATGCCTCGCCGCCGCAACCCGACCTGAGGAATGGAAAATGCCCAAGCTCAAGACCAAGAGCGGCGCCAAGAAGCGCTTCGGCCTGACCGGAACCGGCAAGGTCAAGCGCAACTGGGGCCACAAGCGCCACCTGCTGATCAACAAATCGAAGCAGGGCAAGCGGCTGCGGCGCGGCACGACGACGCTCGAAAAGGGCGACGCCAAGCTCGTGCTGACCTATATGCCCTATATGCGGGGCTGAGCCGATGGCCAGGGTCAAACGCGGGGTTACCGCGCATGCCCGGCACAAAAAGGTGCTGGGTCTCGCCAAGGGCTATCGCGGCCGCGGCGGCACCGCCTACCGGATCGCGATCGAGAAGGTCGAGAAGGCGCTGCGCTACGCCTATCGCGACCGGCGCAACAGGAAGCGCGATTTCCGCGGGCTGTGGATCCAGCGCATCAACGCCGGCGTCCGCGAGCACGGGCTGACCTATTCGCAATTCATGCACGGCCTCAAGCTCGCCGGCATCGATCTCGACCGCAAGGTGCTGTCGGATCTCGCGATCCGCGAGCCCGAGGCGTTCGCGGCGATCGTCGCGCAGGCGAAATCGGCGCTCGACGCGGCGCCAATGCCGCGGCAGCCGCATAGCAGAATGCCGCAGACCGGTCCCCGCTGAGCCACTGATTTGTGCCTTCACCAGCATCACGATGACAGGCCGGTATCGTGTGCCGGCGATTTATCGGGGACCAGGCTCGCTGAGGCCCCGCAACAGCTTGCGTGGACCGAGGGGCCGTGTCGGACGGCCCCTTTTTGCTTGCTGGTACTCGATGTCAGAGACCGAGACCGAAGATCCGACCGCGACGGCGGAAGCCTACCTCGCCGAAATCGCAGCCGCGGACACGCCCGAGGCGCTCGAACAAATCCGCATCAAGCTGCTGGGACGCAACGGCGCGATCACCGCGGCGATGCGCGGCCTCGGCAAGCTGCCGCCCGACGCAGCGCCGCGACGCCGGCGCGCGGCTCAACGCGCTGAGGGATCGGATCACGGCGGCGCTGGACGAGGCCGGCGACCGGCTGCGCCGCGCCGCGCTGGCGGACCGGCTGGCCGGCGAGCGCGCCGATGTGACGCTTGCCGGTATCGCTCGGTCTGCCGGGGGGCGTCGAGCCCGGCCGCATCCACCCGATCAGCCAGACCATCGACGAGATCGTCGCGATCTTCGGCGAGATGGGCTTCGTCGTCGCCGAGGGGCCGCATATCGAGGACGATTTCCACAATTTCACCGCCCTCAACATCCCGCCCGAGCACCCGGCTCGCCAGGAACACGACACGTTCTATCTGCCGCCGCGGCCCGACGGCTCGCGTCTGGTGCTGCGCACGCATACCTCGCCGGTGCAGATCCGCACGATGCTGGCGCAGAAGCCGCCGCTGCGCATCATCGTGCCGGGACGCACGTTCCGCGCCGACCACGACGCGACGCACTCGCCGATGTTCCATCAGGTCGAGGGTCTGGTGATCGACCGCACGACCCATATGGGCCACCTGAAGGGCTGCCTGATCGAGTTCTGCCGCGCGTTTTTCGACATCGACGACCTGCCGGTGCGGTTCCGGCCGAGCTATTTCCCGTTCACCGAACCCTCGGCCGAGGTCGATATCGGCTGCTCGCGCGAGGGCGGCGAACTGAAGATCGGGGCCGGCGGCGGACTGGCTCGAAATTCTCGGGTCAGCGGCATGGTGCACCCGAAGGTGCTGGCGAATTGCGGCATCGATCCGGCCGAGTATCAGGGCTTTGCGTTCGGCATGGGGATCGAGCGCGTGGCGATGCTGAAATACGGCATCCCCGATTTGCGCACTTTTTACGATTCCGACCTGCGCTGGCTGCGGCATTACGGCTTTCTGCCGCTCGACATCCCGTCGCCGGTGCGGGGCCCGCTGTCATGAATAGACCGCAATGAAGACGACGCTGTCCTGGCTCAAAACCCATCTCGACACCGACGCGTCGGCGGCCGAGATCGCCGAGAAGCTCATCATGCTCGGCCACGATGTCGAGGGCGTCGAGGATCGCGCCGCCGCGCTCGCCGGGTTTGTCGTCGCGCGCGTCCTGTCGGCCGAGCCGCACCCCAACGCCGACCGGCTGCGCGTCTGCGTCGTCGATGCCGGCCAGGCCGGCGAGAGTCCAGGTCGTGTGCGGCGCGCCGAATGCGCGGGCCGGCATGAAGGGCGTGTTCGGCCCGGCCGGCATCCGCATCCCGAAGACCGGCGCGGTGCTGAACGAGAGCACGATCCGCGGCGTCGCCTCGCGCGGCATGCTGATGTCGGCGGCCGAACTGGCGCTCGGCGACGATCATGCCGGCATCATCGAACTGCCCGAGGATGCGCCGGTCGGGACGGCCTACGCCGAGCCTTCTTGGGCCTCGACGACCCGGTCATCGACCTCAAGGTGACGCCGAACCGCGCCGATTGCCTCGGCGTCCGCGGCATCGCGCGCGACCTCGCGGCGGCCGGCGCTGGGCCGGCTGAAGCCGCTCGACACGACCCCGGTCGAGGGCCGCTTCCGCTCGCCGATCGCGGTCCATATCGAGGATTTGACGGCCTGCCCGCTGTTTCTCGGCCGGCATATCCGCGGCCTGCGCAACGGCCCGAGCCCGCGCTGGCTCAGGGACCGGCTCGAAGCGATCGGTCTCCGGCCGATCTCGGCGCTCGTCGATATCACCAATTTCCTGACCTTCGACCTGAACCGGCCGCTGCACGTCTTCGACGCCGAGCAAGCTCAGCGGCGATCTCATCGTGCGTTTCGCGCGGCACGGCGAGCGGCTGCTGGCGCTGAACGGCCGCGAATATGAGCTCGACCCCGAAATCACCGCGATCGCCGACGATAACGGCGTGCAGAGCCTCGGCGGCGTGATCGGCGGCGAGCCGACCGGCGTTACCGAGGCGACGACCGAAATTTATGTCGAGGCGGCGCTGTTCGACCCGATCCGCACCGCCGCGACCGGCCGGCGGCTCGAAATCGTCAGCGACGCTCGCTACCGCTTCGAGCGCGGCATCGACCCGGCCTTTGTCGGCCCCGGTCTCGAAATCGCCACCCGGCTGATCCTCGAATTGTGCGGCGGCGAGCCGTCCGAGATCGTCCGGGCCGGCGCCGAGCCGGAATGGCGCCGCACCTATATGCTGCGCCCGGAGCGGACTGGCCGGGCTCGGCGGGCTGCATGTGCCGCCGGCCGAGAGCCGCGCGATCCTCGAAGCGCTCGGCTGCACGGTCGGCGACGCCGCCGAGCACGACGGCAGCCTGACCGTGTCGCCGCCGTCCTGGCGCGGCGACATCGAGGGCGAGGCCGATCTCGTCGAGGAGGTGCTGCGGGTCAAGGGCTACGACGAAATCCCGCCGGTGCCGCTGCCGCGCGAAACCACGGTGTCCCGCCCGGCGATCGACGCGCGCCGCCGCCGTGTCGAACTGGTGCGCCGCACGCTGGCCGAACGCGGCCTGACCGAGGCGGTCACGTTTTCGTTCCTGTCGGCGAAGGCGGCGGCGCTGTTCGGCGGCGCCAGGCCCGAACTGACCCTCGTCAATCCGATCAGCAGCGATCTCGACGTGATGCGCCCGAGCGCGTTGCCGAACCTGGTCGAGGCGGCGCGGCGCAACGCCGATCGCGGCTTTCCGGATGTCGCGCTGTTCGAATTGGGGCCGCTTTACCGCGACGACCGCCCCGAGGGTCAGGTGACCGTCGCGGCCGGGCTTGCGCGCCGGCCGTCTCGGCCCGCGGGACTGGCGCGACAAGCCGCGCGCAGCCCGATCTCTACGACGCGAAGGCCGACGCGCTGGCGGCGCTCGCCGCGGCCGGCGCGCCGGCCGACAATCTGCAGACCGCCGCCGACCCGCCGCAATGGTATCACCCCGGGCGCGCCGGCATTCTGCGGCTCGGCGCCGAGCGTGCTCGGCCATTTCGGCGAACTCCACCCGGACGTGCTCGAAGCCTTCGACGTGAAGGGCCCGGTCGCCGCGTTCGAGGTGTTTCTCGACGCCGTGCCGTTGCCGCGCGCGGGCAAGGGGAGCGCGGCCGCCGCTGCGCTGCTGCTCGGTGTTCCAGCCGGTCGAGCGCGATTTCGCCTTTGTCGTCGACCGCGACCTGCCGGCCGAGACGCTGCTGCGCGCGGCGCGCGGCGTCGATCGCAAGCTCGTCAGCGACATCCGCCTGTTCGACGTCTACGAAGGCGAGGGCCTGCCCGAGGGCAAGAAATCGCTGGCGATCGCGGTCACGCTGCAGCCGCAGGAAGCGACGCTGACCGACGCCGAGATCGAGGCGTTTTCGAAGCGCCTGGTCGCCGCCGTCGAGAAGGCGACCGGCGGCACGCTGCGGGGATAGCGCGTACAGTCAAGCGAGCGGCGGCAGCCGCGGGATTGGGCAGATCGCGCGGCAGGATGCCGTGGGCGCGCGGGTCCTCGAAGCGCAGCGACCGGCGGTCATAGACGACAAACCCGGCCCGCTGGTAATGGCCGAGCGCCTTCGGGTGGTCGTAGCTGCGCGTGTGTACCCACAGCCGCCGGATCGGTCGCGACCAGGCCCGATCGATCGCCGCCCGCAACAGAAACGGGCCGAGCCGGCGGCCGATGAATTCCGGAATGAGGCCGAAATAGCACAGTTCGGTTTCGTCCGGCGCCGCCGCGTCGAGCTCGAAATAGCCGGCCGGCACCCCGCCGACATAGAGCACGAAGATCTCGGTCGTCTCCTTCTGGATCTGCGCCGCGAGCGTCGCGTCGTCGAGCAGCCGGCGCTCGAACCACAGCCATGGCGTCGCCGACGGTCTCGTACAGATAGCGGTAGAACGAAACCGTGCATTGCTCGGCCCGCATCAGCGCCAGCTTGCCGACAGCGGCGCCGGCACCGGCGGCGTGCTCGGCTTCTCGCGCATTTCGAGATAGGTGATGACGTCGTCGAGGAGGGGCATCGGCGCGCGTTATCGCTCGGTGCCGTCGAGCCAGCGGCTCATGACCGTAACCGGCTCCTCGCCATAGCCTAGCCGGGCATAGAACGCCGTCACGGCGGTATTGGTGTCGCGGATCATCAGTTCGACCTTGCGGATCCCGCGCCCTTGCAGCCACGCTTCGGCCGCGCGCATCAGCTGGCCTCCGAGACCGCCGCGCCGGCGCGACGGAGCGACCGCGAGATAATAGATCCAGCCGCGATGCCCGTCATGACCGACCATGACGCTGCCGGTCACGTCCGCCCTCCTGCGCTGCGCAACCAGGATTTCGCCATGGCCCGAACCGCGCAGCAGGGCGATATCGGCAGAGGGCGGGTTCCATGGCCGGGTCAGGCCGCATGCCTCCCACAGCGCAACAACCGCGCTCTCGTCCGAATCGCGATACGGCCGGATCGCGGTCACCGGGATCACTCTGGCCGGGCCGGGACCGGTCTCGATCGGCGGGCCGTCGGGCAGGCCCCATTCCGACCAGGAGCCGTCATAGATTGCGGCGCCGGGATGCCCGAGCAGATGAGCCGCGAACGCGACCGCGCAGGCGGTGACGCCGGAGCCGCAGCTGCGTCACGATCGGCCGGTCGAGCCTGACCCCGGCCTCGTCGAACAGGGCTTGCAGTTCCTCGGCGCTCCTGATCCGGCGGGTTTGCGGGTCTGTCACCTTGTCGAACGGCAGGTTGCGGCTGCCCGGAATATGGCCTTGCCGCCGCCCCGGCCAGGTCTCGGGCGCGGTGCCCTCGAAGCGGCCGGCGGCGCGGGCATCGACGACCTGTTCGCGATGCGATCCGAGATCGGCGATCAGCGCCGCCTTGTCGCGCACCAGCTCCGGGCGGAAGCGGGCGGTGAAACTGCGCGGCGGGATCTTCGGCGCGCCGGTTTCGAGCGGCCTTCCCTCGTCCTTCCAGCGCGGCAGACCGCCGTCGAGCAGCGCGACGTTGTCGTGGCCGAACAGCCGCAGCATCCACCAGGCGCGCCCGGCCGAGGACAGGCCCGACCGTATCGTAGACGATGACCCGGTCGCCGTTGCCGATGCCGCGCTCGGCCATTTTGGCCGCGAAACGCTCGGCCGACGGGATCATGTGCGGCAGGCTCGTGCCGGGCTCGGCGACATCGTCGATGTCGAAAAACACCGCCCCCGGGATGTGGCCGGAATCGTAGTCCTCGCGCGCGGTCGGGGTGATCCCCGGCTGCTTGTACGAGCTGTCGAGCACCCGGACATGCGGGTCGTCGAGATGCGCGGCCAGCCACTCGGTGCTGACCAGCGCCTCGGGTCGGGCATAGGGCATGAGACCCTCCATATAAGATGTAGGGCGGATGAGCGAAGCGTAATCCGCCGTCGTCGCTCGAGGTCAACTCGGCGGAATGCGCTACGCTTATCCGCCCTACGCGAAAGCGACGATGACGCGCCGGTTCTGCCGGCCCTTGCTTTCGATCTTCGTGATCGCGACCGGGCCGATCTCGGCGGTGTTGCGGATATGCGTGCCGCCGCACGGCTGCAGATCGATCGGCGCCGCCGGCACCGGCAATCTCGATCAGGCGGACCCGTCCGGCGCCGGTCGGCGGCTTTACCGACATCGTGCGCACCAGTTCGGGACGGGCGGCGAGTTCGTCGTCGCCGATCCAGCGCGGCGTGACTGCGTGGCCGGCAGCGATCAGTTCGTTGAGGCCGGCGGCGATCGCCTCGCGATCGAGGCTCGCTCCCGGCACATCGAAATCGAGCCGGCCGCGCCCGTCGGACACCTGGCCGCCGGTCACCGCGCCCGGCACGACCGCGCAGAGCAGGTGCAGGCAGGTGTGCATCCGCATCAGCCGATGTCGCCGCTCCCAATCGATCTCGGCCGTGACCTCGGCGCCGGGCTCGCGGCAGCGCCGCTCCCGCCTGCGGGGACATGGATCACCTCGTCGGGGCCGTCGCCTTTCACCGTGTCGATGATCGCGATCGTCTCGCCGGAGGCCAGCCGCAAACGCCGGTATCGCCCGGCTGACCTCCGCCGGTCGGGTAGAACACGGTGCGATCGAGCCGGATGCCGCGCGCATCGGCCGTAATGATGCGCGCCGCTGCAGGAGCGGGCGTAGGCATCGTCGCGGAACACAAGTTCGGTCATGTCACTTGTCCAGCCATTGCGGAACCGGCAGGTTGCGTTCCTTCAGGAATTCCGGGTTGAACAGCTTCGACTGGTAGCGCGTGCCGGAGTCGGCACAGGATCGTGACGATCGTCTTGCCCGGCCCGAGTTCCCTGGCGAGCCGGATCGCGCCGGCGATGTTGATCGCGGTCGAGCCGCCGAGCACCAGGCCCTCCTCGGTCACGAGGTCGAACAGGTACGGCAACGCCTCCTCGTCGGTGATCTGATATTGCCCGTCGGGGGTGAAGCCTTCGAGGTTCTTGGTCTCGCGATTGTTGCCGATGCCCTCGGTGATCGAATTGCCTTCCGGCTTGAACTCGCGGCGGGCGTACCAGCTGTAGATGCCGGAGCCCATCGGGTCGGACAGGTAGATCTTTACGTCCGGGTTGCGCTCCTTCAACGCGATGCCGACGCCGGACAGCGTGCCGCCGGTGCCGACCGAGCAGGTGAAGCCGTCGACCTTGCCGTCGGTCTGGTCCCAGATTTCCGGGCCGGTCGTCTCGATATGGGCGCGGCGGTTGGCGAGATTGTCGAACTGGTTGGCCCAGATCGCGCCGTTCGGCTCGCGTCGCGGCGATCTCCTCGGCGAGGCGGCCGGAATAGCGCACGTAATTGTTCGGATTGCTGTAGGGCGCGGCCGGGACGAGCCTGAGATCGACGCCGCACAAGAGCAGCATGTCCTTCTTTTCCTGGCTCTGCGTCTCGGGCATGACGATGACCGTGCGGTAGCCGCGGGCGTTGCCGACCAGCGCCAGGCCGATGCCGGTGTTGCCGGCGGTGCCCTCGACGACGACGCCGCCGGGCTTCAAGAGGCCCTTCTCCTCGGCGTCCTTGATGATGTAGAGCGCGGCGCGGTCCTTCACCGAGCCGCCGGGGTTGAGGAATTCGGCCTTGCCGAGGATCGTGCAGCCGGTCTCCTCGGAGGCGCGGCGCAGCTTGATCAGGGGCGTATTGCCGACCGTGCCGACAAAACCGTCGCGGATGTCCATCGCCTCACTCTCCGTCCCGGCGCCGCTGTGGAATGCTCGGGGAGAGACTATCCGCGGGCGGCGGAGGCGGCAATTCCCTGCTGAGCTCGCAGGAATGGTGAGCTAGCGCAACCGTGTTGAGGGTCGTCGGGACCGCTTTGCCATCGGTTATCGCCCGAGGGCGCGCAGGCGTGAAAACCGCATAATTTGGTTTCCACTTCTCGCGGAGAAGGTCATAGGGCCGGATGAGGAATTTGCCCGGCGTTCGAGGTAGCGGACGATCAGTTCGACCGCTTTCTCGGCGGCATGCCCGTCGCCGTAGGCGGCGATGTCGCGGCGCGGCGCATAGTCGGGCCCCTGCCAAAGCCGGTTCCAGCCGCACGCCACGGTCTCGACCCACTCGGTCTCGTTGCGCAGCGTGACGCACGGCACGCGGTGGAAATACGCCTCCTTCTGCAGACCGCCCGAATCGGTGTAGACCGCCACGGCCGATTGCAGCAGGCGGTGCATGTCGAGATAGCCGAGCGGGTCGCAGGCGACGATCGGGCCGAGATCGAGCTGCCAGCGCGCCAGCTGCTGCGCGGGTGCGCGGATGCAGCGGCAGCACGACCGTGTGCTCGCGGGCGCGCGCTTGCAGAAAGCCGACGATTGCGCGCGAGCGCATCGGCGTCGTCGGTGTTTTCGGCGCGGTGCACGGTGGCGACCGCGTAGGGGCGCCCGGCAAGCCCAAGCCGTCGAGCGACGTCCGACCGGCGTGCCTGCGCGGCGGCGAACAGCGTCGCGTCGTACATCACGTCGCCGATGTCGTGCACGCCGTCGGCGATGCCCTCGTTCGCGCAGATTGGCGACCGCCGTCTCGGTCGGGCAGAGCAGCAGCGCGCTGACATGATCGGTCAGCACGCGGTTGATCTCTTCCGGCATCGCGCGGTTGAACGAGCGCAGGCCGGCCTCGACATGCGCCACCGGCACGTGCAGCTTGGCGGCGGCGAGCGCGCCGGCGAGCGTCGAGTTCGTGTCGCCCGGAACCAGCACGAGGTCGGGACGCTCGCGCCAGGATCACGTCCTCGATGCCGGCCAGCATGCGGCCGGTCATCGCGCCGTGGCCGCCGCCGTGGATGTCGAGATTGACATGCGGCGCGGCGATGCCGAGTTCGTCGAAGAACACCTGCGACATCTCGGCGTCGAAATGCTGGCCCGGTATGCAGCAGGATTTCCTCGATTTCGCGGCGCGCCGCCAGCGCCCGCGACATCGCCGCCGCCTTGACGAATTGCGGCCGCGCCCCGACGACGCTGAGGACGCGAAAACGCCTCATTCGACGGCGGCGCGCAGTCCCGGCACGAAGCGGGCGTGCTGCAGCATGCAGCGGCGGATCGTGTCGCGGTTGGCGCGGGTCCAGGCAATCGTCTGCGCGAGCCCGTCGCGCAGCGGTCGTTTCGGCGGTGAAGCCGAGCTGCTCGCGCGCCTTTCGCGGGATCGCCAAAGCGACGGCCCGAGCGGTCCCAGTCGCGGGCCGGCGCCAGCGCGATCGGCGTCGGGTTTCCGGTCAGCTCGTTGATCAGCGTGGCGAGATCGAGGATTGTCGTCTCGACGCCCGGAGGCGAGATTGTACGCCTCGCCGGGCTCGCCGCGTTCGGCGCAGGCGATCAGGCCGCGCACGATGTCCTCGACAAAGATGAAATCGCGGGTGGCGATGCCGCCGTTCTCGACCGGCAGCGTCTCGCGGTGCAGCGCTTTCCAGATGAAGGTCGGAGTGACGTTGCGCCACACGGTGTGCGGCGTGCCGCGCCAGCGTCCGGCGCCGAGGATTTCGCCCGGGCCATAGACGTTCTGGAAGCGGGCCCGCACGAACGGCAAGCCGTGCCGCGTGAAATAGTAGTTGCCGTACATCTCGCCGATCAGCTTCGAGATCGAGTACGGGCTGTCGTGAAACAGCGAGACCGGCGCGTCCTCGGTGGTGGCGCTGCGCCTCGTCGAAGGTCTTTTCCGCCACCGCGCAGCCGGCCGCGGCGTAGACGACCTTCCTCAGCGCTCTGCAAATCCTTGAGCCGATCGAACAGCTTCAGCGAGGTCAGCGTGTTGTTTTCGTGGTCGGCCAGCGGGTCGTGGATCGACGACTGGTTGCCGTGATAGCAGGCGAGGTGGAACACGCACGTCGATATCGTGCCGGCAGTGCCGCCAGGATGCGTTCGTCGGCGATCGAGCCGAAACATGAACTCGACTTCCGGGTGCTCGGGCACGTTGCTGATGTCGGCCGACAGCAGATTGTCGACGATCGACGATGCGCCGCGGCCGTTCCGATGCGAGCAGCCGGCGAACCAGCGCGCCGACCGACGAACCCGGCGCCGCCGACCACCAGCACGCGCGGCCGATCGGTGCAATCATCGAGCTGGCTCATGACACGCGATGTCCGCCCTGGTGCCGCCGCTCCGCCGGTGCCTGCAGATGGCTGTAGATCGCCGAGACGCCGTGCGCGTCGTACCAGCGCAGCATGCGGTGCAATCGTCTCGGCGAAATCCGACCTTCGCGCGCCAGCCGAGCGCCGCTTCGCGTATGGCTCGGGTCGAGCACGACCTCCGGCACATCGTCCGGCGCCGCACGGCACCACCGGCGACGGGCTCGGGCGGCACGATGCCGAGATGGGCACGGCGACCGCGTCGAACACCTCTTTGATGGTGTGCCCTTCGCCGGTTGAGATGTTGAAGATGCCGGTCGGCGCGTCGTCGCGCAGCACGATGTCCATCGACGATCGAGGAAGTCGGCGATATCGAGGAAGTCGCGCACCGCGTCGGTGCAAAAACAGCCCTGCCCGGCCTTGAGCCGCTTGTAGAAGGTCGGGATCGGCCCGATCGCGAGCCGCGGCCCGCTGACATTGGCGAGACGCAGCGACACCCAAGGCAGGCCGCTGATCGCGACATAGGCCTCGCCGGCGGTCTTCGAGATGCCGTAGCTGGTGAACGGGCGCAGCGGGTGATCGACCGGGATCGGCACGCCGCTCGGGCCGGCCGTAGCACAACGCGGTCTGGAAATTGATGAAGCGCTTGACGCCGCGCGCGCCGCGCCGCCTCGACGACGTTGATCGTGCCGGTGACGTTGGTGGCGACGTCCTCGCGCCAGTCCTGCGGGTCCTTGTACGCGGCGGCGCTGTGGATGACGTGGGTCGGCCGAAAGCGCTCGAAGCCGCGATCGACCAGGGTCGCGGTCGGCGATCATTGCCGTCGACGACACTCAGGCCCGGCAGTTCGGGCAGCACCTCACGCCGCCCGGTCGCGAAATTGTCGATGACCAGGATCTCGTGGCCTTGCGGCAGCGAGTGCTCGACCAGGTTCGAGCCGAGGCAGCCGGCGCCGCCGGTGATCAGCTATCCGCATCACGTTCGTCGCGCCGCGTCAGATGCGTGTAGCCGCCCTGCACGCCGTACTCGCCGGTAATAGGCGACGGTCTGCGTCGACGATCTCGTCGAAGCGGCGTGAAGCCGATGTCGCCGAAATCGCGCGAAGGTGCGCGCTCGGGTCGAGCAGGATCGTCGGCGGCGTCGTCGGGGCCGAGCGGCCGGATCTCGGGCTCGGGATATTCGTTGAGCTCCATCGCCCGCACCACGGCGTCGTAAAGCTCCTTGATCGCGACGTCGCGGCCCGACGAGAAATGGTAGGTGCCGCTGCCGGCGCCGTCGGCCGCCCTGACGACCGCGATCCGGCGAGGTCGTCGGACGAACACGAAATCGCGCCGCGCCTCGGTGACGAAGCAGCGTTTTCCCTGCGACAGGCGGTCGAAAAAGATCGGCAGCGGGCCGCTGACAGTTGCGCGGTCCGACGACGTTGGCGAGCCGAAACGTGACCCAATCGACACCGCTGTACTGGATGTAGTGCTCGCCGGCCGTCTTCGAGATCGCGTAGCTGCTGTTCACCGGGTCGATCGGATGGTCGAGCGTGATCGGCTGCTCGCGCGGCTTGGTGCCGTAGCACAGCGCCGTCTGGAAGTAGATCAGCCGCGCCGACATTGTAGGTCTTGCAGGCATGCGCGATGTTGGCGCTGCCGACACAGTTGGTCAGCGCGTCGGTGTCCCAGTCGTCGGGGTCCTTGTAGGATGCCGCGGTATGGATCACGACATCCGGCCGGAAATCGCCGACCAGACCGGTTACGACCGCGGCGTCGGCGATGCTGTCCTCGACGAGGCGCAGCCGCGGGTGCGGCATCAGATTGTCGCGCCGGCCGGTGGCGAAATTGTCGATCGCCAGCACCTCGTCGCCGCGCGCCAGCAGCAGGTCGATGATCGTCGAGCCGACCAGGCCCGAGCCGCCGGTAACAAAAACCTTCATGTCATCCGCTCTCCTGAGCCGCAATCCGAGTCGAGCTTGCGCACGGTAAATGGGCGATCGTGCGGGTCGCAGGCCGATCGTGCGATCGCGGCGCATCGGCTCCGCTGGATATATCCGGAACCGGGTCTGTCGAGCATCCCTCGCATCTTGGCGGCCGCGGCGAAGGCAGACGCATCGCTCGGCCAGCATCCGCCGGTAATCGGCGGCGCGGTCATGGAACATCTGGTGCCACAATTCGAGGCTCAGCAGGCCCCACAGCTTGCGCGGAAAACCGGCCGACGCTGTCGAAATTCGCCAGCACGGCATCGGCGTTGAGGAATGGCCGCTGCGCGGGCGCTGCGGCTGCGAAACGTGTCCTGCACGAGATCGTTCAGTTCGCCCGAAAACCATTCCTTGAGCGGCACCGGAAAGCCCATCTTGTCGCGCCGCTCGGCGATCGCCGACCGGCAACTCGTCGCCATAGGCGAGCTTCAAGAGGTGTTTCATGCGGCCGCCCTCGAATTTCACATCGGCCGGCACGGTCGCGAGGAACTCGATCAGCGGGTGGTCGAGAAGTGGCACGCGGCTTTCGAGCCCGTGCGCCATGCTCATGCGGTCCTCGACCTGCAGCAGCGCCGGCAGCAGGCATTTGAAGTCGAAATGCGTCATCTTGTCGAAATAGGCTTCCTTGTGGACGTTGTCCTGGTTGTTGAAGATCGCCCGGAAGGTCTCGAACACGCGCTCGTTTGTCGAGCTGCCGCCAATCGACCTCCTCGGTCATGTCGGTCGAGCGGTCGATCAGCCGGAAATAGCGCTCGTCGAGACCGCCGAACAGGCCCTCGCGCCAGAACTCGCGTCATCATCGGCTTGTATTCGCGCAGCAGCCCGAGGTTCGGTACGATCAATTCGATCGTCACGACGAAATTGCCGTTCTTGTAGGTGCCGTCGAGCGCCGCCTTGATGCATTGCTCGAAATAGGCAAGCAGATAGCGGGCATAGCCGCCGAATATCTCGTCGCCGCCCTGGCCGCCAAGCACGACTTTCAGGTGGCGTCGCGGCGAGCTGCGACACCATGAATTGCGGGAACGAGCCCGGCCCGGCGACCGGAAAATCGAGGTGGTAGATCACATCGCCGATATGGTCGCGGAAATGCGGCGGCGGTGATGTCGATCGATGTGCAGCGTCGCGCCGGACTTGTTGGCCGCGGCCTCGCGCGTAACCGCTCTCGTCGTAGCCTGGGAATTCGGTGAAGCGGCCGTGAAAACAATCGCCGATGCCGCGCTCGGTCTTGCCGGCGAGGATCGCGATCAGGCTCGAATCGAGGCCGCCCGAGACATAGGCGCCGACCGGCACGTCGCTGCGCAGATGCACCTGCGATCGCATCGTCCAGCAGTTCGGCGAGACGCCGCTCGAAATAGCGCGAGTTGTGCTCGTAATCGATCTCGTATCGCACATCCCAATAGCGCCAGACCCGAACCTTCCCGTCCTCGACGGCCAGAGCATGGCCCGGCATCAGCTGCTTGATGCCGCGGAACAGCGTTGTCTCGCCGATCGTGTACTGAAACGTCAGATACTCGGCGAGCGCCGTCGGGTCAGTGTCGATCTCGGGCAGGAACGGCAGCAGCGCCTTCGCTTCCGAGGCGAATACGAACAGGTTGCCGACGACGGCGTAATAGAACGGTTTGATGCCGAAGCGATCGCGCGCGCAGAACAGCGCCTGCCGCCGCTCGTCCCAGATCGCGAACGCAAACATGCCGCGCAGCTGATCGAGGCAGTCGGTGCCGTACGCGGTCGTAGGCGGCAAGGATGCATTCGGTGTCGGAGGTCGAGCGGAAATCCCAGCCGTGCCGCGAGCAGTCGCGCGCAGTTCGACGATAGTTATAGACCTCGCCATTATAGGTGATCGCGGTCGGTCCCGGGGCGAGCATCGGCTGCTGCGCGGCATCGCTCAGGTCGATGATCGCGAGGCGGCGATGGACAAGTCCGGCAACACGCGATGGCGCTGGCCCAAGCGCCGCGGCCATCCGGCCCGCGATGCGCGATCAGCCGGTCCAGTGTCGCGAGCCCCGAATCGAGGCGCGGGACCGGCCTGCCGTTGAGCGAAACGATACCTGCTATCCCGCACATCAACTCACCTCGCGTCAGGCCGAGACCGAGAAGACCCGGCCCCATATTCCAAGGTTGATGATGCGCCACAGCGAGAAATCGACCGGGCGGCGCCCCTCGATCATATCGGCGACATGAGCGCGCACGCCGCGCGCATTGAGCAGCCCCGGATACCGGGTCAGCGTGTCTTCGATCCCGGCATTAACGGCCTCACACAGCGGCCCGCGGAACCACACCTCTTCCGGGGTCGTGAAGCCGAGCTTGTCGCGGCGGTTGCGAATCATCTCCGGCAGCAGGCCGCGCAGCCCGCTGCGCAGCACACGCTTGGTGTCGCCGCCGACGATTTTGTGATGATCGCCAAGCCCCAGCGTGAACTCGACGAGGCGGTGGTCGAGAAACGGCACCCGCGCCTCGATGCTGTGGGCCATGCTGTTGCGATCTTCCCAATGCAGCAGCATCGTCAGGTTCGACGACTGGGTCAGCACGACGCAGAGATCGCCAATTCCGGCGATCGGCGGGCGCCCGATGCTTTCTCGTGCCAACTCAAATGCGCTCTGCCCGCGATACGGCTTTAGCCCCTCGCCGCCGAGCCAGTCATGCTGCACGAGGATTTGCCGCTCGCGGCGCAGCCATCGGGCCAGCCGAGGCGGCAGCAGCGGCAGCAGGTATGTGCGCGCCTGCTCGGCCAGCGGGACGGCATGCCAGCGCCGCCGTTCGACCGCGGCGCGCAGCAGGGTCGCCCAGCGGCGCTGCCGGATCAGCGCGGCGAAGTAGTACGGAAAAGAGCCATGATACCCGGCGAGTTGCTCATCGGCCCCTTGGCCGTCGAGCATGACCTTGAGGCCGGCGCGACGCGCTTCGGCGAAAACGCACCATTGCGCGAAGATGCTGGTGCTCCCGTAGGGCTCGTCCTGGTGCCAGGTGATCTGCTCGGCCTGCGCGAACGCGTCTTCGACCCGCGGATAGCACCAATGCGGTACGCTGCCGGTGCGCTCGACCACTGCCTCCATGAACGGGCGCTCGTCGACCGCCTTGACGTCGTAGCAGGCGCTGACGCTGTGCGGCTTGGCGCCGGCACCGGTGGCCTCGAGTTCGCGCGCCATAAGGCAGACAATCGCGGAGCTGTCGAGGCCGCCCGACAGGCAGCTGCCGACCGGCACGTCGGAGCGCAGATGCATGCGCACCGCATTGTCGAGCAACTCCGCGAAGCGCCGCCCGGCTTCCTTTTCCGAAAGGTCGAGCGTGCCGGGATCGATGATGCCGTACCACCGCCGCACCGGCAGCGTCTCGCCGCGCCGCCAGCTTTGCAACCGCAGCGTCGCGCACTCGCCGCCGCGCAGCTGGCGCGCGTCGGAGAACATCGTCTCATCGGTATGCTCCATGATGCCGGCGGACAGGAAGTCGTAGGCGCGCGCTAGGTTGAGAGTGCGGCCAAAGCCGGGCAAACCGAGGAACTGCTTGATCTCCGAAGCGAACGCGACGCCGGCAGCCGAGGCGAACACATAAAGCGGCTTGATGCCGAAGCGGTCGCGCGCGGCGAAGACGGTTTGGGACGCGTCGTCCCAGAGCGCGAAGGCAAACATGCCAATCAGGCGGTCCAGCGCCGCCTCGCCCCATTGCGCATAGGCCGCAAGCAGCACTTCGGTATCGGACCGGGTCGTGAAACGGTGTCCTAAACCGGCCAGCTCGTCCCGCAACTCCAGATAATTGTAGATCTCGCCGTTGTAGACGACACAGTAGCGGCCGTCGGCATAGGACATCGGCTGCAACGCCGCGTCGGACAGATCGATGATGCTGAGCCGGCGATGCCCGAGCGCGACCGAACCGGCGGCGCTATCGAACACACGCCAACCCTGGCCGTCGGGACCGCGATGGGAGACGACATCGATATGAGCCGGGTCGGGGGTGAAGCCGATTGAAAACCAGATGCCGCACATGGCGCTATGCTATTGCCCGCTGGTAAGTCGCGACGAGACGCGCCAATTCGCGTTCCCAACACAAGTCGCGGGCGGCGGCGAGCGCGTTGTGCTTGTACCGGTCGATGCGCGCGCGATCGAGGCTGTTGATCGCTGTCGTAATGTCGCCGGCTGTCGCGCGCGGCAGCATGATCCCTGCATCATATTGCCGAATGAGGCGCGCCATTTCCGGCAATTCCGTCACGCAAAGCGCCAGTCCCGCCATCATGTACTCGAACAGTTTGTTGGGCAGGGCGAATTGGTTGTGCCGTGAACTGCCCGGCAACGCGAAGAAACCGATGTCGAACGCGGCGGCGGCTCGGACCAGTTCGGTCATCGGCAGCGGCGGCACGAGGTGCACCCGATCGGCAACGCCATGCCGCTCGGCCAGCTGCCGCAATCGTCCGAGATAGGCGGGCGTGCCCGGCCCACGGATCGTCAGATCGAACTCGGGCCGCCAGTTCGCAAGGCTGTCGATGGTCGCTTCCAGTCCGCGACCGGCTACGAGCAGCCCATGGTAGAGCACGTGGATGCGGTCTCGGGTGGCGCGGAACGGCACTTCCTCGAAGCCCGGGGTGTTGCGGACGACAAGCGTTGGCGCGGGTAGACAGTAAAGCGCTTCCAGCCGTTCGGCGATCCCCGAGGACACCGCAGAGACAACTGCCGCATCGCCGATGAACGCGCCTTCCAGGGAACGCACCATCGGCTGATGGAACAGGCGCCATTTCGTCTGGTCGCCATACTCCTCGACCGCGAATTCGTGCGTGTCGTAGCCGTAAACGCCGCCCAACTCGCGCGAGAGACGGGCAGCAATCGGCAAGGTCGACCAGTCGTTTGCCAGCCAAACCTGTGCCCGTACCGACTTCGCACAGTCATAAAGGTCGCGAATGCGGGACGAATAGGACCAATAGATCCGATCCGCGATCTGCGGCCGCACGCGAACCGCGAGTAACCGCAGGCGATATCTGACCTCGTAACTCTGCCCAACCACCCACCTCCAGGCGATCCGGAGCGGCGGCGGCAGCCGCCCGGTCCACCGCCGCAGCGTGGGGCGCAGGCCCGGCGGCGGAGCGGTGCTGTCGGCCGCCTGCGGCGGTGTGGCCGTAGCGGCGCTGACGTCCGTCGGCGCCGCTATATCCTCTCGCATTACGATGCGCCATTCCGGGGCGGGGGACCGGGCCCCTGGCAGCCCGACCGCCACGACGTCCCAACCGGCCTGGTGGAACGCTTCACCCTGGCGACGGACGCGCGGATCATCGGCGACCGCCGACAAAACCAGGAGACAGATCGTCGGCCGGCCGGCTCCACGAGCGCGCTTGTGCGGTGCCGAGAGTGGGGTTGCTATAGGCCGCGGCAGCAGATCCAGGCCGGCTGCATCGGATGCGGGCACACCCTCGCTCATGCGGCACCGGCCATCTGGATGCGATCGACACGATTGATCAAGGCTTCCAGCCTGGTCGCCTCGCGGCGCCACGACAGCTCGCGCGCGAGGCGGGCAGCATTGGTGCGCAACAGCCCCGGATCCTCGGAGCAGCGGACGATTGCTGCGGCCAGACTGGCGGCATCCAGCCGTTCGAGGCAAACGCCGATCGCTTGGCCCGCGATTGCACGCTCGATTTCGACCAACGGCGCGCGCACCAGCGGCAGGCCGGCGGCCACTGCCTGGAAGAAGCCGTTCGGCAGCGCATAGCGGTAATTCGTCGAACGGGGTTCGTACAGTACCAGCCCGACATCGGCGGAGCGGATCGCCGGCACGATCGCATCCGGCGGAAACGAATGGCCGATATGCAGCCGCGACCCGAGTAGGGACTGCGGCAGCGCCACGCTCGCCGCTTCGTAGCCCCGCCCGATAAAAGCGAGATGATACCGCTCGGGCAGCAAAGCGAGCGCGGCGCCGGCAACCGCTACCGCCATACCGGTTTTGTAATTGCCGATCACGACGCACAGCCGATCCTCCGGCGTCAGGCCGAAGATCGCGCGCAGATCCGGGGCATCACGGCAATCGTGCCGCTCGTCGTGGCAGTTCCGGATCACCTCGGGGCGGCGACCGAATGTGCTCGCCATTGCGTCGGCGACCCCTTCGCTGACCGTGACGAAGGCATCGGCGGTGGACACCAGCCGGCGCTCCAGCCGGTCTTGGAACGGCCGCAGCCAGCGTTGGTCGAACGGGCGCTGGTGCTCGGGCGGTTCGATGTCGCAATAGAAATCGTGCGCGTCGTATACGATATGCGCTCTGGTGCGCGCCGCCGGCGGCGCCACCGCCCGGTACATCTCGAACGAGTGCAGGTAATAAAGTGCCGCCGGTGCTATCGCGCGCCGCGGCAAATGACAGTGCCGATGCCAGTCATAGGCCCGGTATCCGGCATACAGAGCAGCCTGTCCCAGCCGACCGAGCCGGCCATCGCGCACCAGGGTCACGGCGTCACGCAACCCGCCTTCGCCGAAAACCGCACCGGGACGCAGCGTCGTCTCTGCCTGCTCCAGCGAGAGTACTTCGAGCTTGTCGTCCCAGAACCGCTGCCGGCTGCGCCGGCCCTCGATGACGATCGAGCGAAACCCGGCGTCGGCCAGGGTGCAGGCGATCCGGAAAGCGCGGCTGTCCGCGTCGAGCGACGCTGGAGTGATCGAGACGGCGGTACCACGCATCGGGAGGGCCGGGTCCTAGGCTGACGCGCCAGTTAGCGATCGCCGGATCAGCGCAAAGCCGCGAACCCGTGCCAAATGTTTCATGTCATCGGGATTGAAGCAGCGCGCCACCGGATCGATGCTGTTGTGAAATTGATCGGAGCCGCTGACCCGATCGGGCCCGACAAGCTGGGGATAGACAATGCGAGTCAGGAAATCATACATCCCGGTGTGGAACTCGTGGGCGATCTCGAAGGAGCGTTCGATGACAGGCCGCAACTCGGTCAGCGACGAATAGAAGTTGATCGATGCCGGGACCAGATCCGGCAAGCCGCACGCGTTGCGAAGCCGGTTCAGTGCGGCAAAACCGTCTGTGAAGCCCTCGACCAGGATTAGTGTTCCGCCCGGCTTTAACCATCCCGCGAGATTTTCGAGAGCCGTCACCTGTTCGGCCAAGTTGCGCAAATTGATCAGGACGCGCACGCATATGGCGGCATCGTAGGTGTTGGCATCGCAGGTGGCTGGATTCAGGATGCTGCCGTGGAAGAAGCGGTTGTTCGTTTCACCATACGCGGCGCGCGCCCGCGCGATCATGTTTTCCGCAAAATCGAACCCATCGATATGCCGCACGCGCTCCCTGATCTGCTTTGTCACATAACCGTTGCCGCAGCCCGCTTCGACAACCCGGCCATTGCTCGGCAAACGCGCGAAGATGAACTCCAGCTCGAGGTCGCGCTGTACCGTGTCCGCGATGTTGACCTTGGCGTCATCGCATTCCGTTATGGCGCGCTCGTTCCAGTGGCGGTCCGTATCGCTCTTGGTCATCGAGATTCCTATTTGCAGACGATTTGGGCGATAGCCCGTTCGATATGCCCCTGAATACACCGGGCATAAAGCCGATGCCCGTCGATGCTGAGGTGGAGGTGATCGGGATAGGGCAGCAGCATGGCGTCCAGGTCCGCCGGGCCGAGATGCGCGAATCCGGCATCGATGTCGCACAGTTCGACCCCGGTCAGACGGGCTACTTCGCGTACGTGGTCGTTATAGCGCTGCCGCCGCGTCTCCAGGCTCTCGCCGCTCAGCAGCACCTTATGCCGCAGTGTCGGATGGTTGGTGGAAACGATGATATGACGTGCCCCGAACCGGCGCGCCCGTTCGATCATCTCGATCAGATTGGCGCGATAGGCCGCCTCTGACACACGCGGTAACCCGGCGTCGGTGACCCAGCAATTGCAGTCGTTCAGGCCGAACTGCAGCGTCATGACGTCAGGCCGATGCTGCTGCACATCGGACGGAAAGCGTTCGAGCCCTTGCCGGGTGGTCTCGCCAGAAACGCCGCGATTGAGCAACAGCAGGTTGATCGGCGTCGCCAGGTAATCCCTGTTGAGCGCGTCGCTGACCAACGCGGTCCAGCGCCGCTCGGGATTCACGTACTGGCCGGCGGTGATCGAATCTCCCATGAAGACGATCGTCGCGGCGCGCGGCTGCTGCTGAAAAGCCTGCGACATTCCGGTTTCCATAATGTCAATGCCGAGCGCGCAGCAGCATCACCGGCATCCTGGTCCGCTCGCCGATGCTCTCGGGCAAACGGGTCACGAGGCGCCGTGCCGAACGGCGGATCAGCGAGCTAGACATCGGCCCGTTCCCGCGCCGCCGCGAGGACGGCGCCATAATGCTCGACCATCTTTTCGCTTTCGCGCTCCCAATTCAGCTCCTTTGCTGCTTTGAGAGCGTTGCGTTTGTATGCCGCTATCGCGTTCCGGTCGAAACTGTTGATTGCCGCTGCGATTGCCGCCGGTTCGACCGCCGGAATGAGCCGCCCGAGATCGTATTGCCGCAGCAAGCCCGCCATTTCCGGCAGGTCGGAAATGCACAGTGCAAGTCCGGCCATCGTGTACTCGAAGAATTTGTTCGGCAACGCGTAACGGTTATGCCGCGAGTGCCCTGGCAGTGCGAAGAGGCCGATGTCGAATGCCGCCGCCTCGCGCACCAGATCAATCATCGGGACCGGCGGCACGATATGCACCCGGCCGCGCACGCCGGCCGCATCGATCTCACGTTCAAGCTGGGCGCGGTACCCGTCGCTGACCGGGCCGCGTATCGTTAGATCGAACTCCGGACGCCACGCGGCGACCGAGCGGATCGACGCCTCGAGACCGCGGTGCTGCCATACGGCGCCGTGATACAGCACCCGTATCTGCTCGCCCAGAGGTCGGGGCTCCATTCGCTGGAACCGCGGCGTGCTGCGGACGACAAGAGGCGTTGCGTCGAGCCGGTGCAGCCGCTTCAGGCGCGCCGCGATTCCTGACGAAACCGTGCTGACGACCGCGGCGTCGCGGATGAACTGACCCTCGATCGCGATCCTGATCGGCCGCTCGACATAGCGCCAGCGGCGACTTTCGTTGAATTCGTCCGCCGCCAGCTCGTGCGTGTCGTAGGCGTAGGGAACTCTCTGCTGGCGCGCCAATCGCGCGACGATCGGTAATGACGTCCAGTCGTTGCCGAGCCACATGTCGACCGGGCGCGATGCGCCGAGGGCCAGGAGGTCCCATAGGACGCTGTTGAGCGTCCAGTAGACCGTTTCCGCTCGGCGGCGATCGACCAAGACGCTCAGCAGACGGTGCTGGTACTCGGAAAGGGCCAACACCGGCGTCACCCCGAGCGCGCGGATCGCGGCGCGTCGCCAGCCACTGGACCGGTATCCGGTCACCGGCATGCCCGGCCTTTCCGGCAGGTGTCCGACGTCGTCGCTGGTCAGGATCTGCCAAGCCGGATTCTGCGCCCGAGCTCCGGCCAAGCCGACGCCGATCACGTTCCAGCCCGCTGCCCTCAGCGCGTCGCCCTGGCGCCTGACTCGCGGATCGTCGGCAATGCTCGATTGCGAAACTATGCCAATGATCGGCGCCCGGGCGAAGGCCGGAGCCGCCGCGTCGCCGGCAAGCATGGCCACCGAATCAGCGGCCATGGCGCATTCGGTGCGATCGGAGCGCGGCCAGTGTCCGAATCCGCGAACTCGATCATACCGGCGAGGCGTAGCCGTGGGCCGGTCGGGATCAGCCGCCACGTGGCCCGCAGCACGGCGATCTCCCGCAGCCGCTCGCCGAGAAATTTCGGGAAGGCGGGCAGCGGCGTGAATTCGGGCTCAGGCGGCGCGCAGTCCTCCGGTTCCGGTTCCGGTTCCGGCACCGGCTCAAGCGCGGGCGACGGGCCCGTTGGTGCCCCGAGACAGGCGGGCTTGGCACGGCACCCTTCGATGGCGAGAGCGATGGCCCCTGTTGCGTGTTCGAGGGCAGAGCTGCCGTCCGCGACGACCCGGCTTACAGCGGTCCCTTTGTCGGCCGATACCGGCCAAGGGCGGGCCGCCCCGCCTTCGTAAAGCGCGACGACCGGAACGCTGAAGATAGTCGCCCTGGCGTACTTCCCGACCCGCATATCAATATAGCGGTCGCATTCCTCGACGAAGGAACGGTAGGAATAACGCTGTACTTCGATGATGTCGCGGTATGCACGGTCAGTCAGCTGCTGGAGGTAATCCAGATCGGCTATTGCTGCGAGCACAGCCTCGATATTGGAATAGTCTTTCTTCAGAGGAATGTAGTGCGTGTCTTTCTCGACAATACCTGAATATTCTCCCTCGAAGAGTACAAGAGCAGTTCGCAACCGAATCGCCTCAAATATCTTAGGCGACACCTGCCGCATATCAACGGGCGTGGGAACGTTTTTCAGAAAACGATCGTAGAATTCTTCATAGCTCAGTGCCGCGTAGCGCTGTGACAGCAGCTTCAGCGAGCCGTCAAAGTCGAACACCTCTGATCCGGTTTCGGTGCCGAGCATCGCACGGCACGAACCGACGAAACGGTACCAGTCGGTCCCGGCGATGCGCTTATCGAAATCGATTTCGATGTCCGCCGGAATGTCTCGCGCCGCACACAGCGCGCGCATGTCGCGCCCGATCCGGTATTTTTCATAACCCAGCGCGCCGTAATGGTGCGGCAGCTGCCTCCCGCGATAGCCAAGCCAGATCGGACGGGCGGCGAGTGGCAGTGCGTAGCTGTCAAGTTCCGGATCATCCGGGACGTAGCCGGTCAACGTCCTGACGAAATCGACCCGCGGGAAGCGGTCGCTCGGATAAATCAGCGGCACCTGATCGAGCGGCATGTTGGTGTAAACCGAATCGATCCCGAGGGCTTCGATCCATTGACGTGCCGTTTCGGTACCCTCGTATTCGTCCTGGACGAAGAGGAGCTTCGGGCCGCGATAGCGGGCGATCGCCGCCGCTACCTCGCGCGTGATGTGTTGCGGCACCGAAACGCGCACCGAATAATGGATGGCGATAGCGTCGAAGCAGCTGAAATCGAATTCGCCGCTGCTCTCCCCTGCTTCCGTCGCCGCGTGGGTTGCGGACAGAAAATGATACCGGTGACGCGAATATTTATCGAATGCGACGAGATGCTCGTAGATCGTACGGACGAACGTCGAGCCTTCGTCATAGAGCATCAGGATGTTGAGCTGCGACGTGCTGGTCGAGCGCTGCCGGACCATAGAACCGATCGCCCCCGCCATTTCCGCGAAGCGCCGGTCATAGGACTGCTCGCGCGCCGCTGCGCGGCGTACCGCCAGCGCCTGCGGGTCGTACCGCGTCGGCGCCAACCGCTCGATCGCGGCGGCGAAACCCTGGGCGGTCTTCTCAATGGCAAACAGGGCGTCGTTATCGATCAGCGCGTCGATCGGAACCGACACGACCGGCATCCCGCATGCGATGTATTCATATGCTTTAAGCGGCAGCGACCGCTCGATCCACGGGTCCTGCTTGAACGGGATGATGCCGACCAGCGCCTGCTGCGCTTTGCGGGCGACCTCCTGGATCGAGCAGCGCCCCCAATGAACCACGTTCGCCTGCCGCGTCAGGCGACGCCACCCCGCACCGCCCTCCCGGGCGTCACCGCAGAACCAGAACCGCCACTCCGGCATGCGCAGCGCGAGGGCGATCAGCAGATCGTAATCGAGCCGTCCGTTGATGCCGCCTTGAAACAGCACGACTCGCGCCCCGTCTGATGGCGCTGTATAGCGTTCCGCTCCGGTGTCGCGCCAGAATCGGTAGTCGCAGCCATTGCGAAGGACAAGGATCGGGCCGGAATATCCGGCATGAGCACGGTAAGCCGAGGCAACCCCGTCGGAGACGGCGATAAGTAGGTCCACGTTCTCGAGAACCCGGCGTATCGGCTCGATGACCTCCGGCCCTGCGGCGCGCAGCCCCTCGGTCGGCGTCACGTAATCCTCGGTAGCGTGATAGACCCGCAGGCGCGGCCGGCAAATTCGGATGTAACTTTCGAAATAGACGTTGTAGATCCAAAGCAGCGGGCGATGGACGCCGCGGCTGCGCAACGCTTCGTCCAGACGACGAGCCTGCGCTTCATCGTACGTTGCCGGCACATGCACGATCTTGATGTTGGTGCCCTCGACGCTCTCGAAGCGGATAGTCGAGGCCGCGTCCGGCTGTACGAAATAAACCGGAAGCTCAGCACTGAAGCGGCTCGCGTAATGGTAGCGGTTGCTCCGCGGCTCCGTGTGCCAGTCCGACCACGTCAGCATCACGACCGCGTCGAACGCGAAATTCATCGAAAACGGAAGAATCGGATACACATCGGCATCGGTGCAGCCGACGTGCATCCAAATCGGATTGTCCGAAGCGCTGGAATTTTCAACTTTGAGCCGCACCGCGCCGACCCCGTATCTCAGTGATCAATTCACTCGCCACTCGGACGAAGTTCGAGTAGATGCGGTCGAACGCGGCGCGCTCGTCCCCGACTTGCCGCAGGCGTGCCGCCGCCAATTCGATCACTCCCGGTGGAGCGCCGCCGGCCCACGTGTCGCCCGACCAGCCGGCTGCCTTCAGCGCTTCCAGATAGAAGCGATGCGCCGCCTGCGAGCGCGAGACTGCCGCGCCGACATCGGCAACGCCCTGCAGATCAAGGATTTCCGCAGCGGCCTTCCGATCGATTTCGAGCCAAAGACGCCTTCTCGGTGTGGTAGGCATGCTCGAGCCGCCGCGTTTCAGCCAGGCAAATTTGCTGCAGTGAGGCCAGCGAGGCACCAGCCACCGCCACCGCGGTCAGCGGTTCGAGGCTGGCCAACGATCGTTTCGCGTCCGCCAGCGTTGCATCCAATCCCGCAGCCCTGCTCGTCCAGTACGTAACGCGTATCCTCGCCCATTCACACAGCGCTTCGGCGAGCACAACACGCGCCTCCATTTCGGGCATCGCATTGAAAAGACATTTAGCCCAGCGTTCGCCGTTCTGCAGATCGTTTTCAGCATCCTCGGCGTCGCGCGCGACCAATTCGCCAAGTTCGCGGGCGAGATCCGCGATCCGGGCGTCTCGCATGAGTTCGGCCAATCCGGGATCGTGCTCGGCAAAATCATCGGCCGATGTCGAAGTCTCAGCAACCGTTTCAGTTCTTGCCGCCCGATAAATATGCGTTCTTGCTGTAACTCCAGCAGTACCTTCAGCTCGTGAAACATCGCGGCGAAGCGTTCAGTCTGTTGCCGCAGCGGGCCGTTTTCGCTCGAAGCGGCCGAATTGCACCGGCGTTCCGGCTCAGGGAGCGCTGCCGTAAAGCGGCGCACCGGCTCGCTTTCGCGCAACTCAGATCGGTTGCACCGGTGCGATTGGCCGATTTCTGTTCGACGCTGCGCCAATGCCATCAGGTAAAGCCGGCCATCGATATCAGCAAAGTAATCCCCGACAGCCGATTCGGCCTGTTCCAATGCATTGAGGCCCATCACCATTGCGATCGGATATTCCCTCAACTTGAGGCTCTGCGGTGCCGGCTGCTCGGCGGAAGGGATCGAAACGTCCCAGTAGCGGCTCGTGTCGTAGTGGTGCAGCAAGCTGAATGCCGGTGGCCCGAACTGGGTTATCCGTATATCGCCGAGTTCCTCAACTCGCTCCAACAAGCAACGCAGATTGCGACGGTGAAACAGTGATACGTGGAAGGGCGGCGTGGCGTTCGGCGCCGTTGCCTTCGAAACCGCGGCATTCAGGGCCGTGAACTGCGGCACGATGATTGCCAACACACCGTTGTCTGTGAGCAGCTGAGCGTAGGACTTAACAAACAACAGCGGGTCGCTGACGTGCTCCAGCACCGATACCGCGGAAATGGCGTTGAACCGCCGGCCGGCTTCGCGAAGCTCACAGGCGTCGCTGGTGACGACATCGAGGCCATAGATTTCCCCGGCCAACTCGACCGAACGCGGATTGAACTCGTTCAGCGTCACGTCCCATCCTGGACGCCGGCGGCGGATCAGATCGGCCACCGTTCCGAGGCCGCCACCGACGTCGAGCCAGCGCCCCGTCGCGCGCCCCGCGGTCGCGCATTCGATCATCTCCTCAAGCAGCTCCAGGGGCGCCGCCGTAACGCTATAGCCACCGACCTCGCGGAGATGCCGGGCTTCGTAAAATTCTCGGAAATTGGTGTAGTAGGCCCCAGCATAGAGTTTGCGGATTATTTCGTCTGGCGGATACGGGTTTACGCAGACGAAACCGCAATTCGTGCATTGGTCGTGGTTGAACCCCTGCTTGCTGAACAGGCTGCGCAGTTCGCCGATACCGCAGCATGGACAACGCGCATGGCGCGGCCATTTGCCGGGATAGCCGCCCTCGAGCATGCAAATGCGGCGCACCTCGGCGTTCAGCGTGTCGTCGGCAGCCCGGTCGTTGAGCCCGGCCGCTGGCACAGCGGACGCCGTGACCCGGGCGTCGTCAGGCACGGGCGCGCTCCTCGCCTTCCGCTCCGATCGTCAAATCGACAAAACGCACCTGCTCCGGCTCGAAAAAGATCGGCGCCCCGACATCGAGTGACGTGTCGGTCACCTGAAACGGGTAGAAGAAGTGACGGTACTCGTAGAATTCCCAAGTCCCCGGTGCGTTCGGCAGCAGACCCAGCGACAAGATGTAGTCGCCCCTGCCCATCGGCGCGTAGGCAAACGCCAGTTCGATCGTGCCGCGCCGCGCCGGCCTGCCGCGGAACGGCGCCATCCCATATGTCTCGCGGGTTTCATCGGGCCGAATGAACTGGGTGTACCACTGCAGTATCGGTTCCAGGTCGCCCAGGCGGTTGACCGCGAATGCGACACCAAGCGTCTCTTCCGGTAGCGGACCCTTGCAGTGATAGGCAATCCGCAACGTAAAAGGCTGCACCGTGGTGAGGCGGGTCGCCGGCTGACCGGAATGATCCAGCATCGTCACCGAGTTCGATGAAAACCGGCCCGCGCCGGAACACGTACTTGCCTGTCTCGGCTGCCGGCGCCGCTTCGTGTTCCGGTGACTGCGGCGTGAACGCGGTGGTGGACGGCGCCGCCGCGATCGCGGGGGGCTCGGCCAATCCTGGCGGCGGTCCGTCCGCATTCGGCTTCGATGCGGGATGCGCCTCCGCCCGCGCAGCAGAATTGCCCTTCGTCGGCGGCGCCGATACAAGGTCCTCCAGTTGCGCGGCAGTGGGCGCGCCGCCCAGAACTGCGTCGTCGACCGCTTCGATCCAACTCTCGGAATCGGCGCCTTGATGCGCCGCAAGATCATAGGCCTGGATTACCTGCAGCGCCGGACCGTGCATCTTGATGCGGCCGCCTTCCAGCCACAGCACGTCGCGGCACAACTGCGCCAGGATGCTGGTGCCGTGCGACACGACCAGAACGGTGCGTCCGCCGCTGCATAGCTGCCGGATTCGCCGCATCGATTTTTGCACGAACATCGCGTCGCCGGCGGCCAGCGCCTCATCGATGATCAGAATATCGGGATCGACGGCCGTCGCGATCGAGAAGGCGAGCCGCGCATGCATGCCGCTCGAATAGGTCTTGACCGGCTGATCGATAAACGGCCGCAGCCCGCTGAAATCGATGATCGCGTCGAGCTTGCCGTCGATTTCGGCTCGTCCCATTCCGTAAAGCATGCCGCTCAGATGGATGTTGTCCCGACCGCTGTGCTCCGGATTGAAACCCAGCCCGAGTTCGAGGATCGCCGTCACCCGCCCAGCCACCTCGACAATGCCGCCAGTGGCGTCGAGCACGCCGGTGATGATCTTCAACAGAGTACTTTTCCCAGCGCCGTTCGCGCCGATGATGCCGAGCACCTGACCGCGCTCGACTGTGAAGCTGATGTCGTCGAGCGCCCGGAATGCGCGATGCCGCTTGCGGCGAGTGAGCACCTCCAGCGCAAGATCGACCGGCTTCCGGTAGATGTCGAAGTCCTTCGTCAGATTGTGGACGCGGATCGCGATCTCGCTCACCGGACCGGTCCTCAAACCACGCTTGCCAGATGACCGCTCAAGCGGACAAAGACGTACGAGCCGACCAACAACGCGCCGGCGGACATCGCCGCCATGATGACCCAGGATGCCGGATGGTCGATGCCGCCGAAATAGAACACGTCCTGGTAGCACCAGATCAGGTGACTAAACGGATTGAACGGCAGCGCCGACCTTAAACCCTCCGGCACCATTTCCGGAACGTACATGACCGGGATCAGGTAGATGCTGACCGTCAGAAAAACCCGAACGAACTCGGATAGATCACGGAAATACGGCGACATTGAACTGAGAAACAGCGCCAAGCCCCACAGCAGAACAACATGCATCGCATAGAGGATCGGCAGCAGCCCCAACGTCCATGGTACCCCGTCACGCGCCGCCATCACATAGATGAGCACGATCAAGAGCAGAATGCTCTGCACCTTGAAGGAGGCCAGCAGCGATTTCGCGACTAGCGCCTCGACCGGAAACATGACCTTTTTTACGATGGTCGAATTCGCGAACATGATGCCGGTGGCGCGACTGAGAACGTCTTGCGTCATCAGCCACGGCGCGAGCCCGGCAAACAGATAGATGAGGTAGCCAGAGGGACCGCTGTCGCCGATGCGTATTTTGAAGACGGTGGTGAACAGGAACCCATAGACCGCGAACATGACGATCGGATGGACGACCACCCATATCGCGCCACCGGCCTGCCCCGCATGAACATCGGTGATTTCCCGACGCGCCAGTTCGCGCACGAGGTTGCGGTGCGTCAGCACAGAGCGCAGGAGCGCGAAGATCCCCGTCCCACGCCGGTGAACGGCAGCAGGAGCAATGGCCGGCGCGTGCAGCTCGGTCACGGTGTCGGTCATCCGGTCAGCACGCTTGCGATGTCGTCAAGCGAGCACGGTTTCGTGATCGCCGGAACCCCGGCTCGTTTCGCGCACGTGTCGCATGCCCCCTCACCCCGTCGCGACCCTACGGCGTTCACTGCATGAACGTCAAGGGGGACCAGATCACCAACGGTTGCGATGGCCGTTCGGCCGAAATCACCGCAAGGCCGAAATCACCGCAAGAATGACGCAACGTTGGGGGCGCCACACGGCTATTGCACCTTCGCGGGCTTGCCTTTGCTTTCGATTCCCGGAATCGTTTTGATTTTTCTGCCGCTCGCCAATTGGAAAAGGCTGGTGGGCGCGAGAGGGATTGAACCTCTGACCCCTACGATGTCAACGCATCGGAAAACCAGTAATTTCAGACGCTTGAGGTAGCAAACACACGCAAATCGACGCACGCAGGTCCAAGGACTTAGCAGATGTTGCGTTCGAGTTGCGTACTAGCAGCGTGCGGTAGTCACAAAAGGGAAGCCGGCCCAGCGGGGGTCACTGGAACCGGCTCAATCGAGATAAGCAAGGGT
>CAVWDC010000002.1:0-56871 GCA_963753665.1 uncultured Alphaproteobacteria bacterium
CGCCGGAGAGAAGATGCATCGGCGGGCCGGAGTAAAAATGCATCACTGGCGGGCCGGTTCAGCGGCTCACGAAGCTCTGCTTTCCAGTTCGATCAATTGGCCTGCTTTCCCGTCCCGACCTGGCATTCACCAGGCCGCGGCGCGCAGCGTAGGGGATGGGAGGAGCGCAGCCACGCGCACCCCGGACTTGATCCGGGGGAGCATGGCGAGCACCGGACCTTCCCCGCAGCGAGCACCGTGGCAGACTGACTGCCAGTCGGTTACGCTGGGCGCTGTCGTTGCTTGCTCTGCTTGAGGCGATAGCTGTCGCCGTTCATTTCGAGAATGTGGACGTGGTGGGTCAGCCGGTCGAGCAGCGCGCCGGTGAGCCGCTCGGAGCCGAACACGCCGGTCCACTCGTCGAACGGCAGATTGCTGGTGACGAGGGTGGAGCCGCGCTCGTAGCGCTGGCTGAAGACCTCGAACAAGAGCTCGGCGCCGGTCGTCGACAGCGGCACATAACCGAGCTCATCGATAATCAGCAGCTTGTAGGCCGCCAGTTGCCGCTGGAAGCGGAGTAGTCGTTTTCGTCCCTGGCCTCGATCAGTTCGTGGACCAGGGCGGCGGCGGTGATGAAGCCGACCGACAAGCCCTTCTGGCAGGCGGCCAGCCCCAATCCGAGCGAAATGTGCGTCTTGCCGGTGCCGCTGTTGCCGACCGCGATGACGTTCTCGCGGCGTGCGATGTATTCGCAGCGGACGAGCTCCAGGACCAAGGTCTTGTTGAGCGACGGGATCGCCGTGAAATCGAAACTGTCGAGGCTCTTCACTGTCGGGAACCGTGCCTCCTTGATGCGGCGCTCGATCATGCGGCGCTCCCGTTCGATCAGTTCGAGTTCGGCCAAGCGCAGCAAATAGCGGGGGTGATCGACACCCTCGGCAGCGCACTGCTGGGCAAGCTTGTCGTATTCGCGCAAGAACGTCGGCAGCTTGAGCGCCTTGAGATGATGGGCGAGCAGCAGTTGCGGCGTATCGTTCACGACGCGGCCCCCGCGAGCAGGTCGAGATAGGCCTTGGCCGAGGTCGTCGCGACCTTTGCCTTTGGTAGGTAGGGGTAGACCGTCAGGTCGAGCCGCGGTGGCCGGCGCTCGATCCGGCACAGCACCAGATGTTTGACCGCGTCAAAGCCGATCGCACCGCGGGCGATGGCCTCCCGGATGCCGGCCAGCACGTCCTCGGGGCGGAATACCTCCAGTAGCCGCAGGATCAGGACGAACTCGCGTTTGCCGCGCTTGGCCATGCGAGCCTCGATCAAGCGACGCAGCGTGGCGAATTCCTCGGGCAGATCCCAGCCGACCAACGGTGCTGCCTGGTCGAGAGCGCCGATCTTATGTTCGAGCAACGCCAAGTAATGCAACGGATCGAAGACAAAGTCCTCGCTCTCGTAGGAGCGCGGATGACGGGCGATCACTTCGGCCCCGCAGGAGATCACCACCTCCTCGACATAGCCGCGGATCAGCACCTCGCGATGGCCGTAGGCGGTCGGCACCGAATAGTCGGTGCCGCGATAACGCACCAGCGACAGCGAGCTGACCCGGCCTGACCTCTTCTCGCAGGCCTCGTACGGCGCCGGTGGCAAATCGTGGAACGCCGCCAAATCGCGCACCAGCCGTTCGCCGATCGTTTCGTCGTGGCCGCGCAGCCGATCGCCGAACCGGCGGCGACAACCCTCGAGCAGCTGCTCGTTCAGCGCCACCAGGCTGGCCGCCCGCGGCACCGGTACCAGCAGGTTGCGGCGGACCCAGCCGATCAGTCCTTCAACCTTGCCTTCACATGAGGATAGGCGGCGTCAATTGGTGATTTTCACATCGTGCCACCTGATGCGGGCTATGGATCCTGGCCCGAGCCTTCGCAATAGCAGCGGCGTTGCCGCGTCACCTCACATCCGGTCGCCGCCTTCGGCAGCCGCACCATAATTCCCCATGCTCGGGGTCGGCTCGGAGGGGTGCGACCAATCTTATCAGCGGCGTGTTTCAGCCAGCCAAAGTCACGGTTCACCCCACCGGATCCGAGAGGCTGGCCGAGCCTCGCGGAATTGAGATGCTGTTGTTCAGGCGGCCTTCAGAAACGCTCCTTCAGGAATTTCGCCATGCGTTGTGAAGCGCCAAAGTGCAACAAGAAGCTTGCGCGCCAGCGCCACGATCGAGACACGCCGGAGGCGACCGCGGTCGGTCCTGACGCGCTCTTGGAACCACCGGCTCAGCGCCGATGCCGGCTGATGTCGAAGCCACAGCCAAGCCGCCTCGATCATCGTGGTCCGCAGGCGGGCATTGCCCGATTTAGAGATCCCTTGTTCCTTTTTTATATCGCCACTTCGCCAAGGACTTGGAGCCAGCCCGGCATACGCGGCCAATTGGCGACGGTTGGTGAAGCGTCGATAGAGGCCTTCCTGCCAGAGCACTGAGGCAAATTCGGGTCCAATACCCCAAATCTTCAAGAGTAGAGCACCCGGCGAACTCCTCGGCGTGTCTTCGGCATGAAGCAGTGCATCGCGTTCGGCCTCCACCTCAGCGATTTGCTGGCGTAATAATTCGAGCCGGCCGAGTTCACGTCGGATCTCTGCCTTCATGCGCTCGGGGATGGCTCGTCCGTCTCCCGTCCGCAGTTCTCCCAGTTTCTCACGCGCGTTTGCGCGCATGGGCTCGAACCCGGCGATCCCCTGGCAAGCCATCAGCCCTTTGATGCGATTGATATGTTCGATCCGTTCCTTGATCATCGTTTTGCGTTCGCGTGATAGCCGACGTTGGTCCTCCTCTTCGGGACTTGGAACAACCACCATCGCGCACACCCGCGGCTCTCCCCGTTTGAACGCCATCAGCGTACGAAGCAGCACCTCACCGTCGATCGCATCGGTTTTTGCCCGTCGACGCCGCCGAGGGACCGCAATCGACGCCGCTTCAACGACGTGGCTCTCGATTGAGTTCGCCTCGAGAACGCGATGAATCCAGAAACCGTCGAACCCGATTTCCTGAATGGTGACGATCTTCACCGTGGCCTCAATGTGTCGCTCTGCCTTCGTGCGAAGATCGGCTAGAAGTTGAAGGAGATCTCCGGCGTTGCCACCGGCAACAGAATGCCGCGAAATCTTGCTGCTGCCCGGTGATAATGATGTCACGAGCCATCGCGCACGGCTCAATTCTAGAGAGACGAACAGGGTTACGGCTTCTGCGGACGCAAAAGGCTGACTATGGTCGACGGGATTCGCGGTTTCCATGATGGTCCTCGTTCGCGTTGATCCGTCCTGCTTGAACACGAGTCGGTGGCTGCGGCCAATCCTCATGGTATCTTGTCGTTGCCCTTGCCGGGCCGGCCGAACCGGTCGGCAAACACGTAATGCGACTGCAGCTCGCTGAAGACCCGCGTCCGCTGGCGCACCCCGTCACCCAGGATCCGCGCCACCGCCAGCGTCGTGTTGTCATACAGGATCGAGACCGGCACCTTGCCGAAGAACGCGAACCCGACATTGTGCCCGTCGCAGAACGCTTCGGCGGTCTCCGCCGGATAGGCCCGCACGAAGCAGGCATCGCTGTGCGGCAGGTCCATCGCAAAGAAGTGGATCTTGCATTCGACCCCGGCGATCTCTGCCAGCGCCTCGCCAAAATCCACCTGCGCATGGCCGGGATCGTGACGCAGCGGAACAAATACCTCCCGATGCCGCAGCCGGTGCGCCAGCACGTAGTCCTTAACGATGGTGATCCCGCCGGCGTAGCCGTGCTCGTCGCGCAGCCGTTCGAAGATCCGCTTCGCCGTGTGCCGCTGCTTCTTCGGCCGTCCCTCGTCAGCCGTCAGGATCGCATCGATGATCCCGGTGAACGCGTCGAGCTTCGGTCGCACCGGCGGCCGGCTCCGCCGGTACCCGGGCGGCACCGAAAACGCCAGCATCTTGGCAACCGTTCGCGGGTCGATGCCAAAACGCCGCGCCGCTTCCCGACGGCTCAACCCTTCAATCTGAACCGCAAAACGAACCTGAGCGTATAGCTCCACGCCCTTCATCCCCGGCCCCTGCCGTTCGCCGACAAAGGCCTTCTGCTGCCGGATTTTTACTCCGGCGCCACCGGTCAATCCGGCCGCTTCAGTGAGGGATTTTCCCTCCGGCGCTTACACGTCGCCGCTTGTTTGTGTCCATTACTGAGTTTGTGGACACTTTCCCTCACCACCCCGCCGCGGCCCGCAGCGTCGTTCATCCTACCGCTACCCGAAAGGGCGGCCCTCACCGGAGGGATACGGATTATCAAGCAAGAGTGCTCTACCGCGCCCCATTTCAGGAGCGTGCAATGCAAAACCGAAAATATGGTCGGCGGGGTCGAGCCCCAGATGGTCGATAAAAACCGACGCCGGGCGCGGACCCTGAAACTGCCGCCGCCGATCCGGCCGCTCTGCATCGACACCGCGACCCGGCGGCAGGCGCGCAAGATCATCGCCTGGGCGGTGGCCGCGCCGGTCACTGCGGCTGAGTTCTGCGATGCCATTGCCAACTGGCCGCCACCGCCGCGGCTGGCGCCGTTGAGCCTTCTCTTGCCATTCGGCTATCGCGTGATTTTCGCGATAGAGCTGTCCGACGGGGCAGAGCTGTCCGACGGGGCGCCTCGCAGGCATCTGGCACTAAGCCACCCGAGCGATCCTCCCACCTTGCACATGCTGGTCGGGTTCGTCGCCCTCGCCGAAGAGTTCAAAGTGGCGCGCGGCATCGACTACGCCTCATGGTCCGAAGCGAGGGGTATGGCCCGCTGGTTTCATCTCGCCGAGCCGGCCTGAAATTTTTCCTCAGAGTGATACCCCCTTGGGCTTACGGGTCTATGCGATCGCAGCACGATATCGGCCGGGCGTCACCCCCGTCTCGCGGCGGAAGATTGAGGTCAGGTGGCTCTGGTCGGTGAATCCGACCGCCTGCGCGATCGAGGCCAACGGCTGATTGGTCAGTCGCATCAAGTTTTCCGCCCGCTCGATCCGGCGCTGCATGACATAACGCTGGACCCCGACCCCGACCGCCTGCTTGAACGAGCGGCTGAAGTGATAGGGGCTGAGGCAGGACACCCCGGCGAGATTGTCTAAGGTCAGCCTATCGTCGAGATGTGTCTCGATGTAATCGCACACGCGTTGCACCCGTTCGCGCGATAGCCCATTGGACGGCACCAGTGCGATCTTCGACGGATCGACAAACTGCCGCACTATCCGCGCCGCAAGCGCCGTGTTCAACGCATTGACGAGAATACTGTCTAAGCCATTCTCAATTTCTTGTGCGATCGCCGACGCAATCTGCAAGACGAGCGGACCGTTAACCGCCAATAATCGCTCGAGATGGATGCTACCACCTTGGACGAACTCGGAAATGATGCTGTCGTAGGTCTCCGGCCGTTGCCGGATTTGTATCATCCGCCCCGAGGGGAAAATATTTCTAATTGATACACCCGCCGGACAGAACGCCATCATTCCCGGAACGATATGGACTGATCGTGCCGGTCCATCGTCGACGTAAGCTGTGCCGCTCGTTTCGGTCAGGGCAACGGTAATCCGATGATTGTCGCTCAACCAGTTCACCTCACCGGCGTCACGGCTGATAACATCTGCGGACATCGACCCCCAGGATCGCGCCTTCTCAGCGAGAAGTCCGAGGAACGCTGCAGGTCGGGTTATGCGTGTCAATGCCACCATCGCTCGTCTATGCGGTAGTGTACTGGGTCACAGCTGCACCGCTCCAGCGATCGCGCGCCGAATACAAAATCGCTCCGGCCTGATCCTGTCTCGCAGCGGGCAATACGACCTCAGCGTGGTGATGTCACTATGACTATTTTGCGGAATTCCGTAAATTCGTGTAACATCTTTGCTGATCGGAGAGCACTAATCACTGACAATGGAAGGCTGTCGCCGGCGCGTCCTTCAGCGCCGCAATCATGAAATCTCGGAAAATTGATGCTGCAAAGTTTCCGCCAGTCCCGTCGTCGCCCAGGGTGGCAGCATCGTCATAGCCAATGTAGACGCCGGCGGTGAGATCGGGGGTGCTGCCGACAAACCAGGCATCTCGGAAGTCATCGGTCGTCCCGGTCTTGCCGGCGATCGGTTTGCCGACAGTCCGCACAACCGTTCCGGTGCCGCGCTGCACCACGCCTTGCAGCATCGAAACGATCTGGAAGGCGGAACCGGGGTCGGCGACCTGCTCGCGCGTATCCGGGATCACCGGAACCTCCTGGTTCTCCCACGAGACATTCGTACAGCCGGGACACGGTCGCCGATCGGCGCGGAATATCGTTGAGCCGTCGCGGTCCTGGATGTGATCGATCAGGCTCGTGGTGATGCGCTTGCCACCGTTCACCAGCATCGCGTAGGCCGCCGTTAGGCGCAGTGGGGTCGTCTCACCGGTGCCGAGCGCCATCGAATATTCCCGCGGCATATGATCCATGATGCCAAAGCGCTCGATTGTCTCGGCGATCGGCTCTATCCCGACGATCGAAGCAATCTGCGCCGTCATTGCATTGAGCGACTGCTCGAGCCCGACACGAAGGGGCGTTGGTCCGCGGTATCTTGATCCGGCATAGTTGGAGGGCGACCCGACCGGCAATCCCGGATCTTGCAGAAGTGAGATCAGACCGTCGAGCGGCAGTGTCGAGGGGGTGAAACCGTGGTCGAGCGCAGTCAGATAGACGAACGGCTTGATCGCCGATCCGGGTTGCCGCTTGGCCTGGGTGGCGCGGTCGAACTGGCTGACCTCGAAGCTGAAACCGCCGCTGATTGCAAGCACGCGGCCGCTTTGTGGTTCCAGGGCGACGAGGGCGCCGGATACCTCCGGGACTTGGCATAGAGTATAGGCGCCGGGCGTTGTGGCCGTGAGCGCCTCGCCCCTCGACCCCGGGTTTGTCGGTTGCACCATCACCACGTCGCCTGGCTTTATGACGTCGGCGGCGGTATGCGGATAGGGTCTTAGATTCCCACTATCATTCTCCTGGCGCGCCCAACGCATCTCAGAGAATGCGACGCGGCCAGTCGTGCCGCCCCTAAAGCCAATTAACGCACCGTCGCTATCGCTCCGTATCACCCCCGCGAGTTGCCAGCCGACCTCTTTGGCAAAGGCCGGGACCGGCACTTTGGCGAGGCCCGCTTCCCAGTTACCCCTCGCGTCGATATGGGACACCGGTCCACGCCACCCGCCGTGACTGCGGTCATAATGCAAGAGTCCGGTGCGCAACGCCTTGTCGGCTGCCGCCTGCAGCCGAACGTCAAAACTGGTGCGCACCGACAGCCCAGAACCGTACAGCGCCTTCTCGCCGTAGCGGGCGAGGAGCTCGCGTCTGACCTCCTCAGCGAAGTAGGGGGCCCTAACTCCCTCGGTCGCCTGTCGATGTTTCGGCTCGACCGGCACCGCTGCAGCTTGCGCCGCTTCCTCTGGGGTCACGATGCCGTTCTCGACCATGCGATCCAGCACCCAATCACGGCGCACCTTTGCGGTTTGCGGGTGGCGCGTTGGATCATATCGGTTGGGCGCTTTGGGTGGGCCGGCGAGAAACGCTGCCTCGCCGAGTGTCAGCTCGTAGAGCGACTTGTCGAAATAGGTCAGGGCCGCAGCCGCGACGCCGTAGGCGCTCGAACCGAGATAGATCTCATTGAGGTACAGCTCGAGAATGCGGTCCTTCGGCAGCGCCGCTTCGATCCGACCCGCGAGCAGGATCTCCTTAATCTTGCGCGTGATCGAAATCTCGTCGGTCAGCAGCATGTTCTTGACGACTTGCTGGGTAATAGTCGAGGCCCCGATTGGGCGGCGGCTGGTGAGTAACCTCCCGACATTGGTGATCGCGGCACTCATCATCGAAACCGGATCGATCCCGTGGTGGCTATAGAAGTTTTTGTCCTCGGCGGACAGAAAAGCGTTGATGACCCGCTCTGGGATCGCCTCAATCGGCACGAAGACTCGCCGCTCGGCTGCGTATTCAGCCAGCAGGCGACCATCGCCGGCATAAACCCGGGTCATGATCGCCGGCTTGTAATGCACGAGCTGCTGGTAGTCGGGCAGCTCGCCGTCGAAGCGCTCGATCACAATGCCGACGACAATGAAGCCGGCGATCGCAAGAGGCACCCCGCACATAAGCAGGAACCTGAAGCACGTGACCATCATCCGACGAGCCTGGCCGCGTCACCTCGCAGATTTTGCGCAGCCGATCGCCTAACGCGCCTTCAGCGCCGCCAGCCGGTCGCTCAAGCTTTGTGGCGCCGGTGGCTTGCCGGCGGCAGCGGCCATCGCGGCAGTGATGTTGGGATCGTCTTGCTCCGGCCTGGTCGGTCGTAACAGCTGCGCCTTGCTCATCTGCGCATCAGCCGACGCCAGATCCTTGGCTGCCGCGTCCTGCATCGCCCTGAGGGCGACGGTGAGGCTGCTCGTCTGGCTGGCGAGCCCGGCCGCGCGGCGAGCTGCTTCGGCTTGGCGATCGGCCTGCTCACGCTGCTGCGACGCCCGCACCATGTCACGCTGTCCCCGCTCGAGATCGGAGCGTGCCGTCTTGAGCTTGCCGCCGGCCTCCGCATAGGTCTGCTCCAGCATGGCCAGATAGTCTCTAGCATCGACCTCGTCCTTTTTCTCGCGGTCGACCTCGGGAGCCATGTGCTCGAGAATTCCGACCAAAGTTTCGAGGCCTTTCCCCAACGCCGCCTTGCGCACAGGATCGGTGGCGGCATTGAGTTGCCCTTGCAGCTGCTCAGCCGCAGCCATCCGCTGGTGCGACAATGCCTGGATTGTGTCGGACTCGCGCTTCTCCTTGTCGTAACCCTGCCGCGCCAACGCAACCTCGCGGCCGAGCGCATCGAGATTTTGTTCCATTGTGCGCAATTCCGCCTCGCTGGCAGATTTCGGGTCCCAGCGTACCATCGCCTCGATCGCGGCATCGGCAGCCCTGTCAAATTTCACGCCCGCCAGATTTTTCATAAATGCCAACATGTCGACCGCTCCTCCCCCGCTAAGCCGGAACTCTCGCGTTTAGCTTGGCGATAAGTCTGGGTGTGCGTCTGCGTGATCGGACAGGAACTTCCGTTACTTGCACCAGGTGCTCGCCCGGTATAACCACACGATCTGCTTCTATGGCAGTAGGTTGCCGGCGATGCGCGATCCTCCGAGCGCGCTCGATTAGCGCAAGGCCATAACGGGTGAGCCGATCGCATTCTTTGGGATCGTTCTGACGAACCGCACTTTGCAAGGCCTCGACAGCAGCGCTGCGTAGCGCTGTCGGCTGGTCTTCTTCCCCTCCGGGTTCGAGTTCGATCATGACAGCCAACCGCGTGATCGCGGCGCTGCTCATATACAGCTCCAGCTGCGGGCGATAGCAGCGGCTTGCGGTCCTGTTGTGCAATCTTTGCGGAAAAAATCGGTGATAGAATGTCGGTACTCCTCAGCTCCAAACATGCGGAAACGACAACGATCTGCGTCGCGCGGGATGGTGTCTCTAGCGGCTCACGCCAGTTCGGCACGGTATCGGCCGGGTGTCACCCCCGTCTCACGGCGGAAGACCGACGTCAGGTGGCTCTGGTCGGAAAACCCAACCTGTTCGGCGATCATGACGAGAGGCTGATTAGTTCTGCGCATCAAGGTTTTCGCCCGTTCAAGCCGACGCTGCACGACATAACGATGCGGACCGACGCCGACCGCCTCCCTGAAGGAGCGGCTGAAATGATAGGGGCTGAGACAGGCGACCCGGGCGAGATCGGTCAAGGTTAAGCGATCATCCAGATGAGTTTCGACGTACTCCCGCACTCGCTTCAAGCGCTCGCGGGACAGCCCGCTCGACGGCTCGATCACGAGCGCCGATGGATCAACAAAACGCCGCATAACTTGGACGGCAAGTGCCGTGTTCAGAGCATCGGCGAGGATGCCGTCGACAAACCCACCGTCAATCTCATTGGCGATCGTCATGGCTATCTGCGAAATCAGCGGATCGCCGAAAACATCTTGTGGCTTAAGATGGATGGTCCCGCCGCGCACCAATTCGGGAACTAGACTGTCGTAGGTCTCACGACTTTGCAGGATCTGGATAAACCGGCCGCCGGACAGATCGCTCCATAATTTGCGGTCGCATGGCCGAAACGCGATGTCGCCGCGGCGCAATCGATATTCCTCGACGGGCCCATCGTCGCTTTGCTTGGTGCCGCAGATATCGGTCAACACGTAACTGATCCGATAATTGTCACTCCACCAAACCACCTCACCCGGAGGCCGGCGAAAAACACCGACGGACATCAGACCCCACGATCGGCTCTTCTCCGCGCTCACAAGCTTGGAAACACCCGTAATCAGACCCGGGTGCGCAGCTGGCTTCATATCGGGTCGCGAGTTGGTCACAAGCTGAATTGATAGGCGCGCCTCGCGCGTTACAATTGTAGATCCTTGCGGTTTCTTATGGAATCCTTGCGCGGTCCGAGTTGAGGGTCAGCGCGAGTGTGGGCGGTCGCCGGTCTGCGGCGCGGCAAACAGGGTGAGAGGTCTTCCCATCCTGACTGTCGCGCTATATTCGAAGCAAGATAACGAAACTCGGGCCGTCATGCCGTCATGCCTTGGGCTGAAAGGCAGGATGCAAGGGTGACAAGTGACAAGAGCCAGGAGCGCTACAGCAACTCTGGCGCAATATCCATTGACAGGCTGCATCCTGACGACGTCAGCCCCGGGTCTTATTCCAAAAGGTCCAGGTTCTTGTAGGTCTCCGCGGCGCCCGGATGCAGAGGCGTTGTCAGCCCGTCCTTGGTCATCTCGCGCGCGCCCAGCCTGGAGAGCACGGGATTAAGCTTGCGCAACTCCGCCACATGGGAGAGCACGGTCTTGGCGACCACGGCGACGACGCGAGCGTCGACCGCAGCTGATGTCACCAACCCCGCACGCCCGCCGAAGGTGCGGACGTCGGATGCGATCCCATAGAGCTCGCCCGGAATGGAGCCGCGCTGGTAATAGGGACGTTCGTGGAGCAATTTATCGATCGCTGGACCGCTGATTGCGACGAAATTTACCGGACAGGCGTTCAGCTGAGACCGAACGAGCGCGGAGGGGTGGCCGATGATCATCAAGCTGGCGTCGATCTCCCCGCTGCAAAGCGCCGACACGCTCTCATCGGGTCTCAGCTCTGCTGGATGCACCCGCTGTTGATTGCTCCAGCCGAGTGATACCTCAATGGCATCCCATGTCGCTCGGGTGCCGCTGCCCGGGCTGCCAACATTGACCGGTCGGCCTGCCAGGTCCGCAAGCTCCTTGATGTGGGCATCCGCGCGGGCAATGACGGTGACCAGCTCGGGATAGAGGGAAAATACGGACCGAAGGTCTCGAAACGCTTTGCCTGTCCAGGCGCCGTCGCCGTGATAAGCGAAAAACTGAACATCGGATTGGACGATAGCGAATTCCAGCTCACCGGACTGCAGGGCGCCAATGTTATAGACCGAGCCAGGGGTGGTTTCAGCCGAGCAGCGGACGCCGTTCGCGTGAAGATCCCGGTTAACAATCTTGCAAATTGCCTTGCCGACCGGATAATAGACCCCATTCAATTGGCCCGTGCCAACAGAGGCAAAGACTTGATCTTCTGCGCGCGCGGTCATCGGCAAAATCATCGCCAGACCAAACACGATCGCGATCAGTCCACAGATGATGGTCGACAATTCGCTAAATCTAGTCGAAAAGATTTGGGTGATCACGCGGCCTCGTCCCACTTCATTACCGAATCGTAAACCGAGCGAAAAGAATCGGGCTGCACGCTGACGGCACCTTGCAACGGGTGATCCATCGCGTAGATCAGAAAGATCATGATTCCCAGAAAGAACGCTGTAGCTCCCCCCAAAACGATCTGCGGTATCAGCTGCATGTGAATCATCCACAGAAAGACGATGGTGAGCAACGCGCCGATGACCACCATGTACCATAGCACGCCAGGTATCGCCGCGTTGACGGCCTCCATGCGGTGCTCGCGGTGAACCGTCATGTCGCCCATGAAGCGCAGAAGCTCGCTATGCAGAAGCTCTTGAGTTTTCGTCGTCGGTTCATAAGACATCAATGTCGCCCGGATGACTTGCAGGCGGTGCTCACCGCCTTCCGGCACGACTCCCCGGCGATGAGCGGGCCAATCCTTATCGATACATAATGGGTGTAGTCGCGCAGCTCCGCTTTCAGTTCGCTGCGAAGGGGCTCGGGGTAGACGTCGGCGCTGCGGTAAATTGTTGAGAGGCTCGATGCTTCGCGGCTGATATTGTCTTGCAAGCTCTTGGTGTTGTCGAAAGCGGCGAGCACCAGCAGTCCGAGCAGGACCGCGAAGAACAGCCCGAAATTGCCGGCAATGTGGATGATCGCCTCGTTGGATGGTTCATTGCGGTGCAGTAGGCGTCGCATCACCGGATGGATCAGCACAGTGCCGAGCCAAGTTATGCCAATGAAGAAGACGCAAAAAACCACGGCCAGCTGTACAGCGGACAATCTGTCGAGCCAGTCTGTGAGCCAATCGGGCATTACTCCCTCGCCAATCTACATAGAACTCGGCAAATAAGTCGTGCAGGCTGCTGTAGCCGTGGTCGGGCGAAACGCGCGTCCCGGGATCGCTGAACGTAATGGTAGTCTGCAGGACCGTCAGACGCACAAAACCCCTATTCGGCCACTGCCGTCGGCTCATAATATCGTTCGCGCGCGGCGATTCTCTTCTCCCGCGACCGTTCTCGCGCAGCCGCATACTCTTCGAGCACGGCGCGATCGGTTGCGGCAATGGTGCCTTGGGTCGGCAAAGCGCAGGCCGTTGGACAACGGGTGACGCCCTTCGAGCCGAGAAATACAGCCACCGCGGCCTGATATTCCTCTTCGTTTTGACACATCATCTGCATCCCTTCTGGGCAGAGGATTCCAATGCAATTCCTTCACGGTTCGAAAGAAACATGCGGGGGGAGGGGGCGGGCGGGCGAGGTACGCCCGCCATCCCGGGTCGACGACGGTCTCAGGCCGCCGGAAGGGCGGTCATTAGATCATGCGCATTGTGGTAGGTACGATCGGCGATCTGCTCGAGCTTACTCAAGACCGCGAACTCGCCGTCGTTCGCCCGCACCACTCGCAGCAGATCCTGTTTGGTCGCCGGGAACGTGATATCACGGAGATACGACGGTACCGTGCGACCGGGCTCGTCATAGACGCGCATGCTGACAGGAGAAACAGCTACCGGCTCGTAGACAGTGTGGTGAATTGCGGGGGCCGGCTCGTGGGCATGGTGCGTTATCGTGGTCGTTGTGTGCGTGTCGAATTCTTGTTCTTGTCCATGATTTGGGGTCAGCACGCGCGAGTGCCTTGTTCCGAGCCAGGCTCCGACCAAGGCTCCCGCCAGACTAAGGAGCAAGCCCGAGAAGAGCGCCTTTGCGCCTATCGCCGCGCTGCGTGCTGCCGCTTCTGCTGCCTTTCGCGCCTGTAGCTCTGCTTGCGCCAGTGTCGCTACAGCATCGTGCTCCATTTTCACCACGCGCCGTGCAGCCTCCTCTTTGCTGCTGCCCGCCTGCGCCGCGACCAGCGTGGAGAGCCGGTCTCGTTCCTGATCAGTCAAGCTGCCATTGAACCACGCGCCGCCCTGCCAACGTCGTGATCTCGCTGGTGATTTGAGCGCGTGTCATCTGCGTCGGGTCGCCGCTAGAGGTCAATGACTGCTGCAGTTGGTCCACTAGGCCCTGAGGGCTGACCTCCTTTGTTACACCGCTGGCCAGCGAGGTGGCGGTGCCGACTGCGCCGCTGGCCGCCGTGCTGGCGGTCGACGCTACGGTGCCGAGAATGCTTCCTACGGCCTGGGCCAGCAGCACGGTCATCAGCAATATCGCCACGGCCCATACCGTGATCCCGTGCAACTCAGCATCGAGGTGACTATGCGTCCCGGACAGGCGAGCGGCGACGTAAGCACCAAACGCCATCGACAGGAGCAGATTGATTGCGGTCCAGATTCCGGCGCCAAGTCCATAGCCCGCCATATCGGAGGTGGTGGTCTGAGTGAAGCGGAGGCCACCGGCACCAAGTGCCACTCCGAGCAGACTGAGCACGATCATGCTGGCTCCGGCAACGACAGCCCCGGCCAAGACGGCACCCCAGGACATGCGGCTGTAAGAGCGTCGCGATCCGGTCCGCGTCGCCGTGGGAGAATAAGTTTCGTCGTACGCGGACAGTGACATGTTCAACTCCTATCGAGCTCAGTTTAGGTGGTTCTCCCAAGGTCGGCCGCCCGGGGGTGGATGGTGAGAAAATTCGGATGCTGTCAGTTTAGCTTCCGCTTCCGACCCCACCCGACGCCGGGCCGATCACTGCCATCAGGTGGGCCTTACCGCCCGATACTCGATGCGCCGATTGCGAAAGCGGCCCTCCAGCGTATCGTTACCGGCAACTGGACTAGCGCTGCCATAGCCCTTCGCCACCAGCATACTCGGGTCCACACCGGCCGAAACCAACGCCGCCCGCACCAACTCCGCGCGTTGTTGGGACAGTTGCACGTTGGCTGTCGGATCGCCGGTGTTGTCGGTATAGCCGGCGATCTCGACAACCGTTCCGGAGGGAAGCTGCTTGAACGCTGTCGCCGCATGCTGCAACAGTGTCTTGCTGATCGCTGGAATTTCCGCGCTGTTGGTCGGGAAGTTGATGATCGATTGGTTGAGTATGGTCAGCAGATCCGCAGTGCTGAACCCTGTGCGCAAGGAAGACAGCGCTGTCTCCGTCTTAGTGGTGACCTCGGACACCAAATTGCCCACCTTGTCGGTCAGTGCACCGAACACCAGACCGGTCGGGAGCGCCGCCCGCAGCGAACTGATGATCCCATTCCGGTCCGCATCGCCGATCAACCCGCCGACTTTGAGCGAGTTGCCGTCGAACGCGGCCTGCACCCCGGAAGTCTTGAGATTTTCTAGTGCCGTCCGGAGATCGACCAGCCAGGGTGCCGCCCGGCATTGGCGTTGATCGTAATGTCACCCTTAACCTTGTCGGCCCCGAACACTCCCTTAAGCGCGTCCATAATCGACGTCCGTGTCAATTCGTCGTGCACCACGCCGGAATAGGTGATGATGCCGTCGTCATTGGTGAGCGCGAGGTGAGCCGGTATCGACGGTATCGGCGCAGGCAGCAAGATACCCGGAGCCGGAGTCGAGGTCGCCACTACAGGCGCCGGCGGAGTGCCGGACAGTAAATACCAGAAGAGGCCGAGAACACCCAGGCCAGCAAGCAGTGGGATGAGCCACCGTCCCAGATGTGGGGCATCGTGGATGACGTTGATTGCGCGGGGCGCTACTTGCTCCACGCGGCGAGTAGTTGTCTGCACCGGCGTCGTCGGTAGGAAGCCGGAGAGCAACGCCGGGATGCCCGATCGGGATTATCCCCCCCGGCGTAATCTGGCCAATCACTTTCGGCAGGAAATAGCCTATGGCTGTGGCGACGGCGCCGCTGCCAAGGCCCAGCCTACCCGCGATCTCGCCGAGTGCCGTACTGCCGAGCGCCCTCTCGACCTGCGGACCGGCCAGAACCGCTCCGTCGGTCCTGCCCAGCCACGAGGTTACCTCGGAGCCGAGCCCGGCCGATCTGAACTTGTCGATAAATCCGCTCACCCCACCCGGGGAGCCGGTGATCAAGCGCACGACCTCCTGCATCAGCTGGCCCGCCTTCGGGCCAAGCCCAAATCGGCCTGCGACATCGGCGATCGCGTTATCAATCATGGTCATTTCATCTCTCCCATATGGCGGACACGCGGGGTCAGCGTCCGAGTTTGTGGTTCTAAGCATGGGGGAGCGGAGGCCGCGGGGCGGGCCTGCACCCGCCACACAACCTTGGCCGCCGGCTTAATGAGCCGCTGTCGCCCGATCCACTCAGGCGCGGGCTTGGATCGGCCTGCCGTCGGGGCCCAGGCGTTCGATCTCGACCTGCTGGCGGCGGATCTTGTCGCGTACGGTCTCGACGTGATCGCTGCCGATCTTCTTCAGTGCCACTTCTCGACCACGCGAGCCGTCTTGCTCACTAAGGCTTGTTCGGCAGTCTCCCGCACTTCGATCGTGGTGTCCGCCCAGTCGATCTCGCCGACATATCTGGGGTCGGTGACGGCACGGCGCAGAACATCGGCATGCTCTTCATGCAAGGTCACATTGGCGGAAACCTCGCGCTCGGTCACAAAGCGGCGCACCCGAGTTCTGCCGCTCTCGACCATGCGCTTGCCAACCTGCAGCTGCTCTTCGGCCAGCCGCAACACCTCGTCATGCGTCTCCGCCAGCTTGGGGGACACCGCGACCTTCTGCTCAGCCGCTATCGGCGCAGCAGCGATCGAAGCAACGGCGGCTTCGACCCTCGCGGCCGGTGCGATGCCGGTCGTTATCGCGCGGTCATGCACGTCGATCGGACGATGGATATCAAGTATCCCCGTCGCGTGTGCGACCTCACTGTCCGGTACGCGCACGGAGACGACCATACCGCCTCGGTCGAGCGATTGGCTGTAGACGTCCGCTTCGTGTTTAGCCTGCCCACCACCGAACACGCGCTGCCACAAGCCGGGCTCTCGCAAGCCGGCCCAATTCTTGTCGAACATGCTGATGTCGTCAGCATGGAACCCGCCGGCCTTCAGAGCGTCTACCGCGGCCTGAGCATGTGTGGCGGTGTCGAATGCGGCAACAATGGTCTGGTAACTCATGCTATTCCTCCTGGTTGAACTGCTGCGGCTTTGCGCCAGGATCCGGGCTGTTCCCGACTGCTGGCATCTCCACCGGAAGGCGCGTGACGACCGCTTCCTGGTGGCGGAGCCTCACGCTTTCCTGGTGTCTCTCGGTCGTTCGCACCCGCCGGATGCGCACCTCTTCCTTCAAGAACAGGCGGCGTTCGACGACGAGCACTTCTTCGACAAGCGGAATAACGATCGTGTCGCCCTCTTCTCTGACAGCGGGCATCGCGTCGACCTGCCGACCTATCTGCGTTCGATCGATCTCCACCGTCTCGTGGGCGAGCAATTCGTCGATCAGCTGCTCTCGCTCGTGGGTAGCTCTCGCGACCTGGACGCGGCCGGTTTCTACAACCTGCTTCGTGACCGCAACCTCTTCCGCCAAAAGAGGCAGGACTGTTTCGCCGACCTTCTCGGGCGGGGGCTCTTCGTCGCTCCGAGGTTGCATAGGCGCTCCCACCAATATTCATCTGCTCGCGTGATCGATCGCTAGGATCAAGGCATGCAAGTTAGAAGAGACACGCGGTCTGCGATTGGAGCCGCTTGCGGTATTAATGGTAAAATCTTGCGGTAACGCCCTGCCGGGCTTCGGTGCGGGTGGCACAAATCCGGTGATGGCGCGCTCGACTTCGACGGTGTGGAAGAAGGCCAACCATCACCTCCCGCAAGACGGGGATAGCCGGCGGGCCGAGCGTGAGGCGCGCAAGAGGCGCGTTGTCTAACTATGCGGAGCCAATCCAAACAACTGCCGGATGCCCTGGTCGCCATCGCGGAGCGCGTCCGGCGACTGTCGCCTAATCGGCGCGATCCCGAGGCATTCCACGAGAACAAAAGCGAAGTTGTTCACGAACTTCGACAGCTCGCGCGTGAGCTGGCGTCGTAACAAGGGGGAAATAATGAGTGATGAACCGATGCCAGAAGAAGACGAAGACGATATCGTTTCCGAGTTCTTTCTTGGCATGGCTTTAGCTATTTTAGGAGTGGGCGACAACTACCGCGAAGTAGGCGATTTTTTCATGGATTGGATAAAGAGGAATGATAACTGAGAATAACGCGCGGGTTCGCCAGTCGAGGAAGTCGCGCTGCAAGAGGGGCGCGGGTGCTCCGCATTGAACTCGATACCGATGTCGTCGCAATGGCAGTGAGCCGGCCCGGGCTGCTGTCCGCTGCGGAATCACTAGATTGCGATACGATGGAGAAGGCCTTCAAAACTATTGTCGAATCGAAGTTGCTGTAAGTTATTACATTGGAGAAATTCAAAATGATTACGATTGCTAGAACCCCAAAACACGAAGCCGCCGAGAAGAAGCTTGCGGCGCTGAAGAAAGAATTCACAAAATTGACAACTGAGATAAGGGACCTCACGGAAAGCCGGTCCAGCTCACCCAATATGATGAAAACTGAACACGACATTATCGTACTTCAATTCCGAGCGCGAGATGGTGACCGCCGAAATCGGAGGCATCCGCGAGGACATTGTGGGGTGGCGCGCGCAACACGCAGTTAAAGTTCGGGTCGCTATGAGGAAGCCTGTCGCCGCCGCCGCCGGTCGGGTTCGCGAAGCGCTGGCGGGGCTCCAGGCCGAACTCGCATCGCTCAAGGAGCTCAGCGACGCAGCGGTGGCATCACATGGGCAGGAGCTCTTCATTCTGCCGCCCGATCTGAGCGGCTTGGAGAATCGGCTCGCCCGTTTGGCGGGGGACAGATAGAGATGGCTGATTCAGTAGAGCAGCGTCGCGCCCGAGCGATGGTCGATCATTATTCGAGATACCGCCGCGGCGTGCGTGACCCGGGCGATAAGCCGGCGGTGATAAAGGTGAGGGGCAAGATAGGCCCGGATGATCCGGTGCGGGCTGCTACCGTCAAATTCCACCTCGGAACCGTCTTCGCCGAAGCAAAAAACATCGAGGTCGTCATCGACAGCGGCGGCGGAAGCGTATCAGAGGCGCGGCAAATCTATGCGCTGTTGCGTAGCGATGGCAGGCCCGTCACCACCCGAGTCGTGGGTGAATGCAGTTCTGCCGCAACGGTGGTCCTAATGGCCGGCGACTATCGCAAATCGGTGGTATCCGCGAAATTTGTGCTACATGAAGTCGAGGCCCGGCCACTGAGCGGACGTTGGACCGCCGAAGCGCACGCAAAAGAGTCCGCGTTTTTACGCACCCAAAATGCTGAATTGGCGAAACTCTATGCGGGCAGGACCGGTAAGCCTATCGCCGAATTCGAGCGGGCTATAAGAAAAGATGTTCCGCACGACGCGGCATGGGCTCGGCACATGGGGTTGATTTATAACGTATTGGACCCCGACGAGCCGCAGGTGTTCTGAAGGTGGAGGTGTTGCATATCTGCAATAGTACTAGGATTTGCGGTTTTCGCACAGTCGGTAGTTTAGGATCGGATACCGGCGTGATAGCTTTGGCGCAACCGCTTTTCGGCCGGTACGCCGGGGGCGGACAGTACACAAAAAAATGGCGGCACTCTTCGGCCGCCAGTTTCCAAAAACATAAGGAGTACACTCTACCATGCTAGCTCAGATACCGCAACCACCGCGGCCTCGTCCTGCTGAATCCCGGACGGGAGCGTTCCTTAACCGCGCACCCAGCGGCATCTATTTTCCCAATGATGTCGCCAGCTGAAATCAATGCGCTCCGCGATGACATCGCCGCGCACGGTCTCCAGGAGCCAATCGTTCTCGACGCCGACGGCCAGATCGTTGACGGGCTGTAACCGCGCTCTGGCGTGCGAGCAGCTTGGTGTAGAGCCGAGTTACAAGCAGTTGCCGCCCGGCGCCGACGCATTCTCTTACGCGGTGTCGGCCAATCTGCATCGCCGGCACCTCAATTCCGAGCAGCGGCGGGAGGTCATCTCGGCGTTGCTGAAGGCGAACCCCGAACGGTCAGATCGCTCGATCGCGCGCACCGTCGGTGTCAGCCCGTCTACCGTAGGCGCTGTTCGGGGCGGCGGGGTGTCCAAATTGGACACCAAAATGGCTCGGCTCGACCGCGTCGTTGCCAAGTGGCCCGCAGCCTCCAAGGCGATTGTTTACGCCGTCGTGGCGGCGTTCGAGGAGCTATCGCCAGAAGAACGCTTGATATTCGCTGACCGGTTTAGGCGACGATATTTAGCTACTAGGTAGAGAACGACCCGGCAGGGGCGCGTGGTGGCGCTCTTGCCGGGTTCCGAGAATTCACAACGGCCTTCCGGGACTCGGCCTAGCAACCAACCCGGGAGACCACAGTACACAGCTAGACAGGACCATGCACTATGCGCAGCCTAACTGCGATTCCTAGCACGATCAAGGGGTTTATCGAGACCCACATCACGGCGCCTGTTGGGCCTCAGCGCGGAACCGCCGCAAATGTCTGAGCCGATTTGCGTGCCGCGGCTCCTGACCGAGGCCCAGGCGGCCACGGCGCTGGGCGTGTCGATCCACACGCTGCGGCGCGTTCGCAACGCGGGCAAAATCAAAAACACATATGCCGGCAAGCGGGTACGATACACCGAAGCACATATTGACGAGTATATCGAAAACGGGACAACGCGATGCCTCGATATGAGCGAATTTTCCAGATCGAGCAATACTGGCTCGACAAACGGCCCAATTCCGAAATGTGGTGCCGGTGCTGGTTTGAGAATCGCGGACGACAGACACGCCGCGCATCACTTGGCACAAACGATCTTCAAGAAGCAAAATTAAGGCTTGCACAATGGGTTGTACAAAACCGAGAGCTTCACAATGAACGGCCTCAACACACGCCGCTCGAAACGATCCTGGTTCGCTACTACAATGAGCACGCAAGTAAGTTGCCGAGCGCCGAACAAGCGCGATTCGCGTTGGCGAAATGGTCGGACTTCTTCGGTGCGGACGTGATTTCCGACTTAACCCCGCAACGGCAAGAGGCCTTCGTTGCGCATCTGCGCACGGCTGGGGCCTCTGACGGCTATGTGTCGCGCGTCCTGTCTGTCGGCCGCGCCGCTCTGAACCGGGCTTGGAAACGGCAGGAAATCGCCTCCGCACCATTTATCCTGGATGTCGAGAAGGGCGCGCCACGCGAGCGTCGCCTATCACCGGCTGAGGTTGCCGCGCTGCTTCGGGCCGCACAGACCGTGCCGCACCTTTGGGTGTTCGCGATGATTGCGCTCAATACGCTAGCGCGGCCAGAAGCGATCCTCGACTTGACTCCGTTCCAAGTCGATTTGGAACATAGGCTTATAAGTCTGAATCCGCATGGCCGGAAACAGACTAAGAAATATCGGCCGGTTGTACCTATTACCGAAACGCTGTTGCCGGTTGTTTTGAACGTGAATGCCGACCGGATCGTGAATTGGCACGGTAAGCCGATCGCGAGTATCAAAAAGGGCTTTCGCACGATTGTTCAACGCGCCGGGCTGTCGGCCGACGTAAGCCCGTATACGCTACGACATACAATGGCGACCGAGCTGCGGAAGCGTGGTGTACCGCAGTGGGACGTCGCCGGCATGCTTGGTCACAAGTCCGGGTCGTACCGGACAACCGAAATATACGCAAAATTTGACCCGGACCACCTTAGCGGGGCGGCCCGGGCCATCGATGCGTATTTCGCCGATCTTCGGTCTGAGTTTGACGACCTGCCGAAGATCGTTCCCTTCAACGAATGTGCGTTCGAGTTGCGTGTGAGTGGTTAGCGGCCACACTACGCAATCGCCTGGAAACAGTGGTGGGCGCGAGAGGGATTGAACCTCTGACCCCTACGATGTCAACGTAGTGCTCTCCCGCTGAGCTACGCGCCCTTGCTCCCTGCGGCGGGCGACGGTGTAGCCGAAACGGCGGTCCGGAGCAAGGCAATGCTGGCCGGCGATCAGCCGCGCGATCGGCCATCTGGGCGCGCATTTCCACCGCCGCCGGCTCGCCGATCGCCGAGGTCGGTTGCCGAGTGAGGGTCTGATTGCTGACATGCGCGGCCAGGGGGTGGCGCGCGCACGGCAACTACCTATTATGGCGCCCGTCACGACAAGGGGTGGGCGTTTTGGCCGATCGGTTGATCTCATCGCCGTCCCGAGGGCCGTCGCGAGAGCCGTCCCAGGGGTCACCCCTGGGGCTTTCTGCGGACGGTCTGGCCGGCGGGCGGGTGCTCGACGCCGCTATCGTCGCGCTGCGCCGCGGCGAGCCGGTATTGCTCGACGGGCACGAGCGGCCGGTGCTGGCGCTCGCCGCCGAGTTTGTCGACGACGAGAATCTGGCGCGGCTGCGCGCCGTGGCCGACCGGAAGCTGCGTGTCGTCGTGACCCGGCGCCGCGCGGTGGCGCTGGGGTTGGCCGGGCGCGACGCGCTCTCCGGCGCGGTATCGATCGGCCTGGCGCCGCTGCTGTCGGCGGCGGTCATCCGCAATCTCGCCGATCCGGCGGCCTCGCTCGGGGCCGAGCCGCCGGGCCTCGGTCCCGAACCCGAAACCGCCGAGGGCGGCGAGTTGGCCGCCGTCGCGCTCGCCAAGCTCGCCGCCCTGCTGCCGGCCGCGCTGGTGCTGCCGCTGGCTCCGGCGGAGGCCGCCTTCGCCCGGCGCCGCGCCGATTTCGTCGTCGTCGCCAGCGAGGTCGTGCTGCGCCGTGGCGCCGCGATGGCCGGTCTGACGCGGGTCGCCGACGCCCGCGTTCCGCTCGCCGATGCCGAGGATGCAAGGCTGATCGCGTTCCGCCCCGGCGACGGCGGCAGCGAGCATCTGGCGATTTTGATCGGCACCCCCGATCCCGGCGCGCCGGTGCTGGCCCGGCTGCATTCCGAATGCTTTACCGGCGACCTCTTGGCCAGCCTGCGCTGCGACTGCGGCGACCAGCTGCGCGGCGCGATCGCCGCGATCGCCGCGGCGGGCGGCGGGGTGCTGCTCTACCTGGCGCAAGAGGGTCGCGGCATCGGGCTCGTCAACAAGCTGCGCGCCTACCAGCTGCAGGATGCCGGGTTCGATACGGTCGACGCCAACGAGCAGCTCGGCTTCGACGCCGACGAGCGGGTCTATCTGCCGGCCGCCGAGATGCTGCGCCAGCTCGGGTTCGCGACCGTGCGGCTGTTGACCAACAACCCGGACAAGGTTGCCGCGCTCGAACGCTACGGCATCCGCGTCGCCGAGCGCGTGCCGCACGTCTTTCCGGCGAACGGCCACAACGAACGCTATCTGCGCACCAAGGCCACCCGCAGCGGCCATCTGCTGTAGCCGGGTCGCTACGGTCGTCCGGTTCCGGCGACCCGCCCGCGTAACCGACCGGGCGGGTCGCGAGGTGCTCGTCAGAAATCCATTTCGAGCGCGTAGAGCCCGCCGACATGGCGGTCGACGCAGAACACGATGCCGCGATCGTCGACGAACACGTCGTTGATCTGGCAGGCGCCGGTCGGCGCGTTCGCGACCTGCGGCGCGAAATACGCGACTTCCTTCGGCTGGTACGGGTTCGACAGGTCGAAGGCCCTGAGGCCGCCGTTGAAGAACGTCCCGAGGACGATCGTCTCCGATTTCCAGCAGCCTTCCTTCGGCAGGTTCTCCCAGAGATTGTGCGCGCCGAAACGGCCGCCGCGTCGCGAGAACACCTCGACCGGCGGCAGCGGGCAGGTCGCGATCGGCACCGGGTTCTCCTCGGCGCGGTTATCGACGATCCACACCAGCTTCGGCCAGTCGGCGCCGTCGTTGCGGGTCGCCTCGTCGCTGACGACCAGCAGGTTGCGCTCGAAGAACGGCACGACGGTATGCGTGAAGCCGGGGTTGGGCGGATGGTAGTCCCAGCGCGACACCATCTGCGGGTGCGCCTTGTCGGCGATGTCGAGGATGATCATGCCGCCGTCGAGATAGCCCATGTAGACCCGGTCCGGCCGCTGCGGATAAACGTTTGTGTTGTGCGGCCGGAAGCCGCTATCGATGCTGCTGCCGGTATGCCGCATCGGCGGCGCTTCGTTGTCGCCTTCCTGCGTGCCGGGCAGCCACCAGCGGCCCGATCTCGACCGGCTTTGACGGGTTCCTCACGTCGATGCACTGATAGAACTGGTCGTCCTTCGGGTCTGTCGGCTTCGAATCGGGCGATCCGGAACTCATATGGATGTAGTCGCCGTCGGCGAACCATAGCTGATGCACGCCGCGCGAGTTCGGGCCCGGAGCGGTCGAAGAACGCGATCCGCTTCGGGTTTTCCGGGGTCGAGATGTCGAGCAACTCGACGCCGGCCTCCGGATCGCCGGTCTGCTGCGTCTGATAGGCGATCGCCAGGATGTCGCCGACCGTCTCCAGCGAGTTGGAGCGCATGCGGTTGTGCGGCAGGTCGGCGCGCGCGACGATCTTCAGCGTCTTCGGGTCGGTGACATCGACCGCGGTATAGTTCTTCGGCGCGCTTTCATGCGCCATCCAGAGAATTCGCCGACCGTCCTTGGTCAGCTGCATCGACATGCCCTCGCCCATGCCACCGAACCCGTCGAGCGAATGGTGCGCAAGCTGGCGAAAATTCCAGATCAGCGTGTCGCCGTTACCGGTCGCGCTCTGCATGTCCTTCTCCCCTCTCTTCGCGAGTTGCTTCAGCTAATTCCCAAAACCGTTCTCGGCCGGAGTCTCGGCCGGGCTGCCGGTGATCTCCGCCACGGCGCGTACGGCGGCGCGTGCGACGCGCCACACGGCCTCGCCGGCGCTGGCGGCGCGCACCGTCACTGTCTGCCCGACGACCATCTCCTTTGCCGCCGACCCCGCCACGTCGCCCGCGAGGTCGGAAATCCAGACCAGCCAGACCGAGCCGACATGCCGGTTCGCCTTGAGCGCGAAGATCCGGCCCGGCACATTGACCCGGGCAAACCCCATCCGGCTCCGCGACATGTCGATGCGATACCGCACGCCCCCCAGATAGCCACGGCCCAGGGTTAAAGTCCATGGGGGCAAGTCCATAGCCGCCCACTTCGGCGTCTCCGGCGAACGGGACTGCGCCGCGGCGGCGGGCCAGAAATTTGTGCCTTTCGAGGATGTCGAAGAAGCGGGCTTCCCAGACCTCCCGGTCGCGCGGGTCGACGACGGCAATCGCGCGAGCGACCCGGCGCCAGGTCTTTTCGACGCTGCGATCGTGCGAAGCTCGACAGCCGCTTCGCGTGCCTCCTGCGTCCTGACCGCGTTTCGCCCGTCTGCCATTGCCGAAGCCGGTGAGAAGCGCTAAGGACAGGCGTCTACTCCTTGGCCGCGCAGCAGGCCTGCCTGCAAGCCCCTGTGCGAGTTGCGCGACGGCCTAATTTCGCCCCAGGACACAGGCTGAACCTGTTTGGCCGCCCCTACCAGGCCATTGACCGAGACGGCATGTCGCGGCAAGGCAGAGGTGATCGGGGCGACGACTCGGAGGCATGAATGAGGCGAACATCGGGCGCTTCTTGTTTCCTGGCGGCTGTGTTGCTCGCGTTGCTGTCCGCTCAAGCAGCGGCCCAGCCCGCGGCGGGCGGACCGCCGGCGGTCGGCGTCGTGCGCGTCCAGCGGCAGCAGATCACCGAGAGCGAGGAATTCATCGGCCGCACTCAGGCGGTCGGGCGCGTGTCGCTGGTTGCGCGCGTCACCGCCTACCTTGACAAGCGGAATTTCGTCGAGGGTTCCGAAGTCAAGAAGGGCGACCTGCTCTACGTGCTCGAACAGGCGCCGTTCAAGGCGGAGGTCAACAGCGCCAGCGCGAGCGTTGACCAGTTCGTCGCGCAGCACCGCAATGCGCAGCTGACCCTGGACCGTGCCCGAGCGCTACTGTCGACGCCCGCCGGGCAGCAATCGACTTACGACGCCGCCTTCGCCTCCGAACGCGCCCTCGCCGCACAGATCGCCGGCGCGCAGGCGCAGCTGGAAACGGCGCAGATCAATCTCAACTACACCGAGATCCGCGCCCCGATCGACGGCAGGATCAGCAGCACTGCGGTTACCGAGGGCAACGTCGTCTCGCCGACCAGCGGCACGCTGGCGACGCTCGTCAGCCAGCATCCGATATATGTATTGTTCCCGATTGCGCAGCGCACCGCGCTCGACCTTCGCGCCCGCTACGGGCCGAAGGGCGGGTTCAAAGCGGTCGTGCTCCGGCTGCGGCTGCCCGACGGCCGCATCTATAACCAGGAGGGCCATCTCGACTACGTGTCGCCGACCGTTGCCGAGAACACCGACACACTGACGCTGCGCGGCGTTTTTCCGAACCCGCGGCTCCCGACCGCACCGATCCCTGGAGGAGCGTTGCGCGAGCTCACCGACGGTGAATTCGTGACCGTGATGCTCGAAGGCGTGCAGCCGGTCACGGTGCTTGCGATCCCGCGCGCCGCGGTGCTGGCCGACCAGCAGGGCGATTACGTCTATGTCGTCGATGCGCAGAACAAGGCTGAGGTGCGCCGCATCCAGCTCGGTCAATCGACCCCCGCGACCGCCGTCGTGCTCAGCGGTCTCAAGGAAGGCGAGACGGTCATCAGCGAGGGGGTGCAGCGGGTCCGCCCGGGCCAGCCGGTCGCGCCCGCGCCGGCGACGCCGCCACCCTCCAACCCGCCAGCGAACCGGCCGGAAGCCGGCGATGGCGACCCCGCAGGCCCTTCTGGCCAAGGTGACCAGGGCGGCAAGCCATGATCTCCGCCATTTTTGTCGATCGGCCGCGCCTCGCGGTGGTGATCGCGGTGGTGATCACGATCGCCGGCGCGCTGGCGATGCTGCGCATCCCGGTGGCGCAGCTGCCGGACATCGTGCCGCCACAGGTGCAGGTCACCGCGACGTATCCCGGCGCCTCCGCTGCCGTGGTCGAGGCGAGCGTCGCGGCGCCGATCGAAGCGCAGGTCGTCGGCGTCAACAACATGATTTATATGAAATCCGCGAGCGGCAACGACGGCAGCTACAGCCTGACCGTCAGCTTCGAGCTAGGCACCGATCCCGACATCAACACGGTCAACGTCAACAACCGGGTGCAGACCGCGCTGGCGCAGCTTCCCCCGGAGGTGCAGCTGCAGGGACTGACCGTGCAGAAAAAATCGTCGGCGATCCTGCAGTTCATCACGCTCTACAGCGAGGACGGTTCGCAGGATCCGTTATTCATCACGAACTACGCGATCATCAACATCCTCGACGTGCTGTCGCGCACGCCGGGGGTGGGTCAGGCCTTCCTGTTCGGCAGGCAGAATTATTCGATGCGCGTCTGGTTCGACACCCACCGCCTCGACAATCTGCAGCTAACGGCGGCCGACATCGTCAATGCGATCAAGGCGCAGAACGTACAGGCCGCGGTCGGGCGGATCGGGGCACGCCCGATCGGCAAGGACCAGCAGTTCCAGATGAACGTGCAGACGCAGGGACGCCTGTCGACACCCACGCAGTTCGGCGACATCGTGCTGCGCGCCAACCCGGACGGCTCGCTCTTGCGCATTCGTGACGTCGCCCGCGTCGATCTCGGCGCCCAAAATCTCGATTCTGAAAGCCGCCTCAATGGTCGCCCGGCCGTGGCGATCGGGGTCTATCTGTCGCCCGGCGCCAACGCGGTCAACACCGCCGCGGGAGTCGTCGCCGCGCTCGACCGGCTCAGCCAGCGCTTTCCGCCGGGGCTCAAATACAGCGTCAATTACGACACGACGACCTTTGTCCGCGCCACAATCCACGACGTGATCGTCACGCTCGCGGAGGCGTTCGGGCTCGTCGTGATCGTCGTCTTCCTCTTTCTCGGCAGCCTGCGGGCGACGCTGATCCCAGCCATTGCCGTGCCGGTCAGTGTTATCGGCACCTTCGCGGTGCTGTTGGCAGTGGGCTACTCGGCCAATACCGTCTCGCTGCTCGCGCTGGTGCTGGCCATCGGCATCCTGGTCGACGACGCGATCGTCGTTGTCGAGAACGTCGAGCGCGTCATGGAGGAGGAACCACAGCTTTCGCCCGCCGAAGCGACGAAGAAGGCAATGGCCGAGATCACGGCGCCGATCATTGCGATCACGCTGGTGCTGCTGTCGGTTTTCGTGCCGATCGCGTTCATTCCCGGCATTTCCGGCGAGCTGTTCCGCCAGTTCGCGGTGACGATCAGCATCGCGATGCTGATCTCGGCGACGAACGCGCTGACCCTGTCGCCGGCACTGTGCGCCGTGTTTCTGCGCAATCGCGGTCCGCGGCGCGGGCCGATGGGCTGGATATTGCGGCGGATCGACAATGTCCGCGACGGCTATGCCGCCATCGTGCGGCGTCTTGTGCGCGTGGCGGTGCTTGGCGTCGTGGCGATCCTGGCGGCAGGCGCGGCGATCTATGTCGCCGGCACGCGTACCCCGACCGGCTTTTTGCCCGAGGAGGATCAGGGAGCGTTCTTCGTGTCGGTGCAGCTGCCCGACGGCGCATCGGTCAGCCGCACCAGCGAGGCGTCCAGCCACGTCGAGGAACTGCTGCGGCAGATGCCGCAGGTTCAGAATGTGTTTGCGGTCATCGGGTACTCGATCCTCGACGGTGTCAGCGAGCCTAACAACGCCTTTCTCGTCGCCACGCTGAAGCCGTTCGAGGACCGTCGTGGCGCGGCCAACTCGGCGCAGGCGCTGATCGGCCGCATGTTTGCCGAAGGGCAGCAGGTCCGCAGCGCAACCGTCATCCCGTTCAACCTGCCGCCGATTATCGGCCTGTCAACGTCGGGCGGGTTCGAATACGAACTCGAAGGTCTCGAGGGGCAGGATCCCGCAGCGATGGGCAGCGTCATGCAGGGGCTGGTCGCGGCCGCCAATCAGGACCCGCTCTTGTCACGCGTGTTCTCGACCTACACCGCGACCAACCCGTCGATCTATCTCGACATCGACCGCGAAAAAGCACAGTCGCTCGGCCTCCTGATGAGCGATGTCTTCAACGCGCTGCAATCCACGCTCGGCGGATTGTACGTCAATAATTTCAACCTGTTCGGTCGGGTCTGGCAGGTCAATATCCAGGGCGAGGCGGCCGACCGTACCGAGGTCTCGTCGATCTGGCAGATCTATGTCCGCAATAAATTCGGCAGCGACGTGCCGATGCGCGCTATCTCCGGCGCTCGCATCGATCTCGGGCCGCAGGTCATCACTCGCTACAACAACTACCGCGCGATCCCGATACAGGGCAGCCCCTCGCCCGGCACGGCGAGTGGCGCTGCGCTGGCCGCGATGGCCGACGTCTCGGCCAAAGTGTTGCCAACCGGCTATGGCTACGAATGGACCGGCACCGCCTACCAGGAGGTCGCCGCCTCGGGTCAGACCGGCGTGATCCTGGGGCTGTCGATACTGTTCGCGTTTCTGTTCCTGGTCGGGCTCTATGAAAGCTGGATGATCCCGGTGCCGGTGCTGCTGTCGGTGCCGGTCGCGGTGCTCGGCGCCTTTGTCGGGGTTTTGATTTTTGGGGTGACGCTCGACCTCTACGCCCAGATCGGGCTCGTCGTGCTGATCGCTATGGCGGCGAAGAACGCGATCCTGATCGTTGAGTTCGCGAAGGACCGGCGCGAGGAGGGAATGGATATAAGGGAGGCGGCGGTGCTCGGCGCGCGGATGCGGTTTCGCGCCGTGATGATGACCTCGTTCGCCTTTATTCTCGGTGTTTACCCGCTGGTTGTCGCCGAAGGAGCGGCTCAGCTCAGCCGGCACGGCGTCGGTACGCCGGTTTTCGCCGGCATGATCGCCGCCAGCGCGATCGGAATCTTTGTGATCCCGATGCTCTATGTCACATTCCAGACCCTGCGCGAACGCAGCGGTGCCCGTTTCCGCCGTACTATCGCGCCGGTCGACAAGGCTAGCTAAGGACGAGGGCGCATCTTGCTCTCGCGCAAAGCTGTCCCGGACCTGGCGTTCAATCACCAGAACGGCTTTGTGGATCGGTCGTCCCCCTCGGGAACGCTTCTCTATCGCGATGTGTCGTGCACAACGGCCTGCTTCTGTCCGCGCCGTGGGACGCCGCTTTCGACCTTGGCCTCGTCAGCTTCGCCGACGATGGAACCGCGCTCGCCAGCCCCGAATTGTGCAGTGCGCTCCGGTCGCACTCTGTATAGAGCGCGTACCGCGATTGCCCAACCCTTCAATCTTCAACGCACGTATCGCACCAGCCTGGCATCGGATCGTGCTCGTCACGGCTTTTCGAAGTCCGCCTTCGCACCTCCGGCAATGTGAGCCGGCCTGACAACCATTCTGAACGCGGTAATCGGGGTCGCTATTCCCTCAGCCGACATTGCTATCTGGTTGCTGCCTACGGCGGCAGGCTTCGTGTCCACGATGCAAGCTATCGAAATCATGGTCGGAGTGAGAGGATTTGAACCTCCGGCCCCTGCCTCCCGAAAGCAGTGCTCTACCAGGCTGAGCTACACTCCGCCGACCGGGCGCTGTATATAGGCGACCCGCCGCGGGGGCGCAACCGCAGATCCTAGCCCCCGGATAACCCGCACGGATCACGGCTTCGCTCGCGCGTCGGCGTCAAAATCCGCGTGCGGTGGCGAACTCGGTCGTCTCGATCAGAGCGCGGCGCATCGGTCCGTCCGGAAAGCAGGCGAGCGCGGCGGCGGCGGCTTCGGCATAGGCTCTTGCGCGGCGCATCGTCTCCGCCACGGCGCCGCGCCGTTCGACAAGCCGCATCGCGCGTTCCAGATCGCCCGGATGCTGGTCGCAATCCTCGAGCGTGCGGCGCCAGAAACTCCGCTCCTCGGAGTCGCCTCGGGCAAACGCGATCAGGATCGGCAGCGTGATCTTGCCGTCGCGAAAATCGTCGCCGACCGACTTGCCGAGCTCGCTCTGGCGCGCCGAAAAGTCGAGCATGTCGTCGATCAGCTGGAAGGCGACGCCAAGATTGCGGCCGAAGCGCTCGAGCGCTTCCTCTTCCGCCGGCGGACGCTCGGCAACGACCGCGCCGATGCGGCTTGCCGCCGCGAACAGCGCCGCTGTCTTGGCCTCGATGATTTCGAGATAGGCGGCCTCGGTCGTCGTCGTATCATTGGCGGTGACCAGCTGCCCGACCTCGCCCTCGGCGATCACGGCGGCGGCGCGCGACAGAATCTCCAGAATGCGCAGCGAACCGTCCTCGACCATCAGCTCGAACGAGCGGGCAAACAGAAAATCCCCGACCAGCACGGCCGGCTTATTGCCCCATACGGCGTTCGCCGTGTCGCGGCCGCGCCGCAGATCGCTTGAAGTCGACGACGTCGTCGTGCAGCAGCGTCGCGGTGTGGATGAACTCGACGGCGGCGGCGAGCGCGACATGCCGCTCGCCCTGATAGCCGCACAACCGGGCGCAGCCGAGGGTCAGCATCGGCCGCAGCCGCTTGCCCCCGGCCGAGACGATATGGCCGGCAAGCTGCGGAATCAGCGCCACCGGACTGTGCATGCGCGACACGATCAGCTGATTGACCTGACCAAGATCGGCGGCGAGCAAGACGGAACAGCGGGTCGAGCGACGGCTTCGCGGCCTCGGGGCCGCGATCGGCACTTTGTAGCTGCCCCACCAAGGTCTCCTTCGCTGGTTTCCGACGCCGCTCAGCGCCGCTCCGAGCGGATGCGCGGCTTGACGCGTCCGACAATCAGCAAGCATACCACAACGGAGCCAATGAAGGGCCGGCGATCGGCCGAACATCACCGGATAACGCGGGTCTACCGGCTTGAGAGAGCTTTTTCGGACGAACGATGTTGTCCGCCTGTCCTGGGCGCAGGCCCGGTTGCGCGATGCCGGCATCGACAGCCTCGTGCTCGACCAGCATACGAGCCTGGTGGAAGGCAGCATCGGCGCGATCCCGCGGCGGCTGATGGTTGCCGAGCGCGATCATCGGCGCGCCAGCGAGATTATCGCCAGCGCCGAGAAGGAGCTGTGCTGAACGATCCCGAAGCGCCAGCGCCGACGAGTGACGATTTGCTGCTTGGGGGGCGGGTCCGCATCAGCCAGCCGCGCGACGGCGCTCGCGTCGCGATCGACCCGATCTTTCTCGCCGCCGCGGTCCCGGTGGAACCGGGCCAAGTGGTGCTCGATATCGGCTGCGGCAGCGGCGCGGCGAGCCTGTGCCTGGCGGCCCGCGTGCCCGAGTGCCGCGTCGTCGGGCTCGAATTGCAGCCCGATCTGGCGCGGCTGGCCGGCGACAATGTCGTGGCCAACGGCTTGCAGGGGCGGGTCGCGGTGATCGCCGGCGACCTGCTGCGGCCGCCTCGCCGGTCTGGTTCCCGGCAGCTTCGATCATGTCATGGCGAACCCGCCATTTCTGGAACGCGGACGGGCGAGCCCGCCGCAAAACCCGGCGAAAGCCGCCGCCGCGATCGAGGGCGAGGCGGGTCTCGGCGACTGGGTCCGGTTCGCGGTGAAAATGGTGCGGCCAAGAGGAAGCATAACGTTCGTGCACCGCGCCGACCGCCTCGACGCGCTGCTCGGTCACTTGGCAGGCCGCGTCGGTGGTGTTGTCATTTTCCCGCTGTGGCCGGCGGCGGGCCGCGACGCGGGCCGCGTCCTCGTGCGCGCCCGCAAGCAGCTGGCGGCGCCGGCGCGTCTCGCGGCCGGGCTCGTCCTGCATGAAGCCGATGGGCGGTTCACGGCGGCCGCCGAGGCGGTGCTGCGCGGCGGCGAGGCGCTGCCGCTTTAGCGCGCGGCGGGGTCGCGCCGTCTAGCCCCCCGCCGCGATCGTCCCCATCTGCGGCATTGCCATGACTTTCCATGATGTCCTGAGACAGCTGCCGATCGAGCGGTTCCGCAACCCGGCGCCCGTCGTGACCGTGGTGCGCTTCGAAGGCGTGATCGCGCCGCGGCCGTCGCGCAATTCCGTGTCGCTGGCCAGCCATGCCGCGGCGCTCGAGAGGGCTTTTTCGGCGTCCGGGCTGCGCGCCGTGGCGCTGTCGATAAACTCGCCGGGCGGCTCGCCGGTGCAATCGGCGCTGCTGTTCCGCCGCATCCGGCAGCTCGCCGCCGAGAAGGGCGTCCCGGTTTTCGCCTTCGCCGAGGATGTCGCGGCCTCGGGCGGTTACTGGCTGGCGCTGGCCGGCGACGAGGTCTGGGCCGAGGAAAGCTCGCTGCTCGGCTCGATCGGGGTCGTCACGGCGAGTTTCGGCGTTCATCGCCTGATCGAACGCTTCGGTGTCGAGCGCCGGCTTTATACCGCCGGAGAACGCAAATCGCTGCTCGACCCGTTTTCGCCGGAGAACCCGTCCGATGTCGCGCGGCTGTCGGCATTGCAGACAGGATATCCACGACAGCTTCAAGGAGCATGTGAAGCTGCGGCGCGCCGGCAAAATCGATCCGGCCGACGAGAGCCTGTTCAGCGGCGAGGTGCTGACCGGGCGCATGGCGCTGGCGCGCGGGCTGATCGACGGCATCGGCGATCTGCGCTCGGTGATGCGGTCGCGCTACGGCGACAAGGTCCGGCTCGTGCCGATCGCGCATCAGCGCCGCCGCCGCTGGTGGCTGCCGCGGCTGCGTCCCGTCGATCGCACACGAGGGGGCGTTCGCCGCGCCGGTCGCCGAATTGCTTGATTGGGTCGAAGCGCGGGCGTTGTGGGCCCGCTTCGGTCTGTAGGGTTGTTTGCGCCCGGGCTTGCCTTGTTCCTTCTTCTGGCTTCCCATACACCGCGATGACGATCTCTCTCCCCAAGCTCATCCTGATCATCATTGTGATCCTGGCGGTGTGGTACGTCTCGCGCGTCCTCAATCGCGGCGGCGTCCGCGCTGGAGCGGCGGCGGCGAAGCGCGGCGGCGCGGCCGCGCCGGGACAGAGTGCGCGCGGGCAGGGGGCGATCGAAGACCTGATTCCCTGCCGCACATGCGGGGCCTATGTGTCGCCCGGCGCGCACAATTGCGGCAGGCCGGCCTGCCCGCAGCCGCGTTAAGTCGTCGGGCGGGTCGCGAGATGAGCTTCGAGGCGGGCGGGTCGAGTTTTCAGGCCCTCATTCTCAAACTGCAGCGTTATTGGGCGGACCAGGGCTGCGTCATCCTGCAGCCCTACGACGTCGAGGTCGGCGCCGGCACGTTCCACCCGGCGACGGCCCTGCGCGCGCTCGGGCCGGAGCCGTGGCGCGCCGCCTATGTCCAGCCGTCCCGCCGCCCGACCGACGGGCGCTACGGCGAGAACCCGAACCGGCTGCAGCATTATTACCAGTTCCAGGTGATCCTGAAGCCGGCCCCGGCCGACAGCCAGGATCTGTATCTCGGCAGCCTGGCGGCGCTCGGCATCGACGCGGCGCGCCACGATATCCGCTTTGTCGAGGACGATTGGGAAAGCCCGACCCTGGGCGCCTGGGGGCTCGGCTGGGAGGTCTGGCTCGACGGGATGGAGGTCAGCCAGTTCACCTATTTCCAGCAGGTCGGCGGCATCGAATGCGACCCGGTCTCGACCGAGCTGACCTACGGGCTCGAACGGCTGGCGATGTACGTCCAGGGGGTTGAGAGCGTCTACGATCTCGATTTCAACGGCGCTCCCGGCGACAGGCGCATCACCTACGGCCAGGTGTTCAAGCGGGCCGAGCGCGAGTTTTCCGAATTCAATTTCGAGGCCGCCGATACCGGTCGCCTGTTCGCGCATTTCAGCGACGCCGAGGCGGAATGCCAGGCGCTGATCGGGCGCGGCATCGCGCTGCCGGCCTATGACCAGTGCCTGAAGGCGAGCCATCTGTTCAACCTGCTCGACGCGCGCGGCGTCATCAGCGTCACCGAGCGGGCCGCCTATATCGGCCGGGTGCGGGCGCTGGCGCGCGCCTGCTGCGAGGCGTGGCTGGCGGGGTCGGGGGAATGATCTCACGCTTGTCATTCCGGGCGCGCCGTCCATGGATCGGGCTTCGCGACCCGAGGCAGTCCTACGGCGCCGCGAATCCATATTCCAGACGCCTGTGTTCGTGGATTGCCGGGCTCAGCGCCGTGCGCGATCCCGGAATGCAATTGAGGGCGGCGGTGCCATGCCGGCGAATTGCTGCTCGAACTGCTGTCGGAGGAAATCCCGGCGCGCATGCAGCGGCGGGCGATCGCCGATCTGACGGCGCTTGTCCGCGACAAGCTGGCGGCGGCCGAAATCGCCGCGCGGAGATGTGCGCGGCTATGTGACGCCGCGCCGCCTGACCGTGATCGCCGAGGGCATCCCCGAGCGCCAGCCGGACCGCACCGAGGAGCGCCGCGGACCGCGAGTCGGCGCGCCGCAACAGGCGATCGACGGGTTCCTGCGCGCCGCCGGGCTGGCGTCGATCGAGCAATGCGAGGTCCGCGACACCGGCCGCGGCGAATTCTATTTCGCGGTCATCAAGCGCCCCGGCCGTCCCGCGATGGACGTGCTGCCCGAGCTGCTGCATGCCGCGATCGTCGAGCTGCCGTGGCCGAAATCGATGCGCTTCCCGGCCGCCTCGCTGCGCTGGGTGCGGCCGCTGACCTCGGTGATCTGCTTGTTTCAGGGCGAGGTTTTGCGGCTGCCGCTCGACCTTGTGCCGGTCGGCAGAACGACGCGCGGGCATCGCTTTCTGTCCGAGGGCGAAATCACGGTCGATGACGCCGCCGAATATCTCGAAAAGCTCGAAGCGGCGTATGTCGTGCTCGACCCGGATCGCCGGCGCGATATGATCGCCGCCGATCTCGACCGGCTCGCGGCGGCCGAGGGGCTGAGCGTCAAGCCCGATCCCGGGCTGCTCGACGAGGTGACCGGGCTCGTCGAATATCCGGTCGTGCTGATCGGCGCGATCGACGCGGCGAGCATGGAATTGCCGCCCGAGGTGCTGGCGACCGCGATGCGGACGCACCAGAAGTATTTTTCCTGCCTCAATCCCGACGGAAGCCCGGCGCCGCGCTTCCTGTTCGTCGCGAACAACCTGACGCCGGATCAGGGAAAAACGATCGTCGCCGGCAACGAGCGGGTGCTGCGCGCCCGCCTCGCCGACGCCCGCTTCTTCTGGGAGCAGGACCGCAAGGTGCCGCTCGCGTCCGCGTCGAGGCGCTGGAGCGACCGCGTCTATCACGCGAGCTCGGCAGCGATGCTACGACAAGGCGCGAGCGCATGGAAGCTGAGTCGTCGCGAGCATCTCGTCGCCGCGCACGTGTCCCGGGCGCCGATGCCGGACGCGCGCATCGCCGCGCCGCGCTGCTCGCGCAAGGCCGATCTCTCGACCGGCATGGTCGGCGAGTTCCCCGAATTGCAGGGCGTCATGGGCCGCTACTACGCGCTGCACGACGGCGAGGACCCGCGTGTCGCCGACGCGATCGCCGACCACTACAAGCCGCAGGGGCCGAACGACACCTGCCCGACGGCGCCCGACAGCATCGTCGTCGCCCTCGCCGACAAGATCGACACGCTTGACCGCTTTCTTCGCGATCGACGAGAAGCCGACCGGATCGCGCGATCCGTTCGCGCTGCGCCGCGCCGCGCTCGGCGTCATCCGGATCATTCTCGAAAACCGGCTGCGTCTGCCGTTGAAGGCGGCCTTCGCCGAAGCCCACTCGCGCTGCAGGCGCAGCAGATGGCGGACGAATTCGGCGTTCCCGGTTCCGGAGTGGGCGTCGATCCGGAGCCGTCGCCCGATCTGATGCCGTTCATTGCCGACCGGCTGAAGGTGCATCTGCGCGAAGAAGGGCGTGCGCCATGACCTGATCGCCGCGGTCTTCGCGCTGACCGAGGAAGACGATCTCGTCCGTCTGCTGGCGCGCGTCGATGCGCTCGCCAAGATTTCTCGGCACCGAGGACGGCGCGAACCTGCTGATCGCCTATCGCCGCGCCGCGAACATCGTCGCGATCGAGGAGCGCAAGGGCGGCTGGATCTGACGGTGCCGGTCGATCGCGATGCTGTTGCAGCCTGGAGGAGGAAGCGACTTTGTCTCGCGCCTGGACGAGGTCGGCAAAGCCAAGCCGCCGCTGCGCTCGAACGCGAGGATTTCGACGAGGCAATGGCGGCGCTCGCGTCGCTTGCGCCGGCCGGTTGATGAATTTTTCGACAAAGTGACCGTTAATACCGATGATCCGGCGCTCCGGGAAAACCGGCTGCGCCTGTTGTCGCGCATCCGCGCGGTGATGAACCAGGTCGCCGATTTCTCCCAGATCGAGGGGTGACACGCGGCTCGATGGCGGGCTTCGCCCGCCCTACGGAAATCGCGCGGCGGCGCATCGCGGAGCTAAATCCGCCGAGACCGCGCCGCCCGCAAATCGAGAGGTGAAACCCCATGGCGACCAATGGGACGAAATGGGTCTATCGCTTTGGCCGCGGCGCCGCCGAGGGGCGCGCCGACATGCGCAACCTGCTCGGCGGCAAGGGCGCCAACCTCGCCGAGATGAGCAATCTCGGCCTGCCGGTCCCGCCCGGGTTCACGATCACGACCGAGGTCTGCACCTTCTTCTACGCCAACGGCAGGAACTACCCGCCCGATCTGGAAGCCCAGGTCGCCGCCGCGCTCGCCGGCATCGAGGAGGCGATCGGCGCCAAATTCGGCGATCCCGAGCGGCCGCTGCTCGTCTCGGTGCGCTCCGGGGCGCGCGCCTCGATGCCCGGCATGATGGATACCGTGCTCAATCTCGGCCTCAACGACGAGACCGTGCAGGGTCTGGCGCGCGCAGAGCGGCGACGAGCGCTTCGCCTATGACAGCTATCGCCGCTTTCTGCAGATGTACGGACAGGTCGTGCTCGGCATCGAGCACCATCATTTCGAGGCAGCTGATCGAGGACCACAAGAACGAGATCGGCGCGTCGCTCGACACCGAGCTCGGGGCCGAGGATTGGCGGCAGATCGTCGCCGGGTTCAAGGATGTCGTCGCGACCGAGACCGGCAAGCCGTTCCCGCAGGATCCGCAGCAGCAGCTGTGGGGCGCGATCGGCGCGGTGTTCGGCTCGTGGATGAACCCGCGCGCCGATGACCTACCGGCGGCTGCACAACATCCCCGCCGATTGGGGCACCGCGGTCAACGTGCAGGCGATGGTGTTCGGCAACATGGGCGAGGATTGCGCGACCGGCGTCGCGTTCACCCGCAATCCCTCGACCGGCGCCAACGAATTCTACGGCGAGTACCTCGTCAACGCGCAGGGCGAGGACGTCGTCGCCGGCATCCGCACGCCGCAGCACCTGACGATCGCCGGCAAGGAGGCGAGCGGCTCGGAGCTGCCCGCGATGGAAGAGGTGATGCCCGCGGTCTTCGCCGAGCTGCTCCGGGTGCGGCAGACGCTCGAAGACCATTACCGCGACATGCAGGACATCGAGTTCACCGTCGAGCGCGGCAAGCTGTGGATGCTGCAGACCCGCACCGGCAAGCGCACCGCGCAGGCCGCGCTGAAGATCGCCGTGTCGTTCGTCGAGGAGGGCCGTATCGGCCGCGACGAGGCGATCCGGCGCATCGAACCCGATTCGCTCGACCAGCTGCTGCACCCGATGCTGGACCCCGCCGCGAAGACGACCGTGCTGGCGCGCGGCCTGCCGGCCTCGCCCGGCGCGGCATCGGGCAAGGTCGTGTTTTCGGCCGACGAGGCGGAAGCGGCGGCGAGCCGCGGCGAGCGCGTGATCCTGGTGCGCGCCGAAACCAGCCCCGAGGACATCCACGGCATGCACGCCGCGCAAGGCATTCTGACGCAGCGGGGCGGCATGACCAGCCACGCCGCCGTCGTCGCGCGCGGCATGGGGCGGCCCTGCGTCGCCGGCGCCGGCGATCTGCGCATCGACTACGCGGCCGGGACGCTCGCGGTGCGCAATCACATCGTGCGCGCCGGCGACATGATCACGATCAACGGCTCGACCGGCGAGGTCATGCTCGGCGAGGTGCCGACGATCGAGCCGCAATTGTCGGGCGATTTCGCGACGTTGATGGGCTGGGCCGACGAAATCCGCACGCTCGGGGTCCGCGCCAACGCCGAGACCGCGATCGATGCCCGCGCCGCGCGCGGCTTCGGCGCCGAGGGGATCGGGCTGTCGCGCACCGAGCACATGTTCTTCGAGGCCGACCGCATCGGCGCGATGCGCGAGATGATCATGGCCGACGAGGAGGCCGGGCGCCGTGCCGCGCTCGCGAAGCTCTTGCCGATGCAGCGCGCCGACTTCGCCGAGCTGTTCCGCATCATGCGCGGCTTTCCGGTGACGATCCGGCTGCTCGACCCGCCGCTGCACGAATTCCTGCCGAAGACCGACGACGAATACGAGGAGATGGCGCGGCTGAGCGGCACGAGCGTCGCCGAGGTGCGCCAGCGCGCCGCCGCGCTGCACGAAACGAACCCGATGCTCGGCCATCGCGGCTGCCGCCTCGGCATCACCTATCCCGAGATCTACGAGATGCAGGCCGTCGCGATCTTCGAGGCGGCGGCTGCGGTGATGCGCGAGACCGGCGAGGCGGTCGAGCCCGAGATCATGATGCCGCTGATCGCGACGAAGCGCGAACTCGACATCCTGAAGGCGATCGTCGATCGGGTCGCCGGCGAGGTGATGGAGAAGACCGGGGTCAAGATCCCGTATCTGGTCGGCACGATGATCGAACTGCCGCGCGCCGCGCTGCTTGCCGGCCAGATCGCCGAGAGCGCCGAATTCTTCAGCTTCGGCACCAACGATTTGACGCAGACCGTGTACGGCATCTCGCGCGACGATTCGGCGAGTTTTCTCGGCAGTTATCAGAAGGCCGGGATTTTCGAGCGCGACCCGTTCGTCAGCATCGACATCGAAGGGGTCGGCGAGATGGTCCGCATCGCCGCCGAGCGCGGCCGCGCGACGCGGCCCGGCATCAAGCTCGGCATCTGCGGCGAGCATGGCGGCGACCCGGCCTCGATCCATTTCTGCCGCGAGATCGGGCTCGATTACGTCTCGTGCTCGCCCTACCGCGTGCCGATCGCGCGCCTGGCGGCGGCGCAGGCCGAGCTCACCGGCGGTTCGGGCGGCGGTACGGCGTGACGTGATGCCCGGTCATGCTCCGGAAGCAGAGCCTTCGGGCAGGGGCCCAACCGGGCCGGCAACGGCGGCGATTCGCTGGATCATGGCGGGCCGCGGCCGGGTGACTTCGCCTTGTTCGAACGCGACGATGGTCAGGGCCGCGAAAGCGTCCAGCAATTCGCCCGGGCGGAGCAGGAAATCCGGGTTGCGGGGTCGCCCGAAACGCTCGTTGCCGATCATGAATGTCTCATAGATCAGCACGCCTCCGGGCGCCAACGCGGCGGCGAGCGGGCGCAACAAGGGCCGGTGCAGGTAATTCGTCACCACGATCCCGTCATAGATGCCGCCGAGATGCGCGACGACGCTGTCCGGGTCGCCGGTTTCGAGATCGATCGCGCGGATGTCGCAGGCGGGGCCGGCCAAGGCTGCGCAATTCTTCGACATCGCGGTCGACCGCGAGTCACGCTCAGCCCCATATCGAGCAGCAGCCGCGTGTGGCGGCCGGCCGCCGGCGGCCAAATCGAGCACGCGACCGCCGGAACGGATCAGCGGCGCGAAACGTCGCACCCAGGCGGAGGGTTTTTCGGCGTGCATTGTTGGCACTCTCGGACGGATGATTGCTAAAAGCGCGTCGTTCGCGTATAGACTGAGATACGGGTGCCAGGAGGTTCTTCTCGATGATCCGCTTCACACTGCGCTGTGCCGCCGAGCACGAGTTCGAGGGCTGGTTCCGCAGCGGCGAGGCGTTCGAGGCGCAGCAGAAAGCCGGAGATATTGCGTGTCCCGATTGCGGCGACACGCGCGTCGAAAAGGCGCTGATGGCCCCGAATATCGGCCGCTCGCACAAGAATGTGCCGGCGCTGTCGCCGGCCCAGATGCGCGCGGCGCTGGTCGAGCTGCGCCGCCAGGTCGAGAGCAATTGCGACTATGTCGGAGAGCGTTTCGCCGAGGAGGCGCGCAAGATCCATTACGGCGAGGCCGATCCGCACGGCATCTACGGCGAGGCGACGGCAGAGGAGTCGCGCGAACTGGCCGACGAGGGGATAAAATTCGGCCGCATTCCCTGGGTGCCGCCGACCGACGCCTGATTACTCGGACGCCTCGTCCAGAATGCGCACGATGTGGCGCGCCTCGCGGCCGGCGCCTTCGGCGATCTGGTGGCGGCAGCTGGTGCCGCAGGCGGCCAGCATCGTCTCGGGCGACGCGGCGCGCATCTTCGGCAGCACCCCCAGCTCGCCGATCCGCATCGAGATGTCGTAATGCTCGGCTTCGAGGCCGAACGAGCCGGCCATGCCGCAGCAGGTCGAGTCGAACGTCTCGACCTTCAGCTCCGGGATCAGCCGCAGCGCCTCGGCCGCCGCGTTGACGGTGCCGAACGCCTTCTGGTGGCAATGGCCGTGCAGCAGCGCGCTGCGCCCCGGCATCGGCGCGAGCGGCAGGTCGAAGCGGCCTTCCTTGCGCTCGCTGGCGACGAACTCCTCGAAGAGCTGCGCGCGGGCGGCGAGCGCCTTGCGTCTCGGGTCCGGGCAGCATCGCCGGGAATTCGTCGCGCAGGGTCAGCAGGCAGGCCGGTTCGAGTCCGACGATCGGGGTCCCGGCGGCGATGGCGGGCGCCAGCGCGTCGAGCATGCGGCGGGCTTCCTTGCGCGCCTCATCGACCAGCCCGGCGCCGAGAAACGTGCGGCCGCAGCATAGCGGCCGGCCGACCGCTCGGCTCCGGCGTCGTCACCCGATATCCGGCGCGGGTCAGCACCCGCTCGGCGGCGCGCGCGTTTTCCGGCTCGAAATAGCGGTTGAACGTATCGACGAGCAGCACGACTTCGCGGCCGGCCTCCGCCTGGCGCCGGCGCGGCGCCCCGGTAGGGGTGCGACGACCATTCCGGCATTTGCCGCCGCGCGCTGAACCCCAGCACCCGCTCGTCGAGCGCCGCCAGCGCCGGCACCCGGTTGCGCAGATTGGTGAACCGCGCGAGCCGCGCGGCATATGGCGCGTAGCGCGGCAGATAGGCGATCGCGCGGTCGCGCCGCGACAGCCCGTGCCGCTTTCTGTAATGGTGCAGGAACTCGATCTTCATGCGCGCCATGTCGACGCCGGTCGGGCATTCGCGCTTGCAGCCCTTGCACGACACGCACAGCGCCAGCGTGTCGCGCATCTCGTCGGAGACCAGCGCGTCGGGGCCGAGCTGGCCCGACAGCGCCAGACGCAGCGTGTTGGCGCGGCCGCGCGTCAGGTGCGTTTCGTCGCCGGTCGCGCGGTACGACGGGCACATCACGCCGGGGTCGGATTTGCGGCACGCGCCGTTGTTGTTGCACATCTCGGCGGCGCTCGCGAACGAGCCCCATTCCGACCAGTCGAGCACGGTGTCGAGCGGCAGCTGGCGATAGCCCGGCTTGAAGCGGAACAGCGAGCGGTCGTCCATCTTCGGCGGCCGGACGATCTTGCCCGGGTTGAACAGGCCGCTCGGGTCGAAATTGTCCTTGACCTCCTCGAACGCGCGCACGAGACGCGATCCGAACATCGGTTCGTGAAATTCGGAGCGCACGAGACCGTCGCCGTGCTCGCCGGAATGCGACCCCTTGTATTCGCGCACCATCGCGAACGCCTCCTCGGCGATCGCGCGCATCTGCTTCGCGCCAAGCTCCTGCTTCAGGTTGATGACCGGGCGCACATGCAGCGTGCCGACCGAGGCGTGCGCGTACCAGGTGCCGACCGTGCCGTGCTTGTGAAAGACCTGCGTCAGCCGGTCGGTGTACTCGGCGAGGTCCTCGAGCCGCACCGCGCAGTCCTCGATAAACGAGATCGGCTTCCCGTCGCCCTTCATCGACATCATGATGTTGAGGCCTTCCTTGCGCACGTTCCACACCGCGCTCTGGAAGGCCGGGTCGGTCGCCTCGATGACACCGGCATTGGTACCGGATGCCGAAGCCGAGATCGCCCATCAATTCGACGAGCTGCTTCAAGCCGGCGCAGATTGTCGTCCCGGTCGTCGCCGGCGAATTCGGTCAGCAGGATCGCGTCGGGTTCGCCTCGGACGAAGCGATCGACGACCGGGCGGAACACCGGGTTGTCGCGCGCCAGCTCGATCATCGTGCGATCGACCAGCTCGACGGCGGCCGGACCGAGCTTGACGATGTGCTGCGTCGCGTCCATCGCCTGATAGAAGGTCGGGAAATGGCAGATGCCGAGCACCCGGTGCGGCGGGTATCGGCTGAAGATCGAGCTCGATCTCGCTGAAAAACGCCAGCGTTCCTTCGGAGCCGACCAGCAGATGCGCCATGTTGTGGCCGGCATCGGACGATCATGTCGATGTTGTAGCCGCCGACCCGGCGCAGCAGCTTCGGGAAGCGGCGGTCGATCTCGTCGGCCTCGCGGCGGTGCAGCGCGCGCATGTCGCGCACCAGGTCGCGATAGCGCTCGGGCTCGACTATCCATCCCCGAAATTGCCCGGCACCTCGGCGAAGCGCGCCTCGGTGCCGTCGGCGAGGATCGCGTCGATCGCGCGCACGTTGTGGACCATGTTGCCGTAGCGGATCGAGCGCGCGCCGCAGCTGTTGTTCGCGGTCATGCCGCCGATCGTCGCGCGGTCGCCGGTCGAGACATCGACCGGGAACCAGAGCTTGTGCTGCCGCAGCCGCTGCGTTGAGCCGCTCCATGACGACACCGGGCTGGACCCTGCACGCGCCGCGCCTCGGGGTCGAGCGCGACGACATTGTCCATGTACTTGCTGCAATCGAGCACCAGCGCGCGCGCCACGGTCTGGCCGCATTGCGAGGTGCCGCCGCCGCGCGGCAGCACCGGCACGCCCTCCTCGCGGGCGATCGCCAGCGCCGCCGCGACATCCTGCTTGTCCTTCGGCACGGCGACGCCGAGCGGCTCGATCTGGTAGATCGAGGCGTCGGTGCTGTAGCGCCCGCGGCTGAACCGGTCGAACAGCACCTCGCCGCGCAATTCGCGGCGCAGACGGGCTTCGAGACGCGACAGGCCGGGACTGCCCTGGCCGGGAGCATCGAGCGGCATGGTTCCTCGATTAGCGAATGTCGATGACCTGCCCGCAAGGGCGGGTCTGATCGGTTGAATGTAGCGCTTGCCGCGCATCGCGCCAGCCCCGCCGCGAGTGGCTAGTGGGTGGCGGCCGCGCGGCGGCGTGTTACGGTGAGCTGCGCGATGCGACAGGGAAGTCCGGTGCGAGACCGGCGCTGCCCCCGCAACTGTCAGCGGCGAGCCCGCGGCACATGGCCACTGCCCCACCTTCGAGGGGCGGGAAGGCGCCGCCGGCGATGACCCCGAGCCAGGAGACCTCCGCGTCGCGCCCTCGACGTTGTCAGTGGGGGGCTGATACGGGACCATTCCTCGGGCGGAGGAGGAGCCTTTGTCGCCATCGAACGCGGGCATCGCCTGCCCGCGGGAGCGCTGCCCCGGTTGACGCTGGTGCTGGGCGGCGCGCGCTCGGGCAAGAGCCGCTACGCCGAGCGTCTCGTCGAAGCGGCGGCGTCCTGCGGCACCTATATGCGCGACCGCCGAGCCGGGCGACGCCGAGATGGCGGCGCGCATCGCCGCGCACCGCGCTCGCCGCGGCCCGTTCTGGCGCACCGTCGAGGCGCCGCTGCCGGCTGGCGCGAGGCCATCGCCGCGGAGGCGAGGCCGGACCGCCCGGTGCTGGTCGATTGCCTGACGCTGTGGCTGTCGAACCTGATGCTCGCCGAGGCGCGGCTCGACGACGAATTCGCGACGCTGCGGGCGGCGCTGCGCGATGCCGCCGGGCCGGTCGTGCTGGTCGCCAACGAGGTCGGGCTCGGACTGGTGCCGGAAACGCCGCTCGGCCGCCGCTTTCGCGACGCGGCCGGCTGGCTGAACCAGGAGATCGCGGCGCTGGCCGACCGGGTCGTGTTTGTCGCGGCCGGGTTGCCGCTGGTGCTGAAGGGGAGCTGAGCGATGCGCCGCATCCCCGCGACGATCGTCACCGGCTTTCTCGGCGCCGGCAAGACGAGCCTCGTGCGCCATCTGCTGTCCGCCGCGTCCGGGCACCGGCTGGCCATCATCGTCAACGAATTCGGCGAACTCGGCATCGACCGCGACCTGCTGCTCGGCTGCGGCGACGCGACTTGCCGCGACGACGACATCGTCGAGCTGGCCAATGGCTGCCTGTGCTGCACCGTGGCCGACGATTTCCTGCCGACCCTGACCCGGCTGATCGAGCGCGCCGAGCCGCCCGGCCATATCGTCGTCGAGACATCGGGCCTGGCATTGCCGAAACCGCTGGTGCAGGCCTTCGCCTGGCCCGAGATCCGCACCCGCATGACGGTCGATGGCGTCGTCACGGTGATCGACGCGGCGGCGGTGGCTGCCGGCCGCTTCGCCGACGACCCGGAGGCGGTCGCACGACAACGCGGCGCCGATCCGGCGATCGACCACGACAACCCGCTCGAAGAGGTTTTTTCCGACCAGCTCGCCTGCGCCGATCTCGTGATCCTGAACAAGACCGATCTTCTCGACGCCGCCGCCCTTGCCGGGTTGCGCGCCGATATCGAGGCGAGGCTGCGGCCGGGGGTGAAACTGGTCGCGGCCGAGCAGGGGAGGGTGCCGCCGGCGGTGGCGCTCGGCCTCGCCGCCGAGCGCCGAGGACGATCTCGCCGCCCGGCCATCGCTGCACGAAGCCGAAGGCGAGCACGACCACGACGATTTCGACAGTTTTGTCGTCGAGATCGGCCCGGTCGCCGATGCCGCGGCGTTTCGCGCCCGGCTCGCCGCCGCGATCCGCGAGCAGGACGTGTTGCGCGTCAAGGGTTTTCTCGACGTGCCGGGACGCGACCGCCGCCTCGTGGTCCAGGCCGTCGGGGGCCGCATCGAGCAGCATTTCGACCGGCCCTGGATGGCCGGCGAGACGCGCGCGACGCGGCTTGTCGTGATCGGCAAAAAGGGTCTCGACCGCGCCGCCGTCGAAGCCGCCCTGGCCGAACTGGCCGGGGGCGGCTGAATGCATCTGCTCGCCACCGAGCCCGGCATCATCGCCGACGGATCGGCCGCGGTCGATCTGGCGCAGACGCCGGGCGACATCATCGTGCTGGCGAGCGCCGACACCGAGATCGCGCTGCTCGCGGCGGCGCAGGCCCGGCGGCGCGCCGATGACCCGGGTGCGCCGACGGTGCGGCTCGCGCCGGTGATGCGGCTCGGGCACAATTTCTCGGTCGATCTGTACATGGAGGTCGTGGCGCGGGCGCGGCTGGTGATCGCCCGCCTGCTCGGCGGCAGCGCCTATTGGCCCTACGGCGTCGAGCGGCTGGCCGAGACCTGCCGCGACAACGGCATCCCGCTCGCGCTGTTGCCCGGCGACGACAAACCCGACCCCGAACTGGCGCGGCTCTCCACCATTGCCGCCCGACGCCGCGCGGCGGCTGTGGCGCTATCTCGCCGGAAGGCGGGCCGGGCAACGCCGACAATTTTCTGCGCTGCGGCGACTTGCCGGCCGCTCACCCGCCCTCTCCCCGCAGCGGGGCGGGGAGCGGGGCGACAACCCCACCTTGGGCCGAGCCGGCGCCGCTGCTGCGCGCCGGTCTGTACTGGCCGGGGCGCGCGACGCCGAGCCTCGCCGAGATCGCGGCGCGCAGTGGCCCGGCGAGGGCGGCGTCGTGCCGCTCGTGTTCTATCGGGCGCTCGTGCAGTCCGGCAACACCGCCCCGGTCGATGCGCTGGTGCGGGCGCTGGCCGCGCGCGGGCTGCGGCCGTTGCCGGTCTTTGTCAGCAGCCTCAAGGACGCCGAGGCCGCCGCGCTGCTGGCCGATGTTCTGGCGGCGCATCCCCCTGCGGTAATCCTCAACGCGACCGGGTTTTCGCTGGCGGCTGCGGGCGGCGGCGATCCGCTGCGCGCCGACTGCCCGGTGCTGCAGGTCGTGTTTTCCGGCGGCGACGAGGAAGTCGTGGCGCGAGGCACGCGCGGCCTCGGACCGCGCGATCTCGCGATGAACGTGGCGCTGCCCGAGATCGACGGCCGCATCCTGTCGCGCGCGGTCTCGTTCAAGGCGCCGCTCGGCCGCGATCCCGAGACCGAGGCCGATCTTGTCGGCTACCGTCCGGTCGCCGACCGGGTCGCCTTTGTCGCCGATCTGGCGCGCAACTGGGCGCGGCTGCGCGCCAAACCGCCCGGCCGAGCGGCGGGTCGCGATCGTGCTCGCCAACTACCCGAACCGCGACGGCCGCATCGGCAACGGCGTCGGGCTCGACACGCCGGCATCGGCGGTCGCGATCCTGAAGGCGCTGCGCGACGCCGGATACCGCACCGGCGACATGCCGGAGGACGGCGCCGCGCTGATGCGGCGGCTGCTTGCCGGGCCCGAGCAACGCGCGGCCATACGCGCCGGCCGAGGAAACCCTGTCCTTCGCCGAGTATTCGGCCTTTTTCGCCAGCCTGCCGCAACCGGTGCAGCAGCAGGTGTCGGAGCGCTGGGGCAGCGCCGAGCGCGACCCGTTCTTCCGTCCGGGGCGGCTCGATTGCGGCCGGTTCGCGATCCCCGGCTTCCGCGTCGGCAATATCGCGGTGCTGATCCAGCCGGCGCGCGGCTACAATCTCGACCCGAAAGCGACCTATCACGACCCGGCGCTGGTGCCGCCGCATTCGTATTTCGCCGCCTATGCCTGGCTGGCCGACAGCTTCCGCGCCGATGCGGTGATCGATCTCGGCAAGCACGGCACGCTCGAATGGCTGCCCGGCAAGGCGCTGGCGCTGTCGTCGGAATGCTTCCCGGAGGCGGTGCTCGGGCCGCTGCCGCATCTCTACCCGTTCATCGTCAACGATCCCGGCGAGGGCAGCCAGGCGAAGCGGCGGGCGCAGGCGGTCATCGTCGATCACCTGACCCCGCCCTTGACCCGCGCCGGCAGCTACGGTCCGCAGGCCGAGATCGAGCGGCTGATCGACGAGTATTACGAGGCGGCGCGCGGCGATGTCAGGCGCATCGCGCCGCTCGCCGCCGAGATCCTGGAGCGCGCGGCGCGCTGCCGGGATCGACCGCGATTGCGGCATCGCGCCCGGCGACGACACCGCGGCGGCATTGCAGAAGCTCGACGGGTTTCTGTGCGAGCTGAAGGAATTGCAGATCCGCGACGGGCTGCATGTGTTCGGCGAAAGCCCGGCCGGCGAGCGTCTCGATGCGCTGCTCGTCGCGATCGCCCGGGCGCGGCGCGGCGGCGGCGAGGCGGATGAGTCGCTGCTGCGGGCGCTCGCCGCCGATCTCGATCTCGGCGCCGACCCGCTGATGCTGGACTTGGGCGAGCCGTGGACCGGCCCGAGGCCGGCGGTGCTTGCCGAGGCGGGACCGCCGGCCTCTGGCCGGCATGCCGGCGGGACGCCGGCGGTCCAGGCAGAGGATCCCGCGTGGCGCACCGCCGGCGACACGGTCGAGCGGCTGGAGGCGCTGGCGCTGCGGCTTGTCTCGGGCGAGCAGGCGCCGGCGCCGGAATGGCACCGCACCCGGGCCGTGCTCGGCTGGATCGAAGCGTACCCTGCGGCCGGCGGTGACCGCCTGCGGACCGGCCGAGATCGCGGCGGTGCTGGCTGGCCTCGACGGCAGGCGCGTCGAGCCCGGCCCGAGCGGCGCGCCGAGCCGGGGACGGCCCGAGGTATTGCCGACCGGGCGCAATTTCTTCTCGGTCGATACGCGCGCCGTGCCGACCCCGGCCGCCTGGCAGCTCGGCTGGCATTCGGCCGGGCTGCTCGTCGAGCGCTACGCGCAGGAGCACGGCAACTACCCGGCGCGGCTCGCGCTGTCGGCCTGGGGCACCGCCAACATGCGCACCGGCGGCGACGACATCGCGCAGGCGCTGGCGCTGATCGGCGTCCGGCCGGTCTGGGAGGGCGCCAGCGGCCGGGTCACCGGGTTCGAAATCCTGCCGGCCTCGGTCCTCGACCGTCCCAGGGTCGATGTCACGCTGCGCATTTCCGGGTTCTTCCGCGACGCCTTCCCCGGCCTGATCGACCTGTTCGACAGCGCGGTGCGCGCCGTCGCGGCGCTCGACGAGCCGCCGGCGACAAACCCGCTGGCTGCCCGCGTCGCCGCCGACCGCGCGGCGCTCGAAGCCGCCGGGGCATCGCCCGGACGAAGCCGCGCGGCGTGCCGGCTATCGGGTGTTCGGGTCGAAACCCGGAGCCTACGGCGCCGGGCTGCAGGTGCTGATCGACGAGCGCATCTGGCAGGACGATGCCGATCTGGCCGACGCCTATCTCGGCTGGAGCGGCTGGGCCTACGGCGCCGGCGGGGAGGGCAGGGCGGAACGAGGCCTGTTCGAAGCGCGGCTCGCCGAGACCGACGCCGTGCTGCACAACCAGGACAACCGCGAGCACGATCTGCTCGACAGCGACGATTACTACCAGTTCGAGGGCGGGCTGGCGGTCGCGATCCGGCACCTGTCGGGGCGCGCGGTCGCCGTCTACCACAACGACCATTCGCAGCCCGACCGGCCGCGCATCCGCACCCTGCGCGAGGAGCTGGGCCGGATCGTGCGCGGCCGCGCCGCCAACCCGCGCTGGATCGCCGGGGTCATGCGCCACGGCTACAAGGGCGCCGCCGAGATCGCCGCGACGGTCGATTACCTGTTCGCCTTCGCCGCGACGGCGCGCGCGGTCGACGATTCGCATTTCGACGCGCTGTACGAGGCCTATCTCGGCGATGCCGCGGTGCGCGAGTTCATGGCGGCGCACAATCCGGCGGCGCTCGCCGAAACCGAGAGCCGGTTTCGCGAGGCCGTCGAGCGCGGCCTGTGGCGCCCGCGCCGCAACAGCATCCGCGCCGCGCTGGTCTCGAAGGAGGCATGACGATGGCGCTGTCTCCCTTCTGGCGGCGAGCCTTTCGCCTGCCGATCCATCTCTACCACTGGGGCTGGCGGCGGCCTGCTGGGTCGCCGTTTCATGCTGCTGATCCATATCGGCCGGCGCAGCGGATTGCGGCGCGAGACGGTGCTGGAGGTCATGGAGTACCGCCCGACCGGACCCGAAATCGTCGTCATGAGCGGCTTCGGCCGCGACTCCGACTGGCTGAGAAACATCGAGACCGGGACGGGCGAGGAGGTGGTAATCGGTCGGGACCATTTCGGCGCCACGCACCGCATTCTCGATGCCGGAAGAAGCCGTTGGCGTTATCACCCGTTATGAGCAACGCAATCGCTTCATTTCTCCGATCGTTCGCTTCGCGCTGACGCGGCTCGCCGGCTGGCGCTATCACAGCTCCGACAGCGATCGCCGCAAGCTCGTCGCACAACTCCCGTTTATCGCATTCCGGCCGCAGACATGATCACCGCCACGCCTGACGAAGACGAGATCAACCGGCTGCATCGCGAGAAGATGGAGCGGCGGCAGGCGGCGCGCCGCAAGGTGCTCGCGACCAAGACCGAGGAGCGCGGCCTCATGATCGTGCATACCGGGGCCGGCAAGGGCAAATCGACGGCCGCGTTCGGCATGGTGCTGCGCTGCATCGGGCACGGCTTCAGGGTCGGGATCGTGCAGTTCGTCAAGGGCGCCTGGGGGACCGGCGAGCGCACCGTGCTGGCGCGATTTCCCGATCTCGTCACCTGCCGCGCGATGGGCGAGGGGTTCACCTGGGACACGCAGGACCGCGCCCGCGACATCGCCGCCGCCCGCGCCGCCTGGGAGGCGGCGAAGGCGATGATCGCCGACCCGTCCTACCGCATGGTGCTGCTCGACGAGCTGAACATCGTGCTGCGCTACGACTACCTGCCGCTCGACGAGGTGATCGCCGTGCTGCGCGGCAAGCCGCGCGATCTGCACGTCGTCGTCACCGGCCGCAACGCGCCGCCGCCGCTGATCGAGATCGCCGACCTCGTCACCGAGATGACCCTGGTCAAGCACCCGTTCCGCGCCGGCGTCAAGGCGCAGGCGGGGATCGAATTCTGATGAGCCTGCACCGCATGACCCGCGCGCTGATGCTGCAAGGGCACCGGCTCCGATGTCGGCAAGTCGCTGCTCGTCGCCGGGCTGGCGCGCGCCTTCACCCGGCGGGGTCTGCGGGTGCGGCCGTTCAAGCCGCAGAACATGTCGAACAACGCCGCGGTCACGGCGGATGGCGGCGAGATCGGCCGGGCGCAGGCGCTGCAGGCGCGGGCCTGCGGCGTCGCGCCGGTCAGCGACATGAACCCGGTGCTGCTGAAGCCGCAATCGGACGGCGCGGCGCAGATCGTGCTGTGCGGCCGGGTGCGGGGCAGCGCGGCGGCGCGCGACTACCGGAAGCTGGCGCCGAGCCTGCTGCCGGCGGTACTGGCCGCCTTCGACCGGCTCGCCGCCGACGCCGATCTCGTGCTGGTCGAGGGCGCCGGCAGCCCGGCCGAAATCAACCTGCGCTCCGGCGACATCGCCAATATGGGTTTCGCCGAGGCCGCCGACGTGCCGGTCGCGCTGATCGGCGACATCGAGCGCGGCGGCGTCATCGCGCAGCTCGTCGGCACGCACGCGCTGCTGTCGCCGGCCGAGCGCGGCCGGCTCGCCGGCTATATCGTCAACAAATTCCGCGGCGATATCAGGCTGTTCGACGGCGGCATCGCCGCGATCGGCGAGCGCACCGGATGGCGATGCTTCGGCGTCGTCCCGTTCTTCGCCGAGGCGTCGCTGCTGCCGGCCGAGGATTCGATGGCGCTGCGGCGTACCCGACCCGCCACGTCGCGGGCGTCTCGCCCGCAGATGCCGCCGGTGACGGGAGCGGTCCGGAGGGCTCAAGATCGCCGTCCCGCTGCTGCCGCGCATCGCCAATTTCGACGATCTCGACCCGCTGCGCGCCGAGCCGGGCGTCGAACTCGTGATGGTGCCGCCCGGCAATCCGCTGCCGCGCGACGCCGCGCTCGTCATCCTGCCCGGGTCGAAGGCGACGCTGGCCGATCTCGCCTTTCTGCGGCGCGAGGGGTGGGACATCGACATCCTCGCGCATCGCCGCCACGGCGGGCACATCCTCGGGCTGTGCGGCGGCTATCAGATGCTGGGCCGGCGCATCGCCGATCCCGAGGGGCGCGAAGGTCCGCCCGGCGAGGCGGCGGGGCTCGGCCTGCTCGACATCGAAACGGTGCTCGGCCCGGAAAAGCAGCTTCGCGAAACCGCCGGCACCGATCTCGCGACCGGCATGCAGGTGCGCGGCTACGAGATGCATCTCGGCGCGACGAGCGGTCCGGGCCTCGCCCGCCCGATGCTCGATCTCGGCGGACGGCCCGACGGCGCGGTCAGCGCCGACGGCCGGGTTGCCGGCTGCTATCTGCACGGGCTGTTCGCCGGCGACGCGTTCCGCCGCGCGTTCCTGGCCCGGCTCGGCGCCGAGGCCAGCGCCGGCATCGCCTACGACGCGATGATCGACGGCATCCTCGATCGGCTCGCCGATCACCTCGAACGGCACCTCGACCTCGCCGGGCTGCTCGCCGCCTCGCGCGCGCCGCGCCTCAGCCGGGCAGCCTGACATGCAGCGCGATCCAGGCGACGACCAGACCGCCGCTCAGCAGCAGGCACGCCGCGTAGTACAGCCGCAACGCCCGCACGATGTCGGCCTGCGTCGCCCGCGCCGTGCCGCTGCCGAGCCACGGGTCCTCGACGGTCCCCTCGGCATAGCGGCGCGGGCCGGCCAGCGCGAGGCCGAGCGCGCCGGCCATCGCCGCCTCCGGCCAGCCGGCATTCGGCGAGCGGTGCTTCTTCGCGTCGCGCAGCATCGTGACAAGGCTCCGGCCGGGCCGCGCATCGCCGACGAACAGCGCGGCCGCGGCGAGCAGCAGGCCGCTGAGCCGCGCCGGCACGAGGTTCAGCAGATCGTCGAAGCGCGCGGCCGCCCAGCCGAACGCGCGATAGCGCTCCGAGCGATGCCCGATCATGCTGTCGAGCGTGTTCGCCATCTTGTACGCGAACAGGCCCGGCAAGCCGCCGATCAGATACCAGAAGACCGGCGCCACGACGCCGTCGCTGAAATTCTCGGCGAGGCTCTCGATCGCGGCGCGCGCGACGCCGTGCCGGTCGAGCCGCGCCGGGTCGCGGCCGACGATATGGCTGACCGCCAATCGCCCGGCCTCGACGCCGCCGTCGCGCAGCGCCAGCGAGACGGCGGCGACATGCAGAAACAGGCTGCGCTGCGCCACCAGGATGCCGATCAGCAGCGCTTCGATCAGCGCGCCGACCGGTCGGCCGCGGCACAGCGCCTGGATCAGCCAGCCGATCGCGGCGGCGCCGCCGACCAGCGCGACGCACGGCCAGAATGCCGCGCTCGCGGCGGGCCCGTTCGGTGCGTTGCGGCCGGTTGAGCTTGTGGTCGAAGAACGCGATTGCCCGCCCGGCGAGCACGACCGGATGCGGCACGAACCGGAACACCGTCCGCATGTCGCCGAACAGCGCGTCGATCGCCAGGCCGGCAAGCAGCAGCAGCAGCGGATCGTTCAGGGATGGCGGTCTCATCGCGGCGGCAATCTCGGCTGTGACGCCGCCGGCAATCAATCGGGCGCGATCAATCGGGGGAGAAATCGGCGATGAACGAAGCGGCGGTGCTGCTGTGCGGCCACGGCAGCCGCGACCCCGAGGCGATCGACGAGTTCGAGCAGGCGGCCGCGGCGCTGCGCGCCCGGCTCCGAAGGCCGCGATTTCGCGACCGGCTATCTCGAATTCGCCCGGCCGACGATCGGGGAAGCGCTCGCCGAATTGCATGCGCGCGGCGCGGCGAAAATATTGGCCGTACCGGGCATGCTGTTCGCCGCGAGCCATGTCAAGAACGACCTGCCGTGGGAGATGAACAGCTTCATGGCCGCGCATCCGGGGGCCGAGGTGCGGCTCGGCCGCGACCTCGGGATCGACCCGAAACTGCTCGAGGCCGCGGCCGACCGTATCGCCGCCGTCGCGCCGGAGAGCGAACGCTCGGAATCGCTGCTCGTTGTCGTCGGCCGCGGCACCAACGACCCCGACGCCAACGCGCAACATCGCGAAGATCGCGCGCATGCTGTGGGAAGGGCTCGGCTTCGGCTGGGCCGAAGCGGCGTTCAGCGGCGTCGCGCACCCGCGCGTCGGCGCGGCGCTCGACCGCGCGGCGCTTCTCGGCTTCCGCCGCATCGTCGTCTTTCCGTATTTCCTGTTCACCGGGGTGCTGGTCAAACGCATCTACGGCGAGACCGATGACGCCGCCGCCCGTTTCCCGGAGATCACCTTCGTCAAGGCCGGCTACCTGCGCGATCACCCGAGGGTCATCGACGCCTTCCTCGACCGCATCGACGAATGCGACACCGGCGAGCCGGCGATGAACTGCCAGCTGTGCAAATACCGCACGCGCATCATCGGATACGACGATGCCGTCGGCGCGCCGCAGCAGGGGCATCATCATCACGTGCGCGGCGCCGGGGTCGCGCATCGCCACGAGGACGATGACGGTCACGGGCAGCCGCATGACCATGCGCATCCGCCATTCTCATCATCATGATGGCTGAACCGGAGGCGGGGCGCTGTTCGACAGGTTCGTGATCGTCGACTGGAGCGCGGCCGGCACGCCGAAGACCGGGCGCGACAGCATCTGGATCTGCGCGGTCGGCCGCGACGGGGCCGAGCAGCTGCTGGAAAACCCGCCGACCCGGCATGCCGCAAAGGCGACGCTCCGCCAGGTGCTCGCCGATTGCATGCGGCGCGGCGAGCGCGTGCTGGCCGGGTTCGATTTTCCGTTCGGCTATCCCGCCGGTTTCGCCGCCGGTTTGGGGCTTGCCGGCAGCCCGCCCTGGCGCGCCGTATGGGACGAGATCGCCTCTCTGCTCGCGGACGACGAGCGCAACCGCAACAATCGGTTCGAGGTCGGCGCGAGGTTCAACCAGCGCGTGTCCGGCGGCCGGTTCCCGTTCTGGGGATGTCCGGCGAGCGCCGCGGGACCCTTTCTCGGCGCGACCCATCACCACGGCCATGACGGCAACGGCCTCGCCGAGAAGCGGCTGATCGACACCTGGATGATCGGGGCGCAGCCGTGCTGGAAGCTCGCCTATACCGGCTCGGTCGGCAGCCAGGTCCTTGACCGGGATCCCGGTCGTCCGCGCGTTGCGCGACGATCCCGAATGGGCCGACCGGGCCCGCATCTGGCCGTTCGAGACCGGGTTCGCGCGCCGATCGCCCGACGAGGCGCGGATCGTGTTCGCCGAGGTCTGGCCGTCATGGTGGCCGGTCCGGCCGGAACTCGGACCGCCGAACGACAAGGCGCAGGTCCGAACCGTGGCCGGCATCTTTGCGCGAGCAAAACCGAACCGGCGAACTGGCGCGCTGGCTGGCCGGACCCTCTGACCTGAATGCCGAGCAGGTCCAGACGATCGACAACCGAGGAGGCCTGGACGCTCGGGGTGATGGCGCCCAGAGAGCGCGGCCAGCCTCTCCCGTCGCAGAGCCATTGCCAAATCTCCCTCTCCCCCAATGGGGGAGAGTGGCCGAGGGTTGGCAGGGAGGACGCGCTCAGGAGCGACGTCGCCGTCCACCCCGGACACGCGGCCGCCGCCAGCGGATGCGCGATCCGCTCCCGCCGATGCGGGAAGAGGAGCCGTTGTACGACTACCTCCGCGATCCGGCGGCGATCTACCGAGCGCTCGTTCGCGCTGGTCCGCGAGGCGGCGGATCTCGGTCGCTTTCCGGCCGCGCTGCGCCCGCTGGCCGTGCGCCTGGCGCATGCCGCCGGCGATGTCTCGATCCTCGACGACCTCGCCTGGTCGCGCGGCGCCGATCGGCGCCGGACGCCGCGCTCTGGCGAACGGCGCCGCGATCCTCGCCGACAGCTCGATGGTCGCGTCCGGCATCACCGAAGCTCTGCTGCCGGCCGGCAACCGCGTGATCTGCACGTTGCGCGATCCTGCCGTCGCGGCGCTGGCCTCCGAATTGCGCACGACCCGCAGCGCCGCCGCCGTCGAACTGTGGCGCCCGCATCTGGCCGGTGCGGTCGTCGCGATCGGCAACGCGCCGACCGCATTGTTCCATCTGCTCGAGATCATCGCCGCCGGCGCCGCCCCGCCTGCCCTGGTGCTCGGTTTCCCGGTGGGGTTTGTCGGCGCCGCCGAGGCCAAGGAGGCGCTGATCGGGTTCGGCCGCGAATTGCCGTTTATCGCGTTGCGCGGACGCCGCGGCGGCAGCGCGCTGGCGGCGGCGGCGGTCAACGCGCTGTGCGCCCGCTCGACCGGACGCGCGGCATGAAACGCTGGCTCAGCGTCGTTGGCATCGGCGAGGACGGACTGCCGGACATCGGCCCGGCGGCGCGCGCCCTGATCGAAACCGCGGAAATGCTGGTCGGCGGCGCCCGGCATCTCGCGATGGTGCCGCCGGCCATGGTGCCGCCGGGCCGGGCCGAGCGGCTGATCTGGCGCCGGCCGCTCGCCGACACGCTCGGCGATATCGCGGCGCGGCGCGGCAGCCGGGTCACCGTGCTGGCGAGCGGCGACCCGCTGTGGTACGGCGTCGGCCACCGTGCTGGCGCGGCATTTTCGCGATCGAACGAGATGACGATTGTGCCGCACCCCGGCGCCTTCAGCCTCGCCGCCTCCCGGCTCGGCTGGGCGATCGAGGATTGCGTCACGCTGAGCCTGCACGGGCGGCCGCTCGACAGCCTGCGTCTGCATCTGGCCCCGCGCGCGCGGCTTCTGCTGCTGTCGCATGACGGCGACACGCCGCGCCGACGTCGCCGCGCTGCTTTCCGCCTCCGGCTGGGGGCCGAGCCGCATGACGGTGTTCGAGCATCTCGGCGGCGAGCGCGAGGCGGTCTTATCCGGCACCGCCGAGAGCTGGGGCGAACGCCGCGCCGCCGACCTCAACACGATCGCGATCGAATGCATGCCGGCGCCCGATGCGCGCCCGCTGTCGCGACTCGCCGGCTTGCCGGACGATGCGTTCGAGCATGACGGCCAGCTGACCAAGCGCGAGGTGCGGGCGATGACGCTCGCGCGCCTGGCCCCGCTCGCCGGCGAGATGCTGTGGGATATCGGCGCCGGATGCGGCTCGATCGCGATCGAGTGGCTGCGCGCAATTCCGGGCGGCTCGGCGATCGCCGTCGAGCACAACGAGGCGCGCGCCGCGATGATCGCGCGCAACGCCGCGCGGCTCGGCGTTCCGGGGCTGCGCATCGTCGCCGGCCGGGCGCCCGAGTGCGCTCGCCGGCCTGCCGGCGCCGGACGCCATTTTTATCGGCGGCGGCATCGGCGATCCCGGTCTGCTGGAGGCAGCCTGGGCGGCGCTGCGGCCCGGCGGACGGCTCGTCGCCAATGTCGTCAGTATCGAGGGCGAACGGGTCGTGCTCGATTGGCACGCGCGGCATGGCGGCGAGCTGACCCGGATCGCGGTCAGCCGCGCCGAGGCCTCGGCGCGCATCATGCCTGGCGTCCGCTGATGCCGGTCACACAGCTTTTCGCGGCAAAATTGGTCTGAAATGAAGTCGGGTCTTCTATACGGGATCGGTCTCGGGCCGGGCGATCCCGAGTTGGTGACGTTGAAGGCGCTGCG
>CAVWDC010000003.1:0-548276 GCA_963753665.1 uncultured Alphaproteobacteria bacterium
AACTGAGAATAACGCGCGCGTTCGGCAGTCGCGGAGCCGCGCCGCACGAGGGGCGCGGGTGTTCCGCATTGAACTCGATACCGCGGCTGTCGCAAATGCGGTGAGCCGGTCTGGGTTGCTGTCCACTGCGGAATCACCAGATTGTGATACGTTGGAAAGAGCCTTTAAAACTAATGTCGAAACGAAAGTTCTATAAGTTATTACATTTTGTGGATTGTCGAAATGATGACCACCGTAGCGCCGACTTCAAAGCATGAAGCGGCCGAGAAAAAGATGGCTGCCCTGAAAAACGATATGGCCCGGCTTTCAAACGACATTCAGGAACTCAATGGAAACAGGCCACGAACCGTTAATGTAACGGAGCTGGAGCGCAATCTGGCGCTCAAACACGTCGAGAGGCAGCTCATCGAAACCGAGATGGGCGGCATGCGCGAGGGCCTTGTCGAAATGCGAAACGCCCATGCCGCCCGGGCGCGAAACTATGAGAAAGCCGGTCGCAGCTGCCGCCACTAAATGCCGGGAGGCGCTTTTCGCACTGCAATCCGAGCTGGTGGCGCTGAGGAATTGAGTAACTCCGCGATGGCGTCGCACGGGCAGGAATTGTTTATCTTATCGCCGGACCTCAGTGGATTGAACGCGCGCCTGGGCCGATTGGTTGGGGGACAAGTAAATTATGATTAGCAAACAACGCCGACCGCGCGTGGTGGTCGATACGGAAAACCAAAGGCGCCTACGCGCAGCCAAGGCCGCACTCGATGGGTACAGCCGATATCGGGTAAACGCAAAAGACCCTGGGGACAAACCTGCGGTCATCAAGGTGTATGGGAAAATTGGTCCCGAGGATGCCGTGAGGGCCGCGGGGGTCAAGCATAAGCTACAGACTTTATTCGCTTCGGCCTCGACCATAGAGGTCATCATCAACAGTGGTGGTGGCAGCTTAGCAGATGCACGTCAGGTATACGCGCTGCTGCGGGCAGACGGCAGGCCGATAACGACCCGCGTCGCTGGCGCCTGTTGCTCAGCTGCGACGATCGTGTTGCTGGCAGGAGAATACCGCGAAGCGGTGGCTGGCTCGCAGTTCTTGTTGCATGAAGTTGAAGTTAGGCCGATTAACGGCCGATGGACGGCCGCAGCTCGCGATAAGGAAGCCGAGTACCTACGTAAACAAAATGAAGAACTAGCACGGTTTTATGCTGGAAGGACTGGCCGAACGGCCGCTGAGTTCGAGCGGGTGATTAAGCAGGACACCGAGTACGACGTTAAATGGGCCGAAGACAAAGGACTCATCCATAAACTGCTCGACCCTGATAATCCGCAGGTATTTTGATTTTTGGCATTGGAGACCCCCTTGCCACGTTTTGCGGCAGGGGTTGTTTAGAAACGCCGCGGTGAAGCGGAGATATTGACGTGACTGATGTGCAACACGCACAAAGAATTCTGCGCCAGAGCACAGATTTAGGATTGGGATTTTCGAATGTAGTGTGTAACGTGTGTAGGGTGTGACGTGCGCGCCGATAGAAAAGGCGGGCGTACTGCGGCCCGCCAGTTTTGCAATAAAAACGTGAGCGATTATATACCATGAAAGTTTCTCAGGCGCAACCCCTCGCGCATCCCGTGGCAAACATTTTCCCAATGGTGTCGCCCGCCGAGTTTGAGGCGCTTAAACACGACATTGCCGCGCACGGGCTCCAAGAGCCAATCGTTGTTGACGAGCCGAACAGAAGCGCGAGGTTATTGCGGCGCTTCTGAAGGCGGACCCCGAACGGTCCGATCGCTCGATAGCGCGCGCTGTTGGCGTCAGCCCGTCTACCGTTGGCGCTGTTCGTGGGGGGCGCAATGGACTGTCCAAATTGGACACCCCATCCTCAATGGCTCGGTTCGACCGCGCCATTGCCTCGATGCCTACTGCCTCGAAGTTGCGGATTTTTGGATGCGTGGGGTTGATCGAGAAGCTATTGCCGGAAGACCGCCCCGCGTACGATGATTGGTACGACGCACACCTAAAAAGAGCCGATAACACGGCCGACCTTGGTGTCGGTTAGATGAAGACCCGCAGCCATGCGAACCAGCCGCGTCATCACCCCCTTATTTCTGGACTTCTTCCTCACGCATTCCGACATCACACATTCAGACGCAAAATCGGAGTTTGAAAAATGTCTTACACTGCAGTTCGTTTTGACCTCGCAGTCGCCGAAGCCAAGCGGTGGGTTGCCGAGTTTGATGCGCTTGCCAACGATGCAGGCGAACCCGACGCCGCGGAGGCACTCGTCGAGGCGCTAGTCGATCGTTATGGCCTAGACGATATCGCCCATCTGGTTGATCAGCATAGGGAGGCGGAGTCCACCCCCGGAGCCGCGCCGCCGTGGCGTTTGACTGAGGAAATAGCGCAAAAGCGAGCCAAATCGATCTGCGGCCGGATTGTCGCGCCGAACCAGTAGCGCCACCGCAGAAAAAGAGGCCCGGCGCGTGCATCACCACGGCCGGGCCGGATTCCCGAAATATTACATACCTGCCCCGGGGGCCAGGCACTGTGGGTAACATAATCGATATTTTCTCTCAAATCAACAGGCTTCTAGCGATTTCCCGGACTGCGCGGGGGATTGCATAATGGCACGCGGTCCAGCAACTTTCCGACAGCGCGACCTGACAGCGGCCGTGAAGGCAGTTCGTAACGCAGGTTGCTCGGTGGCGAGTGTCCGTCTCACCAGAGATGGTGAGATCATCGTCGATATCGGCGAGCCAGAAAACCCCACCGCAGCCGCCAATGAGAATGAGTGGGACGAATGACCAAAATCCGGCTCGCTTACGTTCATGAGTTCCGCGATCGGCACGGCAAGGTGCGGCGGTACGTGAGGGTGCCGGGGGCCAAGCGAATTCCCCTGAAAGGAGCGCCCGGCACCGACGAGTTCATGGAGGCATACCGAGCCGCTCTTACCGGCGAAGCTCCGTATGCTGAAATCGGCTCCACCCGCACCAGGCCGGGGAGCGTCAATGCGGCAACAGTCGGCTATTACCGGTCCGTCCAATACTTGAATCTCGCGCCTAGCACGCAGCGTGTATGGCGCAATATTCTCGAAAGATTCCGCACTGCCCACGGAGACAAGCCGATCAATAAACTTGAACGACGGCACATTGCCGATATGGTCGCGGCAAAGGCGAATACCCCCGCGGCAGCTAAGAATTTCTTGAAGGTGCTCCGATCGCTATTGCAGTACGCGCAGAGCGCCGGCATGCTGACCGGAGATGATCCGACTGCCGGTGTGAAGAGCGTCAAAATCAGATCGGAGGGCATCTACACTTGGTCGGATGCCGATATCGCGGCGTTCGAGGCGAAGCATCCGATCGGTTCGCGCGCGCGGCTATCCCTGGCCTTGTTACTCTATACGGCGCAACGCCGATCTGACGTGATCCGCATGGGGCGGCAGCACGTTCGGGATGGCACTATTCATGTCACGCAACAAAAAACCGGAGCGGTGCTTGCTATACCCCTCCATCACGATCTTGCCACGATTATCGAGGCGACACCGAATGATCACCTGACATTCCTTGTCACCAAAGACGGCTCGCCGTTTAGCGGAGCCGGTTTCGGCAACCTATTCCGGGAGTGGTGCAATGATGCGGGATTGCCGCATTGCTCGGCGCATGGCTTGCGGAAGGCAGCGTGCCGGCGGCTAGCGGAGGCGGGATGCAGCGCACCCGAGATCATGTCAATCAGCGGACATAAATCGCTGCGCGAGGTTCAGCGGTACTGCGCGGCAGCAGATCAGGCACGCATGGCTAGGGCCGCGATGGCTACCGTGACCAGTGCATTCACGGCAGCCGAAACGAGAACATCGATTGGCAAACCTGAGTAATGGTTTGCCAAAATGCACCTCAACCCTTCGATGTATAATGAGAGGATTATGAGGATGGTGAGCCCGCCGGGATTCGAACCCGGGGCCTACTGATTAAAAGTCAGTTGCTCTACCGGCTGAGCTACGGGCTCTTTCAATGACTTACGCGTCCTCGCTTCACATTTTAGCTCGGCCTAGCTACGTATACGGTCTGAGCAGTGATGGGGCGCGGTGAGCATACTCGCTCCGGACGCCCGTGGCTACCAACCACATAGCACCGGGTGTCCGCCGCCCTTCGAGCTATTTGTGTGCTTTGCGTATCCAGCGCGCCAGGCGCAGCAGCAGAGAGAACGCCAGTCAGTAAACGCCACTCAGTGAACGAGCGATCAGAAATTCGACCGAACGGTACTGCGGTGGTATTGAGCAGCGGATTAGGACACCGATGCTCTATCCGGCTGAGCTACGGAGACTCAATGACTTAGCGTCTGTCCCAGGGTAGCTTGCCTCACTTTTGGCACAGGATTCTGGCCGGGGTGCGACGAGGCGCGGTGAACACAGCGGGTAAGGACCCCATGTCACGATGCATAAGTCGCTCGGCAATCGGGAACGATGGTCGTCGCGACTGTCTCGCGGAAACGCGATGGTGACCATCCGGTACACTTTGGAGGGCTTTCCGGCTTTTTGCGTCCCGCCAGCCCGCTCAATTTCGACCAGCGTCGCTGCGGCGTCACGTTGCGCACGGTTAGATCCGCTGTTCTACCGAGGCTGCGTTCTGCGGCATCCATGACCTGAAGATCGCCTGAAGCGTGGATACTCGGGGCAGGTTTTGCGGCTTCTGGGCAAGGCACTCCAGCGCCCAGAGAAGCCCCGTCCGCGACGCGCCGATAATGGTCATCGGCACTCGGGTCTTTGCCGTACCGTCATCGCTGGCCCATGCTGGGGTCCTGATCGCGCCTTTTTTCGACAGGCGGCGGCGCAGGATGCTTGGCGAACGGCCTGCTTCTCTAGCAAAGGCGATTGAAGTCGCTTTCCTGGACCCATGGCGGCGAGCGCTTTCTCGAAGGCTGCGTGACCAAGGAGGTCGAGCGCGACATCGGCTTTCCGATCGACGGCATCGCGAGGACGGAAGACGATGCAATGAAGACGGCGATAGGCGTCATCAGGTTCGCGCTCGGTGTCGTCGGAATGGACGATTGGGATGAACGGTACGAAAGACGCAAGAAGCGTCCTGAGCGTCGATCTCGCGGCAGACGATCTTACCGTCGAGCGGCAAGGCCTGCAGCACGATGTTGAAACCGCTGCCGTCCTTGTGCGGGAAGGCGAGACCGATATTGAGCCAGTACTCGTCCTGGCCTTCTCGCCAAGGAGCGTGTAGACGCGGTGCGTCGGTGCGGCCGGTTGTCTCTCCGCCATTTGTACTCTCCATGTCGAGCGGGTTGCGATGTCCTGCGTGAGCAGGCGTCAGGCGATGCCGGGCGCCTGCCAGCGCGGACATGCCGCTCGCGGGAATGGCGGAAACTGGCTTCAGCGTACGCGGCGGCCGGGGTTCGTGAAGCGATGCAGAACCGGCATTCGGTCGGTCAGATCACCTTCGCAGCGCCTATCAGCCCTCACCGCCATCTTACCTCGGCGCGAGGCGCGCCGCGGCGAGGGGTGGCCGATACCGGCGAGCCGCAGCCTGTCGCGGCTCGGCCTGGTGCGCGTGGTATAATGAGCGATACGAATGTCGCTGCTGTCGGGAGAGAGACACGCCGGCCACGCTTTCGCAGCGCCGGCGAACCGCCACCGTTCCGGCTGACGGTAGAGGGCGCCCGCCTGTTTCGTTTCGGCGGCGCTCGCGCATTGTACGGCCGGGCGGGTGACCCGGGTGGCTGCGTATCGGCAGCCCGATCGATCGGTTCATGAGCTGCGATCACCGATATGCCAGTCGAGCATTTAGAACAGATCGTCGGCGAGTCGCCGCCGCTCGGCCTCGGTGTCGAGGCATTTGCCCTCATGCCGTTCAATACATTCAATAGCGGTTCGGCGGCGGTAGCGTAGGCGGCGACAGGAGGTAAGCGGGAATATTCGAGATATTCCGGCTAGCAGCTCGTGGGCTGGTGGTCGCCCTCAGGGCGCGTACGCAAGAATTTTTTCGAGTGTGACGCTGATCACATGCGGCTTGTTCATCTGCAGCTAACCTCTGGTTTCTCGCCAATCCAAGACGACGAAAAGGGGAGGTCCAAAATGATCGAGCGCCTGGCAGACGAATGGGAACGCCATCCTGAGCAAGCTGACCGCGGTGCTGCCGAGCGGCCACCCCTTTTCATGGCTTGGTATCTTGATCAGATAATCAACAAACCGACGGCGCATTGGGTTCGCGAAACGCCCAGAGTAAGGGCCGAATTTGCAACCGCCGCATAGCGCCGGACTTCTGCACCGAACCAAGATGCGCTGTTCGAGCTGCTTTCGAACTATGCATATCGATGTTGGTTTGAGTTGCTAATCAGCGGGCCTCGTTCGCCGAGCTCATGGTGCATAGGAAGGGTGAGTGGCAATAAGCGGGCACCGTGAAGACGGCGCCCGCCCTTACTGCATCAGCGCGGTGCTCGCGTAACGGCTTGCACAAAAGCCTCGGCGCGGTCGATCTCGGTCGCGTCCTCGACCTGGTAGCTGGTGTATGCGGTCGCATCCTCGACGGGGGAGAGCTCGTCGAGGTTTCTCGTGCATCGGCATCACGGCCTCTTTGATGTCGGCGGCTTCAACATCAACGGAGAAGCCTTGGGTCTCGCCGATAAGCACGCGGAACACCTTGAGATTTGACATAGGATTCAGGTCTTTAAGGTTTGACGACCGTCTACGGCTGCCGCCCGCCCCGGATGAGACGGGTGGCGAAGAGCGATCAGTACTCGCCCGCAAGCATGATCGTGAGGATACGCCGGGTCACGCGCGGGTCGGCCGGATCGAGCGATCCGTATCGCAGGTCGCGATCGTACGCGTCGAGCTTCCAGAAGATGTGATGGCCGCTGTGCTCGAAAGCGCCGAAATCGGTAGTAAGATCGTCGTAGGTACGAACACGCTCCATGATCGCCACCTGATCGTCGACCGGCAGGGCAGAAATGCCGCGCGTCACGAAGATTTTGCCGTCGGTCAGAATCCGGCGCGCCGCGTCATTGAGCAGGCGGACGCGCCCAAGCTCGGGTCGCTAGTCATAAGGGTGAAGTGGTGAGGGCTGGTAATGGTGGGCGCCGCGAAGACGGCGCCCGCATCCCTGCATGCGGCGGTCGACTACCGCCGCTTCAGGGAGAAGCCACGGCCGGCGGAGGAGCCCGGTTCGGTCAAGGGACATAGCGGGAACAGATGCACCGATGCAGCGCGGGTCCGGTCTCGTTTGTCGTCCCTGGCAAGACCCGGAAACGGCTGTAACCGTGTGACGCCGTCACAGCGGAGGAGCCGCCTCGGCCGCAAGCGTCCGAAATCGCCTTCCGCTGAGCTGCGCCGCCGCTGAAGCGTCGGTGCCCGCGTTCGACCGAGGCCCCTTGGCTTCAGCCGATGGGGCCGAGGCAAGAGGTTCGGAGAAGAGCGCAGCCGAGCGAAGCGAGGCGCGCGGGTTCCACGGTCTCCGACAGGAGCTCCATCCTTTACTTCCTTCTTCCGCCAACAGGCGCAACCGCGTCAACGTGAAAATCATCAAGATCTCTCCCCGCATGATGATCAATAGATCTGGCACGGAAATTGTGTGGATTAAGGTCTCATCGGGAGGAGGCGCGACGGATGGCATAGGAGAGTCACGCCATGGCTGCGGTTCTGGTTGACGCGGTTCAAAAAGCTCGATCCCGCTCACCACGTCAGGCGAGCCTAGCTGCATTTTCGCGGCTGATTCCCGCTGCCCTGTTGTCGCCAGCCCTGCTGTTTCTGGCGCTGTTCTTTGCACTGCCTGCGCTCGGATTGATCAGCTACAGCGTTCTGACACAGGCCGCAGACGGCACGATCGGCTTGCCGCTCACGCTCGACCATTACCGCCATTTTTTTGCGACGCCGCTTTACCTCAGAGTGCTGCTGACGACGCTGAAGATCAGCCTGGTCACGACCGCGCTCGCCATCGTCCTGGCCTATCCGGTCGCGCTCGTGATGGTCCGGAGTACGTCCTTAATCCGACAAGCAATTACGATCATTGTCATTGCACCGCTGGTTGTCAGCATCGTCGTCCGCACCTATGGCTGGCAGCTGATCCTGGGTAACGGACCGACCGGAATTCTGAACTGGCTGCTGCTCAACAGCGGCATCACCGGATCGCCGATCGCACTGCTGTATTCCGAGACCGCGGTGGTGATCGGCTCGCTGCACGTCTTTTTCCCGATGATGGTGCTTCCGCTTGCCTCGGCGTTAGGCAAGATCGACCCTCGCCTCGAGGATGCGGCGCGCACGCTCGGCGCGACGGCCTGGCGCAGCTTCCGCCGGGTAACGCTGCCGTTGAGCGTGCCAGGACTGACGGTCGGCTGCACGCTGGTCTTCTCGCTCACCGCGGGCTCGTTTGTCACCCCTGCCATTCTCGGCGGCACATCGGGTCAAATGCTGGGCGTGCTCGTCGAACAGCAGTTCCTGGTCGTCTACAACTGGCCGTTCGGCGCGGCCTGCGCGAGCGTGCTCGTGGCAATCGTGCTGGCGGTGAATTTTGCGTCGGTCCGCCTACTCGACCGGCGCCGGAGATTTGCCCGATGAGCGGTCGTCTGCACGGTCCGACGGCCTGGCTGTTGGTGTCCATCACCGCCGCGATGATGATCTTCATCCTAGCACCGCTATTGGTGACGATAGCCACCTCGATATCCAACACTCAGTACATAATCTTTCCACCGCGCGGCTTCACTATTAACTGGTACGGGAAGGCCCTGGCCGACCAGGACTTCCGGTCTGCGTTGTGGTTCAGCACCGGGCTCGCGGTTGCGGCGACCGCCGGAGCATTGCTGCTCGGCGTCCCGGCGGCCTTCGCGTTGGCCCGTTCGGAAGTTCCCGGCCGCGACTTGATCGCCTCGGTGCTGTTGTCGCCGCTGGTCTTCCCGGTCCTGATCACCGGTGTGGCGCTATTGCAGCTGTTCTCAACCTTTGGTTTCAGCAACACACCGGTCAACCTGTTCATCGGACATGTCCTGGTGACAGCGCCCTACGTCGTGCGCACCACAACCGCCAGCCTGGTGCTCGCGGACAGGACACTCGAAGATGCGGCGCGTACGCTGGGGGCCAATACGTTGGTCGTCTTTCGCCGCATAACCGTACCGCAGATTGCTCCCGGTCTCGCCGCCGGCGCGCTGTAACCAACCAACTCTACACTTCCGAAAGGCGTTTTGCTGCGCTTGCCGGGTGCGATGTAGTGCCATTCGACCCGGCTTTCCTCGGACCAGCGCAGCATCGCCATGCTGGTGAACTCGGTGCCGTCGTCGGAGACGCACATGGCCGGCTTGCCTCGCCGGGCGATGATCGCGCGGAGTTCGCGCCCGGCCCGAACACCCGATACCGAGGTGTCGGCGGCCAGCCCCAGGCACTCGCGGGTGAAGTCGTCGACCACGGCGAGGATGCGAAACCGCCGGCCGTCGCTCAGCTGGTCGTGAAGAAAACTGAGTGACCAGCGCTGGTTTGGACCCTGCGGCAAGGCCAGCGGCGCCCTTGCGCCGAGCGCCCGCGTGCGGCCGGCGCGACGGCGGACCTGAAGCCGCTCATCGGCGTAGAGCCGGCACAGCTTCATGTGATTGAGCACGAACCCCTCGCGCCACAGCAGGATGTGCAGCCGGCGGTAGCCGAACCGCCGCCGAACCGCAGCGATCTCGCGCAGGCGGCTCGAATGTGCCCGTCGCCGGGTCGCCGGCTGCGGTAACGGATCGAGCTGTGGTCGGCCCCGATAACCTGACACGCCCGCCGCTGGCTCACCTCGTAAACGTGGCCGAGATGGGCCGCAGCTTCTCGCTCGGCGGCGGGCCTCACCATTTTTTGCCGCCACGTCCCGCAGCATGGGAGTTGTCCAGCATCGCCTTCGCCAACAGCTTCTTCAGCCGGGCGTTCTCGTCCTCCAATACCCGCAGCCGCCGCGCCTCCGACACCTCCAGGCCGCCATACTTGGCTTTCCACTTAATGGGATGGACGGCTCTCCCTTTTTCGACAGAGGCTCGATGCCTCAACGAAAGGGGGTGGATGATGGACGTAGGCTTTGTCGGGATCGATCTCGCCAAGAACATTTCAGCTGCACGGCGAGAACGCGGACGGCCAGGTTGTCTTGCAACGCCGTGTCCGGCGCAATCGGCTCATGGGGAAGGTCGAGGCACTGCCACCGCGGCTCTTGAGCATCTCCAAGAGGGGAGATCGGCACCTGCCGCAAGCTCCTCACTTATGGTGCGCGTGCCGTCATTCGAACAGCTCGGGCACGAAATGATGCTCAAAGCGCATGGATCAGGAACCTCTAAGCGCGTCGCGGCGGCGCCAAGATAATCGTTGCGGTGGCGAACAAACACGCACGCGTCATCTATGCCATGCTGAGGAAGCAAACCGAAATTCCGGGCGGCCTGATGAGGGCCTCTTGCGAGGTGTAAACGATCAGAGAAGTGAACCGGCGACATGACCGGCGCGTGAGGAACCTAACTTTTATGATGGCTCTGAACCGATCGCGGTAGCGAGCGCGCAGCAGCGATGTACACTTTGATCGCCATCGCCAAGCTCAACGACATCAACCCACAAGCCTAGCTCGCCGACGTGCTCGCGTGCATCGCCGGTCATCCCGCCTCCGCCTTGACGAACTGCTGCCCTGGGATTTGAAGGCGACCCAGTATCAGCGGTCACCGCTTGATCACTGAAGCCCGCGGTCCTCGGCGGATGCTTGCGTCGACATGACCGTTTCGCGACCGCTGTGCGTGGGTCGCTCTTGCTGGGGCCGGCTCGCCAATTGTGGGCTTGTGGTGGTAAACCCAACAAAGGTGGGTCATTTCGCCCATGCCGAGCGCGCGCGAAAAGAAAGGTGATCGGACATCCGATGGCCGGAGAAAGCTCCGCACTCCGAAATCGATCACCAAAATCGTGCCGGACCGAAGCTCTGAAGATGAATGTGAGCCACGGGAACGAAGCCAAATCGCGAAAAGCCTTGAACCTGGTCGGCGCTCGATGATTAGGATACCAACATACCCCGGCGATGCATGCGCCCGTACGTCGTCGCGGTGAAGCCTTTGTTCTCTGGGTCTCGCTTAAAGCAAGTAATCGCATGGCCGCGGACGCGATAGCCTTTTTCTGCCTTTGGCTGCAAAAACCATTGCAAATTGCCGCTACCAATCCGAGCAGCGCGCGCCTTGCTGATGCACTCGCACGTTGCATTGAACTTGCTAGACCGGGGCCGGTGCTCGAGCTCGGCGCAGGAACCGGCAGTTTGACCCGCGGTCTGCTGCGCGCCGGTTGGCCGCCCGATCGGATCATCGCGCTCGAGCGTGAGCCTCGCCTTGCCGCGACGCTGCGCCGCGACTTCCCGGAAATCATCCTGATCGAGGACGATGCGAGGCGCATCTGCCAACATCTCGCTGGACGGGTAGAACGGCTCAGTGCTGTTATATCCAGCTTGCCTATCAAATGGTTTCCGCCGTGTGCGCAGCAGGCGGTAATCGATCCTTGTCTCGATCTGCTCGGACAAAGTGGCCGGTTTCTCCAATTGACCAACGCGTTCTCCTCGCCGCTGCCGTTGGATCGCTTGGGAATTAATGGGAGCGAGATCGGCCGGGTCTGGCTCAATCTACTCCCCACCCAGATCTGGTCGTATTCGCGCCGCCGTAACGCCGACTAGAGCAAACGGATTAATAATCGGTCAGCCGCTCAAGATGTGGAACAAGCGATGATCCCCTCAGCGCTACGACCGGTTCATCATGCCGGCCACGCTCACCCCAAACAGCCTCGCCTTTCCCCGGAACCTTTGACCCCCTTCCACCCGATTCCAAAAGACATGTGAACGGGGCTTGCCATTCGATGCTGAGCCCAACCCGGCCAGCACCTTCGATCAGAAGTTCGGCGCGGGAATGCCCTCATCACGATTCGGCGTTCGCGAACCGTGCTCTAGGGTTAGGTTGCCGCGCAGCATCCCGACTTTCCAGCAAGCCTCCTGACCTAGCGTGCCTGGCAAAATGATTTTTTTGAGCTGTCGGCCTTGATCTTCCTTAGCCGTTGACAATCGCGCGCAGGTGCTTCAGTGTCGACGGAATGCGCTTAAGCAGCGCATCGCCGGATCACGGCACAGGCGCTCGTCATCACTCACGTCTTCGTACCCGGCCAGCCGTTCCAACACCGATTGGCGTATCAGCCCAGCCAACCGGTGGCGACAGTTCTTGCCAGTGCGCGTGTCAGCCAGAATATCGGCAGCCGTGTCAGTTAGCTGTAGCGTGTCGTCCAGCTCACAACATGCCAGCAGTCCGGCATCGGAGATAAGTCGCAGAACCGCGAAACTGGAGCATCAGGCGGCGGTCGAAATCGAGCCGCGAAGCGCACTTATCCGCTTCACCATCCAGGTCCGCCGGGTCCTGATGCCGGTCATTCTTCCGCATCCTCGGACAGGCCGGCCCGGCCCTAATCAGCCTGAGGTCAAGAATTTTTTTGAGTGTGACGCGGATCACACTCGCTGCGATTTTAGGTGTGATACTGGAGACAGGCATCGCACGCCATAGTTCAAGCACAGGAGCATCGGTCCATGACGGTAGAGACCCCGATTATCGCTCTGAGCCCATGCAAGAAAGATGAAATTTTGGGGCCGCCATTGACGATGGCCGGTCCATGCGCTCCCAAAATCACAGCTAAAGACCTTCTTTGGCAGTTCAAAAAAGATGTTTATGGCAAGGAGATACAGGCCGCCTCGACATATTCCCATACTTGGATGGCCACCCAATTCGGTCACATCTGCATTGGGATGGCCGCCGGCTTCGTCTTGAGGGCAATCTCTTACCTGTTGGGTATCAGCGCGTCCCCGGGCCAGATTCTCCTTATCGGGTCGATGGCCGCTTCGTTTTATGAGCTCAAGACGTACCTGTGGTCGGTCAAAAAGGCAACCGGGAGATTTCGGTTCAACGACAAGCATTTGCGCAACAACGCCATCATTGCCGCCGCTTACGTCATCATCGGGCTTGGGGCCAGTGTCGCGTTCCAACAATTATCCGCCTCGTGGGTTACCACTTTGTGGGTTATCATCAGCGTCTTGGCGCTGGTCGTCCTTGCGATCATCTTGGCTATACCTTGGCTGCGCCAGAAGATTATTTGGCAGAAGGCAGCGCTTCCCTATTTGTTTCGGATCGCCGATGCGAAGCCGAGCATCGCCGACGAGTCGGCCAAGCAGCTTCAAGATCTGATTGATAACGGGGGGCCCGCCTCCCAAACGCCGCCTCGTCAAATTGTCATCGGCGGTCCGATCGGCTCCGGGCGTACCTCGCTCGCCGCTGGGATCGGTACCGAGTTCGCCTTTAAGAAGACGAAGGTTCGTTACCTGAGTCTCAATACGTTGCTCGAATGCGCCGTGCGGTCGTCGAACTCGGAATTTTATGACGACATGGGCCCGGAAAATATTCGGTATTGGGGCTGGAGCGAGGCTCAGGTGGTCATTATCGATGACATCGGTCCGTTTCTCGGTGCTGCAAAAGGGCCGGATCAGGGCGTCGATCTGGAAAAATTCCGGCAGTTGATCCAGCATGACCTCGTAAAGGTGAAAGGTGTGCTCGGGAAATGCCACACGGTCTGGGTAACCGGAAGCCTTTTTCCGGACGGGGCTGCGGAGACGGGGGAAATGCTCAAGGAACTGGCTCCTATCGTCGCTGGATTTTGTGAAGCTCAGCAGTGCCCGGTGGTCGTCGAGCTCTCGGACGTTCCGGTAGCGGCTCACCGGACCGGGGCAAGACCAGGCCTTAACCCAGTGGTGCGCCACGCGGTGCTGCACCGAGTTCTGACCCGCTCTGAGCAACCGTCGAAAGCAAGAAATGCGTTGTTTCGCGGTCGCCAGGATATTGTTAGATTTTGGTGTTACCGTTTGTGGAACTGCCGTTCTCAACGCCACAAGTTGTCGAGTCCCTCTCCGACATAGGGCGAAAACAGAGCGACAGCCAAGAGAATCCGATTTATCAGGTTGGCGGAGAAATTTTAGGGGCTTAAAAAACTCTACGACACCGCCCGCGACCCCTGGGTTTCATTCCAAGCTTCGTGCTCATGGGCGTCATCAAAAATCAACACCTCTTCCTCGCGCCAGGTTCGTAGTTCCGGTCCGATGCGGATCTCAAGCTAGTGAGCGGCTCGGGAACCAATAACCCGAGATGGAGCCGCAACACTCCATGATAGGACCGCAGTGCGGCGGCAGGCGCTTGCCCGGCTCGAAGATCGAAAAGATCGCCGTCCATAGGCCGGGCATCATGCGAACGAGGCGCCACGTCTCTGGGCACGAGAGATGTTGGATGGCGATCTCACACATGGGCAACCAGCACAAAAGCTTTTTTACCCTAAATCGCGATTGATCGAGGCGGCACCCGCGATAATGTCCTGCGCATTTGGCAATCTCGTCCCTGCGCTTCAGAATACGATCGAGTTTACCACGAATGGTTCGCCACTCCCGCTCGAGTTCATCCACCCACGGGAACGAGAGATTCTCATACACAAATGGGTCGCCCAGCCGGGCGCAACGTCGATTGAACCGCGAGGCGACAATGACCGCTGCCAGCGAAGTACGCGCGCCAATGCCCGTGTCAGTCATCAGCGCAGAGCTGATGCCGCATCGGCGGGGTGAGCAGTTCTGCATAGCGGCCAAGGCGAATATCAAGCAGATGGTCGAAATACGCCGGAATGTTCGCATTCGCGCAGTCGGCGAAACCGGCAACCAGGGGATCCTGACGCAGCACCAACAGGAATGTGTGAAGCTCGCGTACATAGGCGGCGATTGCAAAGGCGCGCAGCAGATGCATCACGCGCATTGCAACGCCTCGCGAAGCGGCAAGCCTGATCCCGACGATCTTCGGTGAGATTGAGGCTCGCAGCAGTGTGATCAGGCCTTCATAAAAGACGCCTGGTGGGTAGTGGTTTGCTCGAAGGCTGGGTAGCGGGGTGAAGTAGTAAATCGACGGCAGCGGCAACAGCCGACCCTCCCGTCGGAGGTTTTCGCGCAATAAGGTTCCACCGTAAGCCATAGGGTACGAAATAACCGGAGAGATGCGTGGGCGGAGCCTTACGAACTCGCGGGTAAGCTCGATTGGCTCTTCGCCCGCATCAGCCTCATTGCCGAACATAAAGTTGGCCTGAACCTCCGGGATATGGGAGGCGATCGCGTCAAATTGCATCAATATGTGCTCAAGCTTAGCGTATCGCGTGCGCTGCCCAGTCCCGGCCTTGGCGCCATAATCAGTCCAGGATTCAACTCCGGGCGCCACAAATACGCAATTCGTTTCGGCAAGCCGGCCGAGCCGGTGTTCTTTCAGAATGGAAAGCGTGGTCTCAACCACGTACGGGTTGCGGTTTTCGGGTGCGACGCCTTCGAACGCCTGCAATACGTCGTCGAAGCGGACGCCAAAATTCGGGTCGTGAAAAGCCAACAGGCGGCCTGGCATCGCTCGGCTCGCATAACAGAGGTCGGCCTGCAGTGCGTCCGGCGAGCGGGCGCGGTAGGGATTGTTCCAGTCAACGCAGAAATCGCAAGCGTAGGGGCAGCCGGTGCTCGCGAGCACCGGCACGATCGAAAAGCCCCAGTGTCGGCCGGCGATCAACGTTGCCCGCTCGATATCAGGATGCCGCTCCTGAAGCAAAGGAAGGTCCAAGGCCTTGTCGGATGCTCTAACAACCGCGCCTTGGGGGTACTCGCCATGCAGGATATCGTCGATTGCCCCGGCATCGCAGCTAACCACGACCGCGTCGAAGAATCTGCTTGCATCATTGGGAAAGGATCGGGCATGTGGTCCGCCCAGTACTGTACGCACCCCATTTTTGCGAAAAATGATAGCGAGCGCATAAGCGAGTGCTGCGGCCTCGGTAAACGCCGAAATGAATACTAGATCGAGGCCATCTGGCATCAATGTTTCGGGCCGCCGCTGACCAAAATAGGTGGCATAATGGACAGTATGCCCGCGTCTGCGGCACCAGGCGGCCACCACCTGTGGCATGACACCGTAGAACATGCGCCGGTAAATCAAGGCATACGGATGCGCCGCGCCCCCTCTCGCTTCGCCGCTGAGTAGGTCAAGCACGCCAATGTTCAGGCGGCGCGATCGCATCTGGTACCCCGCATCTAGAAACTGCTATTGTATACCTGAACGACGCTGCTAAACTACTGGTTTGCCGTCATTCGGCCTCGAAGCTATGGAGGAGCACGCTGCGAAACCGCTTCGGACCTCGCCTCGCCATAGGCATTTGGCTCGTAATAGGCGGCGCAACCGTCAACTTCGAACGTGCCTGCGCCGCCGGATTTCAGGTTCGCGCTGGCAGTCCCGACTGGGCCGCCAACGCTTTCGCGGGAATGGCCGCCAAGGGGTATGACGGCAGCACCGCGTGGAGCAATCCGGCCGCGATGACTTTGCTTCCAGACAATGAGCTGGCCAGCGGTCTGAACGCCATAATGCCAGTGACGCGCTTCACTGGCGAAAACCTGGTCGGCTTCACTCCGACACCCGGAGGCACCGGCGGCAATGCCGCCATGTTCGGCACGGCGGCAAGTTTGGCGGGCGTTTGGAGCCTCGGCCAAGACCTGAAGTTCGGTTTCTCATTGGTGGATCCGTTTGGTCAACGCCAGAGTTATGCGTCCGACTTTGTCGGGCGCTATCACGCTTTAGCGGCTTCCGTGACTGACATAGAGCTCGGGTTGGTGACCGCTTTCCGGATCGACGAACACCTCTCGATCGGCGCCGGGCCGATCGTCGACTACTTCCAGGCGCGGCTGACCAATGCGATCAACATTGGACCGGTGGCGGCACTTACCGGCGAGCCGAGCGCCGACCTGCATGGCCATAGCTGGAGCGCCGGGTATCATCTGGGAGCACTCTACGAATTCGAGCAGGGTCTGCGACTCGGCGTCGATTATCGCTCACGAATCCGCCAACAGCTCGATGGCGAGCAGCGAGTTCCGGTACCGTCGTTGCTCGCTACGCTCAGCCCCGCGATCGCCAATCTGCTTGACGCCAGCAACACGCGCGTGCACACCAACATAACGTTGCCCGACGTGCTGACAGTCAGCGGGGTTTGGGAAGTCACTCCCGAATGGTCAGCCTTGGCAACAGCGCAATGGACCCACTGGTCGCTGCTTCAGCAGTGTGTCGATTTCCGGCGACAACGGTATAACGACGACCTTGCCTCTGCGGCTCCGCAACACTTGGCTAGGCTCGATCGGTGCAAATTATCGCCCGGGGTCGGCACCAGGTCTGATGCTGCAAGCTGGACTTGGCTTTGACGAGAGCACTGGAACGAATAGCACGCGCTCGCCGCGGTTACCGGGTCGCAATCTCATCCTGCTCGGTTTCGGGTTTACCTACGAGATCCTGCCCAATACGAGCTTGCAGGCTGCCTTTCTGCACGAGTTCGGCATTGGTCGAACGGGATAAACTACTCGGGCAGCCCATCCGCCGGCACCCTGATCGGCTCCTACGATACCAGCGCTAGCCTGATAAGCCTCGGCTTGAATTTGCGGTTCTAGCTAAACGCCCCGTAATCCCTCTCCTGCCGCTCCTGAGAGTTGCCTGAGCCCAAATCATTCAACTTCGGCCGAGGCCGACCCGCGCGTCGTGCCGCGCCCCGCTCACAATTCGCGAGTCTGCCTTCGGCGAACGGTTGAGCGCGGTCTTCTTGTGGTGGGCTTTGGCTCGGCGGGACGGGACACTTCGGATGCCGGACCAAACTCCGTATCGACCTGTGGCCCCTTCAGAACATCCATCATGATCCGCCGGGCGAAGCCCCGCAATGTGCCGAGCGGAAATTCATGGATATATTCATCGAATGCCTTCTTATCGGCGCGGCGTCTGTAAAGCTGGTGCAAAAAGTCGAGCGTTTGCTTGGTTCCGGCGGCATCTTCCGGAGGCCCATCGGGAAGCGGCTTGCTCTTCATCACAGCACCTCGCCAATGGCTTGCTGCGTCGCAGGGTACTCCATTATGAACATGTGGTCGATACCGTCGACCGTGCGCCACTGGGCAGGGGCAAGCGTCACGAGGCGGGTTGACCAGGCCGGCTGCACGCCATCGCCCGGTACCGTTGGCGGCTGATTGGCAATCGGAGATATCGGCGGGTTGTTTGGTGCTGCGAGCAACCTCCAGCGGATGCCGCCGGGAACCGAAGCGGCTGCCTGCTGCACGCCGCGAATGTTGAAGAACCTATCGGCATACTGGGTCAACGGCGCCGTGAGTTGTTGGAAGATCTGCAGCCCATGCTGAAGCTCAGCCAAGTCGAAATTCGTGTTGTTCGGGTATCGCTGCCCAACTGGGTTGAACGGATCCGCCATCTGCACCGGGTTGGCGGCATCGCGACTGGGGTAGTCGTTGAGGGAATATCGCGCATCCTCCTGATCGTGTGTAAGTGCCGCCTGATTGGCAGCATACGTACCCGCATCAAGATAGGGCAAGGTATAGCAGGCGGGCATTGAGGAGATCACACTTATGACTTTCCGTTTCCCGAGATGATTGAAATACTGATCGCCTTCAAACCAGCGATGAAGTTGGCCGTCATACCCATAGAACGGTGCACCCACCGTCACCGCCCTGCTCATATTGGCGAGCAATGCGCTGTACTGACGCAATATCAAGTTGACAATCATCCCGCCGAAACTGTGACCGATCAATATGAAATCCTGCAGCGGATCGGTGTTGCAAACGCTCTGAACCGTGCTCTGAAATCGCGGGAGAAAGCGAGTGAGGAAGAATGAAACCGTTTCCTCTAACCGGCGCCGCCAATCCCAACCGAAAATAAACCAATCAAGGCCATTCAGCTCACACCACAAGGTGAAGAGGCTGTAAGGCGATACGCCGAAGAGTTCGACGGCGCCGTCTGCGATGATGATTCGGTTATCGAGATCGCGAAAGACGCCCTGACCATCTTTGTGCATTTTCAAGTTTAGTGCGTCGCCGAGAAACGTTTCAATGGTGAGCCAGACCTTGTCGTATTGGAAGCGCTGGGCCGTTGTGACTGTATCCTGATACGCGGTACGCGCCCGCAACAGTTGGCACCCCATGCCGCCTGGGAACAAAAAGAGCGTGCGCCGCCCAACGGTTGACGGATTCGACGTATATCGCTGGATGAATTGGGCGATGGCGACATCGAGAATGCGCAGCTGCTCGCTGTCGCGCGTATCGGCGTAGCTCAGTGTGGTCCTCCCTATCTTGAGCCGGCTGCGCGCGCAACAGCTCGCCCTTTAACCGCTTTCTAACGCTTTTCGCAGCCGAATGTCCAGATCGCAAAATGCGCCGAGCTCGGCCAAGCGCGCCTCGATGTCGGGACGTTCCAACGGAGCGGCAACCGGTCTAAGCGTGTCCAGACAGCGCAACTCGAACACCGGGGAGGCCCCCCGCCGCGCGCATGCCACGGCTTCGCGTAGCAGAACGGCTGCGGCGGGATCGGCCGGGGTTGTCTCGGCGGCGATCAGGCCGGCGACGCGCAGCACCTCTGGCTCAATCCAGCGATCGCACACGCGCACAGCCGAAACTGCGCTATCGGAAAGCGCCCGCGCCTCCGCCATCAAGCCACATCGCCGTTTCGCATCGGCAAGAATTGCGAGATGGCCTGGTAGCGCCAGCCGCCACTCGGCTGCTGCGAGAGCCGCAGTGGCTTGCTCGAGGGCGGCGATACCCTGTTCGAAGCTGCCTTTCTGGCAAAGCGCCCAGCCGAGCATCGCTCCGCCGATATGGCGAAAGACGCTAAGCTGGTGCTGCTCGCAAATTCAAATCAGCCGTCGGGCTTCCCGCAACAGAACGTCATCGGCGCCGCTGAGACCAAATACCCATCCTCCGACATAGGCGAGCGCGATTGCGGTCGAATGTGGGTGCCGCAATTCATCGGCGGCTCGCAGCGCCTCGATGCCGACCCGGAACGCGGCGTCTACTTCGCCGAGACAGAATAGCGCCAAGCTAAGCATCGCCGAGCCGTGGACCTGCGCATTTTGGCCGAACATGTGTGTCCCCGCCGCGTCGCGCTCAGGCTCGTAGAGCTGCAAGGAGCGCTCCACAGCTTCGCGGGCGACGTGCAAATCGCCGAACCCGAGGTGAGCCATTCCGACTAGGCGATGGCCTATCACGCGCCCTGCCTTGTGATCGCTGCGCTCTGCCAAGGCCAGAAAAAGCTTCGCCCAGTTCAGCGCCTCCTTCACTCGCGCGCGACCGATGAGAAAGGTGAATTGGCCGAACAGCAATGGGAATACCAGGGGTGACGGCTCGCCAGTGAGACAGAGCTCCAGGCCTCTCCGGCAGCAAGCTCCCAGCTCGGTGGAGGTCGAGCCGAGCGTGGCGATGATCGGGGCGATGCGCGCCGCATGCAGCTTGATCTCCAATTCGCGGCGGAGAGCGTCATCGCGCACTTGGTCGAGCAACCCAAGACCGCGCCCGAGATCCTCGAGCGCCTCTACGTGGGCGGAACGCTGAGCGGCCCGGGTGCCGGCGGCGAGCCAGCTATCGACTGCGGCCTCAACAGCGCCAGCAGCGGTCAGATGATGCGCCATCAACTCGGGCAGCAGCGGCCCGAGATCCTGATGAGCTTTTAAGAGATCAACAATTCGCGTGTGGTAGGCTCGGCGGTCGGCTTGCAGGATAAGGTCATAGGCCACACGCCGCAGAAGGGTGTGACGGAACTCAAATTCGTTGCCTGAAACCGCGTCCTGCCGACGCAAAATTTCGGCGCCAACAAGAGCCCCAAGCGGATCGAGCAGGGCATTCTCGTCTTCGCGGAGTAGGGCGGCGAGGAAGCTCGAAGTGAAGGCGCGCCCGATGCAGGCAGCCGCCTGCACGATGCGTCGTCCATTGGGCTGCCTATCGAGGCGCTCTGAAAGCATCTCGGCCAAGGTCAATGGCACTGCCGATGCGGTGGAGCGCGAATTGCCGCGCAACGGGTTGCTCGTTTGATTAACGAGCGAAATTACCAGCTGCTCCACAAACAATGGAATGCCGTCTGCAGAAGTCACGACCTCTGATAAAGGATGCTCGGGCAACGCCTGCGCGCCCGGCACAGCACGCGCCAACTCGAAGCTTTCCTCGGGCGACAGTGGCGCCAGCACAATTTCCTCGTCGGCCTCCGGTAATTTGGGGCCGGCCGGGAAGGAGCGCCGTGTTAGCACTATCAGCAGCGCCATCTCGCGCAGCTCTGCGATCAGCTGGGGGAGAAGCTCGACCGAAGACGCATCAAGCCAGTGAGCGTCCTCGATCCACAGCAGTGTGGGATGGAAGCGAGTGATGCGGCCAATCAGAGTGATTATTAGCGCAAACTGACGACGTTTGACCTCGGTGGGCGGCAATTGGGCTGCCGATTGCATGCCGGTCAGCACACCCCCAAGAAGGCCGGCCAGAGTATCGATGGCTTCGGCGCTCGCAATCCCCCGATCGCTCAAGAAGGTGGCAATTTTATCGCGCCTGACCGCCTCACTATCTTCAGCTCGAATGCCGGCGCGTGTCCATAACGGGCCAGCCGCGGTATATAGCGGAGTAGAAGAAAACATCTCCAGGCAGTTGGCCTGGAGCAGCTGCGTGGCCGGGAGGGCCAGCGTCTCGCAGAACTCCAGGACCAGGCGGCTCTTGCCGAGGCCGGCCTCGCCGACAATGTGGACCACACGGCAACGCGAACTTCCGAACGACCACTTGCCATTCCGCGAGCAGCCGGTCCAGCGATGCCTGGCGCCCAATCAGCCGCACCGCCCCCGCGGCCAGTGCCCGACCGCCCGGCCGCCGCCAAGTCGGGGCCTGAGCACGCGATGAACCGAGATCGCGCGGGATAAACCGCGGATCGGTCGCCCCCCTAGCGGCTGAAAATCGAACAATCCGTCGATCAGTTCACGGGTCGCGCCGCTGACGAGGACGGTGTTCGGCTCCGCCTCAGCCTGCAGTCGCGCGGCGATGTTGACCGACTCACCCACCACACCTTGCACACTGCGCCCAAGACTGGCGATTTCAGGTCCGACTACGACCAGCCCGGTATCGAGAGCGACACGGGCAGAGAGCGCCGTCGGTGAACCGAGATTGCCTGATACATCGAGCGTGCGGAGGCTGTCTATCAGTTCGAGCGCAGCACGTACTGCGCGCTCAGCATCGTTCTCGCGCGCAGCGGGATAGCCAAAATAGCACAAGAATGCCATCGCCGGAGTAAGCGGCAACGAACCCGCCGTACCGCTCCATGATATTGCGCGTAAGCTCCTGATACTGCAGCTGCAGATCGCGCAGCAGCTCGGGATCCAGACGCTCGGATAGCGCCGTATAGCCGACCAGGTCAGCAAACAGAGTTGTTAGGTATCGACGCTCGGGAGCAGGGTCGACCGCGGCGTCACTGACAGCCGTCATAATTGCCTCAGGGTTAAGTTCGCAAGATCATAAAATCATAAGTGATCGCGCAACAGCAATCCGGGGATGTGTCTTCGAATGGCGATTTGACCGTCGAACTGCGTCTATCTATAGTTGACCCATGATGTACCTTTTCCGTGCTGATCCCGGGCACACCCCGGCCACCCGCCCGCGTGCCATTGTGATCTGTACGCATTTACGTCCGGGTCGAACCAGTCGGCGTTCAAGACATTTCATGCAGCCTTTGTCGGGCCTGCACGTCGCCTCCCTGATCGATCCGGAAAAATTTGAGATTACACTGCATCACGAAGATTGGCACGGTCCGTTCGAACCGCACCGGGCCAGCGGATATACCATAGCATTTCTGACCGGCTTGCAGCCGGATTTCGACCGCATGCGGCAGCTGTCCTATTTTTTTCGCCGCGCCGGCGCCACGGTGGTGGCCGGCGGGAGTATCTGCACCCAGTTTCCCGAGTTCGCCGCAGAGTTCTTCGACGTAGTCTGCGCCGGTGGTGTGGAGATCGTCGCCGACATGATGGCCGATCTCGTCGCGGACAGACCATTACGGCCGATCTATCGATCCCCGATCACGCGCGTCGACAGCTATCGAGTTGATTACGGCCTGCTGCTGCGCAACGAAATCAATTTGAAAGTTCATCTTCTGGAAGCGTCACGTGGTTGCAGTTTCCGCTGTAGCTTCTGCGTAATACCGGCCGAAGTGGGTGGCCACACCGCCTACGATGTCACGGCCGTCGCCAACGCTGTGGACAGCGCCATCGCGGCCAGCCCAAAATTGAGCTTCCGTCGCTGGTATCCAATCGTACTGTTTCTCGATAATAATTTTTCGGATGACCGTGACCACATGTTGGCGGTCTGTGAATTATTGCGACGGCATCCAAAGGTGAGAATGTGGGGCGCGCTTGTCACGCAGAATGTGCTGCGTGATCGCGCGCTGATCCGCCATCTCGCGGCCGCGAAATGCCGGGCGTTGTTTGTCGGTCTGGAATTATTGGACCAGGAGTTTCTACGCCGGCTGAACAAAAAGCAGAACCTTGGCCGGGACGTCCTCGATGACGTCGCCAATGCCGAAGCGCAGGGCATTGTCATCGGCTATGGATACCTGTTCGATCCGCGCCACCAGACGGTGGCGCAGATGGAGGAGCAGATGCGGTTGATCGCGCGCACCGACGCGCTCTCAATGCCCATCTATCTGAGCTTGGTGGCGCCACTCGCCGGCACAGAAATTTTTTGGAAAGACCTTTGCGAGGGGCGGTTGGCGCCCAATTTAAGGCTGCGCGATCTCGACGGTGAGACAATCGCTTATGCGGCGCTAGCCGACACCCAGGAGAACCTTTCTGCCTTTGTCGACCGCCTGTTTCGTCGTCCGTGGGAGATCGTGAGTTCGGCGCATTGTGCTGCGCAAGATCTTACGCCGCATCCTCGCGGCGCGCACGCTTAACCCCATTTATTGGTATGTGCTGGCGGCATCGAACCTGCATTGTTTCGTCTGGGCGCGTGCTTATCCCTCTCGCCGTCGTAGCTATATGGCGGGGGAGAACGTTCTTGACCCGCAATATAGCGAAAGTCTAGGTGAAATGACGTCTGATGACCAAAAAAAATATTTTGAACCAGTCTTAATCACGGACGCGAACAGGAGGCCAGCCGCTTGGCTTCAGGCATACATTTCCTCTCACTGCGACACTTTGGCAGGTGCCAAAATTCGCTCAGCCCCCAGCACTCAACTTCACTGAGATGGTGCAGAACAGCTTGTGCGGGAGCCGCTCAGTAGGCTGATACGCTCGTACACTCCACCGACGTAAACGTGACGCCGTGATCCTGTCGGCTGGCCTACTTGGCTCACAAATTCCGCGTTAAGATCACCCGCAATCAAAACAGGAGAATTGTGCTAATCGCTACGCCGATTTACCGTATTTGGTCGCTGGCACGCCGCACCATTCGAATGATTTCACTTGGGACCGAAAGCACCGTGCGGGCAGCGTCATCAAGAACTTTAGCTTGCGCCAAGCGCGGTGGCGTCACCGTGCGTGTCGAGATAGACGATTGTTTTTAACTATTTGCAGCTGATACGACACGGTACGGACACAAATGCGCACGACGTACTTTGGCGTACAACGCGCTAACGCCGCTTTTTCCGCTGTGCGATCAGGCTCGGTATGTACGGCTTCGGGGCAGGCAGCGGCTCCGGTTTCGGGTCAAATTTCGATAGCAGCCCTCGCACTGGTCGCAGCTCGGGTGAGAGCGGAACCGCTCCTTGGCAAATTTACGGCGCGGGTAGCCGATGAGGACGGCGGTCTCGTCGGGGGAAAATTCGGAGTCAGTCATCCTGAGAATGTAGCGACCGGACCCGCGATTGACGAATCGGTGCCCACCGTGTACCTGTTTCGTTCTATGAAAGCTCTCTACGTCGCTCGCCTTGAAGATTTGGGACCGGACGATCTGGTCTTGGTCGAGTGTGCATGCGGCCATAGCATGACGCTGCCGCCGAGCTCGCCCTGCGATGGATTGCGACTGTCAGCCGATTTTAAGATTGTCGACCTTGCGCCGCGGCTGCGGTGCCGCGAGTGTGATCGCCGCGGTCACGCGGTCGGAACGGAGCCGGTGTGCCGTGCGCATCGCGGACTGGAATGATGCGGGCAGCTCCCGTTCCGCGGGGAGCGCCGGGGCTATGGGGCGCCGTTCGCCATTGTGCCTCGATGGCCTCGGCTGCCGAACCTCCCGCTCACTGCCGGCTCGCTTCCGGCCACGATCCTTGCGGGACGACGGCCTATCTAATTGTAACGCGTGACGTGCCCTGAACGACTGCTTTCCCTGCGACAGGGGTCAGCCGCTGGAACCGTCGAATTGGCTGAATCTGCCCCAAGTCGGCCAACTAGGAGCCGGCCCCATCCAAGTGAGCGCGTGTTCGTCAGCGACGTGGAAATAACGGTGTCCACGGCAGACCTGCATTACCCGCAGACCACAAGACCGGCAACGAGCAATCCGGCACATTGTAATCGGTGACCACGCACCAATGACAATCTCCCCAGCCGAGAGGACGCGCACGGCGAAATCAGGTAGGCTACCGTCGGTGTACACCTTCGAGCCGCTGTCGGGAGCGGGGAGCTTCTGCAAGGTCATGTCGGTCAATTGCACGGCTTCCTCCGGACACGACGGGACCCGCTCGGGGCACGCAAGAGGGTGAAATGCGGTGGAATTTGGTGAGCCTCTCTGACCAATTTGGTCCGCTAATTTCCAGCGCATTGGCATATAACGCGAGGAGGAGTAACGAGTTATGGCCGATAAAGTCAAGCTGGAGCTGTTCTCCGATTACGTCTGACCCTGGTGTTATTTAGTCACCGTGCGTGTCGAGAAACTCAAGGCGGCGTATGATATCGAAACCGTTCTGGTGCATTTTCCGCTGCACCCGGACACGCCCCTCGAGGGGCGGTCGATGGCGGAATTCTATGCGCAGCGGGGGATCGACCCCGAGGCAGTCGTATCAGCGGATGAAAACGCTGATGGACGCCGAGGGGCTGCCCTACGGCCGGCGCACCCATACCTACAACAGCCGGCTCGCGCAGGAGCTCGGGCAAATGGGCCGATACGCAGCCCGGCGGGGAGGCGATCAGGGTCACGACAGGCTGTACAAGGCGTATTTCGTCGACGCGAAGAACCTCGCCGATGTCGATCTGCTGGTCGATATCGCCGCCTCGGTCGGGCTCCCGGCGGACGAGGCGCGCGCCGTCCTCGACGAGCGCCGCTTCAGCGATGCGGTCGACGCCGATTGGGCGAAGTCGCACCGCTACGGCGTGACCGGGGTTCCGACCTTTGTCGCCGCGCGCTACGGCATCGTCGGCGCGCAGCCCTACGAGGCGCTGGAACAGCTCATGCAAAAAGCCGGCGCGGCCCAGGCGATCCTAGCCGACCCGTCGCACGGCATGCGGCGGGCGCCGCGACACCGCAAGATGCGGGTTGCCGCGGCGCCCGCCGCTCCCGACATTCTGTCGATCCTCAATGTCCGGAGCGTGCCTCATGACCGCGTCCCTGACGGACGAAACCGAGGCTTTGTTCGCCGTGCTGCGACAATCGGCCGACGGCGAGACCGTGGCGGCCATCGAGCGATTTGTCGCCGAGGCGCCCGATCGCGCGCTGTGCCGCATAAACCCGATCGCCTTCGCCGCACGGCATCACCTCGACGAGGAGCGGGTAATCGGCGCCTTCCTGCATGCGGCGCGGCTCGGCATCTTCGAATTGTCGTGGAACGTGCTGTGCCCCGGCTGCGGCGGCGTGCTCGAAGCCAACACGACGCTGAAGAGCGTGCATTCCGAAGAGTATGTTTGCGCGTGGTGCGCCGCCGGTTATGAGCCGACGCTCGACGAAATCGTCGAGGTCACGTTCACGATCACCCGGCGCGTTCGCAGGATCGCCGGCCACGAGCCGGACGAATTGCCGTTTTTCGAGTACTTCCGGCAGATCTTCTGGGCGTCGGGGGTGGACCTGCCGGACGATCTGGAAGCAATGGGCGAGGAGCTGACGCTCGACACGCTGGAACTGCCGGCCGGCGAGAAGGCGCAGCTGTCGCTGCAACTGCCGGAGAAGTTCCTGATCGTGATGGAGCCGGTCACGCACGCCGCGCAATTCGTCGAGGTCAAGGGCGAGCCGACCCGCGAGCGGCAGAGCCTGGCGATGGTCTTCAACGATGTGATCGCGCCGTCCGGCACCGTCACGCTGCGCCCCGGGCCGTTGCGGCTGTCGCTGGAAAACCGAACGCGGCGCCGGCTGCTGCCGGCGGTGTGGATCGCCGGCGACGCGCTGGAGGAATTGATGGCGCGGCGCCGCCCGTTTCTGACCGCCAAGCGGCTTTTGACCAACCAGACCTTCCGCGACATCTATCGCACCGACACGCTCGATATCGACCAGCGGCTCAAGATCACCAGCCTCACCTTTCTGTTCACCGACCTCAGAGGCTCGACCGAGCTGTACAACCGGGTCGGCGACCTCGTCGCCTTCGACCTGGTGCGGGCGCATTTCGGCGTGCTGAACGAGATCGTCGCGTCCGAGGCCGGCGCCGTCGTCAAGACGATCGGGGACGCCGTGATGGCGACGTTTCCGACACCGGACAGGGCAATGGCCGCGGCGCTGCGCATGCGCGAGGCGATGCGGGCGTTCAACACCGAGCACGGCCAGGAGGATTTGCTGCTGAAGATCGGCCTCCATGAGGGCCCGTGCCTCGCGGTCGTGCTCAATGAACGGCAGGATTATTTCGGGCAGACGGTGAACATCGCCTCGCGCGTGCAAGGCCTCGCCGAGTCGCAGGCGATCTTCACGACCCGGTCGGTTGTCGATCATCCCGGCGACCGCGAAGCTGCTGGCGGAAAGCGGCGCGGCGCCGGCGCAGCGCGAGCGCCTGCTGCGCGGCATCCCCGAGGCGTTCGCGATCTACGAGATCCCCTGAGCGGCAGCCTCCCGCTCCTGATGGTATCGCCTTCCGTCGCGGGCGCGGCGCGCCCGCGCATCGTCTATCTCTATCTCGCGATCGTCGTCGTCAGCTGGGCCGGCAACTGGCCGATCATGAAGCTCGCGCTCGCCGATGCGCCGGGGCCGGTCTTCGTGCTGCTGCGGCTCCTCGGAACGCTGGCGCTGATGGCGCCGATGCTGGCCGCGATGCGCGCGCCGCTGGTGCCGCGCCGCGGCGAGCGGCTCGGCCAGTTGATCGTCGGCGTGCTGCAGGTCGCCGGGTTCATGATCTTCAGCATCATCGGCCTGTCGATCCTGCCGGCCGGGCGCGCGATCATCCTGGCCTATACGATGCCGCTCTGGGCGATCCCGATCGAACTGTGGTTCGCCCGGGACGGGCCGCGCCGCGGCCAGCTGGTCGGCGCCGCGGTCGGGTTCGCCGGCCTCATGCTGTTCATGAACCCCGGCCTCGTCGATTGGGGCGACCCGCGCGTTCTCGCCGGCAACGCGATGCTGCTGCTCGCCGCGGCGTCGTGGGCGCTCGGCTCGGTCCTGTACCGGCGGCAGGCATGGCGATCGAGTTTCTGGACCCAGACATTCTGGCAGGTGCTCGTCAGCACGCCGGTGATCGCCGCGATCGCCGCATCGATCGAGCTTCGGCGAACCGATCCGCTGGACCCCGACCCTGATCCTGGTGCTCGCGTACAACTGGGTCGTCACGACCGCGCTCGGATATTTTCTGTGGAACAAGGTCCTCTCGGTGATGCCGGCCGGGGTCGCGGGTCAGGTCATGGCGTTGACCCCGGTCGGCGGGTTTCTGCTGTCGATCGCGATCTTCGGCGGCGAGATCACCGCCGATGTCGTCCTCAGCATCGCGCTGATCGTCGGCGGCATCATCCTGACCCTGCGCGCGCGCTGATCGCGTGCTAGGCTCTCGGCATCCTCGGCGGAGGAGAGGCAGATGGCAAAAGGCATTCTGATCGCGGCGATGAATTTCTCGGATGTCGCCGAGGACGAGTTTCACGACTGGTACGACACCGAGCACATCCCGGAGCGGCTCGCCGTGCCGGGCTTCCTCAACGCCGAGCGCTGGCTCGGCATCAAAGGACCCGAAGGACTCGGTCGCGCTCTATGATCTCGACACTGTCGGGGTGCTGCACAGCCCGCCCTATCTCGCGGTCGGCGGCGCCAACGGCTCGCCGTGGACCAAGCGGGTGACCGGCCGCACAAAATCGATCATGCGGATGGAGGGCGAGCAGATCCTGCCCGGCGATGCGCTGGCGCCGGTCGGGCAGGCGCAGGCGCTCTTGCTGATATCGATGAACGTCGCGCCCGAGCACGAGAACGAGTTCAACGAATGGTACAACATCGAGCACCTGCCGGCGCTCGGCGCGGTTCCGGGCGTGCTCGCGGCGCGGCGCTATCGCGGCAGTGGGGCGACGCAGCGCTACGCCGCGATCTATCATTTCGCGAACCCCGACGTGCCGAATTCGGCGGCATGGAAGACCGCCGCGAACACGCCCGTGGACCGAGCGCATGCGGCCGCGTTTCCGTGATTACCTCGGCTCGACTGCCGGCGCTACCAGCGACATAAGTCCACCCGGGAAGCGGCGCTACCGGGAGCCTCTTAACGCCGCCGTCCCGCGCCCGATGATAAGCCCCGATGCCGCGGAAACACCGCCGCAGTTACCGCGTCCTCGGAAATGCCGCTGCGGTTACCGCGTCCTCGGGATGAATTGTCCCGGTCCGCCTTCGCTGGGCTGGGCTTGCGGATCCGCTACGTTGCGGCCGGTGTACGGGTCGTAAGCCCCGGGGCCTTTTGGGGCTTCGGCGCAATACGCCGCGACGAGATTGCCGGCGCCGTCTCGGCTTGGCGGCACCAGCTGGGTTCCGGGCGGGCATGCCGTCGGACCCTGCGGCGCCTGGGCGAACGCCGGTGCGGCTGGCGAGCGGCGCGATGACCATCCCCAGCGCGAGCAAACGATGTAACTTGCGCATGACCAGGTTCCTTGTTCAGCTACCGGATCCCCGAAGCCTATGTTAATCGATTTGCGCATTCGCGCCACACATAACAGAGGTCGCCGCCGAATGAACCGGCTCGATGGCAAGGTGGCGCTGATCTCGGGCGGCGCGCGCGGGATCGGCGCGGAGACCGCGCGGCTGATGGTCGAGGCCGGCGCCCGGGTCGCGATCGGCGACGTGCTCGACGAAACCGGCCGCGAAACCGCCCGCGCGATCTCGGGCACCGGGGGCGACGCGGCGCTCTACGTGCATCTCGACGTGACCGGCGAGGAGGATTGGAACGCCGCAATCGCCGCGGCCACCGGCCGGTTCGGCAAGCTCGACATCCTCGTCAACAATGCCGGGCTGTTTCTCGGCAAGGACATCGAGAGCGTCACCTTGGCCGAATGGGAGCGGCTCAGCGCGGTCAACCTGACCGGCGTCTTTCTCGGCACCAAACTGTGCCTGCCGGCCTTGCGCGAGCGCGGCCCATAACAGCCCGCACGGCAGCGCGATCGTCAACCTCGCGTCGGTCGCGGGGCTGGTCGGCTCGACGCAGGACCCGCTCTATTCGATGACCAAGGGCGGCGTCACGTTGTTCACGAAATCCGCGGCGCTCGAATTCGCCCGCAAGGGCTATCGCATCCGGGTCAATTCGATGCATCCCGGCACGATCGACACCGATATGGGCGATCAGGTGCTGGTCACCCGCGCGCGCAACCTCGGCACCAACGACATCGAGATGGCGCGCCGGCAGGTCATCGAGCGCCTGCCGATCGGCCGCATGGGCACCCCGACCGACATCGCCAAGGGCATCGTGTTCCTCGCCTCCGACGACGCCGCCTTCATGACCGGCTCCGCCCTCGTCATCGACGGCGGAATCACGGCGCAGTAATTCTCAATTCTCTCTAACCCCATGGCCGGGCTTCACGACGGTCAAGCGTGGCCGTAATGATATTGATATGAAAAGGAACGAGCTCCTCGGCTAGACGCGGCGCGGGGTAAAGCGGCGCGAGGGAGCGGCTAATTCGTCCTGCGCGGCGACAAGGGCCAGCTCGTAGCGGCCGAGACGCGCGGTCGTTTCGATTACCGCGAAGATCGCCGCCGCCGTGCTGGCGAGCGCCTCGGGCAGGCTCTCGCCACGCAGCAGGCGGGCGAGAAACAGCGCCGCCGTGACGTCGCCGCAGCCGTTGAGCACGACGGGAACATGCGGCGTCTCGACCGCCCAGGCGCCGTCCGGCCCCTGCGCCAGCATCGTCATGCGGCCGGGCTCCAGCGCGAGGCTGGTCAGCAGCACGATGCTCGGGCCACGGGCCCGCAGCGCCGCGGCGGCTGCGGCCGCCGCGGCCAGGCTCGCGATGCGGGCGACCGGTCAGGTACTCGAGCTCGAACAGGTTCGGCGTCACGATATCGGCCAGCGCCAAGCGCGCGGTCGCGGAAGAACTCGGCGATGCCGGGGGTCACATACGAGCCGGTATCGGTATCGCCGATGACCGGATCAACGCAGAACAGCGCGCGCGGATTGGCGGCGCGCACCCGCTCGACGATGTCGAGCAGCACCGGCCCGGTCGCCGCGTCGCCGAGATAGCCGGACAGCACCGCGTCGATCTGCGGCAGGACGCCGAGCGCGGCGATCCCCTCGAACAGGTCGGCGATCTGCGCCGCCGCGACGGCCGAGCCGCGCCATCGCCCGTGCCCGGTATGGTTCGAGAACGCCACCGTATCGAGCGCCCAGGCCTCGATCCCGAGACGCTGCAGCGGGAACACCGACGCGGCGTTGCCGACATGCCCGTAGGCGACGCGCGACTGGACCGACAGGACGGACGGCACGGCGTCTCCGGCTCAGCGTCCGGCGGTCGTGGATGTCGAAGACGTGTTTCAGGTTCAGGAAAATGGCGGCGCCGCTGACGACGAACAGCGCGATCCCGGCAATGTGCAGCCCGCCATACTCATAGCCGGCCGCGATGAATAGCCCGATCAGGCCGAGGAGGACGAAAACGACGATGACCGCCGTCAAATTCGCCCAATCGTTCACCAGCAGCGAACTGGCCCAATCGCCGGGCGTGCCGTCGAGGCGGGTCTTGATCCGCAGGAACGCGAGGGCGGTCGCCGCGAGCATCAGGATCATGCCGCAAGCGTAATCGCCGGGGCTGGCGTCGGCGCTGGCGAAAAATGCGCCGACAATGGCGAGAAACCCGAGCAGTACGAATTCGCCCCAGGCGATGATCCAGGCGCCTGCTCCCGCCGTGCCCGGCTCCGGGCTACCGACAGGTCGCGGCACGGGAACCGGGCTGCGGTCCCGGATATCGGCGGGCGCGAGGACGAATTCGCGCGGTTCGTCTCGCTGCCGCGTGCGATTGCCCGAGCAGGCGGTTGATTGGCTCATGTCGTTCCTGCGCTTTCGCGAGACCGCCCGGCGATCGTTGTCCGGCTGTCCCGGAAGCCCTTTTACCATATGATATTGCATCATTTCGAGGCTCCGGCACCGCGGCCTATATTGGGCGAGCCGCCTCGCACGCCGTCGGGAGCCCGCCGCAATGGTCGATCCGGAATTCCTCGCCCGCCACGTCGATTTCGTCCTCGACGACGCGACGATCCCGGAGCTGCCGAACCACTATCGAGGCAAGGTGCGCGACAATTACGACCTGCCGGACGGCCGACGCATCATCATCGCGACCGACCGGCTCAGCGCCTTCGACCGCGCGATCGCGGCGATCCCGTTCAAGGGGCAGGTGCTGACGCAAACGGCGCGATTCTGGTTCGAGCACACCGCCGATCTGTGCCCCAATCACGTGCTCGAGTATCCCGACCCCAATGTGGTGGTCTGCACGCGGCTCGACATCCTGCCGGTCGAGATCGTCGTCCGCGATTATCTCGCCGGGACGACGGCGACCTCGGTCTGGTCGATGTACCGGCATGGAAGACGCGAGATGTATGGGCTGGGCTTTCCGGACGGGCTGCGCGAGAACGAAAAACTGCCTGTTACGGTCATCACGCCGACGACAAAGGCGCGCGACGGCGAGCATGACGAGCCGATTGCGCCGGTCGAAATCATCGGGCGCGGCCTTCTGTCGGCCGCGCAGTGGGACGAGGTCTCGGCGAGCGGCGCTGGCGCTGTTCGCCCGCGGGCGCGAGATCGCGGCCGGGCGCGGGCTGATCCTGGTCGACACGAAATACGAATTCGGGCTCGACCGCGCCGGTCGCGTCGTCCTCGCCGACGAAATCCACACCCCGGACAGCAGCCGCTACTGGTTCGCCGAGAGTTACAAGCGACGCTTCGCCGCCGGTGAGCCGCCGGACAACTTCGACAAGGATTTTCTGCGCCGCTGGGTGGCGGCACGGTGCGACCCCTACCGCGACAAGCTGCCGCCGATTCCGCGCGACGTGATCGCCGAGACCGCCGCCGTGTACATCCGGGCCTTCGAGACGATCACCGGCCAGCCGTTCGCCGCCGCCGATCCAGACACCCCGCCGCTGGCGCGCATCCGCGCCAATTTGCGCCGGTATTTCTAAGTCTTACACCAGCCTGCGCTAGTCCGAATGGGCGTCGCGCGGGCCGCCCTCCCTCGCCTGCCCGCGGTGAGGATTGCGGAGAGAGAGATTGATCGGCATTTTTGGACAGCTAGTATTAACCTTAGTTGCGCTCGTGCCGACGCAGTGTTGCGGTTCAATTTGCGGCAAGCGCCCAATGACGTGGAAAGGTTCCGTCCTGTGCCCTTTTAGCCTTTCATAAAGAATCCAGGCGGGTACAAATCCGGGTTTTCAACAGCGATCCCCGATCGGTTCGGACGTCGGAGTAGCGAGGATCGTATTGATGAGGCAGTATGGCGGTTTTTCTTTCCCGGGCTGGGGCACCTGCTATGATATTTTGGCGGAATGTTTCGGGCGCGGTGCTGCACCCGGTTCGCTACAGCATCCCCGTTTTGGGCACGAAACCGCGCCGCGGCGCCCGGCGGAAACACCGGCAGGCGCCACAGGCGCGTCCGCCCGAAGCGGCCGCGATCTGGTTTTTGGGAAAGTCATGTGTAATCAAGGGCAGGCCCCCGGGCCAACAGCCCGCCTGTGCTCCTTGGCACGGACTTTGAAATAGCCGCAGCGCATGAATGATGGATCGATCGCGATCGTAGGTGCTTCCTGCCGGTTTCCCGGCGCTCCCAGCCTCGAGGCGTTCTGGGACCTGCTCGCTTCCGGCACCGACGCGATCTCCGAGGTCGACGCTGGCCGGTGGTCGACCCGCTTCTACTATCATCCGACCTATGGCGAGCCGGGCAAGAGCTATACCTGGGCCGCCGGGCTGATCCCCGAGGTCGATCTGTTCGAGCCGGCGTTTTTCGGGATCTCGCCGCGCGAGGCGGCGCAGATGGACCCGCAGCAGCGCATCCTGCTCGAACTGGTGTGGCACGCCACCGAGGACGCCGGCATTCCGGCGAGCAAGCTCGCGGGATCGGCGACCGGCGTCTATATCGGCGGTTCGTCGACCGACTACCGCGATCTCCGCCTCGGCGATCCGGCGAGCGGCGATTCGTACTTCATGACCGGCGCGACGCTGAGCATCCTCGCCAACCGGATCTCCTACGTGTTCGACCTGCACGGGCCGAGCCTGACGGTCGATACGGCGTGTTCGTCGTCGCTGGTCGCGCTGCATCACGCGTGCGAAGCGATCCGCGACGGCCAGATCGGGACGGCCATTGTCGGCGGCATCAATCTGCTGCTGTCGCCCTACCCGTTTCTCGGCTTCTCCCGCGCTTCGATGCTGTCGCGCCGGGGCCACTGCTTCGCATTCGATGAACGCGCCGACGGCTATGTGCGCGGTGAGGGCGGCGGCGTCGTCATTCTGAAGCCGCTGGCGCAGGCGCTCGCCGATGGCGACCGCGTGCGCGCCGTGATCCTCGGCACCGGCGTCAACTCCGACGGACGCACGATCGGTTTGTCGCTGCCGAACGAAGCGGCGCAAAGCGCGTTGATTCGCGCAGTATGCGAGCGCGCCGGCGTCAGACCCGACGAGTTCGCGTTTTTCGAGATGCACGGGACCGGCACGCCGGCCGGCGATCCGATCGAGGCCGCCGCGGTCGGGCGGGCGCTCGGCCAGGGCCGGCGCGAGCCGCTGCCGATCGGGTCGGTCAAGAGCAATATCGGCCATCTCGAACCGGCATCCGGAATGGCCGGGCTGATCAAGGCAGCGCTGGCGCTCGAACGCGGGGTGATGCCGCCGTCGCTGCATTGCGAGACGCCGAACCCGAAAATCCCGTTCGGCGAACTCAATCTGCGGCTGTTGCGCGAGATCGAACCGATTTCGGACGGACGCTGCGCCGCCGTCAATTCGTTCGGCTTTGGCGGAACCAACGGGCACGCCGTGCTGGGAATGGCGCCCCGCCAGCCCCGACAAAGCCGCCGCCGCGCGAAACGGACCTGCCGCCGCTGCGTCATCTCGGCCCGCAGCGAGGCCTCGCTGCGGGCGCTCGCCGCAAGCTGGCGCGACACGCTCGCCGCGGCGACACCCGACGCGCTCGGCTCGTTGCTGCGCGGCGCCGCGCGCCGTCGCGAGCATCTGCCGGAGCGCCTCGTCGCGCTCGGCGCCGACCGGGACGACATCGTCGCCGCTCTCGCCGATTTCGCCGCCGGCACCGAAAGCGCGGCGATCGTGACCGGCACCGCCGTGCGCGACGCGAAGCTCGCCTTCGTGTTCGCCGGCAACGGCGCCCAGTGGCCGGGCATGGGGCGCGACGCCTACAAGGCGAGTGCCGCGTTCCGCGACGCGGTCGGCCTCGCCGACGCCGCCTTGCGCCCTGGCGCTGGGCTGGTCGGTCGGCGAAATGCTGGAACGCGGCGCCGACGCGGAGCAACTGGCGCACGCCGATATCGCCCAGCCGCTGCTCTTCGCGGTGCAGGTCGGCATCGTCACGGTGCTGCGCGGGCTCGGGATCGAGGCGCAGGCCTGCATCGGCCACAGCGTCGGCGAGATCGGCGCCGCCTGGGCCGCCGGCGCGCTATCGCTGGCCGATGCCGCGCGAGTCGTCGTCGCGCGCAGCCGGCAGCAGGAACGTACGCGCGGCCGTGGCCGCATGGCGGCGCTGGCGCTGGGCGCCGAAGCGGCGCGCGCGCTTCTCGCCGAGATCGGCAGCCCGCTCGAACTGGGCGCCATGAATGCGAGCCAATCGGTCACGCTGTCCGGCTCGGAGGACGCGATCGAGCGGCTGGGAGCCGAAGCGCGCCGCCGCGGCGTCGCATTCCGCGCCCTCGATCTCGATTTCGCGTTTCATTCGGCGGCCATGGATCCGATCCGCGACGATCTGCTCGCCGATCTCGCCGGCCTGACTTCCGGCGCGCCGCACAGCCGCGCTGATCTCGACCGTTACCGGCGAACCGGCCGCTTCCGGCGAACTCGATGCCGCCTACTGGTGGCGCAACATCCGCAAATCGGTCCGGTTCTGCGAGGGCATGGCGCGGCTGGTCGGCGACGGTTTCCGCATCTTCGTCGAGATCGGGCCGCACCCGGTGCTTCAGGCCTATCTGCACGACGCGTTGCGCGCCGCGGACGCTCAGGGCCGCGTGCTCGGCACGCTCGCCCGCCGGCAGGCGGCATGCGGATCCGTTTCCGGGAATTGCCGCCCGCGTTCACGTCGCGGGATATGACATGGTCGGGGCCACGCGGTTCGACGGCCCCGCCGAACCGAACGGGCTGCCGCTCTACCCGTGGAACAAGGAGCGGTTCTGGTTCGAGCGCACGTCGGAGGCCAGCAACCTGATCGACCCGCGCTTCGATCATCCGCTGCTCGGTTTCCGGCAGACCGGGCGCGGTGCGGTCCTGGCTCAATCATCTCGATGCCGACATCCTGCCGTGGCTCGCCGATCACGCGGTCGAGGGGGTTCCGGTGCTGCCGGGCGCCGCGATCGTCGAGATGGCGCTGGCCGCGGCGCGGCTGCGCCGGCCGAGATCCGCCGCGATCGAAGTCAGCGATGTCGAGCTGCGCCGGCCGCTGCCGTTCGAGAAAGGACGGGCCCGCGAGATCCGCTGTATCGAGGTCGGCGACGACGGGGATTGGGAACTGACGAGCCGGCCGCGTCTCGCCGACGATCCGCCGACCCTGCATGCCGTGGCGCGGCTGGCGACGGCCGGCGAATTCGTCCCCGCCGCCGCTGTTCGGGCCGGCCGGGCCGAGCCGCGCGGCAGTGGACGCCGCCTCGCTCTACAGCTCTCGCCGCCCGGCTCGGGCTGGATTATGGCGGCCGGTTCCGCACCGTGCGCCGCATCGAGCTGCTCGGCTCGCGGACGAGGCGGCGGTGCAACTCGACCCCTCGGTGATCGACGAGGAGCTGGCGCCGTACATCATTCATCCCGGCGCTGCTCGACGGCGCGCTGCAGGGCTTGCTGGCGCTGATCGCCGACAGGCAGGCCGGGCATTCCGGGGACTTCGCCGGAGCGAGCTTTCTGCCGTGGCGCTTCGGGCGGGTGCGCGCGCCGGCTCCGTTCGGGCGCGTGCCGCACAGCGCGCGGTTGCGGGTTACCCGGGTCGGCATTCGGTCGGCCGCCGCCGAGATGGCGTTGTTCGACGAAGCCGGGGCAATCGTCGCCGAGTTGTCGGATTGCTGGTTCCGCCGGGTCGAGCTGACGCGCCGGGCCGCTCCCGACGAGGCGGCGTTGCGCATCGATCTGGTCCCTGCCCCGCTGCGCGAGGACGCGGCGCCCGCGGTGCTGTCGGCGATCGCCGACATCCTCATGCCGCTGACCGCCGTTTCCAATGCCGCCGCCGCGGCGCAGGTCGAAACAGAAATTGCTGCTGGAGGCGCTGATCGCCTCGGCGGCGCTGGAGGCGCTGCTGGGCGTTGTCGATGCCGACGTCCAGTTTACGATCGACGAGATCGTCGAGAACGGCGCTATCGCTGCCGATGCCGCGCCGCTTTTCGAATCGCTGCTCGGCCTGCTGCGGCGCTTCGGGGCGGCTTCGCAAGCGGATCGGGTCTGGACGATCCACGGCCAGAGCGACCTGCCCGCGGTGTCGGAAGTCTGGCGTCTGCTGCTCGCCGAACAACCGGAACTGGTATCCGAACTGGCGCTGATCGCCGCTGCCGCCGAGGAGCTTCCGGGCCTGCTCGCCGCCGGCCGAACGCCGCCCGTCCGCGCCGGCTCCGATGATCGAACATCTGCTGCATGCCTCGCCGGTTAGCAGCGCCGGGATCGACCTGATCTGCGCGGCGCTCGGCGAAATCGCGGCGCGCTGGCCCGAAGGGCGAACGCTGCGCGTGCTGGAAATCGGCGCCGATGGCGGGATGACCCGCCGGGTGCTCGACCGCCTGGCCCAATCCGGCGCGGCGTTCCGCTATGCGGCGACCGCCACGGACGCCGAGCAGGTCGCGCGGCTCGGGTCCGTCGTTTCGGCGACACCCGAAGCCAGTGCGGCGTGCTGGGCGCCGAGCGAAGGGGCCGACGCTCTCGGCGACGGCCGCTTCGACTTGATCCTCGCGGCGCATGCCTGTGCCCGTCTGCGGCTCGACACGCAGGCGTTCACCGCCCTGCGCGATCTGCTGGCTCCGGGCGGTCTGCTGATTGCCGTCGAGCCGGACCCGAACCCGCTGTGGGATCTGGTGTTCGGCCGCGCTCCCGAATGGTGGCGCGGCGCGGATGCAGGCGCAGGCGGTTCTCCGCTCCGCTCCGGCGAGGATTGGCGGGTCGAGCTGGCGGTCGCCGGGTTCGATGCTCCCGGTGCCGCCGCCGTGGCCGGCGGCCCATGGCCGAACTCGGTATTCTGGGGGCGGGCGCCGACCGACCTCCAGCCGGAGGCCGAAGGCGCCGCGCCTTTGCCGATCGCGCTGATCGTCGACCGATCGGGACGGCAGCCCCGGTTTGCGCAAGCAGCTCGAGTGCGCCGGGCACCGCGTCAGAGAGATCGATCCGGCCGCGTTTGCCGGCAGCGGCCCCGTGCCGGGCGCGGTTTCGAACGACGCCGCGGATCCTGCCGAGATCGCGGTACTCGTGGCCGAGGAGGGAGACGATCCGATCGAGCAGGCGGCGTGTCTGCTCGCCATGTTGCCGCCCCTTGCGGCGGCCGCGGCGCGCCGACAGACGCCGCTGTGGGTTGTCACAAGCGGCGCGCAGCAGATCGCGCGCAACGATGTCTCCGACGAAGGAGCCGTCGGCGCCGGACGGCGGCGTTGTCGGAGCCGCCGTCTGGGGCTTCGCGCGGGTGCTGCTCAACGAGACCCCGCGTCTGTCGCTGCGGCTCGTCGATTTCCCCGCGCGGATGGACTGGGCCGAGCGCGGGCGCGCGCTGGTCCAGGAGCTGGCGGCCGCGACCCCGGAAACCGAGATCGTCTGGACCCGGTCGGGCCGCCATGTACCGCGGCTGCGTCGCGGTCTGCCGCCGCGCTGGGCGGCTCCGGGCGATGCGCTGGCGCTCGACAGCAGGACCGCAGAGCGGCATCGACGCCTTGCAGTGGCGGCCGGCCGCTTCCGCGCCCGCCGGGACCGGGAGAGGTTTCGATCGACGTCCATGCCGCCGGGCTCAATTTCCGCGACGTGATGTGGGGGATGGGGCTGCTGCCCGAGGAGGCGCTGATCGACGGCTTCGCCGGCCCGACATTCGGCCTCGAATGCGCCGGAATCGTCCGCGAGGTCGGGGCCGGGGTCGCGGAGCTGGCGGTCGGCGACCGGGTAGCCGGCTTCGCGCCCGCCTCGCTCGCGACACGCGTGACGACCGCGGCGCACGCGGTGATCCGCATCCCGGACGAGACGAGCTTCGCGGCGGCGGCGACGATGCCGGTGACCTTCGTCACCGCGATCTATGCGCTCGGCACTCTGGGCAAAGCTTGCGGCGGGCGAGTTCGTGCTGATCCACGCCGCCGCCGGCGGGGTTGGCCTGGCGGCGATCCAGTACGCCCACCTTCGCGGCGCGATCGTTATCGCGACGGCCGGATCGGAGGTGAAGCGGGCCTTTCTTCGCCTGGCCGGCGCCGACCATGTCCTCAACTCGCGCGATCTCGGCTTTGCCGACGCGGTGCGGGCGATCACCGGCGGGAGCGGCGTCGATGTCGTGCTGAATTCGCTCAGCGGCGAGGCGATGGAGACAGAGCCTCGGCGTGCTGAAGCCGTTCGGCCGCTTTCTCGAACTCGGCAAGCGCGACTTCTACCAGAACCGCCGCATGCACATGCGCCCGCTGCGGCAGAACATTTCCTATTTCGCGATCGACGTGGACCAGCTGCCGATCCAGCGGCCCGATCTCGCCGCGCGCGTTGCTGAGCGAGATTGCGGCGGCGTTGCGTGACGGCGAGATTCGTCCGCTGGCGCATCGCCGGTTTCCGTTCGCCGGCATTGCCGACGCCTTCCGTCTGATGCAGGCCTCGGGACATATCGGCAAACTGGTGCTGGTGCCCGCCCTCGTGCCCGACGGCAGCGCCGCGATCAGGCTGCGCCAGCCGCCGGAAATCGCGCTGCGCGCCGACGGTACGTACCTCGTCACCGGCGGCGTTTCCGGGTTCGGCTTCGCGGCGGCGCGCTGGCTCGCCGCGCACGGCGCCGGCTCGATCGCGCTGCTCGGCCGCCGCGGCGGCGACACGCCGGGAGCCGGCGATCGCGTCGCGGAATTGCGCGCGCTCGGCGCCGACGCCCGCATCTACGCCGCCGATGTCGCCGATCCGACATCGCTGGCCGCGGCGCTCGACGACATCCGCCGAAACCAGCCGCCGTTGCGCGGCGTGATCCACGCCGCCTCGGCGATCGCCGACGGGCTCGCCGCCGACCTGGACGGCGCCGCCATTCGCGACCTGCTGCGGCCGAAGCTCGGCGGCGCGATCCTGCTCGACCGTTTGACCCGAGCCGATCCGATCGAGATGTTCGTGCTGTTTTCGTCGGCGACGACGCTGCTCGGCGCGCCCGGTCAGGGTGTCTACGTCGCGGCCAATCTCGCGCTCGAGGCGCTGGCGCGGCGGCGTCGGGCCGAGGGGCTGCCGGCGCTCGCGGTCGGTTGGGGACCGATCGAGGACGCCGGCTACCTGGCGGAGCGCCCCGAGACCCGCGACGCGCTGGCGCGCCGGCTCGGCGCCAAGCCGATGCCGGCGGCGCAGGCCCTGGCGGCGCTGCCCGCGATGCTCGCCAGCGATTTGCCGGCGGTCGCCTTCGCCGAAACCAGCTGGAGCGAGGCGCGGCGGTTCCTGCCGATCCTCGCGGCGCCGCTATTCGCCGATATCCGCGACGACGAAGCCGGGCTGCCGCGGGACGATTCGCTGATGGAGCGGCTTGCCGGGCTTGGCCACGACGAAGCGGCGGCGCTGCTCAAGACCGCGATCGCCGAGGAAGCGGCAAGCATCCTGCGCCTGCCGCCCGCCGCGGTCGACCCGCTCCGGCCATTATCGGAGATGGGCATGGATTCGCTGATGGCGGTCGAGCTGCGTCTGGCGCTCGAGAGTCGGCTGCGGATCGATCTGCCGCTGATGTCGCTGGCCGAAGGCACCAGCGTCGCGTCGATCGCGACGCGGCTCGCCAACGCCGTCGCGGCGCGGCCGCAGGCCAGCGAGATGCTGAGCATGGCCGAGCGCTACGAGGCGGCCGACGACGATCGGCTCGCCGCGGTCGCCGATGCGGCCGAGCCGTTCGATCCGCTCGAATTCAAGTCGGAAGCGGCGGAATAGCGCGGATGGCGGCGAGCCGCGACCTGTTCGGATTGTCCGCCCAAGCCAAGGCGCGGCTCATCGAAAAGCTGTCCGCGGCGGCGACGCGGATGGTTCCGGCGGCCCAGCCGGCGGCAGCGCGCGACCGGCGATGCCCTGGGGCGGATACCGGCCGCCTCGACGTGTCGCGGCTCGAGGCGTACCGCGACATTCGCATGATCGAGGAGGCGGCGGATTACCTCGGCATCGGCGATCCGTTTTTCCGCATGCACCAGGGCATCGCCGGCGCCGATACAGTGATCGGCAACCGCTCCTACACGAATTTCGCCTCCTACAACTACATCGGGCTCAATGGCGACCCGCGGATCACCGACGGCCGCCAAGGCGGCGATCGACCGGTACGGCACCTCGGTTTCGGCGAGCCGCATGGTCTCCGGCGAGCGCCCGATCCACCGCGAGCTGGAGCGGGCATTGGCGCGCATCCACGGCGCGGAGGACGCGGTCGCCCTGGTCGGCGGGCATTCGACAAACGTCACGGTGATCGGCCATCTGCTCGGCCGCAACGACCTGATCGTGCACGATTCGCTGATCCACAACAGCATCGTGCAGGGGGCGATCCTGTCGGGCGCCCGGCGCGTGCCGTTCCGCCACCTCGACCCGGGCGCGGCCGACAAGGCGCTGGCCGACACGCGCGCGCGGCACGGCAACGCGCTGCTCGTCATCGAGGGCCATTACAGCATGGACGGCGATGTGCCCGATCTCGCCGCCTTTATCGCCGTGGCGCAGACGGCATCGCGCCTGGCTGATGGTCGACGAGGCGCATGCTCTCGGCGTGCTCGGGCCGCGCGGTTTCGGTTCGGCCGACCGGGCCGGCATCGACCCGGGCGAGGTCGATATCTGGATGGGCACGCTGAGCAAGACCCTGGTCTCCTGCGGCGGCTATATCGCCGGCCGCAAGGACCTGATCGAATACCTGAAGCGAACCGCGCCCGGTTTCGTTTTCTCGGTCGGCATGGCGCCGCCGGCCGCGGCGGCGGCGCTGGCCGCGGTCGAAATCCTGGAACGGGAGCCGGAACGCGTCCGCCGGCTCAACGACCGCGCCCGGCTGTTCCTCGATCTGGCGCGCGCCGGCGGTCTCGATGTCGGCGGTTCGATCGGGGCGGCGATCGTCCCGGTGATCACCGGCAGCTCGATAAAAGCCGGCAAGCTCGCCCAGGCGCTGTTCGCGCGCGGCATCAACGTGCAGCCGATCCTTTATCCGGCCGTCCCCGAACGCGCCGCCAGGCTGCGCTTTTTCCTGACGGCGGCGCACAGCGAAGCGCAGGTGCGCGAGGCGGCCGCAATTGTGATCGAGGAGCACCGCGCGGTCGCCGCCGAGCCGACCGATCTCGCCGCCGTGGCGCGCCACCTCGGCCGGCGGCTGCCGGGCAATGGACCGGCCTCGCAGGGGCTAACAGCGGTCGGCGCGATCGCTGCACCGCCAGGCCGGCGACCGAGATGACCCGCGCTGCGGCGCCGATCACCGCCTCGACGACACATCCGCGATAAAGCGATCGACGATCGCGAAATACGCGTCCCAGCGCGGCGGGCTGCCAGGCGGCGAGGCGGGCGAGCTGCGCGGCGCGGCGCGGCGATTGCGGCGCGGCGTAGTCGAGGATCGCCGCGCGCCAGCCCGGTCCGTCGAGCGGGTCAAGGAACTCGGGCACGGCGCCGCCGGTCTCGCGCAGCGCCGCGATGTCGCTGCATAAAGCCGGCACCCCGAGCTGCAGCGCCTCGATCACCGGGAACCCGAAACCTTCCGCGAAGGACGGCAGCAGCAACGCGCGCGCGCCGCGCAGCAGCGGCACCAGCGCCGCGTCGGACAACGCGTTGTGCTCGATGACGGTGTCGCGCAATGCCGGGCAGCGATCGAGCAAGTCGACGACGTTTTCGATTTCCCAGCCGCGCTGCCCGACCAGGACCAGGACCGGGGCCCGGTCCCCGAGATCGCGGCTCAGCTGGCGCCACAGGTTGAGCAGCAGCAGGTGATTTTTGCGCGCCTCGATCGTGCCGACATAGATGAAATACGGCCGGCCGATCGGAGGGACGCCGGATTGCGCGGCGGCCGGCAGATCGGCGCCGAACGGCGCCGCCAAGACCGGAGGCGCCCGGCCGGCGCGATCGAGATGCGTCTGCAACGCCGCGCCGGTTACCGCCGAGTTCACGATCAACGCGTCGGCGAGCGCGGCCGCGGTCTCGATCCGGCGGAGGTGGTTCGCCGCTTGGCCCGGCTTCGCGTATTCGGGGAACTCGACCGGGATCAGATCATGGATCAGGCAGACGAAGCGCGCCCGGCTGCGCTGCTTCAGGCGCGCGATCAGCCTTCGCTTTTCGAGATGGTGGTGCGAGACCAGCAGATAGACGGAGCCGCCGGGGCTGTCGCGCAATACGCCGAACAAGCCGCCGCTCGCTTCCGGCGAGCAGCGCGAGGCGGGCATGGCGCGCGATCCGGCGCACCCGCCGCTCGCTGCTGGCGCGTGGTCGAGCGGTCCGCGCCAGACCGCGCCGATTTCGCGGACAAAGTCTTCGGCGATCCGGCGCGGCAGCGAGCGCCAGCCTGCCGTCCGGAGTGACGGCCGCAAAGCAGCACCGTTGCCCGCTCGCGATCAGGTGCTCGGCGTAGGCGAGCTCGACCCGGTCGATGCCGGTCGGCGTTCCGCGGCCGGCGCGCGACAACAGGCGCGACAGGTCCAGAGCGATCACTGCGCCGCTCGCTCGATCAGAGGCGTGAAGGCTTGGTCGAGCGCCGCGCGCCCGCTTCGCGGTTCAGCCGGATTATTGTGCACCGCGTTCGTCACGACGATCCCGGAAATGACCGGGCCGGTAAGCGTGTTTATCAATGTGAAGAATTTCTGCAACTCGTTCAGGTCGGCATTCGCGACGTAGATAACGTCCTTGTCCTCGATCGGGAAGCGCTGGGCGAGAAAGAATGATTTCGCGTTGCGCAGGTCGAGCCGGTAGACCACCGGGGTCTCCCCGTCGGGGCCGGTCGCCAACACCGGACGGCCGAGCGACTTGACCATCGGGGCCGGCTCGTAGCGGAACAGAAAGACGCCGGCCGGGTCGGAGCGCTGATCCTGCAGCCCGCCGGCTTTGGCCAGCGCCTCGGCGAGCGTCATCCGTTCCGCCGTGAACGGGATCAACGCGTTCGTCCCCGTGGCGCCGAAGGCCGTGAAAGATTGCGGCAAACGCACCAGCGTCAGGACGTCGTCGGGTTGCGCGTAGATGTTCTCGGCCGGGTTCGAGACCAGGCGCTCCATCGGAATCGTCGCCGTGACGCCGCCCCGCGACAGCCGCACGAATGTTTCATAGACCGGCGATTTGGCGCCGCCCGCGGCGGCAATCACGTCGAGCAGGCGATCGCCCTTGACCGACAGCGGAACGCGGGCGCCGCCTACGACCTCGCCGGCCACCGTGACGCTGTTCGACAGGCTCTTCGCCACGGTTACGATCGCTTGCGGTTCGATCGCCTTCTCGCCGAGACGCTGTTCGATCGTACGCTGCACTTCGAACGGGGTTCGTCCAGCGACGGGTACCTGCCCGGCAAACGGCACCGTGATCATGCCGTCGCGGCCCACCACCTGCTCCGGGATCGTGACGTTGCGCGACCCCGGCGAGACGGTATCGGTCGGCGATGCGCCGAACAGGCCGCCTCCGGCGGCTTCCCAGATCGACACGACGACCGTGTCGCCGACCCCGATCTTCGGTTGCGGAGGTCTGCCGTATTTCTTGAAACGCGCCGAGAAGCTTTCGGGCGGCGCGGCGGTCTGCACGGTGACGACGTTGTCGTCGATATCGACCAGGGCGAAGCGGAGTTGCTTGTCCTCGAATTCCTGCCCCCTGACGTCCCTGACCGTCGGTCCCGCGTGCGGCAACGCCGAACATCCGGCGGCAAGGCAGGCGAGCAACCCGACAACGGCGACCGCTTTCATCGCCCCCCGACTCTCCTCGGCGAAGCCCAATCCAATGCCGCGACCGCCAAGCTCCGATGCATTCCCGGGGGCGAACGGTTGCCGACGGCGTGCCGGTCCGGTCTCGCCCGCTGTCGGAATTCCTCATCCTCGCCGCCGCGCATCAACGCGACGGATCGCGGCTCAACCCCCGCGGTGGCCGCTACCCTGCCGGCTCGACCGGCGGTAGTCAAACCACTTGTACGGCGGTCGCGATCATCCGCGCGGCGTACACTCCCATCCAACCGCTAGGATCGAGCCAGCCTTTCTCGTTGCGCGGCGGGCGGATGGCGCGGATATGGGCGTCGGTGATCTCGGACAGGTCGCTGATGGCCCGCGGCGGATCCCCCTCGGTAGACCAGAAGAAGCGCGTGGTGCCGCCGACCGCGTGCTTTGCGACGAGGCAGTTCGGCGCGCCGCCGGCCGGGTTGTAGAGGCCGACCGCCGAGTAGTTCTGTTGATGGCTGACGATCATGACGCCTTCCGTTCCGGGGAAGGCATATTTCATTGCCGAAAACCACCGGCACAGCGCGTCCAGTTCCTTTTCGGTGAACTCGTAATCACCAGGTACCGAGCAAGGCGCGCCGTCCGCTAACAACCGTCTCGCGCGCCGCGTCGCCGGAAACGGTATGACGTTGGTCGTTTCAGACACTTTGCCCCCAAATCGAAACCCGCCTAGAGGCGGAAGTGGTCCCCATTCTCCTGGCTCTCGGCAAAGCCGGCCGAGCATCCAACCCTGCGCCGCGGGCAGCAGTCGAACGAACCGAAAAGCGTGATTTGTTGGCGAGTACTTTCTGATTTCCGGATCGATACAGTCAGCACGCAGAACGCAGGCCAAATTGTACAATCGACTTAGGATTTGCTGTCAATTCAACCCGCGCCTCGTACCGGCTTTTCGCTCTTGCCGTGCTCTTTCGGCCACAGTTGCAGAAAGGCGACAGCCTGTGAAACCGCCGGTTTTGTCGCGCATGCACGCCTGGGACGGCGTACGACAAATCGGGGCGTAGCGATCAGCGCGCTGATGCCGATGAGGTGCCGATGCCGCCGGCGGACGCGACCGGCTCGACCATGACCTCGGCAATCCCGGCATTCGATCATGTCGATGGCCGCGGCTGCGCGCGGGGACATGTCGATCAGCAAGGAGCGGCTCACTGGACCGCGATCATTGATCCGCACCACCACCGAACGGCCGTTCCGGAGATTGGTGACGCGTGCCAGCGAATGCAGCGGCAGCGAGCGATGCGCGGCCGTCGCGTGGACAGTGTCGAGCGGCTCGCCGGTAGAGGTGAGCCGGCCGACATGATGGTTGCCATACCATGCGGCCCGACCGACCTGGCGCTGACCGACGACACTCATCGGACCGATATATTCATCGACGGCCGGCAACGCGGCCGTGCGCCGCGCAGTGCCCCGGGATCGGTGAACCACGTTCTTGCGCTTGGTGCTGCTCCGTCTCGTCGCGGCTGTCTTGTATACGCTGCGTGCCTTCGCATGCGGCGCTGATTTCGCCTTGGAACTCACCCCGGTATCGTGCTCAGAAGAGAGGTTTTGCTTCGCCATCGCGACCGATGACGCGACAAGCAGGGCCAGTGAAAGGCCGAGGGTTTTTGGCATCCTCATCCGCTTGCATCTCCATGCGGTTGAACAAGCGCCACGGAGCGGCCCGCCCTGCGGAAAGGGCGCCGTCTCACACGACAGAATGGCAGGTGCGGTGCCGGCCCGGATCGGTTACGAGGGCGCCCGGGTTTGGCGTTGGGCAGGTTTGACGAGCCTAGCTAACGACTTCTCAGGTTGTCAACCCGCGGTGGCATGAAATATACATCGCGCTTTAAGTCAGCAGATTGACTTGACGTGTCATACACTAAGCTTGAAAGAGAAATGATCGGACAACGTAATTCTTTGACTGCAAGTATTTGCTCACCTCGTCTGTTAGTTCTCGTAACAGTACAGAGGGCAACAGTACGACGACGCGATGGCCAGTCCAATTTGTCGCTCGGCAAGCGGATGCGTCAGAGGAATCTCCTGCTTCGGGGGCAAGACGGCCGGCTGCACGCGACGGCAACGCACCTTCTCTGGACCGCTCCATCCGATTTAGTTCTGGAGTTGCAGGAAGGATTTGCGCGATAACCGAGACAAGCTGAAAGCTATCGACCGATATCGGAGGAGGGGGCCATGGCGGCGGGCGAGCGCACGTTGATCGTCGGAGCGGGGACAGGTCTCAGCGCGTCGCTGGCCCGACTGTGCGCCCGCGACGGCATGTCGGTTGTCCTGGCGGCGCGCGATACGCAGAAGCTGGCCACGCTCGCGCAGGAGATCGGCGCCCAGGCGGTTGCGTGCGACGCACGCAGCGCAGACGACGTCGAGCGCCTGTTCGCGGCGGTCGATGCTGGCGGCGAGCGCCTCGATCTGGTCGTCTACAACGCCAGCGGCCGGGCCCGCGGTCCGATCGTCGAGCTTGACCCGGAAGCGGTCGAGAACGCGATCCGCGTGACCGCCTTCGGGGGCTTTCTGGTGGCGCGAGCAGGCGGCAATACGCATGCAGCGTCAGGGCCGCGGCACGATCCTGTTCACCGGCGCCAGCGCCAGCGTCAAGGGCTATCCACGCTCGTCGTCATTCGCGATGGGCAAGTTCGCGTTGCGCGGCCTCGCGCAAAGCCTTGCGCGCGAATTGCAGCCGCAGAACATTCATGTCGGGCATGTCGTGATCGACGGGGGGATCGGTCGGCCCGGCGACCCGCGCGCCGAAGGACGGGGCCCCGATGCGCTGCTCGATCCGGACGCGATCGCGCAAGCCTATCTGCAACTGCATCGCCAGCATCGCAGCGCCTGGGCCTGGGAGATCGAGCTGCGTCCCTGGGTCGAGAATTTCTGAGGTCGCCAGGGCGGAGCGCAACGGATCGGACCCGGCGCACAGGGCAGCTCTTGGGGTGCAAACGACGACAGCGGCTTCTACCGACGCTGCGGTGGTGAGGCTAGAGCGCATCGGAATGCGGTATGACGCCGGCCCGCCGGTCCTTTCCGACATATCGTGGTCCGCTGGACCCCGGCGGGTTCTGTCTCCTGACCGGCCTGGGCAACGCTGGCAAAACGACGCTGCTGCGGATCATTTCGCTCGCCGCGCGGCCCAGCAGCGGCCGCCTGATGCTGTTCGGCAGCGATGCGGCGCGTCTCGACCGGGCGGCGCGCTCGGCGTTGCGGCGCCGTATCGGTATCGTGTTTCAGGATGTCCGGGTTGTCGAGGATTGGACCGTCGCCGACAATGTCGCTCTGCCATTGCGCATCGCCGGAGCGGCGCAGCGTGAAATTGCAAGGAACGTTCCCGAATTGCTGGCTTGGGTGGGGCTCGAAAAGCGGATCGATGCGCGCGGTTTCGACATTGTCCCACAGCGAGCGACAGCTAGTCGCGATCGCTCGCGCCATCATTGGACGGCCCGAACTCTTGATCGCCGACGAGCCGACCGGGAACCTCGATGAAGAGACCGTATTGCTGCTTGCGCGAATTTTCCGGAACATGCAACCGGCTCGGCACGACCGTCCTGATCGCGACGCGCGATATCGCCTTCGCCCGCCACCTCGGCGAGCCGGCCTTTCGCCTCGAGAACGGCAGACTGTCCGCCGACCGGGTAGCGTTATGATCCGCGCATCATGATCCGGGTTCCATTCCTTGCGGCGCCGCGGGTCCCACCGCTCGCCGGCGACGCGGCACGCTGGCTTGCGCCGTGGCTTGTCGCGCTCATGGTCTATGTCGCCAGTTTGGCCGGCATCGGTCTGATCCTGCTCGACGAGACGCTGCGCGCCTCGGAGACCCTGCTCGCGGGCCGCCTGACGGTTCAGGTCCCGGCCGAAGCGTCGGCGGCGCGGGTCGAGACGATCGTGGCAGTGCTGCGCCAGACCGCCGGCATTCGCTCGGTGCATCTGCTGACCCCGTCGGAGACGAGCCGCTTGCTCGAACCCTGGCTCGGCTCGGCCGTGCCGCTGGAGGAGCTGCCGGTGCCGCAGCTGATCGATGCCGGCCTCGACCCCGTCGGCGCAGTCGACATCGGCGAAGCTTCGGCACCAGCTGGCGTCGGTTGTACCGGAGATCCGTATCGACGAATACGGTCCGGTCGCTCGGCGGGCTGCGCGCCCGGGCCGCGTCCGGTGCAGGCCTGCTCGGGGCGGCCATCGCCGGCGCGCTGCTGCTCGTTGCCGCATTGGCCGCGTTCGCGACCGACGCCGCGCTCGCGGCCCGGCGATCGGATGTCGAGTTGTTGCACCTGCTCGGCGCCGACGACCGCCAGATCGCGCGGCCGTACGCGGCGCGCTCGCTGGCTTACGGGCTGATCGGCGGCGGCATCGCCACGGCGGCGATCGCTCGCGACCGTCGCGGCTTGCTGGGCGGCACCGGTCCGCTGATACGCCTCGCCGCTCCGACCGAAGGGATCGGTCTCGGCGACTGGCGGCTCTGGCTCGTGCTCGCCGTAATGACCGCGGTGGCCGGCATCTTCGCCGCGGCGAGCGCGCGAGCGACCGTCCGTCGGCGCCTCGCGCGCCTGCCGTAGCGGAACATGCGCCGGCCGGCCTCCGTGTTTCGCTACAGCTTATGGCTGGTCGGCCTGCTCTTGCTTTTCTGGCTTGGCGGTTTCGCCTGGTTCGCCGCGAGCAGCTGGTGGGTCAGCGTCGATCGGGCCTCGCCGACCGATGCGATCGTCGTGCTGACCGGCGGGAAAATGCGGCTGGAAACCGGGCTCGAACTGCTCGCCGCCGGCAAGGCGGGCAAATTGTTCGTCTCCGGCGTCAACCCGGCTGTGGACCGTGACACGCTGCTGCGCGCGCTCGGCCCGGCGGCAACGCGCGAAGCGTGCTGCATCGTGCTCGGCCACACCGCCGACAACACGGTCGGTAACGCTCTCGAGACCGCCGTCTGGATGCAGCAGGAGGGCTACCGCAGCCTGCGACTGGTCACGAGCTGGTACCATATGCATCGCAGCCTTTTGGAGTTCAGCCGGGCGATGCCGAGGGTCCGGGTTGTCGCCCATCCGGTTTTCGCGCTCGAAAGCGATCCGGAAGGCTGGCGCGGCTGGCTCGCGGCCGGACAGCGCGTGTTTGCCGAATACAACAAGTTTCTCGCGGCTTGGCTGCTGCAGCGGATCGCGGGCGCGCCCAAGGCACCGACGGAACCGGTCATTCGCACCGTAGCGCCCGCCACCGGGAGAAAACGCTTGGCCGCGGCACCTGTAGGCTCGACGGGTGTGGGCATCGCCGGACGCCTGCGCTCGCTCGCGTTCAATTCCGGATTCTTTCTGTCTGACGGCCGTGCTCGGCGTTGCTCGGCCTGCCGCTGCTGCTGGCGCCGCGGCGGGTGGTGATGCGCTTCGGCCGGTTCTGGGCGCGCTCCGTCCTGGCGCTGCTGAGGGCGACGGTCGGCCTCGATTGCGAGATCCGCGGCCTCGGCAACCTTCCGGCCGGGCCGTGCATCGTCGCGATGAAGCATCAATCGGCTTGGGACACGCTGATCCTGCCGGTCGTGCTGGGCGATCCCGCGGTGGTGCTGAAGCGCGAGCTGCTGTGGGTGCCGTTCTACGGCTGGTACGCCTCCCGCGCCGGGTCGATCGCGATCGACCGCGGCGGCCGCGCGGCGGCGCTGCGCCGCATGCTGGCGGCGGCCCGGACGGCGGCGGAAGCGGGCCGCCCGGTGGTCATTTTCCCCGAGGGCACGCGTACCGCGCCGGGCCGGAAACTGCCGTACCAGCCCGGCGTCGCGGCGCTGTATCAGACGCTCGGCGTGCCGCTGGTGCCGGCGGCGGTCAATTCCGGGCTGTTCTGGGGCCGCCGCAGCTTCTGGAAGCGCCCGGGGCGGATCACGCTGGAATTTCTCGACCCGATCCCGCCGGGCCTGCCGCGGCGCCGGCTGATGCCGGAGCTGGAGAGCCGCATCGAGACCGCGACCGCCGCGCTGGAGCGCGAGGCCGGTTATGGAAGCCGCGGGATCGGGAACCAGTCCTCGTCGCCGCTGCCGAGGATCTGCTCGAGCGAATAGGGGCACTCCGCCGGGACCCGCTGCATCAGCCCGGGCACGTCGCGCTCGAGATAGCGCAGCAGTTTCAGCGCCACGCGATACCTGTCCGGCAGGTCCAGCTTGGCGATAATGCTGCGCGTCCGTTTCCGTTCGAGCTGCACCCGCCATTCGATGACCTCGCGACGCCAATGATCGGCGGGTTCGGTCAGACCCGAATACTCGATCTTCAGCAGGTGCTCGATAATGTGTTCGCACAGCGATTGGCAGGCATGCAGCTCGCTGCGTCCCAAATCTTCGATCTCCTCGGCGATGAGGTCGTAATCGAGGCGGTTGGCGGCGGCCGGGCCGCGGCGCAGCAGCTCGGCCTGCTGTTGCGTCCAGGCATAGAAATCGTCGTCGTAGAGCGAGCCGTCAGCGGCGGTCATAGTCAAACCCTAGCACAGGGAAGCTCGGTGCGACATAAGGCAGTCAGACCGACAACCAGAACATAAACGGAACCTTTGTCGCCGAGAGGCCGCGTGTCATAATCTCCTGGTGCCGGTTTTCGAGGAAGGCACGGCGGATGGTCACGGTCGCGGCGATCTCGCAGCAGATCTGGGACATGAAGTATCGGCTCCGGGGTCCGAACGGCGAGCCGGTCGACAAGACGATCGAGGACACCTGGCGCCGCGTCGCGCGCGCCGTCGCCGCCGCCGAGAAGGACCCGGATTTCTGGACCGAGCGGTTCTACGCCGCGATGGACGATTTCCGCTTTCTGCCGGCGGGCCGGGTCATCGCCGGGGCCGGCGCCGAGCGGCAGGTGACGCTGTTCAACTGCTTTGTCATGGGGACGATCCCGGACGACATGGGCGGCATCTTCGCGCATCTGCGCGAGGCGGCGCTGACGATGCAGCAGGGCGGCGGGATCGGTTACGACTTCTCGACGCTGCGGCCGCGCGGCGCCTATGTGAAGGGCGTCGGCGCCGACGCCTCGGGCCCGTTGAGCTTCATGGACGTGTGGGACGCGATGTGCCGCACGATCATGAGCGCCGGCTATCGCCGCGGCGCGATGATGGCGACGCTGCGCGTCGACCATCCCGACATCGAGGCGTTTATCGAGGCCAAGCGCGAGCCCGGGCGCCTGCGGATGTTCAACCTGTCGGTGCTGGCGACCGACGCCTTCATGCAGGCGGTCGCCGAGGATCTGCCGTGGCAGCTGTCGTTCGGCGGCCCCGGCGAGACCAAAACCGTCGCGAAAGTGCTGCCCGCGCGCGAGTTGTGGGACAAGATCATGCGCGCGACCTACGCCTATGCCGAGCCGGGCGTCATCTTCATCGACCGCATCAACCGCCGCAACAATCTCTGGTATTGCGAAGAGATTCAGGCGACCAATCCGTGCGGCGAGCAGCCGCTCCCCCCTTACGGCGCCTGCCTGCTCGGCTCGATCAACCTGGCGCGGTTTGTCGAGCGGCCGTTCACGCCGGAGGCGCGGCTCGACACCGGGCGGCTCGCCGCGCTCGTGCCCGACGCCGTGCGGATGCTCGACGACGTTATCGACATCTCGGGTTTTCCGCTGCCAGCGCAGCAGGAGGAGGCGCGCAACAAGCGGCGCATCGGCCTCGGCGTCACCGGGCTGGCCGACGCGCTGATCCTGTGCGGGCTGCGCTACGGCTCGCCCGAGGCTGTCGCCGCGACCGATGCCTGGCTCGCGGCGATCCAGCGCGCCGCCTATCTCGCCTCGGCCGAGCTGGCCGCCGAAAAGGGCGCGTTCCCGCTGTTCGACCGGGAGAAATATCTGGCAGGCGAAACCGTCGCCGCGCTTGACGCGGACGTGCGCGAGGCGATCGCGCGGCACGGCATCCGCAACGCGCTGCTGACCTCGGTGGCGCCGACCGGCACGATCTCGCTGTTGGCCGACAACGTCTCCTCCGGGTTGGAGCCGGTGTTCAGCTTCCGCTACACGCGCAACGTGCTGATGCCCGACGGGACGCGCCGCGAGGAGGAGGTCGCCGATTACGCCTACCGCCTGTTCCGCCATCTGCGGGGCGAGGACGCGCCGCTGCCGGATTATTTCGTCGACGCGCAGACCCTGTCGCCCGACGACCACGTCGTGATGCAGGCGGCGGTGCAGCGCCACATCGACAGCTCGATCTCGAAGACGATCAACGTGCCGGCCGACATCCCGTTCGACAGCTTCAAGGATGTCTACGCCCGCGCCTATGCGCTCGGCTGCAAGGGATGCACGACATACCGGCCGAACGACGTCACCGGCGCCGTGCTCGAACGGTGCGGCCCGAGCAGGCCGCCGCGCGGCAGACCGCGCGGCCGGCGCCGCGGCAGCCGGAATTGCCGCTGCCCGCGCCGCCCCCGCCTTCCCGCCCGGCCGATGTCTACGAGGCGGGCGGCGTCGTCTACATGACGCAGCCGCTGTCGCGCCCCGAGGCGCTTGCCCGGCCAGACCTACCGGGTGCACTGGCCCGACAGCGAGCACGCGCTGTACATCACGCTGAACGACATCGTGCAGGACGGCCGCCGCCGCCCGTTCGAGATCTTCATCAACTCGAAGAACATGGAGCACTACGCCTGGACCGTGGCGCTGACCCGCATGATCAGCGCCGTGTTCCGGCGCGGCGGCGACGTGGCGTTTGTCGTCGAGGAGATGAAGGCGGTGTTCGATCCGCGCGGCGGCGCCTGGATGGACGGGCGCTATGTGCCCTCGCTGCTCGCCGCGATCGGCGACGTCATCGAGCGGCACATGATCGCTATCGGGTTCCTGCCGCCGAAAGGCGCAGCGCGGCGAGCGCGCGATCGAAGCCCGGGTCGTCAATCTCGATAGCGACCAGCAGCGCGGCTCGGGTTCCGGCACGCGCGCTGCCGTTCGCCGGCTCGGGGCTGCGGCAATGTCCGAAATGCGGCGAGGCGGCGCTGATCCGGATCGAAGGATGCGATCAGTGCACGAGCTGCGCCTATTCGAAATGCGGCTGAGCCGCCAATGCCTGGTCATTGTGCATCGCAGCACAAAAGAGCCATGATCTGACAAATGCTACAGTCATTCTTATTGCGCCGCAGCATTACTAGGGTCATATCGGCTCCGTTCCGCAATGTGGACGGAGGGAGCTGCGATGTGGCCCGAAAGCGAATGCCAGGCCGCGCCGGTCGATCAGGTCCAGCCGCGCGGCGAGCTTGCCGCGCGCACCCTGGCGATGCCGGCGGACATCAATCCGAGCGGCGATATCTTCGGCGGCTGGATCATGTCGATGATGGACGCGGCGGGGGCAATCACCGCGACCCGGCTGGCCGAAGGGCGGGTGGTTACCGCCGCCGTCAGCAACATCTCGTTCCTGCAGCCGGTCAAGATCGGCGACGTCGTGTGCTGCTATACCGACGTCATCGGGACTGGCCGCAGCTCAATCACGCTCTGTGTCGAGGTTTGGGTACTGCGGCAGGGTCAGGGGAGCGAGTCAAGGTTACGGCCGCCGAATTCGTGTTCGTCGCGCTCGACGGCGACGGCCGGCCCCGGTCGATACGTCACGCGGTCGCCGCGTCAAGTGTTGAGATGGCAGCGCGGGAGGACGCCGCCGAGGCTCCGATCAGCCTGCCGGAATGATCGGAGGCGCAGTGTTCGATCTCGGGCAGAGTTCGGCGACCCGCGCCGCGATGCGGTGCAGCAGCGCGTCGCGGATGCCGAGTTCCTCCAGATGGCGCACCGTGTTCGCGAGGTAGTCGCGGCCGGTGCCGCGGCCGCCCTTCGCTACCGCGAGCAGCCGCGCCGCCTCCTCGACCGACAGGCGGCCGGCGTAATCGGGCGATTCGCGGCGCACGACGCAGGCGTGCCCGGTCACCTTCCCCGCCGCCGTGCGCAGCGCGACCGGGCGCATCTCATAGACCCGCCCGGTCATCTCGCGCGCCCAGATGCGGTCGAGCGACTGCGCCGACCCGGTCCGGCGGCAGGCGGTAGGCGATGCCGTGGCACGAGCCGCCGCGATCGAGCCCGAGCACCAGGCCCGGCCGCTCGGGCGTGCCGCGATAGTCGCGCGAATAGAGGCAGAAGCCGGCGGTGATAGCCGTAGAGAAAGGCCGGCCGCGCCTCGGCGAAGTCGAAATCAGGGCTCCACATCAGCGAGCCGTAGGCGAAGATCCAGACCGGCTCGTGGCCCTCGCGCAACGCGGCGATCGCCGGCGGCATCGGATCGACCGGGATAGATCGATACATAGGCGCGGGCCGGATCGGCGCGGCGCGACATCGGAAATCGTCATCGGATATCAGCCACCGTCGGCTCCGCCAACCGGCCCCGGACCATGCTGCCGGAAAGCGGCGGGTCGGCGACTATACCCGGATTTGCGGCATAAGCGTGGCGGGCGCGGACGCCGCCCGAGCCGAGGGCCGAGCGGTCAAGCGCGGGCCGGCGATTGCGCCGGCGCGCGCGCGATGACACTTATGCCGCGATGACCCGGTTTGCCCCCGCCGATCTTGCCGAATTGCGCGACGCGGTCGCCGGCGCGCTGGCCGCCGAGGAGCCGGTCGAGATCGTCGGCGGCGGCTCGAAACGCGCGCTCGGGCGGCCGCTGCAAACGCCGCATGTGCTGGATTTGTCGCGGCTTGCCGGCATTCGCGACTATGCGCCGAGCGAGCTGGTGCTGACCGCCGGCGCGGCGACGCCGCTGGCCGAGATCGAACGCGCCCTGGCGGAATGCGGCCAGATGCTTGCCTTCGAGCCGCCGGACTGGCGCGCTTTGCTCGGCGGCCCACGGCGAACCGACCGCGAACCGACCCTGGGCGGCGCGCTCGCCTGCAACCTGTCGGGGCCGCGGCGGATCAAGGCCGGGGCGGCGCGCGACCATTTCCTCGGGTTCCGCGGCGTCAGCGGCCGCGGCGAAATCTTCAAGGCCGGCGGCAAGGTCGTGAAAAACGTCACCGGCTACGATCTTTGCAAGCTGATGGCCGGGTCTTACGGGACTTTGGCGGCGCTCGAAGAGGTCACGGTCAAGGTGTTGCCGCGCCCGGAGACGGTCGCGACGGTGCTGTTCCGCGGCGTCGCGCCGGGTCCCGCGTCGCGGCTGATGGCGGCGGCGCTGGGCTCGCCGCACGAGGTCTCGGGCGCCGCCTATCTGCCTTCCGGCACGGCGGGGCTGCGCGACGGCCGCGTCGCGCTGCGCGTCGAGGGGCCGGCTCCGTCGGTCGCGGCGCGCCGCGACAGCCTGTTGCGGAGCATCGCGGCGCCGGTACGGCCGAGGTGCTTGGCGACGCCGAATCGGCCGCGCTGTGGCGCGCGGTCGGCGAGGTCGCGCCGCTGCTCGATCCCGGCGAGCGCGCGGTGTGGCGCATCTCGGTCGCGCCCTCGCGCGGCGCGGAGCTGGCCGAGGCGCTGGCGCGCGCGCTCGACGCGAAATGGCTGCTCGATTGGGGCGGCGGGCTGATCTGGGCGGCGGTGCCGGAACGGGCGATGCCGGCGCCGAGGCGATCCGCCGCGAGATCCGCGGAAATGACGGACAGCGGCACCGGGCACGCGACGCTGGTAAAAGCCTCGGCCGCGCTGCGCCGGGCGGTCGCCGTATTCGAGCCGCAGCCGGCGCCGCTCGCCGCGCTGTCGCGGCGCGTCAAGGAGGCGTTCGACCCGGCGCACATCCTCAATCCGGGCCGGATGCTCCCGATCGAAGCTCGGGGAAGCTGAAGCGTTGCAGACCGAATTCTCGCTGGCCCAGCTCGCCGACCCCGATACCGCGGAGTCGGAAAAGATCCTGCGGAATTGCGTGCATTGCGGGTTCTGCACCGCGACCTGCCCGACCTACGTGCTGCTCGGCGACGAACTCGACAGCCCGCGCGGCCGCATCTACCTGATCAAGAACATGCTCGAACAGGGCGGGAAGGTCGCGCCGGAAACGGTCAAGCACATCGACCGCTGCCTGTCGTGCCTGTCGTGCATGACGACCTGCCCGTCCGGCGTCAATTACATGCACCTGGTCGATCACGGTCGCCGCCACATCGAGCAGCATTACCGCCGGCCGCTGCGCGAGCGGCTGTTGCGGCGCGCTGCTCGCGCGGGTGCTGACCAGCCCGGGCCGGCTGCGCGCGGCGCTGCACATGGCGCGATTGGGCGGGCCGTTTGCTGGGCTCGCGCCGAAAATGCTGCGCCCGCTCTTCGCGCTGGCGCCGCGGCGGGTGCCGGCGGCATCGCCGATCCACTGGATCGAGACCTTCCCGGCCGAGGGCGAGCGGCGCATGCGCGTCGCGCTGCTGCCGGGCTGCGCGCAGCAGGTGCTGGCCCCGCGAGATCAACCTGGCGACGATCCGGCTGCTGAACCGGCACGGATGCGAGGTCGTCGTTGCGCCGGGCAGCGGCTGCTGCGGCGCGCTGCCTCACCATCTCGGCGAGGAGGGGCCGGCGCTGGCGCTGGCGCGCGCCAATATCGACGCCTGGGAAAAGGCGGCGGCCGAGAGGCGGGTTCGACGCCGTCGTCGCCAATGCCTCGGGCTGCGGCACGATGCTGAAGGATTACGGGTTTCTGCTGCGCACCGACCCGCATTACGCCGAGAAGGCGGCGCGGATCGCGGGGCTGGCGCGCGACGTCAGCGAAGTCGTCGCGGCGCTCGGATTGCGGGCTCCGACCGGCGACGGTCGCCGACGCTGCGCGTCGCCTATCACTCGGCCTGCTCGTTGCAGCACGGGCAGAAGATCGAGCGCGAGCCGAAGGCGCTGCTCGCCGCCGCCGGGTTTACGGTGCTCGACGTGCCCGAGGGGCATCTGTGCTGCGGCTCGGCCGGCACTTACAACATCCTGCAGCCGGAACTGGCCGCGGCGCTGCGCGAGCGCAAGCTCGCCAATATCGCGCTGACCCGGCCCGATGTGATCGCGGCCGGCAACATCGGCTGCATCACGCAGCTAAGCGGCGAGGACGCGCCGATGCCGGTCGTGCACACGGTCGAACTGCTCGACTGGGCGACCGGCGGTCCGCCGCCGCAGGGTCTCTCCGAAACGCCCGGCTCCGACACGCAGCGCGAACTCCAGGACGCCGGCCGGCAACCGGCATCTTCTGAAGCGCCGGCCCTACGAGACCAGCTCTAGCTGGCGAGTATCTGCTGCAGGCGCTGCCGTGCGACCCACAGGTCTCGTATCAAGGCCGCGACCGCAAATTCCCTGCGGCAGGGAATTAGCTTCTTTCCGCGCCGGCGTTTTTTTGGTTTTCTTTTTTAGTCCCAGTGACTTGGGTACCTCTCAGGCCGGCTTCCCGGGTGTGGAGCAGGGAAACGATGGACCCCAAACAGCGATTTTCCGCGGTCGAGCAGGGAACGGCAGGAACCAATCAGGGAATTTGCAGCACATCGCAGCCCATCCGGGTATCAACAGAGGCGGAATATGCCATGCGATTACGGCAATTTTCGCGGCGTTTAAGCCGGCGGCGTCGGCCATGACGATGACCGCTTCCGGGGCGTGAACGTCAACATAGAGCGGCGCGAATGTCGAAGCGAAGGCGGAGGGCAGCGCCGGTTCCGTTTTGTGGCTCAGTACAAGCCGCCGGTGCCGTAACCCGGGCCGGGTCTTTGGCTCCATGGCGCCGGCGCCGCATACGGCCTCGATCTCGTCGCCCGGACCCGGCGCGATGCGGCGCGGCGGCATGGCGGGTCCGGTATTGGATCTGCCCCCGCCGGGCTGCGCATAGGCCGTCCCCCAGGGCGGCGGGAAATCCCGGTCCGGCCGACGCATAGTCCGGCTGACCGCGGCGGACCGTATACCGGCTCCATTTGCTCTGCGTTGGCCGCCTCGGGGTTGGCGGGCTCGGAACCGCGCGGTCGCCGCCGGTCTCTCCACCGCGGGCCATAGGCCGCTTCCTCGACCGCGTCGCCGGGGTCCCGGTAGAGCTGTTGCCGGTTCAGATTCGCCGTCTCCGTGCTATCCAAGCGTGAGGCGGCACGCGTCCTGCACGGAAGCGTCGGCCGCCGTCTCGCCTGCCGTCGCACCCTGGTCCGCGACGGTGGCTTCGCCCGGCGCTGTCGGCGTAGTCCGTCTCGGGCTCCTTGCCGGGCTCCGGGAAATCCTTGGCCGGCGCGCCCTTCAAGCGCCTCGTGCATAAAGTCGCGGAAAATACCGGCGGCGACGCGGCCTCCGGTCTCGCCATCCCCCAGCGTGCGCGGCTCGTCGAAGCCGACATAGGTGCCGGCAACCAGATCCGGCGAAAAGCCGACAAACCAGGCATCGAAATAGTTGCTCGTCGTGCCGGTCTTGCCGGCGAGCGGCTGCGCGAGATCCTTGGTGATCGGCTTGATCAAGGTTCCCGTGCCGCGCTGGATGACCTGCTGCAATGTCGCGACGATGTCGTGAATGGCATTCGGGTCGGCCAGCGGACCGCGCTTTACCGGCTCGTACGCGATCGGGTTCTCGGCCCAGGCAGCGCCGGATACGGCGATCGCGGACGAGGCCGGCGCTCCGATCGGGCGGTACAGCAGGCTGGCATTGCCGTCGGCCCGCGGTCCGGCGACGGCGAAGCAGGACGGACAGTCGGCGAGCCCCTTCTGGTAGATGACCCGACCGCTGCCGATCCTGAACGGTGTCGATCACCGACGGCACCAGCCAGTGTCCGCCATTATCGAGCATCGCGTAGGCATTGGTCAGGCGCAGCAGCGTCGTCTCGCCGGCTCCGAGCGCCATCGACGGGTAGAGCGGCATCCGATCCATGATGTCGAACGCCTGAACCGTGCCGGCAATCGCCCGCATGCCGACATCGAGCGCCAAATGCGCGGTGGCAAGGTTGCGCGAATGGATCAGCGCGTTTTCGAGCGTCATCGCTCCGTTATAGTCCCCGTCGTAATTCGCCGGCCGCCACGGCGGCAAACCCGGACCTTGCGAGACCTCGAGCGGCGTGTCATCGACAGTGCTCGACAGCGTGTAGCCGTCTTGCAGCGCGGTCAGGTAAACGAACGGCTTGATCGCCGAGCCCGGCTGGCGCTGCGCCTGCGTCGAGCGGTTGAACTGGCTCTGCTGGAACGACCAGCCGCCGACCAAGGCGAAAATCCGCCCGGTCTTCGGATCCATGACGACGAGGCCGCCGCTGGCATCGGGGATCTGGCGCAGGCCGTATTGCTTCGCCTCCCCTTTTCGCGCCTTGCCGGAGATCGGCTCGACCAGCGCGAGATCGCCGGCTTGCAGAACATCGCCGACCCTGCGCACTCCCGGCCCCAGCAGCTGGTTCTTGATCGTCGGCCGCGCCCAGCGCAGTTCGGAGATCGGAATCTCCCCGACCGACCCGTCGCGCAGGACGATTTTAGCCTCGGCGGCATCGGTCTCGGTCACCGCCGCGAGCCGCCACTCGCCGCTGCCGGGAGGATCGGGAGTTTCGGCGAGCGCCTTGCGGGCTGCCGCCGCGCTTCCCAACCGCGCGATCGGCCCGCGCCAGCCGTGACGGCGATCGTATTCGATCAGCCCGTTGCGGAACGCCTTTTCCGCGATCCGCTGCTGCGCCGGCGTGTAGCTCGTCCGGATCGTCAGGCCGCCTTCGTAGACGGCCTTGTCGCCATACCGGCCGAGCAGGCCGCGGCGAACCTCCTCGACGAAATACCCGAATGCGCGCGGCGGCTCGGGGCGCATGTTGACGTGCAGCGGTTCGGCGATCGCGCGCTTCGCGTCGTCATCGCCGAGCCAGCCGAGTTCGGCCATGCTGGCCAGGACCCAATTGCGGCGCGCCTTCGCGGCCGCGGCGTTGCGGATCGGGTGGTAATTGTTGGGCGCCTTCGGCAGCGCCGCCAAAAACGCCGCCTCGGCCGGCGTCAGCTGATCGAGCTTTTTCTGGAAATAGGTATCCGCCGCCGCCCCGACGCCGTAGGCGCCGGCCCCGAAATAGATCTCGTTCAGATAGATCTCAAGAATGCGATCCTTGCTCAACCTCTTGTCGAGTTGATAGGCCAGGATCGCCTCCTTGGCCTTGCGCGTGATCGACAGCTCGCGGCTGAGCAGGAAGTGACGGACCACCTGCTGGGTAATCGTGGAAGCGCCGATCGGCCGCTGACCGCTGCGGTAACGCGCGATATCGGCGACCGCGGCACGAAAAATCGCCTGCGGGTCCACCCCTTTATGCGAGTAAAAGTCGCGGTCCTCGGCGGCGAGGAAGGCGTTGACGACAAGCGTCGGCACCTCGCCGATCGACACCGGGATGCGCCGCTCGGTCTCGAATTCGGCGATGAGCTTGCCGTCCGCGTCGTAGACCTTGCTGCCGACCGCAGGCACGTAGTTCGCGATCCGCTGAAAATCCGGCAGATCATTGCTGACATAATAGAGACCGTAAGCGACAGCGACCGCCCCACCGGTTACAGCCGAGCACCACGAGCACGAAAGCGAGCGCGCGCTACACCACGCAGAACCGACAACAGCATCATAGCCTCGCGGTGTTGGCGGAGACCCCATCGGCGGAAACCTCTGGGCCGACTGCCTGGGTCACGCGAGAGCCGGGCCGCATGGCTGCCTCTCGAAAAACCCGGACCTCCGGGCGGAAGCCGCTCCTGTCGTTATGCGACAAGAAACAACCGCGGACGCGAATGGTCCCAAGTGTATGTTAGCACGTAAAACGATCATCTGGCTCTTTCGTCGATCGCGCGAGATTGCTATTCCCAGGGACGCACGCGGCGACGGGCGGTGTCCGGCGTCGGGCACACTGCCGCGGTGAAACCTGCGGCGGCCGGTCATCGCCCTGGGCATCGCCCCCGGCGGCACGCTCGCCCAGGTCGGGGTGTGCTGCGGCTGCAATACCTCCACCCCCCTCGGGCGCAGCATCAAAAACAGCCCTCCGCCCGCGACAAAGCCGCCGACATGCGCCCAGAACGCAACGCCCGGCTCGCTCGCCGTCGTGCCCAACCCGCTCAGCACCTGCATCGCGAACCAGAACCCGAGCAGCACCCAGGCCGGTACCGTAACGATCGTGAAGAAGAAGAACAATCCACACGAGAACATGCACGTTGGCGCGCGGATAGGTGAGCAGATAGGCGCCGAGTACGCCGGCCACCGCGCCGCTCGCGCCGACCATCGGGATCTGCGAGGTTGGGGCCGAGAGCCCCTGGATCAGCGCCGCCGTGACGCCGCTCGCCAGATAGAGCAGCAGATAGCGGAATTTGCCAAGCAGATCCTCGATGTTGTTCCCGAAAATCCACAGGAACAGCATGTTGCTGATCAGGTGCATCCAGCCGCCGTGCAGGAACATGCTGGTGAACAGCGTCGCCCAGGGCGGGATCGGCTGCACCCCGGGCGGCCAGTATCCGAACAGCGCCGCCGGGATCATCCCGTAATGGAACGCGGTCAGCTCCTCGCCGACCGCGATCTGCCATAACCACGCGCCGGTGCAGGCGCCGATCAGCGCATAGGTGACGAGCGGCGCCCGCCGCACCGGGTTGTCGTCATAGATCGGAACGGCGAAGACCACGGCCGCGAGCCTGCCAAGGATAAAGCGCGCCAGACCGAGAGACCCGGCATCTTCCGACATCAACGGTGACGGAGACCGGAGATTGCCGCGTGGCGCGCGTTGTTCAAGGTCGGTTCACAGCTCCGATGCGTCGGCGATGTGTCCGGCCACCGCCGAGGCCGCGACCGTGGCCGGCGAGGCCATGTAAATCCGCGCGCGTCTCGTGCCCCATGCGGCCGCGGAAATTTCGCGTGCTCGCGGTGATGCAGGTCTCGCCGGGGCCGAGCACACCCATGTGTCCGCCGTAGCAGGCGCCGCAGGTTGCCGGCGTCACGACGGCACCGGCGTCGAGCAGGATCTGCGTGTAGTCGGCCCGCGCCGCTTCGGCCGCGATGCGCTGCGATCCCGGCGTGACCAGCAGCCGCACCCCCGGCGCAACGCGGCGCCCCTGCAGCACGCGGGCGGCCTCGGCGAGATCGTCGAGCGTGCCGTTGGCGCAGGAGCCGATAAAGGCCTGCTGGATCGCCTCGCGCGGCGCCTCGGCGACCGGGACGGCGTTGCGGATCACGCTGTCGGGCAGCGCCAACATCGGCCGCAGCGCGGCGAGATCGATGCGCCGCCGGGCTGCGTAGGAGGCGTCCGGGTCCGGGTATTGCGGCTCGAACGGCGCCGGATTGCGCGCCTTGACATGTGCAATCAGCGCCTCGTCCGGCTCGAAGGTCGCGAACTCGGCGGAAAGCAAGTCGCGTCTCGGGGAAATCGCGCCCGCTTACGGGTCCCAAGCCTGGGTTGGGTTCACGGCGGGTGTCTGGCTCCCGAGCTCTTCCGGCCCAATTCAACCTGCGGCGAACACTGCGCCCGGCGAGCGATACAGCCGATGCGAGCGCGGCTTCGAGGGCCTGCCAAACTCGGCGCCGGTCGGCGGCAGGTACAGGTCCGCGATCTTGATTGCCTCGGCGCAATCCAAATCGACATCCACAACGCCGCCCGATGCCGGTCCGACGCGGAACGCAATGCCGCGGCCGGCCGCGAGCCGCTGTTCGGCCTCAGCGAGCGGCAGCCGCGCCTCGGGCCAGCCTTTGCACACCGGCCACTTCTCGGCGACCGCAACGAAATGCGCGTCGGCGAGGGCGGGCGGGATGAGGCCGCAAAGGGCGCGGGCGATTGTCTCCGCGCTCATTGCGGCGAGCGGCGCCGTGCGATATCCTCCGCCTCGTCTTCGTTTTCAGAGTCGCCGATTGCGTCGAGGCCCTGGGCGGGGCCTCGCGTTCGGCTGTCCGCATCGCGAAATCGCTGGAATTGACGATTTTCGTCAGGCCAGGACATCCGCGCGAACGCGGCAGCATCGCGACGCGCCATCTAGGCGGCCTTGCCGCGATCAGCGAGCGGCGGGCGCTTGCCGGCGCCGCGCACCCGCTCATGTACCCAGCGGTCAACCTCGTCCTCGTACCAGCCGACCGCGCCGGCCTCGGTTATCTGGATGCGCGCCGGAAACTCGCCGGCCTTTTCGAGCCGCCAGATCGTTGTGTCGGAAAGCCCGGTTCGCTGCTGAACCACCGGCTTCCGAATGATGTTGCGGGACATTGCCCACCCATGTCGTTGAATTGACGCGGGCAGGATGCTTCCGCACCGTCATAAAATGACGCGGGTAGCTTTGAAACGAATTAGACCGGCTGTCGTCCGGCAGGAACGGACAACGCGGCACTTGTCCGCTTCTGCCTCATTTCCCGCCGCGAGCGCGGCGGACCGTTCGATCGTTCATTTCAATGCCCTTTCTTCTTAATTCCCCCGCTATTATCTTATCGCTGACTCCTGATGGAATCCCGTCCGGGTATTGCTCAGCAATATGCTGACGTGCCTCTTCATTCTTGTACCGTTTAGGAACAGGCGTCGGCGCTTCCTTCGGTATATCGCGATTTTGCCCCAGCCGGTTGGAGTTTTTCGATCCCTCGCCCTGGAGGCGCTGAACATCACTCCGCCTAACTGCTGGGTATAACCACTCGGCAAGGTCCGTCCCCCCGTTTTTTGTGGCCGGATCAAACGGCTTCGCGACCGCGAAGTCACCTGCCCCCCAGAACGTCCATTCATTGAACTGAAAGAACTCAGCCGGGATCGATTTATATTGTTGGCTGACCGATCGTGTTGTGGTATTGCGCTGGAGTGCAATGATCGAGATTTTGCCCGCCGCCGCGAGCTGTTGAAGCCTATTTAACTCCCGCTTCATCTCTGGGTAGTGCAGTTCCCAACTCTTCTCCCTCCCCATGTTGTCCAGTTCTTCTGGATGTAATTCTGGGTGGTACGATCCCGACCGTTTAGCCTGCTCAATCACTTCCCGCCTACGGCGATTGATTTCTGCGACGTTCTGGGACGGCAATCCGCGTTTGATTTGTGTGGGGGTCGGGCGAGGCAGTCCGCGGTCAACCCAGACCTCGGCAAGACTATAGTGCGTTTCATAATCCTGATCACCGAATGCCAGCAGTGAGGCGGCCTCTAAAACGCGGATAAAGCCTTCTGGAAGATAGTTGTACGACAAGCGCGCCTCCGCTGACGCTCCGCACTGAGGGAACGGCGGAAAGCCGGTGCGGAACCGGCCTTATCAGGCTGCAGACCCTATCCGCCGCTGCTGAGTATACCACGCCCGGTTGAAGGGACCGGCCAAATGTCAGCGGGCCGCCGCGAGCGAAACCACGTTCCGCAGCTCGCGCCCGATCAGCGCCTCAATACAGCGGCCCCATGCCTCCAGCGCGGCGCGGCGCTCCTCCAGGTATTCGAATCGGTTGTAGACAGCTGCGACGCCGCGAATCGTCCCGGCGGTATGGTTCAGCACCTTATCGGCGACGTGCGGCGCGATCCCAAGCCGCGCCATTCCGGTTATCGCGGTGCGGCGCAGATCGTGCAGGGTCCAGGGCGGCAGCTTGGCCGCGTCGTCATCCTCGCGCAGCGCATCGAGCATGCGCTCGTCAAGCCGCCCCTTGGCCCCCGAGAACCCGGATACCGGGCGCTTGCCTGTTCCCGAGAATAGCAAATCCTGCCCGGCGATGCGCGGCGCGGCCTCGATGGTTTCGAGCGCCAGCGCGGACAGATGAACGATATGCGGCTTGCCGTTCTTCGCCCGGCTGCCGGGGATCGTCCATGTCGCCCCGTTGATTTCCGACCATCGCATGCCGCGACCTCGCTTTCCCGCTGCGCGGTCAGTAGCAGCAGCCGGAACAGCGGCCCGAACGGGTCGCCGATCCCGGCCGTCGCGACCCAGAACGCGGCTATCTCGCCATCATTAAGCACCCGATCGCGCTGCGCCTCCCTCGCCGGCCGGCGCACCCCGGCGGTAGGATCGGCTGGCGCAAGATCGTTCGCCACAGCCCAGCCAAAGAACGTCCGCAGCCGGGTCAACATTTTCCCGGCCTGTACCGCGGCGCCGCCGCTCGTCCCCTTGCGCTTGCGCTCGCGCATCGCCGCCTTGTCGTTGACCAGCTCCAGCACGTCGCTTTTCGTGATCTCGGCCAATGGCCGCTCGCCCCATGCCGGCAGCACGTCATGGGAGAAGATGCGCCGCCACTCCGCTGCGGTCTTCGGCTTCAGGGCCCGGTCACAATGCGCAATATAGCGAGCGACCGCCGCCTTCACCGTGTTGACGGCAGCGCGGGCCGTCTCGACCCGCTTTTCCTCGACCGGGTTGACGCCGCGCTCGGCTTTGTCCTGCGAGGCGCGGGCCAGCTCGCGCGCATCCTCGACCTTCGACACCCGCGCCAGCGTGCCGAGCGTCTCGAACACTTGCTTCGTTGCGACGCGCGTTTTACATATCCACGACTTGGCGCCGGCCGGGGTTACGCGCAGACCGAACCCAGGAAGCGTGCGATCCCAATAGACAACGCGCCCCGTTTGTGGCGGCGCTAGCTTGGTAACGGCCAGTTGCGTCAATCGGATTGTCGGCATGCGGTTGGTTCCTCGGGCTACCGCCGGGCTACCAAAACCGGGCGGTAAAGCTTCCTCGGTGCATGCCGTTCTATACCATTTCAGGAGTCAGAAACGCGATGAATTCTGCGGTGTTTTTGAAATTCTCTGCAATGCCCTGAATTGCGCTCAATACCGCCTTGTAAGCGGTAGGTCGTCAGTTCAATTCTGACAGCCGGCACCGGTAGCATGACCCGCGCCGGCCGGCAAAGTTATCTTGCCGGCTATGATGGCGTGCGTCGGATAGCCCCTACCACTGCTGCACAAGATAGCTCCGCGCATGCGTTCCGGCGCTAGCCCCGCTTTTGCGAAAACCGGCCGACCGCGCTTTCCTTGCTGATAGAGTGGCCGCAGCGGTTTCGCCATCAGCGACGGGGGCGGCTTCAGAGCGCGGCTATGACACGCGCTCGTGCTCGCCTGGCGCCATCAGCAGCAGGGCCTGGCGGGCGACGGAGACGCGGACCGGGGTGCGGGTCACGACTTCGCCGTCGACCGAGACGTAATGCGGCGGATCGGTCGCGATGACGAGGTCGGAGGCACGGACGATCTCGGTGAAGTCCGCCGCGCGGGCGTTCAGCGCGGGACGCAGCCCAGGTTTTCAGCAGGTTGGTCTTGCGGCCGCCCTTGACGATGCGGATCACAAGGTCGCGGCTCTCGGGGTCGGCCTCGTCGGCAACCTTGACGCCGCCCTGATAGGGGCCGTTCGCGATCAAGATGTCGAGCGCGTCCTCGATGCGTGCGATCTCCCTGCGGCCCGCGGTCAGCACGGCGCGGAACGGCGTGTGCCGCGCAAACAGGGCAGCGCCGACCAGGATGTAGCCGGCCTTGCCGAAATAGCGTTTCAGCCCGTGCGGCATGTTGCGGCCGACCAGCGCCGGCAGGCCGATCGCCGCCGTGTTCGCGAAATAATCGTCGTTGATCCGGCCGAGATCGACATCGGCGACCTTGCCGCCGCCGGTCAATATTTCGGCGGCGCCGGCGAGATCGAGCGGGATGCCGAGCGCACGCGCAAAACTGTTCGCGGTGCCGAGCGGCAATATGCCGAGCACCACGTCGCGATACGCGAAATAATCGACGACCGAGCTGATCGTCCCGTCGCCGCCGCCAACGATGATCAGCCTGTGGCCCTGCGCGATGGCGCCCTGCACGATCTCGGGCAGGCGCACCGGGTCGCGCACGGGGTAGGCGGCGTCGAGCAGCAGGCCCTTTTTGCCGAGCAGCGTTTTGGCCTCGCCGTAGAGGTCGCGCCCGCTGCGCGAACGGGTGTTGACGACCAGCACCGCCCGGCGCTCGGCGCGGATCGCCTCATCCAGCATCGCTTTACGGCGGGCCCGGTCGGCGGCCGCGCGGCTCCGGATTGTGCGCGCGAGCGATGCGTTCGTCGTCCGCGAGCGACCGCGGGGCCTTTGGCTCGACCGAACCGTCTATGCTGGTTGACCGCACGGCTGCCCCCGTACTCGCGACTGCTATCGAACAGGGAGCGGCAGTCGATCTGTTCCCCTGTCGCGGCTTCCGGTGCAGAATCGGCGTTTGCAGGACGAGCGCGAGCGTTGGTTGGGGTGAAGCGATGACCGGACGCAACGGCAACGCGGTCGATTATTTTGTCGATCGGCATCTGCGCGAGGGGCGCGGCGACAGGCTCGCCTTCGCCGATCCGTGGCGGCGTCTGACCTATGCGCGAGCTGGCGGCGGCGTCGGCGCGGTTCGCGGCCGGGCTGCGCGCGGCCGGCATCGAGCGCGAGCGGCGCATCGCGCTCGTGATGCTCGACACGGTCGATTTCCCGATCGCGTTCTGGGGCGCGTTGCGCGCCGGGGTCGTGCCGGTGCCGATCAACACGCTGCTGCCGCCCGAGATCACCGGCTACATCCTGAAGGACAGCCGCGCCGCGGCGCTGTTCGTGTCGGCGCCGCTGCTGGAGCCGCTGCGGGCGGTCGGTGGAGGCGGCCGGGATCGGCCGGGTCGTGGTCAGCGCGCCGGACGGAGAAGGCGGCGATTTCGGCGCGTTTCTCGGCGAGTGGCCGGGCGGATGCGGCGGCCGGCCGAATGCTCGCCGGACGAGGTCGCGTTCTGGCTGTATTCATCGGGCTCGACCGGCGCGCCGAAGGGCGTCAGGCACGTCCATTCGAGCCTGCGCGCGACGGCCGAAACGTACGGGACGCAGGTGCTCGGCATCGCGGCCGACGATCTGATGTTCTCGGCGGCGAAGCTGTTTTTCGCCTACGGGCTCGGCAATTCGATGACCTTTCCGATGGCGGTCGGGGCCGCCTCGGTGCTGCTGCCGGACCGGCCGACCCCGGACGCGGTGCTGGCGACGATGCGCGCGGTGGCGGCCGACGATGTTCGCCGGGGTGCCGACATTGTTTGCGGCGCTGCTGGCGCATCCCGAGATCGGCCAAGGGAGCGAGGGGGCCGGGTCCGACCGGCTGCGACGCTGTATCTCGGCCGGCGAGCCGCTGCCCGAGCATATCGGGGTGCGCTGGCGCGAGCGGGTCGGCGTGCGACATCCTCGACGGGCTCGGCTCGACCGAGATGCTGCACATCTTCCTGTCGAACCGGCCCGACGACATCCGCTACGGCACCACGGGGAAGCCGGTGCCGGGCTACGAGGTGATGATCGTCGACGAGAGCGGGCATCAGGTCGCGCGACGGCGAACCCGGCGAACTGGTCGTATCAGGCCCGAGCGCCGCCGAGGGGTACTGGAACCAGCGCGAGAAATCGCGGCGCACGTTCCGCGGCGAGTGGACCCATACCGGCGACACCTACACGCGCGACGGGGACGGGTACTACCGCTACAACGGGCGCAGCGACGACATGCTGAAGGTCGGCGGCATCTGGGTGTCGCCGTTCGAGGTCGAGGAGGCGCTGATCGGCCACCGGCGGTGCTGGAGGCCGCGGTGGTGGGCCAGCCCGACGAGGACCGGCTGATCAAGCCGAAGGCGTTTGTCGTGCTGCAGGAGGCGGCGCGGGGCGAGGACCCGGCGGCGCTGGTCGAGGCGTTGCAGGAGCACGTCAAGCAGCGGGTCGGGGTGTGGAAATACCCGCGCTGGATCGAGTTCCGCGACACGCTGCCGAAGACCGCGACCGGGAAGATCCAGCGGTACAAATTGCGGGACGAGGGTCAGCCGGCTCGTTGAAAGCGCTGCGCGTCCCCCGCCGGGCCGTGCCGCGCGACCGGAAGCGGCTCGGGTAGCCGCTGGAACATCCGGCGATAATCTCCCGGTGGCAGCCCAGTGAGCCGCCGGAACAGCCGCCGGAAGAACGCGGCGTTCTCGTACCCGATATCGGCGGCGATCTGGTCCACCGGCATCTCGCTCTGCTCAAGCAGGCGCTTGGCTTCCTCGATGCGCAGGTTCTGCACGTACGCGATCAGCGTCGTGCCAGCTGCCGCCCGGAAACGCCGCTTCAGCGTCCGCTCGGGGATGCCACTGGCGGTTACTGCCTCCTCAAGAGCCTGTTCAGAGTGAAATGACTGGCGCAGGCTCTCCTCGGCCCTGCGGACCGCGGCATCGGCATGCGGCTGGCGGCGGACGAGGCTGGCATACGGCAGCTGACCCTCGTCGTGCCATTTCATAAGGTAGATCTTGGCAATTCGCAGCGCCTCACCGGGACTGGCATAGCGCGCGATGATGTACAGCGCGAGATCGTGCCATGACGTCGTGCCACCGGCCGTCACGATGCGGCCGGCCGCATCCGCGAAAGCGAGGTTCGGCTCGGGCCGGAAGCTCACATCGGGAAAACGGGTCCGAAACAGATCGGCGTAGCCCCAATGCGAGGTCGCGACGCAGCCGTCGAGCAACCCGGTCGCGGCCAGCAGCACGGTGCCGGAGCACGCGGCGTAGATGTGGCTGCCGGCCGCGTAGCGGGCACGGACCCAGGCGACCACGTCGGGGTAGCGTCCGCTCGGGTCCTCGTGCGGGCCGAGCCACATCTCCGGCAGGATGACGAGGTCCGCCGACCCAGCCGATGCGAGGTCGAGCTGCGGCGCGACCGGGATCGCGTTGCCGCAGCAAAACGGCGACAGCGTGCGTCCGACGATGCGCGGTTCGATCAGCCTCGCTCCGGGCGGCTCGCCGACCAGCTCCGACCAGAGTGTGCCGGTGGCGGCGAGTACGTCGATCATGCCGTAAAGCGCCGAGCCGGCGGTTTCCGGGAACGCCAGGATCAGCGCCTGCACCGGCTCTTGTCTCGCTGCCTGCATCGGCCTGCTCGTGTCTTTGGGCAATGGACGGTTGAGGCACGAATCGACCGGTTCTGGCAAGTCTCGCGCTGCGAGGCCGGCGCCGCGTCGTCCATCTTTGGGGCGTCCGCGGGGATGGTCCCCCGGGCGACCGACCCAAGCGATGGAGTTAGACGATGTCTTCCGAAACGATGACCAAGACCCAGCCGATGATGACCGTGACCCGGCGGATGAACGGCCTTGACATGGAAATGGCCGAGGCGACGGTCGCCGCGATCCAGGCGAACCCCGAGCTTGGCCGCTTCCAGTTCCGGGCGCGCAACTGCTGGATCGACGGCGGCGTCAACCGTTCGACAATCCGCGATTTCTACGGTGCCGGCCGCGAGGACAATTCGCGCGAGACCGAGTTCCGCTTCATGAACGGCGAGCCGCCGGTGCTGCTCGGCAATAACGAAGGGGCGAACCCGGTCGAGTTTCTGCTGCACGCGCTGGCCGGCTGCGTGACGACGACGCTGGTGCTGTACGCGGCGATGCGCGGCATCCGCATCCGCTCGCTCGCGACCAGGCTCGAAGGCGATCTCGACGTGCGCGGCCTGCTCGGCATGGACCCCTCGGTCTCGCCCGGTTATGAGGCGATCCGTATTGACATGGAGATCGACGCCGACTGCTCCGAGGCCGAACTCGACGACCTGTTGGCGACGGCGCAGCAGCACTCGCCGGTGTGCAACACGGTGTGCCGACCGGTGCCGGTTATGATCCGCCGCGTGGCGATGGCCTGATGCGCGCCGTCCGCGTCCGCCCCCGCATCAATTGCGGGGGCGGCTTGCGAGGGCTAAGCGGCGGCGCACGGCCCGCGGGTTTCCCTGTTGGCAGGGAATTTTCCCCGGCAGGGCCACTGCAAGCGGCAATTCTGCTTTTTGTTACAATGGGTTGCTGGCAATTCCCTGGAGCCGGAACAGGGAGAATTTCGCGGCGTAACAGGGAGCGTAAATCGGCCGAGCAAGGAATTCGATTGCCGCCGCAGGGAATTGCCGGAATTTATCGGCTCGGATCGTCATTGGCGCTTTCTCCACCCGCTAAGCGCGCGGTATGGCAAAGAATTGCGGCGATTTTCGCGTCGGTGCCGGCGCGGTGAGCGGGACACATTGTCCGGTTTCTTGACAGGCAAGGCGCGGCTCTACCAAGCGGCCCCTATAATGTCAGCGGACTGCAATTGCATCCCTAAGCAGCGGTCGGCCGGCTTTCCATAAAGCCAACTTCTACGCCAGTGGTAGATCAGGATACCATTCAAAGTTGTGGCGTCGCGGAGGATGGTGGACCCTTAATCGTTTCGAGATTGCGGGGAGCGTCGACGCAGTGCCATGATGAGTTTGGATCGGACGGTACTGGGCCGATTGCGGGTCCGTATCGCAGGCCAATTTTTTCGGCCTCGCCCCCGGCCTCGGCAATACAGGTGTAATGTTCACCGCCGTAAAGAGCGTTCATGATCCGAACGCGAAGAAGATTGTTACCGGAGTAGGCGCAACCAACCGGCCGAGTATAGGAGAAGGTTCCGACCGTACGGGTCGAGAGCCGACTGGCACTCCTTGGGCGTTTTGAAGGAAGTAAGTAGCCACTCATATCTTTGTTTTTCGCTACTCCAAATGTAGCCCATCCACGGGGAAAAAGTGGAATTGCTAATGAGATCGCTTTCCGCGAAGGTATCAAAGATTTGGAGCGGCATAGATCGCCGATAGCATTTCCCTAGGAACAGGGCGGAGGACTTGGAATTGCAGTCATCAGTTGTGGAGAAGCCTGAGGCCGCCATGCACGCTGTCATGAGCTTCTTGGCCTTTGCCATTTCATCGCAGGTAGGAAATGCGTTATTTCCATTTTTGTTATAAAAGGGTGACCACGTCTCTATACAAGCATTATCAAGCACGTCATTCCATTTCTTTGCCACCTCGAACCGACACGCGTTGACAGCCTCGATTTTAGCGTGCGGCACGTACCAAGTAAGACCAACTAGGATGATGACCGTGATAATCAAAACACCCGTCATGTGTCAGTCCTCCAGCGCTTTTGTAATAAGGCTTCAACCATAACATGGGAAATTACAATGTTAAAAAAAGCGATTTTGGCTGTCTTTATTTTAAGCGCGACTGCGATTGTGATAGTGCTTGAATTTTCATATATTGAAAGTCGTTACGAATGCAAAGGTGTGATCGATAAGGTTCCTATTACTATCTATATCACGCTTGAAGAATATAGATGGTGGGTCAGTTTATGGAGTGACAGTTATGGAAACGTAAAGTTAGAGATTCCAAATACAGCATACGAGTATTATTCTCATATCCTCAAAGTTGGTGATCAGCGTCAAATATATAAGGAGCCGCTCCAAATTTTTGGAAATTTCTCTATGTTGAGTAAAGTGCTGGCCATCAAAACACCAAGGGGGTTTTTTGATGGCGTTTGCACAAATATACAATGAAAACGCTCCTGCCAATACAGCGACAATTTTCCAGAACGTTATGCGATTTGGCGAGGCGCCGAAGTAAGCCTATCCATTGCGCGGCCGCACGACAGCATGGGTTTTGCGCCGACAGCCCATCCTACATTGCTGCCGCTGCATTTTGCAGCCTCACACCGCCGGGCGGGAGCGGATTTCGTCGGGGATTTTGCGGGGGAGGAATTTGCCGTCGGTGAGGGCGCCTTTTAGTTCGCCGTTTTCGACCATGACTTTGCCGCGCAGCATTGTGAGGGAGGGCCAGCAGGCGAGGTCGCTTCCTTCCCAGGGGGAATAATCGGCTTCGTGCATGTCGGCGGCGCGCACCGTATGGCGCCGGCGCGTGTCGAGCAGCACGATGTCGGCGTCGGAGCCGATTGCGAGCGCGCCCTTGCGCGGGTAGAGGCCCATGATTTTCGCGGCGTTGGTCGAAATCAGGCCGACGAAATCATTCAGGGTATAGCCGCGCTTTTCGATTGTTTCGGTGTAGATCAGCGAGACGCGCGGCTCGACGCCGGCATTGCCGCCGGTCGTGTCGTCGATGCGGCGGCCCTGCAATTTGATGCGCAGCGGACAGCAGATTTCGTCGGTCGCGACGCATTGGATCGCGCCGTGGTTTGTCGCTTCCCACAGCGCCTTCTGGTCCTCGGGGAATTTCAAGGACGGGTAGGTGTGGTAGATCTGCCCGTTCGGCTTTTTGTAATCCTCGGAATTGTACATCAGGTATTGATGCAGGGTTTCGCCGTAGATCGGGAAACCCTGGGCGCGCGCCGCCGCGATCGCATGCACGCCGGTCGCCGCCGAGGTGTGCATCATGTAGAGCGACGCGCCCTCGATATTGCACGCGAGACGGATCACGCGGTTGAACGCCAGATCCTCCGACAAGCGTATTGTGGACCTCGGCCATGTTCTCGAAGCCGGTGCGCTGCTCGCGCATCAGCTTTTCGTACATGTGCATGACGATGTCGTTGTCCTCGGCGTGGATCGTCGCGATGCCGCCGGCTTTCGCGAGAACCTTCAACACCTCCCAGATGTCGCCGTGCTGCACCATGCGGCCCTTGCGCGACGGCGTGATGTCGGTGGTGAACATCTTGACACGTTGGGTGCCCGGCTTGCACCGCCTCGGCGATTTGGGCGTAGATGTCGGGCGATAGTTTGCCGAGTAGCATCGTGTGGAAGGCGTAGTCGCCGTAGCACTGGCCGGCCCATTGCTGCTGACGATGTTCGATCGCCTGCTGCACGCGACATGCCGCCCTCGACCGGGGCGAAGTCGATCGTCGTCGTCGTGCCGCCGAACAGCCCGGCCTGGCTGACGCGCGAGGCCGGCTCGGTCAGTTTGGCTTCGCCATCGGGCACCGGCATCGGCCAGTTGCAATGGACATGCGGGTCGATGCCGCCGGGGATGACGATCTGGCCCGCGGCGTCGATCGTGCGGCCGGGCGCCGAGCGCGGCGAGGCTGCCCGGCGCGCCGATCGCGACGATTTTTTCGCCCTGCGACGCCGATATCGGCCTGTTCCGCGCCGGTCGGCAGGACGGCGAGGCCGCCGGTGATCACGGTGTCGAGCATGGGAGTCTCCTTTATTCGTGGGCGTGGACGCGTCGCGGCGTCTCGCCGGCATGCCGGCCGGAGGCTGGCGGTCCGATCAGTCGCGGCGCGGCGAAGGCGAAGCGGGCGAGGATTTCGTCGGGCGCGATGTCGTGGACGATGAAGACGAGGCGGCTGCGCTGGTCCGCGAATCGGGCCAGGCGTCGAGCCATTCCGGCGTGAACATCGCGTGCTGCGCCGCCTGCACGACGGCCGGCCGGTCCGGGCGGTCGGCGAAGCGGACGAGGCCCTTGACGCGCAAGCAGGTCGTTGCCGCGGTCCTGCGCCAGCCCGCCGAGCGCGCGCGCGAAATCGAGGCGGCTGACCGGGGCGTCGAGGATGATCGTAAAGGTCGCGACGCCGTGGGTGTGCGCCGCTTCGGCGCCGGCTGAAGCGTCGCCGCGGCTTACCCCCACCCTGCCCTCCGCCGCTTGCGGGGGAGGGTGAAGAAGTGAGGACTGCGTCTCCGTCCCCCTCCCCCGCTGGCGGGGGAGGGTTGGGGTGGGGGCTTTGCGGCCCGCCGAACAGCACCGCGGCGGGATCGCTCGCGGCGGCGCCGACGATGCGCTCCGCGCTCGGGGTTGAGGGCGTCGAGGCGTGACGCGCAGCGCATCGTCGAACGGCGCCAGGTCGGTTTTCGAGATCACCAGCGCGTCGGCGACCGCGGCCTGGCGCGCCGCCTCGGCGAAGCGGGCGAGCGTGTCGGCGCCGGTGACGGCATCGACCAGCGTCACGACGCGCGCGAGGCGCAGCCGCTGGTCGAGCATCGGGTCGGTGCCGAGCGTGAACAGGATCGGGCCGGGATCGGCGAGGCCGCTGGTCTCGACGACGATGCGGCCGAAGCGGCGGATGTCGCCGGCGTCGCGCCGCTCGATCAGGCTGCGCAGCGTCTCGGCGAGATCCTCGCGCACCGCGCAGCACAGGCAGCCGCCGGGCAGTTCCAGAACCTCGCCTTCGACGAAATCGACGAGGTAATGGTCGATCGCGATCTCGCCGATCTCGTTGATGACGACGGCGGTGTCGGAAAACGCCGGATCGCTCAGCGCGCGGCGCAGCAGCGTCGTCTTGCCGCTGCCGAGAAACCCGGTCAGCAGCGTCAGCGGAAGGCTGTCCAAGACGGGCGCGCCGTTCATTGCGAAGTCCAAGCGATCGCGGCGCCATCGTTTCACGCCGGGATGCGGGCGGCAAGCGGCGGCGCCGACCGAGCCGCGCGACCGCCTTCAGTGGCGTCGCGGGCGCGCATGCAGGCTGTTGCATTCCCGGGGCTGCGCCGCCATCATGCCTGCCATAACCCGGCCGCATACGCGGCCGAATTCGGGAGGACGCCAGACGGCATGGCTGTAACGGACGGCGCGCGAGCGGCGGATATCGGCATCCGATGTGCTGCTCGACGTGCGCATGGTGTCGAAGCGGTTCGGCGGCGTGCGCGCGGTCGAGGATGTCTCGATCGCGGTCCGGCGCGGCGCGATCGCCTCGATCATCGGCCCGAACGGCGCCGGCAAGACGTCGCTGTTGAACATGATCAGCGGCTTTTATCGCCCGGACGGCGGCTCGATCACGTTCGAGGGCATCGACACGACCCGCTTTCGCCCGGCCGAAATCGCCGCGCTCGGGATCGCCCGCACGTTTCAGAATATCGCGCTGTTCGGCGGCATGACGGTGCTCGACAACATCATGCTCGGCCGCCACGTGCGCATGAAGTCGGGCATCCTGTCCTCCTTCGCCTATTGGGGTCTGGCCCAGAAGGAGGAGGTGGCGCATCGCGAGCGATGCGAGGAGCTGATCGATTTCCTCGAATTGCAGGATCTGCGCAAGCAGCCGACCAGCGCGCTCGCCTACGGGCTGCGCAAACGGGTCGAGCTGGCGCGCGCGCTGGCGCTCGAACCGAAGCTGTTGCTGCTCGACGAGCCGATGGGCGGGATGAACCAGGAAGAAAAAGAGGACATGGCCCGCTACGTCATCGACGTCAACGAGCAGTGGGGCACGACGATCATCCTGATCGAGCACGACATGGCGGTGGTGATGGACATCTCCGACCACGTCACCGTGCTCGACCGCGGCCGCCGGATCGCCGACGGCACGCCGGCCGAGGTGCAGCGCGACCCGGAGGTGATCAGCGCCTATCTCGGCGGCGGCGAGCGGCGGGAGCGGGCGGCATGAGCAGCCCATGGCGAACGGCCAATGAGCGATCGAGCTTGACGCTGCCGCAGCTGCTGCTGCGCAACGCCGAGCGCACCCCCGATCGGCCGGCGCTGCGCGAAAAGGATCGCGGCATCTGGCAGACCTACACGTGGCGCCGCTATTTCGACGAGGTGCGGGACTTCGCGCTTGGGGCTGGCGGCGCAAGGCTTCGGCCGCGGCGACAAGCTGTCGGTGATCGGCGAGAACCGTCCCCGGCTCTATTTCGCGCAGCTCGCGGCGATGTCCCTCGGCGGCATCGCCGTCCCGGTCTACCAGGACGCGATCGCCAGCGAGCTGGCCTATGTGCTCGAACACGCCGAGACCTCGGTGATCGTCGCCGAGGATCAGGAGCAGGTCGACAAGATCCTGGCGCTGCAGGAAGCGCTGCCGCATCTGAAGCGGCTCGTCTATGACGACCCGCGGGGCTTGCGCAATTACGACGAAACGCTGCTCGCCTCGTTCGATGACGTGCAAGCCGCCGGTCGCGATTTCGCCGCCGCCAACCCGGATTTCTTCGCGGCGACGCTGGCGGCCGGCAAGCCCGACGATCTGGCGCTGTTCTCGTACACCTCGGGCACGACCTCGCGCCCGAAGGGGGTGATGCTGTCGCACGCCAACCTGACGAGCGTCGCCGAAGGCTTCGCGGCGGCCGAGGACATCCGCGCCGACGACGAGCATCTGTCGTATCTGCCGATGGCGTGGATCGGCAATTCGGTGTTCGCGCTGGCGCTGCATCTCTGGGTCGGGTTCACCTGCAATTTTCCGGAGCGGCCGGAGACCGTAACGCGCGACCTGCGCGAGCTCGGGCCGACGGTGGTGCTTGGCGCCGCCGCGCTATTGGGAGAACACGCTGACCGCGATCACGGTCAGGGCGGCCGATTTCGGGATGGCTGAAGCGCTCGCTGTTCCAGCATTTCCGCGGGGTCGCCGAGCGCGCCCAGAGCTGCGAGGCCGAGGGCCGGCCGGTGCCGTTCGGGCCTGCGCCTGCAGCGGGCGATCGGCGAAGTCCTCGTATACGCGCCGCTGCGCGATCAGCTCGGGCTGCGCCGCGCCCGGCTCGTCTATACCGGCGGCGCGCCGCTCGGCCCCGACACGTTCCGCTTTTTTCGCGCGATCGGGGTCAACCTGAAGCAGGTCTACGGCGCCTCCGAGCTGGCCGGCGTGTGCTCGGCGCAGCCCGACGGCGAGGTCGATCCCGAGACCGTCGGGCGGGTTTTTCCCGGGGTCGAGGTGCGGATCGCCGATAACGGCGAGGTGCTCGCCCGCTCGGGCGGCGTGTTCCAGGGCTATTACAAGCAGCCGGAGGAGAGCCGCGCGGCGCTGACCGAGGACGGATGGCTCAAGACCGGCGACGCCGGGCACATCGACCGGCGCGGCCATCTCGTCATCGTCGACCGGGCGCGCGATGTCGGCAAGCTCGCCGACGGCACCGCGCTCGTCCCGCAATTCATCGAGAACAAGCTCAAATTCAGCCCGTATATCGGCGAGGCAGTGGTGTTCGGCGATGGGCGGGAATTCGTCGCGGCGATCGTCGCGATCGACGCCGGCGACGGTCGGCAACTGGGCCGAACGGCAAAACCTGGCCTATACCTCGTTCCAGGATCTCGCTTCCCGCGACGAGGTGCGCGCGCTGATCCACGACGAAATCCGCCGATGCAACACCGGCCTGTCCGAGGCGATCCGGGTCAGGCGTTTCCTCGTGCTCAACAAGGAATTCGACGCCGACGACGACGAGATCACCCGCACCCGCAAGATCCGCCGCCGCTTTGTCGCCGAGAAATACGCCGGCGGTTGTCGAGGCGTTCTACAGCGGCGCCGAGGAGGTCGAGGTCAGCGCCGCGATCACCTACGAGGACGGCCGCAAGGCGATGCTGCGCTCGACGATCGCGATCGCCGATGTGGACGCCGCGGATGCTCGCGGTCGCGGCGGGCCGGCCCACGCGCGAGCAGGCCGCGGCGGCGGAGTGATCCATGCCTGAGTTCGAGTGGCAATTCACGCTGGTGCTGCTGACCAACGGCGTCATGATCGGCCTGATGTACGCGCTGATCGCGCTCGGTTTCGTGCTGATCTACAAGGCGACCGACGCGATCAATTTCGCGCAGGGCGAATTCGTCATGTTCGCCGGGTTTATCGCGGCGGCGGCGGCGCTCGCCGGGCTGTCGTTCTGGGCCGCGGCGGCGATCTGCGATCGCCGGGATGATCGCGCTCGGTTTCGGCCTCGAACGGGTCGTGCTGCGGCCGCTGATCGGGCGGCCGGTGATCGCGGTCGTGATGGCGACGATCGGGCTCGCGGCGGTGCTGCGCGGCGTCGCGGTGCTGGCATTCGGCGCCGGCACGAAGGCGATCGTGATGCCGATCGGCGACACGCCGTTGTTCCTCGGCCCGGTCATGCTGTCGCCGGTGCAGCTGGTGGGCGCCGGGGTCAGCATCGTCTTTCTCGCCGGCTTCACCTGGTTCTTCCTGAAGAGCCGCACCGGCGTCGCGATGCGCGCGGTCGCCGACAACCAGCAGGTCGCGATGGCGATGGGCATCAATATCCGCCGCTATTTCGCGCTCGCCTGGGCGATGGCCGGCGTCGTCTCGGCGCTCGGCGGCGTCGTGTGGGGCGCGATGCTCGGCATCGACAACCAGCTCGCGCTGGTCGGGCTCAAGGTCTTTCCGGTGGTGATCCTGGGCGGGCTCGATTCGATCGCCGGCGCGGTCATCGGCGGGCTGATCGTCGGCATCGTCGAGAACCTCGCGGCCGGCTATCTCGACCCGTATGTCGGCGGCGGCACCAAGGATTTCGCGCCTTACGTGCTGATGATCCTGGTGCTGATGATCCGGCCGGAGGGGATTTTCGGCCGCCGCCGCATCGAGCGCGTCTGAGGCCGGGAGCGGCGGCATGTTCTACCGCGAGGCCGGCGTCTTCAAGACCAGCTACGCCGCCGACATGGCGCTGTTCCCGCTGCCGCAGGCGCGCTGGGCGGTGGCGGCGATCGCGGTGCTGTTCATCGTCATCGCGCCGCTGACCTTCGGCCCCTATTACCTGTCGATCCTCAACCTCGTGCTGGTCGCGGTCGTCGGCGCGCTCGGCCTCAACATCCTGGTCGGCTATACCGGGCTGATTTCGATCGGGCACGGCGCCTTCATGTCGGTCGGCGCCTATACCGCCGCCAATTTGGTCGTGCGCCTCGACATGCCGTTCTGGATCACGATCCCGGCCGGCGGGCTGATGGCCGCGCTGGTCGGCATGATCGTCGGCATCCCGTCGCTGCGCATCAAGGGCATCTATCTCGCGATCGCGACGCTGGCGGCGCAGCTGATCATCGAGTGGACGATCAACCACGTCGAATGGATTTCGGGCGGCATCCAGTCGTCGATCGAGATCCCGCGCCCGACGGTGTTCGGCGTCGAGCTGCGCGCCGAGTGGCAGCTTTATCTGTTCCTGATGTTTTTTGCGGTGTCTGGCGATCGTCGCGACGATGAACCTGGTGCGCAGCCGCATCGGGCGGGCCTTCATCGCGATCCGCGACCAGGACATCGCCGCCGAGATCATCGGCATCAACATCTTCCGCTACAAGCTCTACGCCTTCGCGATTTCGTCGTTCTACGCCGGTGTCGCCGGCGTGCTGCAAAGCTATTATCTTGGGCTGGCCAATTACGAGCAGTTCCAGATCGACGTATCGATCGATTATCTTGCGATGGTGATCATCGGCGGGCTCGGCTCGGTGCTCGGCTCGGTCTTCGGCGCGATCTTCGTCACGCTGCTGCCGATTGTGACGCGCTGGGGTGCTGGAAGCGTTCGGCGGGCTGTATCTTTTCGGACGCCGACCTGCTGAACATCATTCCCAACATGCGTCTGGTGATGTTCGGCGGCTTGATCATCCTGTTCCTGATCGCCGAGCCGGAAGGCCTGTACCGGCTGTGGCGAAACATCCGCAACTACTTCCGGGTGTGGCCTTTCAGCTACTGAACAAGATTCAACGAGGGAGGAAACGATGAGATGCGCGACAATGCGGAGCTGGGCGCTGGCGCTCGGCGCGGTCGCCGTGCTGGGCTGGCCGGACCGGCCGCCGCGCAGGAGAAGAAGGTCGTGATCGGCGTGCAATGCGACCGCACCGGCCCGACCCAGATCGTCGGCACCGTGCTGTGCCCGGCGATGCAGGATTATTACAATTACGTCAATTCGAAAGGCGGGATCGACGGGTACAAGATCGAGGCCCCCGAGATCGACAATTCGCTACAAGGTGCCGCCGGCGGTCGAGGCTTATCAGCGCCAGAAGCAGCAGGGCGCGGTCATCATGTCGCTGTACGGCACGCCGCAGACGCATGCCCTGAACGAGCGGCTCGAAAACGATCACATGCCGACGACATCGCCGGGGTTCGGGATCGCCGCCTCGGCCGACGGCAAGCGCTACCCGTATCTGTTCCCGATCGCCGCGACCTATTTCTCGCAGGGCGCCGCCGCGGTCGATTTCGCGAAGCGGCAATTGGGCGGCAATCTGAAGGGCAAGAAGATCGCCTATATCTATTATGACAATCCGGCCGGCAAGGAGCCGATGCCGGTGATCGAGGACTTGCAGAAACAGGAAGGCTTCGAGCTGCGCACCTTCGCCGTGCCGCCGCCGGGGGTCGAGATGGGCGCGCAGGTGCTCGACATCACCCAGCGCTACCGGCCCGATTTCGTGATCGCGCACCTGTTCGGCCGCTCGCCGTCGGTCGCGATCAAGGAGCTGAAGCGCAGCGGCTATCCGCTGTCGAAGGTGCTCGGCCTCGTCTGGGCCTCGGCCGAGGACGACATCAAGGCGGCCGGCGGCTGGGGCGTCGCCGAGGGGTATCACACGATGCAGTTCGCCGGCGCCGGCGACGACTATCCGATCCGCCAGGAAATCAAGGCGATGTACAAGAAGGAGGGCAAGGAGCCGCCGAAGGAGATGGACAACACGGTCATCTACAATCGCGGGCTGTTGCAGGCGGCGATCCAGGTCGAGGCGATCCGCAACGCCTTGAAGCTCAACGGCGGCAAGCAGCCGACCGGCGACGACGTCAAGAAGGGTTTCGAGCAGATCAAGGGCTTTACGCTCGGCGGGCTGGTGCCGCCGCTCGAAATCACGCCCGAGGACCATGAAGGCGGCGGCTGGGTCAGGGTCTTCACCGTCAAGGGCGGCAAGTTCGTGCCCGACGGCGACTGGTTCAAGGCCTATCGCGAGGTCGTCAACAAGGCGGTCGCGGGCGTGTAGCCCGGCGGGAACGCACAATCGCCTTCGAGGTCATTGCGATGCTGGCGCTCAACAACATCGAAGTCGTCTATGACGGCGTCATTCTGGTGCTGAAGGGCGTCTCGCTGAATGCCGAGGAGGGTCAAATCACGACCCTCCTCGGCGCCAACGGCGCCGGCAAGACGACGACCCTGAAGGCGATCTCGGGGCTGCTCCGCACCGAGCGCGGCGAGGTGACGAAGGGCACGGTCGAACTCGACGGGGAACGGCTCGACCGGCTGCAGCCTTATGATGTCGTCAAACGCGGCGTCGCGCAGGTATTCGAGGGCAGCCGCGTGTTCGAGAACCTGACGGTCGAGGAAAACCTCGTCGCCGGCGCCCATACCCGCCGCCACAGCGCCGAAATCCGGGCCGCCGCCGACCGGATATACGCGTCGTTTCCGGTGCTCAAGGAACGCCGTCACCAGACCGCCGGCTATCTGTCGGGCGGCGAGCAGCAGATGCTGGTGATCGGGCGGGCGCTGATGTCCGATCCGAAAGTCATTCTGCTCGACGAACCCTCGCTCGGTCTCGCGCCGATGATCATCGAGGAGATCTTCGGCGTGATCCGGCGGCTGCAAGCGAGGAGCAGAAGATCACAGTGCTGCTGGTCGAGCAGAACGCGGCGCTGGCGCTCGACATCGCCGACCACGGCTATGTCATGGAGAACGGCCGCATCGTGCTCGAAGGCCCGGCCGAGGCGCTGCGCCAGAACTCCGACATCAAGGAATTTTATCTCGGCCTCAACGAGGCCGGCGCCCGCAAATCCTACCGCGAAACCAAGAACTACCGCCGCCGCAAGCGCTGGCTGTCGTACGCAGCAGCTGGCGCTTGTCCGCTTGATCGTCAGATCACCGGCTCGAGGTTGATTGATGCCGCTTCGCGAGCGACCGATGCGGCGTGCCGGCGAGCGCGTCGCTGTGGGTGGCGCGAACCCATCGTGGGCACTGTCCTCAGTGCTCATCAACCAGGGTGACGGGCGATTCATCGCGGGCGGCCCGATCGACGCCGGTGAAAATGGCGCTGACTTATCTCAGTGCCCTATTGCGTCGACCACCTACGGCGCGGTTTCCTATCGCCTGCATGCCGCCTGCATGACCCAGTTGCGGGCGTTCTCGCGCCGCCTCGGCATTCCGGTCGGCGAATTCACGGTCAACACACGGTGCCATTGGGAAGCGCAACAGCACGGCACCGGCCCCTACGAGAGCCGGCCGATTGCCTTCACTCTCGACATCGACCTCGGCGAAGACGCTTCGGTTGCCGACAGGCGGCGGCTCATCGAAGCCGCCGCCAAGGGCTGCTTCATCGAGCAGGCGTTGAAGCCAGGCATCGTTAAGCACCGCCTGAAGGCCGGCGGCGATTGGATCGACGCGTAGGCGCAACGGGAGATAGCGATGACGACCGCTCTTCCCCGCATCGCCGTGATCGGCACCGGCGGCACGATTTCCTCGCTCGGCGCCCGAGCCTCGACGTGCTCGATTACCCGGATTTCGGGCAGAAACTGACCAGCGAGGGGCTGATCGAGCGATTTCCGGAAACCCGGCTCGTCGCCGAGCCGGTGCCGGTCACGTTCCGCCAGGTCGGATCGACCGCGATCGGCCCCACGGACTGGGTCGAGCTGCGCGACACGATCCACCGCATCGCCCGCGAGGACTCCGGGATCGCCGGCTTCGTCATCCCGCACGGCACCGCGACGCTGGAGGAGACCGCGTTCTTCCTGAACCTGACGCTCGGCGTCAGCCAGCCGGTCGTGCTGGTCGGGGCGCAGCGGCCGGCCAGCGCGCTCGGCACCGATGCCGGGATGAACCTCGTCAACGCGCTGCGGGTCGCGGGCTGCGCCGAGGCGCGCGGCATGGGCGTGCTGGTCGTGCTCAACGACGAGATCCACCCGGCGCGCGATGTCGTAAAGACCTCGACCTACCGGGTGCAGACGTTCCGCTCGCTCGATTACGGCGCGCTCGGGCATGTCGATGGCGACGGGCCGCATTTCTACCGCGCGCCCTTGAAGGCGCACATGCCCGACACGCCGTTCGCCGGGCGCGAGATCGCGGCGCTGCCGCGCGTCGATGTCATCTATTCCTATGCCGGGGCCGACGGCGATCTCGTCGAGGCGGCGGTCAAGGCCGGCGCGCAGGGTCTCGTCTCGGCCGGGTTCGCTCCGGGGACGCCGAGCCCGGCGCAGCAGGCCGCCTTTCTGGAGGCCGCGAAGTCGGGGATCGTCGTCGTGCAATGCAGCCGCGCCACCGGCCGCATCGCGCCGCGCCGCCGCCTGCGCGAGACCGGCATCGTCGCCGGCGAGGATCTGACGCCGCAGAAGGCGCGCATCCTGTTGGCGCTGATGCTGACGACGACGCGCGACATCGCCGAGATACAGAAGGCGTTTCAGAGCTACTGAGCACTGCCTGTGATACCGACGAAGCCGGTATCGATCCGATGCAACGACAGCTCCCGGTTCTCGCCCCGCCGTGTTCCTCACAACCGGGCCGACTGATGTGCGCTATTGGCCGCGCGGCTTTTGCAGCGGGCATTGAGGCGCTCACCTGAGGCTGGAGCGCCGCGCGGCAATCAGGCGGTTGCGATAAGCCGGGATGTTTGAGCCCGACGGCGCCTCGTGACGCAAGTTGCTTGTATAAAAACCCGACACCGGCTAAGGAAGCGGGAAGCCACTCGACGGCTTCCGAAACCCGGCTCCCGCCTGTCCCCGGCGGTGGGGCTCAAACCTGGCCGCTGTGTCGGAGAAAAGGTTATGCACCGGCTCATCGTCAGCGGGCTTGTCGCGCTCGTCGCGGCGATCTCCGCGGCCCATTTCGATCCGGCCAGGGCCGATCCGATGCCAAGGATCGTCGCGGCGGAGAATTTCTACGGTGATATCGCCAAGCAGATCGGCGGCCCGGATGTCGCCGTGACCAGCGTTCTCAGCAACCCCGACCAGGACCCGCATCTGTTCGAGGTGAGCCCGTCGGTCGGCCGCGACGTGTCGGCCGCGCGCATCGTCGTCTATAACGGCATCGATTATGACCCGTGGATCGAGAAACTTCTCGGGGCTGCCCGCTCGCACCAATCGCAAGACGATCGTCGTCGCCGATCTGGTCGGCAAAAAGACCGGCGACAACCCGCATATCTGGTACGACCCGAGAACGATGCCGGCCCTTGCCAAGGCGCTCGCCGATACCCTGAGCAGCGAAGATCCCGCTCATAAAGCCGAGTACGAGAAGCGCCTGGCGCAGTTCGACGAGTCGATGAAGCCGATCCAGGCGAAGATCGATGAACTGCGCGGGCGGCTGGCCGGCGTGCCCGTCACGGCGACGGAACCGGTCTTCGGCTACATGTTTCAGGCGCTCGGCATGACGGACAGGAACCAGAGCTTCCAGCTCGCCGTGATGAACGACACCGAACCCAGCGCCTCGGACATCGCCGCGTTCGAGAACGATCTGAAGACGCACCGGGTCAAACTGCTCGATCTACAACAGCCAGGCCACGGACCCGACCGCCAAGCGGATGCGGCAGATTGCCGAGGCGTCGGGGGTGCCTGTCGTCGGGGTTACCGAGACCGAACCCGCCGGCGAGACTTATCAGAGCTGGATGATCGGCGTACTCACCGCGGTCGATCGCGCGCTCCCAAAGCAGGGCCAGTGAACGCCTGATTCCGTGAACGCTATCGAGTTCTGCGACGTCACGCTCCGGCTGGGCGGTCGCGATGTGCTGGCCGGCGTGAACCTGGACATCGCGGCCGGTGAGTTCGTCGGCGTGTTCGGACCCAATGGCTGCGGCAAAACGACATTGATGCGCGCCATCCTGGGGCTGGTGCCCGCCAGCAGCGGCAACATCCGCGTGCTCGGCCGGCCGGCGGCGCGCGGCAACCCGGCAATCGGATACATGCCGCAGACGCGCAGTGCCGCGGGCAGCCTGCGTCTGAGCGGCCGGGATTTTGTCGCCGCTGTCTTCGCCGGCCATCGGCTCGGCCTGCCGTTCCCGGGCAGGGCGGCGCGCACCGAAGTCGATCGCGTTCTCGATCTCGTCGGCGCCGTCGAGCTGGCGCGGCGCCCCTTGGCCGAGCTTTCAGGCGGCGAGCATCAGCGCCTGCTTGCTGGCGCAGGCAATGATCGGCCGCCCGCAACTGCTGCTGCTGGACGAGCCGCTGGCCAGTCTCGATCCGCGTTATCAGGGCGATATGGTTGCGCTGACAAAATCGCTCCAGGCCGAACTCGGGGTCACCGATCCTGTTCAGCGCCCACGAGCTGAACCCGCTGCTCGGCGCCATGGATCGCGTGCTCTACCTCGGGCGGGGCCAGGCGGCGTTGGGCGCGGTCGAGGAGGTCATCACCGGGCCGGTGCTGTCGCGCCTTTATGGAACCGATATCGACATCGTCCATGTGAAGGGCCGGATCTTTGTCCTGTCGGGCGGTCACGATGTGGAGTATGACGCGCACCGCCACGAACATCGGTCAGCGCCGCGCGCACCGGTCTGGCAGGGGCGCGACATGGCGATGCTTGAATACGATTTCATGCGGAATGCTTTCGCGGCGGCGACCATCGTCGCGATCGTCGCGGGGCTGGTCGGTTATTTCCTCGTCCTGCGCGGGCAGGCCTTCGCCGGCCATGCGCTTGCCCATGTCGGTTTTGCCGGCGCCAGCGGCGCGGTTCTGGTCGGCGTCGCGCCGCTCTGGGGCATGGTGGTGCTGACCGTGATGGCCGGGATCGGCATGGGCGCGCATCGGCGAGCGTTTCGGCGGCCGCGATGTCGCGATCGGCATCGTCCTCGCGTTTTCGCTCGGTCTTGGCCTCTTGTTCCTGCACTTCTTCACGGCCTATGCAACCCAGGCGACGGCATTGCTTTTCGGCAACGTCCTTGCCGTCGATGTCGGGACCGTCTGGACGCTGCTGTGGCTCGGAATCGTCAGCGTCGGCACGCTCGCGCTGATCTCGCGCCCGCTGCTGTTCGCGAGCCTTCTGCCGGAATTGGCCGAGGCGAAAGGCGTCGTGCTGTGGCTTTATTCGGTGCTTTTTCTGGCCATCGTGGCGCTGGCGGTTGCCGAATGCGTGCAGATCGTCGGCGCGCTTCTCGTCTTTTCGCTGATGGTCGGTCCAGCGGCGGCGGCGCAGCGGCTAACGACAGCGATCGGGACCGGGCTCTTCCTGTCCGTCGGTCTCGCGTTGCTGGAGGCATGGACCGGGATCACGCTGGCCTTTTACACCGACTGGCCGGTCAGCTTTTGGATCACCACGCTGAGCGCGGGAATATACGCGTGCGCCGCGTTGCCGCGAATCGGTCGGGCCTGGCTCTCACGATTCGGGCGGGCCGGATAGCCGGACCCGTCCCGATCCGACGGCGCCGCGGCGATTGCGCTTACGCCGGGAGCGCTTTGTCGAGGCGATACAGCAGCTTGCTTTCGTTGTCGGAAAGGAGGCGCAGCGTGCCGCGCAATGCCAGCGGCTTGTCGGTCACATGCAGTGGCCGTCCGGCATGGACGGCGACGATCGACGCAAACCCACCAGGCATGCAGAACGGGCAATGCGCCTTGTAGGCGGTCAAAAGGAAGCGGTTCAGCGGGTCGTCGTCCTCGAGCACCATCATGTGCCCTTCAATGACGACCGGCCGCCCGTTCAGTTTCATGACCGCAGCCGCGAATCGCGGCTTTTCGCCGTCCGGGATCTCGACCTGCGCAAGGCTGTCCCAGGCCAGCACCCCCTTGCGAGGCGGTATAGCGCCGAGCAGCGCCGGGACGGCTTTCTCGACCGTCAACGCCTGTGCCGAGCCTGTCCCGAGTAAGCCGGCCAGCGCGGCTCCCGCCCCGAGCGCGGAGCGGACCAGTATTCGCCGATTGAGGCGCAGCCGCAGGCTGCTCTCGTCAAGGTGCCAATTTCCGAGCAGGTGATGCTGATGCGACATACGATTTTCCCCCGTGGAGTTTGGCAATTGAATTGCACCGCCGGATCGGCCTGTGTTAGCAGTACCTGACGAGATGGCCGGGCGGGGCGCACGATCTCCTCTGAGTCCCCCATGACAGCCGCCATCGTACCGAATTTCCCGCCGCGATTGTCTGAAATTCTGTCCGTCTGCGTACCCCGGGCGAAGTGGGCCGGGGAGGAGTGACATCGCGGTCGCTTACCCCGCCTTTAGCATCGCTGCGGCGGCATCGGCGAAGACCTGAGCGCCGAGCATGATGTCTTCGTCGCTCGTGTTCTCGGACCAGTGATGGCTGACGCCGTTGATGCTCGGCACGAACAGCATCGCCGAGCGCATATGGCGGGCGAGGATCTGCGCGTCGTGGCCGGCGCCGCTCGGCATCCGCATGTGCAGACCCGGCGCGTGACGCTCGGCCGCCTTCTCGATCGCGCGCTGAAACCCCGCATCCATGTGGGCCGGCTCGCTTTTCGAGATCGGCGCGATCGCGACGGCGCAGGGTCCGGCGCGGTCGGCATCGGCGACCAGCTCGTGCAACGCCTGCTCGAATCGCGCCAGGATGCCGGTGTCGGTGTCGCGGAACTGCACCTGCATCTCGGCCCGGCCGGGCACGATGCTCGGCGCGTTCGGGTCGATCAGGATGCGCCCGATCGTCCACACCGTGCGCGAATTGTCTGTCCCTGGGCTATTTCGGCGAAGCGGTCGTGGATGCGCGCGGCGAGCCGCACCAGTGCGGCGGCGGCGTCCTTGCGGCGATGCATTTCGGTCGTGCCGGCATGGTTCTGCTCGCCGGTGACGGTGACCCAGTAATTCCAGTTGCCGATGATCGCCTCGACGATGCCGATGCGCCGGCCGGTCGCCTCGAGCGTGCCGCCCTGCTCGATATGCGCCTCGAAATAGCCGATATAGCGCTGCGGGTCGCATGCGATTCGCGGCCGCCCGGCATAGCCGGCCTCGGCCAGCGCGTCGGTCAGCCTCCTTGCCGTCGCGGCTCGTCGCCTGCGCGATCTCGTCGTCGCTGAGCGCGCCGGTGAACGAGCGGCTGCCGAGCATGTTGCCGTAATGCCCCTCTTCGTCGGCCCAGGCGACCGCCTCGACCCCGACACCGTCGAGCGACGGATCGGCGGCGAGCGCGCGCGCCGCTTCGAGCCCGTAGATGACGCCGAGCGCACCGTCGAGCCAGCCGCCATGCGGCTGCGTTTCGCTGTGCGAGCCGACCAGCAGAACGCGCGAGGCGCGCTTGTTGCGGCCGAATACATTGCCGATGCCGTCGATGACCGGATCGAGCCCGGCCTCGGCGAATTTGTCGGCGAGCCACTGCCGCGACGCCGCGTCTTCCGGCGAGTAGGTCGGGCGGTGCACGCCGGTCTTGTAGCGGCCGAACTCCGCCAGTCGCCTGAGATCGGCGACGACCCGCGCCCCGTCGGTCTTCGGCATCGGCACATCCCCGTTGCGAACCGCTGGCGGCGATTAGGCCCCGGTCGCGGGCCGGGAGGCAACCCGCTTCAGCCGCCGTGACGCAGCGCCATCGTGACAAATCACCGGCCGCGAACTAAAACATCGCCGCTCCTTGCGGATCGTGAATACTTCGCGTGCAGATTCCAGCGCCTGCGTCCGGTACGGCAAATGCAACGGCGGAAGAAGCCGGCGGGCCTCGCTTTTCGATCGTCGTCGCGGTCTTCAACGAAGCCGAGAACGTCGCGCCGGTTACCGCCGAAATCATCGAGGCGGCGCGGCCGCTTGGGGCCATTCGAGCTGATCTATGTCGATGACGGCAGCGACGACGCGACCCCGGAACGCCTGCGCGTGCTGCGGGCGCGCGACGGCGCGATCCGCGTGCTGCGCCACGACCGGCGCTGCGGCAAGACGGCGGCGCTGATCACCGGGATCACCGCGGCGCGCGCGCGATGGATCGTGACGATGGACGGCGACGGCCAGGACGACGCGGCCGAGATCCCGCGCCTGCTCGAAGCGGCCTGGGCGGCCGGCGAGCCATCGCCGCTCGTGGCCGGCATCCGCACGACGCGGCGCGACCGCTGGTCGCGGCGTCTCGCGACAAGATTCGCGAATGGTTTGCGGCAGGCGCTGCTGCGCGACGGCTGTCCGGATACGGCGTGCGGGCTGAAGGCGTTTCGCCGCGACGTGTTCCTGCGCCTGCCGGCGTTCGAGGGCATGCACCGGTTTCTGCCGGCGCTGTTTCAGACATTCGGTCACAAGCTGGTCTGCGTTCCGGTCAATCATCGGCCGCGCCTCGCCGGGCAATCGAAGTACAGCAATTTCGGTCGGGCCGTTGTCGGGTTCTCGGACATGCTCGGCATGATCTGGCTGCGGCGGCGGACGCGGCTGCCGAGACGCGTCATCGAGGAATGACACGCCGGAGGAATGAGCCGGGTGACGTCCTGGTCTCGGCTGCGTCCGTATCTGCTGCTGGTGCTCTTGTCGGCGGCGCTGTTCGTGCCGGGACAGGCCGGCCTGCCGCCGTTCGACCGCGACGAATCGCGCTATCTGCAGGCGACGACGCAGATGTTCGAGACCGGCAATTTTGTCGATATCCGGTTTCAGGATCAGCCGCGCTATCTGCAGCCGGCGGGGATTTATTGGCTGCAGGCCGCGTCGGTCGCGCTGTTCAGCAAGCCCGGCGCGCGTGAGGTGTGGGCGTATCGCATACCGTCGCTGGTCGGCGCGACGGCGGCGGTGCTGCTGACGGCGTGGATCGGCAATCTGCTGTTCGGGGCGCCGGCCGGGTTTGTCGCGGCGGTGTTGCTGGCGAGTTCGGTGCTGCTCGGCGTCGAGGCGCGGATGGCCAAGATCGACGCCGTGCTGCTCGCCGTGACGCTGACGGCGATGGCGGCGCTGGCGAAGATCTATCTCGCTGCCGCCGCCGGGCGGGAAGCGTCGGCGCGCTGGGCCGTGCTTGCTGTGGCTGGCGCTCGGCGTCGGGCTGATGCTGAAGGGGCCGATCATCCTGCTGGTCGTGCTCGGCACGGTGCTGCTGCTGGTGATCGCCGAGCGCGAGCGGCGTGGCTGCGGCAGCTGCGGCCGGCTTGGGGCGTGCCGCTGATGCTCGCGGTCGTGCTGCCGTGGTTGATCGCGATCGCGATCGCCAGCGGCGGCAGTTTTTCGAGATCGCGATCGGGAAAAGTCTGCTCGGCAAGGTCGCGACGGGACAGCAAGCGCACGGCGCGCCGCCTGGATATTATCTGGCGGCCTTTCCGCTGACCTTCTGGCCGGGATCGCTGTTCGCGGCGCTTGGCGGTGCCGTTCGCGTGGGCGCGGCGGCGCGAGCCGGCGGTGCGCTTCTGCCTGTGCTGGATCGCGCCGACCTGGCTCGTCTTCGAGCTGGTCGCGACCAAGCTGCCGCATTACGTGCTGCCGACCTATCCGGCGATCGCCTGTCTCGCGGCGGCCGCCCTGCTTGCGCCCGGAACGCGAGCGGCCGGGCGCTGGGCCGTGTACGCGATGCGGGCCTAGGGCGGTTTGTGGCTGCTGATCGGCGTCGCGCTGGCCGTGCTGCTGCCGATCGCCGCCTGGGTGCTCGAATCGCGCCTCGATACCGTCGGCATCCTGACCGTGCTCGCGGTCGCGCCGTTGCTCGTTCTGACGCTGCGGTTTTTCGACGGCGGCAAGCGAATGCCGGCGGTCTGTTCTGCCGTCGGGGCGGCGCTGATCCTGTTTGCCTCAGCCTATGCGTACCAGCTGCCGCGCCTGCGCACGATCTGGATCAGCCCTCGGGTCGCCGAGGCGGTGGCGCGGGTGCGGCCCTGCGCCACGACGACCCTCGCCAGCACCCCCTATACCGAACCGAGCCTTGTGTTCCTGCTCGGCACCCGGACGGTGCTGACCGATGTGCCCGGCGCGGCGCGGCACCTGCTGCAAGACCCGGCTTGCGCGCTCGCCCTGGTCGGCGCCGATCAGCGCGATGCGTTTCTCGGGCTGATGAACGAGGCCAAGTTCGCGCCGGCCGAACTCGACCGCATCAGCGGCCTGAACTACTCGAACGGCAAGCGGCTCGAACTCATTCTCTATGGCGCTCCCCGAGCGGGCTGACCCAGCCGGCCAGTCAGAGCCGGTCCAATCGGTGGGACGGCCACCGAACCGAACCGCTTGCTTGACTGTCGCCGCCGTGCGTTCCACGTCAGCCGCGTATGACAGACACCGGACCCGTTCCTCACGACATCGCGGGAGCGCGGCGATGACCGCCGCGAGATCCCGCCGGCGCGCATGCCCACCATCGCCACGACCGCGACCCTCCGGCGCCCGGCCAGGCGATCGATCCGGTCTGCGGCATGAGCGTGGACCCGGCGACGGCGCGCCACCGCGCCGAATACGCCGGCCGCGAATATTTCTTCTGCGGAGCCCGCTGCCGCGAGCGGTTCGTCGCCGAACCCGAGCGCTTCGTCGGCGACAAGCCGGCACCCGCGCCGGCGGCTCCGGAGGGGGCGCTGTGGACCTGCCCGATGCACCCCGAGATCGTGCGCGACGGTCCCGGCAGCTGCCCGATCTGCGGCATGGCGCTGGAGCCGATGACCCCGGCCGCGGGCGAGGAGAGCAACCCCGAGCTGGCCGACATGACGCGGCGCTTCTGGGTCGGCGTGGTCCTGTCGGCGCCGCTGCTGGTCATGGCGATGGCCGAGCACATTGTCCCGGGCTGGCATTCGGCGCTGACTTCGCGCACCGCGATCTGGGTGCAGCTCGCGCTGGCGACGCCGGTCGTGCTGTGGTGCGGCGCGCCGTTCTTTCGGCGCGGCTGGCAGTCGCTGGTCAACCGCCACCTGAACATGTTCACGCTGATCGCGCTCGGCACCGGCGTCGCGTATCTGTACAGCCTCGTCGCGACCGTGGTCCCCGGCATTTTTCCCGCCTCGTTTCGCCGCGCGGAAGGCGGCGTGCCGGTCTATTTCGAGGCGGCGGCGGTCATCGTCACGCTGGTGCTGCTCGGGCAGGTGCTCGAATTGCGGGCGCGCTCGCAGACATCGAGCGCGATCCGCGCGCTGCTCGATCTCGCGCCGAAGCGCGCCCGTCTGGTCGACCCGGACGGCGGCGAGCGGGATGTCGATCTCGCCTCGGTCGCAGCCCGGGCAGCTTCTGCGCGTCAGGCCCGGCGAGAAGGTGCCGGTCGACGGCGTCGTCGTCGAGGGAAGCAGCGCCGTCGATGAATTGATGATCTCCGGCGAGCCGCTGCCGGTCGAGAAAGGACCCGGCGACAAGGTCACCGGCGCCACGGTCAACACGACCGGCGGCTTTGTCATGCGGGCCGAGCGGGTCGGCGGCGACACGCTGTTGGCGCAGATCGTCGCGATGGTCGCGGCGGCGCAGCGCTCGCGCGCTCCGATCCAGAAGCTCGCCGATGTCGTCGCCGGCTGGTTCGTGCCGGCGGTCGTCGCCGTCGCGGCCGTCTCGTTCGCTGTCTGGGCGATTTTCGGCCCGGCGCCGGCGATGGGGTTCGCGCTGCTGAATGCCGTCGCGGTGCTGATCATCGCCTGTCCGTGCGCGCTCGGCCTCGCGACGCCGATGTCGATCATGGTCGGCACCGGGCGCGGCGCGCAGCTCGGCGTGCTGGTGCGCAACGCCGAGGCGCTCGAACTGCTCGAAAAGGTCGATACGCTGGTCGTCGACAAGACCGGCACGCTGACCGAGGGCAAGCCGAAGCTGGTCGGCGTCGAGCCGATCGGTCCGCTGGCCGAGAACGAATTGCTGCGCCTCGCCGCCAGCCTCGAACGCGCCAGCGAACACCCGCTCGCCGCCGCGATCGTCGCCGGGGCCGAGGCGCGCGGCATCGCGCTCGCCGCGCCGGGCGAGTTCCGCAGCGAAACCGGCAAGGGTGCGCTCGGCATCGGTCGACGGCCGAGCGGGTCGCGATCGGCAACGCCGCGCTGATGGCCGATCTCGGCATCGACCCGGCGCCGCTGACGGCGGCGGCCGACGAGCGGCGGCGGCAGGGGCAGGGCGTCATGCTCGTCGCGGTGGACGGAGAAGCCGGCGGGCCTGCTCGCCGTCGCCGACCCGGTCAAGGAGAGCACGAAGGAGGCGCTCGCGGCGCTGCGCGAGGAAGGCATCCGGCTGGTCATGCTGACCGGCGACAGCCGCGCGACGGCCGAGGCGGTCGCAAGGCAGCTCGGCATCGACGAGGTCTTCGCCGAGGTATTGCCCGACCAGAAGGCCGCGGCGATCCGGAGCCTGCAGGAGCGCGGCGGCTTTTGTCGCGATGGCCGGCGACGGGATCAACGACGCGCCGGCGCTGGCGCAGGCGCAGATCGGCATCGCGATGGGCACCGGCGCCGATGTCGCGATGGAAAGCGCCGGCGTGACGCTGGTGAAGGGCGATCTGCGCGGCATCGTGCGCGCCCGCCGCCTCAGCCGCGCGACGATGCGCAACATCCGGCAGAACTTGTTCTTCGCGTTCGCCTTCAACGCGCTGGCGGTGCCGATCGCGGCCGGCGTGTTTTATCCGGTATTCGGCCTGTTGCTGAACCCGATGATCGCCAGCGCCGCGATGAGCCTGTCCTCGGTCACCGTCATCGGCAACGCGCTGCGTCTGCGCGCGGTGCGCCTATAGCTCCGAATTCCTTCACTCCGTCCCACCCGGCAGCGGTGACGGCAAGGCCAAGCCGCCGATCTGCGGTCCGCCGCAGCCGGTGGTTTTCTTTACCGCTCAATGGCCCTTACGAAGCCATCTCTGGCTGTGCTGGATGTCGCCCGCCCTCTGGGGCAGCACCAGAATGCAGCCGAGAATAATCGCGGCAATTACCGCCGACGCGAGCGGACGGCTCAATGCGAGTCCTCCGTGACTGATGGGTTTGTCGAGGAAGTCGCCGACCGTCGCGCCGAGCGGCCGAGTCAAGAATGAATGCCGCCCAAAACAGCAGGACACGCGACACGTTCGTCCAGAAATACGCGGCGGCGAGGATCGCCAGCCCGGCGGCGAAGACCAGCGCGCCGCCCTCGTATCCAAGCCCGGTCGAATCGGCCATCCAATCACCGAGGGCGGTTCCCAAGGTTTGTGAGAAAGTGATCGCCGCCCAATAGAATGCCTCGGTTTTAGGATTATTGACGGTCTCTACCGAGATCGTCCCCATCGTCCAATACCACAGTGCGAGAACCGCCAGCACGCAGGCCAGTAAAATCGCGGAGCCGCCAGTATATCCAATGCCCAAGGATCGATCGGCGAAGTCCGCCATCGTTGTTCCGGCGGTCGTCGAAGCCACGATCGTCGCCCAATATAGAAAAGGGATGAAACTTTTTTGCCACGATCTGCGCTACAACAAGCGCGAGCAGCAATGAAAGAAATATCGCCGTCCCGGTCAGGTATCCCCAATTCAATGTCATGGTGACCGTGTCGCCGCCGGTCTCGCCGAGAGTAGTGGCAAGTACTTTTATAATCCAGAATGTCAGCGTAACTTCCGGAACTTTGCTCAAAACGTTGGAACGTGTATCGCTCATACGATCACGTGCTCAACCGCCCACCAGACCTCGAACGCAAAGATGCGTAGGCCGATCCAGCGTACCGAGAACTGCGGCAATATGTCGGCCGAGGCGCTCTCGTTGCGCGCGCATTCGGTGACGGTCCGCTGCCCAATTTGGCGCGCCTGCAGCAGCGCGAACGCCGGGACGTTGTAAACGCAGGGATTGTAAGAGAATCCGAAGATGAAGATGCGGAAGAATACTTTTTCGCTTGCTGTCGCCACGGCCTTGCTATTCGCCGCCCCCATGGCCTTGGCTGCGGGTCCAGGCGGAACCGAGACACAGAACGCGCCGATGGGCGAGCACGCCAGCATGGCGGAATTATCGGCGTTCCAGAACGTGAAAATCCCGCTTCCGCAGGCGATCTCCACCGGAATTCAGCACGTCGGCGGCGGCAAGGGGATGGATGTCAGTTTCGAGTCAAAAGGCGGCACTCCGGCGTATCGCACCAAAGTCTACCACAACCATTCGGTGTGGGAAGGTCTGGTCGATGCAAATAACGGGCAAGTCATTGGCCAGGGCACGACCGTGTCGGAAAGCCGGCTCGACCGGGAGGACAAAGCTGAACTTGCCGGCCTGAACGACGCGAAAACGACCTTGGCGGAAGCGGTGAAAACGGCCGAGCAATACGCCGGCGGCAAGGCGATTGATGCGGGGATCGAAGAGCGAGGCGGCAGGGTAGCCTATGAGATCCAAGTCGTGAAAAGCGGCAGCATCCACCAGGTTAGCGTTGATCCGGCTACCGGTCGCGTCAACGCCGGCTGACCGGTAACCTGACTGAAGGCGACGTCTCGGCCGGGCTAATCCGCCGCCGAGCGCTTTTCGACCGGCCGCAGCATCCCCGAGCGGCAGATCGCGCACATGCAGGTCGCGCTGCGGGAACGGCACCTCGATGTCGTGCTCGACAAAGCGGTCCCATAGCGCGAGGAAGATGTCGCCTTTGATGTTGATGACGCCGTTCGCCGGGTCGTTGATCCAGAAACGCAGCAGGAAGTTGATGCCGTTGTCGCCGAATTCGGTGACATGGCAGAGCGGCTCGGGCGAGGACTGAACCCGCCGGGTTTCCTTCGCCGCCTCGATCGCGAGCCGCCGCACCAGCCGCAGATCGGTGCCGTAAGCGACGCCGAACGCCAGATCGATGCGGACGAACGGGCTGGTGTAGGACCAGTTGACGACCTGGTCCGTAATCAAGGTTTCGTTCGGGATCAGGTACTCCTTGCCGTCGCGAGCGCGCAGCGCGGTGTAGCGCCCGCCGAGCGAGGTCACGAAACCGTGCGTGCCGCCGACCTCGATGACGTCGCCCGGCTTGATCGAGCGCTCGGCGAGCAGAATGATGCCGCTGACGAAATTCGAGACGATCTTCTGCAATCCGAACCCGAGCCCGACGCCGAACGCGCCGGTAAAGACCGTGAACGCGGTCAAATCGATCCCGACCGCGTTGAGCCCGATCAGCAGCGCGAGAAACACCAGCACGATCTTGACCAGATTGCGCGCCAGCGTCTGGATCGACGGGCTGAGGCTGGCGGCGCGCTCGAGGCGGCCGCTGATCAGCCGCGCCAGCGCCAAGGCCGCCCACAGCAGAATCGCGATCAAGAGCGCGGCCTTGGCGAGCAGCAGCAGCGACAGCCGCAGCGTGCCGATCGTCAGCGCGGCGCTGTCGAGCGCGGCGACCGTCGCTCCGAACAGCCCGAGTATGTGGAGCGCCGCGACGATCCAGGCCACAACGCGCCACGATGCGGGCCAACAGCGCGTCGCGGAACAGCAGCGTCGAGGCGCGCAAGCACGATCCACAGCGCGGTCAGCGTCGCGGCAACCCCGACCAGCCGCAGCTCGACCCCGAAGCGCTTCGGCGGCGAGCCCGCACGCGACGAGCAGCAGCCAGGCGCAGACCAGCACGGCGAGCCCTTGCAGCTCGCCTCTGATCCACTCGGAACGCAGAAAGCGTCCGGCGATTCGGTCAACAACCGCTCGCGTCCTGCCCCGCAACAGCCACGCGAGGCCGAACACGACGGCGATCACCCCAAGCTGCAGCGCCAGAGCGCGCAGCAGCGCCGGCGAACCGAAGAGATCGCGCGCCCAGCTCAGCCAGTCCGCGATGGGCGCCCATTCAGTGAGACTTTGCGAAGCCCGCCCCTGTTGCAGTTGCCGCAGTCCGCCGCGGCTAATTCACTCAACCTAGGAACAACCGCGGCCGAAGTTAATCCGATATCGCGCGGCGGGTTCCGCCTTTCGCTGTCGTCCGGCCCGGCTTGCGGCGGGCGCCGCGTTGCGCATAACTTTCGCCCAGCCCGGGCACGCGATCAGCGAAGGCCGGCAGCGGTAATGCACGCGTGGGATGGCATATTTTCTGCAGCAACTGATCAACGGCCTGACGCTGGGGTCGATCTACGGCTTGATCGCGATCGGCTATACGATGGTGTACGGAATCATCGGCATGATCAACTTCGCGCATGGCGAGATCTACATGATCGGCGCCTTTATCGCGGTGACGACGTTTCTGGTGCTCGGCCTTGTCGGCCTGACCTTCGTGCCGCTGGCGCTGTTGGTGGTTCTGCTCGTTTCGATGCTGTTCACCTCGCTTTACGGCTGGGCCGTCGAGCGCATCGCGTATCGGCCGCTGCGCGGGTCGTTCCGGCTGGCGCCGCTGATCTCGGCGATCGGCATGTCGATCTTTCTGCAGAATTACGTGCAGATCACGCAGGGCGCGCGAGTGAAGCCGATGCCGCCGCTGGTGCATGGCGGGTTCGCGATCTTCGAGAGCGGTGGGTTCGCGGTACAGCTGAGCTATCTACAGCTCGCGATCATCGTATCGACCCTCGTGCTGATGATCGGCTTTTCGGCGATGATCGCGGCGACGCCGCTTGGCCGCTCGCAACGAGCCTGCGAGCAGGACATCGTGATGGCCTCGCTGCTCGGCATCGACGTCAACCGGGTGATTTCGGCGACCTTTGTCATGGGAGCAGCGCTGGCCGCGGTCGCCGGTCTGATGGTCACGCTGTATTACGGTGTCGTCGATTTCTTTATCGGGTTTCTCGCCGGTGTGAAGGCGTTCACCGCCGCCGTGCTCGGCGGCATCGGCTCATTGCCGGGGGCGATGCTGGGCGGCTTGCTGATCGGGCTGATCGAGGCGTTCTGGTCCGGCTATTTCTCGGTCGAATACAAGGACGTATCGGTTTTCGTGATCCTCGTCCTGGTGCTGGTGTTCATGCCGAGCGGGCTGCTCGGCCGGCCCGAGGTGGAAAAGGTCTGATGGCGGTTGCCCCGGCGCCGCCGGCCGCCCCGCACGCGCTGGCAATTTGCCCGCCCGAGCGCAGGGTCGAATGGCCTGATCTGTTCAAGGACGCGGTCGTCGCGGCGCTGATCGCGGGGCGCTGGCGCTGCCGTTTATCGGTCTCGAAACCTACGACATCGGCGGCGGCGCGCTCGGGGTGCGGACGCATTTCGACCGCGTGGGCCTGATCGTCGCGGCGGTTTTCGCCGGCCGTTTCGCGATCCAGCTGTTTCGCCAGCGCCGCTATCGCGGCGTGCCGGGGAGCGGCCGGCCGCTGGCGCGGGTCGCCGCCTGGAGCAGCCGCCGCGCCGTCCCGATCACGGTAATCGGCGTCGCTTTCGCGGTCGCGCTGCCGTTTCTGCCGTTCTCGTCACGCTATCTGGTCGATCTCGGGACGACGGTGCTGATCTACGTGATGCTCGGCTGGGGCCTCAATATCGTCGTCGGTCTCGCCGGGCTGCTCGATCTCGGCTATGTCGCGTTCTATGCGGTCGGCGCTTATACCTTCGCGCTGCTGGCGCAGAATTTCGGGTTCGGCTTCTGGGAGGCGCTGCCGTTCAGCGGCCTGATGGCGGCGGCTTTCGGGATCCTGCTCGGGTTTCCGGTATTGCGGCTGCGCGGCGATTATCTCGCGATCGTCACGCTCGGCTTCGGCGAGATCGTCCGCCTCGTGCTGCTGAACTGGTACAATGTGACCGGCGGACCGAACGGCCTTTCGGTGCCGCGGCCGACTTTTTTCGGGTTGCCGTTCGCGCGCAGCGCGGAGGGCATGACCTTCGCCGAGTTGTTCGGGATCGAGTTCTCGCCCGATCACCGGGTCATTTTTCTGTATTACCTGATCCTGGTGCTGGCGCTGATCACCAATTTTTTCACGCTGCGCATCCGCCGCCTGCCGGTCGGCCGCGCCTGGGAGGCGCTGCGCGAGGACGAGATCGCCTGCCGCGCGCTCGGCATCAACCCGACCAGCGTCAAGCTCTCCGCCTTTGCGATCGGCGCGATGTTCGGCGGCTTCGCCGGCTGCTTCTTCGCGACGCGGCAGGGCTTCATCAGCCCGGAAAGCTTCACGTTCATCGAATTCGGCGACGATCCTGGCGATTGTCGTCTTGGGCGGCATGGGCAGCCAGCTGGGGGTCGTGCTGGCCGCGCTGGTGCTCGTGACCTTGCCGGAATTCGGCCGCGCCTTCGCCGAATTCCGCATGCTGGTGTTCGGCGCCGCGATGGTCGCGATCATGGTGTGGCGGCCGCGCGGCCTGCTGGCGCATCGCGAGCCGTCGATCCTCCTGCACTCCCCGGCCGCCGCCGGCGCGGCGCGGTGAGCGAGCGGATCGCGCCCCGCTGCTCCAGGTCGAGCATCTGACGATGCGGTTCGGCGGGCTCGTCGCGGTGGACGATTTGTCGTTCACGGCGTACCGGCGCGAGATCACCGCGATCATCGGGCCGAACGGCGCCGGCAAGACGACAGTGTTCAACTGCCTGACCGGGTTCTATCCGCCGAGCTCCGGCCGGCTCGCCGTATAGGCACGGCGCAAACGGGCATGGCGAGGGCGAGATCTTTCTGCTCGAACGAATGGAAGGGTTTCGCATCGCGCAGCGGGCCGGCATGGCGCGCACGTTTCAGAACATCCGCCTGTTCGCCGGCATGTCGGTGCTCGAAAACCTGATCGTCGCACAGCACAACCGTCTGATGGCGGCGAGCCTGTTCTCGATCGCCGGGCTGCTCGGGCTGGCGCGCTATCGCACCGCCGAGGCGGAAGCGATCGAGCGCGCGCGTTCCTGGCTCGACCGGCTGGGACTGGCGGCGCGCGCCGACATGCCGGCCGGTTCGCTGCCCTATGGCGACCAGCGCCGGCTCGAAATCGCCCGCGCGCTGTGTACCGGGCCGCGGCTTTTGTGCCTCGACGAGCCGGCCGCCGGGACTCAACCCGCGCGAATCCGCGGAACTCGGGGATTTCCTCGTCGCGATCCGCGACGACGGAAAATATCGGCATCCTGCTGATCGAGCACGACATGAGCGTCGTGATGGGCATTTCCGACCACGTCGTCGTGCTCGACCACGGACGCAAGATCGCCGACGGCAGCGCCGCTGCGGTGCGCGCCGACCCCGCCGTCATCAAGGCCTATCTCGGCGAGGACGAGGCGGCGCCGCTGCCCGCCGCGGTCGCCGCCGCAGTCACCGCCCAAGGCGGCGCGACGTGCTGACGGTCAGCGGCGTCCACGCCTTCTACGGCAATATCGAGGCCCTGAAGGGCGTCGATCTGGAGGTCGGCGCCGGCGAGATCGTCGCGATGATCGGCGCCAACGGCGCCGGAAAATCGACGCTGCTGATGACGATCTGCGGCAACCCGCGGGCGGCGCGCGGCCGTATCGTGTTCGAGGGACGCGACATCACGCGTCTGCCGACATTCGAGATCATGCGGCTCGGTATCGCGCACGCGCCGGAAGGACGGCGCATCTTTCCCCGCATGACGGTGCTCGAAAACCTGCGGATCGGCGCCGCGACTATCGACCCGAAGCATTTCGAGGAAGATTGCCGCCGCGTATTCGCGCTGTTCCCGATCCTCGAAGAACGGCGCCGGCAGCGCGGCGGCACGCTGTCGGGCGGCGAGCAGCAGATGCTGGCGATCGGGCGCGCGCTGATGAGCCGGCCGCGGCTGCTGCTGCTCGACGAACCGTCGCTCGGGCTCGCGCCGCTGATCGTCAGGCAGATCTTCGACGCCATTCGCGAGATCAACGAGGCGCAGAAAACGACGGTTCTGCTGGTCGAGCAGAACGCCTACCACGCGCTGCGGCTGGCGCATCGCGGCTATGTGATGCAGACCGGGCAGATCGTGCTGTCCGGCAGCGGCGGCGAATTGCTGGCCAACCCGGAAGTCCGCGCCGCCTATCTCGAGGGCGGCCATTGAGGGGCGGCCATTGAGCGAGATTCTCGGCACCGAACCGGTCCCGTTTGTCGGGATGACCGTGATCCTGTTCGGGCTGGCCGCCGCCGCGACCGGGCGGGCGCTGGCCCAGGGCTGGAAGCCGGCCTGGCAGATCATCCCGGCGGTGCTGCTCCTCGCGGTCGCCGACCGATTCCTGCACTACGCGCTGTTCGAGGCGCCGCTCGGCTCGTTCAGCGGATTTCTGGTCGCGGCGGCCGTGCTCGGGCTCATCGCGTCCGGCGCTTTCTATCACGCCCGCGCCGGCAAAATGGTGCGGCAATACCCGTGGCTGTACGAGCGGAACGGGCCTTTGGGCTGGCGCGCCAAGCAACCGGATAGCCCGAGCTGAACCCAAGTCGCGTTCGCCCGGAAGCGCGTTCCGTGCTACAGCTTTCGTTGAAGATACACCCGGCGCTTTTCCGGGCCAATTTGGGAGGTTGTTGCGTGTCATCCCTGTTTCGACCTTTTGTCATCGCGGCGGCGCTTGTCCTGGCGGCGGCCGGCGGCCCGTGGCACGCGCAATGGCGGAGGACATCAAGATCGCGGTCGTCGGGCCGATCACCGGGTCGAACGCGGCGCTCGGCGAGCAGATGAAGCGCGGCGCCGAGATGGCGGTCAAGGACATCAACGCGCAGGGCGGCGTGCTCGGTAAGAAGCTCGTTCTCGAAGTCGCCGATGATGCGTGCGATCCGAAACAGGCCGTCGCGGCGGCGAACGATGTCGTCGGAAAGGGAGTCGTGTTCGTCGCCGGGCATTATTGTTCGTCGGCCTCGATCCCGGCCTCTTCGGTCTATCACGAAGCCGGCGTCTTGCAGATCACCCCGGCCTCGACCAATCCGGCTCTCACCGACGACGCCGCGAAGAAGGGCTGGAACAACGTGTTCCGCGTCTGCGGCCGCGACGACGCGCAGGGCGCGGTCGCCGGCAAGTACCTCGCCGACAACTACAACGGCAAGAATGTCGCGGTCATTCACGACAAGACCGCTTACGGCAAAGGCCTCGCCGATGAAACCAAGAAGGCGATGAACCAGGGCGGCGTCAAGGAGGCGATGTACGAGGCGATCAATCAGGGCGACAAGGACTTCACGGCCCTGGTCAGCAAGATGAAGCAGGCCAATATCGACGCGATCTATTTCGGCGGCTATCAGACCGAAGCGGGGCTCATCGTTCGTCAGGCGCGCGACCAGGGTTTGAAGGCGCCGCTGATCGGCGGCGACGCGCTCGTCACCGAGGAATTCTGGAAGATCACCGGGCCGGCCGGCGAGGGCACGATGATGACCTTCGCCCCCGACCCGCGCAAGATCCCGGCGGCGAAGAAGGTCGTCGACGAATTCATGGCCAACGGCTACAACCCCGAGGGATACACGCTCTATACCTACGCGGCAATCCAGGCCTTCAAGGACGCGGCGGAAAAAGCCAAGTCGGTCAAGCTGAACGACCTGTCGAAAACGCTGAAGTCGATGAAGGCCGACACCGTGATCGGGACGCTCCAATGGAACGAAAAGGGCGACATCACCGATCCGAAATACGTCTTCTACATCTGGCACGACGGCAACTACGCCGAGATGTAACACGAGATACATTTTACGGCTTCTCTCGGGACGCGGCGGACCCGCGAAGATCCATAACCGCGGGACGCGCGAAGCCAGCATTTCGAGCGCGCGTACGAACAGTGCGTGCCTGTTCCGCAGGCCGGACAGCGACCTCATTGTCGAGATCCTGCGGGCCAAAATCGCGGCGGTAACCGAAATGCGGGTCGATGCGATGGAGGTTCCCACCGTCCTGCACTATGCGGTGGGGCAGGAGTTCCTGCCGCATTTCGACATCACCCTCAATCCCGACGCCCCCGATTACGAAGAGAGGCTGGCCAAGGGCGACCGCCAACGCGTGATGACGTTCCTGCTCTACCTCAATGACGACTATGAGGGTGGCGAAACCGAGTTCCCGGTGCTCGGCACCCGCTGGAAAGGGCGCAAGGGCGAAGGCCTGTTCTTCTGGAATGTGCAGCCCGGCGGCGCGCTCGATGAGCGCACGCTTCATGCCGGGACGCCGGTGTCGCGCGGCGAGAAATGGGTGTTGTCACAATGGATCAAGGGCCGACCCGAGTAGCCGCCGATCATCTCGGTCCGTATTGAACGCGAAGAGGGGCGGAGCGCAGCTCAGTTCGGCGGCTTCATCGCGACGTCGAGCATCACGTTGGGCAGGATCTCGCGCAGGACGCCGCGCAATGTCGCCTCGTCGGAAGCGGTCGCCGACGCGAGCAGGCGGCGCGAGCCGCGGCGCAGGATGCGCGCCGTCGCGCGTCCCTCGAGCCCGGGGCGGATTGTCGCAAATACCTCGGCCGGCTCGACCCGCCGCAGCACGCGCTTCAGCGATTGCAGACCTTCCCCGGTCTCGACATCGAGCGCCGGGCTGTCGGGCGCATCGGGCTCGGCCTCCTCGTCCACCGCCGGATTCGACCGCCTCGACCGGCCGGTGCCGCGCCAAGGACTGATAGACGGCGCGACCGGCTTCGGTATCGATCCGCGACTGCAATTCCCAGCTCTCGCCGCGCGCCGACAGCTCGGTGATCAGCGCGAACAGATCGTCGCAATCGTCTTCATGCGTGCAGGTCAGAAAGGCCAGCCTGCCGTCGTGTTCGATGACGCGGTCGTCGTCCTCGGCAAACCCGAGTTCGCCGAGCGCATTGTCGAGCGCGCGGCGCGAGGCGACGAGAAGCACCGTCACGTGCAGATGGCGGCCGGCCTCCGGTGCTTCGTTCTCGGCCATCTGGTCCTCAACCCTCCGCAACAGGATGCCGCCCGCGCCGGGCTCCGTGGCGCGCTCTTCCCGGTCAGCCGAGCCGGCTCTCGCCGTGGCGGCTGATCTGCACATCGCGGTGGATGCCGATATTCATCAGCACCCCGAACCCGACCAGCACCGCGATCATCGCCGTGCCGCCGTAGGAGATCAGCGGCAGCGGTACCCCAACCACCGGGATCAACCCGGTAACCATTGCCGTATTGATGAACGCATACAAAAAGAAATTGGTCGCGATGCCAAGCCCGAGCAGACGGCCGAACCGGCTGCGGCTGCGCAGCGCGATCGCGAAGGCATAAACCAGCACGAGCGAGATAGAGGGCAAGCAGGACCAGACCGCCGATCAACCCGAACTCCTCGGCGATCATCGTGAAGATGAAGTCGGTCTGCTTTTCCGGCAGAAAGCTCAGATGGCTCTGCGTCCCTTGCAGGAATCCCTTGCCGAACAGCCCGCCCGACCCGAGCGCGATTTTCGATTGCAGGATGTGATACCCGGCGCCGAGCGGGTCGCGCTCGGGATCGAGGAACGTATGGAGCCGGCTCTTCTGGTAGCCGCGCAGCATCGTCCAGGCGAGCGGCGCGGCCGCCACCGCCGCCGCCGCCGACGCCGCGAATATCCAGGCGGGAACGCCGGCGAGGAACAACAGCGCGCCGCCGGCCGCGAGCAGCATCATCGCGGTGCCGAGATCGGGCTGTTTCAGCACGAGCAGCCACCGGGACGGCGATCATCAGCGCCGGCACCAGCAAATGGCGGAGCCGGCCGATATTGTCCGGCGCCAGACAGTGAAAGTACCGCGCCAGAGCGAGCACCAGCGCCATCTTCATGACTTCCGACGGCTGCAGCTGCAGAAAGCCGAAATCGATCCAGCGCTGCGCCCCCATTCCGACAAAGCCGCGCAGATCGACCGCGAACACCAGCGCCAGCGCGGCCGCATAGATCCAATACGCGGCGCGGAACCAGATGCGCATGTCGATGACCGCCGCCGCGATGACCGCCACGAGCACGATCGCGAAGCGGATCATCTGGCGCGATGCCCAGGGATGAAATTCGCCATTCGCGGCCGAATACAGCATCGCGAACCCGATCCCGGCGATCAGTCCGAGCAGCAGCAGCAGACCCCACTGAATGCCGCGAAACTTGTCGGCGAGCGTCAGTTCGCGCCGCCCGATTCCCGACCAGGAATTTGTCATTGCTCGCGCCCGCCAGCCGCCGCGGAGGTTCCAGGCGTTCGCTGATCGGGGGCGATTTCGGCCATCGCATCCGGCTGCGGCATCCGGCGCGCCGGATCGCGCCGCTGCGCTTCCAGCAGCACGTCGCGGCAGATCGGCGCCGCGACCGCCGACCCGCCGCCGGCATCCGCGCCGCCATGCTCGACGACAACGGCGCAGACATAGCGCGGCGCCTGAACCGGCGCGAATGCCACGAACAGCGCGTGGTCGCGCTCCTTCCAGGGAATCTGCGAGGCCTTGCGGACCCCGTGATCGCGCTCGTATTGCGTGATGCGGCGCACTTGCGAGGTGCCCGACTTGCCGCCCATCGCATAGGCCGGATCGGTGATGCGGGCGGCGTATGCCGTGCCGCGCGGCTCGTTGACGACGGCGTTCATCCCGTCGCGCACGAGCGCGAGGTGGCCCGGATCGACGCCGAGCGGAGAGAACGCCGGCCCAGCTTGCCGCGACCTGGCTCGTCGCCGCCCGGCGACATCAGCCCGTCGCGCACCAGATGCGGCACAACGGCCCGGCCAGTCGCGAGCCGCGCGGTCATCGCGGCCAGCTGCAGCGGCGTGGCCAGCACGGCGCCCTGGCCGATCCCGGCGATCAGCGTCTCGCCGGTCGTCCACGCGCCGCCGGCGGTCCTCTGTTTCCACTCGCGGCTCGGGATCAGCCCGCCGCGCTCGCCGGGAATGTCGAGGCCGAGCGGCTTGCCGAACCCGAAACGGTGCGCCATCGCCGCCAAGCGGTCGATCCCGGTCCGCCGCGCCGCCTCGTAAAAAAAGACGTCGCACGATTGCTTGATCGCGTCGCGCAGCCGCAGCGTGCCGTGACCGCCCTTCTTCCAGCAATGGAATGTCGCGGTTCCAAGATCGACATGGCCGGGGCAGTGGACCGGGGTCTCCGGCGTGATGACGCCGGCGGCGAGCGCGGCGAGCGCGACGACCGGCTTGAACGTCGAGCCGGGCGGATAGACGCCGGCCGCCGCCTTGTCGATCAGCGGGTGGCGCTCGTCGGTCGACAGCGCCTGCCAGGCGGCATGACTGAGCCCGGTCGAGAACTGCATCGGGTCGAAGCTCGGGCTCGACAGCATCGCGAGGACGTCGCCATTCGCCGCATCGAGCAGCACACAGGCGATGCTGGACTCGCGCTCAACGCGGCGGGCGATGAATTCCTGCATCGCGATGTCGAGCCCGAGGACCACGTCCTCGCCGGCCTGCCCCGGCCGGCGGGACAGCTCGCGCACGACGCGGCCATAGGCGTTCACCTCGATCTCGCTGGCGCCGGCGAGACCGCGCAGCCGCACATCCTGCGACTTCTCGACCCCGCTCTTGCCGATGCGGAAATCGGGCAATTCGAGCAGCGGATCGCCGGTCAGGTCCTTCTCGGAAACCGCCGCCACATAGCCCAGCACATGCGCGGCGATCGCGCCGTAGGGATAATTCCTGACGAGGCCCTCTTCGATCGACACGCCCGGCAGTTCCGGAACCGCGACCTCGATGCGCGCCACCTCCTGCCAGCTCAGATTGTCGCGAACGACGACCGGAACAAAGCTGTGCTTGCGGCGCGCCTCGCGCAGCACGCTGCGCTGTTCGGCCTCGCCGAGCTCGACGACGCTGCTCAGCGCCCGCAATGTCGCCGCGAGATCGCCGGCCTGTTCCGGCACGACGACGACGCGGAAGTTTCGCCGGTTGTCGGCGAGGGTAACACCAAAACGGTCGAGGATCCGTCCGCGCACCGGCGCGAGCAGCCGCAGATTGATGCGGTTCTCCTCGGCGAGGACCGCATAGCGGTCGCTCTCCAGGATCTGCAGCTGGTACAGGCGGGCGACCAGCGCGGCGCCGAGCACCCCCTGCCCCGCCGCAAGCAGCGCAGCCCGGCGGGTGAGCAGCGTGTCGCGCTTGGTGTCGCGAGGCACGGCGGCGGACCTAGCGCGACCGTGTCACGCCGACGCGCCGATAAACGCGCGCTGGCTGCGTCCCAAGACCAGGCTCGCCGCCGGGAACAGCGCGATGGTCAGCGCGCCGCGCACCATCGCGGTACGCAGATCGAGCAGGCCGAACTGCAGCACGCAATGCAGCGCCCATAGCCCGAGCGCCGCGGCGGAAGCGAGCAACGCGAACCCGGCCCAGGCAAATGGAAACGGCCGGCCGACGAAATGACGGCGGTAACGCAGCACGGCGGCGCGCGCGAGGAGCAGCACCAGCGCGCTTGCCGGGACCGTTGCGCCGGTCACCAGGTCTTGCGCAAAGCCGATCGCGAACAGGCCGCTCGGCGGCAGCAGATCGGGCCGGTAAACCGACCAGTGATACACCGCCATCAACGCAAAAGCCGGGGTCAGCGCGGCGTATCCGGGGATCGGAAGCGGCAACAGGCCGATCACGGCCGCGAAAACGACGGTCGTGGTCGGCAGAAACCGCGCGAGGCCGCTATTCGTTCGTGGCAGGGACGAGAGGTTGAAGAGACGCGGCGGCACGGTTCAGCGCGTCCTCTTTGCGTCGGCAGCCGGCGTCGTTCCCTGCCGGTCCTGGCCGCGAGCCGGCCGGCGCCGGCTGCGGCAGGCCGCCAGCCAACCCGTAATCGACCAGCAGCACGTAATCGAGCTGCGACAACTCGGCATAGGGTTCGACCCGCGCGCCGCCCGTGATCGAGCGACCGCGACGACGCCGACCGGCAGACCGGGCGGGAACACGCCGCCATCGCCGGAGGTCACGACGCGGTCGCCGATCTTGATCGCCTTCGGCTCGCTCGCGAAAACCAGACGCGGGCGGTCGGAATTGTCGCCGGCCAGCACGGCGCTGGTCCGCGATGCCGGGATCACGACCGGAATGCGCGAGTTGAGGTCGGTGATCAGCAGGACCCGGGCCGCGCGGCTGCCGATTTCGGTCAGCCGGCCGATCAGGCCGCCTTCGGCGATCGCCGCCTGTCCGCGCGCGGCGCCCTGATCCGCGCCGGCATTGACCATCGCCGTACGGACATAGCCGCCCGAATTGCCGATCAGCCGCGCGGTCACGTACGAGACCCCGTTTTCCGGCACGACCTTCAGCAGGCCGCGCATGGCCTCGTTTTCGGCCGAAAGTTTCAGCGCGACCTGCTGCCACTGCAGCAGCTTGCGGTTCTCCTCGGCGAGACGGAGATTGTCCTGGTAAAGGGTTGCCATGCCGCGCACGCGTTCGACCGCCGCGGCAGCCGCGCTCAGCGGCTGCGACAGCGCATCGAGAACCGGCACTGCCGCATCGATCGCTCTGGTGCGCAGCGGCTCCAACACGGCCTGATCGGCCTTGCCGACGAGAACAATCGCGACCGCCAGCACGATCAGCAGCGTCGGGGTCGTGCGCTGCAGGGTCGCGCGCAACTGCGCCAGCCCGCGCATCAGTTCGCGCCCTCGACGGTTCTCCCGACGACGATCGCGCAATAGGCGCGCCTGCGGTGTCCCCGGCGCGACGCGAGCTGTCATTCCCCCCGGCACCCCCGCCCGCAGTCTCCTGCGCGTTTATTAACGCGCGCTAGATGCTGATCAAAAGGTTTTTCAGTGTCTTCATTTCCTCCAGCGCGCGTCCGGTTCCGAGCGCGACGCAGCTCAGCGGATCCTCGGCGATCGACACCGGCAGCCCGGTCGCGTGGCGCAGCACGAAATCCAGATTGGCGAGCAGCGCGCCGCCGCCGGTCAGCACGATTCCCTTGTCGACGATATCGGCGGCGAGTTCGGGCGCGGTGTGTTCGAGCGCGACCTTGACCGCCTCGATGATCTGGCTGACCGGCTCGGCGAGGCTCTCGCAGATCTGCCGCTCGGTGATGACGATCTCCTTCGGCACGCCGTTCATCAGGTCGCGGCCTTTTATTTCCATGATCCGGCCCTCGCCGTCTTCCGGCAGGCAGGCGGAGCCGATCTCCTTCTTGATCCGCTCGGCGGTGCCCTCGCCGATCAAGAGGCTGTGGTAGCGGCGGATATAGCCGATGATCGCCTCGTCCATCTTGTCGCCGCCGACCCGCACCGAGCGCGAATAGACGATGCCGCCGAGCGACAGAACGGCGACCTCGGTGGTGCCGCCGCCGATATCGACGATCATCGATCCGGTAGGCTCGGTCACCGGCAATCCCGCCCCGATCGCCGCCGCCATCGGCTCCTCGATCAGGAAGACCCGCCGCGCGCCGGCGCTTTCCGCCGATTCCTGGATGGCGCGGCGCTCCACCGCGGTCGATCCGGACGGCACGCAGATGATGATCTGCGGGCTGGCGAAGCTGCGCCGGTTGTGCACCTTGCGGATGAAATGCTTGATCATTTCCTCCGCGACCTCGAAATCGGCGATGACGCCGTCGCGCAGCGGGCGGATCGCCTGGATGTTGCCCGGCGTACGTCCGAGCATCAGCTTGGCCTCCTCGCCGACCGCCAGGACATGCTTGCGGCCCTTGATGCTGGCGATCGCGACGACCGAGGGCTCGTTGAGGACGATGCCGCGCCCCTTCACATAGACGAGGGTGTTGGCCGTCCCCAGGTCGATCGCCATGTCGGCGGACAGCAACCCCAACATTCTACCAATCATTGCCAGGATGGATCCAAAGTAGCGGCGGAGCCGTCGCTACTCGCGAGTTTGACGGCGGCGGACCAAATCGCGTTCGCGGTCAATGCATTCACCGCTCTGCCGAGCAATCGTCAGGGTCCACCGCTGCCGGCGCGCGGCGCAAGACCGGCATTGCTCCCCTGCTCCGGGGCTGATCCTTGCGGATCGACCGTTCTATTTCAAGCAGCACGTATCCAGCGGCGTGTACGCCGTAGGCAGCACATGGAACCGTTTTCGGATGCAAGGTCCACAACCGATGAACAAGGCTGCGCTGGTCAAGCATTCCGTCCGGATCGCCGGGCACGCGACCAGCGTCTCATTGGAGCCGGCATTCTGGCAGGCGTTGTGCGAAATCGCCGCGCGGCGGGGAATCCCGGTCAATGCGCTACTGACCGAAATCGACGCGGCGCGCAGCGGCAATTTGTCGAGCGCTATCCGCCTGTTCGTTCTCGAAAGCTGCCGCCGCGGCGAACTCGTTCCATAGAAATTTGCGGACGCGGGCGGCGAATTATCGGGGCCGGCAACCTGCAATATCGTCGTGCACTGAGGCAACCCAGATGCGCCTGCTCGGATTTCCGGAACGCAGCAGGCCCGGTCGTGTCCCGCCGGTTGGTGAGCCGTGTAATTCCTGCTCCGTGCCCGAGAATTTTACCGAAAACGAAGCAAACCCGCCAAGTTTCGCCACCGCTGGCTCCGGGACCTGCCAATTCGTTGCGTTCAAGGAGATTTCGCGGCGGGCACCTTCTGGCGGCCGATCCGCCGTGCTTGCTAGACTTCACCGGGCGACATTGCGGAGGACCATCATGCGGCTCGCAAACAAGATCGGCATTGTCACGGCGGCGGCGTCGGGCATGGGGCGGGCCGGCGCGCTGCGCTTCGCGCGCGAGGGCGCGGCGGTCGGGGTCGCCGACATCGATCAGGCCGGCGTCGAGGCGGTGGTCGGCGAGATCACGGCTTCGGGCGGGCGGGCACTGACGCTGGTCGGCGACCTGCGCACCGACGGCTTCGCGCGCGAGATCGTGCGGCGCACCGCGAACGCGTTCGGCGGGCTCGATTTCGTCTGGAATCACGTCGGCCACCCCGGCCCGGCCGCCATCGAGGGCATCGAGATGGGAGATTTCGAGCTGGCGATGGACCTCAATCTGCGCAGCGTGCTGGTGACGACCGAGGCGGCGATCCCGGAAATGCGGGCGCGCGGCGGCGGCGCCTTGCTCTACACGGCATCGACCTCGGGCCTGGTCGGCTCGGCGTTCAGCCCGGTCTATTCGATGGCCAAGTTCGGCATCGTAGGCTTTGTCCGCTCGCTGGCGAAACGCCTCGCGCCCGACAAGATACGCGTCAACGCGGTCTGTCCCGGGCCGATCGACACGCCGATGCTCCGCGTCTTTGTCGCCCGCCCCGATCAACAGCTCCCGCCGGGCAAATCAGGCCCGGTCGACAAGGAGCAGCTGATCGTGCGCCGCGGCCAGCAGGTGCCGATGCGCCGCACTGGGCGCCCCGAGGAAATCGCCAACGCCGCGCTGTTTTTGCTATCGGACGAGGCCTCGTTCGTGTCGGGCGCGGCGCTGCCGGTCGACGGCGGCGCCACCGCGTGAGCTTGATAGCGCGTTGCGGGGCGAATTTCGGCTGTAGCGAAGCAGAGGACGTCCCTGAGCCCACCACGCATGGGCCATCGTTGCCGGATCGCGGGACGTCAGTGGTGCGGTGGCGATCACTCCTCGCTACGCCGCCGTCCCGGAACGGCAAGATACGGGGACGGCCGGTTCAGACCAGCTGGGCTTGCGACACGAAGACGCCGGCGGCTCCAAAGCCGACGAGGTCTGCGAGATGGTCTCCGGTCACATCCGCGGCGAACCGCGGATAGGTGTTCTGGCTGGCCCAACCGCCGGCCCCGGGGTTGCTGCCGAAATTGTCGATGCCGAACGCAGGGTCGGCGAAAGTACCATCGGCCTCGCCGAGCGCGACGTAGGTCCCGGCGGCGCCAAAGCCAATGACATCGGCCCGACCGTCGCCGTTCACGTCACCGAGAACGCGCGGGTATAGGTCCTCGCTCACCCAGCCGCCCGCCGCCGCGCCCGTACCGAGATTATTTGACGACAGGAAGGCGGCCGCGAAGCTGCCATCGGCTTGTCCGAGCGCGGTATAGGCCCCAGCGACACCAAAGCCGACGATGTCGGCCCGGCCGTCGCCGTTCACATCGCCAAGAAGCCGCGGGTAGATGTCCTGGCTCACCCAGCCGCCCGCCGCCGTATCCGTCCCGAAATTGTTCGACGACAGAAAGGCGGCTACGAAGCTGCCATCGGCTTGTCCGAGCGCGGTATAGGCCCCGGCAACCCCAAAGCCGACGATGTCGGCCCGGCCGTCGCCGTTCACATCGCCAAGAAGCCGCGGGTAGATGTCCTGGCTCGCCCAGCCGCCCGCCGCCGTATCCGTCCCGAAATTATTCGACGACAGGAAAGCGGCTACAAAGCTGCCATCGGCTTGTCCGAGCGCGGTATACGCTCCAGCGACCCCAAAGCCGACGATGTCGGCTCGGCCGTCGCCGTTCACATCGCCAAGAAGCCGCGGGTAGATGTCCTGGCTCGCCCAGCCGCCGGCCGCCGTATCCGTCCCGAAATTGTTCGACGACAGGAAGGCAGCCGTGAAGCTGCCATCGGCTTGTCCGAGCGCGGTATAGGCCCCGGCAACCCCAAAGCCGACGACATCGGCCCGACCGTCGCCGTTCACGTCACCGAGAACGCGCGGGTAGATGTCCTGACTTACCCAGCCGCCCGCCGCCACGTCGGCCCCGAAATTATTCAGCGCCAGGACCGGTGCTGCGAACTGGCGAGCCGGCGCCAGCTCGGCTTGCGACACGAAGACGCCGGCGGCTCCAAAGCCGACGAGGTCTGCGAGATGGTCTCCGGTCACATCCGCGGCGAACCGCGGATAGGTGTTCTGGTTGGCCCAACCGCCGGCCCCGGGGTTGCTTCCGAAATTGGCGATGCCGAACGCAGGGTCGGCGAAAGTACCATCGGCTTCGCCGAGCGCGACGTAGGTCCCCGCGGCGCCGAAGCCAATGACATCGGCCCGACCGTCGCCGTTCACGTCACCGAGAACGCGCGGGTACAGGTCCTCGCTCACCCAGCCGCCCGCCGCCGCACCCGTACCGAGATTATTTGACGACAGAAAGGCGGCCGCGAAGCTGCCATCGGCTTGTCCGAGCGCGGTATAGGCCCCAGCGACACCAAAGCCGACGATGTCGGCCCGGCCGTCGCCGTTCACATCGCCAAGAAGCCGCGGGTAGATGTCCTGGCTCACCCAGCCGCCCGCCGCCGTATCCGTCCCGAAATTGTTCGACGACAGAAAGGCGGCTACGAAGCTGCCATCGGCTTGTCCGAGCGCGGTATAGGCCCCGGCAACCCCAAAGCCGACGATGTCGGCCCGGCCGTCGCCGTTCACATCGCCAAGAAGCCGCGGGTAGATGTCCTGGCTCGCCCAGCCGCCCCGCCGCCGTATCCGTCCCGAAATTATTCGACGACAGGAAAGCGGCTACAAAGCTGCCATCGGCTTGTCCGAGCGCGGTATAGGCCCCAGCGACACCAAAACCGACGATGTCGGCCCGGCCGTCGCCGTTCACATCGCCCAGAATCCGGGGGTAGATGTCCTGGCTCGCCCAGCCGCCCGCCGCCGCGCTCGTCCCGAAATTATTCGATGACCGGAAGGGGGCCACAAAACTGCCATCGGCTTGTCCGAGCGCGGTATAGGCCCCAGCGACCCCAAAGCCGACGATATCAGCCCGACCATCGCCGTTCACGTCACCGAGAACGCGCGGGTAGATGTCCTGACTAACCCAGCCGCCCGCGGCCACGTCGGCCCCGAAATTATTCAGTTCCAGGATGGGGGCAATGAACGCAACTTCAGTAGACACCAGCAGGAAATCGTTCGCCGTTAACCCGCTGGCCGTTACGTTTTTCAGAGTAAGCGTGTCGCCATTGCCGAAGTCGAGAACGGTATCGGCTCCCACCTGGGTTGCAATCGCTCGAATTTGCGAAATCGACGCGATGGCGGGAAACGCGGTCAGGTCTATCCTGTCACCCTCGGCCGCCGAGAAGTCCGTGACCGTGTCGGCATCATATCCCGGCGCAAATACAAACGTATCGGGTCCCGGACCCCCGGTCAGCGTGTCATTGCCCGAGCCGCCGTTCAGAATATCGGCGCCAAGCCCACCCCGAAGCTCGTTGTCGCCGGCATCGCCGAACAGCTTGTCATTGAAATCGGAACCGACCAGCCCCTCGATCGAGTTAAAGGCATCGCCTGCCGCATCCCCGGTGTTGGTCCCGGGATTGGCCAGGCTCACGGTCAGGCCGACAGCCGAATTGTCGTAAAGGGCGAAATCGAATCCGCCCCCGCCGTTCAGGACATCGGCCCCGGACCCGCCGCGAAGCGAATTATCGTTGTCGTCGCCGATCAGTACGTCGTCGAAGATGGAGCCGAGCAGTCCCTCGATGGAGGTATAGGTGTCGCCCGCCGCATCGCCGGTGTTGACCGTCGGATCGGCGAGGCTGGCGGTTACCGCGGTGTCGTAGTCGGCGTAGTCGGAGCCGCCGCCGCCGTCCAGAGCGTCAGCGCCGAGCCCGCCCCGAAGGATGTTCGTATTGTCATCGCCGATCAGCATGTCGTCGGAATCGGAGCCGATCAGTCCCTCGATAGAGCTATAGGTGTCGCCGACCGCCTCGCCGGTGTTGATCGTCGGATCGGCCAGGCTCGCGGTCACCCCGGTCCCTGCAAACTGGTAACCGGCGAAATCGAAGCCATCACCGCCGTCCAGTGCGTCCGCGCCGACCCCGCCGACAAGCGTATTGTTACCGGCATCGCCGATCAGAATGTCGTTGAAGTTGGAGCCGCGCAGCCTCTCGATCGAGATATACGTGTCGCTGGCGGCTCGCCGGTGTTGATCGTCGGGTCGGCAAGGCTCGCGGTGACCCCGGCAGCCGCGCCACTGTAACTCGCGTAATCAGCGCCAGATCCGCCGTTCAGGACGTCGGCGCCGGGCCCGCCATTCAAGACGTCGTCGCCACTACCGCCATTCAAGACGTCATTGCCGCTATCGCCAAAGAGGATGTCATTGTCGGCGAGGCCGTTGACGACATCGTCTCCGGCCGTGACGCCGGTTATATCGTTAAACCCTGCTGGCGGCACGAGACCGTCGCCCGCGCGATGAATGAAATCCTTGCCGGGAGTGCCGTTGACAGTCGCCATTTTTCCCCCAGTCTCGGTGCCCGCGCGGAACGGCGAGCGTGCGGCGCATTCATTTGCAAAAGTAAGCCTGTATACCCTGGAACGGATGGTAAGTTCCAATGCGGTGCGTTTTTTGCTGAAAAGGGCCCGCCGCGCTCGCGGCGCAGCGGCCGAAAGTGCCGCCGCGCGTCCTCGCGTCGCCGCGCCGATCTACCGTGCCTTGGACTGGCTCGATCCGTCGCTCGGCGGCATCACCCGGGGTGCCTCCACCTCAGCATGCTTTGGCCGTTGCCAGAATGACTGAAATACACAGGGGCGGCGTGGCAGCGATCGCACTGGTTCTTTCGGAGCTGCTTATTGCTGCCGCGCCGGCCTTGGGGGCGGATGGTCGGATCGAGGCGCCGCCGCTGCTTTCCGCGCCGCCAGCCGTTGCGCCTCCGGGGCTGCCACGTTCGGCCGCAGCCGATGCGGCTGCCTACGAGCGCTGCATGAAGTTGGCGCGCGACAATCCGGAAGCCGGCCGCAAGCGGGCGCAGCAGTGGCAGGAAAGCGGCGGGGGGCATCCCGCAGACCATTGCTTCGCCGTCGCGCTGATAGGGCTGCAACGGTACAAAGAGGCGGCCGAGCGTCTCGAAGCGCTCGGCCGGGCCATGGTGCGGGCGCCGGAGAGCCTGCGCGCCGGGGTTTTCAACCAGGCCGGGCAAGCCTGGACGCTGGCCGGTGACCCCGCGCGCGCCTATGCGGCCGCCGGTCTGGCACTGGAACTGCGGCCGGACGAACCGGACCTGCTGATCGAGCGCGCCGAGGCGGCTGGGGCGGCTGGATGGTACGATAAGGCCGCCGCGGATCTCGATCGCGTGCTCAACGCCGATCCTGCCCGCGTCGACGCGCTGATCTACCGCGCCGCGGCAAATCGTGCGCTGAACCGGCTCGACCGGGCGTTCGATGATATCAGTGAGGCGCTCAAGCTCGCGCCCGAAATCGGTCCCGGCTTTGTTGGAGCGCGGCAACATCAGGTCGCTGCGGGGCGATCTGGAAGGGGCGCGACTCGATTGGCAACGGGTTGCGGTGATGTCGCCGGGCAGTCCGGCTGCGACGGCCGCCAGAAAGAATCTCGAACGCCTCGCAAATGGCGGCTGACCCATTCAGCGAGACCGAGCCAACCTCATTGCCGCCGCTCGGCGCCCCGGAGTAAGGTCTGTCGCGGCAGCCTCGGCCGAACTGAGGCGAGGGGATACGCTTCAGATGAGCAGCGCCGTGATCCGCCGACTGGCGGTCCCGAGCCCCGACGAACTGATCGCGCGGGCGCAAGCGTTGGCGCCGGAGATCCGGGCCCTCGCCGAAGAGACCGAGCGCAACCGCAACCTGTTCCCACGCATCGTCGAGAAGATCCGCGCCGCCGAATTGCTGCGCACCTGCCGGCCGGCGATGTTCGGCGGTTTCGAATATGACGGCGAGATTGCGCTTAAGATCGCGCTGACGATCTCTGCGGCCTGCGCCTCGACCGGCTGGACCGTCAACGGCGCGGTGTCGAACGGGTTGTCGCTGGCGCATTGGTCACTCGAGGCGCAGCGCGAGATCTGGAGCGGCGACACCGACCCGTTCACCTTCGCCTGCTTCGCGCCGACCGGCACGGCGGTGCCGGTCGTGGGCGGCTATCGCTTGAGCGGGCAATGGTCGTTTGCATCAGGCTGCGACATCTCGGCCTGGGGCAAGCTCGGCGCGATGATCCAGCGGCCGGACAACCCGCCGGAGGGTGCCTTTTTCCTATTGCCTGTCGCGGATTGCCAAATCATCGACAACTGGTTCGTCTGCGGTCTGTCCGGCACCGGCAGCAAGGATGTTGCGGTTGAGGACGTTTTCGTCCCGGCGCATCGCGTGCTGAAATTCGCCGACACGAGGGCCGGCACCGCGCCCGGAGCGCGCCATCACGACAACCCGATCTACCGTATCCCGCTGTTGATGCTTGGCGCGTCGATGCTGGCCTCGACCGCGGATCGGGGCCGCCAAGGGCGCGCTCGACGCTTACCTGAGACTGACCTGCGGGCGGACGACGCGCGGCGCGCTGGCCGGCGGCGGTTTGCGCATGAAGGAATTCGCGACCGTGCAGCTGCGTCTCGCCGAGGCCGCCGCCGCGATCGAGGCCGCCGAGCTGATCCTGTTGACCGACATGCGCAACGCGATGGTGCGGCTGCGCGCCGGCGAGGAGATCACCGTCGCCGACCGCATCCGCGCCCGGCGCAACCAGGCTTACGTCACAAAGCTGGCGGTGCAGGCGGTCGAGGCGCTCAATGCCTCGACCGGCGGCTACGGGCTGCATCTCGACAATCCGGTGCAGCGTGCCTGGCGCGACGTCAACGCCGTCGCCCGCCATGTCAGCCTGAACTGGGACGCGGTCGGCACGATGTACGGGCAGCACGCTTTCGGCCTAGAACCGAGGGGGCAATACTGACCACGGGGAGGCCTACATGGAGCTGAAGGGCGGTTGCCTGTGCGGTGCCGTGCGATATGCGGCAACGGTTGAGCAGGCGGCTGCGACCGTCTGTCATTGCCGCGACTGCCAGCGGTTCACCGGCAGCGTCTTCGCCACCCTCGTTGCCGTGCCGAAGGAGACGCTGATGATCGACGGCGCAATGCAGACATTCAGCAGCTTGGGCGGCAGCGGGCGGCCGATTTTGCGCCATTTCTGTCCGCAATGCGGCTCCTCCCTCGCCGAGCAGCCGGCGGGACGGCCGGGGACGATGGTCCTGAACGTCGGGACTTTCGACGACCCGGCCGTGGTGGCGCCGGCTCGCGAAATCTTCCGCGACGACGCGGTGCCGTGGGTGCATGTCGAGGGCGAGATTCCGCGGTTCGCCAAGCGGCCCGGTTGAGCTGGAAGGACGAAACAATGAAGCTGCCGCTGACCGGAGGGTGCCAGTGCGGGGCGTTGCGCTATGAAGTGGGTGCTCGCCCTGCGATGACGTACACCTGCCACTGCACCGAGTGCCAGCGTGCGACGGGCAGCGCATTTTCGCTCGCGATCACCGTGCCGGACACCGCCTTCCGTCTGACAAATGGCACACCGCGAGAGGTCCAGCGCATCGCGGATAGCGGCCGCACCGTCACTCGCTGGGTGTGTCCGGAATGCGGCGGCTGGATTGTCAGCGCGGCCCAGCCGGGCGCGGTTCCCGCAGGGATGATCCGCCGGGTGCGGGCGGGTACGCTCGACGATACGTCATGGCTGCGGCCGACCGCACATTTCTGGACACGGACCAGGCAGCCCTGGGTAGTGCTCCCGGCGGGCGATGAGATTCACCAAAACCAACCCTGGTAACGCGAGACGACGCACATGCCGCCATTCAATATCGGCTTTGTCATCTTCCCCGACCTGACGCAGCTGGATTTCACCGGACCCCTCCAGGTACTCGCGCGCCTGCCGCGATCGGCGGTCCACATCGTCGCGAAATCGGAGGCGCCGGTGCCGAGCGACTGCGGTCTCGCCCTGGTGCCGACGCATACCTTCGCGAATTGTCCACCGCTCGACCTGATCTGCGTGCCGGGGGGCAGTCACGGAGTTATCAAGGCGATTGGGATCGCGAAACCATCGACTTCGTACGCCGTCAGGCGGATGGCGCGAAATATGTCACGTCGGTTTGCACCGGCGCCTTCATTCTGGGCGTTGCCGGGTTGCTTAACGGGAGGAGAGCAACGACCCATTGGGCCTTTGCCGATCTGCTGCCATTGGTCGGCGCGACGCACGAGAAGGCCAGGGTTGTCAAAGACGGGAATGTCATTACCGCCGGCGGCGTCACGTCGGGGATCGATTTCGGTCTGAGCGTCGTCGCCGAACTCGCCGGCGAGACAACCGCCCGAACGATCCAGCTGGGCATCGAATACGACCCGGCGCCGCCGTTCGATTCGGGTCATCCCGACCGGGCGCCGGCCGCGATCAAATCGGCGCTGCTTACCGGCCGTTATGACGAGGCGAGAGCGGCGTATCGTGTCGGCATCGACAAGGCTGCCGGCCTGTGATCGATTTGCGCTGAAGCAGAGGGAGGAACGGAGATGGCGGAAATTCTCGGGCTCGGCTGCACGCATTGGCCGACGCTTTGCCTGCCGAACGAGCGGCTGACTGATGTTTTCAACCGGGTGCTCGACGCCCCCAATGTCGATCCGGCGCGCAAGGACCCGGCGAACTGGCCGTCCGAACTGCTCGCCGAACTCGGCAACGACAACGGCTCTCGGCGCCGCACAGCCGCTGCGGCGAGCGGTTCGGCAACGATTTCCGCGCCTTGCGGAAAATCCTCGACGATTTCAACCCGGATTTCGTGCTGGTATGGGGCGACGACCAGTACGAGAATTTCCGCGAGGACATCGTCCCGCCGTTCTGCATCCTCGGCTACGACGACGACTTCGATTTGCAGCCCTGGGACATAACGAGCAACGGCGGCAAGCCGAACCGCTGGGGCGAAAAAGGCGACTGGCGTGCTGCACCTGAAGGGCCATCGCGAGGCGGCGAAACACATCGCGACCGGCCTCATCGAACGCGGCATCGACCTTGCCTATGCCTACAAGCCGCTGCATCACCCGATGGCGCACGCCTTTACGAACACATTCCTCTATCTGGATTGGGACAGGCAGGGTTTCCCGTATCCGGTCGTGCCGTTCGCGATCAACTGCTACGGCCGCAACCTGATCCAGGCGAAAGGGGGCTTCGGCCATCTGTACGGGCCGCCACGGCCGGAAGGCGAGTCGGGCGATCCGCCGTCGCCGCAGCCCTGGCGCGTTATGGATGTCGGGGCCGCGATCGCCGAGGTGCTGGCAAAGTCGCCGTACCGGGTGGCGCTGGTCGCCTCGTCGTCGTGGTCGCACTGCTTCCTGTCGCCGAAAAACGGCTATCTGTGGCCGGACCACGAAGGCGACCGCATTCTGTTCGACGCGCTGGAACGCGCCGATTGGGGCGCGTGGCGCAAGCGCTCGCTGGCCGATATGGAGTATTCCGGGCAGCACGAAATGCTGAACTGGATGGCGCTGGCAGGCGCGATGGAGGCGCTCGACAAGAAGCCGGTCATCCAGGACTACATGGAGACCTACATCCTGGCTTCGGATAAATGCTTCGTGTCGTTTCCGGCTTGAGCCGGTCCGCAATCCGATACCTGTAGAAAAGGGGAGACACATGGAACCGATCGTCGGCAGCGGCAATTACCGCTACCGGCCCAATGAGGAATGGCAGCAGCCGCCGGAATGGCTGGACGTCAAGGCCTGCGCCGTGTCGGTCGACTCGCAGGACCGGGTGTACTGCTTCAATCGCAACGACGCACATCCGGTCGTGATCTTCGACCGCGACGGCAAATTCCTGTCGTCCTGGGGCGAGGGGCTGTTCAAGTTCCCGCACGCGATCCGTATCGTGCAGGAGAACGGCCAGGATCGCGTATGGCTGTGCGACGAGCACCACAACCAGTTCTACAAATTCACCACCGACGGCAAGCTGTTGCAGACGATCGGCGAGAAGGGCGCGCGCTCCGACACCGGGGTGCCCGACACCGAATGGGGCTCGGCCGCGTTTAAGCAGGTGACGCATGGCGGCGGACCGTTCAACCTGCCGACCGACATCGCCTTCGCGCCGGACGGGTCGATGTTCATGACCGACGGTTACGGCAACGCGCGCGTCCATAAATTCTCGCCCGATGCGAAATACCAGTTCTCGTGGGGCGAGCCGGGCACGGCGCCGGGTCAGTTCAACCTGCCGCACGGCGTCTGGATCGACAGCCGCGGCCGCGTGCTGGTCGCCGACCGCGAGAACGACCGCGTGCAGGTGTTCGACCAGAGCGGCAAATTCCTGCAGGTCTGGCCGGTCGAGCTGATCGGCCCGGCGTTCTTCTATGTCGACAAGGACGACATCGTTTACATCCCCGAGCACAATGGCGGCATGGTCAGCATCCTGACCCTCGACGGCGAGCGGCTGGCGCGCTGGGGCGACGGGCCGATCATGCGCTCGATCCACGGCATCTGGGGCGACTCGCGCGGCGATTTCTATTGCGTGCAGCCCGGTTCGTGGAGCCCGCGGGCCCGCCGCGTCGTCAAATACGAGCGAGTGTAGCCCGCCGCCCGACCGCCCGCCACCTCTCCCCGGGGAAGGTCGGGGGCGGGGAGGTCGGGGGTGGCGCAGGCGGTCCTTTGGCTTCCTATCCCGCCGCCGATTGTTCGCGCGGCCGCGCCGCGTCCTCCTCCGGGCGGACCAGCTTGTAGAGTTCCATCACCGCCAGCACGACCAGCGCGGCGAGCGCAACCGGGATGCTGTCGGCCGCGGTAAGCTGCTCCATCGACAAGAGGTCGCGCAGCGGCGGCACGGCCAGGACGGCGAGCTGCAGTAGCTGGGTGCCGACGATCGCGGCGATCAGGAACGGATTGTTCGCCAGCGGGATGCGGAACGCCGACCGGGTCTCGGATCGGCTGTTCAGGCAATGCGCGTTCTCGCACGAGACCAGCAGCCACAGACCGGGCCGCCTGGCGACCCAGGCGCAGCGCGCTAGTAGAACGAAGCACCAGCCCGACCGCCGACCGCCGACGGCGATCTGCTCGATCATGCGCCGGTCGAAGATCGGCCCATGGGCGGCGCGCGGTGGCTGTTCGAGGATGCCTGGCTCGCCTTTCTCGAAGGCGAGCGCGACGCCTTGCAGGCCGTTGGTGACCAGGTTGAGCCACAGCAGCTGCACGGCGGTCAGCGGCGGCGGCAGCCCCGACAGCGTTGCGAGAAGCATCACCAGGATCTCGGCCGCGCCGGTCGAGAGCAGCAACAGGATCACTTTGCGCAAATTGGCGTAGGCGATGCGGCCCTCCTCGATCCCGGCGACGATCGAAGCGAAATTGTCGTCGGTCAGGATCAAATCGGCGGCATCGCGCGCCACATCGGTGCCGCTCTTGCCCATCGCGACGCCGATATCGGCGGCGTGCAGCGCCGCGGCGTCGTTGATGCCGTCACCGGTGACGGCCACGATCTCGCGCTGCCGGCGCAGGCTCTCGACGATCGCGAGTTTCTGCAGCGGCTCAGTGCGGGCGAAGACTGAGGCGCGGGCGACGGCGGCGTCGAATGGCGGGCCGTCGAGGCGGGCCAGTTCGGCGCCGGTGACGACCTCGGCGCGGTCCTGCGCCAAATCGAGCTGGCGCGCGATCGCCAGCGCGGTCAGTGGATGGTCGCCGGTGACCATCACGACCCGGATGCCGGCCCGCCTTGCCGCGGTTACGGCATCCCTCGCCTCGGGGCGCAGCGGGTCGATCAGCGCCGCAAGTCCTAGCAGACGCAGCCCGGTGAATTCCTCCTCGGCCGCCGCCGCGACCGGACCGGCGGCGACCGCGATCACCCGATACCCGGAAGCAGCGAGCCGCTCGGCCGCTTCCGAAGCGGCGCCGGGAACGTCGGCGCAGAACCCGAAAATCGTCTCCGGCGCGCCTTTGACATAGGCTGCCAAGCCTTCGCCCGGCGCGATGGAACGCGGCGCCGAAGCGCTTCTCGGGTTCGTAGGGGATGCGCGCGGCAAGCGAAGCTGACGTTTCCGATGCCCTGTGCCGCGCGGCGGCAGCATGGAAGGCGAGATCGACCGCATCGCCGCTGAGGCCGTCCCCGGTTGCGGCCGGCGGTTCGCTGGCATGCGATCCGGCGACCAGCAGCGATGCGGAGCGCTGGTCATCTGGAGCAATGTCGCCGCTGTCCGGAACCCAGACGCGCTCGATGGTAAGCCGGTTGATGGTCAAGGTCCCGGTCTTGTCGGTGGCGATCAGCGTACAGGCGCCGAGGCCCTCGACAGCCGGCAACTGGCGCACGACAACGTTGCGCAGACCCATGCGGTGCATCGCGGCCGACAGCGCCACGGTCATCGCGGCCGGCAGACCTTCGGGTATAGCCGAGACGGTCAACGCGATGCTGAGCAGAAAGATATCGGCCGGCGCGGTGCCCCGGAACGCTTCCAGCAGGGCGAAGACCGCGATCAGCCCCACCATCGCCACCGCGAGGTGACGCGTGAACCGTGCCATGCGCTGAACCAGCGGCGGCGGCGGCTCCGGCCGTTCCAGCGTCGCGGCGACGATGCCAACCGCCGTCTCGCCGGCGGTGGACACCGTGACGGCGACGGCGCGACCGGTCCGCACGGTTGTCCCGGCATATAGCATTGTCGCGCGGTCGCCGAGCGGAGCGCCCTCCGCGACCGAAGCCTCGGCCGATTTGCGCGCCGGCAGCGATTCACCGGTCAGCAGACTTTCATCGGCCGTGAGATTTTGCGCCTCGATCAGACGCAAATCCGCCGATACCCGCTCGCCGCTTTCGACTTGAACGATGTCGCCCGGCACCAGCGATTCGGAGGGCAAGCGCCGCAGACGACCATCGCGCCAAACCGCCACATCGGCGGCGATCAGCGCCTTCAGCGCCCGGGCCCGCGTCTCCGCGCGCCATTCCTGGTAGGTGCCGACGCAGGCATTGAGCAGCAGCACCGCAACGATGAACACCGCATCGGTCAGGTGACCGAGCCCGAGCGAGACGGCGGCGGCGAGCAGCAGCAGATAGGCGAACGGGCTCTTGAACTGGCTGAGAAAGACCCCGGCGAGCGTCTTGCCGCGCGGCTGCGGCAGAAGGTTCGGCCCGTACCGTTCGAGCCGCGTCGCCGCCTCGCGTTCGCTCAACCCCTGCCGCGCCGTCTCGAGCCGGTCGAGAGCGGCCTCGGCGCTCAGATGGTGAAAACCTGGCCACAGCCCCCGCCCGTCGCTGACCCAGTAGCGGTGCTAGATGGCCGAGCCTGGCGGGTGTTTCTATGCGGTGTTGTACGGACCTCTACGCAGCCCTTGCGATCAGTGGTTCCAGGCACTCGCGCAATACCGGCGACCATTTGGCGTGCTCGGGGCCGCTCGAGGAGTGGCCGAGATCGCTGTCGATCTCGAAATAGCGCGCCTCGACCCCGGCCGCCTTCAGCGCGTCAATCACAGCGGGCGCGATCTTCGGCGGGAACAGCGGGTCGCTGCGGCACAGGATGTACAGCACCTTAGCCTTGATGCGGGCGAAATCGGGCCGCGTGTCCCATCCCAGCAGCGCGCGGCGCAGGATGATCAATGAGTGCGCGTCCCAGTTGCGCGCCCAGGCTTGGGACATCTCGCGCAGGGCCGCCTCGGCCTCTCGCGGGTCGGGATAGCGCTGCACCAGATTGGCCGCCGTGCCGTACCGGGTCAGCGTGTCGATGCGGATCTGCGTCAGGGTCGCGACCGGGCCGCGTCCAGTACCGTGATAGCGGCCGCCCTGCCAGTCCGGGTCGCTTTCGAGCCGCGCGGTCACCTCGGCGAGCTGCTTGTCGGTGTTGACCGAGGCCCAAGGCGCGGTGTTGACCGGCACGATCGCGTCCATGAAGTCCGGGTAGGCGACCGCCCACTGGTACGCCTGATAGCCGCCGTAGGACGGCCCGGTGACCGCGACCAGATGCTCGACGCCGAGCGATTGCAGCAGCAGCTTTTGCGCTGCGACGATGTCGCGGATCGCGATCGCCGGGAAGTCGGGACCGTAGGCGCGGCCGGTCGCCGGGTTGGTGCTGGCCGCGTTCGTCGAACCATAGGACGAGCCGAGCATGTTGCTGGCGACGACTAACAGCCGCTCGGTGTCGATCGGCTTGCCCGGCCCGATCAGCCCGTCCCAGCTGCCGGGCTGGCCGGCATTCGCCGGGTTGCGCCCGGCCGCGTGATGGCTGCCGGTGAAGCCGTGCGTGACGAGCACCGCGTTGCGGCCGTGCGGCGCCAGCGTGCCATAGCTCTCGAAGGCGATCGTCGCCTCCGGCATTACGGTGCCGTTGGCCAGCGGAAAATCGCGGATCGTGAAAAACCGGTCCTCAACGGTGCCGATATCGCCGATGCGCGGCGGTGTTGCGTCGTTCATCCTGCCCTCCTGTACGTGTGGGTGATTGTGTATTGTGGTTCCGGTTCTGTCATCCCGCAGCGTTTGACGACGGCTTTCTCAAGACGCGGGTTAGACGGGCCTGCGATCCCCGATCCCGAGGCAGAAATGACCCCAGCCAATCTCCTCTTTATACTGTCTGACGAGCACAATCCGCGGGTCCTCGGGTGCAACGGCCACCCGACGATCAAGACGCCGAACCTCGACCGGCTGGCGGCGTCTGGGGTGCGGTTTACCGATGCCTACACGAATTCACCGATCTGCGTGCCGGCGCGGGCGGCGCTGGCGACCGGGCGCTATGTCCACCAGATCCGCTTCTGGGACAACGGCATTCCCTATGACGGCAGCGTGCCGTCGTGGGGACATCGGCTGAAGGCGGAAGGGCACGAAGTCGTTTCGATCGGCAAACTGCATTTCCGCGGCGGCGACGACGACAACGGGTTTACCGAGGAGGTGATGCCGCTACATGTCGTCGAGGGGATCGGTGATCCGCTCGGCTGGCTGCGCGATCCGCTGCCGGAGCGGCGGGCCTGCCTGCGCCTCGCGAACGACGCCGGACGCGGCGATTTAACTTATCAGCAGTACGACGACCGGATTACCGCGGCGGCCGTCGACTGGCTGAATGCGAAGGCGGGGGCGCAGGCCGGCAAGCCGTGGGTGTTGTTCGTGTCGCTGGTGTGCCCGCACTTCCCGCTGATCGCGCGGCCGGAATGGTACGATCTCTATCCCGAGGACAAGATGCCGACCCCGGCGCTTTACGACGCAGTCGAGCGGCAGCCGGACCATCCCTACATCGCGGCGATCCGCAATTGTCAGATCTACGACCGCTCGTTCGACGACGTGAAATTGCGCCGCGCGCTTGCCGCCTATTTCGGTCTCGTCAGCTTTGTCGACGACAATGTTGGCAAGCTGGTGCGCGCGCTGAAGGCCGCCGGCCTCGCCAAGACGACGCGGGTGCTCTATTCGAGCGATCACGGCGACAATCTCGGCACGAGACGGCTGTGGGGTAAATCGACGATGTACGAGGAGGCCGCCGGCGTACCGATGATCCTCGCCGGGCCGGATGTGCCGCAGGGCTCTGTCTGCCATGAGCCGGTGTCACTGGTCGATGCGTTTCCGACTGTTATCGCCGGGGCCGGTCTTGTGCCGCATCCCGACGACCGCGATCTGCCGGGCGACTCGCTGCTCGAGGTGGCGAAGGGCACCGCAAGGCGGCGCACGATCCTCAGCGAATATCACGCGACCGGGGCGGCCACTGGCACCTTCATGATCCGCAAGGGGCCGTTCAAATACGTCTACTACGTCGGGATGCCGCCGCAGCTGTTCGACCTCGATGCCGACCCGCAGGAGACCCGCGATCTGGCGCGCGAGGACGGGTATCGGGCGCTTATCGGTGATTGCGAGAAGGCGCTGCGCCGGGTTGTCGATCCGGAAGCCGCGGACGCGCTGGCGAAAGCCGACCAGCGCGCCCGCATTGCCGCGTTCGGCGGTCGCGAGGCGATCCTAAAGCGCGGCAGCTTCGGCTACTCGCCGGCCCCGGGCACGACCCCGGTCTATAATTAACTTTTCGGGAGAATCAGATCATGCGCGTGAGCACGATGCTGCGGATCGGCGCGGGGCCGGACCCCGATACTGGGCTGATCGACCGGATCACCGATTTGGCGCGGCGGACCGAGGATGCCGGTTTCCCGGGCATCTGGCTCGGCGATTCGCTGGGGCGCGGACGGCCGACGCTCGATCCGCTGTCGGTTCTGTCAGCGCTATCCGGGGTGACGAGGAAAGTCGAGCTAGGGATCAGCGTGCTGCAACTGCCGTTGCGCAATCCGGTCGAGCTGGCGCACCGGGTCCAGTCGGTCCAGGCGCTATCGGGCGGACGCCTGCAACTCGGCATTGGCAGTGGTTCGACGCGCGACGATTTCGAGTTGCTCGGCTACGATTACGACCACCGCTTCCGGGCCTTCCGGCAGGCGATCGATACGATGCGCAAGGTGTGGAACGGCGAGCCGGTCAATGGCGGCACGCTGTCGATGTGGCCGGGCTGCAAGGGCGGCCCGCCGATCCTGATCGGCGCCTGGCGCAGCCCGCGCTGGATTACCTACGCCGCCAATGAGGCGCAGGGTTGGACCCCGTCAGGCCGGTACAGCACGCTCGAAGACCTCGCAGAAGGGATGAAGATCTATCGCGAGGCCCGCGGTACGAACGCGGTTCTCGCCAATGTCTCGATCGACCTGAAAGAGCGTCCGCAATCGGCCGAGCTGGCGCGGCTGGCGCATTTCAATCTGATCTGCCCACCCGACGAGGCACGCCGCCGGATGCGCCGGCTGGTCGATATGGGTTTCGACGAGGTGCTGATCGGCTCGCATTACGGCGAACTCGACGATGTCGAGCGGGTGCGCGATTTCGTGTAGAAGCGGCTTCCGCGATCGAGCGCCGGGCCGGATGGACTAGCCGGGAGCAAGGGCGGTGCCCGTTGTTACCGTGAACGACAGGATGCAGCGCGGCTACATCTACGAGCTGGCCGCGCCGATCGGAGAAAAATTCGATCCGGAGTTTCGCCCGGAATTGACCCCGGCCGAGATGCTGCGCCTTGGCGTGTTCTGCGGCAAGTACATGACCGACTGCCGCGGCGAATTTCCGGTTGAGTGGTTTTCCGATGCGAAGCTGGCATCGGCACGGCGCGACTGCTCGCTGAACTATTTCGGGGTCGATGCCAGCCAAAAACTTTCGGTGTGGCGGGTGAAGGGGTGGATTTACCCGGATGATCCGCGCGGCTGGTTCCAGTGGTATTGCCGCTATTACATGGGCCGGCGTTTGCCCGAGGAGGATACGCGGCAGATCAAAAGGTGGAAGGCGATGCGCCGTCATGTCCGCCAGATCGAGCGCCACTGCGAGCCCGGCGACCCGATGTGCCGCCCGCGGCAGCGCCAGGCGCTGCTGCATTGGGCGTATGACAGCCGCAGGATATAGCCGGGTTCGGCGATGCGTATAGCGCCGCTTTGGTTGCGGGAGCCGGCGACCGGGGCGCTGCTCGACGCGCTGCAACGGGAGGGCATCGAAGCGCGCTTTGTCGGCGGCTGCGTGCGCGACGCGCTGCTCGGCCAGCCGAGCGCCGATATCGACCTCGCGACCCCGGCGCTTCCCGACGAAATCATCGCTGCGCTGGAGAAGGCCGGGATCAGGGCTGTGCCGACCGGGATCGAGCACGGCACGGTCACGGCGCTGGTGCCGCCGCGGCATTTCGAGATCACTACCTTGCGGCGCGATGTCGAGACCTACGGCCGCCGTGCCCGGGTCGCGTTCGACGCCGACTGGAGCGAGGACGCGGCGCGCCGCGATTTCACGATCAACGCGCTCTATCTCGACCCGGACGGGACCTTGCACGACCCGGTCGGGGGACTGGCCGATCTCGCGGCACACAGGGTGCGGTTTGTCGGCGAGCCGGCGCGGCGCATCGCCGAGGATGTGCTGCGCGTGCTCCGCTATTACCGGTTCGAGGCACGGTTCGGCCGCGGAGTGGGAGACGCGGCGGCGCGTGAGGCCTGTCGCGACGCCGTGCCTTTGCTGCCGACACTCTCAGCCGAGCGGGTCGCGCAGGAGGTCCTGCGGCTGCTGTCCGTCCCCGATCCGGTGCCGGCGCTGCGGATAATGCGCGAGGACGGGGTTCTCGCGGCGATCCTGCCCGAGGCGACGCGGCTCGACCGGCTGCAAGCCGTGATCCCGCTGGAGCCGGCGCCGGACCCGGTGGTTCGGCTGGCGGCTTTGGTCGATGTCGATGTCGAGGGCACGGCGCGGCTCGCCGAGCGGCTGCGGCTGTCGAACGCGATGCACGACAGGCTGGCCGGACTGGCGGCACCCTGGTCGCTCGACCCAGCCGCCGATAAGAGAGAGCAGCGGCGGGCGCTGTATCGGCTCGGCGCCGAGCGGTACCGGGATATGGCACTGCTTCTGGCTGCTGACGGTCGGCTCGAACGCGGAAAGCTGGCCGAGCTGCTCGCCTGTGCTGCTCTCTGGAAGGTGCCGCATTTCCCGCTCGCCGGGCGCGATGTGACAGCGCTCGGGATACCGCCCGGTCCCCGCATCGGCCGGCTGCTCGCAGCCGTGCGTTTCTGGTGGGAAGAGGGCGACTTCCGGGCCGACCGCGCCGCCTGCCTCGCCCGCCTCAAGGAGCTGGCCGACCGAGGTGGGAATCTGGCCGGCGATAGCGGGGCTATTGACGGCGATCAGACCGCCTCCTAGCCTCGGCGCCATGCTTTCGCGATCCCCGCGCTTCGATCGACGCCGATGTCGCCGTTGCGGCGTGACGCGGGCAGCGTGCGCGGAGCAGGCTGCCGGTCGGCGACAGGTTCGATAAACCCGCGCCGAACCGAATTCGCGGCACGGTGCCACGCCCGGCCGGTTGTCCCCAGCGGGGTCTTTTGTTCTGGGAGCAAAGGGATGAAAGGCAACAAGCCGAGCGTGTTCATCGACGGCGAAGCCGGCACGACGGGGCTCGGCATCCGCGCCCGCCTCGGCGCGCTGCCGCAGGTCGCGGTCAAAAGCCTGCCCGCCGAGCACCGTAAGGACCCGGCGGCCCGCCGCGACATCATGGCCGAGGTCGATCTGGTCGTGCTGTGTCTGCCCGACGACGCGGCCCGCGAATTGGCGGCGCTCGCCGCCGAACTCGACGACGATGCGCCGAAATTGCTCGACGCCAGCACAGCGCACCGGGTCGATCCCGATTGGACCTACGGTTTCCCGGAGATGGCGCGAGACCAGACCGGGCGCATCGCCGCCGCCGGCAAGGTCGCCAACCCCGGCTGCTATCCGACCGGCGCGATCGGGTTGCTGCGGCCGCTCGTTGAGGCAGGGCTGATCGCGCGCGATCACCCGATCTCGATCAACGCGGTCAGCGGCTATTCGGGCGGTGGAAAATCGATGATCGAGGCGCATGACCGGGACGGCGGACCCGCCTTCGAATTGTACGCCCTCGCCCTCGAGCACAAGCACGTCGCCGAAGCGCAGCTGTATTCGGGGCTGACAAGGCGCCCGATCTTCGTGCCGTCGGTCGGGCATTTCCGGCAGGGTATGCTGGTGTCGGTGCCGCTGCATCTCGATGATTTGCCGGGACGGCCGCACGGCGCCGATCTGCGCGACGCGCTCGCCGCATTCTATGACGGCTGCGACTGCGTGCGCGTCGCCGAGCCCGCGGGCGATGGCAAGCTCGAACCGCAAGCGCTCAACGATACAAACCGGCTCGAACTGCGAGTTTTTGCGAACGAGGCGCGCCGCCACGCGGTGCTGGTCGCACAGCTCGACAATCTCGGCAAGGGCGCGTCGGGCGCCGCTGTGCAGAACCTGTCGCTGATGTTGGGACTTGACCCGACCTGACCCGTTTGCGTGGCCTATGGCACGGGCACCTTGGCGCGGGACAATGGTTGCGCTATATGCCGGCCCGCTGCGAATTCGTGCGTTGCGCCGACGCGACACAAGCCGCGCGCACAACGACAGCGAGGGAGGAAGATGATGGAAACGCGTCGCGGTTCTGATCCGCTTATCGCCGGTCCGAGCCGACGCGAGGTGCTCGCGCTGGCCGCGCTTGGCATGACCGCCGGTTTTCCGGGGATCGCGCGGGCCGCCCCGCAGGGTCAGCTGACATGGGGCGTACATGTGTCGTTGGCGCCGACCTGGTTCGACCCGGCCGAGACGTCGGGGATCATCACCCCGTACATGATGCTCTATGCGCTGCACGATGCGATGGCGAAGCCAATGCCGGATAACCCGCTCGCCCCGAGCCTCGCCGAATTATGGCAAGCCTCGAAGGACGGGTTGCATCACGATTTCGTGCTGCGCGACGGTGTTCATTTTCATAACGGCGACACGGTGACCGCCGATGACGTCAAGTTTTCATTCGAGCGCTATCGCGGCGCCTCGCATGAAACGTTTAAGAACCGGGTGGCCTCGGTCGAGACCCCAGACGCGCGGCATGTGCGGTTCACGCTGAAGGAACCGTGGCCCGATTTTCTGACGTTTTACGCCAGCGCCACCGGGGCCGGCTGGATCGTTCCAAAGAAATACGTCGAGAAGGTCGGCGACGAGGGCTTCAAGAAACATCCGATCGGCGCCGGTCCATACAAGTTCGTTGCCTTTACGCCCGGCGTCGAGCTCACGCTCGAGGCGTTCGAGGGGTTCTGGCGCAAGACGCCTGCTGTGAAACGCCTCGCCTTGCGCAGCATCCCCGACGCATCGACAAGGCTCGCGGCGCTCAAGGGCGGCGACGTCGATATCGTTTACTGGATTTCCGGCGAATTGGCCGAGGAAGTGCAGCGCAACCCAGCACTGACGCTCAAGCCGGCGCTCGTCCAGACCAATTGGTGGGTCTATTTTCCCGGACAGTTCGACCCAAGTTCGCCGTGGCACGACATCCGTGTGCGCCAAGCCGCCAGCCTCGCGATCGACCGCAAGGCGATCAACAAAGTCATTACGTTCGGGTTCTCGAAGCTGACCGGCAATGCCTTCGTCCCGAACAGCTTCGAGTACTATTGGGCGCCGCCTGCCGAGCCGGATTACGATATCGACCGCGCTAAGCAGTTGTTGGCCGAGGCGGGGCATCCGAACGGGATAGACGCCGGGCCGTACTATTGTGACGCGGCGTTCTCCGGGGTCGGCGAAGCGGTCGTCAACAGCCTGCGAGACGCCGGGATCCGATCCAACCTACGGCCGGTCGAGCGGGCAGCATTCTACAAGGGATACTCGGAGAAAACATTTAAGGGTTTGATCCAGGGAGGCACGGCCGCGTTCGGCAATGCGGCGACCCGGCTGGGCCAGTTCGCCGTCAAGGATGGCACCTACGCCTACGGCAACTATCCCGACATAGACGAAGTGTATCGGCAGCAGGCAGCCGAACTCGACACCGAGCGGCGCGCCGAGCTGCTGCACAAGGCTCAGCAATTGGTGCAGGAGAAAGTAGTGGCGGCGCCGATCTGGCAGCTGGCCGCGCTCGCCGCGGTCGGTCCCAGGGTCGGCGAGTTCGACATTCGGACTGATCGCCGGCTATCCGTGGACCTCGCCTTACGAGGATCTGACGCTGAAAGGCGCCTGATCCGGATCGCAAGCTTCCGCCGGTCCGCGCTAATCCTTTGGTACAGCGCCATGCCACGAAGAAAACCGAGACAGCCCCCGCGGCGCTAGGCTACATTCGCTGGAAGGCCCGCGCTCGGACGAGGCTATCGGGAGGTGTAAACGTCGATGAAGGTGCCAGGATACCAGACCGAAGCGGCTCGACTGGCCGCCGAGAATACCCGGCCCGGTGTGACGCGCCGCGGCGTACTCGGCGGCGCGACGGCGTTGGGGTTGACCGCCGCCGCACCCGGTCTCGCGCGCGCGGCAGCTCCGCAAGGACAATTGACCTGGGGCCTGCATGTGTCGGTCGCGTCGACGTGGCTCGATCCGGCCGAGACGCAGGGCATCATCACGCCGTATATGGTGCTCTATGCGCTGCACGACGCTATGGTCAAGGATCTGCCCGGCAAGCCGCAGGCGCCGGCCCTGGCCGAGTCATGGTCCACCTCGGAGGATCATCTGATCCACGAATTCGTGCTGCGCCCCGGCGTCAAATTTCATGACGGCGAGCCGGTCACGGCCGAAGATGTCAAATTTTCGTTCGAGCGCTACCACGGCACCTCGCATGCGTTACTGAAGGAAAGGGTTGCGGCGATCGAAACGCCGGACGCCCGGCACATCCAGTTCAAGCTGAAGGAGCCGTGGCCCGATTTTCTGACGTTCTATGCGAGCGCTACCGGGGCCGGCTGGATCGTACCGAAAAAATATATCGAGAAGGTCGGCGACGAGGGGTTCAAGAACAAACCTATCGGCGCCGGGCCGTACAAATTCGTGTCGTTCAATCCCGGGATCGAACTGGTCCTCGAGGCGTTCGACGGCTATTGGCGCAAGACACCCAGCGTCAAGCGCCTGGTGATGAAGGTAATCCCCGACGAGTCGACGCGCGCGGCGGCGCTGAAGGGCGGCGAGATCGACATCGCTTATTCGATCCGCGGCGAGATCGCCGAAGAGGTCCGGCAGACACCCGGTCTGACTTTGAAGCCGGTCGTTCTACAGGCGCCGAACTGGCTGTATTTTCCGGAGCAGTGGGACCCGAAATCGCCGTGGAACAAATTGCAGGTGCGGCAGGCGGTCAATCTGGCGATCGATCGCGAGGGGATGAGCAAGGCGCTGTTCCTTGGATATTGCAAAATCACCAATAACGCCGTTGTCCCGTACACATTCGATTATTACTGGCAGCCGCCGGATGCGGTCTATGACCCGGCCCGGGCGCGCAAGCTGATGCAAGAGGCCGGCTACGCAAACGGCTTCGATGCCGGTCTGATGTACTGCGACTCGTCCTACGCGAACATGGCCGAAGTGTCGGTCAACAACCTCGCGCAGATCGGCATTCGCACCCGGTTGCAGCCGATCGAGCGCGCCGGCTTCTTTTCCGGCTACGCCGCCAAGAAATACGAGCGCGGCATCATCCAGGCCGCCAGCGGTGCGTTCGGCAACGCGGCGACCCGGATGGCGGCGTTCGTCGTCAAGGGCGGCGCGTTCGCATATGGCAGCTATCCCGATATCGATGAACTGTTCCCAAAGCAGGCCGACGAACTCGATCGCAAGAAACGAACTGAAATACTCCAAAAGATGCAGCAGCTCGTCTACGAGAAGGCGGTCTATTCCCCGATTTGGCAGCTCGGCTTCATCAACGCGGTCGGACCGCGGGTCGGGGAGTCGGCGTTCGGGCTGATCGACGGCTTCGCCTATACTGCGCCGTTCGAGGATATTACGATCAAGTCTTAAAAAGGCTCACCGCGGCGCGAGCGCTAAAACCGAGGGCGTCATGAAGCAGTTCATACTTCGGCGAACAGCGTACTCGATCCTGTCGCTGTTCCTGCTGTCGGTCACGATCTTCTTTTTTGTTCGGGTGACCGGCGATCCGGCCGTCCTGCTGGTCGAGCCCGGCGCCAGCCAGGCCGATATCGCCGCGATCCACAAGCAGTTCGGTCTCGACCAGCCGCTCCTGGTGCAATACTGGCTGTTTATGACCAGCCTGTTCCAGGGCGATCTCGGCAAGTCGTTCTACTATCAGACGCCGGTCATGAGCCTTTATCTCGACCGGCTGCCGAACTCGCTGCTGCTCGCCTTTGTCGCGATGGGCCTGTCGCTGCTGATCGGCATTCCGGCCGGGATCATGGCGTCGGTGCAGGTCGGCCGGTTCTGGGACGGGTTCGGCAAGCTGTTCACCTTGCTCGGCCTGTCGCTGCCGTCCTTCCTGGTGGGCTTGCTGCTGATCCTGCTGTTTTCGGTCTATCTCGGATGGCTGCCGTCATCCGGGGCGGGGACGCCGCTGCACCTGATCATGCCGGCCTTCGCGCTCGGCTGGTATTTCGCGGCCTCGCACATGCGTCTGACCCGCTCGTCGATGCTTGAAGTGCTGGGCTCGGAATACATCAAGCTGGCGCGCCTCAAAGGGCCTGCCGCAACGTCTCGTCATCGCCAAGCACGCGTTCAAGAACGCGCTGATCCCGGTGTTGACGCTGGCCGGGATCAACCTGGTCATCATGGTCAATGTCGCGGTCGTCGTCGAGGTCGTGTTCGCGTGGCCGGGAATCGGTCGGCTGCTCTACGAGGGTATCACGTTCCGCGACTTCCCGATCGTTCAGGGCGTCGTGATTCTCGGTGGGGCGATGATCGTCATCGTTAACCTGCTGATCGACATTCTCTACGCGGTCATCGATCCGCGTATCCGATTGGGGAGCTGACATGACCCTAGTAACCGATGTCGGACGCCTACCGACCCGCCCGCCGCGGCTCGCGGCTCTGCGCCGCTTCCGGCTCGGCGATTTTCCGCTGCTGCCGGTTGTAATTCTCGGCGCGATCGCCTTCGTCGCGATCTTCGCCGAGTTCCTGGCGCCGCATAATCCCGAGGTCGGGATGCTGACGGCGCGCTTCAAACCGCCGTTCTGGATGGCGCGCGGCTCCTACGAGTACCTGCTCGGCACCGACCAGCTCGGGCGCGACGTGCTGTCGCGGCTGATCTTCGGTGCGCGGGTATCGATGGTTGTCAGCCTGACCGCGGTTCTCGTTGCTGGCGCGATCGGGACGACGCTCGGCATCCTCTCGGGATATCTCGGCGGCTGGGTCGATCAGGTCTTGATGCGGCTGACCGATACGTGGCTGGCGCTGCCGGCGCTGACCTTCGCGATTTTTCTCGCGGCGATCGTCGGCCCCAGCATGTGGAACATCGTCATCATCCTCGGCGGCGTCTATTGGACGCGGTATGCACGCGTCGTGCGCGGCGAGGTGCTGTCGCTGAAGGAACGCGAATTCGTCCGCCTCGCGGTTGTCGCCGGGTGCTCGAAGCTGACGATCATGTGGCGGCACATTCTGCCGAACGTCATCAACTCGGCGATCGTGCTCGCGACATTGATGCTCGGCGTCGTGATCATCGCCGAAGCCTCGCTGTCGTTCCTCGGCGTCGGCGTGCCGCCGCCGGAGCCGGCCTGGGGGCTGATGCTGTCGGACGGCAAGCAGGGTCTGATGGTCGGCTACTGGTGGCTGACCGTGTTTCCGGGCGCGTGCATCGTCCTGATGGTGCTGTCCGCGAACGTCCTCGGCGATTGGCTCCGGGTCAAGCTCGACCCGCAACTGCGGCAGCTGTAATGACGCAAGCCCCGTTGCTCGAACTCGACAATCTGTCGACGCATTACGTGTCGGCGAAGGGCACCCGCGTGGTGCGTGCCGTTCAGGACATCTCGCTGACCATTCAGGCCGGCGAGACGCTCGGGATCGTCGGCGAAGTCCGGCTCGGGCAAGAGCACGCTGGCGCTGACAATCATGCGCGTGCTGCCGCCGGCGGCCCGCATCGTCGGCGGCCGGATGCTGTTCGAGGGCGAGGACCTCGTCCAGAAATCCGACGAGGAGATGCGCGATATCCGAGGCAAGCGGATCGCGATGCTGGTGCAGGACCCGATGGCCTCGCTGAACCCGCTGTTCACGATCGGCAACCAGGTCGCCGAGCCGATCATGCGTGCACGAGGGCGCGTCCCGGCAGACGGCTTGGCAGCGCGCCGTCGAGCTGCTGAAGTCGGTGCGCATCCCCTCGCCGGAGGCGCGCGTCAACCAGTATCCGCACGAGATGTCGGGCGGCATGCGCCAGCGCATCGTCGGGGCCATCGGCATTGCCTGCGAGCCGCGGCTGCTGATCGCCGACGAGCCGACCACCAGCCTCGACCTGACGATCCAGGCGCAATACCTGAACCTGTTGCGCGATCTGCAGCGCGAGCACGGTCTGGCGCTGATCTTTATCACGCACAATCTCGGGATCGTCGCCAAGATGTGCGACAATCTCGCGGTCATGTATGCCGGCCGGGTCATCGAGTACGGGCCGGTCTCGCGCATCTTCAATGACCCGGTGCATCCCTATACAAGGGCGTTGCTGAATTCGATCCCGCGCATGACCGACAGCGACCAGCGGCTGACCGCGATCGAGGGCCAGCCGCCGGATCTCTCGGCATTGCCGCCGGGGTGCGCGTTCGCGCCGCGTTGCCCGAACGCGATGCCGCGCTGCCGCGATCGAGGAGCCGCCGGAATTCGTGCCGGAGAAAGGAAGGGGCGCTCGCTGCTGGCTCGCCGAACCGGTAGCCGCCGGTCCCGAGCTGCGGCGCCTCGCCAATAGTGGAGTAGCGTAATGGCGGTCATCGAGGCGGAAGGCCTCATCAAGCATTTCGGGGCGCGCCGCGGCATGTTCGGGGGCAGCGGCGGCGGGGTGGTGCGCGCGGTGGACGGCATTTCGTTCAAGATCGAGCGCGGTCAGACGCTCGGGATCGTCGGCGAATCCGGGTGCGGCAAGACGACGACGGCCAAGCTCGTGCTCGGGCTCGAAACGCCGACCGGCGGCATCATGCGGTTCGAGGGCAGGGATTTGCAGGAGCTCGACGCGGCCGGGCGGCGCGAATACCGCAAATCGATCCAGGCCGTCTTTCAGGATCCGTACGCCTCGCTCAGCCCGCAGAATGCGCATCAGCTCGATCATCTCCGAGCCGCTGACGACGAACGAGAAGGTAACCAGCGCGGAGGTGCGCAAGCGCGTCGAGGAGCTGCTCGACCTGGTCGGTCTGCCGGCGCGCGCCGCCGATCTGTTTCCGCACGAATTCTCGGGCGGCCAGCGCCAGCGCATCGCGATCGCCCGCGCGCTCGCGCTCAATCCGAAGCTGATCGTGCTCGACGAGCCGGTATCGGCGCTCGACGTGTCGATCCGGGCGCAGATCCTCAACCTGCTGCGCGATCTGCAGGCGCGGCTCGGCGTCTCATACCTGTTCATCGCGCATGACCTCGCGGCGGTGGCGCATATGAGCCACGTGATCGCCGTCATGTATCTCGGCAAGATCGTCGAGACCGGCGAGGCGAAAGCGCTCGCCCGCGATCCGAAGCACCCGTACACCGAGGCGCTGTTCTCGGCCGCGCTGCCGAGCCATCCCGACGAGCGGCGCGAGGAAATCATCCTGCCGGGCGAGGTCCCGAGCCCGATCAACCCGCCGTCCGGCTGCCGCTTCCACCCGCGCTGCCCGCAGGCGATGCCGCGCTGCTCCAGCGACGTGCCGCAGCTGCAGGACATCGGCGGCCGGATCGTCTCATGCCACCTCTACGACGAGCCGCAGGCGGGCCGAGCGCCGCTGCGCGTCGCGGCCGCCGCCGGCGCCGCGGACTGAACCGAGACTCGCGCGCGGGCTGGAGTTAAATCGAGGATCGGCTGAGCACCGCGGCGCCCATCCCGTGCGGCCGCTCGGCACGGGTTTGCGGGCTCTTTGCCCCGGTAGGCCGCCGATGCCGGCCCAGGCAAGGCAATCGTCTTCGCCGCGCCCAGCACCAGCCCTAAAATTCGACCGCGACCCCTTCAAGCTCGAGCAGACGCCGCTTCGTCGCGAGACCGCCCGCGCCGCTGTAGCCGCCAATGTCCGGTCTTCGCCAGCACGCGATGGCAGGGGATCACGATCGGGATCGGGTTCCTGCCGCAGGCCCGGCCGACCGCGCGCGGCGCCGAGCCGACTGTTCCCGCAAGATCCCCGTAGCAGCGCGTCTCGCCGTACGGGATTTCCGCCATTGCCGTCCAGACACGCGTCTCGAACGGCGAGCCGGCGGGCGCGAGCGGCAGGTCGAACCGGGTCAGCTTCCCGGCGAAATAGGCGTCGAGCTGCTCCGCCGCCTCGGCGAGCAGCGGCGCTGCCGTTACCGGCAGCCGGATCTCGCCGGGCATCGGCCCAGCGGATCGCGACAATCGCGTCGCCTTCTTCCTCGATCGTCAGCCGCCCGATCGGGCTCGGGATCGACAGACAGGGCATCGCCGCGCCTCGCTGCGAAGTTCGACAGATCGAAGCGGCGATCCGGAGCGCCGGCCGGCCCTTCTCGCCCCCCGGCGCTGTCGCGCCGGGCTCCCCTGAGGGCGAGAGGGTTGAGTGGCGCCGCCGGACCGGTCGCGCCTATTTCAGATGCTTGTCGAAGAAGTTGCGGATGTCGCCCCACAACTCATGGGCCGGCCCTTCGCGATAGCTCGGGCGGTAGTCGGCGAGGAAGGCGTGACCGGCGTTCTGGTACACCTTGGTCGTGACGTCCTTGCCGGCGGCTTGCGCGCGCTTTTTCAGCTCGGCTTCGAGCGCGACCGGCGGGTTCTCGTCCTCGGCGCCGAACACGCCGAACAGCGGGCAGTTCAGCTGGCCGACCATGTCGAGCGGCGGCTTCGGCCGCGCCGCGTTGGTCTGATCGTCCGGTGTGGCCCGGTCGATAAAGCCGCCCCAGCAATCGATCGCCGCGTCGACCTTGCTGCTGCTGCACGCGAACAGCAGCGTGTGCCGGCCGCCCGAGCAGAACCCGATCGCGCCGATCTTCCCGGTCGCGCCGGGCAGCGCGCGCAGGTAATCCGCCGCGGCTTCGAGGTCCTGCACCGCCTCGCTGTCCGGCAGGCCGAACATGACCGGGAATACCGTGTCGATGTCGTCCGGGTTCTTCGGGCCGCCGCGCCGCCAGTACAGCGCCGGCGCGCAGGCGTTGTAGCCGATATTGGCGAAGCGCCGCGCCAGGTCGCAGATGTGATCGACCAGGCCGAACGCCTCCTGGATCACGACGATGCCGGGATAATTGCCGGGCTGGTTCGGGGTCGCGACATAGGCCGCGATCTTGTCGCCGCCGCTCTGCAGCGAGACGACGCCGCCCTTGATGCGGCTGGGATCGGTTACGACGCCGGGTGGGTTCGCCATCGGAATTCCTCCTCGTTGACGTGGGAGGCGCGATAATAGCCGGTGCGGCCGACGGGAGGATAGGTCGCGATGCTCGCGCCGCGCCAGTCTCGTACAAGATTAAGCTCGCAAAGGAAAAGGTAGGCCCCGCGACGGGTTGAGTATGCGATGTCATGCGTGTCGTCGTATTTCGCCGATACGCGATCTGGTGCATGTTGCATCCCATGTCCGAACGCTGATCGGCGGCCGTCGATGAAAAGGCGGAATCCGATTCCGCCTCGGCCGCGGGTTCGGCGGCGAATTGGCGGCAGACGCTGTGGGCGATGGTCGCGATCCAGTTCGTCACGGCGATGGCGAATTCGGTGCTGACGCCGATCATGCCGCTGTTCCTGCCCGAGCTTGGCGTCACGGACCCGAGCGAGATCGCGATCTGGGCCGGCATCCTCGCCGGCAGTACGTCGTTCGTCGCCGCCTTTACCTCGCCGATCTGGGGGCGGCTGTCCGACCGGCACGGCCGCAAGGTGATGCTGATCCGATCTGCGTCGCGATCGGCATCTTCACCGGGCTGATGGGCATCGCGGTCAATGTCTGGCAGATGTTCGCGTTTCGCGGGCTGATGGGGATTTTCGCCGGGTTTTCCGCCGCCGCGATCGCGCTGGTCGCGAGCCAGGTGCCGGAGGACCGGCTGGGATACTCGCTGGGCTGGCTCAGCACCGGGCAGCTGGTCGGCTCGCTGGTCGGCCCGGTCATCGGCGGCGTCCTGGCCGATCTGACCGGCAGCTACCGCATCCCGTTCTTCTGCACCTCGGCGACATTGTTCCTGGCGACGGCGGCGGTGTGGTTCATCGTGCAGGAGCAGTTCACGAAGCCGCAAACGAGCGGCGGGCGCGGCTCGACCTTGAGCAGCCTGTCGCGCTGGCGCGCTCGCCGACCCTGCTGGCGCTGTTTTTCGTGCTGCTGATGGCGCAGTTCGGCATCCGCACGGTGCAGCCGATCATCACGCTCTATGTCCAGGAAATGGTCGGCAATCTGCCGAATATCGCGACCCTGGCCGGCATCGCATTCTCGATCAGCGGCGTTGCCAGCATGATCGCGGCGCCGTTTCTCGGGACGCGCAGCGACCGGCTCGGCTATCGCCGCGTCCTGCTGATCTGCCTCGCCGGCGCCGCGCTGACGACGGCGCCGCAGGCTTTCGCCGGCAATTACTACCTGTTCACCGCCGAGCGGTTCGCGGTCGGGCTGTTCATCGGCGGCCTATTGCCGGTGGCGAACGCGATGGTCGCGCGGCTGGTCGATCGCAGCGAGCGCGGCGCGGTGTTCGGGATGACCGCGTCGGCGATGTTCCTCGGCAATTCACTGGGGCCGTTGATCGGCGGCGGCATCGCGGCCGGGTTCGGTCTGCGCTGGGTGTTTCTGATGACCGCGCTGGTGATGGCGGCGAACCTCGTCTGGGTCTATTACAAGGTGCCGGAGTATTCCGGCGAGCGGTAGACGCATGAACACGATCTGGGCCAAACCGCCCGATATCGTCGTCTTCACCGGCGGCGCGCTGGCGCGCGAAGCGGGGTTCGCGCCGTTCGATCCGGCGACGATGCCGGCGGGCTTGCGGCTTGAAGACGTCGTGACGCGCGATGGGTTCGCGCGCGATCCCGAGCGGGTCAACGATTTCTACAACCTGCGCCGGCGCGAGCTGCTGGCCGCGAGCCGAGCGCGGCGCATGAGGGCCTGGCCGTGCTGGAGACGGTGCGCCCGCACAGGTGCTGATCGTCACCCGCAATATCGACGATCTGCACGAGCGCGCCGGCTCGAAGGCGGTCATTCACACGCACGGCGAATTGCTGAAGGCGCGCTGCACGATCTGCACGAAAATCTCCGAGCGCTACGACGACATCGCGGCCGACACTGCCTGCCCGGTCTGCGGCAATGCCGGGCATTTGCGGCCGCATATCGTCTGGGTCGGCGAGGAGCCGCTCGGCATGGCGAGCGTCTACGAGGCGCTGGCGCATTGCCGGCTGTTTCTGGCGATCGGCGTCCCTGTGGCCACCGAACCGGCCAGCGGCTTTGCCGAGGCCGCGCGGCGGGCCGGCGCCCGCCGGATCGCGTTCAACCCGGACCCGGCCTCCGACCCCGGCCCGTTCGACGAGCAGATCGCCGGCCCGCTCGGCGAAACCGTGCCGGCCTATGTCAAGCGGCTGATCGCCGAGAGGTAGACGACGAAAGCCTGTCAGCGAAAGCGCCCCCGCTGAGCGAGTGGTGCCCTCTCCGAGCGGGCAGAGTGAGCGAAGGGAGCCGTCCGAATCGGCCGACCGTTCGAGCGCGAGCCGCCGGCCCTCTCCCCGCTAGCGGGGAGAGGGTCAGGGTGAGGGGCTGTCGCCGCTCGGCCCTGTGCCAGCCGACAGGGAAGAGCGGGGTTGCGGCGCGGCCCTGTTTGCGGCATCGAACCGCGGAACCCTAACGGAGGCGGAAATGCCAGGCCAACTCGACGAGACCCGTCCGTTCCTGCCCGTCAACATCGCCCTTCTGACCGTATCGGACACGCGTACCGCCGCCGACGACCGGTCCGGCAACACGCTCGCCGAGTTGGCCGAGGCGGCCGGGCACCGGATCGCGGCCCGCACGCATCGTGCGCGACGATTTCGCCGCCATCACCGATCGGCTGCGCGCCTGGATCGCCGACACCGCAGATCGACGTCGTGATCGCGACCGGCGGCACCGGCGTCACCGGCCGCGACGTAACCCCGGAGGCGTTTCACAGCGTCTACGAAAAGGAGATCGCCGGGTTCGGCGAGCTGTTCCGCTGGCTCAGCTTCGCGAAGATCGGGACCTCGACGATCCAGAGCCGGGCCACCGCCGGGGTCGCCGGCGGCACCTACCTGTTCGCGCTGCCCGGATCGCCGAGCGCCTGCCGCGACGCGTGGCAGGACATCCTCGTGCACCAGCTCGACAACCGCTTCCGCCCGTGCAACTTCGTCGAACTGATGCCGCGGCTGCAGGAGCACAAATCGGCGTAGGTCGTCGTCAGCGGGCGCTCCGCGGCTCCTGGATCGAGGTCTTCTTCTTTCCCGGTCCGGGCCTGCTCGATCTCGGAATTGAGTTCGGCGCCGACCAGCACGATGTACGAGCTGAGATAAAGCCACATCATCAGCACGACGACGGTGCCGAGCGAGCCGTAGGTCTTGTCGTAGGACGAGAAATTCGCGACGTAGTACGAGAACCCCGCCGAGACGGCCAACCATCCGGTCGCGGCGACGATCGTTCCCGGCGAGAACAAATGCCAGCACGGGTTTCGCCGCGCCGGAGCGAAGCGGTAGATCACCCCCAGCCCGAGCATCATCAACACGGCCAGGATCGGCCAGCGGACTAGCCCGATCGTGTGGCGCCATCCCTTCGGAAAAGGCAGCCATTCGATGACGGCGGGCACGACCGCGACCAGGAACAGACTCAGCAGCCCGAATACGGCAATGCCGATCGTAAGCAGCCGCCGACCCTGGCATAGTAGGCGAGAATGCCGCGCGTATCCCGCTCCTCGTAGGCGACGTTGAGCGCCTGCATCAGCGTGCCGGTGCCGGACATCGAGTACCACAAGGCCAACAGCAGGCTGACGAACAGTCCGAGCCCGAGAGCCTGCCGCGGCGCGCTGATCAGCCGCTCAGCTGGTTATAAATCAGATCGAGGGTGGATCGCGGCAGAACTCCGGCGAGGCTGGCGACCTGCGTTGCGATAACGCCGGGGTCGGCGACCAGACCATAGATCGAAATCAGCGCCGACAGCCCCGGAAAAATCGACAGGAAGGTCCAGAACGCGACCCCCGCCGCCATCACCGCCACATTGTCGCGATTGGTCTCGTTGTAGACATTCTTGAGAATGCGGCCCCATCGGAGGCTCTTTTGCGGCTCGGTTGGGTGCGCCTCGAACCGCCGCCGAGCCGCCTCGTCGGATGCGGCATCCGCCGCCGCGGCCCCGGGATTGTCTCGTCGCCGAGATCCAGGGTGCCGAGGATCCGAGCGGGTGAACGCCAGCGGAATGTTCGTTCATACGCCCGGAACGGCAAGAGGTTGCAGGGCGGTTCCCGCCAGGCGCGGCGCCTCGTCCGCGCGCCGGTAGGGAACCGTGCTGCGATCCGCGTGTTTGCGGGCCATTCGAAATACGGGGTCTGCGATGATCATTGCCGAACAGCAGCTCGCACGCATCGGCTTCGCGACGGGGCGCGGTGAACCTGCTCGTTGGCGCACGACTCGGCTGGATGGCCCGAAGTTCCGCGAATCGACGGCCGACCCGTCGGAAAGTCGGGCGCTGATGCGGTGGCGGGTGCTGCTCGCGCGCAATCCCCGGCGTTCGCCCTACCGCATCTCCCGCATCGAGAACTGACGATCCTTGGCTCCTTCCCGGGGCAGCTCGACGAGGCCGAGCTCGGCGATCTCCGTGTACACCGCCGTGAAATGCGCCGCGGCCGAGCGCTCCAGCCCTTCGAGCCAGTTCTGATCGAGAAACGAGGCGAGCGCCGGCTGGCCAAGCGCCGCTTCCCAAACAATACCGAGCAGCGAGGCGGCGGCTTCGTCCATTTGCCGCTCCACCAGCGACATCGCGGCCGCGCGTTCGGCGACGGCACGCTCGGTCGTGTCCGGCCCGGGACCCAGCCCGAAATCCGGCAAGCGGCGGCGTTCGGGCGGCGCCAGCAGGAAATGCGCGATCTCGTGCAGGATCACATAGGCTTCGGTGTCGCCGTCGAGCGCCGACCCGTCCCAGTTGAAGCCGGGCCGGGTTCCCGGCTCATGCACCCTGATGCCGCAGGCGCGCGCCAGCGCCAGGGCCTGGACGCGATGTCGTTCGGCGGTCGCGCCGTGGCGCGGTCGGTGCGAGGTCACGCGGATGCGGGCAAAGGCGGCGCGCGCCGCCGGGTCGGCGAGCCGAGCAGCGAAACGGTCTAGGACGGCAGTCGAGAAGTTCAGGCGGTATCGGAGTTAGGATCACGCAAGCACCTGGGGTCGTGCCAAAGTGCCGCCAACGGCGGACGGCCGACGACTTGCAGAAATGTCCTCCGCCGATCCCTGGTCAAGACCTCGGTAAAAGCCCCGGCATAAAGACCCCAGCCAACATCCAACATCCGGAGCCAATAGCCCGGGCCGGCGGTCAGTATGCTGCTGCCCGGCGCAGCCAACCGAAGCCGGCCAGCCCCAGCAGGGCCGTCAGCGCCAGCAGAAGCGACGACGGCTCGGGAACCACTGAGGCATAAACCGCAACGCAGCCCAGCGGGCATACTGAGTTGGTTGCCGCGGCCGTCGTGCCGGCGAGCGGCACGAAAATATCACCATTGAACGGATCTACCGTGATCGAATGCGCACTCGGGGTCGTCGGCAGGTCGACGGTCTGGAGGAAAATCCCATTAGCGGCGAGGACGTCGAAGAACCGAGTGGTACTGCTGCCGTTGTTGCCGGTCACGTAGAACTCGTCTGTTATCGGGTCGTACCAGATCTCGTCGGTACCACCGAGGCCGGCGACCATTGTGACGATCTGGCCGTTTTTATCGAGCAGAACCGCCTGTGTCCCCGCGTTGCCGCAGCCGACCAGCATGTTCCCGCTCGTGCTGACGGCAAGTCCGGTCGGCGAGCACGATGCGATGCCAAATGACGTGAAATCGATCGTCTGCAGGACCTGGCCAGCAGTACTGATCTCGGCGACGCCACCTGGGTCATTCCCCCCGAACAACTGCGGAATGGAAACGAAGAACGTTCCGCTGTTCTGATTCCACCCCGGCTGCTCCATGCCACCGAGCGGGATCCCCCCCAGGGCCGCGGGGACAGCGATTGGTGTCGTGGTGAGGGCGACGGGCGGGTGTCCGTTATTTGTCGAAAAGAGATTTCCGTAGGCCGGCGTTTCGGCGTTGTTGGCCGCGAGGACCTGGTGCGTCGAGGGCGAGTATGTCATCTCGTCGACACGGGTGGTACCGCCGGTAAAGATCGATTGCTGCAGGACCGGCGCCGCCGGATTGGTCGCGTTGAAGACCTTGAGTGTGCTGTCGCCGTCACCGGCGTAGAGGGTTGTGACCCCTCCCGAGGTGACCGTCAGAACGCCATCCGGACCCGATACCGACGTTGTTGCCTGCTGCCCGGTAAACCCGCTCGCCCGGCCGAGAAATGTGAGGCTGGACCCCGAAAAGATATCGACAGCCGCGTTGGACCGGTCGGCGATAAAAATGTTTCCGGTCACCGAGTTGGCGAAGCTGATGTCGAATGACGTGAACGCGCCGCCCGGCTGCGTATTCGCCGCATCCGCCGGGACCGGAATATATGTCAGCAGTGTCACGGGACCCGCGACAGCCGGGCCCGCGATCCCGAGCGTCGTAGCGACACCGCATAGGGCGCCGAGTGCCGTAGGACCGCGACTTCGTTTATTTGCGTAATTCATTGGTTTCCTCCCACTAAACTTACGGACAAACTTTCAGCCAGATTTGCTGCCAAGTCGAAAAATTCCGATGGTTGGGAGACGACTATAACGCTGGTCTGAGTTGCGAAAACCTATCGGAACTATTCAGTGAACGTTAGTATTCAATCACTTCTATGGAAAGGTCTTGACCAAGATTAAAAAGATCCGGCAAGGGTGTGTTGTACTCCTGCCTTTGGGGTACGCAATTGCCCCGGAATGATAGTGGAACCGGCGTCACGCGATGAACATGAGCCGGGTCCGCGCGAAAGCTCAATCGCCGTCGGCACGGCGGCGCGTGCCGGCGGAGCAATGACGGCGCGATCGCGCTTGGACCGGGACCCATGCGGCCTTACTATCGCCCGAAGACCGGCAGAATCGGGGAGGCGGCGGTGCAATTCGGGGTCTTCGACCATCTCGACGACAGCGGCGTGCCGCTGGCGCAGCATTTCGAGAACCGTCTCAGGCTGATCGAGGCCTACGACCGCGCCGGGTTCTACGCCTATCACCTGGCGGAGCACCACAACACGCCGCTGGGCTACGCGCCGTCGCCGAGCGTGTTTCTCGCCGCCGTCGCGCAGCGCACCAAGAGCCTCAAATTCGGCCCGATGGTCTACCTGCTGCCGCTCTATCACCCGCTGCGGCTGATCGACGAAGTCTGCATGCTCGACCAGATGAGCGAGGGGCGCTTTCTGTACGGCGTCGGGCGCGGCATCTCGCCGATCGAGGTCGGGTTTTACGGCGTCGATTTCGCCACCGGCGCGGAGCAGTTCCGCGAAGCCTTCGAGGTCACCCGCATCGGCCTGACCGAGGACGCACTGACCTTTCACGGCAAATATTACGATTTCGACCGCGTGCCGATCGTCATGAAGCCGGTGCAGAAGCCCTATCCCGAGCTGTGGTATGGCACGTCGCGGCCGGACAGCATTCCGTGGGCGGCCGAGCGCGGCGCGCATATCGTAACCTTGCGCGATAACGCGGCGGCGCGCGCGATCATCGAGTTGTACCAGGCGGAGTGGGCCAAGCTCGGCCGCGCCGAGGCCGATCTGCCGAAAATGGGCATCAACCGCCACATCGTCGTCGCCGAGACCGAGGCGGCGGCGCGCGATATCGCGCGGCGGGGCTACCGCCCGTGGCGGCAGAACATGGAGCGGCTGTGGGCGGCTTACGGCGTGCCGTTCCCGCTGAAAGCGTCGCTGCCCGAGGAATGGGACGAATTGCAGGCGCACGGCCACGCGATCGCCGGCACGCCGGCGCAGGTCCGCGAGTATATCGCCGAACAGGTCGAGGCCTCTGGCGCGACCTATTTCGTCTGCGATTTCGCGTTCGGCACGATCACCCCCGACGAGGCGATGCGCTCGGTCGAACTGTTCGCCGCCGAGGTGATGCCGGCTTTCCGCCTGAGCACGTGATCGCCTGGAGCGGGCTGACCGCCGCACCGAGACGAGCACCGCGGCGCTTCGACAACTCCGGCGGCCGGCGTTGCGATTGACCTATGTTGGTGTCTGTCCCATACTTTAGGGTAAGAATTATGGACTCCGAGCAGGGGGACACACTTATGCGAACGCGGATGGGTCTGCTGTCGATCGCCGGATTTTCCGGCCTGCTTGCGGCGGCGCAAGCGGCGTCGCCATTTGACGGTACTTACCAGCTTTACTCATCCACCAAAGTGAATGAAACCTTTGTGAGCCGGGGAGGGGACATGGGTTACTGCCCGGAGCGGCGGGCGGGTGCGTTCACCGTCGCGGAGGGTCGCGCTCGATACGCCACCGAGACGGGCCGCAATATCGAAGCATCGGTGGCGCCGAATGGCGGCTTTGAATTACGCTCGGTCGACTCCGATGGCTCCAGCCCTATACGCGTGACCGGGACGATAGACGGCAACGGCACGGTACGCGCGCGCCAGATCGGAAACTCCTGCAGCTATGATTTTGTCTGGCAGAAGCAAACATAGTGAGCGCGTAACCGCTCAGGATGGGCCAAGCAAAAGCGAAGCAGCCCATCCTCGGGCCTTTTGGTTCACCAAAGCCGATAGAACTTCAGCGCGGTATTGTGAAACATCGCGTTCTTCTCGTCGGCCGAATAGTTTTCGGCGATGCGCTTGAACGCGTTCCACAAATTCGCATAGCTGCACATTCCCTTGTCGACCGGGAAGTTGCTTTCGAACATCGAGCGCTGCGGCCCGAACGCGGCGATGCAGGTTTCGATATAGGGGCGCCAGGCCTGTGCCAGCTGTTCGGAGGATGGCGCCTGCGGCTGTTGTCCCATCTCGAACCCCATCAGGGACGGCATGCCGAGCCCGCCGAGCTTGATGTAGACATTCGGGAACTGGCCGAGCTTGTTGATCTGCGTGCGCCACTCCTCGAACACTTCCTTGCGCTTGTCGGCGTAGGGCCCGACCCCGAGCGCGCCGCCGATATGGTTCAGCACGATCTTGGTTTCCGGAAAGGCCCGCGCCAGGTCGATCAGGTCGCCCAATTGCGTGTGGAACATCCACGCCTCGAACGACAGGTTGAGCGGCGCCAGCGCGGCAAATCCCTCGCGCCAGGAACGATCGAGATAGAGCCCCTCGCCGGAGCCGGAGGTGAAGATCCTGAGGCTCGGGTCCTCGTGCCATGTCGCGCCGTTGCGGATGCCGCGAAAGCGCCCGCCGGAGATGATGACGTGCTGCTCCAGGATGCCTTTCGCGCGCGAGCCGACGCGGAAATCGACATTGCCGATAATGCCCTGGCAGGCTCGCGCCGGTCCGTATTTGCCGCTTTCGCCCATCGCCGAAACCCCGGCGACAAACTGGGTCTCGCCCAGCGAGCGCAGCTCGGGCGGCCCCTCGGCGCGGTACATCTCGCGGCATTCGAGAAACACCGTGGCTCGGATGTAGTGACCGCTGTTCAAATCCTCCATGAGATCGTGGAACAGATAGCGGTTGCCCGGCCGGTCCCACAGATGGTGGTGCGGATCGACGATCGGGCGATCCGGTTCGAGCGCTTGTTCCTGGGTCGCGGCGAGCCAGTCCTTGCGGATCGGCAGATGGCGCTGCGGGGCTGACGACGATTGCATCGGCGCGTTCCTCTCAAAATTCTCTGGTCGAAATCCTCCGCCGAAGTCTGCGACGCGGGGCCGCCGAATGCCATGGCTTTTGTCGCCGGCTCGGGTTGCGCCGATTACCGGGCGCCCGCGTCGGAGGGAAATTCCCTGCACCAGGGACAATTTTCGTGGCGTTCGCCAGCGAAGCCGGAGCGCGCCCGCTCGCCGCCGTTCAGCCGAATTTCCCCGAGCGCGGGAAGCCTTGCGGCACGCTGCGGCCGGCGCCGCCGCGCGGACCGCGCCACGGCGTCAGGTCGACTTCGGTGCGGGTGCGGTTCTCGCTCTGGCGCCACGACAGGCCGTCGGCGAGGCGTAGCACCTTGGCGTCGGCAAGACCGCCGGAACGGTAGCGCTGCAGGATCACGCCGCGGCCGCGCGTCATTTCCGGAATTTCGGCAAGATCGACGACCAGCATGCGGCGGTTGTCGCCGACCAGCGCGACCGCGTCGCCGTCGGCCGGCAGGCACACGGCCGCCTTTGCCCCTGCGGCCGGATTCAGCACCTGTTTGCCGGCTCGGGTCTGCGCCAGCGCCTCGTCGCCCTCGACAACAAAGCCGCGCCCGTCGCTGCCGGCAACCAGCAGCCGCATCCCCGGCCGGTACGGGAACAGCGCGACGACCTCGTGCTCGTTGGGCAGGTCGATCATCAGCCGCAGCGGCTCGCCCTGGCCGCGACCGCCCGGCAGGCGGTCGGCGCCGATCGTATAGAACCGCCCGTTCTACCGAACACGAGCAGCCGGTCGATGGTCTCGGCCGCTACGGCGAAGCGCGGCCCGTCGCCCTCCTTGTATTTCTGCTCGGCGGGATTGATCGCGTGCCCGCGGACGGCGCGAATCCAGTCCTTTTGCGACAGCAGCACGGTGACCGGCTCGCGCTCGACAAGCGCCGCGGCCGGGATCACGACCGGTTCCGGGGCGGCGGCGATCAGCGTGCGGCGGCGCCCGAGCGGCGTGTCACCGCCGAATTCCCGGTCGGTCGCCTCAACTTCCTTTGCGAGCGCCTGCCATTGCCGCTTTTCGCTGGCGAGCAAGGCTTCGAGTTCGGCCGATTCGGCGCCGAGCGCTTCGAGCTCCTTGGTGAGCGCGATCTCTTCGAGCCGGCGCAGCGCGCGCAGCCGCATGTTGAGAATGGCCTCGACCTGCACTTCGGTCAGGTCCCACCGAGCGATCATCTCGGCTTTCGGATCGTCCGACTTCGCGGATGATGCGGATGACCTCGTCGAGATTGAGATAGACGATGACGAACCCGCGCAGCATCTCGATGCGCCGCGCCACCGCCGCGAGCCGATGCCGGCTGCGGCGCTGCAAGACCTCGCGGCGATGGTCGAGAAACGCCTGCAACGCCTCCTTCAGGTTCATCACGCGCGGCACGCCGAGCGGGTCGATCACGTTGAGGTTGAGCGGCACGCGGACTTCCAGCTCGGTCAGCCGAAAGAGCTGCTCCATCAGCACGTCGGGATCGACGTTGCGGTTTTTCGGTTCGAGGACGACGCGGACCTCGCTCGCCAACTCGTCGCGGATATCGGCGAGCAGCGGCAGCTTTTTCTCTTCGAGCAGCGTCGCGATCTTCTCGATCAGCCGGCTTTTCGGGACCTGGTACGGGATCTCGCTGACGACGATTTGGTAAAGCCCGTGCGACAGCGGCTCCTTCTGCCAGCGGCCCCGCAGGCGAAAGCTGCCGCGTCCGGTCGCGTAGGCCTCCGCAATATTCTCGGCCGGCTCGACGAGGACGCCGCCGGTCGGAAAATCGGGGCCGGCGACGTAACGGACCAGCTCGGCCGTCGCGCAGTGCGGATTGTCGATCAGGTGACGCAGCGCGCCGCACAATTCGCCCGCGTTGTGCGGCGGGATGCTGGTCGCCATGCCGACCGCGATGCCGGCGGCGCCGTTCGCCAGCAGGTTCGGAAAGCGACCGGGCAATACGACCGGCTCGCGGTCCTCGCCGTCATAGGTCGTGCGGAAATCGACCGCGTCCTCGTCGATGCCTTCGAGCATCGCCCGCGCGACCGCCGACAGACGGCTCTCGGTGTAGCGCATCGCCGCCGCGTTATCGCCGTCGATATTGCCAAAATTGCCCTGGCCATCGACCAGCGGGTAGCGCTGCGCGAAATCCTGCGCGAGGCGGACCAGCGCCTCGTAGACGGCCAGCTCGCCATGCGGGTGGAACTTGCCGATCACGTCGCCGACGACGCGGGCGCATTTCTTGTAGCCGGAGCCGGGATCGAGCCGCAGTTCGTGCATCGCGTGCAGGATGCGCCGGTGCACCGGCTTCAGCCCGTCGCGCACATCCGGCAGCGAGCGCGCCATGATCGTGGACAGCGCATAAGACAGATAGCGCTCGCCGAGCGCGTCGGCGAAATCGACGTCGCGGATCTCGCCGACAAGGGCGGTATCGGACATACCTACAAGACCTCGTGTCTAATAGCGCCGGAACATACCACAGGCAGATCGAAACGGCGAACCGCCTGCATACGCTCGAAAAGCCGCTCGCGCGCTTCCGGCAGCAATCCGCCCTGCGGTTCGAGCAGATGGTGCAGCAGGAAATGCCGGGTCAGGATCAGGCCGGCGACAATGTCGGCGGGAGCGGCCGGTGCCTCCGGCCGCCATAAAAACCCGGGCAGCGGCAACAGCTTATCCTTGTATGGGGCGCCGGTCTCGCGCGACACCGCCCGGCCGGTGCGCGGCGACACATAGGCGAGATCCTGGTTCGTGCCGGTCACCGCGCAGCGCGCCAGATCGAGGCCGAACCCGACCGCCGCGAGCAGCTCGCACTCCCAGCCGACATAGGCGCGCGCCCAGCCGGTTGCCAATTCCGTCGTCGATTCGAGGCTCTGCAGCAGCGCGGCGAACGACGCATGGCAATCAGCGTGCGGCTCCCTCTCCGGCAGCGCCGCGATCAGCAGCGCAACAGCGGCGTTGAGCGCCGCGAGCCGATCGGGATCGTCGATAAACCGCGCTGCGTGCGGCTCGATCAGCTCGCAGTCGAGCGTGCCGAGATGCTCGGCGAGGCGGCCGCGCCAACTTGCGGCAACCTCGTTACCGGATTGCAGCAGCGCGCGGCGACGCGGCGACTGCCCGCCGCGCACCAATCCGGCGTGCCGCCCGCGCTCGCGCGTCAGCAGCTCGACAATCAGCGCGTTTTCGCCGTGCCGCCGCGTGCCGAGCACGAAACCGGTATCAGACCATTGCATTGGCGCGGCTCCGCGTCACACTGTAGCGGGAGAACAGCAAAAACGGACCCGACGCGATGGGGATACGCGTGCGGCTGGCGCGGAGCATCTCGGTCAGTCTGAACGACAACATTTCCGCGTTCGGCTACTCGGTACTGATTACCGGATCGTATGCGCTGATGCAGGCGCGCGGGCACAGCCCGGAGGTTATCGAGATATTCGCCGCGGCGGGCGGCGCGATATTCGCCTTTCTTGTCTTCGAATTCATCATGATCACCTTTTTCAGTGATCTGCGCGGCATCGAGTCGGAGCGCAACCGCTTCGTCGCCGCTCTCATGCGCGTCGTCTCGGTGCCGGGTGGGATGGGCGGAGCCCTGCTCTGCGCGAACTACTTGACCGGATCGCTCGCCTGGCTCGCCGGCGGATTTGTCGGCAGCTTCGTGTTTCTCGTCCTGGACGGCATCGAATTGCTGGTCATCGAAGAGACGCCCTCCAAATAGCCGCGCCCGCCGCGCCGCTAGACATTGTAGTCGAGGCCGAGTGCGGCGAAGCGTTCCGGGTCCTCGATCCACTTGTCGCGCACCTTGACGAACAGGAACAGGTGCACGCGGCGGTCGAGCAGGCGTTCGAGTTCGGTGCGGGCGCGAGCCCCAATCGATTTAATGCGTTGGCCGTTGTCGCCGAGCACGATCGCGCGCTGCCCGGGACGGCGCACATAAAGGACCTGATCGATCCGCACGCTGCCGTCGCGGCGCTCCTCCCACGATTCGGTCTCGACCGACGCGGCGTACGGAAGTTCGTCGTGCAGTTGCAGAAAGACCTGTTCGCGCGTGACCTCGGCGGCGAGCGAGCGCTCCGGCGCATCGGACAACTGGTCCTCGGGAAACAGCCACGGACCCGGCGGCATCGCCGCCGCGAGGTGGCGCCTGAGGCGCTCGACCCCGTCGCCGGTCAGCGCGGAAATCATGAACACCTCGTCGAAGCAGCCGGCGCCGAACAGCGCGTCGGCAATGCCGAGCAGCGTGTCGCGGCGGACCAGATCGACCTTGTTCAGCGCCAGCACCGCCCGGCGCCCGCTCGCCTTTAGTCGTTCGATGATGCGCTGAGTATCCGCCTCGTCCGGGCGCGCCGCGTCGACCAGCAGCACGACCCGGTCGGCGTCCGCGGCGCCGGCCCAGGCGGCCGCGACCATCGCGCGGTCGAGCCGGCGGCGCGGCTCGAAAATGCCGGGGGTATCGACCAGGATCAGCTGCGCCGGACCGGCCAGCGCAATGCCAAGCAGCCGCGTCCGGGTCGTCTGTACTTTTGGCGTAACGATCGCGAGCTTGCGGCCGACGAGCTGGTTCAACAGCGTGGATTTGCCCGCATTCGGCGCCCCGATCAGCGCGACATAGCCGCACCGCGTGGCTTGCGGAGCGTCTTGTTCGCTCCCCCCGTCGCAGGGAGGGGATTCATTGGCAGCCGCCCTGGCTTTCGTCATCTCTCAATCCGATGCTTGCCTACCGCTTTTGCTGCTCAGCCGCTCCAGCAATGCCGCCGCGGCCCCGGTCTCGGCTGCCCGCTTCGACGATGCTTCAGCGCTCGCTTCGTCATGCCCGGCAACGCGCACCGCGATCGTGAACTGCAACGCGTGGTCCGGGCCGCTCGTGCCAACAAGCCGATAGTCGGGTAAAGGCAAGCCGCGCCCCTGCGCCCACTCCTGCAGCAACGTTTTCGGATCGCGCGGCGGACGCTCCATTTCGGCCAGGCGCGCGCCCCACCACCGCTCGACAAAGGCGAAGGCCGCGTCAAACCCGCCGTCGAGATAGATCGCCGCGATCACCGCCTCGACCACGTCCGCCAGTATCGCCGGGCTGCGCGCTGTTCCGGATGCCGCTTCGGCCGGTGACAGCTGGATCATCCGGTCGAGACCTATCTCGATGGCTACCGCGGCCAATGTCTCACGACGCACGAGCTGCGCGTGGCGCCGGGTCAGCGGCCCTTCCGGTTCGGCGTCGAACCGGCGCCACAGCAAATCCGCGATCACCAAGCCGAGCACGCGGTCGCCAAGGAATTCGAGCCGCTCGTAGTCGCGGGGCGGTCCGGCGCGACGCACCCGCCGCCCGCCCTTTTGCGCCAAGCCTTTTTGCGCCGCTGTCAGCGCACTCGGATGCGTGAGCGCCTCCGCCAGCAGCGCTGGCTGTGCGAAATCATGGCCGAGCAAACGAGCCGTATCCATGCCGGGCGCGGCGGTCGTCATTCGTGGGTCGTCACTATCCGGAGGCGTCCGCTCCCAGATCAATTGATCCCCTCGAACAGCCGGCGATACCGGATCGCAAACGGCCATTTCCAGATTTCCCACCAGCGGGCCGAACCATTGGTCGAGAAGAAGATGAACTGTGCCTTGCCAACCAGATTTTCGGCCGGGATATACCCGACTGCCGACAGCACTCGGCTGTCCTGCGAGTTGTCGCGGTTGTCGCCCATCGCGAAATAGTGGTCAGGCGGCACCGTATACACCGGCGTATTGTCGAGCGGCCCGTCGTTGCTGACCTCGATGATCCGATGATCTAACGGCGGCTTTCCCGGGCCGCGCGGCAGCGCTTCGATGAATTGCTTCAACACGATGACAGACGGGCCCTCCTCGTAGAGGTACTCACCGTCCGGTCGGCGCGGCACGAGCTGGTCATTGATGTAAAGCTCGCCGTGGCGCATCTGGAGTTGGTCACCGGGCAGCCCGACGATGCGCTTTATGTAATCGATTGAAGGGTCGGTCGGCAGCTTGAAGACGGCAACATCGCCGCGTTGCGGCTTCTCCGAAAACGGCAGATAGATCCGTCCGGAGAACAGCGGTAATCCGAACGGCAGCGAATACCGGCTGTAGCCGTACGAGAATTTCGACACAAACAGGTAATCGCCGACCAGCAAGGTCGGCACCATCGAGCCGGACGGTATGTTGAAAGGCTCGTAGGCGACGGTGCGAACCACGACCGCGATCAGGACGGCATAGATGACCGTCTTGACGGTCTCGAGAAGCCCGCCCGACGATTTTTTTGCGGAAGCCACTTTGGATTTGGATTTCATCATCAAAAGCCGGCCCTCGGCGCGCGGCGATCAAGCCCGCCGCGGCCCGGTGTGTCAAGCTCAAGCGCTGTCGCGCGGGCTGGTATTACCCGTCGCCGTTCGCCCCCACGGTTTGGGGCTCTACAGGCGATGGCCCGGCGGTCGATCGTAACGCACCGATACTCTCCCGCTTCGTGGGAGAGGGGCCCGTTGCCCCGCCGGATAAGGTGTAGGCCTAAATTTCGCAATCTGCGTCAGCCGCGGGCGCGTTCGACCGAGTTGATGACCGGCGTCGCGCGCAGCGCCGCGATGATCGTCGACAGGTGCTTCACGTCGCCAACCTCGATATCGACCATGATCTCGAAGAAATCGGTCGAGCGGTTGGTGATTTTCAGGTTCGTGATATTGCCGCCCTGCTTGCCGATCGCGGTCGTCAGGCTGCCGAGATTGCCCGGCTCGTTGGCGATCGTGACGTTGATGCGCCCGATATGCCCGGCCTCGGCCTCGTCGCTGCTCCATGCGACATCGAGCCAACGCTCCGGCTCGTCGGCAAAGCTGCCGAGCGTGTCGCAATCGATCGTGTGGATCGTGACGCCCTTGCCAGTCGTGACGATCCCGACGATGCGTTCGCCGGGCAGCGGGTGGCAGCAGCCGGCGAAATGAAGGGCCATCCCCGGGATCAGTCCGCGAATCGGTACGGCCATGTCGCGCCCGCCGCCGCGGCGGCGCGCGCGGTTCAGCGGGACGACCTTATTCTTGTCCTCGGGCGGCTGTGGAAAAACGGCATTGGCGACTTCACGACCGGTCGCCAGCCCCTCGCCGACCGCGACATACAGGTCCTCGACCGCGGCGCAGTTGAACTGCGTCAGGACCGACTGAAGCGGACGTTCGGAAAAATCGTGGCCTTGCTGCCGGAACGCCTTCTGCACGATGGCGCGGCCGAGATCGAGATACTGCGCGCGCTGCTGGGTGCGGATAAAGCGGCGGATACGGGCGCGCGCCTTGCCGGTGACGACAAAGCGTTCCCAGGTCGGCGACGGGGTCTGCGCCTTCGACGTGACGATCTCGACCTGGTCGCCGTTCTGCAGCTGCGTGCGCAGCGGTAGCAGCCGGCCATTGATCTTCGCGCCGACGCAGGTATCGCCGATCTGGGAATGAACGGCATAGGCAAAATCGACCGGGGTGGCGCCGCGCGGCAATGCAATCAAATCGCCTTTCGGCGTGAAGGCGAAAACCTGGTCCTGGAACATTTCGAGCTTGGTGTGCTCGAGAAATTCCTCCGGGTTCGAAGCTTGTTCGAGGATTTCCAGCAGCTCGCGCAACCAGCGATATTGCCGCCCGTCGACCCGTCCGATCTGCTGCTTGAAGATCCAATGCGCCGCGACGCCGAGTTCGGCGATTTCGTGCATGTCGCTGGTGCGGATCTGCACCTCGATGCGCTGCCGCTCCGGGCCGATCACGCCGGTATGCAGCGAGCGGTAGTTGTTCGGCTTCGGGGTGGAAATATAGTCCTTGAAGCGTCCGGGGACGACCGGGTACGCCGAATGGATGATCCCCAACGCCTGATAACAATCGCCGACGCTGTCGACGAGCACACGAAACGCCATCACATCGGCGAGCTGCTCGAACGAGACATTCTTGCGCTGCATCTTGCGCCAGATCGAATAGGGCGACTTTTCGCGGCCGGAAATGGTCGCGGCCAGCCCGCCCTCCTTCAGCGTCTCGGTCATTTCAGCAACGATGCGCGAAACCAGATCGCCGCCCTGCTCGCGCAGGAACCCGAGCCGGGCGTTGATGCTGGCGCGCGCATCCGGGTGCAGCTCCTGGAAGGCGAGATCCTCGAGCTCGTCCTTCATCCGGTGCATGCCGATGCGCTCGGCGAGCGGGACATAGATGTCCATCGTCTCGCGCGCGATGCGCCGGCGCTTGTCGTCGTCCTTGATGAAATGCAGCGTGCGCATGTTGTGCAGCCGGTCGGCGAGCTTGACCAGCAGCACGCGGATGTCCTCGGACATCGCGAGCACGAGCTTGCGGAAATTTTCCGCCTGCTTGGTCTTGTCCGACTGCAGTTCGATGCGCGACAGCTTTGTCACGCCGTCGACCAGCCGTCCGATCTCGGGCCCGAACAGCCGCTCGATGTCGTCGAGCGTCGCGACGGTGTCCTCGACCGTGTCGTGCAGCAGCCCGGTGATGATCGAGGCCGTGTCTAGCTTCATCTGCGCCAGCAGGCCCGCGACTTCGACCGGGTGGGAGAAATACGGGTCGCCCGAAGCGCGCAGCTGCGAGCCATGCGCCTTCAGCGAATAGACATAAGCGCGGTTGAGCGCGGCCTCGTCGGCCTTCGGGTCATAGGATTTGACCAGCTCGACCAGTTCGAACTGCCGCATCATGCCGCGGTTGCCTTCGTACTATCGCCGTGCTGTCGCGCCTGGGGCCGGCCCCGCGACAGCCGGAAGGCGGCGCGCTGATCCGTAATGCGGTGCCGGCGCGGCCGGTTAGATTGCCATTGCGTCAGGGGCCGCTGCGTCAGGGCTCCTCGTCCTCGCCAAGCGTGCTCTCGGGGCTGGCGTCGTCGGACAGGTCGACGTCGTTCTCGTCCGCTACCGAGAGCAGATCTTCTTCAAGCTCTTCCTCGACCGCTTCCTCGTCGATCAAATCCTCGCCGATGACGGGACCCGGTCGGGTCGGCGATGCCGAACAGCGTCTGTTCAAGATCCGGCACGTCCTCTGGTTCATCGATTTCGACATGCTTCTGCATGCCGCGGACGAGCGAGTCTCGCAGATGATCGAGGGCGACCGTTTCGTCGGCAATCTCGCGCAACGCGACGACCGGGTTCTTGTCGTCGTCGCGGTCGAGGGTCAGCGGCGCGCCGGACGTGATCTCGCGCGCCCGCTGCGCGGCGAGCAGCACCAGATCGAAGCGGTTCGGGACCTTGACGACGCAATCTTCGACCGTCACGCGCGCCATGCTGACACCCTCATTGTTCTCTGGAAACGTTCAATATATGGGCGGCAGGGCGTCAACCGCAACAGCCGCGGGCACTGGCGGTAGCTGCCTCTTGTGGCCAACGATGGTGCGATCGATTTACGTCGGTCGGGTTGACGAAAGAAACTCGACCAGCAGCCGGCTCACCGCTTCGGATTGCTCCTGCTGCACCCAATGGCCGGCGCCGTCGAGCAGGTGAACGCCGATCATGCGCGTGCAGGCCTCGTTCCGCATCTTTTCGAGCGCACCGGGCCGCTGGTAGACCCCCCAGTCGCTCTTTCCGGAAATGAAGATCGACGGCACGTCGATCGTGCGGCCGGAAAACACCTGCAACTCCGACTCGAACGCGCCGGAAGTGCGCGAGCGGTACCAGTTCAGCCCGCCCTGGAAGCCGTTGCGCTCGTATTCGCCGGCATAGACCGCGAGTTCGTCGTCGGGCAGCCAGCGGCAGGCGACGATCTCGGCGGCCGACGGCATTTCCTTCGCGACGGCGGCCGGCATGTCGTCGAACAGGTCCATGATGTAATAGGTCGGCATCTTCGCCAGTTCCTCGGCGCTCCAGGCGGCGAGCTCGTGCGGGCGGTTGTCCTTCCAGTCGGCGCTCTTGTGGTGGAAATAGGCGCGCAGGAAAGCGTGGACGCCCTGCCGACAGCGCCACATCTGCGCGTTGGCCGGCCGGGTCGAGTAGTACCACTGGTAGTGCTTACGCGGCCGCGGCAGCGCCGCGAGCGCCTCGTGGATCGTCGGCGTTGGCGGCGCGGCGGGCGGCTTGCCGCCAGCGGCGCCATCAATCGCGAACGGCAATTCGGGCGGCCCGGCGAACGGCGCGCTCATCAGCGCCAGCGAGCGGAACACGTCCGGCCGGACCAGCGCGCACCAGGCCGCCACCGAGGCGCCGAAATCGTGTCCGACAACCGCGGCGGCCTCGCGATAGCCGAGCGCCGCGACGAGACCCAGCACGTCGCGCACGCAGTTCAGCAACCGGAACGGCCTGAGGTCGTCGTCGTAATTGGCGCTCCACCCGGTCGTGCGGCCATAGCCGCGCAGGTCCGGCGCGACGGCGTGAAACCCGGCATCGGCGAGCGCCGGCATCACCTTGCGCCACGAATAGGCGATCTCCGGAAACCCGTGCAGCAGCACGACGAGCGGCCGGCCCGGCCGATCGAATCCGGCTTCGAGGATATGGATGTCGAGGCCATTGACATCGCGCACGAACCGCGCGCGGATGCCGGAGCGGAAGAACGGCCGGATCGAGAGGGGTCATTGATTGGCTCGCGGATTGCGGAGCGAGCGTCGGTGCGGCCGATGCTACACAATCGGCTATGGACCGGATACCGGGGCCTTTCGTTCGCGCGTTCCTCGCGCCGGGCGCCGCGTTTTGCTAAAAAGACGAACCCAATCCGCCTGCCACGAGTCCCGGCACCAGGGCGACTCACGGGAGTGATGATCATGGCCAATGACCAGATGACGGCCCAAATGTCCAAGAAGGGCGGCTTTATCGCCGCCCTCGACCAGAGCGGCGGGTCGTCGCCGGGAGCGCTGCGCCTGTACGGCATTCCGGATAGCGCTTATTCCGGCGAGGCCGAAATGTTCCGGCTGATCCACCAGATGCGGGTGCGCATCATGACAGCCCCGGCCTTTACCGGCGACAAGGTCATCGGCACGATCCTGTTCGAAGGCACGATGGACGGCGAGGTGCGCGGCAAGCCGACCGCGGCCTATCTGTGGGAAGAGCGGCAGGTCGTACCGTTCGTCAAAGTCGATCGCGGGCTGGAACCCGAAAAGGACGGTGTCCAGCTGATGCGGCCGATGCCGCAGCTCGATCAGCTGTGCGACCGCGCGGTCAAGGCCGGCGTCTATGGCACCAAAATGCGCTCGGTGATCAATCTCGCGTCAAAAGAAGGGATCGCCGCCATCGCGGCACAGCAGTTCGAGGTTGGTGAACGCATCGCGCAACACGGGCTGATGCCGATCCTCGAACCCGAGGTCTCGATCAAAAGCCCGGATAAGAAGGGGGCCGAGGCGATCCTGTTCGACGAGCTCAAAAAGCTGACGGACGCGCTGCCGGCCGGTCGACAGGTCATGTTCAAGCTGACCCTTCCCGATGTCCCCGATCTCTACAAGCCGCTGGTCGATCACCCGCGCGTCGCGCGGGTCGTTGCCCTTTCCGGCGGCTATACACGCGCCGACGCCTGCCAGCGGCTTGCCGCCAATCATGGCATGATCGCAAGCTTCTCGCGCGCACTTGTCCAGGACCTTCGCATCTCGATGAGCGACGCCGAATTCGAGGCAGCTCTCGCCCAATCGATCGACGAAATCTACCGCGCCTCCATCACATAGGCCGGACTCAGGGGAGGACTGAATTATCCTCGGCATCGAAACGCCGGCGTCGACCCGGCTTTACCTGATCACGCCGCCCGCCCTCGACCCCGACAAGTTCGCGAAGGAACTCGACGAGGCGCTCGCGGGCGGCGATGTCGCTTGCCTGCAGCTCCGCCTGAAGGACGTTGACGACGACGCGATCCGCCGCGCGGCCCGCGTCCTGCAGCCGATCGCCCAGGCGCGCGATGTCGCGTTCATCATGAACGATCGCCCCGACCTTGCCGCCGAGCTCGATTGCGACGGGGTGCATGTCGGCGAGGAGGACGCGCCCTACGAGGAGGCGCGCCGTCTGCTCGGGCCGGACCGCATCGTCGGCGTGACGTGCGGCGACAGCCGCCACCGCGCGCTTGTCGCGGCCGAGGCCGGAGCCGACTATGTCGCCTTCGGCGCGTTCTTTCCGAGCGGCACGAAGGTCGGGACGAAATACCGCGCCACCCCCGACCTGCTGCGCGACTGGTCCGAGACGACCGTCGTGCCGTGCTGCGCGATCGGCGGCATCACGGCGCAGAATTGCGGGCCACTGGTCGAGGCCGGCGCCGATTTTCTGGCCGTGATCGGCGCCGTGTGGTCACATCCGGGAGGACCGCGCGAGGCGGTGCGCGAATTCAGCGAGGTTTTCGCCCGATACGACCGTGCCTATAGTTGATACCCCGCTGGCTCCACTGCACGTTGAGCGGCACGATGCAGCAGCTCTGACGCGAGCAGCGAACCAACGCCGGCGATCGTCGTCATCGACGACGACGCCTCGATGCGCAAGGCGCTCGAAAACCTGTTCACCTCTGTTGGTTTCGACGTCGAGCTGTATGCCTCGCCGCAGGATTTTCTGCAGAGCCAGCGGCCGGACCGTCCCGGCTGCATCGTTCTCGATGTGCGTTTTCCGGGACGCAGCGGTCTCGACATGCAGCGCGATCTGGCGGAGGCCGAAGCGCAATTGCCGATCATTTTCATCACCGGATACGGCGACATCCCGATGTCGGTGCGGGCGATGAAGGCCGGCGCCGTCGAGTTTCTGACCAAGCCGTTCCGCGATCAGGACCTGCTCGACGCGGTCGGAACGGCGCTCGAAAGAGATCGCGCGCGCCGCATCGGCGAGATGAGGTTGGCCGAATTGCGCACCCGCTTCGACACGCTGACCGCGCGCGAGCGCCAGGTCATGGCACTGGTCGTTGCCGGCCGGCTCAACAAGCAGATCGCCGGCGAACTGGGCGTCAGCGAAATGACCGTAAAGATGCATCGCCGCCAGGTGATGCGAAAGATGCAGGCCGGCGGCGTCGCGCAACTCGTCCGCCTCGCCGACCAGCTCGGACTGAGCGCGCCACAGCCCGCATGAGATTTGCCCGAGGGCGTCCCATTCGTATGTGGGAGGGACGGCCTCGATCCGAACAAGGCGCTGTCCGGTTGCGATCCGGCCCCATTCGGGGCTATCTGACGGCGCCGCACCGACAAGGGATAAGAGAATGCCACAGGCTGGACCGCTTTCCGGCATCACGATCGTCGATCTGTCGCGCATTCTCGCGGGGCCGTACTGCACGCTGCTGATGGCCGAACTGGGCGCCCGCGTGATCAAGGTCGAGGCGCCGAACACCGGCGACGACGCGCGGCAATACGGCCCGTTCAAGAACGGCAAATCGACCTATTTCGCATCGGTCAACCGCGGCAAGGAATCGATCGTCCTCGATCTGAAGGCAGCCGGACGATCGCGACATCTTCGAGCGTCTGCTCGACAAGGCTGACGCGGTCGTCGAGAACTTTCGCCCGGGGACGATGGAGAAGCTCGGCTATGGCTGGGACACGCTGCACCCGCGCTATCCCCGGCTGATCTATGCCGCCGCGTCGGGCTTCGGCCATACCGGGCCCTACTCGCATTATCCGTCCTACGACATGGTCGTGCAGGGGCTGGGCGGCATCATGAGCATCACCGGCATCCCGGACGGGCCGCTGGTGCGGGTCGGCACGTCGGTCGGCGATCTCGCCGGCGGTCTTTATACCGCGATCGCGCTGAACGCGGCGCTGCTGCATCGCGAGCGCACCGGCGAGGCGACCAAGGTCGATGTCGCGTTGTTCGATTGCCAGATCGCGCTGCTGGAAAACGCGGTCATGCGCTACACGACAACCGGCGAGATCCCCGGCCCGATGGGGGCGCGGCACCCCTCGATCACGCCATTCGAGGCCTTCGCGACGAGCGACGGCCACATCATCATCGCGGCCGGAAACGACGGGCTGTTCGTCAAGATGGCGCAGGCGATCGGACGCCCCGACCTGGCCGAAAATCCGCTGTTCAAGACGAACCCGCTCAGAAACCAGCACCAGCCGGCGCTCAAGGCCGAGATCGAGGCGGCGTTGAGCGGCGCGACCACCGAACACTGGATCGCGGTGCTCGAAAAGGCGGGCCTCCCATGCGGCCCGGTCAATAACGTCGCGCAGGCCGTTGCCCATCCGCAGGTCGCGGCGCGCAACATGCTGATCGAGTGCGATGACCCGGTGACCGGGCCGTTGCAGCTCGCCGGCAACCCGATGAAGCTGTCGGCCTTCGCCGATCCGCCGACCCGCCCCCCTGCTCCCGACCTCGACGCCGACCGCTCGGCCATCCTGAAGGAGCTGGGTCTTTGACCAGCACCGGCACGCGTTGCTGACCGGAGGCTTTGGTTCCCGTCGCCCTGTCGCCGTGCCGGCGAGCCCTTGCATCCGCGGCTGCCCCGGATTCCGGCTCTTTCCCGGATGACGGACCGGGGGAGCGTTAATGGTGCTCCTCCGCATTCTTGTCGGCGCTCCTGATCTTGCTGCTCATCATCCTTGGCGGCGGCTATTTCTATCTGCGCTCCTCGCTGCCGCAGGTCGACGGCCGCATTACGGTCCAGGGGCTCGGCGCGCCGGTCACGATCGCGCGCGATGCCGACGGGGTTCCGCTGATCACCGCGCGCGATGACGCGGACGCCGCCTTCGGCCTCGGCTTCGCCCACGCCCAGGACCGGCTCTTCCAGATGGAGACGATGCGGCGCTACGGCGCCGGCAGGTTGTCCGAGATTTTCGGTGCTCGGACCATCGGCATCGACAGGCAGATGCGGGTGCTCGGACTCTACCGCCTCGCCGAGGCCTCCTTCGCTCATCTGTCAGTACCGGTGCAGCGAGGTTTCGAGGCCTACGCCGCCGGGGTCAATGCGTTTCTCGCGACGCATCGCGGCGCGCTGCCGCCGGAGTTCCAATTGCTGCGCTTTGCGCCGGAGAAATGGCGGCCGGCCGACAGCCTTGTCTGGGGCAAGGTGATGGATCTGGAGCTGACCGGAAACTACCGCGGCGAGTTGCTGCGGGCCCGGCTCGCGCGCAGCCTGTCGCCCGAGCAGCTCGCCTTTCTCTACCCGAACTACCCGAAGGAGGCGCCGACCACCTTGGCGGAGCTGGCGGCGATCTACCGAACATCTGCCGCTCGATCCGCTCTATGCCGGCCTCGCCCCGAAAATCGGCCCGACCTATGCCTCGAACAACTGGGTCGTCGACGGCGCGCACAGCGCGAGCGGCAAGCCGTTGCTGGCCAACGACCCGCATCTCGGATTTTCCGCTCCCGGGGTCTGGTATCTCGCGCGGCTCAGGACGCCGGAGCGCGAAATCGCCGGCGGCACGGCCCCGGGCGTGCCGCTGGTCGTGATCGGCCACAACGACCGGATCGCCTGGGGTTTTACGACGACGGCCAGCGACGTCGCGGACCTTTTCATCGAAAAGCTCGATCCGAACGATTCCGGCCGGTATCTGACCCCGGACGGCAGCGCAGCGTTCGAAACGCGGCAGGAGACGATCGCGGTTCGCGACGCTGCGCCGGTCACGCTGACGGTCCGCAGCACCCGCCACGGCCCGGTCCTGTCGGATAATTTGCCGGCCGGGGACGGTGGAAACGGGTTACGTGCTGGCGCTCGCCGCCACCTTCCTTGCCGAAGACGACCGCAGCGCCGAGGCTTTGTGGGCGCCGGCCGCGCCGGCGATTGGCGCGAGTTTCGCGCGGCGCTTCGAGAGCTTCGTCGCGCCGCAGCAGAATATCGTGTTTGGCGACGCGGGCGGCGAGATCGGGTTTATCGCGCCCGGCCGCATCCCGATCCGCCGGAGCGGCAACGGCTGGCTGCCGATGCCGGGTTGGACCGGCGCCTACGACTGGACCGGCTTCATCCCGTTCGCCGAACTGCCGCAGGGCAGCAATCCCGCTTCCGGCCACTTCGTCAGCGCCAACAACAAGATCGTGCCCGACAGCTATCCGTATTTCCTGTCGCGCGACTGGGATCTGCCGAACCGGGCGGAGCGGATCGACGAACTGCTTGCCGCCGAGCCGATCCAGTCGCCCGAGGCCAGCGCCGCGATCCAGGCCGATACGCTGTCGATCGCGGCGCGCCGCCTGGTGCCGCTGATGAGCCGCATCAATCCCCCGGACGATCGGTCGCGCGCGGCGATCGAGCGATTGCGAGCGTGGGACTTCCGGATGGATGCGGCGCGAAGTGGAGCCGCTGCTGTTCACGGCTTGGCTGCGCGCCTTTGCCGAGGCGGTGTTCGTCGGTCGGCTCGGTGATGCGGGCCGGGACTACTGGAACCTGCACCCCCAGGTCATCGAAAACGTACTGACCCGCCATCCGGAATGGTGCGGCGCACCGCCGGCGGTGCCTGTTAACTCCAGCCATGTTGCTTCATTGCTCGTTGACGGCGCACGGGAGGAAAAGCGCACGTCCAAAACCGCGCCTCAGCCGACCGCCGGTGCCGATCCCCTCCCGCGCGCCGAAGCGAATGCGGTCGAAGTTGGCGAAGCAGCAAAGCCGACTGGCGCACCACCGAACGGCTGCGACGCGCTGTTATCGGCAACATTGGAAACCGCGCTGGCGAGCCTGCGCGAGTCCTACGGGTCGGATATGGCCACATGGCGATGGGGCCGCGCCCACGTCGCGAAGTTTCCGAACCCGGTATTCTCACGCATTCCGGTGTTGCGCGACTGGATCGATGTCGCGATATCGACGAGCGGCGGGTTCGACACCGTGAACCGCGGCTCGATGACGATCCGCGACGACGAGCATCCGTACGAGCACCACCACGGCGCCGGGTTGCGCATCGTCACCGATCTCGCCGACCCGTCCGCGTCGCGGATGATCGCGGCGCCGGGGCAATCGGGCAACCCACTTTCGCCGCATTTCTCGGACCTGCTGCGGCGCTGGCGGAATTTTGGTTACCTCGTGCCCGGCAAGGCCGAACCGGTCGCGACCCTGACCCTGGAACCCGCACAATGATCGATCTGCCGGTGACGATTGACAATATCCGCCGAGCCGAGGCCGCCATCAGCGGCGAGATCGTGCGAACCCCGCTGATCCGGGCCGCCGCGCTGTCGCGAAATTGCCGGCGTCGAGGTTTTTCTGAAGCTCGAGACGCAGCAGGCGACCGGGTCCTTCAAGGAGCGCGGCGCGCTCAACAAGCTGATGACGCTCGGCGCGGCGGAGCGGCGGGCCGGCGTCGTCGCGATGTCGGCCGGAAATCACGCCCAGGGCGTGGCCTATCATGCGCGCCGTCTCGGCATCCCGGCGACCATCGTGATGCCCGCCGGCACGCCGTTCACAAAGATCGATCGCACCGAGGCGCTGGGCGCCAGGGTCGTGCTGCGCGGCGACAGCCTCGTCGATGCGCGCCGCGCCGCCGATTCGCTTGCCGCCGAGCACGGTCTCGTGCCGGTCCATCCCTACGACGACCCGGCAGTCATCGCCGGGCAGGGCACGATCGCGCTCGAAATGCTCGCCGACAATCCGGAGCTTGACACACTTCTGGTGCCGATCGGCGGCGGCGGCTTGATCTCCGGGATTGCGGTGGCCGCGCAAGTGCCTGTCGCCGCAGGTCGAGATCATCGGCGTGCAGTCGGCGCTCTACCCGTCGATGTATCGCGTGCTGCATGACATCGACCCGGGGCTGCCGAGCGAGGGGACGACGCTGGCCGAGGGCATCGCGGTCAAGGAACCGGGCCTGCTGACCCGGCGGATCGTCGGCGAACTGGTCGGCGCCGTTCGCCTCGTCACCGAGCGACAGTTGGAAGCCGCGATCGAGCTCTTGATCGAGCGTCAGAAACTCGTCGTCGAGGGGGCCGGCGCCGCCGGTTTGGCGGCGCTGATGGCCGAGCCCGAGCGCTTCCGCGGCCGCCGGGTCGGGATCGTGCTGACCGGCGGCAACATCGATGCGCGGCTTCTCGCGTCGCTCTTGATGCGCGGGCTGGTGCGCGGCGGGCGTCTGGTGCGGCTGCGGGCCGAACTGCCCGATCTGCCGGGGGTGCTGTCGCGGGTCGCCGGGATTATCGGCGGGCTCGGCGCCAATATCGTCGAGGTGCATCATCAGCGGCTGTTCCACGATTCGTCGGTGAAGCGCGCCGAACTCGATCTGGTCGTCGAAACGCAGAACCGGCGCCATGTCGGAACGATCGTCGACGCGCTGGTCGCCGCCGGGTTCCCGACCCGCCTTCTCTCGACCGGGGATGCCGAGGCGGAGGGACCGCCCGCCGCCGATCTTTAGCTCCGCCGCCGCAGCCGAACCTCACGCGCATCCGATCTGAAGAAAGCGGCAGTTGCAGTTGCAGCTGTAGCCGTACCCGCCGGAGTTGCAAGCCGGCGGCGGCATCCCTGGACCCTGCCGCGATAGACGATGATCCACTTGCGTCCAGCCACAACTGCAAGTTGCGCGCCGAAGTATCTGATCCAGACTCCTCGGCGCTCGGGCCCGCACTCGTCGGCAAGTATTCATCGGGTTGCGCGGCCGGGCGACCGTCGAGTTCGATGGCTTCGGGCGCGTTGCGGTCGAGATTAGCGATTCTTCGACGGCGGATAACGGCTAGCTTGCAACAATCCGTAACAATGATTGATTTTTGTCCGGTCGGGCCCGCGCGTAACCTGCGCAGCAGTTGATAACGGGTCAAAACTGGTGTGTATGTTGGGGGAAATGGGAATTGCGCCGCAGCGGACCTTACGGAACGCTGTCGGCTGTCGGGGGATTGGGCTGCATTCCGGGCAATCGGTCACGATGACGCTGCGTCCGGCCGCGCCGGATAGCGGCATCGTGTTTCGCCGGTCCGATGCCGGTGCCGAGATCCGGGCCGATTGGAGGAACAGTGTCGAGTCCGCGCTGTCGACGGTGCTCTCCAACCGCGAGGGAATCCAGGTCGCTACGGTGGAGCATTTGCTGGCGGCGCTTTCCGGAAACAGAATCGACAACGCGGTCGTCGAACTGGACGGCCCCGAGGTTCCCATCATGGACGGCAGCGCGGCGCCGTTCGTGCGCCTGATCGAGAGCGCCGGGACCAAGATCCAGAACGCGCCGCGGCGCGCGATCAAGATCATGAAACCGGTTGAAGTGGCAGAGAGCGGATCATCGGCCGCGTTGCTCCCGGGTTCCGAATTCTCGATGAGTTTCGAGATCGAGTTCGACAATCCGCTGATCCGGCACCAGCACATCTCGCTGAGCATCGACCCGGAGGCGTTCAACAGCGAGCTGGCGCCGGCACGCACCTTCGGCCTGCTCGATGATTGGCCCCGGCTGCAGGCGGCCGGGCTGGCGCGCGGGGGCTCGCTCGACAATGCGATCGTGGTCAGCGGTGATCGCGTTCTGAATGCTGGCGGGCTGCGTTTCGCCGACGAATTCGTGCGTCATAAGCTGGTGGACGCAATCGGCGATCTGTTTCTCGCGGGTGGCGCGATCATCGGGCATTTCCGCGGCTCTCGCTCGGGCCATGCGCTGACGCGCCGCTTGCTCGCGGCGGTGTTCGCCGATTCCGAGGCGTGGTGCTCGACGACGATGTTGGAAGCGGCCGACCTCGGCACACCGGTTTGGACTGTGACCGCCGCGGCTGCGGCCGCCTGAGGCGGCCCTGCGGAGGTTGCTTCAGGCGCAGCGCCGTCCGTTTTCAGCGCGCCGACGATCTGTGCTATAAGCGAGGCGGAGGAAGTTGAGGCCAAAATCGGAGTGCTGATGTATCCGCCGTTATCGCCGCCGCGGTTGCTCGCGGTGGGGTTGTTGCTCGTACTTGCCGCATGTGGCGGCAACAAAGACCAAGTCTACATCGAAAAGCCGGTTGATGACCTCTACAACAAGGCGATGGACGCCCTGGTGGAGGAGAATTACACCGCGGCGGCGAAGACCTTTGATGAAGTTGATGCACAGCATCCCTATTCGGTGTGGGCGACAAAAAGCCAGTTGATGCAGATCTACGCCAATTTTCAAAGCGGAAACTATAATGAGGCGGTTCTTGCCGCCGATCGCTATATCCAGCTCCACCCGGGCAATCGGGACGTAGCCTATGCATATTATATGAAGGCGGTTTCCTATTATATGCAGATCGTCGATGTCGGGCGCGATCAGAAATTGACCGAGCTGGCGCTGAAGGCGCTCGACGAGGTCGTGCGCCGCTTCCCTGACACGAAATATGCGCGCGACGCCAAGCTGAAGCTCGATTTCACGCGCGACCATCTGGCCGGAAAAGAGATGGAAATCGGCCGATATTACCTGAAGCGGCGGGAATACCTGGCCGCGATGAACCGATTCAAGCGGGTCGTCGATAATTACCAAACCACGACGCACGTTCCCGAGGCGCTCGAACGGCTTGTCGAAATCAACTTGGCGCTCGGCCTGACCAACGAAGCAAAGGAAAACGCCGCGGTTCTCGGCTACAACTATCCTGGCAGCCAATGGTACAGCGATGCCTACGCGCTGGTTACCGGTGAAGGCTCGCCGCGGCAGGCGAACGAGGGCTGGTTCAGCCGCGTCGTCGGCACCGTTTTCTGATCTCGTAGATCGATACGGGCCGCGGCACCGTTGAAGGAGACCGCGACGGGCGGCTGTGCGCAGGGAGGTTTTCGTGTGACCCTGCGTAGAGTCTGGAGATGATCAGGGGAAAGCATGCGCCGCGGTCCGGCTGCGGTTTGGTTTCGCACTGCATGGATGACCATCCGAGCGGCCGGTTTGCGGTCCCGGCGCTGGGCCTCGAAGCGGTCGACGATTTTTCGCCACAGAAGCTGCGCGCCGCCGAGCCGCAAACCTCGCCGACGCTTGCGCCGCAATCTCGCGCCACGCGCCGGCGCGGCGCCCTGTGGCTGTTGCTGCTCGTCTTGCAGGCGTTGCGGTGGGGCTGATCGTATGGCGCGCCGACCGAGCAGCAGCGCCACCCCATACTGGCCGCATCAATGCGTCCGGCCCGATGCCGGTCGGGACCGCTTCGGTCGAAACGGCCGACGTGCCGGTTGTCCTGAACGCGCTCGGCACCGTGACGCCGCTCGCGACGGTGACGGTCAAGCCGCAGATCAGCGGCCAACTGGTCGAGGTCGCATTCAAGGAGGGCCAGATCGTAAAAAGAGGCGATTTCCTGGCCCAAATCGATCCGCGCCCGTATCAGGTCGCACTCGCCCAGGCCGAGGGCCAGTTGGCAAAGGACCGGGCAACGCTGCGCAATTCGGAGGTCGATCTCGCGCGCTATCGCACGTTGTTGGCGCAGAATTCGATCGCGCGACAGACCGTCGATACGCAAGTTGCGCTGGTCCAGCAGAATCAAGGCACGATCGCGGCCGATCAGGCGCAGGTCGATGCGCAAAAGCTCAATCTCACCTATGCTCGCATCGTCTCGCCGATCAGCGGACGAGTCGGGCTGCGCCGCGTCGATCCCGGCAATTACGTCCAGACGAACGACGCCGCCGGGATCGTCGTTATCACGCAAATCAACCCGATTTCGGTCATCTTTACCCTCCCGGCCGACGAACTTCCGGCGGTGATGCGCCGGATGCGCTCCGGTGCGGCGCTTACGGTTACCGCCTTCGACCGGACCGGAACCACCCCGCTGGCCACCGGAACACTCGAAACCGCGGACAACCAGATCGATACCACGACCGGCATGATCAAACTGCGGGCGTCATTCGACAACGCCGATGAGGCGCTGTTCGCGAACCAATTCGTGACCGTCCAGCTACTGCTCGACACGATGCGTGACAGGCCGGTGATACCGGCCGCTTCCGTGCAGCGCGGCGCCCCCGGAACCTTTGTATACCTCGTCAAACCGGATGATACGCGTTGCCGTGCAGCCGGTAAGCCTGGGTCCGAGCAGCGGCGAGCGGGTCGCCGTGCTCGACGGGCTGCGGCCGGGGCAGGTCGTCGTCGTCGACGGCGCCGACCGGCTGCGCGACGGCGCCAAAATACGGACCGCGAAAGCCGGCCGGGCTGCGACTGGCGGCGCGGCCTCGCCCGAACGGCCGCGCGGCCACCGCGGGCGGAGCAGCGAGTGACCCGACCGCCTCGCCTTTCGCGGGGTAGCGGGTGAACCCGTCGCGCATCTTTATCCTGCGCCCGGTGGCAACGTCGCTGCTAATGGCGGCAATCATGCTTGTCGGCGTGATCGCCTACCGGCTGCTGCCGGTATCTGCTCTGCCGGAAGTCGATTATCCGACGATCCAGGTGACAACACTCTACCCCGGGGCAAGCCCGGAAGTGATGGCGTCCTCGGTGACCGCACCGCTCGAAGTGCAACTCGGGCAAATGCCGGGGCTCAACCAGATGAGTTCGGTCAGCTCGGCCGGCGCCTCGGTCATCACGCTCCAGTTCAACCTCTCACTGAGTCTCGACATTGCCGAGCAACAGGTGCAGGCGGCGATTAACGCGGCCGGAAATCTGCTGCCGTCCGATTTGCCCGCGCCACCGATCTACGCCAAGGTAAATCCGGCCGACGCTCCGATCCTGACCTTGGCGCTGACCTCGGCGACAATGACGCTCACACAACTCAGCGATCTCGCCGACACGCGCATCGCGCAGAAGATATCGCAGTTGGCCGGGGTCGGGCTGGTCAGGGTGGGGGGCGGGAACCGCCTGGCGCTGCGAATCCAAGCCAATCTGCAGCAACTCGCTGCTTACGGGCTCAATATCGACGATCTGCGTACGACGATCGGCAACGCCAATGTCAACGGTCCGAAAGGGAACTTTGACGGGCCCAGCCGGGCGTATTCGATCAACGCGAACGACCAGCTGAAAAGCCCGGCCGATTACAACGATCTGGTGATCGCCTATCGCAATGGAGCGCCGGTTCGCCTGGCCGATGTGGCGAACGCGGTCGAGGGCGCGGAGAATACCAAGCTCGCCGGCTGGATGAATACCGAACCGGCGGTCATCGTAACCGTCCAGCGCCAGCCCGGTGCCAACGTCATCGACGTTGTCGACCGCATCCAGACGCTGTTGCCGCGGCTGCGGGCGGCGCTGCCGGCGCCGGTGGATCTCGTGGTGCTCAGCGACCGCACCGATACGATCCGCGCCTCGGTCAATTCGGTCCAGCTGGAGCTGGCGCTCGCGATTGTCCTGGTCGTCCTGGTGATCTTCCTGTTTCTCGGCAGCGCGTCGGGGACGATCATCCCGAGCCTGTCGGTGCCGCTGTCGCTGGTCGGCACGTTCGGCGTGATGTACCTGGCGGGGTTCAGCCTCAACAATCTGTCGCTGATGGCGATGACGATCGCGGCCGGGTTTGTCGTCGACGACGCGATCGTCATGATCGAAAACATCGCGCGCTATATCGAAGAAGGCGAGACGCCGATGCGCGCCGCGTTGCACGGCTCGCGCCAGATCGGGTTCACGATCATCTCGCTGACCGTCTCGCTGATCGCGGTGCTGATCCCGCTGTTGTTCATGCCCGATGTTGTCGGACGGTTGTTCCGCGAATTCGCGATAACCCTGGCGGTGACAATCGTCATTTCGGCGGTGGTGTCGCTGACCCTGGTGCCGATGATGTGCGCGCGGCTGCTGCACCGCCGTTCACGCGAGGAAACATCGCGGTTCGCCCGCCTTACGCAACGCTGGCTTGCCTCTTCTATCAACTGGTACGGACGGAAGCTGAACTGGGTTCTCGACCATCAGAACCTGACGCTGCTGGTCGCGGTCACGACGCTGGGGCTGACCGTTTGCCTGTATGTGGTGATCCCGAAGGGGTTCTTTCCGGTGCAGGACACCGGTCTCATCCAGGGCGTTACCGAAGCCTCCCCGGGCATATCGTTCGCGGCGATGGCCGAGCGACAGCAGGCGCTCGCCGCGGCGGTTCTCGCCGACCCCGATGTTGCAAATCTTTCGTCGTCGATCGGAGTCGACGGCACCAACACGACGCCCAACAGAGGCCGCATGCTGATCAACCTGCGCCCCCGCGGTGAGCGCCGCGCCAGCGCAGGCGAGGTCATTCTCCGACTGCGGGACCGGGTCGCCGGGATCGGCGGCATTACTCTGCATCTGCAGCCGGTGCAGGATCTGACGATCGACGCTACGGTCGGCAGCGGCCAGTATCAATTCGCGGTGCAGGACGCTAATCCTGACGAGCTTGCCTTATGGGTACCGCGCCTCGTCGAACGGCTGCGCCGAATTCCGCTGATCGAGGACGTCTCGACCAGCGCCACGCAAAGCGGGCTGGCGGCTTTTGTGCAGATCGACCGCGCGACCGCCGCCCGCTTCGGGATCACACCGGCAACGATCGACAACGCACTGTATGACGCGTTCGGCCAGCGCATCGTCTCGACAATCTTCACCCAGTCGAACCAGTACCGGGTGATCCTCGAAGCCGACCCGGGCGCGCGGCAGTCGCTGGAATCGCTAGGCGCGATCTATCTGCCGTCCTCCACCGCACGGAATGGACAGGTGCCGCTTTCGGCAATCGCGCGGGTCGTCGAGCAGACCGCGCCGCTTTCGATCAGCCATCTCGGCCAGTTTCCGTCGGCGTCGATCTCGTTCGACCTCGCTCCCGGCGCTGCGCTCGGCGAGGCCGTTAACGCGATCCGCGAGGCACAGCGCGATCTCGGGCTGCCGGCGAGCATGGTCATGAAATTCCAGGGAGCCGCGCTCGCGTTCGAGGCAGCCCTCGGCGACGAGATACTGCTGATCCTGGCGTCGATCGTCACGATGTATATCGTGCTGGGGGTGCTCTACGAGAGCTACATCCATCCGATCACCATTTTGTCGACGCTGCCGTCGGCGGGGTTCGGCGCGTTGCTGGCGCTGATTGTCGAGGGCAGCGAGCTGACGATCATCGCCGTGATCGGCATCATCCTGCTGATCGGCATCGTCAAGAAGAACGGCATCCTGATCGTCGATTTCGCGCTGGACGCGCAGCGCGAACAGGGACTGTCGCCGCGCGACGCGATCTTCCGCGCGTCGCTGTTGCGCTTTCGCCCGATCATGATGACCACGGCGGCCGCCTTGTTTGGCGCGTTGCCGCTGATGCTCGGCAGCGGCACCGGATCGGAGCTGCGCCATCCGCTCGGCGTTACAATTGTCGGCGGGCTCATCGTCAGCCAGATATTGACGCTGTTCACGACGCCGGTGATCTATCTCGCCTTTGACCGGTTCGGTCGGGCGGCCCGGCGACGCTTCGGGCACTTCTTGAACCCGGACGAAGCGGTCCAGTGAGCTTTTCGGCCATCTTCATCCGGCGCCCGGTCGGAACGACGCTGCTGACGCTCGGGCTCGCGCTGGCCGGCTTCGCCGCGTTTTGGCGGCTGCCGGTCGCGCCGCTGCCGCAAGTCGATTACCCGACGATCGTGGTCAGCGCCCAGATGGCCGGCGCGAGCCCGGAGACAATGGCGACGAGTGTGGCAACCCCGCTCGAACGGCATCTCGGAGTCATCGCCGATGTCACCGAGATGACCTCATCGAGTACGGTCGGCTCGACCCGGATCACGCTGCAATTCTCGCTCAGCCGCGATATCGAGGGGGCCGCTCGCGACGTGCAGGCCGCGATCAATGCGGCGCGCGCCGACCTGCCTGCGACCCTCAGGAGCAATCCGACCTATCGCAAGGTCAACCCGGCCGACGCGCCGATTATGATCCTGTCGCTGACCTCCGACACGCGCACACGCGGCCAGATCTATGACGAAGCGTCGATGATCCTGGTGCCGGCCCTGTCCCAGATCGACGGTGTCGGACAGGTCACCATCGGCGGCGGCGCGGCGCGCGCGGTGCGGATCGAGATCGACCCGGCGCCGCTGTTCCATCACGGCATCGGTCTCGAGGACGTCCGCGCGGCGATCGCGGCGGCCAACGCTCACAGCCCGAAAGGCGTTGTCGAGGACGGCCCACGGCGCTGGCAGCTTTACGCCAACGACCAGGCAACCACGCCGGACGACTACAAGCCGCTGGTGATCGCCTACCGCAACGGCGCGCCGGTCCGTCTCAACGACGTTGCAAAGATCGACGAGGGGCAGGAAAGCAGGCGCAATGTCGGCCTGTCGAACGGCAGACCAGCGGTACTGGTCATTTTGCACCGGCGGCCCGCGGGCAATATCATCGACACCGTCGACCGGGTGACGGGAATAGTGCCTCAGCTCCGGGCCGCGCTGCCGAGCGACATCGATCTCGCCGTCGCACTCGATCGCAGCACGACAATCCGCGCGTCGCTGCACGAGGTCGAGATCACGCTAATCATCGCGGTCGTGCTGGTGATCCTCGTCGTGTTCCTGTTTCTGCGCAACGCGCGCGCGGCACTGATCCCGAGCGTCGCGGTGCCGGTGTCGCTGCTCGGCACGTTCGGCGCAATGCACCTGCTCGGCTACAGCCTCAACAACTCGTCGCTGATGGCGCTGACGATCGCAACCGGATTTGTGGTCGATGACGCGATCGTCGTGCTTGAAAACGTGACGCGGCATGTCGAGGCCGGAATGGGCCGCGTCGAGGCCGCGTTGCGCGGCACGCGCGAGATCGCCTTCACGGTCGTCTCGATGACCCTGTCGCTGATCGCGGTGTTCGTGCCGATCCTGCTGATGCCGGGTTTAATTGGCCGAATATTTCGCGAGTTCGCGGTGGTGCTGTCGGTCGCGATCCTGATCTCGATGGTCGTTTCGCTGACCGTGACGCCAATGATGTGCGCCTACTGGGCCACCGCCCGGCCGGAGCGGCGTTCGCGATGGAATGCCGCGAGCGACCGGATGTTCGCGGCCATGCTCGGCTTTTATGGACGCACCCTGGCGGCGGCACTGCGCCGACCAGGGCTCGTGCTGAGCGCGCTGACGATGGTCGTCGCGCTCAATATCTACCTTTTTGTCGTGATCCCGAAGGGGCTGTTCCCGCAGCAGGACACCGGACGTCTCGTGGGTGGCATCAGGGCCGATCAGAGCGCCTCGTTCGAGATGATGCGTGGCAAGCTGACACAGTTCATCCACATCCTCGGCGAGGATCCGGCGATCGCCAGCGTCACCGGCTTTACCGGCGGCGGGCGGACGAACTCCGGGTTTGTCTTCATCGCGCTGAAACCGCTGGCCGAGCGCGGCGTCTCGGCCGCCCAGGTCGTCGCGCGCCTGCGGCCCAGGCTCGCTCAGGTAGCAGGCGCACGCCTGTTTCTGCAGCCGGTACAGGATATTCGTGTCGGTGGACGGGAGTCGTTCGCCCAGTACCAGTACACCTTGCAGGCCGATGATCTGCACCAGCTCTATGAATGGGAGCCGCGCATCACGGCCGCGCTGGAGCAGCTGCCGGAACTGACCGACGTCAATTCCGATCAGCAGCAGGGCGGGCTGGAAACCAGGCTGGCGATCGACCGCGCGACCGCCGCGCGACTCGGCGTGACCGCGCGCCAGATCGACAACACGCTCTATGATGCGTTCGGCGAACGGGCTGTTTCGACGATCTACACCACGCGAAACCAGTACAAGGTCGTCATGGAGGCTCCGCCGCAATACTGGGGGAACCCCGATACGCTGAGCAGGATTTTCGTCAGCACCGCCGGCGGAATCAAGGGAACGCAGGCGACCAACGCCATAACGGACACCGTCACTACGGCCGGCGATGCAGGCGCGGATGACCCGTCGTACGATGCGCAGGCCGTGCGCAATCGGGCGACGAATGCGATCGCGAATAGCGGGCGCGGCGCCGCCTCGACCGGTGCGGCCGTCAGCACAGCGCCGGAACGGATGGTGCCGTTATCCGCCATCGCCCACTTCGAAACCGATCACGCCCCGATCGCCGTCAATCACCAGGGGTTGTTCGCGGCGACGACGATTTCATTCAACCTGAAGCCGGACGTCTCGCTCGGCGAAGCGACCCGCGCGATCGACGGCGCAATCCTGCGCATTGGGGTGCCGGCCACGATCGTCGGCACGTTCGAAGGCACGGCACGGGCCTTTCAGTCGTCGCTGCGGACCCAACCGCTGCTGATCCTCGCGGCGCTTGTCACCGTCTACATCGTGCTCGGCGTGCTTTATGAGAGCCTTATCCACCCGATCACAATCCTCTCAACGCTGCCCTCCGCGGGAGTCGGGGCGGTGCTGGCGTTGCTGCTGTTCGACACCGAATTCAGCATCATCGCGCTGATCGGCGTCGTCCTGCTGATCGGCATCGTCAAGAAAAACGCGATCATCATCATCGACGTCGCGCTCAGCGCCGAGCGAGGTCAGGGCCTCGAGCCACGCGAGGCGATCTATCGTGCCGCGTTGTTGCGGTTCCGTCCGATCATGATGACAACGGCCGCTGCAATGTTCGGCGCCGTTCCTTTGGCGATCGGGTTTGGCGAGGGTTCGGAACTGCGCCGGCCGCTCGGCATCGCGATCGTCGGCGGGCTGTTCGTCAGCCAGGTACTGACGCTGTACACGACGCCGATCGTCTACCTCTACCTCGATCGATTGCGTTTGCGCGGGCGGCATGGCTGGCTCGGGACGCCCCGCAGCGTCGACCAGGCGGGCGATTGATCCGCCGATCGTTACGGTGTGGTCGAGAAGGGGTACTCGAAAAAAGGTTCAACTCACCTGATCGAGCAGGGCGGCGATGGCGCGGCGCAGATCTCTCGGCCGGTAAGGTTTGCGCAAAACCGGGCCTTGCAGATCGGCATCGCGATTGGCGCGCACGAGGTTGGCGAAGCCCGTTGCGTAGAGGATTTGCAATCGGGGGCGCAGCGCGCGGGCGGCATTGGCCAAGTCGATCCCATCGAGCCGTCCGGGCATAACGACATCGGTGAACAGGACGTCGATCTGCAGATCCGGATGCGCCGACAGCAGCCGATACGCGTCGTCGCCGCTGGCGGCCTCCAGGGCCCGGTAGCCGGCGCCCTCGATCACGGCGAGCGCGACCTCGCGCACGTCGCGATCGTCCTCGACGACAAGAATGGTTTTTACCGGCTCGATCATCTACCTAGCACCAGCGACCTGTGAAAACGGCGCGGGTGCGAGGTTTGCTCCCGGCCACCGGGGAAATTTGGTTTACCGCGGCAATTGATGCACGCGCGCAACGCGCATCGGCGGGTGCGCACATCGAAAAGGCGGATTATGCACGGTTGGAACGCCCAGCAATATCTTCGATTCTCCGACGAGCGCACCCGGCCTGCTCTCGATTTGCTTGCGCGAGTCGAGATTGCGGCCCCGCGGCGGGTCGTCGACCTCGGCTGCGGTCCCGGTAACAGCACGGCGCTGCTGCACGAACGCTGGCCCGATGCCGCTATCGAGGGGCTCGACTCCTCGCTGGACATGCTGACGACGGCGCGCCGCCTCGATCCCGAGATCGATTTCGTTCTCGGTGACATCGCCGCATGGTCACCTGCCGAGCGCTACGATGCCGTTTTTTCGAACGCGGCGCTGCAGTGGGTTGGAAACCACGCCGAGCTGCTTCCGCGTCTTATCGCCGCGGTAAAGCCGAGCGGCGCGCTGGCCGTTCAAATGCCGCGCAACCACGATTTCGTGACGCATGCGCTGATGCGCCAGGTCGCCGCCGAAGGGCCCTGGCGCGAGCGGCTCGCGGGCGCGCGCGACCCCTCTCCGGTGAGGCCGCCGGAATTCTATTACGACAGCCTCGCGCCACTGAGCCACCGCATGGTCCTGTGGGAGACCAACTATATTCAGATTATGGATGGGGTTGAGGCGATCATCGCCTGGTTGCGCGGCACCGGACTCGGTCCATTCCTCGGCCGGCTCGATCCCGGCGAGCAGCTGCAATTCTTGGAGCGCTACGAGCGACTTCTGGCCGACGCCTTTCCGTCGCAAGCCGACGGCAAGATCCTGCTGCCCTACCCGCGGCTGTTCTTCATCGCTACACCGCGCTGAGCGATATCATGTTTCAGGAGAATGTTAGCTCGGCGTCGCCAAGCGGAGCGAAATAGATCTCGACATCGGGATCGCAGACTTCGTTGAGGCTCGGCGGGCGCCAGCGCGGGTGCTGATCCTTGTCGACCACGACCGCTCGCACCCCTTCATAAAAATCATGCCCTGCCATGAAATGCTGCGTCAGCCGGTATTCGAGCGCGAGCGCCTGTTCGAGGTCGTAGCCGCGCCCGATGATAAGCTGCCGGAGCGTGACCTTGAGGCTGGTCGGCGACTTTGTCAGCAGCCCGGCGTGCGTCTCGGCCGCCCATTCGCCGTCGGGACCGCCCGCAGCCTCGCGGGCCAGCGCGTCGAGGATTGCCTCGACTGTTTCCGCGGCGAAACAGCGATCGATAGCGGCGCGACGCGCGGCAAGCGGCGGTTGGCCGGGATCACCGCGAAACGACGCCAGCGCCTCGTCGATCTGTGCCCGCGCGTCCCCGTCGCGCCAGGCGAGGCCGGCAAGCGCCGCGACCAGGTCCGGCACGCGCTCGCGCGGTACGAAATGCGTCGTGAAGCCGCAATAAAGCGCGTCGGCCGGGCCCAGCCGCGCACCGGTCAATCCGAGATAGCGCCCGATATGGCCGGGGCACAGGTTTAGGAAACGCGTCGCGCCGACATCGGGAAACAGGCCGATCCCGGTCTCCGGCATGGCCAGCAGCGTCTTCTCGGTCGCGATCCGGTAGGCGCCGTTGACGGAAACCCCGGCACCGCCGCCCATCGTTACGCCGTCGATGATCGCTAGATACGGTTTCCGATAGCGATGGACGCGGCGGATCAGCTGGTATTCTTCCCGGAAAAACACCGAGGTCAGATCGGGCGTGCCGGAAATGCCGAGCCCGGATTCGTAGATCGCCCGCACATCGCCACCGGCGCAGAACGCGCGCTCGCCGGCACCGCGCACCAGCACCGCCCGCACGGCCGGGTCCTCTTCCCATGCGCGCAGCATCGGATCGAAGCGCCGATACATGCCGAGCGTGAACGCGTTAAGCGCACTCGGCCGGTTCAGGGTCACGGTCGCGATGCCGCCCTCCCGCCCGAACACGATGTCCTCGGAAGACGGTGGTTCCGGCAAAGCCGATCGCGTCGATCCCTGCATCGGGTTCAGCGCGGCGCTGCGGCGATGTTACCGCCGTCCACGGTTTCGATCGTCGCGGTCGTGCTGCGCGCCAGCGCGAGATGCAGGAACGCCTGCGCCACGTCCTCGGCCGTCACCTCGCGGCGCAGCAGATTGCCGCCCATATATTCGGCCTCGCTGACCCCGCGGGCGCGGGCCCGCAGCGCGATCATCTCCGGTGTCAGCAGCCCGCCGCGTATGCGGTCGGCGTTGACCGCGTTGGAGCGGATTCCGTCCCCGCCGTAGTCGAGCGCGTATTGCCGCATCAGCGCCAGGGTCGCGGCCTTCGGCACCCCGTACGGTCCGAACTCGGCGCCCGGGTTCAGCGCCTGTTTCGAGACGTTGAACAACAAAACGCCGCCGGTGCGCTGCGCGCGCATGATCCGCACCGCGTTCCGCGCGACCGATTGATGGGCCCAAAAATTCAGCTCGAAGCTGTCCCGCAGCATTTTCTCGTCGACCTCGCCGATGCGCCCCTGCCAAGCGGCGCCGGCATTCGACACGACGATATCGACACCGCCGAACCGCGCCGCGACCCGGTCGAAGGCGTCGCGAACCGCCTCCGGGTCGGTCACATTGGCGGCCAGTCCGACCCCGCCAAGCTTCCTCGCGGCATCCTCCACCTCGGATTCGACGCGATCGATCAACGCGATCTCGGCCCCAGCCGCTTTGAGCGCCCGCGCCGTCGCGAGGCCGATCGTTCCGGCCCCGCCGGTAACCACCGCGATCTGTCCCGCAAGCGGCTTTTCGACCGCACCGCCGAGCTTCGCCTGTTCGAGCGACCAGTATTCCATCTCAAACAGCTCGGCCTCGGGCAGCAATTCGAACCGGCCGACCGCCTCGGCGTCGGTCACCGTCGCGACCCAGCTTTCGGCAAGATCGGCGGCGATCGCGGCGTCTTTCGCGCTGCGCCCGAGACCGAACAGCCCGAGCCCCGGCACCAGGATGACGCGCGGCGCCGGATCGAGTTCCTGCCGCTTCGTGACAGAGGCGGCGTTGTGGCGCGCGAAATAGGCTCGGTACTCGGCCACAAACCGCGCGACCGCATCTCGCGCTGCAGCGGCAAAGACATCGAGCCCGCCAGCTTCGGGCGCCGGCACGATGCAAGGATAGTTTTTCGTGCGGATCGTGTGGTCAGGAGTGGCGACCCCTTCCAGCCCGTAGCGCACCAATTCGTCGCCGTTGACGAAATTCAGCACTTCCAGACCGCCGCGAAAATCGAGCACGAAACGGTTGTAAAGGCTTGGCCCCGCCGGATCGGGCAAGGCGCAGGCGCCGCGCAGGATCGGAGCCACTTCAGCCGCATCGGCGACGCGATCCGGCGCGGAAGCGGCGGCAAAAACCGATTTGCGCCCGCGCGCGAGACGCTCCTCTGCCAGTGTCACAATCGCGACCATGCGCTCATAGGCATCGCGCGCGGTATCGCCAAAGCTGAACACGCCATGCTTCAGCAGCACGAGGCCTTCGACCGCAGGAGCGGCCTCGTACACCTCCGCCGCCTTCTTCGCCAGCAGAAACCCCGGCATGATGTAAGGCACGACTCCGACGCGCGGCCCGTACAAGTCGGCGATGCGCTCGGCGGCGTCGGGCTGGTCGGCGAGGCTCAACACCGCGGTCGCATGCGTGTGATCGATGTATTTGTGCGGCAGGAACGCGTGCAGCAGCGTCTCGACCGACGGGTTCGGCGACCCCGGATCGAGCAGATTGGCGCGCTGGATGCGCACCATGTCCTCGTCCGACAGCCGGTCGCGGTCGCGCAGTTTGCGCAGCGGCGCGAGCCGAACCGCCGGCAATCCCGCCGGCTCGATATTGCCCAGGTCCCAACCGCTGCCCTTGACGCACAGCACCTCGACGGACTCGCCGAGCAGATCGGGCAGGATCGTCTTGACCGACGTATTGCCGCCGCCGTGCAGCACCAGCCGCGGATCACCCCCAAGCAGGCGCGAGGTATAAACGCGCAGCGCCAGATCCCTTCCGACGCCACTCTCGCCATACCGCGCCACCATCGACGCCGCGTCGCGGTCCGACCACAGGCTGCGCATCGTATGTCCTCTGGAATGCTACCCGCTGGATTTATAACACGGTCCGGGATTCGGGACGCCCACACAGGCTAGTAGGATGGCTGAGCGGAGCGAAACCCGCGAGGAGTCATACGGGATAAGGCCTTCGTGGCTCCTCGCCGCATCCACAGTGCCGCGATCAAATTTAGCGCGATCCCCACCGCCGGCGTTCTCGCCGCCTTGCCCTCTCGTCTTTATCTGGTGGGTCGTAGGTCCACATTTCGTGTCTGTTCAGCGCGCCCATCAACACGCCGATTTTTCCGACCCCGATTCGGTATTGGCGGATGAGGTCGGCGCTAGCTCCCCCACCCGCCTCGGGACGAGCGATCAAAATGAAATCACCGGCTCGGAGTTCGGGCGGCCTATTGTGAAAATCCATATCGCTAAAATGGTATTCGTCCAAAAGCCATATCCGTACTTCATCTCCGAAGTTAGAGCGACGGACCCGGTACATGAACTCTTCGTTGGATGGCATCATCTCACAAGTCGCGACGGCCGAATGTTCTGCCATTCGTTGCTCAAAAAATTGCAAAATCGTGTAGTATAGGTCTTTGCCCATCTTATAGCGGCCTCATTGGTCCATAAACCCGCTTAAAGTCAATGATCTCGCGTACCTGAGAAACATGGAACAACTGGATATCTAACCGTAATTGAAATCTCTTTCGAAATGCGGACCGCAAGTATAAAATGAGCATTCTGACGCGAATCCTCCGGGTAATCACTAGAAGATCAACATCCCCCGGCTTGGAGGCTCGGCCAAAGGAACGATCCAAAAACACACATCTTCCCGATATGCCTATCGGCACGCTCTTGTCGCAACCATTTCCAAATCGCTTGCCGCGTCACTACGCATTCCGCTCGACGATTTCATTAATCTCAATTGGGAATTGGTGATCACGGTAATCAATATCGGGATCGCATACGTGTTCTTCGAACGCATCGATATGCGATAAAAGCTTGCGAAAAACCGTTTTGTGCTCAGATGGAAGCACACTCCAGTTTGCGTTGATGAGCTCGCGTAGGATCGAGTTAACCGGAACTATCTTTTCGCAACGAATGCGCTGCCACAATAACGTATCCCAACGCACAACGTCAGCGTTTGCTCCAGATTTCGGGCCGAAATCTTCGAAAATACGCTTGTTCTCATCCATTAAAGGCAAGAGCTGCAAGCAAAGCTCGCTCAATGTATGCACGCGCCTGGGCAATGCAACATGGCTTTTCAGTGTAGAACGCGAGGGTAATTGCTTTATGACCCCCAATCGCGGTGCGGAAACGCTGGGCTGCTGGGTCAAGAACCGATATAGCTTTTCGTAGCCGTCTGAGTGATACATGTAGTATCGCTGGCAACCGAAAAGAACCGGCGGCAAAGAGACATCGTGCTCAGGCCGCATGATGACGACCGCCACACGGCTGTAATCGACGCCCTTGGCCAAGAGCGCCGCTGAAAGCAGAGCGCCCTCGAAGCGAGCACCAGAGGAGGTTGGGCGGACTTGATTGAACTCCTCTAAATACTCTCGGCTGATTACGACAACGATATATTGTTTCTCATTATATTGTTTCTCCATCCATTTCGCCCACCCTTCTGGCGGGTGCTGGACATAGCAATCAACTGTTGCGTCCACCCCATCTTCTCGTAGACGGTCAGAAAGAGCGAGTACCTCGGCATCCTCCGCCTCCGTGGCATGCCGGTAGGAGAGGAATACAGTCACCGCATTCGAAACGGTGGGCGTATCGTCAGACATCGGAAGTGGAGCGAGAATATGGGCGACTGACCCAACTAGATGGTGAGAAGAGCGTATCGTTCAAGGCTTGTCGTGAGTCGGTTGCGCGCGACCTTCCTGCCAGCTCTCGCCTCAATTAACGCCACCCATTGCTTCGTATTTTGGCGGGCTCCTCCCACCGTTCGTCGGTCAGCGGCGTGCCCCGCGACATCGTCGAACAAATCAGTCCTCGGCCAGCACCTTGACATATGACCCCGGCGCGTCCTCGATCGGCGTGAGCTTGCCATCGCCTGGATGGCGCGCCGGCACCTCGCCGCCGGCATATTGCGAGACCCACAGCTCCCAGCCCGGCCACCACGAATCGGCCACCTGCGTCGCCCCGGTGAGCCATTCCTCCGGCGGTCGGCGGATTATTGTCGTTGACCCAATGCCCGTATTTGCTGCCCGGCGGGTTGACGACGCCGGCGATATGCCCCGAGGCGGACAGAACGAACTTGACCGGCCCGGAATAAAGCTGCGTCGCCGCATAGGTCGAACGCCACGGCGCGATGTGGTCCTCGCGCGTCGACAACAGAAACGACGGCGTCTTGATCTTGCGCAGATCGAGCGGCACGCCGTCAAGCGTGATGCCGCCCGGTTTGACCAGCAGGTTCTCCTGATACATCTTGCGTAGATAGAAGCTGTGCATCGCCGCCGGCATCCGGGTCGAATCGGCATTCCAGTACAGCAGGTCGAACGGGAAGGGCTGCTTGCCGAGCAGATAGTTGTTGACGACAAACGACCAGATCAGGTCATTGGCGCGCAGCATGTTGAATGTCGTATGCATGTCGCGGGCTTCGAGATAGCCCTTCTTGCTCATGCGCTGCTCCAACGCCTGCAGCTGCTCCTCGTCGATAAACACGCTGAGTTCGCCGGCCTCCTGGAAATCGACCATCGTCACGAAGTAGGTCGCGCTCTTGATCCGGTTGTCGCGTTTGACGGCCATATAGGCGAGCGTCGCCGCGAGCAGCGTGCCGCCGAGACAATAGCCGATGACATTCGCGGTCGCGCTCGCCGGTCGCCTGCTCATCGCGTCGAGCGCGGCCAGCGGCCCCTCGCGCATGTAGTCCTCGAAGGTCTTTCGGGCGAGCCGCTCGTCGGGGTTGACCCACGAGATCACGAATACCGTATGGCCCTGCCCGACCGCCCAGCGGATGAACGAGTTTCGCGGCCGCAGATCGAGAATGTAGAACTTGTTGATCCACGGCGGCATGATCAAAAGCGGCCGCCGTTTCACGGTCTCGGTCGTCGGCGTATATTGGATCAGCTGGATCAGGTCGTTCTGGTAGACGACCTTGCCCGGCGTCGCCGCGACGTTCTCGCCGATCTTGAAGGCCGCCATGTCGGTCATGCTGATATGCAGCCGGCCCTTGCCGCGCTCGAGATCGTCGAGCAGATTCTTCAGGCCGTTCAGCAGATTCTCGCCGCGGCTTTCGACCGTCGCGCGCAACACCTCCGGGTTGGTCAGCACGAAATTCGACGGCGCCAGCGCGTCGACGAATTGCCTCGTATAGAAATCGACCTTGCGCGCGGTGCGCTCGTCGAGCCCTTCGACCTCGTTCACCGCGCCCTGGATCGAGCGCGCGGTCAGCAGATAGCTCTGCTTGATGAAGTCGAACAGCGCATTATCGCTCCACGCCTGATCGCGAAAGCGGCGGTCCTCGGGGGCCGGCTCGACGATCGGCTCGGCCGCGCCGCCGAGCAGCCGCGTCGTCGTGTTCTGCCACAGGCGCATATAGTCGTTCCACAGCGACATCTGCGCCTGCACCAGGCGCGACGGGTCCGACATCAGCCGCGCCGTCATCTCGAAAAACGCGGCGCCGATCGCCATCGGATTGGCCATGCCGACCTCGCCGCCACCGCCTTCGCGCCACCTCTTCGCCTGGCGCGCCAGGAAATCGGCGACCAGCCGCCGGCTCTTCTCCGCAATTTCGGCCAAATGCCGCGACAATTCGGCCTGATCCACCTCTTCTCCCCCGCCGCCTTCGCCCGCCGAGGCGGAACCGGTCCGATTCTGTCCGGCACCGGTGCGCTTTTCGGTTCGCGTGTCGCTCATTCCGCCTGTCCTCGCGCCTCGGGCGCTGACCTGTACTGAAGATTTCAAATGTAGTGACGCGGTGCCGCCGATCGAATACACAGCCTGTGATCATGTCGAGTATCGCGCCGGTATCCGCCCAACGAGGGAGGTTCGCGCGCGCCGCCCGCCTCGCCGTGCTGGTCGGGTGCGGCGTCGCCGTCGCGGGCTGCAACAGCGCAATCGAAACCGTGCGTTCGCTGAGGGGTATCAACAAGAACGATCCGGACCCGGCTACAGCGCCGTTCAGCGGAAACATGGCGGCGGCCGAGGCGGCGCCGTATCCCAATCTCGCCAGCGTGCCGCCGCCGCCAACCCGCGCGACAAGCGCCGCCGACCGGCAGAAATTGACCGAGAAACTGATCACCGAGCGCGCCGCGGCACAGGCGTTTGCCAGCGCAGCGGCAGCCGCTGCGGCAGCCGACCGCGCGCCAAGGAGGCGGCTCCGGGCGCCGCATCCCAACCGTCGCCAACCCCGGCCGGCCCGGCCGCGACGCCGCCCCAGCCGACAGCCGCGAAGGAAGCCCCTCCCGCCGCGTATCCGAAACGCCGCCGGCCCCCGCTCGCATGGCCGCGGCGGCACCCCAGCCGACGGCCGCAACGGAGGCGGCTCTGGTTGCCAAACCCCAACCGCCGCCAGCCCCGTCACCCGTGGCCGCCAGGCCTGAACCGCCGCCCGGGCACAACGCACACCGCAGCGGCCGGCGAGGTGCAGAGCCGACACGGCAAAAACGCCAGCGAGCCGAACGAAGCCCCTTCCGCGCGACTCGGAGCTTGCGGATGCCGCAGGTGCGCTCGCTCCCCGAGCCGGACGCCCCGCGCCCGGCGCCGGCGGCGCCGCGCCTTTCCCCGCTGCCGTCGCCGGCGCCCGCGGCGCTGCCGCCCGCCGCGATGGCCAGCGCCACCCCGCAGCCGCCGCCGTCGATACCGGAACTCGCCCCGATCGCGCCACCTCCCGCGCCTTCCCTCGCGAAAAGCGAGCCGCCGCGCGCACCCGCCGCGACCACGGTGGCGATGCTCGACGCACCCGACGCGGGCCAGATCGCGCAGGTCGCGGCCCGCTATAAGGAAAGCCTCGGATCGCAGCCGCCGCCGCGCGCCGTCCGCGTCATCGCCTACACCGCGCCGCCGGCGCCCGGCGCCGACCCGCTCGGCGGCTATCACGACGCGCTCGATCGCGCGCAAGGCCATCGCAAAGGCACTCGCCGAGGCCGGCATCCCGGAAAAAATGATCCAGACCGAGGCCAAGCCGGCCGCCGGCCCGATCGCCGCGGCACGGATCGAGATCCAATTCCTGCCGTGAGGACAAGCGTGAGGAGACCCCAGCCGATGCAGCCAGCCCTGAGGATCGCCGTCGCCGGGCTCGGCACGGTCGGCGCCGCGACCGTCCAGCTGCTCGAACGCCAGGCCGAACCGGTCGGCCTGCGCGCCGGCCGCCGCATCGTCGTTGTCGCGGTCTCGGCGCGCGACCGGCGGCGCGATCGCGGCGTCGATCTGTCGGCGGTGCGCTGGTACGAGGACGCCGCCGCGATGGCCGCCGATCCGGAAGTCGACGCGGTCGTCGAGCTGATCGGCGGCGCCGACGGGGTCGCGCTCGATGTCGTCGAGACCGCGCTCGCCCGCAACAAGCACGTCGTCACCGCCAACAAGGCGCTGATCGCCAAGCATGGGCTGCGGCTCGCCGCGGCGCGCCGAGGAGGAAGGCGTTGCGTTCGCCTTCGAGGCCGCCGTCGCCGGCGGCATCCCGATCATCAAGACGCTGCGCGAGAGCCTCGCCGGCAATCGCGTGTCGCGGATCTACGGCATCCTCAACGGCACATCGAACTACATCCTGACGACGATGCGCCAGAGCGGGCGCGAATTCGCCGAGGTGTTGGCCGAAGCGCAGAAGCTCGGCTATGCCGAGGCCGATCCGAGCTTCGACATCGACGGCGTCGACGCCGCGCACAAGCTGGCGATCCTGGCGAGTGTCGCATTCGGCCGTCCGATCGACGCCGACGGCGTGTATACCGAGGGCATCCGCCATGTCTCACGGCTCGATATCGGCTTCGCCGACGAGCTTGGCTTCCGCATCAAGCTGCTGGGGATCGCGCGGCTGACCGAGCACGGGCTCGAACAGCGCGTTCACCCCTGCATGGTGCCGGCCGGCACTCCGATCGCCGCGGTCGAGGGGGTGTTCAACGCGGTCGTCGCCGAGGGCGATTTCGTCGGCCGGGTCGTCCTCGAAGGGCGTGGCGCCGGCGCGCCAGCCAACCGCCTCGGCGGTTGCCGCCGACCTCGTCGATATCGCGGCCGGACGCCGCGTCGCGCCATTCGGGGTGCCGGCGGCGGCGCTGCGGGCCCTGCCCGGCGCGCCGATGGAACGCCACCAGGGCGCCTATTACATGCGGCTTATGGTGCTCGATCAGCCCGGCGTTATCGCCGATGTCGCGGCGGCGCTGCGCGATGAGCACGTCTCGCTCGAATCGATGATCCAGCGCGGCCGCGCCCCCGGCGAGGCGGTGCCGGTCGTGCTGACGACGCATATCACCGAAGAGGAAGCGATGCGCCGCGCGCTCGACCGGATCGCCGCGCTCGACGCGGTGCTCGAACCGCCGCGCCTGATCCGCATCGAGGATTTCTGACCCGGCAGCGTCTGCCCGGCGCATTCTGGTTCACAACCGAGCGGCCCGGCCGCCTTCGCCATGGGTCATCCGATCGCGCTTAGCCTTTGCCGCGACCGGGTACATTCATATATGTGTAACACTGCCGACGCGGCCGGATCGAGGTGCCGATGCTGACGACATGCCCGGAAACGGATCGTTTCCACGAGGAATGCGGGGTTTTCGGGGTTTACGGGCATCAGGACGCGGCCGCGCTGACTGCGCTCGGGCTGCACGCACTGCAACATCGCGGCCAGGAGGCAGCCGGCATCGTCGCCTATGACGGTGACCAGTTCAGCGCACACCGCGGCCCAGGTCTGGTTAGCGACAATTTCAGCTCGAAGGACGTCATCGCGCGTCTGCCCAGGCGACACGGCAATCGGTCACGTCCGCTATGCGACGACCGGAGAGGTCGCGCTGCGCAACATCCAACCGCTATTCGCCGATTTCGATTTCGGCGGACTGGCGATCTGCCACAACGGCAATCTAACGAACTCGTACCAGCTGCGCCGGCAGCTGGTACGGCGCGGCAGCATCTTTCAATCCACCAGTGACACCGAGGTCATCGTTCATCTGATCGCGACGAGCCTCAAGGAGACCGTCGTCGATCGCCTGACCGACGCGCTGCGCCAGGTCGAGGGAGCCTATTCGCTGGTCGCGCTGTCGCAGGAAGCGCTGATCGGGGTGCGCGACCCGCTCGGCGTGCGCCCGCTGGTGCTTGGCCGCCTCGGCGACGCGTGGATCCTTGCGTCGGAAACCTGCGCCTTCGACATCATCGACGCGGAATTCGTGCGCGAGGTCGAACCGGGCGAGATCGTGATGATCGGCGCTGACGGCGTGCGCAGCGTCAAGCCGTTCGCGCCGGAGCCGCAACGCCTCTGCGTCTTCGAGTACATCTATTTCGCCCGGCCCGACAGCGTCATCGAGGACCGCAGTGTCTATGAGGCGCGCAAGCGCATCGGCCGCGAGCTGGCGCGCGAATGGCCGGTCGAGGCCGACGTCGTCGTTCCCGTGCCCGATTCGGGGGTGCCGGCGGCGCTCGGCTATGCCGCCGAATCAGGCATTCCGTTCGAACTCGGGATCATCCGCAACCACTATGTCGGGCGCACCTTCATCGAGCCGACCGACCAGATCCGCCATCTCGGCGTACGCCTCAAGCACAACGCCAACCGCGCCGACCTCGAAGGCAAGCGCGTCATCCTGGTCGACGATTCGATCGTGCGCGGCACGACCTCGATGAAAATCGTCGAGATGGTGCGCAACGCCGGCGCGCGCGAGGTGCATATGCGCATTTCGAGCCCGCCGACCAGCTTTCCGTGCTTCTACGGCATCGCGACCCCGTCGCGCGACCAGCTGCTGGCCTCGCGCTTCGACCCCGACCAGATGGCCCGGCATATCGGCGCCGACAGTCTGGCGTTTGTCTCGATCGACGGGCTCTACCGCGCAGTCGGCGAGAAGGGGCGCGACAGGCTTGCGCCGCGTTTCTGCGACGCCTGTTTTACCGGCGACTATCCGATACGACCGGCCGACGCCGACGACGGCAAGGTATCGGTCCAGCTCTCGCTGCTGACCGAACCGGCGTGAGCCCAGCGAAACCGTGAGCACGGCGGCCGAGCGCCGCGAGCAGCGTCTTCACCGGTTCTTCGAGATAACTCTGCTGCTCAAGGCGGTTTTCGCCGCGGGCGAGATCGTCGCGGCGATCGGTATCTATGTCGCCCCGCTCGACGCGGTCTCCGATTTTGTCGGGGCGATCACGCAGGCCGAACTGGCGAAGCATCCGCACGACTTCATCGCCGCGCATCTCGTCGACTGGGCACAAAACCTGTCGGTTGGCACACAGCATTTCGTCGCGCTCTATTTGCTGAGCCACGGCGTTGCCAAATTGTGGGTGATCGTCGGCCTCTTGCGCGAGCGTCTCTGGTATTATCCGGTCGCGCTCGTCGTGTTCACGCTGTTCGTCGTGTACCAGATCTACCGGTACACACTGACGCATTCGGTGTCGCTGCTGCTGATCACGGCCGTCGATCTCGTCGTGATCTGGCTGACTTGGCACGAATACCGGTATCTACGCGGACTGCGACGCCAGACAGTCTGACCGCGAAACCCGCGCGGAATCCCGGCCCAAGCGCGTGATGTGAACCGCCGCCGCGGTGTCTTGTTTTCCGAATAAGCGTCCTCTCTCCAGCCATTCCGGAACCTATGGCCGATCAGACATTCCCGGCGGCGGTCGGCGCCGCGTCGCCCGCGCAGCCGATCCGGATCATTTTCGCGGCGCTGATGCTGGTCATGCTGCTCGCGTCGCTCGACCAGACGATCGTCTCGACGGCGCTGCCGACGATCGTCGGCGAGTTCGGCGGGCTGGCGCATCTGTCGTGGATCGTCACGGCATACCTGCTCGCGACGACGATCGTGACGCCGCTTTACGGCAAGCTCGGCGATCTGTTCGGCCGCAAGATCGTTCTGCAATCGGCGATCGTGGTGTTTCTCGCGGGCTCGGCGCTGTGCGGCCTGAGCCACTCGATGGGTGAGCTGATCGCATTTCGCGCGGTGCAGGGGCTCGGCGGCGGCGGTCTGATGGTGACGACGATGGCGGTGATCGGCGACATCGTCACGCCGCGCGAACGCGGACGCTATCAGGGGCTGATCGGCGGCGTGTTCGGCGTCTCGACCGTGCTCGGGCCGTTGATCGGCGGCTATTTCGTCGAGCATCTGACGTGGCGCTGGATTTTCTACATCAACCTGCCGCTCGGCCTGCTCGCGATCCTGGTCATCGGCTGGGCCTTGCGCGCGCAGCGGGCGCGCCGCCGGGCGGTACTCGACATTCCGGGTGCCGCGCTGCTCGCGATCGCGTTGACCGCGCTGATCCTGTTCACCAGTCTCGGCGGCAGCACATTTCCGTGGGGTTCGCCCGAGATTATCGCGATGATCGCGGCGAGCCTTGCCGCGCTGGCCGGCTTTATCTACATCGAGCGGCACGCCGTCGAGCCGATCCTGCCGCTGCGGCTGTTCCGCAACCGTATCTTCGTGGTTTCCTGCGCGGTCGGGTTTATCGTCGGCCTCGCGATGTTCGGTGCCGTCACCTACATGCCGCTTTATCTACAGGTCGTAAAAGGGGTGGCGCCCGCGACGGCCGGGCTGCAGCTGACCCCGATGATGGCCGGGATGCTGGTCACCTCGATCACCAGCGGCCGGATCATCAGCCGCATCGGGCGGTATCGCAGCTTTCCGATCGCCGGCACGGCAATCGCGACCGTCGGCCTCGCGCTGCTTTCGACACTGGACACCGACACCAGCACCTGGGCGGCATCCGGCTACATGCTGGTGCTCGGCCTCGGGCTCGGGATGGTAATGCAGGTGCTGGTGCTGGCGGTACAGAACGCGGTCGATTACGCCGATCTCGGCGTCGCCACCTCGGGGACGACGCTGTTCCGCTCGATCGGTGGCTCGGTCGGCGTTTCCGCCTTCGGAGCGATCTTCACCGCCGACCTCGCCGCGCGCCTCGCAGGCGCGTTGCCGGGCGGAGAAACGCTGCCGACCGCGACCGAACCCGCCGCGATCCATGCTTTGTCACCGGCGCTGCGTGCGGTCTACGCGCAGGCAGTCACCGCAGGGCTGCATCCGGTGTTTCTTACCGCCGCCTGCGTCTCAGCGATGGGATTCCTGCTGGCCTGGTTTCTCGAGGACGTGCCGCTGCGCGGCCCGGCCCGCGCCGAAACGATCGGCGAGAGCTTTGCGATGCCGCGCGACGCCACATCGCTCGAAGAACTCGAACAAATCGTCAGCCGGCTGCAACAACGCGAAAACCGCTGGCAGGTCTACCGCACGATCGCCGAAGCAGTCGGCGTTGCGCTCGCTCCGGATGAGATCTGGCTGTTGGCCCGGCTTTGCCGCGCCGGGCGGCCGCTCGGCGAAGAACCGGCGCTCGGCCGCGACCGCTTCGCCGTCCTCGGCCGCGGCTTGGTGAGAGAGGAAATGGCTGTGCGCGGCGCCGATGGGGCGCTGGCACCCTCGCCGCGCGGTCGTGACCTGTTCGAGCGCATGGTCGCGGAGCGCCGCGCCCGGCTGGCGCAGATACTCGCCCGCTGGACCCCGGAGGAACATGAAGAGGTGCGCGCAATGCTCGACCGTCTCGCGCAAACCCTGATGGCCGACCCGCCTGCGGTGCCGGAGGGGCGGGCGAGCGGCGGGATGGAAAGCCCGCGCAGCCGGCAGTTCGGCGTGACGGACGCCGCCGCGACGGGCCGGCTGGCCGGCAAGGTGGCGCTGATCACCGGCGCCTCGCGCGGCATCGGGGCGGCGGTCGCAGAGCGTTTCGCGGCCGAGGGCGCGCATGTCGTGCTCGTCGCGCGCACGGTCGGCGGCCTCGAAGAACGCGACGACGCGATCCGGGCGGCGGGCGGCAGCGCAACGCTGGTGCCGCTCGACCTGCGCGATTTCGTCAAGATCGACGAACTCGCCGCGGCGCTGTACCAGCGTTACGGAAGGCTCGACATCCTGGTCGGCAACGCCGCGCGGTTCGGCACGTTCACGCCGATGCAGCACGTCGCGCCACAGGAATGGGGCGAGATCCTCGACCTCGACCTGACCGCCAACTGGCGGCTGATCCGGGCGATGGACCCGCTGTTGCGCATGGCTCCGGCGGGCCGCGCGATCTTCGTCACGAGCCGGCTGGCGCGCGATGCGCCGCCCTATTACGGGGTCTATGCCGCTGCCAAGGCCGGGTTGGAAACGATGGTGCGCATCTACGCCGGCGAGGTCGCGCGCACCGCGGTGCGGGTCAATCTGATCGATCCGGGCGTGGTCCGCACGCGGCTGCGGGCCGCGATCTTTCCGGGCGAAAACCCGGCCGGATTGCCGGCTCCCGAGAGCGTGACCGACGCCTTTGTCGGGCTGGCCGCCGCCGGAATGCACGCGCAACGGCGAGATCGTCGAGATCGGGGCGATTGACTCCAGCCGTAAGGCAGAAATGCCTCCCGCCCGCGGGGAAGCGGTTTCCGCCGCCCCAGCGGCTCGCCGGCTCACCCTTCCCCGATCGCGGCGAGCGCGGCGCGGTCGCGCAGTTCGATCCGGTGCGCGTTCGGGATGTCGATGACGCCGTCGCGTTTGAACCCCGACAGCACGCGGCAGACGGTCTCGATCGTCAGCCCGAGATAATCGGCGATGTCGGTGCGTGACATGGGCAGATCGAGCGCGCGGCTTGCGTCGCGCCGCTCGAACATGTCGATGAGGAACGTCGCGACCCGTTCGGGCGCGCTCATGCGGCTCAGCATCAGCATGCGGATCTGCGCGTTCGCGAGATCGCACAACGTCGTCTCGCGCAGATACCGGGCCAGCTTCGGATTGTCGTCGACCAGCCGCTCGGTGGCGCGCCGCGGAAAACGCATGATCACGGCATCGGTCACCGCCTCGGCCGAGAACAGGCGTTCGGGCAGGCTGTCGAGCCCGAAGCAGTCGCCGGCGAAATGAAACTCTGCGATATGGCGGCGCCCGTCGGCCATCAGCTTGCAGACGCGAACCGCGCCGGACAGCACCTTGAACCAGCAATCGGCCCGGTCGCCCTCTGCGAAAATCTCGTCGTTGCGCGCATGGAGACGGCGCGTGCCGATCTGCTCGAACGCCACAAGCGCATCGAGCGTGGCCGAGCGCGCCAAGCCGCCGTCCGAGCCGGAGCGGTCGAGCGCATCGCTGTAGCCGGCGCCGGTGAACTGTACGTACATGGCCTCGCTCCATCCTTCCGCGTGACCTGGAGAATGGCCAGCCCGAGCGGCGAGCGATATCAGGAGTGCTCCGTAAGGGATTTCCCTGATAGCGGCCGAGGTGGCGACTTGGGGCTGCGCGGCGCTTCTATGTCCTCCGCTCTGCTCTCGGTCCGCTCGTCGCGCCGAGGCTTTTCGCCACGTACCCGTGCCAGCAGGCTCGATCCGATCGTGTCGGTTACGCCATGCGCGAAGACCGAGCCGGCAACGATCGCGGTCGCGACCGCGTACAGGTGGTCGGCCGCCGTTTCGCGCAGCGCCATCACCGCGTAAAACAACGTGCCGATCCCGATCGGCCCGAACCACCCGATGAACAGCGCGCTCGGCCAATCCGGTACCGCCCGCAGCCACGGTTTTATCGCGAGCAGCATCGGAATGCGCCGGATCAGCAGCACGAGAACGACCGCGAGCACCAGCGGCCACCCCATCCGATACCAATCGTCGAACGGCAGCGTCATGCCGAGCAGGACCAGCAGCGGCAGCTGAAAAATTTCCGCAAGGGCGTGATTGAAGCTGATCGGCCGCGCATGATGCTCCTCGCCGATCGCCGCGCTCAGCGCCAGCCCGGCGCCGAAAACGCCGAATATGCCGTCCATGTCGAGGAGCTTGAGGCCGGTGACCGTTGCGAACGCCAACGCGGTCGTGGCGCTGATGAGGCTCAGTGTTGCGCCCCACCCCCCCACCGCCCACACCATCAGCTTGCCCATCACCCAGCCAAACACGGCGCCGAGCGCCAGGGCGCCTAATAGTTCCCACCCGATCAGATAGGCGAGATCGGCCCAGCCTCGGGCCTCGTCCTGCGCCACCATCCACACGGCGATCATCACGAACAGAAAGGCAAGCCCGTCATTGCCGGCACTGTCCGCCGAAATCAGATGCCGCACATCCTCGGGCACCTTCTCCTCGGCCGATTCGGACGTGACGATGGCCTGCGAAAGAACCGGATCGGTTGGCGTAGCGATGGCCGCGAGCAACACCAGGGTCAGCACCGGGAGCGGCAAGGTTACGATCAGCGCCGCGACGCTTAATCCCCACATCAGCGGCAAGCCGATCAGCAGGATGATCGCGACATCGCGCAAATGCCGCCGCACCCACGGCCAGCCGACGCGCAATGTTCCGGTAATGATAGCGATAGCGAGCGTCAGCCGGGACAGTTGTTCGAGCAGAACCGGCTGGTTATCGGTGAGATTGCCGACGCTGACCCAGCCGAGAACATGGGGACCGAATACGGCCCCGGCGGCGACGGCGAACATCGGTTCCGAGGCGATAAACCGGTTGCTGAGCGCCTTTGATACCAGCGCCAGGGTGAGCACCGTCGCCATGCACAGAAAAACGATGAGATTGAAGCTGGTGATGCGATCCATAACCGGGTGAACGGGTTTGTCGCGGCTGGTTCCGCCGGGCCGCGGCGCAGGCCGGGGTGGCGCGGCTGCCGCGGAGGCACTAGATTTCCGAGACCCGCCGACGCGCGGCCGCTCCGCGGGTTTTACGCGCGTCGCCGGTTGCGTGCGGAGCGTCTCCGCCGTTGGAACTTTCCGTGGATGTGCCTGCCCCGATGACCTCTCTGCCCGCCTCTGTCGGAGACACGTTGAGCCTGCTCGGCAGCGCCGACTATGTCGCGGACCGTTCGCTCGCCACCGCGGTGCACCTCGCGCTGCACCTGAAGCGACCGCTGTTCCTGGAAGGCGAGGCCGGGGTGGGTAAGACCGAGATCGCCAAGGTGCTGGCGACCGCGCTGAGGCGCCGGCTGATTCGGCTGCAATGCTACGAGGGGCTCGACGTCGCCTCGGCGGTGTACGAGTGGGACTACGCCCGCCAGATGATCGAGATCCGGCTCGCCGAGGCGGCCGAGGAGGATCGCGGCGAGATCGAGAGCACGATTTTCTCCGACCGCTTCCTGATCAAGCGGCCATTATTGCAGGCCTTGGAGCCTGAGCTCGAAGGCGCGCCGGTGCTGCTGATCGACGAACTGGACCGCACCGACGAGCCGTTCGAGGCCTATCTGCTGGAATTGCTGTCCGATTTTCAGGTCACGATCCCGGAGATCGGGACGATTCGCGCCGAGCATCCCCCTATTGTCGTCATCACCTCGAACCGCACCCGCGAGATCCACGACGCGCTGAAGCGCCGGTGTTTCTATTATTGGGTCGATTACCCCGATGCCGCGCGCGAGATCGAGATCCTGAAGCGCAAGGCGCCTCGTGCCGGCGAAAACCTGTCGCGCGAGGTCGTCGCGTTTGTCCAGAAACTGCGCAAGGCCGACCTGTTCAAACTGCCCGGCGTCGCCGAGACGATCGACTGGGCCGACGCCTTGATGCAACTCGACGTGCTCGAACTAACACCCGAGGCGATCAACGATACGCTCGGCGTATTGCTCAAGTACCAGGACGACATCGCCCGCATCCAGGGCAGCGAGGCCGCCAAGCTGTTGGCCCAGGTCAAGGCCGAGATCGCGTCGGCGCCGCGGGAAGTATAAATTAGTTAACGCAAAGGACGCGAAGGATGCCCAAAGGACGCGATGGCGCTTCGTCCGCTCCAGTGCCTTCGCGCTCATTGCGTATCCATTGCGCCCTTTGCGTTAAATGACAACAACTTCTGTCCCGCAGACTGATGGCCGCCTCGTCGCGAACATGATGCATTTCGCGCGCACGCTGCGCGTCGCCGGGCTGCCGATCGGACCCGGCAAGGTGATCGACGCGGTCGATGCGGTCGGGGCGGTCGGCATTACCAATCGCAGCGATTTCTACTGGACGCTGCACGCGGTTTTCGTGAACCGGCCGGACCAGCGGCAGCTGTTCGACCAGGCGTTTCACGTCTTCTGGCGGAATCCCGAGTTGTTGAAAAAGATGCTCGCGATGGTGCTGCCGCAGATGAATGTCGAGATGCCGCGCGACGAGGGGGCCGAGATGATCCGGCGGCTCGCCGAGGCGCTGCACCCGCACCAGCAGACGCGCGAAAGCCCCGAGGAGCAGGTCGAGATCGACGCGGCGATGACCTTCTCGGACCGCGAGCAGCTGCGCACGATGGATTTCGAGAAGATGTCGCTGGAGGAACTGGCACGCGCCAAGGCGGCGATCGCGCGGCTGCGCCTGCCGATCCACGACATCCCGACGCGCCGCTTCGCCCGCGATCCGCGCGGCGCCCGCGCCGACATGCGCGCGACGCTGCGGGCGGCGCTGCGCTCGGGCGGGCTGCTCGAACTGAAGCGCAAGAGCCCGCGCCGCCGGCCGCCGCCGCTCGTGGTGCTCTGCGACATCTCCGGGTCGATGAGCCGCTACAGCCGTGTCTTTCTGCATTTCATGCATTCGATCACGAACGACCGCGACCGCGTCTTCACCTTCGTGTTCGGCACGCGCCTGACCAACATCACGCGGTTTCTGCGCTATCGCGACGTCGATGTCGCGCTCGACAAGGTAGCCGAGGCGGTGGCGGACTGGTCCGGCGGCACGCGCATCGGGCAATGCGTTCGCGAATTCAACCGCTACTGGTCGCGCCGCGTGCTGGGTCAGGGCGCGATCGTGCTGATGATCACCGACGGGCTCGACCGCGACGCGGGCACGGGTCTGGCCCCCGAGATGGACCGGCTGCACCGTTCCTGCCGCAAGCTGATTTGGCTCAACCCACTGTTGCGCTATGAGGGGTTCGAGCCAAGATCATTGGGGATGAAGGCAATGCTGCCGCATGTCGACGAATTCCGTCCGGTGCACAATCTCGAAAGCCTGGAAATGCTGATCGATGTGATCAGCGAGGCGGCGACGCGGCAGAGCGCGGCGGCGATCGCGCGCGAAACCTTCGCCCCCCGTGACGAATGCTGAGGGAGCAACGATGAGCGACACCGCGGAAATCATGGAGCAGGCGGCGCGCTGGCGCGAAATCGGCAAGAAGGTCGCGCTAGCGACGGTGGTCAACACCTGGGGATCGTCGCCGCGGCCGATCGGCTCGAAGCTGGCGGTCGACGACGAGGGCGCGTTCGTCGGCTCGGTGTCGGGCGGCTGCGTCGAGGGCGCGGTCGTCGAGGAGGCGCTCGCGGCGATTCGCGACGGCAAGCCGCGCCTGCTGGATTTCGGCGTCACCAACGAACAGGCCTGGGAAGTCGGTCTTGCCTGCGGCGGCAAGATCGAGATCTTTGTCGAGCGCGTCGAATGAAAGGGCGATTCCTCGATCGAGTCATCGCCGCCGGGCGCGAAGCGCGCTCGGTCGCGCTGGCGACCGACATCAACAGCGGCGCGCAGCTTCTGCTCGATGGTGAAAGGACCGAGGGCGATCTCGCGCTCGACGAGGCGGGAATCGGCGCGATTCGCGAGGCGATGCGCGCCGACCGCAACCGGCTGCTCGACACTCCCGCCGGCCGCGTGTTCATCGAGGTGTTCAGCCCGCCGAGGCGCTGCTTCGTGATCGGCGCGGTACACATCGCACAGCCGCTGGTCGGGATGCTGTCGCTCGCGGATTACCAGGCGATCGTCGTCGATCCGCGCGAATCGTTCGCGAGCGAGGCACGGTTTCCCGGCCTCGAACTCTCAACCGAATGGCCCGACGAGGCCCTGGAGCGGCTGAAGCCCGACCACCGCTCGGCGGTTGTGACATTGACGCACGATCCGAAACTCGACGACCCGGCGCTCGCCGTCGCGCTGCGCTCGGAATGCTTCTATGTCGGCGCCCTCGGCTCGAAGCGCACGCACGCCGCCCGCTGCGGCCGGCTCAGAGAAATGGGTTTCACCGACGCCGACCTCGCCCGCATCCACGGCCCGATCGGCCTGTCGATCGGCGCGGTATCGCCGGCCGAGATCGCGGTGTCGATCCTGGCCCAGATGACCCAGGTGCTGCGCCGGGGCGAGAAGGGAGAGACGTAGGGTCGGGCACCACGCATGAGCCATTCGCTCGCCGTCTCGCCGCCCGAACAAGCTGGGGAATACCGGCTGATCTACGCCGACCCGCCGTGGACCTTCTCGACGTATTCGCGCAAGGGCAAGGGACGCAGCGCCGAGGCGCATTACGACTGCATGTCGCTCGCCGACATCAAATCATTGCCGATCGAGGAGTGGGCCGCGCCGGATTGCGTGCTGCTGCTGTGGACGACCGATCCGCTGCTCGACAAGGCGATGGATGTGATTCGCGCCTGGGGCTTCACCTACAAGACGGTGGGGTTCTGCTGGGCCAAGCTGAACAAATCGACCCCGCTTCTTCTCGGCGAGCGCGATTTCTTCACCGGCCTGGGCTTTTGGACGCGCGCCAACCCGGAATTGTGTCTGCTGGCGACGCGCGGCCATCCGCGACGCCGCAGCCGTAGCGTGCGCAAGCTGATCGTGTCACCGCGTCGTGAGCACAGCCGCAAGCCCGACGAGGCGTACGACCGCATCGAGGCATTGTGCGACGGCCCCTATCTCGAATTGTTCGCGCGGGCGCACCGCCCAGGCTGGGACGGCTGGGGCAATCAGAGCGAGGGGTTCACCCACGGCGAGTTTCCGGCACGGCGCTGGGCGGCGAACAGCTACCCGGACGCGGCCGACGCCCCCACATAAAAACTCGACGCGAATGCTTCTATAGGCTTTGTCAGATGAGGTTTGGCGAAATCCCGGTCGGCGAGGCGGCGGGTGCGATCCTGGCGCACAGCCTGAGATTCGGCGCCACCGCGTTCAAGAAGGGCCGGGTGCTGAGCGACGCCGACATCGACGCGCTGAACGCGGCGGGGGTGACCGAGATCGTCGCGGCGCGGCTCGATCCTGGCGATCTGCGCGAGGACGCGGCCGCCGACCACGTCGCGGCCGCCGTTGCCGGTGCGAATGTCGCGGCCTCGCCCGCCTTCACCGGACGCGCCAATCTGTTCGCCGAGGCCCGCGGCCTCGTGGTGTTCGACCGCGACCGGCTCGATCGGCTCAATCTGGTCGACGAAGCCGTGACCTTGGGCACCTTGCCGCCCTTCGCGATCGTCGAGCCGCGCCAGATGGTCGCGACGGTAAAGATTATTCCGTTCGCCGTTCCGGAGAAGGCGGTGGCGCGCGCCATCGCCTTCGCGGAGGGCGATCCGCTGCTGCGGGTCGCCGCGTTCGGCCCACGCCGCATCGCGCTGATCCAGACGCGGCTGCCCGGGTTTAAGGAAACCATCCTCGACAAAACGCGCGCCGTCACCGAGCGGCGCCTGGCGGCGCTCGGCTCGGCGCTCGCGTCCGAGGAGCGCTGCGAGCACACCGCCGCCGAACTTGCGCCGCGCATCGCCGCCGCCGTGGAGGCTGGGGCCGAGATCGTGCTCGTGCACGGCGCCTCGGTCATCGTCGATCGGCGCGACGTGATCCCGGCGGCGATCGAGAAAGCCGGCGGATGCGTCGAGCATTTCGGCATGCCGGTAGATCCGGGGAACATGCTGCTGCTCGGCCGGCTCGGCGACATCCCGGTGCTGGGGCTGCCGGGCTGCGCCCGCTCTCCGAAAGTCAACGGCTTTGACTGGGTGCTCGAGCGCCTCTGCGCCGGCGTGCCGGTCGGCCGGGAGGACATCATGCGCATGGGAGCCGGCGGCCTCCTAGCCGAGATCCCGTCGCGCCCATTGCCGCGCGCCGAAGCCAGCCCCGAACCGGCCGCGCCAAAGATTGCAGCCAAAGTTCCGCCGGGACCGCGCATCGCCGCGCTATTGCTGGCCGCCGGCCGCTCCACCCGGATGGGCGGACCGAACAAGCTGCTCGAGCCGATCGACGGCACGCCGATGGTGGCGCGCACCGCACAGCGGCTCCTGTCGTCGCGCGCCCGCCCGGTCGTCGCGGTGCTCGGCAATCAGGCCGATGCGATCGACCGGGCGCTGGGCAAATTGCCGGTCGAGCGGGTGCGCAACCCGGCTTTCGCCGAGGGGCTTTCCACTTCGCTGAAATGCGGGCTGGCCGCCCTGCCGAATGACATCGACGGCGTCGTCGTGTGCCTCGGCGACATGCCGCTGATCACCGGGCGCGACATCGACCGGTTGATTGCCGCGTTCAACCCGTTGGAAGGCCGCACGATTGTCGTCCCGACCCGCCGCGGCAAGCGCGGCAATCCGGTGCTGTGGGCCCGCCGCTTCTTCGCCGAGATGGCGGAGCTAGCGGGTGACGTCGGCGCCAAGCACCTGATCGGCGAGCATGCCGAACTGGTCTGCGAGGTCGAGATGGACAGCGACGGCGTGCTCGTCGATATCGACACGCCGGAGGCGCTCGCCGAATTCCGCGACAAGGTCAAGCCGAGCGCGGCCTGAGGCACATCGCTGGCGACAACCGGCGGCTCGCTGCTAGCGCATTACGCGATATTCTGCTATCACTTGCCGACTCCGGCGCGGGGGAGCATGCGGGATGAGATGCGGACAAATTACGCAGGCGGTAGCGGTAATCGGTTTGGCCTGCTTGACAACGTCCTGCGGGCCCCGATTCGCGGCGGCGCCAAGCCCCGGTTGTCTCATTCACCTGTTTACGCGTCCCGGTTTGCAGGGATCGGGAATTCCTGTCGAGCGCGACACGCCCGAACTGGCTCCCGAATGGTCCGGGAAACTCGCCTCAGCCAAGGTCATCTGGGGCACCTGGCGGTTGTTCGCGTCGCCTGATTATAAGGACTTCATGGGTGATTACGCGGCCCCCGCCGACGTGCCGCTGCTCAAGCCCGCGCCCGGGGTTGCATCGCTCAAATGCATCCTGCCGGAGCCGCCGCCACCGCCGCCGCCCGGCACCTGGTAGGCTCGCCGATACGGCGCCGGGCCGCGCGAGGTTCCCGGCGCGCCAGGGCGATCAACGCGGTGCGCAACATGCGCGCGCAACGGCCGGGCGCACGGATCGCGAGCCGCGCCTGCTTTGGCGGTGCCGAGTGTCCGGACCGAGCGAACGATCCGAATCGGTCGCCAGCTCAATCGGTCGCGATCCTTTCCCAGGTCAGTTCACGAAACTGCTCGCCCGAGTCGGTCTGCCGCGGCGGCGGCGAGAGAACCATCCGATCGCCGTCGAACCCGACGCCGCGCACCTGGTCGGTGCCGATGCGAGAGGGATCCGAGGCGCCATCGAACCGCGTGACCAGCCGCGAGCCGTCAAAACTATACGTTCCGATATACGAGCTGTACTCGCGTTTAGCGCCTTGCGGCAGGTCCGGCCGTCCATCGCACGTCACCGCCATCATCCGTCCCTCCGCATTGAACATCACGCGCCCCATCGGCTTGCCGCCATAAGGATCGGGCAGCGTGTTGCCGTTCCGATCGCGCGCCGCGACCGCGACCAGTTTCCAGGTTCCGACAATCGATCTCATCCTCAGCCTCCGTGGCATGGTCTCGCACTTCGCCCGACGATCCTAGCTGGGCGCGGGGTACAACGGGGCGGTTACAGCTCGCGTCACGACCCAGGCACCAGGTCCTCGGCGGTTCGTCGGGCGGCTCTATCGGACTCTACCAACTCGCGACAGTTACATCCGGCACAAAAAGCGGTTGGAAGACGTGGCTGTCCCGTCTAGGCTGGGGTTGCCGGGAAGCTGGGCCGCGCATTCAGGCGCCGCCCGTTCGAGCCGCAACATCGAATAGCGGGTCGATATCGCTCCCAAGGACCGAGGGTCCGCACGGTATCCATTGCTGCACAAGACAGGTGACATGAGGCCAGGACAGAGCAAGCGGTCACGCGGCCGCAACGGGGGAGGCGGCGGAGGTGGAGGCGGCGGCGCCTCCGCACCAACACAACCGGCCGCGCCTGCCGCACCGCCAGCAGACCTTCGACAGCAACGGCCCCAGCGTTAAAATTCGCGGCAGCGCCTATCAGGTGTTCGAGCGCTATGTTGCCTTGGCGCGCGAGGCGCAGACCGGCGGCGACCGCATCGCGGCGGAAAACCTGTACCAACACGCCGAGCATTATTTCCGGATTATGAATGCGCAAGGTGAGGGCCAGGGAAATGGCCCGCCGCGGCCGATGACGCCGGCCGATATGGAGATGTCGGGCGGCGACGGCGAGAACACCGAAATCGAGAACGGGCCGGAGCAGGGTCAGCACCAGCCCCCCTCCCCGTCTGCGGCACCGCCCGAAGACGAACCGTCGCCTTCCTACTAGCCGCGCGCTTCCGATGGCTCGACCGGCCCGTCCCACGGTCCGGACCCTCCCCGAGGCGCGGCAGCTACGCCGCGTCGCGGTCGAGAATCTCGATCAGCACGTCTTGCGGGCCGCGCACGAAGGCGATGCGGACGCCAGGGCGGATCGTCTTCGGCTCGACCGTGAACTCGGCTCCCTTGGCCTTTAATTCATCGCACACGGAGTCGATGCCGCGCACCCGCAATCCGAGATGGTCGAGCCCGACATAGCTGCCGCCGGGCTTCCGCGCGAGCGCCTGGTCCGGCTCGACTTTCGCGATAAACATCATGACGCCGCCGAGCTTCATATCCACGCGTTCACGTCCGTCGGATTGAACGGATTTGACGATTTCGGCGCCGAACATGCGCTGATAATAGCGCGCGGTCTCCTCCGGGTCGGGGCTGCGCAGATGGACATGGTCGTAAGCGAATTCGGTCATCGCGGTATCCTTCGCGTCGGTTGCTCCGAGACTGTAGACTGCGCCCGCCGCACAGGGGAAGCTCCGGTCATGCGCTCGGGCCTATCCCGCCGAGCGTACCGTTTTCCAAGCTCCGATGCGCCAAGCGGTGCGCCAACGCGGCGCGGCGGAGCGCCTTTAGCCGCCCCGGCGTGCCGCGCTGGCCGGCCAAATCATCGTCGCTGAAATCACGCAAGATCGAAGCGATCGGCGTCCATTACCTTGACCCATGCCGCAACGAAGTCCTGTACAAATTTCTCCTTCGAGTCCGCGCACGCATAGACCTCCGCCAGGGCGCGCAGCTGCGAGTGCGAACCGAAAATCAGGTCAACGCGAGTGCCGGTCCATCTAACCGCGTTCGTCTTTCGGTCGCGCCCCTCATAGACGCCTTCGGTGCCGGCGGACGGCCGCCACTCCGTGCTCATGTCGAGCAGGTTGACAAAGAAGTCGTTGGTCAGCGCGCCGGGCCGCGTGGTGAACACGCCGTGCGGGGACCTTCCGGCATTCGCGCCCAGGACGCGCAGGCCGCCGACCAGAACCGTCATCTCGGGCGCCGTCAGAGTCAGCAACTGCGCCCGGTCGACCAACAGCTCCTCCGGAGACAGCCGCGTCGCGCCGCGCAGATAATTGCGGAACCCGTCGGCGATCGGTTCGAGCGGCGCGAACGAGTTCGACATCGGTCTGCTCTTGCGACGCATCCATGCGCCCCGGCGTGAAGGGCACTTGCACGTCGTGCCCGGCGTCCTTCGCGGCCTTCTCTATCGCAGCGCAGCCGCCGAGTACGATCAGGTCGGCCAGCGAAACCTTCTTCCCGCCGGTCTGCGACGCGTTGAAATCCTTCTGGATCGCTTCGAGCGTCACCAGCACTTCCTGCAGCTGAGCCGGCTGGTTGACCTCCCAATCCTTTTGCGGCGCGAGGCGGATGCGCGCACCGTTCGCGCCGCCGCGCTTGTCGGAGCCGCGGAACGTCGAGGCCGACGCCCAGGCCGTCGACACCAGCTGGGAAACGGATAGCGCCGGACGCGAGAATGCTTCGTCCTTCAGAGCCGCAATGTCCGGCTCGTCGATCAGCGGATGATCGACGGCGGGGATCGGGTCCTGCCAAGCCAGCTGCTCCTGCGGAACGAGCGGACCGAGATAACGCGCGATCGGACCCATGTCGCGGTGGGTCAGCTTGAACCACGCCCGGGCGAACGCGTCGGCGAACTGATCCGGATTTTCATGGAAGCGCCGCGAAATCTTTTCGTACGCCGGGTCGACCCGCAGCGACAAATCCGTTGTCAGCATGGTCGGTACCTGGCGTTTCGATGGGTCGAAGGCGTCCGGGACCGTCGCGGCGGCGTCTTTCGCCTTCCATTGCCAGGCGCCGGCCGGGCTCTTCGTCAGCTCCCATTCATTGTTGAACAGGTTGTCGAAGAAGTGATTGCTCCACTTCGTCGGCGTCTGCGTCCAGGTGACTTCCGGACCGCCGGTGATCGCATCGGCCCCTTTGCCGGAGCGATAGCGGCTGATCCAGCCGAAGCCCTGCTGCTCGATCGGCGGCGCCTTCCGGCTCCGGGCCCACCAGCGTCGCGTCGCCGGCGCCGTGGGTCTTGCCGAAGCTGTGACCGCCGGCGATCAGCGCGACGGTTTCCTCGTCGTTCATCGCCATCCGCGCGAACGTCTCGCGGATATCCCGCGCGGCGGCCAGCGGATCCGGGTTGCCGTTCGGCCCTTCCGGGTTGACGTAGATCAGGCCCATCTGCACCGCGGCGAGCGGGTTCTGCAGATCGCGGTCGCCGCTGTAGCGCTCGTCCGCCAGCCATTTGCCTTCGGGACCCCAATAGATGCTCTCGTCGGGCTCCCAGACCTCCTCGCGCCCGCCGCCGAAACCGAACGTCTTGAAGCCCATCGATTCAAGGGCGACGTTGCCGGCGAGGATCATCAGGTCGGCCCAGGAGATTTTCCGGCCGTATTTCTGCTTGATCGGCCACAGGAGCCGGCGCGCCTTGTCGAGGTTCGCGTTGTCCGGCCAGCTGTTGACCGGCGCGAACCGCTGTTGGCCGGCGCCGGCGCCGCCGCGGCCGTCGCCGATGCGGTAGGTGCCGGCGAGGTGCCACGCCATGCGGATGAACAGCCCCCCGTAATGGCCAAAATCGGCCGGCCACCACTCCTGCGAGTCTGTCATCACGGCGTGCAGGTCTCGGATCACGGCATCGAGGTCGAGGCTGTTGAATTCCTTGGCGTAGTCGAACGCCTCGCCCATCGGGTTGGAAAGCGCCGGAGTGCTGGTGCAGAATCTGAACGTTCAGCTGGTTCGGCCACCAGTCGCGGTTTGCGCGCGCGCGGGTCCCGCCCGAAAATGGACACTTGCTCTCACTCGTTGACACTGGTTCGTCGGCCATGACGCAAGCCTTCCGGTAGAAGATCTTTGAGCGAGTTTAACGTGGCGGCTGCCGCCGCTAGTGTCAAGAATTTAGAATGGCTCTAATCTTGTCTCGCTATTGCGGCGTTGCGCCGCAACGCCAGCGCACGCGCACTCTCGCCGGGAGCCGAATGCTCGAAGCAGGATGACCCTAGCAGCGTCCTCGGCCGAAACCGCGACGCAGCGCCGCCGCCGCCGCTTCCCTGGTGTCGGTATTCAGAAAGCAGGAAAAATTCGGGTTCGACCGCAGCTCGTTGTCTGCGAACGCCAATTGCTTGGTCAGCGGCGGACACGTCCGGGTCCCGGCGAACTCATATAGCCGTTGTAGCCGCGTGCCGTTCCATTGGTACGTATAGCGCACGCCGCCGCGGCCACTGATGCACGGGTTGAACCCGCTTTCGACGCGTGCGTGGTCGACCAACGCGGCGGCCTGGTACGACGGGTACCCTGACTCGGAGAAACCAGTTGTAGATTATCGTTTGAACCTCACCAGGGGTCGATGGCTCTGCAGCGGGCGGCGCGATCGTTCCTAGCGAGGATGGCCGCGGATAATGCAGCGCCGCTTCTTCCTCGACATTGCTCGCACAAGCCGAGAGAGCGAGCAGCGACAGGCATAGCCGCGCGTTTGAAGTCCGAAAACATGCTGTGATCCGTGAATAGCTTCGGGATTGATGGACGAGCAGCTTATAGGGATCGGCCGAGAACGGGGCCGGGCCCATGCTGTTGTCCCCGCCGGAGAGGAGGATGGGCGTCGCGGCGCTCGGCCCAGCCCGAAAAAGGTCGAAAGCCGGATGGGGTCCCGGCCGGGTTACGCAATACCTCGGGCTCGACCGGCTATCGCCGGCAGGAAGCCGCGTGATATTATTTGTCGAGCCAGGCGTCCTCGAAGCGCCAGCCGTTGTAGATGCTGTTGACCATCAGCGTCACGCCCTTGACGTAGGGCTGCAGGCAGGTGGCGTTGCGCGTGTGAAAGATGATCGGCCGCGCCTGGTCTTCCTGCAGCTGCTTGTCGATCTCCCAGACCAGCTTCTTGCGCTTCTCCTGGTCCGACATCATCGACTGCTCGACGAATTTCTTGTCGAGTTCCTTGTTGCAATAGGCGCTGTAGTTGCGCGGCGACCCGCATGCGTAGTTCTCGAAAAACTGCTGATCGGGGTCGTCAACGCCGCTGCCGGTGTTGTTCATTCCGATCGTGTAGTCCTTGCGGGTGACCTTCGAGTGCCAGTTCGCGGTCTCGATCGTTTCGAGCACGCCATCCACGTAGATCTGCTTCAGCTGGTCGATCAGGATGACGGCCGGATCGCGAAAGCTGGCGACGTTGCGCGTCGAGACCTTGACCTCGAGCCGCTTGTCCGGCCCGTAGCCGAGCTTCTCCATGATCTTGCGCGCTTCGGCGCGGTTCTTCTCGACATCGAGGCCATAGCCGGGGATGCGTTTGCAGCATCTCCTCGGGCATGCCCCACAGGCCCTCCGGCGGCGGCAGCAAGGCGCCGCCGACCTTTGCCTGCCCCTCGGTCATGATATCGATGAAGGCCTTGGCGGTCGATCGCCAGCGCCAGCGCCTTGCGCAATTCGGGATTGTCGAACGGCGGCTTTTCGCGGTTGACCAGCAGGTTCGGCGGTGCCGTTCTGCGTCTTCACCTCGCACACCGCGTCCGGCCGCTGGCCCTTGACGTCGCGCATCAGTGACGGGGTAATCGTATACGGCCAGGTCATGTCGTACTGGCCGGCGACAAAGCCGAGGATCGCCGTCGAACGGTTCGGCACGATCTTGTATTCGATCGCGTCGAGATACGGCTTGCCCTTCTTCCAGTAATCCGGGTTCTTCGACGACCTTGATGTGTTCGTTCGGCTTGAACTCGACAAACTTGAACGGTCCGGTGCCGATCGGATGCTGCCGCATCTGCTGCGGCGGCACATGGCAGGGATAGATCGGCGAATAGCCGGAGGCGAGCAACGTCAACAGCGCCGGCTGCGGCCGCTCCAGTTTGAAAACCGCCTCGTAGTCGCCGTTCGTCACAACCTCGGCAACATTGTTGTACCATTCCTTGCGCGGGTTGCCGCGGAACCGGTCCTTGGCCTTCCCCTGCAGCAGGTCCATCGTGCATTTGACATCGGCGGCGGTGAACGGCTTGCCGTCGTGCCATTTGACGCCCTGGCGCAATTTGAACGTCAGTTCCTTGCCGTCCTCGCTCCACGACCAGCTCTCGGCCAGATCGGGAACGATGTTGTCCATGCTGTTCTGTTCCTTGTCCTGGCGGAACAGGACGAGGTTGTTCATGACGCCCATGATCGGCACGACGACCGAATAGGTCGCCTCCTCGTGGATCGACATGCTGGCCGGGCTGTCCCAGTGCTGCACGACGAGCGTGCCGCCGGGTTTTTGCGCCATGGCCGGTCCGGCGCCGGCGGCCCCCAACGCCAGGATAGGCGCCGCCAGGACGGCGGCAGCCGAAACAGTGCGTCTGTTTCCGAACATAAATTCCTCCCGCGCGGCCGGGACCGCTCACGAAAAAGCGGAAGCCGGCAGACCCGGCACCCGCTTTCGCGCGCCGCCCAAGCCTCGCCCGCCGGCATCCGCCCCGGCATTATTCAACAGCTCAAGATACCGCGAAACGCGGCCCTGTCATGCACCCCTTGGTAGCGGGGGCCGTGCTACTTGTCGAGCCACGCGTCCTCGAAGCGCCAGCCGTTGTAGATGCTGTTGACCATCTCGGTCATGCCCTTGACGTAGGGATGCCGGCAGGTCGCCGCGATATTCTGGAAGATGATCGGCCGCGCCTGGTCCTCCTGCAGCTTCTTGTCGATCTCCCAGACCAGCTTCTTGCGCTTCTCCTGGTCGCTCATCGCCGATTGCTCGTCGAATTTCTTGTCGAGCTCCTTGTTGCAATAGCCGCTGTAGTTGCGCGGCGAGCCGCAGGCGTAATTCTCGTAGAATTGCTGATCGGGATCGTCGACGCGCGCTGCCGGTCGCGTTCAGCGCCACCGCATAATCCTTGCGCGTCACCTTCCTGTGCCAATTCGCGGTCTCGACCGTGTCGAGCGTGCCGTCGATATAAATTTCCTTCAAGCTGGTCGATCAGGATCACCGCCGGGTCGCGGTAGGTCGCGATATTGCGGGTCGAGACCTTGATTTCGAGATGCTTGTCGGGTCCGTAGCCGAGCTTTTCCATGATCTTGCGCGCCTCGGCCCGGTTTTTCGCGACATCGCCGCCGTAGCCCGGGATGGTCCGCAGCATCTCCTCCGGCATGCCCCAGATGCCTTCCGGCGGCGGCAGCATCGCGCCGCCGATCTTGCCCTTGCCGTCGGTCAGGATGTCGACAAACGCCTTGCGGTCGATCGCCAGCGCCAGCGCCTTGCGCAGATCGGGGTTGTCGAACGGCGGCGCGTCGCGATTGACGAGCAGGTTCATCGTCGCGTTGCTGGTGCGCAGAATGCAGTCCGCGTCCGGCGATTGGCTCTTCACGTCTTTCAACAGCGGCACCGTGACTAACCGGGCCAGGTCATATCGAACTGGCCCGACGACAAACCCGAGGATCGCCGTCGAGCGGTTCGGCACGATCACGTATTCGATGCCGTCGAGATAGGGCCGCCCCTTCTTCCAGTAATCCGGGTTCTTCTCGACCTTGATGTGTTCGTTCGGCTTGAACTCGACGAACTTGAACGGCCCGGTGCCGATCGGGTGCTGCCGCATCTCCGCCGGTGAGACGTGACACGGATAGATCGGCGAATAACCCGACGCGAGCAGCGCCAGCAACGCCGGCTGCGGCCGCTTCAAATGAAACACCGCCTCGTCGTCGCCTTCGGTCGTGACCTCGACCAGATTATGGTACCAGTCCTTGCGCGGGTTGATGCGGAAGCGGTCCTTCGCCTTGCCCTGGATCAGATCGAACGTGCATTTAACGTCGGCGGCGGTAAACGGCTTGCCGTCATGCCATTTGACGCCGTGACGCAGCTTGAACGTCAGCTCCTTGCCGTCCTCGCTCCACGACCAGCTTTCGGCGAGATCGGGCCGTATCGTATCCATGCTGTTTTGCGCGATGTGCTGATCGAAGACGACGAGATTGTTCATCACCCCCATCATCGGGACGACGGTCGAGTACGTCGCTTCCTCATGGATCGACATGCTGGCCGGGCTGTCCCGGTGCTGGATTTTAAGGATCCCGCCATATTTTTGCGCCGACACCGGCCCCGCGGCGGTCGCCGCAATCGCGGCACTGGCCAGGGCGCTCACAACAACGGCGCGCAGACCTCCCCTCATCGGCTTCCTCCCACTCGGCTGGCGCACTGGGGCGGAAAACGAATGTCCCGCGCCCGGCGCTCTTTACCCGATCAGAATACCGCGACGCGCGTTATTGTCATGCGCGCCTTGGTATGAGGCGCGGCCCTATTTATCGAGCCACACCTCTTCCATGCGGTTGCCGTTGTAGATGCTGTTGACCATCGGCGTGTACCCCTTGACGTAGGGGTGCCAACAGGTGCCGGAGCGGTTGTGGTACAGCACCGGCCGTGCCACGTCCTCAGCCAGCTGGCGTTCGATCTCCCAGACCAGCTGCTTGCGTTTTTCCTGGTTCGGCTCGGCCGATTGCCGGTCGAACAGCTTGTCGATCTCCGGATTGCAATACCCGTCGTAGTTGTTCTCCGAACCGCAGGCGAAGTTCTCGAAGAATGTCTGGTCGGGATCGTCGACGCCTTGACCGGTGAGGTTCAGCCCGACGGTAAAATCCTTCCGCGCCACTTTCGGAAACCAGGCCGGGCTGTCCACCGGGTCCAGTTCGGCATCGATATAAATCTGCTTCAGCTGGTCGATCAGCAGCACCGCCGGGTCGCGGTACGGCGGCACGTTGCGCGTCGATACCTTGAGGGCGAGGCGGTTGTTCGGCCCATAGCCGTTTTTCTCCATCAGCTTGCGCGCCTCGGCGCGGTTCTTTTCCACGCCGGGATCATAGCCCGGCAATTTCTTCGCCAGTTCGGCCGGCATGCCCCAGATGCCCTCGGGCGGCGGCAGCATCGCCCCGCCAATATCACCCTTGCCCTGCGTCAGCGTGTCGATAAAGGCGCGCCGATCGACTGTCAGCGCCACCGCGCGGCGCAGCTCCGCGTTGTTGAACGGCGGCTTTTCGCGATTAAGGATCACGTTGCGGTTGACGTTGGTCGGCACGAGGCGGCAGATCGCTTGCGGCTCCTGCTTCTGCGTGTCGGTCAACAGCGGCACCTGGAAGAAATACGGCGAGGTCATGTCGACTTTGCCCGACAGGAACGTGAGCTGGGCCGGTCGCCTGATTTTTGATGATCATCCATTCGATGCCGTCGAGATAGGGCCGGTCCTTCTTCCAGTAATCCGGGTTGCGGACTACCTTGACGTATTCGTTGGGTTTGAACTCGACGAACTTGAACGGCCCGGTGCCGATCGGATGCTGCCGCATTTCCCGCGCCGGCACGTGGCACGGATAGATCGGCGTGAAGCCCGAGGCGAGGAACGCGATAAAGGCCGGCTGCGGCCGCTTCAGCCGAAAAATTACCTCGTCGTCGCCTTGGACGACGACCTCATCGAGGTTGCGGTACCATGGCTTCCTCGGGTTGAGCCGCAATTTCTCGGGAGCGTTGCCGAGCAGCAGATCGAACGTGCATTTGACATCGGCTGCGGTGAAGGGTTTGCCGTCATGCCATTTGACCCCGGGCCGCAGGCGGAACGTTAGTTGCGTGCGCTCCTCGTTCCACGACCATTCGGTACCAAGATCGGGCACGATCGAGTTGAGCCCGCTCTGCGACACATGTTGGTCGAACATCACAAGGTTGTTGAAAACGCCCATCGCCGGCCCTTGCGCGGCGATCGTCGATTCCTCGTGGATCGACATCGTCGCCGGGCTGTCGAACAGATGCATTTTCAGCATCCCGCCGCGCTTCTGCGCCAGCGCGGAGGCCGCCGGACCGCCGGCAATCAGCAGCGCCGCGATGGCGACAAGCACAATTCGCTTCATGGTCCCTCCCCTCCCCTCTGCGGGCTTACCCCGTCCGTTGGGTCGCTCCACTATGCCCAAAGGGGTAAGACAACGCCATCTAAACCCATGGCATCGGCGGCGCGCTGCGGTAGGCTGTCCCGCGCCGATTGGAGGAGACCGAGTATGTTTCGAAGGCTTCACCCGCACCGAGATCGAGACCCCCTCCTCAATGTTCGGCGGCGCGCGCATCCACCTCCGCCACGGTTATCTCGGCCATGGCGGCGACGGTCCGCCGCTGCTGCTCTTGCACGGCAACCCGATGACGCACGTCATGTGGCACTAAATCGCCAACCGGCTGGCCGAGCATTTCCATGTCGTCGCCTGCGATCTGCGCGGCTACGGCGACAGCGTCGGTCCCGACGACGAGGGCCCGAACAGCATCAACTACTCGTTCCGCGCGATGGCGCAGGATCAGGTTGAAGTGATGGAACAGCTTGGCTATCGCGAGTTCTTTGTCGCCGGCCACGATCGCGGCGCCCGCACCACCGCGCGGATGTGCCTCGACCACCCGGACCGCGTCAAGAAAGCCGCGCTGATCGACATTCTGCCGAACCATTACATCTGGACCCACACCTCGCGCGAATGGGCGCTGCGCTCTTGGCACTGGTCGATGATGGCGCAGCCCTATGACTTTCCGGAGCGCATGCTGGCCGGCATCCCGGCGCGGTACTTCATGGAGCAGAAGCTGTCGAAGCCCGGCATCGGCCTCGGGTTTTTCGACCCCGAGGCGTTCGAGGAATATGTCCGCTGCTTCAACTGGAAGACGATCAAGGGATCGTGCGCCGACTACCGCGCCTGCGCCACCTGCGACCTCGACATGGACACCGCCGATTTCGAAGCCGGCCGCAAGATCACCGTGCCGCTATTGGTAGTCTGGGGTGCCCGCAGCCACACCGAGGGCGTCCACGGCGACGTCCTGTCGGTGTGGAAAAGCCATTACGCGACCGAAGCCTGGGGCGGCGCCCTGCCCTGCGGCCACTACGTCCCCGAGGAAGCCCCGGACGGCACTTACAACTATCTGATGCGGCATTTCGGGGGATGACGCGGGCCGGCGCGTCCGGCTCATTCCGCCTCGCCCATCGCCAACCGCAGGCCCGACAGGAAGAGTTCGCGATGCTCGGAGCTACGGAGAACGGAAGGGTTCGGCAGAACCTGCGAGGTAATGGCGCGCAACTGGGCGACGGTTGCATGTGCCTCATCGATCCGCCCCATATGGGCGTAACATGCGGCGAGATAGCGGTACGGGGCCGGACTGCCCGGCTGCTCGTGAATGGCTAAAAGTAGCGTGGCTGTCGCTTTCTCAAAGTGACGTTTGAAGAAGTAGGCCGGGCCGATAATGGCCAGGGGAGTCCCCATACGTTCGCGCGGGCTGAGGCGCAGCGCCGTCTCGGTATGCTCGATCGCGAGATCGGGTTGGCCCGCCCAAAGCCTGAGATAGCCGCTCAAATACCAGCCTCTCGCGAAGCTCGGGCTCAACAGCAGGGCGCGATCGACCAGCCCGATCATGGTGCCGATATCTTCACCGAAGCGCGCGAGCACATTAGCGGCGTTGGCAAGAACGCCCGGGTCGTTTCCCGCCACCGCGAGCGCCCGCCTGGCAAGATCAATTCCCTTACGGCGGGCCTGCTCGGGTTCTTTGGCCCAGCCGTCGAGGATGAGTCGGGAGTGGCAGTTCGCGGCCCAGACAAGCGCTGGCCCGTAATTCGGATCGATCGATATCGACTGTTCGAGCAACTGCAAGGCTTCCGGGATCCGCTCCTTCGTTATCGGAAAGAACGCTGCAAGCGCGCGAAGATGAAGAGCATAAGCAGAGAGATGGGCAGTCGGGCGGTTGATCGATCGAATCATCTCCGCTGCCTGCAGCGCCGGCTCGATGACCCCGGCGACGCTTATCGCGACCTGATCCTGCAGGTCGAACACGTCTTCGAGGGCACCGTCGAAACGGTCGGCCCAGAGATGCGCGCCGGTTTCGGCCTCGATCAATTGCGCGGTGATGCGCACCCGGTTGCCGTCTTTCCGCACCGAGCCTTCGAGCACATAGCGCACGCCCAATTCGCGGCCGACCCGTTTAATGTCAACGGCTTGCCCCTTGTACGTAAAGCTCGAATGGCGCGCGATCACGAACAGCCAGCGGATGCGCGACAGCGCGGTAATGATCTCCTCGACCATGCCGTCGGCGAAATATTCCTGCTCCGGGTCGGCGCTCATATTCTGGAACGCCAAGACGGCGATCGACGGTTTGTCCGGGAGCGGCATCGGGTCGGTCATGCGAATGACCGCCGGCGTCATCGGGTCCGGCAGTTCCGTGACCCCGCCGATGAAGCGGATGCCCTTGCGAGGTAGTGTGCGCACCAGACGTTGCGCCGTACCATCATCGCCAACTGCGCGGCGCACCGCGTTGATCCGCGTCGTCAGCGCCGCTTCGGAGACGATGCGGCCGCCCCATACCTCTTGCAACAGATCGTCCTTGCTGACTACCCGGTCGCGCTGCCGCACGAGATAGGCCAGCAGGTCGAAGGCTTTCGGTTCGAGGCTTACCATCTCGCTGCCGCGGCGCAGTTCGCGGCGCTCGATATCGAGCCGATAATCACCAAACGCTAGGAGCACGCCCGGTCTCCCGGAGGGGACCTCCGCATCCCCATTGTCGTCCGAAATAAGGATTTCGTAACGAAGAAAAAAGCCTCCCGTAAAGCGCCAGCACCTGACTCACGGTATGCATCAGCCCCGACATGGATACCGGCACCCTCAGTGGAATGAATTGCACGAGGCGTGGCGACCCGCCGGGTCATGACGAAAGGTGGATAAAGCCGATGAACAGCTTTGCAATGATTTTCGGCCACTGCGTATGGATACCGCCCTCGCCAAAGGCGGCTTTGATCGCACTCCACCTGTTCTTCGGAATCGGCGTGCACACGGACTCCGAATACGCCGCCGGGAAGGCGGCGATCGTCCAACAATACGTATCGGCCGGAAAGACCGAGGTCGCGGCGGACAAGGAGATTGCCGATCTCGACGCGTGCTTCGGAACCTACGAAGTGCCGCCCGAAAACAGAAATCACCCAGAAATCGGGGATCAACGCGGCGTACACGGCGCTGCGGCGCGGCGCGTCGAGGATGCTGTTAAACTCACGGAGCCTCCCGTCGCCCGTCCTGCTGACGATGCAGCGCCGGTAAACGGCGGTGATGGAATCGGCCAGCGCTCGCCGCAATAACCGGACAACCGCAAGCGTGCCCTCCTCGTCCTCCCCGATCAGCCGCGAATACCCGGCGACATCGGCCGCCAGGATCGCCGCCAGCCGGCGCGTTGCATTCATCCAGCGTCACCCATCGCCAGCCGCAGGCCCGACAACAGCAACTCGCGATGCGGGGGCTTGCGCAGAAAGCTGACGTCTGGGATCACGACGGTTGTGGTTGCGCGCAGGCGAGCGACGATGTTTCGTGCCTCGTCCAGCCGTCCTAGATGCGCATAGCAAGCCGCGAGAATGCGCAGCGGCATCGGATGGCTCGGGTCCTCCTGGATCGCCACAAGCAGTTTCGGAATCGCCTCGTCAAAACGCCGGGCGAGAAAATGAGCGAGACCTAATTGGATGTTGCTTCTACTGAAATAACCGCGGGGACTGAGCTTGGTGGCCGTCTCGACAGCCTCGATAGCCATGTCGGGCTGGCCCGCCCAATTCCTCAATATGCCACAAGTATGCCACGCGCCCGCAGAATTCGGATCATACGCCAGAGCACGGTCAACCAGCGCCTGCATTGCGCCGATGTCCTCGCCGAAATAGGCCAGCGTCGACGCGCCAGCTCTGAGAATGCAGGGATCGTCCGGCGCCACTTCCAAAGCCCGCCTCGCAAAATCGATCCCCTTCCGAGCGGTCGCATCTGGGTCGTTCGCCCGACCGTCAAGATGCAGCCGAAAGCAGCAGACCGCAGCCAGCGCGAGTGCTGGTCCATAGTTCGGCTCTCGGGCAATCGCCTGCTCCAGCAATCCAATCGCTTCAGGGATTCGCTGTGCCGATGAGAAGAACATCGCGTGGCCGCGTAAGTACAGGTCGTATGCCGTAACTTCAGAGCCGGCATGGCGGGCTGACTGGGCTATTTCGGCGGCATGCAGTGTCGGCTGGATGACCCCGGCGACGCTGCTCGCCACTCGGTCCTGCAGGTCGAACACGTCTTCGAGCGCGCCGTCGAAGTGGTCGGCCCACAGATGCGCGCTGCTTTCGGCCTCAACCAATCGCGCGGCAACACGCACCCGTTGGCCGCGCTTGCGCACCGAGCCTCCGAGCAGGTAGCGCACACCCAATTCGCGCCCAATTTTTTTACATCAACGGCTTGTCCCTTATACGTGAAGCTCGAATTGCGCGCGATCACGAACAGCGAGCGGATGCGCGACAGTGCGGTGATGATCTCCTCGACCATGCCGTCGGCGAAATATTCCTGTTCGGGATCGCCGCTCAGGTTCTGAAACGGCAGGACCGCGATCGACGGCTTGTCCAACGGCCGCACCGGGTCGGTCAGGCGGATGGCGGCGGGCGTTGCTGGGTCCGGCAGTTCGGTGACGTCGCCGATGAAGCGGATGCCCTTGCGGGTAAGTGTGCGCACCAGACGCTGCGCCGTACCATCATCGCCAACTGCGCGGCGCACCGCGTTGATCCGCGTCGTCAGCGCCGCTTCAGAGACGATGCGGCCGCCCCACACCTCTTGCAACAGATCGTCCTTGCTGACTACCCGGTCGCGGTGCCGCACGAGATAGGCCAGCAGGTCGAAGGCTTTCGGTTCGAGGCTTACCATCTCGCTGCCGCGACGCAGTTCGCGGCGCTCGAAGTCAAGCCGATAGTCGCCAAACGCCAGCAGCACGCCCGGCCTCCCGGAGAGGACCTTCCATCCACATTATTACCAGAAATAAGGCTTCCGTAACGAAGAAAAAAGCCGGCCGTAAAGCTCGGATACCCGATTTGCGATATGAACAAGACCCAACATCGATTTGAAATGCTCCAGCGGATCGGGTTGTACCAAGGGTGGCGACCGGCCAGCTCATGGCAATCATAGGTAAAACCGATGAACAGCTTTGCAATTGTTTTCGGACACTGCGTATGGATACCGCCCTCGCCGATGGCAGCGTTGGTGTCACTCAATCTGTTTTTCGGAATCGGAATACCGACAGAATCCGAGTACACCGCCGCTAAGGCGGCCATAGTCCAACAATATGTATCGGTCGGCAGGACCGAGGCCGAAGCGAAAAAAAGGGTTGCCGATCTCGACACGTGTTTCGGAACGTTTGAGGTGCCGCCGGAAAATAGAAATTATCCTAGATTGCGCGAATGATGAGACCCTCGCGATGGCGCAGCGCAGCGCGTCGAGTACGCTGGCGAACTCGACGAGCATCCCGTCGCCGGTCGTCTTGACGATGCGGCCGCGATGCTCGGCGATGGCGGGGTCGATCAGCTCGCGCCGCAACGCCCGCAGCGCCATCAGCGTGCCCTCCTCGTCCACCCCGATCAGCCGCGAATACCCGGCGACATCGGCCGCCAAGATCGCCGCCAGCCGGCGTTCGATGCGCCCCTGCGTCATCGCCGTCGATCCTCCACGCCGCCATGATAACGCCGTTCTTTGCTGCTATGGGGATTGTCGATCGGACTCCCTCTCCGCTTCCTACACCGCATTCCCGTCAATTCCCTGATCGCTCCCTGACGACCTCTGAAAATTCCCTGCCGCTCGCGCAGCAAATCCCGCGCAATCAAAGGTTTATTCGCTGCCGGACGCGGCATCAGGGAAAATTTTCCCTGATGCAGGGAATTCCTGTTCCCTGCTTCATGCTAAAATCGCGCGGCCACCGAGGAGGGACGATGAGCCCGAGCCATCCCGCGAATATCGACCTCGCCGCCGCGCTCGCCGAGGCGCAGGAGCAGTACCGCGCCCGCAACCCGAAAAGCCTCGCGATCCACGAGGAGGCCTGCGCCGCGCTGCCCGGCGGCAACACGCGCTCGGCGATCTACGCCGAGCCGTTCCCGCTGACGATGGTCCGGGGCGACGGCGCCCGTCTGTGGGACGCGGACGGCCACGAATACGTCGATTTCCTCTCCGAATTCACCGCCGGCATTTTCGGCCACTCGCACCCGGCGATCCGCCGCGCGCTCGATGCCGCGCTCGATACCGGCTGGAACATGGGCGCGCACGGCCCGGCCGAGGCCCGCTTCGCCCGGGCGATCTGCGACCGCTTCCCGTCGATCGACCTGGTGCGCTTCACCAACAGCGGCACCGAGGCCAATTTGATGGCCGTCGCCGCTGCCTGCGCGATCACCGGCCGCGAGCAAGGTTCTCGTCTTCAAGGGCGGCTATCACGGCGGCCTGTTCTATTTCCGCGGCAAGGGCAGCGCGGTCAACGCGCCCTACGACTTCCTGGTCGCGCCCTACAACGACAGCGCCGCCACCCGCGCGCTGGTCGCGCCGCACGCCGAGGACCTCGCCGCGATCCTGATCGAGCCGATGCTCGGCGGCAGCGGCTGCATCCCGGCGACCCGCGACTTCCTCGCCGATCTGCGCGCGCTGGCCACCGAAACCGGCGCGATCCTGATCTTCGACGAGGTGATGACCTCGCGCCTCGCGCCGGGCGGATTGCAGGAAAAGCACGGCATCCTGCCCGACATGACGACGCTCGGAAAATATGTCGGCGGCGGCATGTAGTTTCGGCGCGTTCGGCGGCAAGGCCGAGCTGATGCAGTGGTTCGACCCGCGCCGCAAGGACGGGTTCCAGCACGCCGGCACCTTCAACAACAACGTGCTGACGATGAACGCCGGCTATGTCGGGCTGACCGAAATCTACACGCCGGAGCGGGCGCTGGCGCTCAACGATTTCGGCGACGGCCTGCGCGAGCGATTGAACGCCGTCGTGCGGCGGCGCGGCCTTGCGATGCAGTTCACCGGCATCGGCTCGATGATCGGCGTCCACATGACCGACGCGCCGATCCGCAGCGAGGCCGACGCGCTCGACGGCAATGCCGACCTGCTCGACCTGTTCTATTTCGACCTCCTGGCGCGCGGCATCTGGTTCGCCAAGCGCGGCATGATGGCGCTGTCGATCGCGCTCGACCAAGCCGACGCCGACAAGCTCGTCGCCGCCGTCGAGGATTTCTGCCGACACGCGCGCGCCGCTGTTCGAGGGAGCACGCATCGATGAGCGAGCGACCCGCGCCAATCATCGCGTCGCCTATTTCAACGGCAAGATCGTGCCCGAGCGCGAGGTCGTGCTGCCGTTCCGCGACCGCGGCTTCAAATACGGCGACGCCGCGTTCGACATGACCCGCACCTTCCACGGCCGCCCGTTCAAGCTCAGGGAGCATATCGACCGCTTCTACCGCTCGCTGCGCTATCTGCGCATCGATCCGGGCCTCGACGCCGGCCGAGATGGTGTCGATCAGCGAGGAGGTGCTCGACCGCAACCGGCATTTCCTGACGCCGGACACCGATTACTGGCTCGGCCAGCGCGTGTCGCGCGGCGTCGACGCGGTCGGCGACGAGGGCTGGGAACACACCGGCCCCAACGTCATCGTCGAATGCATCCCGCTGCCGTTGAAGGCGCGGGCGCGGCTGTTCCGCGACGGCATCGACATCGTCGTGCCGCCGACCCGGCGCGTCGCGCCCGAAATGCTGAGCCCGCGCGCCAAGACGCACAACTACCTGAACCTGATTACCGCCGATCTCGAAGCCAAGGCGCAGGACAAGGAAGCCTGGTCGGTGCTGCTCGACGCGCAGGGCCATCTCGCCGAGGGCATCGGCAGCAACATCTTCCTGGTGCGCGACGGCGCGGTGATGACCCCGCACGAGCGCTGGGTGTTGCCCGGGGTAAGCCGCGAGACCGTTTTCGAGCTTATGCGGGGAACTCGGCATCGAATGCCGCGAGGCCGATCTCGACCTGTTCGACGCGGCCAACGCCGACGAAATCTTCATGACCTCGACGAGCCTGTGCATCTGTCCGGTGCGCAGCATCGCGGGGCGCGCTCTACCCGGTCCCGCTGCCCGGTCCGGTGACGCGACGGATCAGCGACGCCTACGCTCGCCACGTCGATTGCGACTTTGTTGCTCAGTATCTGAAGCATCTGAGCTGAGCCGGCCCTGGAACGGGTGCGGCGAGCGCCGCACCCGTCCCGGCACACTCGCGCGATCAGCGCACGCCCGGCGTCAGCGCACTCGGGGCCGGAGTCATCGGCGCCGCCGGCATTGCCGGCGCCGGCGAGTTCGAGCGGCACCGCAGCCGCTGCGGGCTTCGTCCGGGATGCGAGCTTCGTCGAGGTCGGCGCCTGCTGCTTCGACGCCTTCGCGACCTTGGTGTGATTCTTCTTCTTTTTCTTCGAATGCTTCGCGACCTTGACGGATTTGCCGCTCTTCGACGCGACCTTGTGCTCGTGCTTGTGCTTCTTGGCGGCGCTAAGCCGTTTTTGGCTGCTGTGGGCGACGTGCGATGACGGGGGCGGCGCGATCGGCGGGACCATCATCGGCGTCGGCGGCGCTTCCGGCAGCGCGGCCACCGGCGTGACGGCCGGCTCCTGTTTTCGGGGCACAGGCACCGACAACGACTAACAAGGCGGCAACCAACAACGGCCGCGCTGACTTCACCATGTACTTTCTCCTGGGGCTCGGGGATCTATACCAACGGCGAATGCAAGTAGCACCATCGGTTGATTTCCCCAAACGCCAGCGGCAAGCCAGCCCAGGCTCTCGGGAACGCGACCGAGCGTATCGTCTTGCCCAGCGAATTGGATGCAGCTTCTACTCGGTAGCCGCTCCTCCCCGGCGGGACAGGTGGCGCAAACGATAATGCGCCTCGACGGTCGGCGGCCCGTCGGCCGCGACGATGTCCCGCCCGATCAGGTCGATCAAATGCGCCAGCACCGAGCGCCCGGCCGCGCGGCGCAGCGCCGGGTTCAGACCGACGTAAAGCCGCTCGACCATCGCATCGACGGTGCCGATCCCGGCTTTCAGGCATTCGAGGATCCCGGCCTCCCGCTCGCGGCGATGCGCGACAAAGGCGCGGACATGCCGATCCGGCTCGGTGATCGCCGGACCATGCGTCGGCCAGTAAACCGCGTCGCGCCGCGCCAGCAGCTTGTCGAGCGAGGCCATATACGCCGCCATGTCGCCATCCGGAGGCGCGACGACGCTGGTCGACCAGCCCATGACGTGATCGCCGCTGAACAGGATGCCGGAGTCGGGCAGCGCGAAGCACAGATGGTTCGAGGTATGGCCCGGCGTGTGCACGGCCTCGAACCGCCACTTTCCGCCCTCGATCGCGTCGCCATCGCGCACGACGATGTCGGGGACAAAATCCCAGTCGCCGCCTTCCTCGGCCCCGGCTTCGCCGCGCCTGCCGCCGGCATGCGGTCCGAACCCGTAGGTCGGAGCGCCGGTCGCCTCCTTCACCGCCTTTGCGGCCGGCGAGTGGTCGCGATGCGTGTGCGTCACCAGGATATGCGTGACGCGTTCGCCGTCGAGGCTCGCGAGCAGCGCCGCGATGTGCTCCGGCAGATCGGGCCCCGGATCGATGATCGCGACCTCGCCTTCCCCGACGACGTAGGTTCCGGTGCCCTTGAACGTGAACGGGCCGGGGTTGCGGGCGACGATGCGGCGCACGCCGGGCGCGACCGGCTCGAGCCGGCCGTACTCGAACGCGAAGTCGCGGCGATAGGGTATTTCGACGGCCATTCAGCGGGCGCCCTTCACCATTTGTTGCGCAATTCGCGCAGCTTCAGAAAGACCGTCTTCTGGTCGGGGTTGTCCGGCAGATCGGGGAAAGCCTCGCGCAACCGGCGGATTACCGACGGGCTGGTCAGGCGGAAAAACGTGTTGATCTCCTTTTCGAGCCCGAGAGTTCGTCACGAACGGGCGGCTGGTGTCCTGCTCTTCAAGATCGGGCAGCAATTCCTTGGCCTTGGCGTTGTCCGGCTCGCGATCCAGCGTAAAGCGCAGATTGTTGCAGATGTAGTCGTGCCCGGGATAGACCAGCGTGTCGTCCGGCAGCTTCGACAGCTGCGTCGCGAAGGTGTTGTACAGCTCGTTCGGATGACCGCCGTTATGGCAATTGCCGGCGCCGGCGTTGAACAGCGTGTCGCCGCAGAACAGCGCCCGGGTCGCGCCGTGCGCGAGCACGCAGATATGCGACATCGTGTGGCCGGGCGTGTCGAGGCATTCGAGCTCGACGGTGCGGCCGACCTTGATCGCGTCCCCGGCCTTGAGGCCGCGATCGATGCCGGCGATGCGGTCCTTCGCGTTGGCATGCGCCAGGAGCTTGGCGCCGGTCGCCGCGATCATCTGATCGTTGCCGCCGGTATGGTCGCGGTGCTCATGGGTGTTGAGGATCTGCGTGATGGTCCAGCCCCGCCGCTTCGCGGCCGCGAGGCATTTCTCGGCGTCGAGCGGATCGACCGCCAGCGCCTCGCCGGTCTCGGGGCAGGCGATCAGGTAATTGAAATTGCGGCCGGCTATTCGCGGTCCAGATCTGTTCGACAAGCATCGGTGGCCCCGCATCTGGGTGAGATGCGGGCAGTATAGGCCGCCGGCGTCCGGCTTCGCCATGCCGCGGCCTGATGCGGAAGCCTGATGCCGGTCAATGGCCGAGCAGCTTGGCGAACGCGAACATCAGCCCGGCCATCGCGATTACGTTCACGAGCACCGCGCCGAGGATCATCTGGAACATCCGGCCGAGCAGCTCGGATTTGAGGCCGGCGATTTCCGCCTTCAGCTCACTTCTTACCGCGGCGATTTCCGCCTGCAGCTCGACTTCTCACCGCGGCGATTTCCCCCCGCAGCTCCGACCCCAGCGCCGCGATCTCGGCCCGCAGCTCCGAACCCAGCGCCGCGATCTCGGCCCGCAGCTCCGCCGTTGTCAGCGCCAGATCGCTCTTGGTCACAAGATCGGCGCCTTCGGTCCCCTCCCGCACGGCGTCGGCAACCGCCTCGGCCTGGGCTTCGTTGAACCCGGCCTCGCGCAGCTTCCGCGCCAGTTTCAGGGTGTCGATCGGCATCGATTTCCAAACCTGCGCGCCGGCCGGCAAGGCGCTCTTTCGCAAACGCGGCAGTCAGCTACGCGCGATACCGGCCGCACAAGCCTGCCCGAGTTGCTATCATATAATTAAGGATTATACGCGCCGTCAGCGGTGACGCACTACCTCGCGCGGCTCTTCCGCCGCAGGAACACAGAAGGATAGGGCACGGGATGGAGGATGATCTCGGGCTGCCGGACGGCGCCTTCCGCCGGATCGACGAGGAAGACGACGCGCTGTTCTACGAGGCGCCGCGGCTCGTCTACCATATCGACGAGAACGCGGTCGCCGCGCTGACCGATTTCTATCGCCGCGTGCTGCCGGAAGGCGGCGTGCTGCTCGATCTGATGAGCAGCTGGGTCAGCCACCTGCCGCCGGAGATCGGCTATGCCGAGATAATCGGCCATGGCATGAACGAAGCCGAACTCGCGGCGAACCCGCGCCTCGGCCGCCGGTTCGTCCAGGACCTGAACAACGACCCGCGCCTGCCGCTCGACGACGACAGCATCGACGCGGCGATGATCTGCGTATCGGTGCAGTACCTGCAGCACCCGGTGGCGGTATTGCGTGAGGTTGCGCGGGTGCTGCGCCCCGGCGGCCCCGTCGTGATCAGCTTCTCCAACCGCTGCTTCTGGACCAAGGCCGTCGCGATCTGGCGCGGCCTCGACGATGCGGGCCATGCCCGGCTTGTCGAGCTGTATCTACGCGAAGCCGGGTTCGAGCGACATCGAGACGCATCGCCTCGCGGAATGGGTCGAGGACGAACGCGATCCGCTGATCGCGGTCGTCGGCCGGGCGCCATCGACCGGACCCGCCGCCGGAGAGGGCCTGACCGGCGATCAGCGCTGAGCCGCGCGTCGCCGAAGTGGCCGGTTTTGCTTTCGCCGAGCCATCGCGAGGTTTATCCTCTGAGCGGAAAAGCTCCGAGTTTCCGGCGACAAGGGAAACACCGTCATGATGTCAACGCGGCAGGCGGAATTCCGCGCCGATTACCGGCCGCGCATTTCGCCCTGGTATAGCGGCGTGCTGCACGTCATCGTGATCTACGCGATCGGCATCGCCGCGCTGGTCTATTTCATCCGGCACATCCACGACCCGAGCTGGGCCGAGTGGCTGGTGGTTCCGGCGGTGTTTTTCGCCTGCAATCTGTTCGAGTGGTGGATTCACAAATATGTGATGCACCGGCCGGTGGCCGGGTTCATGGGGATCTATCGCCGGCACACGCTGGCGCACCACCAGTTCTTCACCGATGCCGAGCCGACGATCGACACGACCCGCGACTTCCGGATCACGTTTTTTCCGCCTTACGCGCTCGTTACGTTTATCGCGATGTCGATCCCGCCGGCCCTGGCGCTGGGTTTTCTGTGGTCGGCGAACGCCGGCTGGCTGCTGATGTGCACGACCGTCGGCATGTACCTGAATTACGAATTCTTCCACTGGGGATGTCATGTCAAGGACGACCGGGTCATCCGGCACGTGCCGTTGATGAACACGATCCGCCGCCATCATATCGCCCACCACAACCAGGCGATCATGATGGAACGGAATTTCAACCTGACCTATCCGATCGCCGATTGGCTGTTCGGCACCAGCGACCTCGTGCGCGGCGTGCTCGGCCACATTTTCAACGGGTACGACAAGGGCCACGTCCGCGCCGACCTGAAGCATGCCGGAAGCAGCCGATAGCGGCGAAGCATGAAGGCGAGCGCATGACCGCGCCGCTCGACAAGCTCGGCGCGCCGCCGGCCCGGCTGAAGCGGTCGCAGGCCTCGCTGGTCGGCGGGATCGCGTGCGGGATCGGCGTCGCAATCCTGACCGTGCTGCTGCTCGGGGAGCCGACCCCGGCAAACCTCGCGATCGGGCTGCTGGTCGGCGCGGCGCTGGCCATCTGGGTGCGGCTGGCCGATCTCTGAGCCGGTACCTTCTCCGAACGCCAGGCGCGGCGAATCGCGCCTTCACTGGCTGACGCATCGCGCCGGGCGGCTACCGCACAATGTCACATCAAGCCGTCCGCTCTCGCGATTCCTACTTGCATCGCCATCGCCATCGGGATCGCCGCGCACCGCCGAGGCGCTTTCGATCTCGGAGAGATGCGCCGCGGTGTTGATGATTTCGATATGCGAGAAGGCCTGCGGAAAATTGCCGAGCAGCCGTCCCGAGCGCGGATCGTACTCTTCGGACAGGAGGCCGAGATCGTTGCGGACCGCCAGCAGCCGGTCGAACAGCTTTATCGCATCGTTGCGTCTCCCGATCAGGCTGAGGCTGTTCGCCAGCCAGAAGCTGCACGCGAGAAACACGCCCTCCCCGCTGGGCAGCCCGTCAATGCCGGGGCGCGTCGGATAGCGGCAGACGAAGCCGTCGCAGACCAGCTCGCGCTCGATCGCCTCGATCGTGCCGCGGACGCGCGGATCCTCGGGCGGCAGAAACCCGAGCTGCGGGATCAGCAGCAGCGCGGCGTCGAGATCGCGCCCGCCGTAATACTGGACGAAGGTGTTGCGCTCGGGGTCATAAGCCTTGTCGAGGATCTGCCGGCATATCGTGTTCGCGGATTCTTCTCCAATGCTCGCATGGGCCCTCGAGCCCGTACTGCTCGACCGATTTGATCGCGCGGTCGAAGGCGACCCAGCACATGATCTTCGAAAACGTGAACTGCCGGGGTTCGCCGCGCACTTCCCACATCCCGCGATCCGGGCGGTCCCAGATTTTTTCGAGGTATTGGAGAAGACTTTTCTGAAGGTTCCACGCGACCGGGCTGTCCTCGAGCCCGTAGCGGTGGCAGGCGTGCAGCGCATCCATCAGCTCGCCAAAAACATCGAGCTGCAGCTGTTCATAGGCGGCGTTGCCGATGCGCACCGGACGGCTGTTCTCGTAGCCGGGCAGCCACGGAAGCTCGTATTCGGTCAGCCGGCGCTCGCCGGCGATGCCGTACATGATCTGCATTTCCGACGGATGACCCGCGACGGCGCGCAACAGCCACTCGCGCCAGGCGCGCGCCTCGGCCCGGTAGCCGGAGCTGAGCAGGGCGTAAACGTCAGCGTCGCATCGCGGATCCAGCAGAACCGGTAATCCCAATTGCGCACCCCGCCGAGCGCTTCCGGCAGCGAGGTCGTCGCCGCCGCGACGATCCCGCCGGTCGGCTGGTAGGTCAGCATCTTCAGCGTGATCAGCGAGCGCACGATCGCCTCGCGCCACGGCCCTTTCAACGTGCAGCGGCTCGACCAGTCGCACCACGCGTTCTCGGTTTCGAGCAGATGCTCCTGCGGATCGCGATAGCGGTAGCCGCGATGGTGCGAGGGATACCAGCTCATCGTAAACGGCACGGTCTCGCCGGCCTTGACCGTGAACTCGCCGCCCGTCGTCAGCTCCTGTGTGCCGCGCAGCGGCACCGGCGTGATGAACTGCACCGCGTTTGGGCCGGCAACGCGCGCTCGGGCCGCCGAGATGCGAGCGCACCCAGGGATGCCGCGCCCGTAATTGAAGCGCAGGACGATTTCGGTGCGCATCCGCACGCGGCCCTTGTCGCCCCGCACGATGCGGATCAGGTCGATCTGATCTTCCCGGCCGGTGAACGGCATGAAGTCGATGACGGTCGCGGCGCCTTCCGCCGTTTCGAACCGGGTTTCGAGGATGCCGGTTTCGCCGCGGTAGGCGCGCGAGCACCGCGCCTCCGGGTCCTGCGGCGCCAGCAGCCAGCGCCCGTGCTTCGGCTCGCCCAGCAGGGCGGCGAATACCGATTCCGAAGTCGAACCGCGGCAGGCACAGCCAATCGATCGAACCCTCGCGCGACACCAGCGCCGCCGTGTAGGCATTGCCGATGATCCCGTAATCCTCGATCGGCCGGCTCATCGTTCCTCGTTTTTCATCGGGGTCGGCAGCCCGCCGTCCTTTTTCGGGTCCCACTCCTTCTGGACCTGCTCCTCGACCGGGAGCCCCGTTTCGGTGGTCGGGCTTCGCACCGTTGCGCCGAGCGCGTCGGCATCGGCGACCGGCTCGTCGGCGACGTGGTGCGGCGCCGGCGGTCTTGCGGTGTCGCGGCGGGCCGCTCGGCCCGCTTCTCTGTCTTGTCGTCGGCCATTCGGCGCTTTCCCTCGTTGATCCAGTTTATAACAGGCGTCCTGCCGCGAGGGTTCGGTATGCAGCAGTATCCTTTTGTGGCAGCGTCGATTATGCCGTTGCGGCTTGCGCGTGGAAACCGCGCGGCCGGAACGGCTGTTATGGCTGGCATGTCGGACGCGAGCCCTCTTCCCGTACGGTCCCCTGAGCGAGCGGACGATCCATCTCTGCATCGACATGCAGCGTCTCTTCGCCGAGGAAACGCCGTGGCATACGCCGTGGATGGAGCGCGTTCTGCCGGTTGTCGCGCGGATTGCCGAAGCGCATCCCGAGCAGACGGTCTTTACCCGCTTCATTCCGCCGCGACATCCCGACGAACTGCCCGGAACCTGGCGCCGTTTTTACCGCCGCTGGGCCGAGTTGACGCTGGAACGGATCGATCCCGGTCTGCTCGAGCTGGTTCCGCCGCTGGCGCGGCTGGTGCCTCCCGCGATCACGATCGACAAGCGGGTCTATTCGCCGTTCAACGAAGAGGCGATTTGGCGAGTGCTGCGGTGAGCGGCAGGCCGACACGCTCGTGATCACCGGGGCGGAGACCGATGTCTGCGTGCTCGCCGCCGTATTGGATGCGGTGGATCACGGCTTCCGGGTCGTGCTCGCGACCGATGCGATCTGCAGCTCCTCGGACCGCACGCACGACGCGCTGATGACGCTCTATCGCAATCGGTTCAGCGAGCAGATCGAGACCGCCGCCAGCGAGGCGATCATCGGCGCCTGGCCCAAACGCTAGCGCCGCGGCAGAGGAAAAGGAGGGCACAAAAAAAAGCAGGACCGAAGTCCTGCCAGGAATTGCTTCGGAATTCTTCAGTCGGGACTGATCGTCCCGAAACCGTGAAAACCTCCCTAAACTCGGGCCAAGCTGTCTCGCCTGTGCGCATCATATGAGCCAGCATAGTACGCAAATCGCCGCACCGGGTCACGCAGTTTTTTCGCGCCGGCTGGTTTTTTCGCCTCCGGCCCGCTAGTAGACTGCGCAGCGTCGCTGAACCGGCGAGTTGTCATGCGCCTCTCCCAGTATTTTCTGCCGCTCTTGCGCGAGAACCCGAGCGAGGCGCAGATCGTCTCGCACCGGCTGATGCTGCGCGCCGGCATGATCCGGCAATCGAGCGCCGGGATCTATTCGTGGCTGCCGCTCGGGCTGCGCGTCCTGAAGCGCGTCGAGCAGATCGTCCGCGAGGAGCAGGACCGCTCCGGGGCGCAGGAAATCCTGATGCCGACGATCCAGCCGGCCGAGCTGTGGCGCGAGAGCGGCCGGTACGACGATTACGGCAAGGAGATGCTGCGCATCCGCGACCGTCACGATCGCGAGATGCTGTACGGGCCGACCAACGAGGAGCAAGTCACCGCGATCGTCCGCGATGCGATCAAGAGCTATCGCGACCTGCCGAAGAACCTCTATCACATCCAGTGGAAGTTCCGCGACGAGGTGCGCCCGCGCTTTGGCGTGATGCGCGGCCGCGAATTCCTGATGAAGGACAATTACAGCTTCGACCTCGATGCGGCCGGGGCCAGGCATTCCTACAACAAGATGTTCGTCGCCTATCTGCGCACCTTCGCGCGGATGGGGCTGAAGGCGATCCCGATGCGCGCCGACACCGGCCCGATCGGCGGCGATCTCTCCCACGAGTTCCAGATCCTCGCCGACACCGGCGAGAGCGAGGTCTATGTCGATCGGGATTTCCTGGACCTGAATTTCGAAAATCGTGATGTCGATTACGACGACGTGCAGCACGTCCAGGCGATCGTGGATTATTTTACATCGCTCTATGCGGCGACTGACGAAATTCACAAGCCCGAAACGTGCCCGGTCCCTCCGGAACGATTGGTCAGCGCACGCGGGATCGAGGTGGGTCAAACCTTCTATTTCGGCACGAAATACTCGCAGCCGATGGGCGCCGTCGTCGCCGGCCCGAACGGCGAGGAGGTGCCGCTCGAAATGGGCTCGTACGGGATCGGCGTGTCGCGGCTGGTCGGCGCGCTGATCGAGGCGAACCACGACGATGCCGGCATCATCTGGCCCGAGAGCGTCGCGCCGTTCCGTTTGGGGCTGATCAATCTGCGGCCGGGCGACGCCAAATGCCGCGCCGCTGCCGACGATCTTTACGCCGGGCTGCGCCGCGCCGGGGTTCGAGGTGCTGTACGACGACCGCGACGAGTCGCCGGGCGCCAAATTCGCCGCGATGGACCTGATCGGTCTGCCCGACCAGCTGATCCTGGGGCCGCGCGGCCTCGCCGCCGGCACGATCGAGTGCAAGAACCGCCGCACCGGCGCTACGCGAGGACCTGCCAATTGAGGCCGCGGTCGGGCGGTTCGCTGACAAATCCCTCTCCCGCAATGCGGGAGAGGGCGTAACTTCCGTGATCTTCAACGCATTCGAGCGGATGGTCGCGTTCCGCTATCTGCGGGCGCGGCGGGCCGAGGGCTTCGTCTCGGTCATCGCGATCTTCTCGCTGCTCGGCATCGCGCTCGGCGTCGCGACCCTGATCATCGTGATGTCGGTGATGAACGGGTTCCGCGCCGAGCTGGTCGGCCGCATTCTCGGGCTTAACGGGCATTTGGCCGTGTACGGCGAGGGCGCGCGGCTGACCGATTTCGAGGCCGCCGCCGAGCGCGTGCGGCAGGTGCCCGGGCGTGGTCAGCGCGACGCCGCTGATCGAGGGGCAGGTCATGGCGACCGCCGACGCGGGCGCGTCGGGCGCGCTGGTGCGCGGCATCCGCCCCGAGGACATCCGCGAGCGCAAGCTGATCGCCGAGCCATATCGTCGCCGGCTCGCTCGCCGAATTCGGCGACGACGAACATCGCGGTCGGGGAACGCCTCGCGCGGCGGCTCGGGGTCGGGGTCGGCGGCCGGATCACGCTGATTTCGCCGGAGGGAACCGACACCGCGTTCGGCACGATGCCGCGGCTCAAGACGTACCGGGTGGCGGCGCTGTTCAATGTCGGGTTCTACGAATACGACAACAGCTTCATCTATGTGCCGCTGCATTCGGCGCAGATCTTCTTCCGCATGCCGGAGGCGGTCAGCGATCTCGAAGTGTTTGTCGAGAACCCCGATCGCGTGCAGGCCGTCGGGCGACAAATCGCGGCGGCGCTCGGCGGCAGGGTGCGCATCGTCGATTGGCAGCAGGCCAATTCGACGCTGGTCAACGCGGTCGATATCGAACGCAACGTGATGTTTCTGATCCTGGCGCTGATCATCCTCGTCGCCTCGTTCAACATCATCTCGGGCATGATCATGCTGGTGAAGGACAAGGGCCGCGACATCGCGATCCTGCGCACGATGGGCGCCTCGCGCGGCATGATCCTGCGCATTTTCATGCTGAGCGGCGCCAGCATCGGCATTGTCGGCACGCTGGCGGGGTTCGTGCTCGGGGTTCTTTTCACGATGAATATCGAGGCCATTCGGCAGTTCCTGCAGGATTTGCTGCAGGTCAAGCTGTTCGCGGCCGAGATCTATTTCTTCACGCGCATCCCGGCGCAGATCGAACCGGACGAGGTGGCCGCGATCGTTGCTGATGGCGCTGGCGCTGTCGTTCCTCGCGACGCTCTACCCGTCGTGGCGGGCCGCCCGGCTCGATCCGGTCGAGGGGCTGCGCTACGAATGAGCGCCATGCGCGCATTCCCGTGATCCCGGACAAGCCGGGAAATTCAGGGCCGTCCGCTCCGTCGCCAACCCTGGCCCCCCGCTCTCGCGGGGGCGACGTGAGTGATTTGAGTGGCTCGACCGGCCCGGCGCCGGTGCTCGAATTGCGCGGCGTGCGAAAGGTGTTCCGGCAGGGCGGCGTCGCGCTCGCGGTGCTGAACGGGGTGGACTTGGCGCTGCGGCCGGGCGAGATCGTCGCGCTGGTCGGGCCGTCGGGCGCCGGCAAATCGACGCTGCTGCATGTCGCCGGGCTGCTGGAGCAGCCGACCGAGGGGGCGGTGCTGATCGAGGGGCGCGACTGCGGCGGCCTGTCCGACGAGCAGCGCACGCAATTGCGCCGCCGCGCGCTCGGCTTCGTCTATCAGTTCCATCACCTGCTGCCCGAGTTCTCGGCGCTCGAAAACGTCATGCTGCCGCAGATGATCGCCGCGGTGCCGCGCGCCGATGCCCGCCGCAAGGCCGAGATGCTGCTGGGCCGCGTCGGGCTTGCCGAGCGGCTCGACCACCGGCCGGCGCGGCTGTCGGGCGGCGAGCAGCAGCGCGTCGCGATCGTGCGCGCGCTGGCCAACGACCCGAAGGTTCTGCTGGCCGACGAGCCGACCGGCAATCTCGACCACACGACCGGCGAGCACGTCATCGCCAACCTGATCGAGATCGTCCGCGACAGCGGCCTCGCCGCGCTGATCGCGACGCACAATCTCGATCTCGCCCACCGCCTCGACCGCATCGTGGCGCTGGAGGACGGGAGGCTAAGGGCAGCTTAGAGACGGCGTCTGCCGTCGGCTCCGAATCGCCGAGAAGCACGGGCCGTCGCAGTCGGCCCCGGTTCAACCAATCGCGACAGGGTTTTCGGGCGGATTATCGGATGGCTGTTTTCGCGTCCGGCTCGTGCCATTCTGCCGGCATGCCGCTCGCCGATTTCATCCATCTGCGCACCCACAGCGCCTATTCGCTGTCGTCGGGTGCGATCAAGATCAAGGAACTGGTGCAGCTGTGCCGCGCGCAGGCGATGCCGGCGGTCGCGATTACCGATACCGGCAATCTGTTCGGCGCGCTCGAATTCGCGACCGCCTGCGCCGAATCCGGCATCCAGCCGATCATCGGCATCGAAATCGCTCTTGCGCCGAGCGGGGCGGCCCGCGCGCCGCGTCCCGGCAACGGACAGGCCGCCGAGCCGGACCGCATCGTCCTTCTGGCGCAGAGCGAGACCGGCTATCGCAATCTGATGAGCCTGACCAGCCGCGCTTATCTGGAAGGCGACGCCGGTGCCGAACCGAGTGTCGCCATCGCCGACCTTGCCGGCGCGAACGAGGGCCTGATTTGCCTCGCGGGCGGCGCCGGCGGCCCGATCGGGCGCCTCGTCGCCGAGGGCCAGACCGATGCCGCCGAAGCGGCGCTGCTCGCGCTGAAAGCGGCGTTTCCGGGCCGCCTCTATGTCGAATTGCAACGGCACGGCATGCCCGAGGAGGCGCGCAGCGAAGCCGGTCTCGTCGACCTCGCCTATGCGCACGACGTGCCGCTGGTCGCGACGAACAACGCCTATTTCCCGGACCGCGAATTCTACGAGGCGCACGACGCGCTGCTGTGCATCGCGCAGGGCCGCGTCGTCGCCGATCCGGACCGCCGGAGGCTGACGCCGGATCATTACTTCCGGCCGGCGGCCGAGATGCGCATGCTGTTCGCCGACCTGCCCGAAGCCTGCGACAACACGCTCGTCATCGCACAGCGCTGCGCCTTCATCCCGCGTTTTCGCAATCCGATCCTGCCCGCCTTTCGGCGGGGGGCACCGCCGAGACCGACGAATCGGCGGCATTGATCGAGGCGGCGCGCGCCGGCCTCGCCGCGCGGCTCGACCTCGCCCGCTCTGGTCTCGGCCGACCTCGAACCCTATCGCGACCGGCTCGAATTCGAGCTTGAGACGATCATCCAGATGGGGTTCGCCGGATACTTCCTGATCGTCGCCGATTTCATCCAGTGGGCGAAGCGAGAGGGCATCCCGGTCGGGCCGGGGCGCGGCTCGGGCGCCGGCTCGGTCGTCGCCTGGGCGCTGACGATCACCGATCTCGACCCGCTGCGCTGGGGCCTCCTGTTCGAGCGGTTTCTCAACCCCGAGCGCGTCTCGATGCCGGATTTCGACATCGATTTCTGCCAGGACCGGCGCGACGAGGTGATCCGCTACGTCCAGCAGAAATACGGCCGCGACCGGGTCGCGCAGATCATCACGTTCGGCAAATTGCAGGCGCGCGCCGTGCTGCGCGATGTCGGCCGCGTGCTCGCGATGCCCTACGGCCAGGTCGACCGGCTGTGCAAGCTGGTGCCGAACAACCCGGCGCACCCGGTCAGCCTCGAACAGGCGATCGCCGGCGAACCGCAATTGCAGCAGCAGCGCGATTCCGACGAGGCGGTGGCGCGGCTGATCGAAATCGCGCTGCGCCTCGAAGGGTTGTACCGGCACGCCTCGACGCACGCCGCCGGCGTCGTGATCGGCGACCGGCCCTTGTCCGAGCTGGTGCCGCTCTACCGCGACCCGCGTTCCGACATGCCGGTGACGCAATTCAACATGAAATGGGTCGAGCTGGCGGGGCTGGTCAAATTCGACTTTCTCGGCCTCAAGACGCTGACCGTGCTGGCGCGCTGCCTCGAATTGCTGGCCCGGCGCGGCGTCGCGCTCGACCTCGCGATCGCTGCCGCTCGACGACCGGCCGACTTTCGACCTCTTGTCGCGCGGCGACACGGTCGGCGTGTTCCAGGTCGAAGGCGCCGGCGTGCGCGACATGCTGAAGAAACTGCGGCCCGACCGCTTCGAGGACATCATCGCGGTCGTCTCGCTGTACCGGCCCGGGCCGATGGAGAACATCCCGCGCTACATCGCCGTCAAACACGGCGACGAGCAGCCCGACTACCTGCACCCGCTGCTGGAGCCGATCCTGAAGGAAACCTTCGGGATCATGATCTACCAGGAGCAGGTGATGCAGATCGCGCAGGTGCTGGCCGGCTATTCGCTCGGCGCCGCCGACCTGCTTGCGCCGCGCGATGGGCAAGAAGATCCAGTCGGAAATGGACGCGCAGCGCCAGCAATTCGTCGCGGGCGCGGTCGAGCGCGGCGTCGAGCGGGCCCGCGCCGAGTTGATCTTCGACCAGATGGCGAAGTTCGCCGGATACGGCTTCAACAAGTCGCATGCCGCCGCCTACGCGCTGGTCGCCTATCAGACCGCCTATCTGAAGGCGAACCACCCGGTCGAGTTCATGGCCGCGTCGATGACGCTCGACCTCGGCAACACCGACAAGCTCGCGCATTTCCGCCCGGAACTCGACCGGCTCGGCATCAAGCTGCTGCCGCCCGACATCAACCGCTCGGAGGTCACGTTCGCGGTCGAGGCGGACCCGAAGACCGGAAACCCCGCCATTCGCTACGCGCTCGCCGCCGTCAAGGGCGTCGGGGCGCAGGCGATGGAGGACATTGTCGCCGAGCGCGGCCGCAACGGTCCGTTCCGCGACCTGTTCGACTTCGCGGCGCGGCTCGATACGAAAAGCTTCAACCGGCGGCAGTTCGAAAGCCTCGTCAAGGCCGGCGCCTTCGACTGCCTCGACCCGAACCGGGCGCAGAGCTTCGCCGCCGCCGAATTGCTGCTGCGCCAGGCGAGCCGCGCCGCCGAGGAGCGCGAGAGCCGGCAGGAGAACCTGTTCGCCGGCATCGCCGGTTTGGGCCATGGGGGTTTCGCGGCGCGCCCGTCGTTGCCGCTCGTGCCGGATTGGCCGCCTGTCGAGAAGCTGACAGCACGAGTTCGACGCGATCGGTTTCTACCTCTCGGCGCACCCGCTCGATCCGTACGGCCGCAGTCTGGAGCGCGCCGGCATCCTGCGCTGGGCCGATCTGCCGGCAGCGCTCGCCGCGAATGCCAGCACCCGGTTCCGGCTGGCCGGGATCGTGATCGGCCAGAAGGAGCGCACCTCGGCGCGCGGCAGCCGCTATCGCTTTTGTCGCAGCTGTCGGACAATTCCGAGCGGCAATTTCGAGGTCACGGTGTTCTCCGAGGTGCTGGCGCAGGCGCGCGCGCTGCTCGAAGCCGGACAGCCGCTCGATCGTCACGGTCGATGTGCGCCGCGAGGACGACAGACCTGCGACTGACGGCGCAGAAGATCGAGCCGGTCGACAGCGTCGTCGCGCATGCCACGGCCGGGCTGCGCGTCTTCGTCGCCGAGGCCGAGGCATTGCCGCGGCTGAAAAGCCTGATCTCGCGCGAGGCAGGCGGGCGCGGCCGGGTGACTGTCGTGCTCGACCTGCCGAGCCGCGAGATCGAACTGGCGCTGCCCGGCGGCTTCCGCATCAACCCCGGCATTCGCGCCGCGGTCAAATCGCTGCCGGGGATCCTGGACGTTCACGATATCTGAGCGAGCCCGCAGCACGCCGGGATCGAACCGACGGGGCCGCGATCGCGGTTGACGCATCCCCGCTGTCCGGTCAGGCTACCGCCAAGGAGTTTCCTGAACGCCGTTCGGAGAGCCGAGCCATGAAGCTGATGTGGTTCCACCTGATGCCGTATACCGAGCTGCCCGACGATTTCCGCGAGAAGAACCCGTCGGTGTGGGTCGATATCCATTCCTCGCTGTTCGACCCGCGGCGCGCGCATCACATGTACAACGACTTCATGGACGAGCTCGAATACGCCGCCGAATGCGGCTTCGACGCGGTCTGCGTCAACGAGCACCATTCGAACGGCTACGGGCTGATGCCGAGCCCGAATCTGATCGCCTCGTCGCTGGCGCGGCGCACGACCGACACGGCGCTGTGCGTGCTCGGCAACTCGCTGGCGCTCTACAATCCGCCGACCCGCGTCGCGGAAGAATTCGCGATGATCGACGTGATCTCGGGCGGGCGGCTGATCGCCGGCTTCCCGGTCGGCTCGCCGATGGACACCTGCTACGCCTACGGCCAGAACCCGTCGCTGCTGCGCGAGCGCTATCTCGAGGCGCACGATCTGGTCGTCAAGGCGTGGACCGAGCCCGACACCTTCGCGTTCAACGGCCGCTTCAACCAGCAGCGCTACGTCAACATCTGGCCGCGCCCGGTGCAGAAGCCGCGCCCGCCGATCTGGATACCGGGCGGCGGCTCGGTCGAGACCTGGCGCTGGTGCGCGCAGATGGACCACGTCTACTGCTACCTGTCGTATTACGGCTACAAGGCCGGCCAGTCGACGATGGACGGGTTCTGGGCCGAAATGGACCGGCTCGGCAAGGACCGCAACCCGTACCATGCCGGCTTCCTGCAATTCGTCGGCGTCGCCGAGAGCCGCGAGGAGGCCTACCGCATCTACCGCGAGCCGGCCGAGTATTTCTATGGCCGCTGCCTGCATATCGATCCGCGCTTCGCCGGACCGCCGGGCTATACGACCGAGGAAACGCAGCGCCGCGGCATCCAGGGCCAGGTGCAGCAGGCCGCCGCGCAAAGTCCAGCGCTACGAGACCAAGTTCCAGACGCTGGCGCGCGAGATGGATGCGATCGTCGACAAGGGCTACGTCATCATCGGCTCGCCCGACGAGGTCGCCGCGCAGCTGCAAGGAGGTCGCGCACAACCTCAATGTCGGCCACCTGATGCTGCTGCTGCAGTTCGGCAACATGAGCAAGGATCTGGCGAAGTACAACACCGGGCTGTTCGCCGAGAAGGTCATGCCGCAGCTCAAGGATGTCTTCTCCGAATGGGAGGACCGCTGGTGGCCGCGGCCGATGGACCGCGCCGAGCGCGCCGCGCCGCCGCCGTTCCAGCCGGCGGCGATGGCGGCGGAATAGCGTCGCGATGTACCCGCACCCCGACCCTCCCCCGCCAGCGGGGGAGGGGCGCGCGCGCAATGAATGGGGCGTGCACACGCATCCTTTCGTCCGCATCGCCTGGCCGCTGCCCCATCAACCCCTCCCCGCAGGCGGGGAAGGGAGTTGATGTGGGGGCATGCCGCTCACAAGGTTGTCAATGTCTGAGCCCGCCACCTCGACCGTCGAAATCAACGGCTTCTCGTCCCGCGTCTGGACAGAAGGGCAGCGGGCCGGCAATCGGTTTCCTCGCCGGCTTTGGCGGGCTGCCGCGCTGGATCCCGTTTCTCGACGCGCTGGCGCAGCGAGCGCACCGTGATCGTGCCGTCGCTGCCCGGCTTTCCGGGCGGCGAGCGCGGCCACACGGTGCTCGACACGCATCTCGACTGGGTGCTCGCGACGCGGCAACTGCTGACCAAGGCCGGGCTCGACGGCGCCGATCTCGTCGGCAGCACCGCCGGCGGCTCGCTCGCCGCCGAGGTCGCGGCGATCTGGCCGCAATCGGTCAGGCGCCTCGCGCTGATCGCGCCGTGGGGCCTGTTCGACGAAGCAGGACCCGATGACCGACCCCTGGGCGCAGCGCGCCCCCGAGGTGCCGGCGCTGCTATGCGCCGATCCCTCGCGCTGGGAGGCGCTGAAGGCCGAGCCCGAGGGCCAGAATTCGCCGGAATGGCCGATCGAGCAGGTGCGCGCGGCCGAGGCCGCGGCCCGCATCTTCTGGCCGCTCGGCAACACCAAGCTCGAAAAGCGCCTGCAGCTGATCGAGGCGCCAACGTTGCTGCTGTGGGGCGAAGAGGACCGCATCGTGCCGCGCGGCTACGCCGACAAATTCGCGCGCGCGATCCCGGGCAGCACCGAAATCCGGGTCATTCCCGGCGCCGGCCATCTCGCCGAACTCGACAAGCCAGACGAGGTCGCCGCCGCGATCCTCGAATGGGCGCGCTGACACGGACGGGGACTAAATTCGGAGGACACGTGGACCTGCGGCCGGCTCGTCATCGCGCATGACAAAGGCCCCTTCGACGATTTGCGGCGCCGGCCGAACGCACCAGCGCACGACGAAGGCCGTAGCTGCGGCAGGATCGCGGAAATAGAGCGCGACCGCGTCGTTGACGACGCCGCGCAGACCAGAGGGCGTAATCATCCACCCCTCCGCCCCGCAATTCTCGTCGAGCCAGGCGTGCATTCGGTCGAGCCGCCGGCCGAAGCCGCCCGGCGGAACCGCGAGGCGCAATCGTACCGGAAAGCGATACTCGGCCTCCGCGAGACGCGATTTTGATCTGACTGGCATCGGGTTCGCTCTCCGCAATGGTTTTTCGCAGGTTCCTATATTGTTCTAAACAAGCGCGACCGTTAGTCTTTTGTCAACTGGCGCCACGCGACAATTCCGGCATCCTCGGATGCGCCAGGACGCGGCGATACAGCGATGCAGGCGGCCATAGTCGAACAGATCGTTGCAACGGTCGGGAGCGGCGCGCCGCCGATCCCGGGCACGATCGCGGAAACCGGCATCTCGGAGCGCAACCTGCTCTATCTGATGCTGAAATTCATGCAGGTCGAAGCCTGCGAGACGATTGTCGATTTGGCCCTGCGGATGAAGCTGCCGCGCTGTCGTGGTGCAGCGGCTCGTCGAAATCGCCGTGCAGCAGCGGCTGATCGGGGCGACCAGCGCGAGCAGCGATCTGGCGCTGTCCACCCGCTACGCGCTGACCGAAGCGGGCCGCAACGCCGCCCGCGACGCGCTCGACCAGAACCTCTATATCGGGCCGGCGCCGGTCTCGCTCGCCTCCTATCGCGACCGGATCGAAAAGCAGCGCATCACCAACGAAATGCTCGACGAGGCGGCGCTGCGGCGCGGCTTTGCCGGGCTGGTCGTGCCGGAACAGATGATCCGCCGATTGCTGCCGGCGATCAACGCCGGGCGCAGCGTGCTGCTCTATGGGCCTCCCGGCAACGGCAAGACGACATTGTCGACGCGCATCGCCGGGCTGTTCAAGGACCCGGTCTATATCCCTTATGCCGTCGAGGTGGCGGGCCAGATCATCAAGGTGTTCGACGCCCAGATCCACCGGCCGCGCACGGCGGAGACACCGGCGCGGGCGACGGTCGCGCCGGGGCTGCAGCGGGAGATGTCGGACCAGCGCTGGATCGCGTGCTCGCGCCCGGTCGTCATGGCGGGCGGCGAGATGACGCTCGACATGCTTGATTTGCAATGGGATGTCGAGGCCCGGTTCTACGATGCGCCGCTGCATGTCAAGGCGCTCAACGGATGATGCTGATCGACGATTTCGGCCGGCAGAAATTCGCGCCGAACGATTTATTGAACCGCTGGATCGTGCCGATGGAGAACCAGGTCGATTTCATGAAGCTGCATACCGGCGCCAGCTTCACGCTGCCGTTCGACGTGTTGCTGATGTTTTCGACCAATCTGCACCCGGCCGATTTGATGGACGCCGCGTTCCTGCGCCGCATCCAGTACAAAATCAAATTGTTCGAACCGACCCGCGACGAGTATCGCCAGATTTTCCAGGCAGTCACCCAATCGCGCAGCCTGGAACTCGGCGAAGAGGTATTCGACTATGTCGTCAGGATGCTAGCGCCGTTCGGGCTGGCATATTATCAGCCGCGCTTCATCTGCGACCACGTCCTCGAAACGTGCAAATCATTCAATTTGCCGCCGCTTCTCACGATCGAACTGGCCAGCGAAGCGCTGGCCAATCTTTATGTCGATATCGAGGAGGCGCGCGGCGCCGAAATGGCGGCGGCATGAACCACAGCTTGCCGGTCAATTCACCCGCAGATGGCACGAGACGCCGTGGCCGGGGCTGATCTCGGCCAGTTTCGGCACGTCGACCTTGCAGCGCGCCTCGGCGTAGGGGCACCTCGTGTGGAATGCGCAGCCGGGGGGCGGATTGATCGGGCTCGGCACGTCGCCCTGCAGCAGCCGCTTGGCGCGTTTCAGCTTCGGGTTCGGCACCGGCACCGCCGACAGCAGCGCCTCGGTATACGGGTGCTGCGGGTTCGTGAACAGCGTGCGCTTGTCGGCGTACTCGACGATCTTGCCGAGATACATGACCGCGATGCGGTGGCTGATGTGCTCGACCACCGCGAGATCGTGCGCGATGAACAGATACGACAGCCGCTTTTCGCGCTGCAGATCCATCATCAGGTTGATGACCTGCGCCTGGATCGACACGTCGAGCGCCGAGACCGGCTCGTCGGCGACGATCAGCTTCGGGTTCAGCGCGAGCGCGCGCGCGATCGAGATACGCTGGCGCTGGCCGCCGGAAAACTCGTGCGGATACGCCGTCATCTGGGCGCGGCGCAGACCGACCTGGTCGAAGATTTCGCCGACCATCCGCTCGCGCTCCTTGCCGCCCGCGAGCCCGTGCACCAGCAGCGGCTCGCCGACGATGTCGCCCGCCGACATGCGCGGGTTCAGCGACGAGAACGGGTCCTGGAAGATCATCTGCATCTGGCGGCGATAGGGCCGCAGCTCGGCCTTGCCGAGCCGGGTCACGTCGTGCCCGTCGAGCTTGATCGACCCGGCGGTCGGCTCGACGAGGCGCAGCACGGTGCGCGCGACGGTGGACTTGCCGCAGCCGCACTCGCCGACCATCCCCAACGTCTCGCCCTCGCCGATCGAGAACGTGACGCCGTCGACAGCGTAGACCTGTCCGACGGTCCTGCGCAGGATCCCCTTCTTGACCGGAAAATGCTTTTTCAGATCGACCGCTTCCAGCACCGGCGGGCTGTTGTGCCCGGGCGGGCGGCCGCGACCGGACGATTGAGCGTGGCCGCGTCAGCCATAAAGCTTCTCCGAATGCCAGCATGCAACCCAGTGACTCGGCCGCTTCTGTTCGTAAAGCGGGAATTGCGTCCGGCACTGCTCGTCGGCATAACGGACAGCGCGGCGCAAATGGGCAGCCGGGCGGCAGATTTGTCAGCGCGGGCACGACGCCCGGGATTTCCTGCAGGCGCTCGAGTTGAACTCAGCGGTCGCCTCGCCGCCGATGATCGCGAGATGCGGGATCGAGCCAAGGAGGCCGTGCGTATAGGGGTGCAGCGGCGCCCCGAAGAGTTCTTCGACGTCCGCTTCCTCGACCTTTTTGCCGGCATACATGACGATAACGCGCTGCGCCGTCTCGGCGACGACCGCGAGATCGTGCGTGATCAGGACGACCGCGGTGCCGAGCTTGTCCTGCAGGTCGAGGATCAGATCGAGGATCTGCGCCTGGATCGTCACGTCGAGCGCGGTCGTCGGCTCGTCGGCGATCAGTACGCGCGGGTTGCACGACAGCGCCATCGCGATCATCGCGCGCTGCCGCATGCCGCCCGACAGCTGATGCGGGTATTCCTTGGCGCGCTGCTCCGGGGCCGGAATCTTGACCAGCCGCAGCATCTGGACGGCCTTCTCCAGCGCCGCCGATTTCGACAAATCCTGGTGCAGCCGGATCGTCTCGCTGATCTGCGCCCCGATCGTCATGACCGGGTTGAGCGAGGTCATCGGCTCCTGGAAGATCATCGAGATATCGTTGCCGCGGATCTGGCGCATCTCGGCCTCGCTGAGCCGTACCAGGTCGCGCCCGTCGATCTTTATCGAGCCATCGACAATGCGTCCCGGCGGGCTTGGCACTAGACGCAGCAACGACAAGGCCGTCATCGTCTTGCCGCAGCCGGATTCGCCGACGATCGCCAGCGTCTCGGAGCGGCGCACCGCGAACGACACGTCGTCCACGGCCTTGACGACCCCGCCGCGCGTGAACAGGTAGGTCCGCAGTCCCTCGACTTCGACGACATTCTCGGCATTGTGGCCGGGAGACCGCAGCCCGGTATAGGCCGGCGGTCTCGTTTCGGTCGCTATCGCCAAGTTATCCCTCTCGTTTGCTGATCGTTGTTTGCCGGTCGTGGCTCAGGGGCGCCTAACTGCGCTGCCGCGGATCGAGCAGGTCGCGCAGCGCGTCGCCCAGCAGGTTGGTGCCGAACACGACGAAGCTGATCGCGACACCCGGGAAGATCACCAGCCACGGCGCAGTGCGCACGTATTCGGCCGCCGATTCAGACAGCATGCGCCCCCAGGACGGATGCGGCTCCGGCACGCCGAGGCCGAGAAATGACAGCGAGGCTTCGATCAGGATCACCGAGCCGATCTGCGCGGTCGCGAGCACGATCAGCGGGGCCATCGTATTCGGCAGGATATGACGGATCGCGATGCGCGTCTCCGACATGCCGGTCGCCTTGGCGGCCTCGACGAACGGCTGCTCGCGCAGGCTCAGCGTGTTCGAACGGATGACGCGCGCGACATATGGTACGAGCGGGATCGCGATCGCGAGGATCGTATTGTGCAGCGAGGGGCCGAGCGCCGCGGCCATGATGATCGCCAGGACAAGGAGCGGCAGGGCCTGCATCATCTCGAGCACGCGCTGCGTCACCAGGTCGAACCAGCCGAGCAGATACCCGGACAACAGGCCGACGATAACGCCGATCGTACTGCCGAGCGCCATTGCCCCGGCCGACACCGCGAGCGAGATGCGCGCGCCGTACACGATGCGGCTATAGACGTCGCGCCCCATAAAATCGGCGCCGAGCCAGTGCTGCCAGCCCGGCTTTGCCAGCAAGTCCGCCGCGTTGGTCGATAGCGGGTCGTACACCGTGATGTATGGCGCGAAGGCCGCGACGAACACGAACAGCCCCATGATGACGGCGCCGGCCGCGCCGAGCGGATAGCGCCGGACGAAAAAGCGGAGTCTGTCCCAGCGGGTGTCGACATCGGCGCCGGCCGCCGTCAGTTCGGCCCGGAAGTCGGTCGTGCTCACTGTTTGGTCTCCTGTGCGCGAGACAGCATTGTGGCTTAGCCGCCGAACTTGATGCGTGGGTCGAGCGCGGCGTACAGCATGTCGACGACGAAATTCACCGTTACGACGACGATTGCGATGAACATCACAAGGTTCTGAACCATCGGATAGTCGCGCCAGCGCACCGCCTCGACCAGGAAACGCGCGACGCCCGGTATGTTGAAGACGGTTTCCGTTACGATGAGCCCGCCGAGCAGGAACGCGGCCTCGATACCGATCAACGTTACGACCGGCAGCATCGCGTTCTTCAGCGCGTGATAATAATTGATGACGGTCTCCGAAGCGCCCTTCGAGCGGGCCGTGCGGATGTAATCCTGGCGCAGCACCTCGAGCATCGACGAGCGCGTCATCCGCATCAGTAGCGCCGAGCTGCGGAAGCCGACGGCGGCGGCCGGCACGCTGTAGATCAGCAGCGCGTGCCAAAAGCTGTCAGGTGTGTCGGTGTAGATCGGGATCGTCCCGGTAAAGGCGACAAACGCCATCAGGATCAAGAGGCCCAACCAAAACGCCGGCATCGACAGGCCAGATAGGCTGATTATCCGCAGCACATAGTCCAGCTTCGTATTCTGTTTCACCGCGCTGATCACCCCGAGCGGTACGCCGATCAGGATCGAAAACGTCAGGGCGATGACGGCGAGCTTGGCGGTAATCGGGATGCGCGGCGCAATTTCGTCGATTGCCGGCCGTTCGGTCTGGTAAGAGATGCCGAGATCGCCTTGCAGCAGGCCACTGACCCAGTTGAAGTATTGCACCGGGAGCGGCCGATCGAGCCCGAGCTGGGCTTCGATGCGCGCCTTGTCGGCCGGATCGACGAAGCCGCCAGCATCGAACAGGATGTCGGCGATGTTGCCCGGCGTCATCCGCAACAGCAGAAAGATGATGACCGAAATGCCGAACAGCGTCAGCAGCATCAGGCCAAAACGCCGAACCAGATAGGCTCCCAAGGCTTTTCTCCGACGCTCGCTTTAGTCACGTCCATGTGCATCCGGCGGAGCGGGTGTGCCGAAAGCGCATCCCTTTGTAGAGGTTGTCGGGCCGGAAGACGAGTCCCTTTGCGGCGCCGGCTCCGGAACTCAGTGGTACCCATCCTAAAGCATCAGACTGCTTCGCCAGCCGGTTAAGGGGCGTCGTATCGCGTGGCGTCCTCTCCGGCGAGGTCCGAGCGATGCGGCGCTATCGGTCGAGCCAGGCGTCTTCCAGACGCCAGCCGTTGTAGTTGCCGTTGACCATCATCGTGTGCCCCTTGAAATACGGCTGCCAGCACGCCGCCGAGACCGGATAGAAGATCGCCGGCCGGGCGCCGTCCTCGGCCAGCTTGCGCTCGATTTCCCAGACGATCCGGCGGCGCTTTTCGATGTCGCTCTCGCTCGATTGCTGGTCCACCATCCGGTCAACCTCGGGGTTGCAATAGCCGGTGTAATTGCGCTCTGAACCGCACACGAAGTTCTCGTAGAATTGCTGATCCGGATCGTCGAGCCCGTTCTCGCTGACGGTCAGGCCGATCGTATAGTCCTTGCGCATGACCGTCGGGTACCACTGCGCCGTGTCGATCGCGTTCAGGGTGCCATCGATATAGACCTCCTTCAGCTGATCGATCAGCAGCACGGCGGGGTCCCGGTAGGCCGGCGTGTTGCGCGTGGTCACCACGACCGGCAGTCGCTTGTCCGGGCCGTACCCGTGCTTCTTCATGATCTCGCGAGCCTGGGCGCGGTTCTTCTGCACGTCCGGCCCGTAGCCGGGCAGCTGATGCAGCACCTCCGGCGGCATGCCCCAGCTTCCCGCGGCCGGCGGCATCATCGCCCCGCCGACCGAGCCTTCGCCGTCGCCGTTAATGTCGATAAAGGCCTTGCGGTCGAGCGCGAGGCCGACGGCGCGGCGCAATTCGGGGTTGTCGAACGGCGGCTTGCTCGGATTGACCAGCAGCTGGCGCGGGATGTTCCACGATACGGTTTCGCACACCGCATTGGGCGATTGCGCCTTGAGCTGTTTCATCAGTGGGATCGACAAAATGCCCTGGGCGTACCGGTCGAAATTGCCTGCCGAGAAAGCCAGGATCGCGGTCGATGGGTTGGCCATGAAGCTGTATTCGATCGCGTCGAGGTAGGGCCGGTCCTTCTTCCAGTAATCCTTGTTGCGGACGATCTTGATCAACTCGTTCGGCTTGAACTCGACGAATTTGAACGGTCCGGTGCCGATCGGAGCGCGCCGCATCTGTGCCGGCGATACATGGCAAGGATAGACCGGCGACCAGCCCGAGGCGAGCAGCGCGATAAACGACGGCTGCGGCCGCTTCAGGTTGAACGTGACCTGATGATCGTTATCGACCGTTACCGAGTCGAGGTTGCGGTACCAGGATTTGCGCGGGTTGACGCGGAACTTCTCGGGTGCGTTGCCGGCGATCAGGTCCCACGTGCATTTGACATCGGCCGCGGTGAAGGGCTTGCCGTCATGCCATTTGACGCCCTGGCGCAGCTTGAAGGTCAGCGCCTTGCCGTCCTCGCTGAGGCTCCAGCTCTCGGCCAGATCGGGCACGATCGACTGTAGGCTGTTCTGCGGCACGTGCTGGTCGAACATGACCAGGTTGTTGAACACGCCCATCATCGGCCCGAGCGCCGCGATCGTCAATTCCTCGTGGATCGACATGCTGGCGGGGCTGGTGATCAGCGGCATCCGCAACGTGCCGCCGGATTTCTGCGCCAGCGCGGGCGACAAGGCGCCGAGCAGCCCGGCGATCAGCGTGACAGCGAAGCCCGTGCGTGCCACATCGCCCATTGCGTTTCTCCCAGCCTCGTTCTATCGGGCCGATCCGTTATTACGGTCGCCCTGTCCCGATGTTGACAAAAAGGATGCGCTTGTAAAGCGCGCAGCGGTCGGCCGGGCCTATCGGTCGAGCCAGACATCTTCCATGCGCCAGCCGTTGAACCGGCTGTTGGTCATCGTCACCAGCCCTTTGACGCTCGGCTGCATGCAGCTGGCAAAGCGCGAATAGAGCAGGACCGGCCGCGATGCGTCCTCGGCCAGCCGGCGCTCGACTTGCCACACCAGCTGGCGCCGGCGTTCCGGGTTTGCCTCCATCGACTGCGCGTCGATCAGCCGGTCGGTTTCCGGATCGCAATAGCCGGTGAGGTTGCGGTCGGCGCCGCAGACATAATTCTCGTAGAATTTCTGGTCGGGCTCGTCGAGGCCGCCGGTGCTGACCTCGACGGCGAGCTTGTAGTCCTTGCGCATGATGCGCGGGAAATAGTTGGCGGTGTCGACGATATCGAGTTCGGCGTCGACATAGACCTCGCGCAATTGCGAGATCGCGACGATTGCGGCGTCGCGATAGCCCGGGACATTGCGGGTCGACAGCTTTACCGCGAGGCGGTTGTCGGGTCCGTAGCCGAGTTTCCGCATCAGCGCGCGACCCGCTTCCCGGTTCTTCGCAACGTCCGGGCCGTAGCCGGGCAGCGCGTGCAGCGCCTCCGGGGTCATGCCCCAGACGCCGTCGGGCGGCGGCAGGACCGCGCCGCCGACCGCGCCCTGTCCCTCGGCGAGGATATCGATGAACGCCTGGCGGTCGAGCGCGAGCGCGAGCGCCTGTCGCAATTCCAGCTTGTCGAACGGCGCGACCGCGCGATTGATCAGAAGGTCGCGGCTGTTGTTGTCCATCACCACGTCGCAGACCGCCTGCGGCGCCTGGCTCTTCAGCTCTTTCAGCAAGCGGGATCGTGGCGAAGGTGAAATCGAGCTTGCCGGCGGCGAAGGCCAGGAGCTGCGTCGCCGGATTGCCGATGATCGTATACTCGATGGCGTCGAGATAGGGCCGGCCCGGCTTCCAGTAATCCGGGTTGCGGGTCACCTTGATGTACTCGTTCGGCTTGTACTCGACGAACTTGAACGGCCCCGTGCCGATCGGGTGCGTTCGCATCTGCGCCGTCGAGACATGGCACGGATAGACCGGCGACTGGCCCGAGGCGAGCAGCGCGATCAGATAGGGCTGCGGCCGCTTCAGGTGAAAGGTGACCTCGAAATCGCCGTTGGTGGTGATGTCCTCGACGTTGCGGTACCAGGCCTTGCGCGGATTGATCCGGAACTTGTCGGCGTCCACCCCGCGCAGCCGGTCCCAGGTGCATCTGACATCCGCTGACGTAAAGGGTTTTCCGTCATGCCATTTGACGCCGCGGCGGAGCGGAAAGGTCAGCTCCTTGCCGTCCTCGCTCCAACGCCACTCGGTCGCCAGATCGGGCACGATCGACGCAAGGCTGTTCTGCGGCACATGCTGGTCGAAGACGACGAGGTTGTTGAAGACGCCCATCATCGGAATGCCGGCGGTGATCGTCAATTCCTCGTGGATCGACATCGACGCCGGGCTGGCGAAATCGAGCATCTGCAGGACGCCGCCCGCCTTCTGCGCCAGGACGGGACCGGTAATGCACAACCCGGCCAGCAAGCCGCCGGCCGCCGCGACCAGACGCAGTCTCCGCCTCATCGTCGCCTCCCAGCCCTATTGCTGTCATTCCGGCAAAAGCCGGATACCACTCGACCCGATCCTCCGACGGCCGCCCAATGGATCCCGGCCTTGCCGGGACGACGTCAGATGGCGGCAACCGATCGGCACCGCTTTCGCGGTGCTATTTGTCGAGCCAGACGTCTTCCATCCGGTAGCCATTGTAGATGCTGTTGACCATCGTCACGAGGCCCTTGACGTAGGACTGCGTGCAGGTGCCGCCGCGCGGGAAGAAGATGATCGGCCGCGCCCCGTCCTCGGCGAGGCGGCGCTCGATCTGCCATACCAGCTGCTTGCGCTTCTCGACATCGGACTCGGCCGATTGCTGGTCGATCAGCTGGTCGACCTCCTTGTTGCAATAGCCGGTATAGTTGCGCACCGCGCCGCACACGAAGTTCTCGTAGAATAGCTGGTCGGGATCATCGACGCCGGCCTCGGTGCCGTTGATCGCGATCGTGTAGTCCTTGCGGTAGATCTTCGGGAACCAGTTGGCGGTCTCGACCGGTTCGAGCGTGGCGTCGATGTAGATCTCCCTGACCTGGTCGATCAGGATCACCGCCGGATCGCGGTATGGCGCGATGTTGCGCGACGACAGCGTAACCGAGAGCCGCTTGTCGGGCCCGTAGCCGAGCTTCTCCATGATTTTGCGCGCTTCGGCGCGGTTCTTTGCGACATCGGTATCGTAGCCGGCCAGGCTCTTCAGCATTTCCGGCGGCATGCCCCACAGCCCCTCGGGCGGCGGCAGCATCTGCGCGCCGATATCGCCCTCGCCCTGCCCGATAATGTCGATGAACGCCTTCCGATCGAGGCTCAGCGCGACGGCGCGGCGCAGTTCGGGATTGTCGAACGGCGGCTTTTCCGGGTTCATGATCACGTTGCGGCTGACATTGGTCGAGGTCATCACGCAGTTCGCCTGCGGCAACTGGCTCTTGATGTCCTGCAGCAACGGTACCGTCGTGCCGTAGGGCGAGATGATGTCGTGCTTGCCGGCGATGAACGATAGGTTGCGCGTCGAGCGGTCCGGCATGATCTGCCACTCGATGCCGTCGAGATAGGGCCGGCCCGGCTTCCAGTAATCCGGGTTCTTCGCGGTCTTGACGACCTCGTTCGGTCGGAACTCGACGAATTTGAAGGGCCCGGTGCCGATCGGTTTGGTGCGCATGTCCCGCGGCGGCACATGGCACGGATAGACCGGCGACCAGCCGGAGGCCAACAGTGACAGCAGTGCCGGCTGCGGCCGCTTCAGGTGGAAGGTGGCCTCGTAATCGCCGTTGGTGGTGACTTTTTCGAGGTTGAGGTACCAGCTCTTGCGCGGGTTGACGCGCAGCTTTTCGCTGCCGCCGCCGAGCAGCAGCTCCCAGGTGCATTTGACGTCGGCCGCGGTGAAGGGCTTGCCGTCATGCCACTTGACGCCTTGGCGCAACTTGAAGGTCAGCTGCCTTGCCGTCCTCGCTCCAGGTCCAGCTCTCGGCGAGGTCGGGGCGGATCGTTTGCGGGCTGTTCTGGGCGATCTGCTGGTCGTACATGACCAGGTTGTTGAAGATACCCATGCCCGGCCGCAGCGCCGCGCCCGGTCGCTTCCTCATGCAGCGACAGGCTCGCCGGGTTGTCGAAAAACGAAATCTTGAGAATCGCCGCCGGATTTTTGCGCCAGCGCCGGGCCGGCGACAGCGAGCGCAATCACCAGCGCACAACTGCCCGCCCAGCCGCGAACATGCCGCTTCATCGTCCTTCCTCCCCTTTTGTCGACGCGAATTCGAGAGCCTCGAACCCGCGGCGGCACCCTTTCTCGCCGGACTTGGCGTCCGATCTCAGGTGCCGTCAGGCAGCCTAGCATGAGCCGGCGCCGCGCGGCAGGGTCGATTTGACTGCCGCGCCGCCGACCGGATGCTACTCAGCTCTTCTTGTCGAGCCAGACGTCTTCCATGCGCCAGCCGTTATAGATGCTGTTGGTCATCGGCGTGATAGCCCTTGACCCAGGGCTGCGAAGCAGCCGGCGCCGCCGGGTAAAAAGGTGACCGGCCGGAAATAGGCTTCCGCCAGCTTGCGCTCGATCTGCCAGACGATTTCTTTGCGCTTCTTCGGGGCCGCCGTCCATCGACTGCTGGTCGATCAGCTTGTCGGTCTCCGGATCGCTGTAGCCGGCATAGTTGCGCGCGGCTCCGGAGTAGTAATTCTCGTAGAACATCTGGTCAGGATCATCGACGCCGCTTTCGATCGGCACCGCCGCGACGATGAAGTCTTTTTTGCGCCATCTTCGCGATACCAGAGCGCGGTATCGACCAGCTCGAGCTCGGCGTCGATGTAGATTTCGCTTAAGTTGTGAGATCAGGACGACAGCGGGGTCGCGCCAGGCCGGAAAGTTGCGCGTCGCCACTTTGATCGAGAGCCGGTTGTCGGGGCCGTAGCCGAGCTTCTCCATGATCTTGCGGGCCGCGGCGCGGTTCTTTTCCACATCGGGCCCATAACCGGGCAGCGTCTACAGAACATCCAGCGGCATGCCCCAGACGCCGTTCGGCGGCGGCAGCATGGTGGCGCCGATGGCGTGCTCGACGCCTTCGTTGATAATCTCGGTTGAACGCCTTGCGGTCGAGCGCGAGCACCATCGCCCGCCGCAGTTCCGGATTGTCGAAGGGTGGTTTGTGCAGGTTGATCAGCATCGTCCGCGGCACGTTGCCGACATTGACATGACAGATCGCCTGCGGCGCCTGCTCCTTGAAGTCCTTCAGCGTCGGGAGGGTCACGCCCAGCGGAATGGCGTCGAACTTGCCGGCGAAGAACGCCAGGTTGCGTGGCGCCGATCTCCTTCATAATCGTGAATTCGATGCCGTCGAGATAAGGCCGGCCCTTTTTCCAGTAGTCGGGGTTTTTCGCCAGTTTGATGTATTCGTTCGGCTTGAATTCGACGAACTTGAACGGCCCGGTGCCGATCGGGTGCTGCCGCATCTCGCGCGGCCGGCACGTGGCAGGGATAGATCGGCGACCATCCGGAGGCCATAAGCGCCAACAGCGCAGGTTGCGGATGCTTGAGGTGGAAGGTGACCTCGTAATCGCCCGATGTCGTCACCTTCTCGACGTTCTCATACCAGGATCTACGCGGATTGATGCGCAGCTTGTCCTGGCCGGTGCCCATCAAGAGGTCCCAGGTGCATTTCACGTCGGCGGATGTGAACGGCTTGCCGTCATGCCATTTGACGCCTTGGTGCAACGGGAAGGTCAGCTCCTTGCCGTCCTCGCTCCAGCGCCATTCGGTCGCCAGGTCGGGGACGATCGACTGCAGGCTGTTCTGCGCGACGTGCTGGTCGTACATGACAAGATTATTCATCACCGCCATCGCGGGCTGTTCGGCGGCGCGGGTCGACTCTTCGAGGATCGACATGCTGGCTGGGCTATCGAAATGGTGCAGCCTCAGGATGCCGCCGGATTTCTGCGCGCTGGCCGACCCCGTCATGGCAAGCGCCGTCGCCATTACGCACGTGCCAGCCCAGCCGCGAACATGCAGCCCGATCATTTTTCCTCCCCTTTCGCTGGCGCGAGGTCGCCAACTTCGATCTCGCGGCGGCACATCATCTCGCCGGACTTGCAAATCCGGTTCCGGGCGTCCGCTAAGGCCAGGTTAACACGAGGCGACGGCGCACGGGTACTGCCTCGGTTCGAATTTGCATGCCCATCGTGCATGCTTCGGGAGGCGCTCCTGTCGGAGCGCCCCTCGACATGACGAAGATCCGTAGTGGCCATGAACCAATGAGGAAGACACTCATCCCGAGCGGCTGTCTCGGCGGTTCGGGCGGGATGGCACCGCGGCGATCTGCCCGACGACGACAAGAAATCCGCCACATTGCGGGAGTATCAAATAGCCGGTGCAGTGGGTCGGAGCGAAGGCGAGCGGGTGTTTGCTGTTCTTTTGCTGCAGAAACCACCCTTCAGCCCGGCGAAACCCGCGCGGAGCAAGGGGTCGGCGGTGCGTTTGCTGCTCTTTTCCTGCAGAAACAGCAAACCACCCGCGATCGATCGGGAGCGGGCGTTCGGGCTTCGAAAATTCAAGCCCCACGCAGCACCAGCGCGCGGCAGGGTCGATTTGCCTGCCACGCGCCGAGCCGGACGCCGATCAGCTCTTCTTGTCGAGCCAGACGTCTTCCATGCGCCAGCCGTTATAGATGCTGTTCGCCATGATGTTCAGGTTCTTGACCCAGGGCTGCAAGCAGCTGTAGCCGACCGGGAAAAACAGCACCGGGCGCACCGCCTCCTCGGCGAGCTTCTTTTCGATATCCCAGGTGATCTGCTTGCGCTTCTCGGGGTTGGTCTCCATCGACTGCTGGTCGATCATCTTGTCGATCTCGGGGTCGCTGAGGCCGGAATAGTTGCGCAGCGCTCCGGAATAGAAGTTCTCATAGAACATCATGTCCGGGTCGTCGACGCCGGCCTCGATCGGCACCGCGCCGATCGTGAAGTCCTTGCGGTTGATCTTCGGATACCACTGCGCCGTATCGACGATCTCGAGCTCGGTATCGATCCCGATCTCCTTGAGCTGTGCGTTCAGCAGCACCGCCGGATTGCGCCAGGACGGGATGTTGCGCGTCGAGATTTTCGTGCGCAGCGGATTGTCCGGTCCGTAACCCAGCTTTTTCATGATCGCGCGGGCCTCGGCGCGGTTCTTTTCGACGTCCGGATTATAGCCCGGCAGCGTCTTCAGCATGTCTTCGGGCATGCCCCAGACGCCGCTTGGCGGCGGCAGCATCAGCGCGCCGACATTCTTCTCGCCGCCGTTGATGATCGTCGAGAACGCGTCGCGGTCGATCGCCAACGTCATCGCCTTGCGCAGTTCGGGATTATCGAACGGCGGCTTGTGGATGTTGATCAGCATCGTGCGCGGCACATTGACGGAGGTCCTCTCGCAAGTCGCGTTCGGCGCCTGCGCCTTGAAGTCCGCGAGCATCGGCGGGGTCACGCCGTACGGCGAGCTGACGTCGTAATCGCCGGCGAAGAACGCCAGATTGCGCGGCGCGATCTCGCGCATGATCGTGAAATCGATGCCATCGAGATAGGGCCGGCCCTTCTTCCAGTAATCCGGGTTCTTCGTGACCTTGATGTATTCGTTCGGCTTGAACTCGACGAACTTGAACGGCCCGGTGCCGATCGGGTGCTGCCGCATCTCGCGCGCCGGCACGTGGCACGGGTAAATCGGCGACCAGCCCGAGGCGAGCAGCGCAAGCAGCGCCGGCTGCGGCTGCTTCAGGTGGAAGGTGACCTCGTAATCGCCGTTCGGGGTGACCGACTCGACATTACGGTACCAGGATTTGCGCGGGTTGACGCGCAGCTTGTCCTGGCCCGTGCCCATCAACAGGTCCCAGGTGCACTTAACATCAGCCGACGTGAAGGGCTTTCCGTCATGCCATTTGACGCCGTCGCGCAGCTTGAAGGTCAGTTCCTTGCCGTCCTCGCTCCAGCTCCAGCTCTTCGCGAGATCGGGCACGATCGAATCGAGGCTGTTCTGCTTCACGTTCTGGTCATACATGACCAGGTTGTTGAACACCGCCATCATCGGCTGCAGCGTCGCACGCGTCGATTCCTCGAGGATCGACATGCTGGCGGGGCTGTCGAAATGCTGAATCTTCAGCACGCCGCCCGATTTTTGCGCGCTGGCCGGACCAACGGCCACAAACGCGAGTAACGACAGGCCCGCGATCGCGAGGCCCTGTCCGAATGGCTTCATAAAGCTCCTCCTCCCTTCCGCGATGCCGAGCTGCCACAGCGTCGGTGCGGCCGGCGTCGGGGCGGAGGCTATCACCGATTGCCGGCGCGCCGGCAAGCTCTCTCGGGCAGGTTGCGCCCCACTCCCGGCTATGCGCCGGCACGTGCGTCATGCCGCCGGCTGCCGCGGCCGCTAGCGCACGGGGCGACCAGCGCGGCGCAGGCGCGCGGCAGGTCGGCGACTCGCAGCGGTCGGGCCGGCTGGCTCGGTTGCGGCAGCTTGGCTTCCGGTGTGAACCACCAGGCGAGGTCGGCGCCGCATCCGTCGCCCGGGCGGCAGCGGCGCCTGACCATGGCACTGCGTCGCGCCCGGCGGGCACGCCAGGCGGACGTGGAAATGGTAATCGTGCCCGAACCAGGGCCGGATGCGGTGCAGCCAGCTGCGGTCGCCGGTCGCCTCGCGGCATAGCGCACGCTTAATTGCCGGGTTGACGAAAATGCGGTTCACGGCCGGGTCGCGGGCCGCCATCTCGAGCAGCTTGCGGTGCTCGGGCCGCCAGACCTGTGGGTCAATGTCGTCGCCGTTTGCGGCGACGACGCTGATCGCCGACATCTCGTTGCGCTCGGTCGGGGTCAGACGGCGATCCGGCATCGGCATCAGCCAGATGTCGCCCTCGATGCCGAGCTGGTGCGAGGCATGTCCGGTCAGCATCGGCCCGCCGCGCGGCTGCGCCAGATCGCCGATCAGCAGCCCGCGCCAGCCAACTTTTTCGCCCGCCGCCGCCAGACGCTGCAGAAACGCGATCAGCGCCGGGTGACCCCAGGCGCGGTTGCGCGACGGACGCATCACCTGCCAGTCCGGTCCGTCGGCCGGCATCTCGACCGCGCCGGCCAAGCAGCCCTTCGTGTAGGAGCCGATCGGCTGGCCCGGCCCCGGCGCCGGCGTCGCGGTCAGCCCGAAGACCCGCCGCGCGGCATCCTGCGGCAGCGTGGCCAGCACCGCTTGCCGGCGCGCCGCCTCTTCGGCCGTATTCTCTTGGGCGCGCGCCGCCGGGACCGCCGCCAAGCAGCGTCGCCAGCAGCGCCATCGCCCACAGGGTCGGCGCCAATCTCGCTTTCGGAAACGCCGCCATGCAATTGGCTCCGCCCTCTGACACGCCCGGACCGCAAGGCTGCGCAAATTCGCCGGCAATGCAAGAAGCTGATCCGGCCCGAGCCCCGCGCTGTCTAGCGGCGGGCTTCCCCGCGCCCCGGACGAGCGAGTAACGTCGCTCGGACGCCGCCTCATCGACGGGCCTTTGCATGAAGCTCCACGGCTATTCTCGGTCATCCGCCGCGTTCCGCGTGCGCATCGCGCTCAATCTGAAAAACCTCCATTACGAGAGCGTATCGGTGCATCTGCGGCGCGGCGACCAGCGCGACCCGGAATTCCTCGGGGTCAATCCGCAGGGGCTTGTGCCGGCGCTAAAAGACCCTGCACTGGAGGACATCGGGCAGACGCTGATCCAGTCGCTGCCGATCATCGAGTATCTCGACGAGACCTACCCCGAGCCGCCGCTCTTGCCGCGCGACGCCGCCGGGCGGGCGCGGGTGCGCGCGTTGGCGGCGATTGTCGCCTGCGACATCCATCCGCTCAATAATTTGCGAGTGTTGCGCTATCTGCACCGCACGCTCGGGCAGGACGAGACGGCGCTTGCGGCCTGGTACAATCATTGGATCGCGGAAGGCTTCGGCGCGATCGAGCCATTGCTGGCGACCGATAGCCGCACCGGCCGGTTCTGCCATGCCGACGCGCCGGGGCTGGCGGATATCGCGCTGGCGCCGCAGGTCGTCAACGCCGAACGCTACCGGCTCGATATGGCCCCGTACCCGACGATCACGAGGAATTTCAAGGCTTGCATGACGCTCGACGCCTTTGCCGCCGCACACCCGCAGCGGCAACCCGATTTCGAACCATGATCGCGCCGGGAGATCGCACGCGCCGGCCGCTCGTGCCCAAGCCGCTCGGCCTTTCGGCTGTTGCGCTATGCCTTGCCGTGACAGCTGCCGGCTGCGGCACGGCGCCGGGCAATCCTCCGGCCGCCGGCGACCTCGCGCTGATCAACCGGGCGATGCAGCAGGTCGAGAAGAACTATGTCGTGCAGGTCGGAACCGACCAGCTCGTCGACAATGCGTTGAAGGGCATGCTGACCCGGCTCGACCCGCATTCCGATTACATGGATGCGCGCGAGTACCAGGAGCTGCTGGCGACGACATCCGGCGAGTTCGGCGGGGTCGGGATCGAGATCTCGGTCGAGAACGGGGTGCCGCAGGTGATCGCAGCAATCGAGGGCACCCCGGCGGCGGCGGCCGGTGTCGAACCCGGCGACCGGATCGTCAAGGCGAACGGCGAGCCGATCATCGGGCTGGAGATCTCCGAGGTCGTGCGCCGGCTGCGCGGCAGTCCCGGAACCCCGGTGGTGCTGACGATCGCGCGGGCCAACCGGCAATCTTTCGACGTGCCGATCACGCGCGCCGTGATCCGCGTCGACTCGGTCAAGGCGGCGCTGAAGCCTGGGCGAATTGGCTACGTCCGCATCACGACCTTCAACGAGAACACGCCAGCGGCGCTGCGCGCGGCCTTGACACGGCTGCGAGCGCAGGCGGGCGGCAGGCTGGCCGGGCTCGTACTCGATCTGCGCAATGATGCCGGCGGGCTGCTTGACGCATGTGTCGAGGTTGCCGCCAATTTTCTCGATTCCGGGACGATCGTCTCGACGCGCGGGCGCCGTCCGGACGAGAACCGTGTGTTCGAGGCGCTGCCCAACGGCGATCTGGTCCGCGGCGTGCCGATGGTCGTGCTGATCAACGGCGCGTCGGCTTCGGCGGCGGAGATCGTGGCCGGCGCGCTGCAGGACAACCGCCGCGCGACGCTCGTCGGGACCCGCAGCTTCGGCAAGGGATCGGTGCAGAGCATCATCCCGATCGAGGGCAACGGCGCGCTGCGGCTGACGACGGCGCTGTACTACACGCCGTCGGGCAACTCGATCCAGGGGCGGGGAATCATGCCGGACCGGGTCGTGACGCTGCCCAAGGAGGCGCAGGTCGCGAACGCGCTGATCACCTACGAGAGCGACCTGTCGGGGGCGCTGAAGGCGGCCGGCGCCTTGGCTCCGAGCGGCAATAGCGGGGCGGTGCCGCCGCCGCGCCGGCTCGCCGACGAGGACCGCCCGATCAACCCGAAGGTGCTCGGCACGGCGCAGGACGCCCAGCTCAACGCCGCGCTCGACGTGTTGGGCGCGCCGCGGGCCGGGCGGTAGGTCACGGCGGCCTGAGCGGGCCGCGATTTCCCTGCTAGCAGGGAAAATTGCGCGACCGGCTCTGCTTCGGCGCCGATTTCGCGCTGGATAACAATGACTTACGCGGCGAATTCCCGCAGGTGCGGAACAGGGAATGGGGAGCGCGTGAGCAGGGAATCCGATTGTCACGAACAGGGAAGCGGCAGGGAAATCCGCGAAGCTGTCGCCTCCGACCGTGATGCGGCCTCTTCACCGCGCGACCCGACTATGGCAGGCGATTGCGGCATTTTTCGCGTCGGCGTCGGCGCGAGGAGCATCAGCGAGCCTGCAGGATCGGCTAGACCCGGTGGACCGGGGAAGCCCATCATCTTCCCGCCGCGTCACGGGATGGGCTTCGCGTCGCCGAGCCCACCCTCCGCGCTCGACCGGAAAACGGATCGTGCGGCGTTGCTGCGTCGGCAGATCTTACACTTCCCAACCATCGACATTCCTTTGGAGGTTCAACGTTTGTAGACATTTCCGGGGTCTGCGGCACCGTGAGAGCGTCGGAAAATTTTACAGCTTGTTGGTCGGCGTTTTTGGTTGATATTTGAATCCGGCGATGATCTTAGGATGGCACGGAACTTGCTCAAAACGGCGTGTCAAGGACTGATGGAAATTGGATGACGTGCGGGGGTACCGTCCGCCGAGGAGAGTTGGTGTCGGGGCGGTATCCGCGTCGCTCTGCTCCGGCGGTTGTGAACAGCATTGGAAGGAGATGATGATGAGCCGTTTTGTTCCGGTTGCTCTGGTCGCGCTTTTCGCGACTTGCGCCGCAAGCACAGCCGCCTTTGCCGGTCTCGTTGCCGTTCCCGAACCGTCGAGCCTCGCCCTGCTCGCCGGCGGTTTGGGTGTCGTGTACGTAGCGCGCAAATTGCGCGGCAGGAAATAGCCTGCGCCTGCTCCTCTCGCGGTGAGCAACGGCGTTCTATGGAGATGGTAATGAGCCGTTTCGTTCCGGTTTCCCTGGCTGCGCTGTTCGCGATCTGCGCGGCGAGCACAGCGGCCTTTGCCGGTGCAGTCCCCGTGCCCGAACCGTCGAGCCTCGCCCTGCTCGCCGGTGGTGTGGGCGTCGTGTATCTGGCGCGCAAATTCCGCCGCGGGAAATAGCCGGAGCAGCGTTCCGGCATGGAGATACCGAGCGAAGCCGTCGCCGGCGTCGCCGCCTTTCTGGCAATCGGATTGTGGGAAATTTGGCGCCCGCGGGCTGCTTCAGGAGGCGGCTTCGGCTGGCGCTGGGCGAGCCATCTCGTTGTCTATGTAGCGGGCGGTTTCGCGGCCGGATGGCTGGTCGCCGCGAGCATCGGGCCGGCCTGGCGAGCCGGATTGCCGGCCACGCCTGATTTCCCGCTGGTTGCGGTGGCCGTGGTGTTCGGGGTGTTGGTCCTCGATCTGGAGCGGTACTGGCTGCATCGGCTGCTGCACGGCGTGCCGGTGCTGTGGCGCTGCCACGCGCTGCATCATTCCGATCGCGAGATCGACGTCAGCACCGGTTATCGTCACCACCCGTTTGAAATTGTCGTCGTCGCTCTGGTGCTGCCGCTGTCGGCCCTCGCCTTGGCAATACCCGGACTGGTCATCATCGCTTACGGCGCCACCGACGCGATGGCTGCTGTTTTTCAGCATGGTAATGTGAGGGTTCCGCGACGGATCGAACGCATTCTCGCTCCGGTCATCGTCACCCCGGCGATGCACCGGATGCACCATTCGATCGTCCGGAGCGAGGCCGACAGCAATTTCGGCCAGATCTTCTCGTTCTGGGATCGGTTGTTCGCGACATACACAAGGCCGGCCCCGGACGGCAGCCGTATCGAGTTCGGGGTCGCCGAATTCATCGAGCCGGCGCACCAACGCCTGACAATGATGCTGTTGGCCCCGTTCCTGGTCGGCACGAGGCGCGCACAGCGCAGAGAATGGGCGAACAAAGCCGATCGCGGTACGTCCGCGGAATAATGGCCTCCGCGCCGCTCAGCCACCAAAGACAAACGAAGCTGCAAATCAAACATTGACCGGGGGGAGCGGAGGACGGGCGCGGATCAGGTCGGCGGCTTTTTCGGCGATCATGATTACGGGCGCGTTGATGTTGCCGCCGACCATGTCGGGCATCACCGAGGCATCGACGACGCGCAGCCGCTCGACGCCGTGCACGCGGAGGTCGCCGTCGACCACGGCGCCGTCGTCGGCATCGCGGCCCATGCGGCACGTGCCGAGCGGGTGGTGCACGCTGATCCCGGTCGCGGCGATATGCGCGTCGAGCGCCGCGTCGGACCAGTCCCGCGGACCCGGCGCGGCCTCGGCCGCCACGAAGGGAAGCAGCGCCGGCTGCCGGCCGACTTCCCGCGCCATACGCAGCCCGGCCCGCAGCGTCGCGCGGTCGCGCTCGGTGGCGAGGAAATTCTGCACGATCCGCGGCGGCGTGCGCGGGTCCGCCGAGGCGAGGGTCAAATGGCCCCGACTCTCCGGCCGCAGCACCGCCGCGCGGATCGCGAAGCCGTCCGGATAGGGCGGCACAAACGGGGCGAGATACGGGCCTGCATTCATCGGCGCCGCGACAACGAGGAACTGGATGTCGGGCAGCGCCGCTGCCGGCTCGCTGCGCAGAAACGCCATGACGGGCGCGATGAATTCGCTGGCGATCCCGGTGCCGAAAGCCCATGAGCGCACGAGATCGGCCAGCAGGCGGTCGGCGCGCATCCTTGTGTGCAGCGGTCCCGGCTCCCGGCGGCGGTAGGCCACGGCGGCCGAGATGTGGTCCTGCAGATTGCGCCCGACGCCGCGCAGCGGGACCCGCACCGAGATGCCGTGTGCCCGCAGCATCTCCGGGTCGCCGATGCCGGACAGCATCAACAGCTGCGGCGAGTTGACGACGCCGCCCGCCAGGATCACCTCGCGCTCCGCCCGCGCGACGACCGGCTTGGCGTTCTTGAGATATTCGATGCCGATGGCGCGCGACCCCTCGAACAGCACGCTTGTGGCGAGCGCGCGGATTTCGACCCGGAGGCGGCCGCCGGCATCGCGCCATCGCCGGTCGGAGGTAGGCGTCGGCGGCGCTGCAGCGCCTGCCGTCGCGCACGGTCATCTGCCAGCGGCCGAAGCCTTCCTGCCGCGCGCCGTTGTAGTCGTCGGTCGCCGGATGGCCGGCTTGCTGGGCCGCTTCCATGCAGGCCTCGCCGATCGGGTCGGGGTAGCGGCCGAAGCGTGTCGTCAGCGGCCCGTCGCCGCCGCGCCACGGATCGGCGCCGCCTTCCCAGGCTTCCTGCCGGCGGAAATAGGGCAGGACGCTGGCGTAGGACCATTGCGGCAGCGCGTATTGCGCCGCCCAGCGGTCGTAGTCGCCGCGGTGGCCGCGCACATAGGCCATCGCGTTGATCGAGGACGAGCCGCCGATCACCTTGCCGCGCGCGAACTCGACACGCCTGCCGCCCATCGCCGGCTCGGGCTCGGTGGCGTAGCCCCAGTCATGCAGGCCGCGCCGGAAGATGTAGGGCCAGACGATCGGGATGCGGAGCAGCGGATCGCGGTCCCAGCCGCCGGCTTCGATCAGCAGCACGCGCGCGTCGGCGTCCTCGGTGAGCCGGTGGGCCAGCGTGCAGCCGGCCGACCCGGCGCCGACGATGATGTGGGTGTAGGCAGCCTCGGTCGGCATCGGCGGCGGCTCTTGGCGATGTGTCTATCAATTACACCGGCGGTGGGCCTTATGGGTCAATAAGCCTTCCTTATGCGGCCCCGGCCGGCTTTGGATTCAAACGCTAATTCTTACCGAAATCTTGTCTCTGCGGCTATCATAAGCTGCATCGTTCGATACATGCGGGATCAGGTTGAAGTCGTGTTGTCGGGCTTTTCTAATTCTTTCGTCCGTTTATTGTCGAGGTATGACGCTAAAATCGAAAACCACCGATTTGTCTCGCGCAATGTGTTTAAGACCGAGCCTAAAAACCATAGATTGAGACACAACAGGAAAAGCGTGGAAAGCTCAAACCAGTGAATGACGATCCAGAGAAGTCATCGCGTGCCGACAGCCTAGCCTCATGAGCCGCCGCCCGGAGCCGGCAAAAGCGCCGGCGGCGCGCCCCTGTCTTGTGTTCAGCGAGGCGCTAGTGTCGCATCGTCTTCAATTCCGACAAATCCAAAACCGGCCCGTCTCCAAAACCGGCCCGACGACGCGCCGAAAGTCCCGGCTCTCCGCTGCCTTCGCTCGCCAGCGCAAGCCGGTTGAGCCGAGCGCCTCGCTCCCGGCCCTCTCCGCTAACGGGCGAGAGGGCCATTTGGTATCACCGCGGGCTGATCGGCGGCTGGCCTTCCTCGCGGCGGATGTCGTTGATGATCTGCAGGACGCGCTCGCGGTAGGGGCGGTATTGGACGCCGAATTCCTGCACGAGACGCGTGTTGTCGATCAGGTAGTTGCCCGAGAGTTCCTTGCCGCCGGTTTCCTTGTCGAAGGTGATCTGGGCGTCGGGCAGGTATTCGCGGACGATGTCGGCCAATTCGCCCATGCTGATCGGCTGGCCGCCGGTGTTGTAGGCCATGTGCTCCGGCTTGTCCTTCATGATGACGCGCGCGAAGATTTCGGCGATTTCGTCGACATGGACCGGACAGCGCATCGCGTCCTTGTACGGGAAGCTGACCGGCTTGCCGCGCGCCGGGTTGGTGATGCAGAAAACGTGATCGACCGAGCCGACGATCTTGTCCGGTCCGGTTACGTTCGCCGGGACGGATCGCGGTGATCTCCATGCCGTGCTTTTCGCGGTAATCCTGCGCCTGCCATTCGTTGAAGATCTTGTGCATCGCGTATTGCACATGGCCGTGGCGGAAATCGTCCTCGGTGACGAGCCGGTCGCCGTAGAATTTCTGCTCGCCGGACACCGCCAATGAGCTGGCATAGGCGACCCGGTTGACGCCGGAGACCCGCGCCGCCTCGAAGCAATTGTCCATGCCGAGGATGTTGAGCTTGAACGCGACGCGCGGCGGGTGCTCGCTGCCGAGCCAGTAGGCGAGGTTGATGACGCGCGACGGTTTGGCCTCGTGCATCGCGTTCATCACGTCGTCGAACTGGCTGACATCGCCGCGGATGACGCGGACCTGCCTGCCGAGGTCGGAGAAATTCGCGGTCTGCGGGTTGATGTCCATGCAGACGATTTCCTCGCCGCGCTGAGCCAGAAGCGGGACGAGACGACGGCCGATAAAGCCGGTGCCGCCGAGGATCAGGATCGACATGGGTGCTTTCTCCCCTTCGCGAAGGAACTGATGCTTCGTTGCGGCAGCGTAGACCCGGCTCGCGAGCGGGCGCAATGGTTGCCGGCGGGGCTGGCAGGCGCCTAGCTTCTGTCTGAATGTGACGCAGGAGGCATCTTATGGGCGCCCAGGGAGTGAACGACCGCGTGGCGATCCGCGAGGTCGGGATGCGCGACGGCTTGCAGAGCATCGCCGAGATCATGCCGACCGAGACGAAGCTGGCGTGGCTCGACGCCGAATACGCGGCCGGGGTGCGCGAGATCGAGGTGACCTCGTTCGTGCCGCCGAAGCTGCTGCCGCAGCTGGCCGATGCCGAAGACGGTCGTGAAGCACGCGCTGACTCTGCCGGGTCTGACCGTGTCGGCGCTGATCCCGAATTCGCGCGGCGCCGAGCGGGGCCTCGCGCTCGGGGTGCACGAGATGAATTTCGTGCTGTCGGTCAGCGAGGGGCACAACCGCTCGAACGTGCGCCGCGGCACCGACGAGTTGATCGAGGATTTCCGTCGCGTCGTGCAGCTGTGCCGCGAGCGGGGAGGGGAGGGGAGGCCGCGCATCAATTGCGGGCTGGCGACCGCGTTCGGCTGCACGATCGAGGGCGATGTCGACGAGGACCGGGTGCGCCGCATCGCCAACGAGGCGGCCGAGGCCGGCGCCGACGGTATCTTGCTGGCCGACACGGTCGGCTACGGGCAGCCGGCGGCGATCGGGCGCGTATTTCGGAAAATCATCGCCGATGTCGCGCCGCTGCCGGTGTGCGCGCATTTCCACGACACGCGCGGCCTGGGCCTCGCGAATGTGCTGGCGGCCTACGAGGCCGGGTGCCGCGGGTTCGACGCCTCGCTCGGCGGGCTCGGCGGCTGCCCCTATGCGCCCGGCGCGACCGGCAATATCGTGCTCGAAGACACCGCGTTCATGTTCGAGGCGATGGGGGTGGCGACCGGCATCGATATCGAGCGCCTTGCGGCGGTGCGCGAGCTGGTGGCGCGGGCGCTGCCCGGTGTCACGATGTACGGCGCGATCGCCAAGGCGGGATTGCCGCGCAATTTTCATCCGGTCGCGCAGGCGGCCTGACGCGCACTTCCCGGTTTGGGCGAGGCGTGCGAAGGCTGCGTTCTTTTCGTCGCCATACTGCTTGGCCGGTGCTCGGGCTGGGGCTGAGGACCGGCGCACGCGCGTCGCGATTCCGGCGGTGCCGGACGGCGTTGCAGTGGGGCGAGACGAGCCGGGCGCTGGTCGAAGCGCTCGGGGCGCGGGCGACCGTGCTGGCGCGGCCGATCGATTTCGGCGATGCCTATGCCGAAGTCGTGCTGCGCGATGCGGCGCTCGGCGGCGTCGCGATGATCGCGTTTTTCCAGATGGACAAGGCGACCGGCGGGCTGAAGCGGGTGCAGTTCGAGCGGCCGCGGCACGCGGTCAACCCGCCTTCCTACCGCGCCGTCGTCGCGGCGCTCGACGCCGCCTACGGGCCGCCGAGCGCGACCTGCGCGATTCCTGCCGTCCTGGCGAATGGCTATCAGGCGGCGGTGGAACGGGTCTGGCTGCGCGACGGGCTGACGATCCGCGCGATTTTTCGCGACACGACGATCGAGGCGTTCGAGGGGTGTCTGTGGTGGTGGATGACGCCGCCCTGCGGGCTGACCGGGCAGATGCTGGTCCGGTTCGCGCCGTCCGAAGACGAGAAGTCCGCCTGTCCAATAGCGGCCGGGTCGTGAGCGTCAGGCGGCGCCGCGTTCGCGGCGTGGTTCTCGGCGTTCGGGGAAGAGGCCGAGCAGCCCGTCGCGCGAGGCCGGGCAGATGCCGCGCTCGGTGATCAGCGCCGTCACGAGCCGCGCCGGGGTCACGTCGAACGCGAAATTCGCCGCCGGGCTGTCGGACGGGGTCAGCCGCACCTCGACGCGCTCGCCTGATGCGGTCCAGCCGGCGATATGGGTGACCTCGCGCGGGTCGCGCTCCTCGATCGGGATGTCGGCGCCGCTGTCGAGGGTCCAGTCGATCGTCGGCGACGGCAGCGCGACATAGAACGGCACGTTGTTGTCATGCGCGGCGAGCGCCTTGAGGTACGTGCCGATCTTGTTCGCGACATCGCCCGAGGCGGTCGTGCGGTCGGTGCCGACGATGCACAGATCGACGCGGCCGTGCCGCATCAGATGCCCGCCGGCATTGTCGGCGATGACCGTGTGCGGCACGCCGTGCTGGCCGAGTTCCCAGGCCGTCAGGCTGGCGCCCTGGTTGCGCGGCCGGGTCTCGTCGACCCAGACATGCAGCGGGATGCCGGCGTCGTGGGCGCGGTAGATCGGGGCCGAGCGCGGTGCCCCAATCGACGGTCGCGAGCCAGCCGGCGTTGCAATGCGTCAGGATCTGCACCGGCGCGACACCCGGTTTCGCGGCGAACGCGGCCCAGATCGGCAGCAGGCCGTGCTCGCCGATCGCGCGGTTGGTCGCGACATCCTCCTCGGCGATCGCGCCGGCGCGGTCGAGCGCGGCGGTGAGGCGAAGCTGCGGCGGCAGATCGGCTAGCGTGCGGCGCATCTCGGCGAGCGCCCAGGCGAGGTTGACCGCGGTCGGGCGGGTCGCGGCGAGGACCGAGGCGGCGTGTTCGATCGCCGCGTCGGACGGGTCGTCGGCGACCGCGAGCGCGATGCCGTAGGCGGCCGTCGCGCCGATCAGCGGGGCGCCGCGCACCTGCATGTCGCGGATCGCGCGCGCGGCGTCGTCGAGCCGGGTCAGCCGCGCGATTACAAGCTCGTGCGGCAGCAGGGTCTGGTCGATGATCTCGACCACCGGGCGGTCGGACGGCGCGTCCGGCGCGAGCCAGATCGTGCGCATCGGCTTGCCGGCGACGTTCATCGTGTTCGCACCCCGGTCGCGGGAGCCGGTACCTATAACCGGACCTATGCACCGCTCGCAGTGGCGGCGGCCGGCGCGACGCCGGCGGTCCCAGGCTACCGTTCCGGTCACTTCGGCTTCATTCCACGACGATGCGCGGCGGCGCCCGGCGGGCCGGAGCCTCGCCCGAGACTTTTTGCCAGACGCGCGCGGCGATGTCGCGGAAGGTGTGCGGCGTAGGGCGAATCCGGCTGCGACATGGTGATCGGGCGGCCTTCGTCGGAGGTTTCGCGGATCGCCAGGTCGAGCGGCACCTCGCCGAGAAAATCGGTGCCGAGGCGGGCGGCCTCGCGGCGGGCGCCGCCATGCGAAAAGATGTCGCTGCGCCCGCCGCAATGCGGGCACAGGAAATAGCTCATGTTCTCGATGATGCCGAGCACCGGCACGTTGACCTTCTGGAACATCGCGAGGCCCTTGCGGGCGTCGATCAGCGCGATGTCCTGCGGCGTCGAGACGATCACGGCGCCGGCCAGCGCCACCTGCTGCGCCATCGTCAGCTGCGCGTCGCCGGTGCCGGGCGGCATGTCGACGATCATGATGTCGAGTTCGCCCCAGGCGACATCGCGCAGCATCTGCTGCAAGGCGCTCATCACCATCGGCCCGCGCCAGATCATCGGCGTGTCCTCGGGGACGAGAAACCCGATCGACATGCATTTGAGGCCGTAATTCTCCATCGGCCGCAACGTGGTCTTGTCGAGCATCGACGGCTTGCCGGAGATCCCGAGCATGCGCGGCACCGAGGGGCCATAGATATCGGCGTCGAGCACCCCGACCCTGAGGCCGTTCGCCTTCATGCCGAGCGCGAGATTGACGGCGACGGTCGATTTGCCGACCCCGCCCTTGCCCGAGGCGACCGCGACGATCGCGCGCACGCCGGGCGCCAGCGCGGCTTTGGCCGGCTGCGGGACCGGCGTTCGGCCGCCGGTCGCCGGCGTCGATCTGGCGGCGATCCGTGTGGCGATGCGCGTCCCGCGCCGGCCCTGGCGCCGGTTTCCGCGGTCAGCACCGCGGTCACCGAGAGGACCCCGGGCAATGCCTCGACGGCCTCTTCGGCGGCCTTGCGCAGCGGTTCGAGGCGGGCGCCGCGCTCCGGTTCGACCTCGATCGCGAACCCGACATTGCCGTCGCGCACGACCATGCCCGACACCATGCCGAGCGTGACGATATCCGCGCCCTTGTCCGGGTCGCGCACCGCCCGCAGCGCGTCGAGGATCTGGTTTTCGGTGATCGCCATTGCTGCTCCCGCGACCCCGCCGTCGTCTCGCCCCGGGCGCGTCGCCGCGTGCGAGCCTTGATCGGCATAACGCGCACGGGGCGGCGGGGTTGCCGGCATTTAAGTCCGGCCAAGGCCGCTGACAACACCTTGACAAATCCAGAGTACAATACCGGAGCTGACAATACTCGGGAGCTTGACAATACGCGGGCGCAATCCCCTTCTATCGCGTCACGGTCGGCGATCCGCGTCCTGCCGACCGCGCGCCGCGCCATGAATTGCCGCGAAGCGCGATCGCAGCAGCCGAAAAAGGGATTTTCAATGATTTGGAAGAGTGAGGGCGGCGGCCCTTGGGGCGCCGGACCTCGCGGCGGCGGAGGCGGCAGCCCCTGGGGCAGCGGCCGGGGCGGCCCCGGCGGCCCGCGCGGACCAACGCCGCCCAACCTCGAGGAAATTCTGCGGCGCGGCCAGGACCGCTTCCGGCGCCTGCTGCCGGGCGGCTTCGGCAGCGCGGCCGGGATCGGGCTCGTGGTCGCCGCCATTCTCGTGCTGTGGCTCGCGAGCGGCTTCTACCGGGTTCTGCCCGACGAGCAGGGCATCGTTCTGCGCTTCGGCGCATACAACCGCACGACGCAGCCGGGTCTCAACTACCATCTGCCCGCCCCGATCGAGACGGTGCTGACGCCAAGCGTGACGCATATCAACCGGATCGAGATCGGCTATCGCACGAGCGACGCGCGCGGCGCCGGCGGCCGGCAGCTTCCCGAAGAAGCGCTGATGCTGACCGGCGACGAAAACATCGTCGACATCAACTTTACCGTCTTCTGGCTGATCAAGGACGCGCAGTCCTATCTGTTCAACATCCGCAACCCCGATGCGACCGTCAAATCGGCCGCCGAAAGCGCGATGCGCGAGGTGGTCGGCGAGACCCCGATCGCGGCGGCGCTGGCCGAGGGGCGCGGCAAGATCGAGTCGCAGACCCAGGCGCTGCTGCAGCGCATCCTCGACTCGTACGGCGCCGGCATTCAGATCACGCAGGTGCAGATGGCCAAGGTCGATCCGCCGGCTCCGGTCATCGACGCGTTCCGCGACGTGCAGCGGGCGCTGGCCGACCGCGAGCGGCTGCGCAACGAGGCCGAGGCCTACCGCAACGACATCCTGCCGCGGGCGCGCGGCGAGGCGGCTCAGATCAAGCAGGGGGCCGACGCCTACCGGGCGGAGGTTATCGCGCGGGCGCAGGGCGACGCCGACCGTTTCCTGTCGGTCTATAACGCGTTCAAGCAGGCCGAGGACGTAACGCTGCAGCGGCTCTATCTCGAAACGATGGAAGAAATCCTGAAAAACAGCAGAAAAATCATCATCGACAAGGCGGCGCAGGGCAACACCGGCGTGCTGCCCTATCTGCCGCTTCCCGAACTGCTGCAACCCGCTCCGGGCAATGCCCACGCGCCGGCTCCTCAGGCGCCGGCGAGTTCCGGTCCCGGGTCGCCGATACCGCCGGTCTCGGGGTCCGCATCGAGCGCGGGACGACGGCGATGAACACCCGCTTGCTTGTCATCGTCGGCGTCGTGCTGGTCGCGGCCGGCATCCTGCTGACCAGCGCCTTCTTCATCGTCGGGCAGACCGAGCAGGCTCTCGTGCTGCAACTCGGCGAGGTGCGGCGCGTGATCCGAGAGCCCGGGCTGAACATGAAGCGGCCGTTCATCGAGGACGTGATCACCTATGACAAGCGGGTGCTCGATTTCGAGCCGCCGCACGAGGAGGTCATCGTTTCCGATCAGAAGCGGCTCGTCGTCGATGCTTATACCCGCTACCGCATCGTCAACCCGCTGCTGTTCTATCAGACGGTCGGAACCGAGGCGGGGGTGCGGGCCCGGCTTTCCTCGCTCGTGACCGGCAGCCTGCGCCGCGTGCTGGGCAGTGTCACGCTGAGCGACATCCTGTCCGCGAAGCGCGATGCGATCATGCGTTCAGATCCGCGACGATGTGGCCGAGCAGGCGCGGCCGTTCGGCATCGAGGTCGTCGACGTGCGTCTGCAGGCGCGCCGATCTGCCGGAAGAGAACAGCCAGGCGATCTACGCCCGCATGCAATCCGAGCGCGAACAGCAGGCGCGGCAGTATCGCGGCGAAGGCGCCGAGGCGGCGCAGACCGTGCGCGCCAATGCCGAGCGCGAGCGCACGATCATCCTGGCGGAGGCGCAGCGCGACGCGCAGCGGGTGCGCGGCGATGGCGACGCCCAGGCGACGCGGACCTATGGCGACGCGTTCGGGCAGGACAAGCAGTTCTTCGCGTTCTATCGCTCGCTGCAGGCCTATCGCGACGCGCTCAACGGCAAGGACACCGCGTTCGTGCTGTCGCCCGAGGGGAGTTTTTTCAAGTTTTTCAGCGGGGTGCCGGCGGGGATCGCGACGGCCGGCGCGAACGCGCGCCGCCAGCCTTGCCGCTCGCCGCGACCCAGGCGGCCCCGCCGTCCACCGCCGCGGCGCAATCAGCCGGGGCCGCCGCCGACTACGGGCGCGACCGCCTCGTCGGGCGGCGACGGGTGCGCTCGCGACGATCGCCGGCCCGTCGCCGACCGATACGGTTCCCGACGCGCCCCGGGCACCGTGACGACAGGCGCCGTGACCGCCGGAACCGCTTCTGACCGCGGTTTCCAGCACGGCAAATCGCCACTGGGGCTGATGCGGGATCTGTGGACCGGGCTGGCCCTTGTTCTCGTCGTCGAGGGCATCCTGTACGCGCTGTTCCCGCAAGGAATGAAGCGGGTGGCGGCGCGGACGATCCTGGTGCCGCCGCAAACCCTGCGCGGCGTCGGACTGCTGGTCGCCGCGATCGGCGTGGCGATCATCTGGGTGTTGCGGCGATAGCAGGGTAGGCGGGCGACATCGCGCGAACGGATCTGGTACATCCAACTGGTTTGCCGCGCGCTTCTCTCGTAATCTGAGGCGTGGATCCTCCGGCGTTGCTGCAGGGAGTTGGACATGTGTCGTTTCTGTCGTTGCGCTTGCGGCGTTGGGCCGCAATTGCCGGGCTCGTGCTGTTTGTTGGGGGCCACTCCCGCCGCGATGCCGGCGGCGTCGGCGCATCCGGCGCCGGACAGTTTCGCCGATCTGGCCGAGAAGCTGCTGCCCTCGGTCGTCAACATCTCGACCACGCAAACGGTGAACTCGGACAAGCCGGGCGAAGGTCTGCCGGGACGGCGGCGTCTGCCGCCGGGCTCGCCGCTCGACGAATTTTTCAAGGATTTTCTCGAGCGCAACGGCCAGCGCGGCGAGAAGCGCGGAACCGAAGCCGCGCAAGGCAACCTCGCTCGGCTCCGGCTTTGTCGTCGATCCGGCCGGCTACATCGTCACCAACAACCACGTGATCGAGGGCGCCGACGAGATCAACGTCATCCTGCACGACGACACCCGCCTCAAGGCCGAAATTCTCGGGCGCGACAGCAAGACCGATGTCGCCGTGCTGAAGATAAAAACCGACAAGAAGCTGGTTCCCGCCGTTTGGGGCGACAGCGACAAGGCGCGGGTCGGCGACTGGGTCCTGGCGATCGGCAACCCGTTCGGGCTCGGCGGCAGCGTCAGCGCCGGCATTTTGTCGGCCCGGCAGCGCGACATCCACTCCGGCCCCTACGACGACTATCTGCAAACCGACGCGGCGATCAACCGCGGCAACTCGGGCGGCCCGATGTTCAATGCGCAGGGTGAGGTGATCGGCATAAATACCGCGATCTACTCGCCGAGCGGCGGTTCGATCGGCATCGGGTTCGCGATCCCGTCCAATATCGCTCGCGAGATCGCGAACGAGCTGATCAGCGATCCCGAGCATGTCGTGCATCGCGGCTGGCTCGGCGTCCGCATTCAGGCGGTCACCGGCGAGGTTGCCGAGACGCTGGGGCTCGACACGCCGCGCGGCGCGCTGGTCGCCAGCGTCAACGAAAACGGCCCGGCGCAGAACGGCGGCATTCAGCCCGGCGACGTGATCCTCAGCTTCGACGGCAAGCCGGTCAGCGACATGCGCCACCTGCCGCGCGTCGTCGCCGGAACCAAGGCCGGCAAGACCGTGCCGGTGACGGTATGGCGCAAGCGGCAGCAGGAAACGATGCAGGTCGCGGTCGGAAGATTGGACGAAACCGAAGAGGTCGCCGCCAAGGACGCGCCAAAAGACAAGCCGTCGAAATCGGAAAGCGCGACCGTGACGGCGCTCGGTCTGACCTTGTCGAACATCACCGAGGAGCTGAAGGGCAAGTTCTCGCTGAAGGACGACAAGGGAGCCGTCGTCGTCGAGGTCGCCAGCGGCAGCCCGGCGGCCAAGAAGGGGCTCGAACCCGGCGACGTGATCCTGGAGGCCTCGCAGCAGGAGATCAAGACCGCGGGCCAGATCGCCGCGAAGATCGACGAAGCCAAGCGGGCCGGCCGCAGCTCGATCCTGGTGCTGGTCGATCGCCAGGGCGAGTTGCGCTTTTTCGCGCTGCGCCTCGACCAGGGCTGACCCGGAGGGAAGCGACAGCGGCGGGGGCTTCAGCCGGGGATCGATTTCCGCTTCCGGTAGCCCTGGGCGTAGAGCAGCGCGGTCAGATCGGCGTGCTCGATGCGCCAGCGCGCCGCGGCGGCGACCGCCGGTTTGGCATGGAACGCGACGCCAAGCCCGGCCGCCAGCAGCATCGGCAGGTCGTTGGCGCCGTCGCCGACCGCCAGCGTCGCCGCGATCGGGACGCCTTCTTGCGCCGCGAGCGCGACGAGCGCGTCGCGTTTCGCGTCGCGATCGACGAGCGGGGTTCGCACCGTGCCGGCGATCCGGCCCTCGGCGATGTCGAGGCGGTTGGCGACGACCCGGTCGAAGCCGAGCGAAGCGGCGACCGGCTCGGCGAAGACCGTGAAGCCGCCCGAGACCAGCGCGGTGCGCACGCCGGCGGCGCGCGATGTCGCGACGAGCGCGCGCGCGCCCGGCATTACCCGGATGCGCCGCGCCGCGTCGTCGAGCACCGATACCGGCAGGCCCTTCAGCAGCGCGACCCGTTCGGCGAGGGCGGCGGCGAAATCGAGTTCGCCGTTCATCGCGCGCCGCGTGATCTCGGCGACCTCGGCGCGCATGCCGACGAAATCGGCCAGCTCGTCGAGCATCTCGTTCTCGATGATCGTCGATTCGAGATCGGCGACGAGCACCCGCTTGCGGCGCCCCTCGAGCGGCTGCGACGATGACGTCGATCGCGGCATCGCCGATGATGTCGCGGGCGGCGCGTTCGGCCGTGTCGGGCGCGATGCCGCCGAGCGCGAGGTCGCACGCCATTCCCGGCGCGAGCCAATCGGGTTCGGCTCGGATGTCGCAGCGCGCGCGGCGATCGCGGCGGCGATGTCGGGCAGCGTGTCGGTTGAGCCGGACCCGCCGATCAGCGTCATGATGCACGTCACTCTGACGCCTCCCTCGGTTGCTGCGCTCTTCACAGTGCCTCTTCACAGACGGCGCGCGATTAGGTTAGAGGGCCTTCCACGCCGGATTCCCGAAATGAGCTTTCTCGCCGACCGTCTCGCTCGCGTAAAGCCCTCGCCGACGATGGCGATCACCGCGCTCGCCACCGAGCTGAAAGCGGCCGGGCGCGACATCATCAGCCTGTCGGTCGGGGAGCCCGATTTCGATACGCCGCCGAACATCCAGGAGGCCGGCATCGCGGCGATAAGGCGCGGCGAGACGCGCTACACCGTGTTCGACGGCCGCATCGAGCTGAAGCGCGCGATCTGCGCCAAATTCGAGCGCGAGAACGGGCTTAAATACAATACCTCGCAGATCACGGTCAGCAGCGGCGGCAAGCAGGTCTTGTACAACGCGATGGTCGCGACGCTGTCGCCCGGCGACGAGGTCGTGATCCCGGCGCCGTATTGGGTGTCGTACCCGGAGATGGTGCTGCTGTGCGACGGCGAGCCGGTGCCGGTCGCCTGCCCGCAGAATAACGGCTTCAAGCTGCGCCCCGAGGACCTCGACGCGGCGATCACGCCGAGGACCAAGTGGCTGATCCTGAACTCGCCGTCGAACCCGACCGGCGCCGCCTATAGCGAAAGCGAGCTGCGGGAACTGGCCGAGGTGCTGCTGAAGCACGAGCATGTCTGGGTCATGACCGACGACATGTACGAGCACGTCATCTACGACGATTTCCCCTACCGGACGATCGCGCAGGTCGAGCCGCGGCTTGTACGACCGCACGCTGACCGTCAACGGCGTGTCGAAGGCGTATTGCATGACCGGCTGGCGGATCGGCTATGGCGGCGGCCCGACCCACGCTGATCAAGGCGATGGGCGCGATCCAGTCGAATTCGACCGCGAACCCGTGCTCGATCAGCCAGGCCGCCGCGATCGAGGCGCTGACCGGGCCGCAGGATTTCATCCCGAAGCACCAGGGGCTGTTCAAGGAGCGGCGCGACCTCGTCGTCGATTGGCTGAACCGCATTCCGGGTCTGCATTGCCACCGGCCGGACGGCGCGTTCTATGTCTATCCGTCCTGCGCCGGGCTGCTCGGCAAGAAGCACGCCCGGACGGCAAGACGATCGAGACCGACGAGGATTTCGTGAAGCTATCTGCTGGAGGCCGAGGGGGTCGCGGTCGTGCATGGCGCCGCGTTCGGGCTGGCGCCGCATTTCCGCATCTCCTACGCGACCTCGACCGAGGAACTGCGCGACGCCTGCACCCGCATCGAACGGGCCTGCCGCGCGCTGGTGTAGCCGCCGCAAGAACAAGCACTCCGTGCCCGGTCTTGAGCCGGGCACCCGCGTCTTGTTGGGAGTTGCGAAGAAGCGGATACCGATCGATCGAATCGGTGGGAAGGCCCACGGATCAAGCCAGGGCTTGACGAAATTACGGGCAGGCACCCAAGGACCTGCTATCCTCGCCGATCGTCTCGCCGGCCCTCGCGATCGGAATTCGCCATGCTGACCACCACAAGCGACATGATCCTGCCGACCGCGATCACCGGGTCGTATCCGCGCCCGTTGTGGTACGACGCCGAACCTGCAGGGGCGCTCGTTCAAGACGATGATGGGCAATTCGCTGTTCCGCGAGCAGTATCTCGACGCGGTCGCCGCGATCATCAACGCGCAGGAGGCGGCCGGTCTCGACATCGTGACCGACGGCGACAGCCGCTTCGATCTCGCGGTCGGCGGCAAGTCGTGGTTCTTCTATCCGATCGAGCGGCTGGGCGGCGTCACCGGCCACCGCGACACCTCGCGCGGCTGGATGCAGCGTCAGGGCGCGGGGCTGCGGCCGGGAAAAATCCTGTGGGAAGTGCAGGAGGCCTATCAGCCGGGGGTCGTCACCGACAGACTGACCCGCGGCCCGCTCGAATACACCGCGATCTGGCAGGTCGCGCAGCGCCTCACCGACAAGCCGGTCAAGTTCGGCGCGATCTGCGCCCCCGGCTCGCCAGCATGCTGTGGGACGAGCACTACCACGACGACAAGGCGCTGATCCTCGACCTCTGCGACATCATGAACGCCGAGTTCAAGGAGCTGGCGGCGGCCGGCTGCCCGGTGATCCAGGTCGAGGAGCCGCGCCATCACGGCATGACGACGCTGCCCGACTGCAAGGACAGCGACCTCGAATTCCAGACCAAGCGTTCAACCGCCAGCTCGACGGGGTCGAGGCCGAGATCTGGGTGCATTGCTGCTGGGGCAACCCGAACCAGCAGCGCGTCTACGATCCGGTGCCGAGCTACGAGCGCGCCCTGCCGCATCTGCTGCAGCTGAAGTGCGACGTGATCACGTTCGAATGCGCCTCGACCGGCGGCAAGGATCTGCCGCTGTTCGCGAAATACCCGACCGACAAGAAGATCGGCATCGGCGTCGTCAGCCATACCGACACGGTCGTCGAGCCGCCCGAGAAGGTCGCGAACCTGATCCGCAAGGCGCTCGAATACATTCCGAAAGAGCGGCTCGTCATCACGACCGATTGCGGTTTCGGCCGCGAGGGCCTGTCGCGCCGCATCGCCTATTACAAATGCGTCGCGCTGGTCGAGGGCACCAACATCGTGCGCCGCGAACTGGGCCTGCCCGAGGCTCGCGTGCGCGCCGCCGACCCGCGGCTCTATTTCGCGACGGCGGGCGGCGAAGGAGTAAGCTTGGGCCCGAGTTGCGGTCGTAGGCGCGGGTGGAGCAGAGCGCATGCCGCCATTCTTTGCTGACCGGTAGCACGGTCGGGTTCAGAATAGCTCCGAACGTCCGTCCCGCTTCGTTACGTGTTAAAGATCCGGAAGGTGGCAAGCCGTACGCTTAAGCGGTGATGGATGCCCAAGAACACCAGGTTGACAGCTTGCGATTGCTGGTGCGGTGCCGTAGCTAGACCGGCGTTCGGCTGACTTCGCGAACGCATGCGCTGACAGATGCTTTCGCGGTGATTGACGCCGATTGGCGTTGCGTGTGCGCTCAGATCAAGGCGCCCTATTACGACGACAATAACGGCAGCCCGCTATTTGCTCTACGGATAGACCGCGGCCGGTATTTCGCGACCGTCGAGCATATGTACGAAATCAAGGACACCGAGATAAGGGACGGCTCGGAGATCAGCCGGCATGTGACATCCTATTCCGGGGGATCGACCGGCGGAAAAGCAAGAGCATACGATCATCACGTGTTCGGCAATACGGCACGAGACTTCAAGGAACTTCAGGTCGGGCCATCCTGGCCACCGATACCCGTCCGTTGCCGGAGCATATCGAGAACCAGTTCCGCTGGTGCACCGACCTTGTCGAGACGACACCGGGAAAGCCGCTGCCCGATAATATTTTCGCTTGGCAACGCTTCACCGTCCAAGTCGCGCTAACTGATCGCAAGTACGAGGACGGCGTGCTGCAGCTGCTTTGGTTAACTCCGCAACCGGCGAGGACGAAATCATCGTGACGGCTGTCGCGAATTGGGCCTACCGGAGGCTACGCGCGCCGCCGACCCGCGCCTCTATTTCGCGACGGCGGCGGGCGGGAAGGAATAGCTCGGCATGCCAAGAAAGGCGTCAGCTGCGTTGGCAGCGCATCTCGACGTTGCGGCTGACGCGACACCACGGCCATTCGCCGGTGACGATATCCCGAATTCCGCCACATTGGGGAGTATCTAGATAGCCGGCGCGGTGCGGTCGGAGCGATGGCGGGCGGGTGTTTGCTGTTCTTTTGCTGCAGAATCCACGCTCAGCCACCACGAAACGCGCGCGGAGCAAGGGGTCGTGCCGGCGTTTGCTGTTGATTCCCTGCAGAAAACAGCAAACCGCCATCCACGGCGCACCGGGAGCCGGAGCTCACGCGGGGCAGCTCAACCCTTGAGACTGGATCGCCGACTCGAAGCCGCTGCGCCCGCACGACAGGCATCACGCCGCATTGACGGTGATGCCGCGAGGCCATGTCCCTGACGCCGCGATAGGCGGCGATTTCGGGAATACATCTGAAATGAAGTGCATTATTGCACCGCCGTCACATGCTCGGGGCGGCGCTGTCTGCTGTTTTGCTCTCGGCCACGGCGCAGGCGGCGGCCCCGACGCCGGCCCAGCTGACCGCCCAGGACACGCTCGAGCTGCAGCGCATCGCCGCCTATCTGAACAACATCCGCACGATGACCGCGCGGTTTCAGCAGGTCGCGAGCAACGGGACCAGCACCGGGCGGCTGTGGGTCGCGCGTCCCGGCCGCATGCGCTTCGAGTATGACCCGCCCACCCAGATCGCGCTGCTCGCCGACACCCAGAGCGTGTACTATTGGGACAAGGAACTGAACCAGACCTCCAAATACGAGCTGCGGCAGACCCCGGCATGGTTCTTTCTGCGCGATCCGATCAGCTTCGGCGGCGACGTCGTCGTAACCCGATTCGAGCGCGCCGGCGGCATCATCCGCGTCACGCTGGTCGAGAGCAGCCGGCCCGGATGCTGGGATCGCTGACACTGGTGTTCCGCGAGAACCCGCTCGCCCTGGTGCAGTGGATGGTGGTCGATCAGCAGGGCAAGACCACCACGGTATCGCTGTATGATACGCAATTCGGGGTGGCGCTCGATCCGGGGATGTTCCAGTATGGATCGCTGTTCGCCGGATCGAAGCGCTAGGCCTAACCAAAAAGAGCGAGAATAATGTCCGGCCGCAGTCTTCCGCTTATCGGCATTCCGTCGTGCATTCGCACGATCCACGAGCGCGGGTTTCATACCGTCAGCGAGCACTATACGGCAGCCGTCATCGAGCGTCGCGGAATGCCTGCCGGTTCTGATCCCGGCGGTCGGGCCGAAAACCGATTGCACCGCGCTGCTCGATCGGCTCGACGGCTTGCTGCTGACCGGCAGCCCGTCGAATGTCGAGCCGCACCATTATGGCGGGCCGCCGAGCATGGAGGGCACGCTGCACGATCCCGACCGCGACGCGACGACATTGCCGCTGATTCGCGAGGCGGTGCGCCGCGACATGCCGGTGCTGGCGATCTGCCGCGGCATCCAGGAGCTGAACGTCGCGCTCGGCGGCAGCTTGCATCAGCGCATTTTCGAGATGCCGGAGCGGTTCAACCATCGCCGGCGGCGGCGCGACATGACGATGGAGGAACGCTACGCGCCCTCCCACCCGGTCGCGCTCACCGAAGGCGGGCGGTTGGCCGAACTGATCGGCGCCACGGAGATCATGGTCAATTCGCTGCACGGGCAGGGCATCGACCAGCCCGCCCCCGGGCTGCTCGTCGAGGCGGTCGCGCCCGACGGGCAGATCGAGGCGGTCAGCCTGCCGGGCGCGCGCTTCGTTGTCGGCGTGCAGTGGCACCCGGAATACCGGGCGGCCGAGAACCCGATGTCGCGGGCGCTGTTCAGCGCTTTTGCGCATGCCTGCCATGCAACCGAAGCGCAAGATGCGGCGAACCGCCGCGCAGCTTAAGCTTGAATTTAAAAAGTTCCCGATTTGTGCATGCGATATTCGCCGAGGACGCATGCATTTCCCGCATCTTTCGCGACTGCGCCGCGGCTAACCATGTTAGCGCGCCAGAAGCGGAGAGGGCCTCGAAGCCCTCTTACAAACCGGCCCCGTCTCCCCTGCGGGTCCGGATTTCCCCAAGCGCTTCTGACAAGCAGGCGCCCGGTCCTCCCCCCGACCGGGCGCCTTTTGTTTCGCAATACCGATGTTCAGGCATTGCCGGCCGGTCGCGCGCGACGCAATCTTGCGTTCACGGGTTGTGGCCCTTGATCGCGGAGTGGCACGTTGCGTCTGATCACCTGGAACATCAACTCGGTGCGGCTGCGTCTCGATCTGGTGCGCCGGCTGCTCGAAGAGCAGCAGCCCGACATCCTCTGCCTGCAGGAAACCAAGACCCCGGACGAGCATTTTCCCGCGCGACGAGTTTGCCGCGCTCGGCTATCGCGACATGCTGGTGCACGGCATGAAGGGCTATAACGGCGTCGCGATCCTGTCGCGACTGCCGTTTACGGCGGCGACGACGCGGGCGTGGTGCGCGCGCGCCGACTGCCGCCACGCGATCGTCGAGCTGCCGGGCGGGATCGAGCTGCACAACATCTATGTGCCCGCCGGCGGCGACGTGCCCGATCCGGAGGCCAATCCGAAATTCGCGCACAAGCTGCAGTTTCTCGACGAACTGACCGCCTGGTTCGCCGCCGAGCGCGGCAGCGGCAACCGGGCGCGCGATGATCGCGGTCGGCGACCTCAACATCGCGCCGCTCGAAACCGATGTGTGGTCGCACAAGCAACTCCTTACCGTCGTCAGCCACACGCCGGTCGAGGTCGAGCGGCTCGGCGCCCTGCAGCAGGCCGGCGGGTTTGTCGATGCGGTGCGCCATTTCGTGCCGCCGGAGCAGCGGCTCTATACCTGGTGGAGCTACCGCAACCGCGACTGGGCGGCGAGCGATCGCGGCCGCCGCCTCGATCATATCTGGGTCACGCCGGCGCTGGTCGGCGGCTTGACGGCGGCGCAGCGTCCATCGCGACATCCGCGGCTGGGACAAAAGGCTCCGACCACGTCCCGGTGATGATCGATCTGGCTTGAACAGCGGAAACCGGGTCTGCGCCCGGACCTGTTGGCCGATTGCCGGCGGGACGCCAGCGGTCCCGAGCGCTTCTTGGCGCTAAATCCGGCGGTAAAGGTGATAGCGGCCCGGAGCGACGTCATCGGGGAGCGGCAGGGCCGCGAGTTCCGGCGCCGCGATCGGCGGATCGCTGACCAGGACGCCGCCGGGGCAGAGCAGCGGCACGATGTTCGGCGTCAGATTCGGCGGCGAGCGCCAGATTGGCGGCGGCGTCGCCGGTGCCGGCGTCGAAATGCGCCAGCGCGACCCGCCCGCCAAACCGGCTCCCGCAGCCCCGGCAGCGTCTCGCGCATGTCGCCGAGGATCAGAAATTCCGGAGGCGGCACGCAGTCGGGATGGGCCGCGACCTGCCGCTCGCAGACATGGATCTCGCGATCCGGGAACAGCGTGCGCAGGTGGTCATAGGTGCGCCCGTTGCCGAGCCCCAGCTCCAGCACGATCCCGTCGAGCCCGCTTATCAGCGCCGCCGCGCGGTCGAGGCAGGCGCGCTGCGCCTCGAGCCGCCTGATAAAGCTGTCGAGCCGGCTCATTCGGCCGCGTTCGAGCTGAGCCTGTTTGCCTCGGGCCGCGCTGGCGCCGCGCCCTCGCGCAGTTCGCGCAGCTCGGAAAGCGCCGTGCGCAGCTGCTGGTTCGTCAGTTCGAGGCGGTGCGCCAGCTCGCGCATGATCGAGACGGCCATGTTCGGAAACTCGCGCACCATCCGCAGAAACGGCTCCTTGGCGATGCGCAGCGCGACGAGCCGGGTTTTCGCCCGCACCGTCGCGGTGCGCGGCACGTCGCACAAAATCGCCATCTCGCCGACGATGTCGTGCGGCCCCAACGTCGCGATCGTGACCGGCCCGGTCGGCGTCTCGACCAGGATGTCCGCCTCGCCCTCGATGATCAGATAGGCTGCGTCGGCGCCGTCGCCCTGCTTGAACAGCGTCTTGCCGCCATCGAACGCGACCCGCTGGCTCATGAAGGCCAGCAGCTTGAGCCGCGGCGCCTCCATTTCGGCGAAAAACGGGATCTGCCGAAGCAGCTCGAATTCCTGTACCAAACTCACGTCTGCGATTCCTCCCGGTTGCGCGCTGCCGGCGCCGGTTTCGTCATTCTGCCGCAAGCAGATGACCGGTTAATGTGTCCTGCCGATTGAGCTCGGCAAAGGTGCCTTGCTCCTGCAGCTTACCCCCGCTCATGACCAGGACGCGGTCAAAATCGCGCGCCAGGCTGGCGCGGTGCAGCACCCAGATAAGCCCGCGTCCGGCCATATCCTGTCTGATGCCGTCACTGACCTTGGCCTGGGCGTGCCCGTCGAGCGCCGTCGTCGCTTCGTTCAGGATCAACAGGTCGGGGCGCTTCAGCAGGGCGCGAGCGATCGCGGTGCGCTGGCGCTGCGCCAGCGACAGCCGCGAGCCGCCGGTGCCGACCTCGTAATTCAGCCCGATATCGACGACGGTCGCGCGCAGCGACATCGCATTCAGCAATTCGCTGATCAGCGCCGGCACCCGCACCGGCGCATCGGCTTCGCCGTATGCGATCTTGCCGAAAAGAATATTGTCCTGCAGCGATGCCGAGGCGTTGTAGCGCTCCGGATCGAAGAACTCGATCTCGCCCTGTCGCATCCTCCGGCAGGTCGCGGCGGAAGATATGCCGCGCTTCGAGCAGCCGCTGCTGCATCGGCTCGTCGAGAATGTCGAGGCGGTGGCGCGCCGCGATCAGGCGGAACGGCAGCGCCAGCAGCTTTTCGCGCTGATCCCGGTGCAGACCGGCGACGCCGCCCGCGTCGGCCGCGCCGAGGATCGCGGCGTATTCCGGCAGTTCCTCCGCGCTGATAAAGCTGAACTGGTCGAAGAACTCGTGGTCGGGCGGCAGACCGGCGAACATTTCGGTCATCGTCGCGGCGACCTGGCGGCCGGCCTCGATCAGGTCCTCGGTGAGCCCGACCTTGTCGAGTACGGCGCGGACATAGTGTATTGCCGGCGAGCGCGTCGAAATCGAAAACAGGGCCGATCGGTGTGCCGAACAGCAGGTTTTCCGCGACGCTCGCGTTCGTGTTGTAGCGTTCCGGATCGTAGGTTTCGACCAGCTTGGTGATCCCGTCGGCGGCGAGGCGGTCTCGCAGCGCGCCCCGCGCCTCCAGCAGCCGCTCGGTCAGCTGCGGGGTCGGCGCCGGCGTCGAACCGGGAACGCAAGCCGAAATTGTACACGTCGATCTCGAAATCGAGCCGCGTCAGCAACTCGACGATACGGGCCGTCAACTCCTCGCCGTTTTCGACCCCGGCGGCGGCGTAATCGACCCAATCGGCGTGCGGATCCAAATCGATGTTGCCGGAACGGCGCGCCTCCCACTCCTGACGGGTCCGCCGGCGCGCCTCGGCCTCGCTGTACTCGGCCGGGCGCACCGGGCGATGACGCAGCGCCAGCAGCAAATTGTCGCGCAGCGTGCCGGTGAACAGGTACGGCGTCGCGCCGACATACCCGATGCGCTGTCCGACAACGGCGAGCGGCATCTCGCCGAGTTCGCGCCCGGCGATCGTGATCCGGCCGCTGGTCGGCCGCATCAACCGCGCGAGCAACAGGCGCCAGCTCGTTCTTGCCGCTGCCGCTTGGCCCGATCACCGCGACATGCTCGTCGAGACGCATGCTGAACGTGACCGCGTCGATGATGCGGTTGCGATCGTCTTCGGCGAGCGAGAGATTGCTGACCGCCAGCTCGCCCTGAAGCCGCGGTATCTCGCCGGGCTCGCGCAGCATCAGCTCGGGATCGGTGAGCCCGGCCGGCTGGAACTGTTCGATGATCTGCTCGTATTTGATCCGCGAATCCTCTTTTTGTTGATAGAAATCGAGCAGTTCCTTCCACGGCGAGGCCATGTCCTTATAGGCCGCGAGCACCGCGACCAGCGCGCCGAACGACAGATTGCCGCGGATTACCAGATAGCCGCCGATCGAGTAGAAGAAGAACGGCGTCAGCTGCCCGATGAAATTGTTAAGGAACTTGACGAAGAACTTGCGCCTGTAGACCTCGAACCGGATGTCGTAAATGCGGCCGAGCAGGCTGGCGAAATCGGTCAGGTGCAGCTTGACCGTGTCGTTGCTGTGGATTTCGACGATGCCGGCCGCCAATTCCTGGATGCGGTCGGCGACGATCCTCTGGGTGCGCACGCGCTGCTTGTTGAGCTGGTTCACCTTCCGCTGCAGCTTCGGGATGATGTAGCCCTGGAACGGATAGAGCGCGATCGCGGCGAGCCCGAGCACCGGATCCTGCACGAACATGAAAAAGATGATCGTCAGCAGCGTGCCGCCCTGAAACGCCGGCAGCGCCAGCGCGTCGCCGATAAAGCCGCCGAGCGATTCGGATTCGGCCGTGACCATCGGGATGATCTGGGCCGCCGAGGTCTTCTGGAAATGGGTCAGCGGGAAGCGCAGCAGGCGGAGATAAAGCTGATAGCGGAAGCGCCGCAGCATCCGCTCCCCGAGCTGGCCCTTGTACGTGTTGATGCAGTACTTGAAGCCGCCGTTGATCAGCACCGTCAGCAGAAAGGCGCCGCACAGCAGCATCAGATACGGAACCCGGTCGAATTCGAAGCCGAAAACGGATTGCGGAAACTTTGCGTCGGCGCGGATCGCGTGATTGACGATCGTCTTCGGCAGATCGAGCGAGACGTAAAGAAACGGGAACGAGGCGAGGGTCATCGCCAGCGCGATGAGCTGCGAGTGCCAGCTGTGTTTTATGATAAAGCGATAGATCGACGGTTCGAGATCGGACGACGCGGCGCCCGGTTCGACCGTCTCCGTTTCGGAGCGGCGCCAGCGCGGCAGGCGGAACCAGCCGGAAGCCGGCGCCTCCCCGCTTGCCGTGGCGACCGCCGCCATCGTTTTCATGACCCTCTTTCCCGCCGAAACAATATTTCGCGAACACCGCGCGCCGCATGGCATACTGCGATCGGCGGGCACGCATGGAGGGGCTGTTTGATCAACCGCCGCGACCATAAGCGCATCCTGATCTATAGCCATGATACGTTCGGCCTTGGCCATCTGCGCCGCTGCCGGGCGATCGCCCATTCACTGGTCGACGCAGATTCCTCACTTTCGGTTCTCATCCTATCGGGATCGCCGATCATCGGCAGCTTCGATTTCCGCTCGCGCGTCGATTTCGTGCGCGTCCCCGGCGTCATCAAGCTGCGCAACGGCGAATATGTGTCGCTCAGCCTGCATATCGACATCGAGGAGACGCTGGCGATGCGCTCCTCGATTATCCGCCATACGGCCGATATTTTCGATCCCGACATCCTGATCGTCGATAAGGAGCCGCTGGGCTTGCGCGGCGAGGTGCGGCCGACGCTCGACCTGCTGCGGGCGCGCGGGACGCCGCTCGTTCTCGGTCTGCGCGACGTGATGGACGACCCGACCGCGCTCGAAAGCGAATGGGAGCGCAAGAACGCCGTGCCGGCGCTGCAATGACTATTACGACGAGATCTGGGTCTACGGCCTGCCGCAGATCTGCGACCCGCTGGCGGGGCTCGATCTGCCGGCCAGCGTGCGCCGCCGCATGGTCTATACCGGATATTTGCGGCGGACCGCGCCCGCCACTTCAGGCGCGCCGCAATTCGATGATCTGGCCGGACGGCGAATTCTTGCTGGTGACCGCGGGCGGCGGCGGCGACGGCGACGGGCTGATCGACTGGGTGCTCGCCGCCTATGAGGACGACCCCGGCGTTTTGCCGACGGCGGTGCTCGTCTTCGGCCCGTTCATGCTGCCCGATCGACAGGCCGCGTTCGCCGCGCGCGCCGCGCTTCTGCCAAACGTGCGCACGCTGACCTTCGACGCGCGGCTTGAAGGGCTGATCGCGCGCGCCGGCGGCATCGTCGCGATGGGCGGCTACAACACGTTTTGCGAAATCCTGTCGTTCGACAAGCCGGCGCTGATCGTGCCGCGGACGACGCCGCGGCTCGAACAATACATCCGGGCTCGGCGGGCCGCCGAACTCGGGCTGGTCGCGATGCTGCCGGACGACGAGAGCCGCGACCCGCAAACCATGGCGGCGGCGCTGCGGCGCTTGTCGCAGCAGCCGCGCCCGTCGACGGTCGTCGTCCCCGGCCTGCTCGACGGGATGGAGTCGGTCAATCGGCTGGCGCTGAAATGGCTCGCGCCAGGGCGCCCCGCGCGCTGGCCGCGGCGCGGCGCCGGAACGGGCAACAGGTCGCGCCGCGCATGAGCGACCCCGCCCGCCCTCCCGGGCTTGCGCGGCCGCCGGGTTGCGTTCGTGCTGAAAGGCTACCCGCGACTGTCGGAGACCTTTATCGCGCAGGAGATAGCGGCGCTCGAACAGCGCGGCCTCGACATCGCGATCGTGTCGCTGCGGCACCCGACCGATCGCGCGCGCCATCCGCTGCACGACCGGATCCGGGCGCCGGTCCTTTACCTGCCCGAATATTTGAAAGACGAGCCGCGCCGCGTCCTCGCCGGCTGGCGCGACTGCCCGCGAGCTGCCGGGCTACGGCGCCGCGCGCCTGACGTGGCTCGCCGATCTGGCCCGCGATCCGACGCCGAACCGCGTCCGGCGCTGGGGCCAGGCGCTGGTCCTGGCGGCCGAGCTGCCCGCCGACATCGGCCACCTGCACGCGCATTTTCTGCACACTCCGGCCTCGGTCGCGCGCTATGCCGCGATCATGCGCGGGCTTCCCTGGTCGGTCTCGGCGCACGCCAAGGACATCTGGACCATTCCCGACTGGGAGAAGCGCGACAAGCTCGCCTCGGCGGCATGGGCCGTGACCTGCACCAGCCACGGCCGCGATCATCTGGCCGCGCTGGCGCCGTCGCCGGGGATCGTCAGCCTCGCCTATCACGGGCTCGATTTCGACCGCTTTCCGCCGCAGCGACACGCCGCCGCCGTAACGGCCGATGGCGGCGATCCGGCGCGGCCGGTCGTCATGCTGTCGGTCGGTCGCGCCGTCGCGAAAAAGGGCTATGACGATCTGCTGCACGGCGCTGGCGCTGCTGCCGCCTGGATCTTGCCTGGCGTTTCGTCCATATCGGCGGCGGCGCGCTGGCGGATCGGCTCAAGCGCCAAGCCGCGCGGCTCGGGATTGCCGGCCGTATCGAATGGCGCGGCGCGCGGGCGCAGCCGGACGTGCTTGCCGCCTACCGCGAGGCCGATCTGTTCGTGCTCGCCGCCAAGATCACCCGCGACGGCGACCGCGACGGGCTGCCCAACGTGCTGATGGAGGCGCAAAGCCAAGGTCTGGCCTGCGTCGCGACCCGTCTGCCGGGAATCTGCCGAACTGATCGAGGACGGCGCGACCGGCGTTCTCGTGCCGCCCGGCGATCCGCGCGCCCTGGCCGAGGCGCTCGCGGCGCTGATTCGCGATCCCGACCGCCGCGCCCGGCTCGCCGCCGCCGGCGAGGCGCGCGTGCGCCGCGACTTCGACATGCGGCGCGGCATCGACCGATTGGCGGCGCTGTTCGGGCTTCCGGCCGAAGCCCCGACTCTGGCCGCCGAGTGAGCGGGTCGAAGGCGTGCGCATCGCGTTCTACGCGCCGCTGAAACCGCCGGACCATCCGGTCCCGTCGGGTGATCGCCGGGTCGCCGGTCTGCTGCTCGACGCGTTGCGGGCCGCCGGGCATCAGCCGTTTCGTCGCGTCGCGGCTGCGCAGCTATGACGGACACGGCGACCCGGCCCGGCAGACCCGACTCGCCGAGCTCGGGGCCGCGACCGCCCGACGGCTGCTCCGGCGGCTGGCGCCGCGATCCGGCTGCCGCGCCCGATCTGTGGTTCACCTATCACCTTTATTACAAAGCGCCGGACTGGCTCGGGCCGGCGGTCAGCGCGGCGCTCGGCATCCCTTACGTCATCGCCGAGGCGTCGAGCGCCCCGAAACGGGCAGGCGGGGCCATGGCATATCGGCCAGCGCGGGGTCGAACAGGCGCTGCGCCGGGCCGACGCGGTGCTCGGCCTCAACCCCGCCGATCGCGATTGCGTCGTGAGCGCTGCTGCGCGATCCGGGCCGCTGGATCGCCTTTCCGCCGTTCCTCGACGCAAGGCAATATGCCGCCGCGACGCGGCTCCATCCGCCGAAATCGCCGGTCCGCCTGATCGCCGTGGCGATGATGCGGCGCGGTGACAAGCTCGCCTCGTATCGCCTCCTTGCCGACTCGCTCGCGATGCTGACCGATCTCGACTGGTCGCTCGACGTGGTCGGGGACGGCGAAGCGAGAGGCGAGGTCGCGGCGGCGTTCGCCGCGCTCGGCGCCCGAATCCGCTGGCGCGGCGCGCTCGACGAGAGCGCCGTCGCCGCCGCTCTCGCCGATTCCGATCTGTTCGTCTGGCCGGCGGTCAACGAGGCGTTCGGCATGGCGTCTGCTCGAAGCGCAGGCGAGCGGGCTGCCGGTCGTGGCCGGGGCGAGCGGCGGGGTTGGCGGTATCGTCGCCGATCGCGAGACCGGGCTGCTGGTGCCGCCCGGCGATCCCGATACGCGTTCGCCGCCGCGCTGCGCCATTTGATCCTCGATCCGGACAGGCGCGCGGCGATGGGTGCGGCGGCGCGCGCGCGGGTCCGGCGCGAGCACGATCTGCCCGTGGCCGCGACGCGGCTGCGCGCGATTCTCGCCGGACTCCGGGCGAGGCGGGCCGCGTGAGCTCAGGGGCGAACTACTGCGGCGAAGCGCTCGGTGCTGTTCTGGGTGCAGCATCTGCTGGGGATCGGGCATCTGCAGCGCGACGCTGCGCATCGCCGACGCACTCGTCGAACGGGGGATCGCGGTCACGGTAGTCTCCGGCGGTATGCCGCAGAGCCTGACGCGCGACCCGGCCGTGACGCTCGTCCAGCTGCCGCCGCTGCGCGCGCGCGACGCGAGTTTCGCGTTGATCGACGAGCGCGGCGCGCCGATCGACGATCGGCTGCGCGAGCGGCGGCGCGACGCGTTGCTCGCCAGCCTTCGCGGCGGCGCGGCCCGATGCGGTGGTCCTCGAGGGATTCCCGTTCGCGCGCCGCGCCTTTCGCTTCGAGCTTGATCCGCTGATCGCGGCCTCTCGCGCCGCCCCGTGGCGCTTGCCGGCGAAGCTTGCCGATACTCTGCTCGGTGCGCGACATCGTCGTCGTGCGCGACGATCCGGCGCGGCACCGCGAGATCGTCGATCGCGTCCGCCGCGACATCGACCGGGTGCTGGTCCATGGCGATCCCGCCCTGATCCCGTTCGACGCGAGCTTCCCGGCGGCCCCGGACATCGCCGACCGGCTCGTCTACACCGGCTATGTCGCACCACCGAGTCAGGCGTCGGCGGACGGGGCCTGCGAACGAAAAACCTGCCGGCGAGGTCGTTGTCTCGGCCGGCGGCGGCGCGCGCCGGGAGGGTCCTGCTGGAAACGGCGCTCGCCGCCCGCCGCGCCGGATGCCTGGCCCATCTGCCGTGGCGTCTGATCGCCGGAACGAACCTGGCCGACAGCCGATTTCATGGCGTTGCAGGCGAACGCACCGGCCGGCGTCGCCGTCGAACGATTTCGCGACGATTTCGCCGCGCTGCTGCGTGCCTGCCGGGTCTCGGTGAGCCAGGCCGGCTACAACACGGTCCTCGACCTGCTGGCGGCGCGGGCGCGCGCGGTGCTGGTGCCGTTCGCCGCCGGGCGCGAGACCGAGCAACCGTTGCGGGCCGAACGTATGGCCGCCCTCGGCGCCGCCGAGCTGGTGCGCGAAAGCGAGCTGTCCGCGGCGGCGCTGGCGGCGGCAATCGAACGCGCGGCCGCGCGCCCGCCGCCGCGCCTGATGATTGACACCGGCGGGGCGGCGCGCTCGGCCGAACTGATCGCCGGAATCATCGGTGCCGAGACGAGCGGTGCCGGCGAGGCGGCACGGACCGTTTTGCCGCGCCCGCCGCGCGAGCTATTGTCGTGCGATGACATCGATGCCGCGCCCAGCAGCCGATGCCGCGCGCCGCTCCGCCCCCGGCCGCGAGCGCGGCTGCCTCGGATTGGCCCGAGCTGGTCGCCGAGCTCGATCGCTGGGGCGAGGCAGGCCGGACTGCGAAGCTGTGGTGGCGCGATGACGATGCCGTCGCCGCGACCCCGGAACTCGCGGCGTTGCTGCGCGTCGTGGGCGGGGCGCCGATCGCGCTGGCCGTGATCCCGGCCTTGGCGAGCGAGACTTTGGCGGCGGCACTGCGCGACGCGCCGTCGGTGGCGGTGCTGCAGCACGGCTGGCGCCACGTGAACCGCGCCGTCGAGGGGAAGAAAAGCGAGTACCCGAGCAGCCTTGCCGCGTCCGTCGTGGCGGCGGAGATCGCGGCGGGACGCGACCGCCTCGCGGTGCTGTTCGGGCCGCGGGCGCTGCCGGTCTTCGTGCCGCCGTGGAACCGCATCGCGCCGGAACTGCTTGCCGTTCTCCCCGAAGCCGGGATTGCGGCCCTCTCGTCGATTGCCTCACCAAAGGCGTCAGCGGGGCCCGCCGGGCTTGGCTTGATTCCCGTCCATGTCGATTTAACCAATTGGAAGGGCGACCGCCTGTTTATTGGTGAGGCGTCGGCGCTTGGCTCGCTCGTTGCCGGCTGCGCCGCCGCCGGCTCGACAGCGCGGCCTCGGCCAGTCCTCTCGGCATTCTGACGCACCATCTGATAATGGATCGCGAGACGGCGGGGTTTCTCGAGAGGCTTCTGGAGCTGATCGCCGGGCATCGCGCCGCGCGCTGGGTCGCTATTAACGAAATGTTGCGATGACGACGCGGGAACAGACGCCAGAGACGCAAAGCTGGGCTAGTCAGCACAGTTATCCGGCGTCGGCGATGATCGGCGATTATCTCCGCGCCGCCGCCGGGTTGGTGCCGGCCGGGGCGATCTTCGCGACGACGCCGGTCGCGCCGGTCCCGGCGACGCTGCTGGGCGGTTTCGCGATCGTCTTCGGGATTTTCGGCGTGCGCACCGCGCTGCGCCACAATACAAGCATCGAAATGACCGATGCCGAGATCCGCGCGCACGGTCTCGTCGAGCGGAGGATTGCGTGGGCTGAACTCGAGCGCCTGCGGCTGGCCTATTTCTCGACTCGCCGCGACCGCAAGAGCGGCTGGATGCAGCTTGAATTGTCCGGCGGCGGCGGGAAACTGAGCCTCGACAGCCGCATCGCCGGGTTCGGCGAGGTCGTCCGCCGCGCCGCCGATGCCGCCGCTGACAATCATCTGCAAGTCAGCGAAGCGACCGCCGCCAATCTCGAAGCGCTGGGAGTCAGGGTGCCCGAATGGCAGATCGAGCGCCACTGAGCGATCTCTTGCGGGTCGAGAACCTGCACGTCCAGTTCGCGACCCCGGCCGGCGCCATCCGGGCGGTCAGAGGCGTCTCGTTCCGAATGCGTCCGGCGACGACGCTGGCCATAGTCGGCGAATCCGGCTCGGGCAAATCGGTACTGAGCCAGAGCATCCTGCGCATTCTGCCGCGCAATGCCGCGATCCCGCAGGGGAAAGATCCTGTTCGCCGATCCGCGCGGCGACGAGCCGCCGATCGACCTCGTGCCGCTGCCGGCCGACGGGCCGCGGATGCGGGCGATCCGCGGCGGCCGCATTTCGATCATCTTCCAGGAGCCGATGAGTTCGCTGTCGCCGCTGCATACGATCGGCGACCAGGTCGGTGAGGCGCTGCGGCTGCATCGCCGCGTCAGCTTCGCCGACGCAAAGCAGCTGACGATCGAGATGCTGCGCCTGGTCGGCTTTCCCGACGGAATGCGCGCCTGGCGCAGCTATCCGTTCGAGCTGTCGGGCGGCCTCAGGCAGCGCGCGATGATCGCGATGGCGCTGGTCTGCCGGCCGGCCCTGCTTGATCGCCGACGAGCCGACGACCGCTCTCGACGTGACGATCCAGGCGCAGATACTGAAGCTGATCGTCGAGCTGCAGCGCGAACTCGGCATGGGCGTGCTGCTGATCACGCACGATCTCGGCGTCGTCGCGAATGTCGCCGACGAGATCGTGGTCATGTATCGCGGCGAGGTCATGGAGAGCGGCACGCTGTCCGACATATTCGAGCGCGCGCGGCATCCCTATCTGCGGGCCTTGCTGCGGGCGGTGCCGCGCTTCGACATGAAGCCCGGCGAGCGGCTGCAGCCGATCCGCCAGATCCCGCCCGGCGACGCGCCGCATCTGATGGCGGAAAAACCGGCGGTCGCCGAACGGCCGGGCGCGGCGCTGCTCGAATGCATCGATATCCGCAAGAGCTTCGGGCTGCGCAGCGGCGGCATGTTCCGCGTCGGCACCGGCGCCCGCGTCATGGCCGTCGACGGCGTCAGCCTGCGGGTCGCGCGCGGCGAATGCCTCGGCCTCGTCGGCGAGAGCGGCTGCGGCAAGACGACGTTGAGCAAGGTGCTGATGCGCGCGGTGCCGCCCGATTCGGGCAGCATCACGTTCAACGATCACGGCGTTGCGATGGACGTGCTGGCGCTCGAAGGCGCGGCGCTGACGCGCTTTCGCCGGCGGGTGCAGTTCATCTTCCAGGATCCGTTCGGGTCGCTGAACCCGCGCATGACGGTCGGCGACATCATCGCCGAGCCGCTGGTCATTCATGGAATCGGCGATGCGCGAACCCGCGCCGAGCTGGTTTCCGAACTGCTCGCGCTGGTCGGGCTGCACGATCGCGATCGGAACCGCTATCCGCACAGTTTCTCGGGCGGACAGCGGCAGCGGATCGGTATCGCCCGCGCGCTGGCGTTGCGGCCGGAGCTGGTGATCTGCGACGAGCCGGTATCGGCGCTCGACGTCTCGATCCAGGCGCAGATCCTCAATCTGTTGCTCGATCTGCAGAAGAAACTCGGCCTCACCTATCTGTTCATCTCGCACAACCTCGCGGTCGTCGATTATATCGCCGACCGGATCGCGGTCATGTGCGCCGGCCGCATCGTCGAGATCGCGCCGCGCGGCGTCTTGTTCCGCGATCCCGTTCACCCCTACACGCAGTCGCTGATCGCCGCGATCCCGGCGCCGGACCCGCAGCATCGCCTCGACTTCGCGCGGCTGATCGAGGGACGCGCCTCGAACCCGAATGCGTGGCCGGAGCCGTTCCGGCGCGTGCCCGGAGAACCGACGCCGCTGATCGAGGTGTCGCCGGGCCATTACGTCGCGGCCAGCGCGATGCCGCTGCGCCCGACGATCCGGGTGGCCGGAATTGGCGCGGATGGCTGATCGGCGATGGCGGAGTGGCGCCCGCCGGCCGACCCGATCGAGATCGAATGCTATGGTCCGGTCGCGCGTGCAGTGCACTGGGTCGTGGCGGCGCTCGCTATCATCGTCGTGGCACTCGGTTGGGCTATTATCGGCGCGCCGCGCGGCGGCGATTCGCGCGAGACGCTGCTTCTGCTGCACCGCTCGGTCGGGTTGCTGATCCTCGCGGTGATGGTGTTCCGCATCGTCTGGCGCCTGATGCATCCGCCGCCGCCGTTGCCGATCGGTTTTCCGCGGTTCGAGGCGGCGGCGGCGCATGCCGACCACGCGCTGCTCTACATCGTCTTCCTCGTCATGCCGCTGACCGGCCTTCTCAACGCGTTCGCCGCCGGGCATTCGGTCAGCTTTTTCGGCCTGTTCGCAATCCCGCCGCTGATCCCGGAGGACCCGCGGCTGGCGCAAATCGTGTTCGCGATCCATCTGGCCGGGCAGTTTGCCGTCTACGCGCTGGTTGCGATCCATGTCGCGGCGGCGCTGACGCATCGCTTCGTGCGGCGAAACCGCATTCTCGACCGGATGCTGCCGCTGCGCCGGCTCCGGTAGCGCCGGGAACGCGAGTTCGCTTAGGATTAGGGGAGCCCGGTAATGCGTTAATCGCGCGAAGCCGGGGATCGGCATGTCGGTTGGGGGCTGCATGCAATCTCGTTCCAGGGTGCTGATCGTCGATCCGGATGCCGTGCGTCGGCTTTGTCTCGTCGATCAGCTCGAACGCGACGCGGAGTTCGCCGGCAGCGAATGCGACAGCGCCGCAGCGGCGCTGCACCGGTCACGGCGCGAGCGCTTCGATGCGGTGCTGGTCGATGGCGCGCTGCGCGATCGACGCGTCGCCGATTTGTGCCGCGATCTACGCGGCGCTGGGATCGGTGGCCCGCTTATCGTTCTGGCATCGCCCGATGCCGATCATGACCGGGCAGGCTGCGAACAAGCGACCGCGCTTGCCGCCGGCGCTACCGACTGGCTGGTCAAGCCGATTCGGGTCGGCGAGTTGTTGGCGCGACTGCGCGCCGGTCTGTGCGATGCCCGAGAGCGAGGCCGGTGTACTGACGATCGGTCCGTACGCGTTTCGCCCGACGGCCAAGCTGCTGAGCGACGCAGCGGCGGGCCGCAAGGTCCGGCTGACCGAAAAGGAATCGGCAATCCTCGAATTTTTGTATCGCGCCGGCCGGGCGATCGGCCGTGACACATTGCTCGGCGAGGTCTGGGGCTACAATGCCGGCGTCGCGACGCACACGCTCGAAACGTACGTGTACCGCCTGCGCCGCAAAATCGAGCGCGATCCGGCGAACGCAGAAATTCTCGTCACCGAGCCCGGCGGCTATCGCTTGCTGCCGTGAGGATAGCGGTCCTCAGCGCCGCCGCGTTCGCCTTCCATCGCCGCTGTATCCGCGCGCGATCGCCACGGCGTAGGTCGTCTCGCCATTCGGCCCGGTGCGGGATCGGATCGTCGTCAGCGGGGTCAGCTCGGCGAATTCCGGGCGCATTTCGTCGAAAAGACCGTGCACGCTGATGGCGAGAAAATCCTCGCCGCGATGGTCGCCGATATTGTTGACGAGCCGGAACTGGTCGGTGATGCCGGGAATCGGGTTCCACTCGACCGCGCCGAACGGGTGCGGCCGCACATAATAGATCAGCGCCGCCAGCAGCTCGCGGTCGTCGGCCAGCAGCGTCAATCCGGGGTGCGCCGCCAGCAGTCGCGACACCTCGTCACCCAATTCCTGCCAGCCGCGCAGCCGGTGCAGCGGATCGTATCTGGCCGGGACCCGCAGACCCGCGCCGGCGAGCGCCTCGGTCGCGCCGAACGCGGCGACCGCGAGCACGATATTGATCGCCACCGCGGCGCCGATCCAGCGCCGCCAACCGCAGCGCGAGAGCCCAGCCGACAACCAGCACGATCGCCGACACATAGGCCGGCGCCGCCCAGTTCGGCTGCGCCCGCGACAGCCAGCTGAGGCACAGCATCATCGCGAGGCTCGGCAGCGCGAAGGCGGCAAGCAGCCGGGCGCGCGGTTCTCGCAGAAGCCGCGGGCGCGCCACGATGCCCAGCAGCGCGGCGAACAGCAGCGGCCCGGCCACCGCGAATTGTGATCCCAGGAACTCGAGGAACGCCTCCGGGTGCACCAGGCCGCGCGACAGGTCGGCGTTGTCGCGAAGATGCAGATAGCTGACGAACCCGTTGCTCCAGTTCCACCACAGGTTCGGAAGGTAGAGCAGCACCGCGATCCCGGCGGCTCCGAGCAGCGGCCGGAAATGGCGGCGCTCGCCCGGAACCAGCAGCACGAAGCCGAACGCCGAGATCAGCCAATAGACCATCGCGTATTTCGCCAGCAGCCCGATCCCGGCGGCGATCCCGACGAAGATCCACCACACCGGCCCGTCCGAATCGCGCGCCCGGATGAAGGCGTAAAGCGCCGCCGCCCAGCACGGCAGCAACGCCGCGTCGGTTGAGATGATGTAAGCCGACAGCGACGCACCGGGCGCCGTCAGATACGCGAGCGCCGCCCAGAACCCGACCCGGCCGTCATAAAGCCGCGTTCCGATCGCATAGACGAACCCCGCCGCGATGGCGTGCAGCAGCGGGGCCGACAGCCGGATGGCGAACTCGCTGTCTCCGAACGCGGCCGTTGTCAGCGCGATCAGCCAGGCGATCAGCGGCGGCTTCGAGTAGTAGCCGAAAGCCGGGTGCTGCGCCCAATACCAGTACTGCGCCTCGTCGGGGTACAGATCGGCCGGCTGCACCGCGAGCCAGACCAGCCGCGCCGCAGTGACGATCGCGACCGCGGCGAGCGTCAACAGCGCGTATGAGCAAAACGCGCCGCGCGAGCCGGCGGCTATGCCGGGCGCGGCCTCCGGCGACAGGCTGCCCTTCGAGAGACTGACAGTATGCATCGGACCCGGAAACGGTTGCGGTGCCGCAGCATAGCAGCATCGTTCCGCGATCCCGGAGCGACATCGCGCCCCGCTCCGAAATGTCGCGTCGGACGAGATCGCTGCAACTAACCCTTCGGCCGGGAGAAGCTCACCACAGTCGCAGGCGCGTGCGACCCGAGGCTAATATACATTGGCGCGGAGGACTGCCCACCCGGTGACCGGAAACGGCAGCCCAAAACAAAATTCGAACGGGATGGAACGCCATGTCTACGATACTGCGCAGCCGCGCGCGATCAAACCGCGTCGGCGGCATTTCCGGCATGACCCGGCGCGACCTGTTGGCCGCAAGCGCCGTCGGGCTTTTCGCCGGCGCGCCGCGCATCGCTCGCGCCGCTGCTCCGGCCGGCCAACTGACCTGGGCGCTGCACGTCTCGGTGCCGCCGACCTGGTTCGACCCGGCCGACACACCGGGGATCATCAGCCCGTTCATGATCCTCTATGCGCTGCACGACGCGATGGTCAAACCGATGCCGGGCAATCCGCAGGCGCCGTCGCTGGCGGAATCATGGTCCACCTCGGAGGACAGCCTGACCTACGAATTCGTCGTGCGGCCCGGCGCCAAATTCCACAACGGCGATCCGGTCACGGCCGAGGACGTCAAGTTTTCGTTCGAACGCTATCGCGGCACGTCGCACTCGCTGATGAAAGAGCGGGTCGCCGCGATCGAGGCGCCGGACGCGCGTCACGTCCGCTTCAAGCTGAAGAAGCCCTGGCCCGATTTTCTTACCTTCTATTCGAGCGCCAGCGGCGCCGGCTGGATCGTGCCGAAGAAATATGTCGAGAAGGTCGGCGACGACGGTTTCAAGCAGCACCCGATCGGCGCCGGCCCATACAAATTTGTCTCGTACAACTCCGGCGTCGAGCTTGTCCTCGAAGCGTTCGACGGCTATTGGCGCAAAGACGCCTTCGGTCAAGCGAATCGTGATGCGCGTGATCCCCGACGAGTCGACGCGCCTCGCGGCATTGAAGGGCGGCGAAGTCGATATCGCCTATTCGATCCGCGGCACCCTCGCCGAAGAGGTGCAGAACACGCCCGGCCTGTCGCTGAAGCCGGTCTATCCGCCGGCGCCGTTCTGGGTCTATTTCCCCGACCAATGGGACCCGAAATCGCCTTGGCACGACGTTCGCGTGCGCCAGGCGGCCAATCTCGCGCTCGACCGCGACGGGATGAACAAGGCGCTGTTCCTCGGCTTCTGCAAGACCACGAACAGCATGATACCGGCGAGCTTCGAGTATTTCTGGCAGCCGCCCGCCGCCGTGTACGATGCGGCCAAGGCCAGGCAGCTGCTGGCCGAGGCCGGGCATCCGAACGGGTTCGACGGCGGTCTTTATTACTGCGACAGCTCATATGCGAATATCGGCGAAGCTGCAATCAACAACCTCGCCGAAATCGGGATCAAGCTTTCGCTGCAGCCGCTCGAACGCGCCGGGTTCTTCGGCGGCTATTGCGGCAAGAAATTCCATAACGGGGTAATCCAGGGCGCGAGCGGTGCGTTCGGCAACGCCGCCACGCGGCTTGAAGCGTTTGTCGTCAAGGGCGGCGCGTATGTTTATGGCAGCTATCCCGATATCGACGAGCTGTATCCAGCGCAGGCGGCCGAGCTCGACCGCAAGAAGCGCGGCGAGATCCTCGCCAAGATGCAGCAGCTTGTTTACGAAAAGGCGATCTACGCGCCGATCTGGCAGCTCGCCTTCATCAACGCCACCGGGCCGCGGGTCGGCGAATCCGGGTTCGGCCTGATCGAGAGCTTCGCCTATACCGGGCCGTTCGAAGACATCACGATAAAGGCCTGATCGAGGAAGCCCGCACCGGGCCGCGGGCGACAGCGCCGGCCGCGCCACGCCGGCGGCTGTGGGCGAGGGGGTCCGGCCGCTATCGGCCGGGCCTACGCCTTTGGTGGGGGAAGCTCGCCCACAGTCGCAAGCGGACGCCGCCGCGACCGTGATCTAAAGTGGCGTGAAGGACTTGTGCTCCCGCGCGGGCGGGAATTCGGGTCCGGCGATAACGATCCATTGGGACGGAGACGTAATGATCACAATTCTGAACCGCCGCGCGCAGTCCGACGCAACAAGATCCCCCGGATACATGTACGGGCTTACCCGCCGCGATCTTATGGCCGCGAGCGCCCTCGGGCTTCTCGCCGGCGCGCCGCGTCTCGCCCACGCCGCCGCGCCGGCCGGCCAGCTGACCTGGGCGCTGCATGTCTCGGTGCCGCCGACCTGGTTCGACCCGGCCGAAACGCAGGCGCTGATCTCGCCTTACATGATCCTCTATGCGCTGCACGACGCGATGGTGAAGCCGATGCCCGGCACGCTCGCAGGCGCCGAGCCTGGCCGAATCCTGGCAGACGTCGGAGGACGGCACGACCTACGATTTCACGATCCGCAACGGCGCGAAATTCCACAACGGCGCGCCGGTCACCGGCGAGGACGTCAAGTTCTCGTTCGAGCGCTATCGCGGCGCCAACCATGATCTGTTGCACAAGAAGGTCGCCGCGGTCGAGATTCCCGACGCGCGTCATGTCCGCTTCAAGCTCAAGGAGCCGTGGCCCGATTTCATGACCTTCTATTCGAGCGCCAGCGGCGCCGGCTGGATCGTGCCGAAGAAATACGTCGAGGAGGTCGGGGACGACGGGTTCAAGGAAAACACCGATCGGCGCCGGCCCGTACAAATTCGTCTCGTTCACTCCCGGCATCGAGCTGGTGCTGGAGGCGTTCGACGGCTATTGGCGCAAGACGCCGGCCGTGAAGCGCCTGGTAATGAAGGTGATCCCCGACGAGTCGACCCGGCTTGCCGCGCTGAAGGGCGGCGAAGTCGATATCGCCTATTCGATCCGCGGCGATCTGGCGAAAGAGCTGCAGGCGACGCCCGGGCTGACGCTGAAATCGGTCGTGCTGCAGGCGACGAACTGGATCTATTTTCCCGAGCAGTGGGATCCGAAATCGCCGTGGAACAAGCTGCAGGTGCGGCAGGCGGCCAATCTCGCGCTCGACCGCAAGGGGATGGAACGAGGCGCTGTTCCTCGGCGGCTGCAAGATCAACAACAGCATCATCCCGGAAACGTTCGACTATTACTGGCAGCCGCCGCCGGCGGTCTACGATCCGGCGAAGGCGCAGAAAGCTGCTGGCCGAAGCCGGATATCCGAACGGTTTCGACGCCGGGCCGTTCTGGTGCGACAGCTCCTATTCCAATATCGGCGAGGTCGCGGTCAATTCGTTGCAGCAGGTCGGCATCCGCACGCAAGTTGCAGCCGATCGAGCGCGCCGCGTTCGCTTCGGCCTACGCCGACAAGAAATTGGACAAGGGCATTTTGCGCGGCGCGAGCGGCGCGTTCGGCAACGCCGCGACCCGGCTGGCCTCGTTCGTCGTCAAGGGCGGCTCCAACGTCTACGGCAGCTATCCCGATATCGACGAGCTGTTTCCGAAGCAGGCGGCTGAACTCGACCCCAAAAAGCGCGAGGCAATTCTGCACAAGATGCAGCAGCTTGTGCACGAGAAGGCGATCTACGCGCCGATCTGGGAGCTCGCCTTCATCAACGGCGTCGGCCCCAGGCTCGGCGAATCGTCGTTCGGCAGAATCGGCGGGTTCCCGTACACCGCGCCATTCGAGGATTTGACGATACAGAAGGGTTAGCCGCATCGGCTCGGCCTCCGGGCATATGCAACCGGAGGCCACCGCCCCCGCCCGCCGGCCGAGTGTTCAGCTCTGCTGCGCCTGCGCCAGATCGAGCAGCGGCAGCAGCGTCGGGAAGGTCGGGTACCGGCCGGCCTCGATCTCGGCGCGGGTGGCCCAGGCGCATGCCGCCGCGTCATCGGCCGCGACGCCGTCGCCCGAGCGCCAGATGCCGCGCACCGCAATCAGGATATAGTGGAACTGCACGCGGCCCTCGTCGTCGCGGCTGATCGCGTCGTTGACGTTGAGGACACCGGCCGGCTCGGCGACGATCCCGGTTTCCTCCAGCAATTCGCGCATCGCGCCCTCGCCGACCGTCTCGCCGAGTTCGAGCACCCCGCCCGGAAACCCCCAGCGTCCGGCATTCGGCTGCTGCGCCCGCTGCACGATCAGCGCTCTGGCGTCTGACCCGGCGCCGCGCAGCACGACTGCAAGCACGGCGACGATCGGCCGCTCCGGATAGCGCCGCGCCGCCCGCCGCGCTTCGAGGTCGGCGGTCATTTCGCGGATTTTTCAAATGTGCGACAAGGACGAGCCGCATCGGCAATGACGCCGAAGACCGGTATACCTCTGTCTGATTCAATTGATTGCCGCAGCATAACACCGGCCGGTTTTGAGATTGTTATTTCCTGGTTACGTTGCCATTCAGTGCCAGTCTATTTCGATGGGCCGCGGCTCACCTTCGCTTGGCCCATCGAACATCAAGAGTAGACTCAGCCTGCCATTTTTCAAACGGATGGGTAGCAGCGCCTCTGGCTTTACTTTATCACCGTAGGCAGGCAACGACGACAGCCGTTCGCAACTACCGGAGCGAACGTCCCACAAATAAATTCGATAGTCGTCAGATTTGACTTTATCGTCGTCTGGATCCTGAACGGGTCCAGCCAATACAAGAAAGCGATCTTCGACGATTGCGAGATCGCGAATTCCGCGCCCATCCAAGTCGAGAGTATGAACGCGCGTGTCCGGTACCTGGCCATCGAACACAGTCGCCACCGGCGTCGATAGCACGGCGGCCTTCCGACCGGGAAGCAGCGGCGCCCGCATACCGACGTAAAGTCGGCCTTGATGGACCGCAAGACCCTCGATCGTCAACCCGTTCTCTTTCAGTGGGCGATCGAACGAGGGAGCGAGCTGCACATCCTTCCCGATGAGTTTCGAGAGCATAGTGGAAGGGTTGATCTCGGCCGCGCCAAAGAGCCGCCCGCTCTCGGTGACGGCAGCGGGATCGAAGCGAATTCGAAAAATCTGCCGCGTCGCCTGGGCCCTAGCATTGTTCTTTCGTTCCTCGCCGGGGTCATCCGAGTGGCGCGGCCGGCCATGCGAGCCGACCACGTAGTAGCGGCCATCCGCATAAGCGACAGCCTCGGCGTCCAGTTCCAACAACTCACCATCTTGCGAGTTGTAGATGAGGCGAATGAAATCGCCGGCGACCAGCTTACCGTCCCCCATTACAACGATTTGCGCGCCCTGCGTCTCATCGTCGACAAGCATGCATGTCCACGGAAAATCCGGTTTGGAAATCGCAGGCGATACCGCTCACGTCATGGGATTTCTTGCTTTCCAGGTTGTCATCCTGGGGTTTGCCGAGAAGCTTGCCTTCGACCTTCCATGGTTTGTCGTCCTGGGCAACGGCCGGAAAGCAAAGGAACGTGGCCGTCCACAGCGAAAAGGCCACGGCGAGCAGTAAGATTGTGGCCATCTGACCACCCTCTCGTCGCGAGCCCATTCCTCGCTCTCCTGCCACAGTTCAATGCGACAATCGAAAGACGATACGGCCGGCCGGCGCCTGGCACTCCACTCAATCCGCCGCGACGCGCGGGTCCACCGTGCCCTGCTCGACCTTGTAGATCTCGGCGCCCTGCTCGATGAATTCCTGCGACTTCTCCGCCATGCCGCTCCGGGCATATTCGCGGATCTCCTGCGTGATCTGCATCGAGCAGAATTTCGGGCCGCACATCGAGCAGAAATGCGCGAGCTTGGCGCCGTCGGCCGGCAAGGTCTGGTCGTGGAACTTCTCCGCCGTCTCCGGGTCGAGCGCGAGGTTGAACTGGTCGCGCCAGCGGAACTCGAACCGCGCCCGCGACAACGCGTCGTCGCGCTCGCGCGCCCCCGGGTGCCCTTTCGCCAGATCGGCCGCGTGCGCCGCGATCTTGTAGGTGATGACGCCGGTCTTGACGTCGTCGCGGTCGGGCAGCCCCAGATGCTCCTTCGGCGTCACATAGCAGAGCAACGCCGTGCCGAACCAGCCGATCATCGCGGCGCCGATGCCCGATGTAATGTGGTCGTAGCCCGGCGCGACGTCGGTGACGAGCGGCCCAAGCGTATAGAACGGCGCCTCGCCGCATTCGGCCGAGCTGCTTGTCCATGTTGATCTTGATCTTGTGCATCGGCACGTGTCCCGGGCCTTCGATCATGACCTGGACGCCGTCCTCCCAGGCGAGCTTGGTCAATTCTCCTAGTGTTTCGAGTTCGGCGAATTGCGCCCGGTCGTTGGCGTCGGCGTTCGAGCCGGGCCGGAGACCGTCGCCGAACGAATACGCCACGTCATAGGCCCGCATGATCTCGTTGATCTCGCGGATATGCGTGTAGAGGAAATTCTCCTTGTGATGCGCCAGGCACCATTTCGCCATGATCGAGCCGCCGCGCGACACGATGCCGGTCACGCGCGACGCGGTCAGATGGATGTAGCCGAGCCGCACGCCGGCATGGATCGTGAAATAATCGACGCCCTGCTCGGCCTGCTCGATCAGCGTGTCGCGGAACAGTTCCCAGGTCAGCTCCTCGGCCTTGCCGCCGACCTTTTCGAGCGCCTGATAGATCGGCACCGTGCCGATCGGCACCGGCGAGTTGCGGATGATCCATTCGCGGATCGTGTGGATGTTGCGCCCGGTCGAAAGGTCCATGACCGTGTCGGCGCCCCAGCGCGTCGCCCAGACCAGCTTGTCGACTTCCTCGGCGACCGATGAGGTGACGATCGAATTGCCGATATTGGCGTTGACCTTCACCAGGAAGTTGCGGCCGATGATCATCGGCTCCGATTCCGGGTGGTTGATGTTGTTCGGGATGATCGCCCGGCCGCGGGCGATCTCGTCGCGCACGAATTCCGGCGTCACATAATCGGGGATCGCGGCGCCGAACGACTCGCCGGCATCGACCCGCTCCGTCGCCGCCTCGCGTCCGAGATTCTCGCGGATCGCGACATATTCCATCTCTTGTGTAACGATGCCGCGCTTGGCGTAGGCGTATTGCGTCACCGCCTCGCCGGGTTTGGCGCGCAGCACCTTGCGACCGGCGCGGTTGAACTCCGGAACGGCGCCGGCCTCGCCGCGCCGCAGACCATTGTCTTCGGGCCTGATCTCGCGGCCCGTCGATCTGATCGACATCGCCGCGCGCCAGGATCCACGGACGCCGCAATTCGGGCAGCCCGACGCGGATGTCGGTCGCAATTTCCGGATCGGAATAGGGGCCCGAGGTGTCGTAGACGCGCACCGGCTGTCTCGTTGGCGCTCGGGGTCAGGTCGATCTCGCGCATCGCGACGCGCAAGTCGCCGTGGCGGCGCCCCGCGACATGGATCTTGCGCGACGACGGGAACGGGCCGGTGGTGACACCTGCGGCTACGGCGCCGTTCGCGGTCGGCAGAGGGGCTGAATCGGGCATAGAAAAACCTCCATAGCGCCAATAAGGCGGCCACCCGGATCGCTAAGCGGTATGGAGGAAACGGCGCTTGGCCGCAGCGTTCCTGTCCCTACGCCGGCACGACCCGGATCAGGTTCAAAGGGTTTCCGCGGATCAGCGGTCTCTCAGCCCCTCCCTCGGGGCACCCCTTGGAGGCGTGGATTACGACAGGTTGCCGCACGTCCGTCAAGCGGGCCGCGGGGAAATCCTTCCGCCTCTAAAGCCAGACCTTGTTGATGTCGAGGCACGCACATACCTAGCGCGCTAGGAAAAATGCGTGAGGACTTTCGATCGTGACTGATCAATACGCAGATCGGAAGCGCTTGACATTCGAACAAGCGGAAGGCGCCGACCCGCTTCCGATACAGCTTCAGCTCCGAGAACTTTCCGAGGAACTTCGGGCTGTGCTTTGGCACTTATTTTACGAAAGCTTTCAAAAATCGCTGAGTACGGGGTCCGGCGTGCTGCACGTATCACCATTTTTTGTAGATCCTTGGCAACATATTCTTTACGATAAGCATGTGTACCGCGATCACAGAATGGCAGATGAATTCAGCAGCCGCTGGAAAGATCTAGAACAGGAGCTAAAGAGCATCTTCGTGCATGGTGATTACATTCGGCTATTCGGATTTGTGCAATGGGTCCTGCGTCATCCTAAGTGCCCATATAGTCTTGCTGACGGTGTGGATTGGGCCCTTTCCAGATGCCGTGCAGCGTACCGGGTGTTCGACAGGAAGATGATCATCCCAATCGGGTCTAGCGAGGAGCTGGATACAATAAATCGAGCATTTGCAGATGTATCTGCCAGCGAGTTTCGTGGAGCCCGAGCGCATTTTCGTAATGCCGCGTCCGCATTGGCCGATGGTGACTGGCCCGGAAGCATTCGAGAAAGCATTCACGCCGTTAAATCCGTAGCACGTGTGCTGGATCCAAAATCGTCGACGCTAGCCCCTGCACTGGCGGCGCTGGAATCGTCAATTAGAATTCATGGTGCTCTAAAATCTGGATTTGGAAATCTGTATGGCTATACCAGTGATGAAAAAGGCGTCCGGCACGCGCTATTGAGCGATGGAGCACCGCAGGTGGACGAAACTGACGCCATATACATGCTCGGTTCCTGCGCAGCGTTTGTCTCTTATTTGATCAACAAAGCGCGCGCGGCGGGTCTGATCACCACAAAAAAGCAGCGCCTTACGCGCGCGTGATTTTCCTTGGCGAAACGCGTTGCAACCAGCGAAGGGGAACGATTTTAACCTCCACCTCCCGACAACCAACCTGAATACGAGCCGGCACCCACGGCGCGTCAGGCGTCGTTTCAGGCGGCGACCGCCACGCCTTGCACCTCGACCAGCATCTCCGGCCGGGCGAGGCCGGCGACCGTGATCAGCGCGCTGGCCGGGAAATTGTCGCCGAAAATCTCCTTGCGCAGCTGCACGAAGCGGTCGCCGAGCCGCGGATCGGTGATGAATACGGTCATTGTCACCATGTCGGCAAGTTTGGCGCCGGCCTCTTCGAGCGTGCGGCCGAGCCGGGCGAAGATTTCCCGCACCTGACCGTCGAAATCGCCGGCGAGCGAACGCCCGGCGCCGTCCTCGACTGCAACCTGTCCGGCGAGCCAGATCGTGCGCCCGCCTTCGGTGATCACTGCCTGCGAATATGCGCGCGCCTGCGCCGTCTCGCGCTTCACATGGCTTCGCTTCATCTCCGTCATCCGGCCGGCCTCTCGTCGCGAGACACCGTTGATCGTTACCGCGGGCAATCATTAGCGCGGGCGTGCCGACCGCCGCCACGACGGCTTTAGGGATGCGCAGGGTCGGCCGGCGATGTAGGCTAGGCGCGAGACCCCACCCTGTGCTCGGAGGCGGAGATGCAGTTCGGGTTTGGCGCGCCGGTCAGCGGCCCGCTCTCGGGACCGCGCGACCTCGCGCGGATCGCCAGCGAAGGCGAGGCGCTCGGCTATGATTACTGCACGATCAGCGACCATATCGCGATCCCGCGCGAGATGGAAGCGAAATACCCGTATTCCGACACGGGCGAGTTCCCGGGACGGGCCGGCGGCGACCGTCACGAGCAGCTGACCGCGGTCACCTTCGTCGCGGCCAAGACCTCGAAACTGCGCCTGGTCACGTCGGTCACGGTCGTGCCGCACCGCCCGCCGGTGCTGACGGCCAAGATCATCGCGTCGATCGACGTGCTCTCGGAAGGCCGGTTCACCTGGGGCATCGGGGTCGGCTGGTGCCGCGAGGAATTCGAGGCGATCGGCACCGAGCCGTTTGATGAGCGCGGCGCCGTCACCGACGAGACGATCGCCGTCTGCCGCGAGCTGTGGACCAACGAAAACCCCAGCTTCAGCGGCAAATACGCGCAATTCTCCAACATCTTCTTCCAGCCGCGGCCGGTGCAGAAGCGGGTCCCGGTCTGGGTCGGCGGCGAGAGCGGCCCGGCGATGCGGCGCACCGCGCGGCTCGGCGACGCTTGGTATCCGATCGGCACCAACCCGCAGGAACCGGCTCGACACGCTGGGCCGCCTCGAAGGCCGCAGTGGAGCCAAGCTGCGCGGGATGGCGCGGGCTGCCGGACGCAACGTCAACGATCGGCAGCTCGCCTACCGCTTCTCGCAATTCGGACCGAGCATCCCCGAGCGCGCCGACAACGGCGAGCGCCGGCTCGGCTCCGGCGACAACGCCGCGATCGCGGCCGATCTGCGGTCATTGCGCGACCTCGGTGTCATCGCCGTCGATTTCAGCTTCGGCGGCGATACGGCCGATGCGGTCATCGACGAATATGCGGCGCTTCCGCGAGGACGTGCTGGCGAAAGTGTGACAGGAGCAACAGGTGCTGAAACTCGGATACAAGGCCTCGGCCGAGCAATTCGGCCCGACCGATCTGCTCAATTTCTCGTGTCTCGCCGAGGAAGTCGGGTTCGACTCGATCTTCGTCAGCGACCATTTCCAGCCGTGGAAGCATACCGACGGGCACGCGCCCAATGCGCTCGCCTGGCTCGGCGCGCTCGGCGCCCGCACCAGCCGCGCGATCATCGGCACCAGCGTCCTGACCCCGACCTTCCGCTATCATCCGTCGATCGTCGCGCAGGTTTTCGGCACGCTCGGCGCGATGTTCCCGGGTCGCGTCGTGCTCGGCGTCGGCACCGGCGAGTCGCTGAACGAGGTGCCGTCGAGCGGCATCGCATGGCCGGGCGCCAAGGAACGCCGCGACCGGCTGCGCGAGTCGATCGCGCTGATCAACAAACTATGGACCGAGGACCGGGTCAGCTTCGAGGGCCAGTTCTACCGCACCGAAAGCGCGACGATCTACGACAAGCCGAACGGCAGAAAGTGCCGATCTGGGTCGCCGCCTCCGGTCCGCTCGCGGCGCAGATGGCCGGGCAGGTCGCCGAGGGCTTCATCTGCACCAGCGGCAAGGCGCCCTCGCTCTATTCCGAGCAGCTGGTGCCGAAGGTCGAGGAGGGCGCCGCCGGCGCGGCCGCGACGCCTCCGACGATCGAGCGGATGATCGAGGTCAAGGTGTCGTTCGACACCGACGCAGCGACAGGCCAAGGAGCTGACCCGCCACTGGGCGGCGCTGGCGCTGTCGCCCGAGGAAAAGACCGGTGTCGAGGACCCGGTCGAGATGGAGCGCCTCGCCGACGCGCTTGCCGCTCGATCGCGCCGCCAGCCGCTGGATCGTGTCGAGCGACCCGGACGAGCAGGTCGAGAAGATCCGGCCCTATGTCGAACTGGGTTTCCGCCACCTCGTCTTCCACGCCCCCGGCCCGGATCAGCCGCGCTTCCTGAAGCTCTACGCCGAGCAGGTCCTGCCCCGCCTGCGCAAGGCCTTCGGGTGAATCGAGCTGCGCAGTCCTTCACCCTGCCCCTCTCGCCGCAGGCGGGGAGAGGGGGAGTTGCGGCGCCTGCACGATCCGACTCTAGAAAAGTTCGCGCGTCTGCTTCAGGCGAGTTCCCTCTCCCCGCTTGCGGGGAGAGGGACAGGGTGAGGGGCAAGCGGCCGCGCCATGACCACCCAGCTGACGATTACCGGCCTCGGGGCGTGCCGCTGGTCCAGGAGGGCGACGACCTCGCCGCGATCACGCTCGCCGCCTATGCCGAAACCGGCCTCGCGCCCGCAGGACGGCGACGTGCTCGTCGTCGCGCAGAAGATCGTCTCGAAGGCCGAGGGCCGCATCGTCGATGTGTCTTCGGTCGAACCGTCGCCGCAGGCCAGGACGCTCGCCGCCGAGGTCGAGAAGGACCCGCGCCTGGTCGAGGTGATCCTGTCCGAATCGCGGCGCATCGTGCGGCACCGCCCGAACCTGATGATCGCCGAGCACCGCCTCGGCTACGTCATGGCCAATGCCGGCATCGACCATTCGAACGTCGCGCCGGACGACGGCAGCGGCGCCGAGCGCGTGCTGCTGCTGCCGGTCGATCCCGACGCCTCGGCCGAAAAGCTGCGCTCCGACCTCGCCAAGCGCGTCGGCAAGCGGATCGCGGTCATCATCAGCGACAGTTTCGGGCGGCCGTTCCGCCGCGGCACGGTCGGCATCGCGCTCGGCGCCGCCGGGCTGCCGGCGGTCATCGACTGGCGCGGCCACCCCGATCTGTTCGGCCGCATGCTCGAAGTCACCGAGACCGGCTTCGCCGACGAGATCGCCGCCGCCGCCTCGCTGGTGCAGGGCCAGGCCGCCGAGGCGACGCCGATCGTGCTGGTGCGCGGCCTGTCGTGGTCGGCCCCCGACGCCCCCGGCGCTCGCGCTGGTCCGCCCGCCGGAGCACGACCTGTTCCGATGAGCGCGCAACAGCGGCCCGGTCCTCGCGCTGTCGGGCGGGGTCGGCGGCGCCAAGCTCGCGCTCGGCCTCTACCGCGTGCTGCCGCCCGACGCGCTGACCGTCGTCGCCAATACCGGCGACGATTTCGAGCATCTCGGCCTCGCGATCTCGCCCGATCTCGACACGCTGCTCTATACGCTGTCGGGCCAGGCCAATCCGGAACTCGGCTGGGGCCGCGCCGGCGAGACCTGGACCTTCATGGCGGCGCTCGAGGCGCTCGGCGGCGAGACCTGGTTCCGCCTCGGCGACGGCGATCTCGCGACCCATGTCGAGCGCACCCGCCGCCTGCGCAGCCGGCGAGAGCCTGTCGGCGATCATCGACGATTTCCGCCGCCGCCTCGGCATCCGCGCGCGCCTGCTGCCGATGTCCGACGACCCGGTGCGCACCCGGCTGCGCACCGACGAGGGCTGGCTCGATTTCCAGGATTATTTCGTGCGGCTGCGCTGCGAGCCCGGCGTTTCCGAACTGGCCTTCGCCGGCGCCGAGACCGCCCGCCCGCATCCGGATTTTCTCGCCGCGCTCGCCGATCCGGACTTGCGCGCCGTCGTCCTCTGCCCGTCGAACCCGTTCATCAGCATCGACCCGATCCTCGCCGTGCCCGGCGTGCGCGACGCGCTTGCGCGCCTGCCGGGCGCCGGTCGTCGCCGTGTCGCCGATCGTCGCCGGCCAGGCCGTCAAGGGACCGACGGCCAAGATGATGGCCGAGCTCGGCCTGCCGGTCGATGCCGCGACCCCGGCCCGCCGTTACCGCGACTTCCTCGACCTCTACATCGCCGACGAGGCCGACGCCGCGTGCGGTCGCCGGTCTCGACATCCCGGTCGTGCTGACGCGCACGCTTGATGCAGACCCTCGCCGACCGCGAGGCGCTGGCCCGCACCGTCCTCGCCGCCGCCGACCGCGTCCGGAAATGACCGGCGCCGGCGACATCTGGGCGGTCGTGCCGGTCAAGGACACCGCCGCCGCCAAGCAGCGCCTCGCCCCGGCGCTGCCCGCCCGACTTGCGGCAAGGCTTGGCGCTGGCGATGCTCGAAGACGTGCTGGCCGCCCTCGCCGAGGCGCGCGGCCTCGCCGGCGCTTCTGCTCGTCACGATCGACCCGGCGGCGCGCGACCTCGCCGTCCCGCTACGGCGCGCGTTGCATCGCGGACGGCGCGCGCGACGGCCACACCGGCGCGGTCGACGGCGGCGGCGCGGCGTCTCGCCGCCGACGGGCGCGGCGCGATGCTGACCCTGCCCGGCGACATCCCGCTCGTCACCGCCGCCGAGATCGAGCGCCTGATCGCGGCGCATCGACCGGCCGCCCTCCTTCACGATCGCGCCGTCGCACGACGAGATGGGCTCGAACGCGATCCTGATGTCGCCGCCCGACGCGGTGCCGCTGCGCTTCGGCGACGACAGTTTCCGCCCGCATCTCGCCGCCGCCCGCGCCGCCGGCATCGAGCCGACGATCGTGCACCTGCCCGGCATCGCATTGGATATCGACAACCCGGCCGATCTCGCGCATTTTTCGCAAGTCGGATCGCGCACGCGAGCGGGCCTGTGGCTCGCGCAAAACGCCGGCGCTCTCGCATCGGCGGGTTTCGTACCACCGCCGGCGCCGGGAACGCGGCGTCCGTCGTGACGCGGTGCCCCCGTTAGCGGGATCATCTCCTGTCTGAGGAAACCGGCGGCCGTTCGGCATCGAGCGCGGCCCGGAGGGGCAAGGTATGTCACTGGCTAGGATCATCGACCGCGCCGCTTCGGGCGCGCGGCTCTCGTCCGACGAGGCTCTGGCGCTGGCCGAGGCGGCCGACCTCGCGCCGCTGATGCGGGCCGCCGCGGAACTGCGCGACGCCGGCCACGGCGACCTCGTCTCGTATTCGCGAAAAGTGTTCATCCCGCTGACGCATTTGTGCCGCGACGTGTGCCATTACTGCACCTTCGCGCAACCGCCGCGGCGCGGCGAGGCGGCCTATCTCGACCCGGATCAGGTGCTGGCGATCGCCCGCGCCGGCGCCGCGGCCGGCTGCAAGGAGGCGCTGTTCACGCTTGGGCGACAAGCCCGAACTGCGCTACGGCGCGGCGCGCGAGGCGCTGGCCCGGCTCGGCCACGACACGACGCTGTCCTATCTCGCCGAGATGGCGGCGCTGGTGCTGAAGGAAACCGGCCTCTTGCCGCACCTCAACCCCGGCGTCATGAGCCGCGACGAGACCGAGCGGCTGCGCGCCGTTTCGGTGTCGCAGGGCATCATGCTCGAAAGCGCTGCCGAGCGCCTGTCGCGACGCGGCGGGCCGCATTTCGGCTCGCCCGACAAGGCGCCGGCGGTGCGGCTGGCGGCGATCGCGGCGGCGGGCGAGGCGGCGGTGCCGTTCACCTCCGGCATCCTGATCGGCATCGGCGAGACCCGCCGGGAGCGCATCGAGGCGCTGCTGGCGCTGCGCGACCTCCACGACCGCTACGGCCACATTCAGGAAATCATCGTCCAGAATTTCCGCGCCAAGCCCGGCACCCGCATGGCGGACGCGCCCGAGCCCGACCTCGCCGACCATCTGTGGACGATCGCCGTGGCGCGGCTGATCTTCGGCCCGGAGATGAACATCCAGGCGCCGCCCAATCTGATGCCGGACGCGCTGGAAGAAATGATCGCGGCCGGGATCAACGATTGGGGCGGCGTCTCGCCGGTCACGCCGGACCACGTCAACCCCGAGGCGCCCTGGCCGCATCTCGACGATCTCGCCCGCCGCACCGCCGGCAGCGGGAAAACTGCTCGTCGAGCGGCTCGCGATCTATCCGGCCTATGCGCAGGCGCCCGACGCGCTGGCTCGATGCGAAGCTGCGCACCCCGGTGCTGCGCGCGATCGACGGGCAGGGCTTCGCGCGCCCCGATCCCTGGATCGCCGGCTCCGGCGCCGAGCCGCCGCCGAAAGCCCCTCACCCTGTCCCTCTCCCCGCAAGCGGGGAGAGGGAGACGTTGCTGCATCCAGCCTTGGACATTCCGATCGGCCGAAGCTGCCGCGTCCTCCCTCTCCCCGCTCGCGGGGAGAGGGACAGGGTGAGGGGCGCTTCGCCGACATCCTCGACCGCGCCGCCGCCGGCGAGACGCTCGCCGAAGCCGACATCGTCCGCCTGTTCGAGGCGCGCGGCGACGATTTCGCACGACGTCTGCGCCGCCGCCGACCGGCTGCGCCGCGAGGTGTCGGGCGACACGGTGACCTATGTCGTCACCCGCAACATCAACTACACGAACATCTGCTATTTCCGCTGCCAGTTCTGCGCCTTCTCGAAGGGCAAGCTCAGCGAAAACCTGCGCGGCCGGCCCTACAATCTCGACCTCGACGAGATCGTCCGGCGCAGCGAGGAGGCCTGGGCAGCGCGGCGCCACCGAAGTCTGCCTGCAGGGCGGCATCCACCCGGAATATACCGGCGCGACCTATCTGTCGGTCTGCCGCGCGATCAAGCAGGCGCTTGCCCGGCATGCACGTGCACGCGTTCTCGCCGCTCGAAGTCTGGCAGGGGGCGAAGACGCTGGGCCGCACGCTTGCCCGATTTCGTCGCCGAGCTGCGCGACGCCGGCCTCGGCTCATTGCCCGGCACCGCCGCCGAGATCCTCGACGACGAGGTGCGCGCGGTGATCTGCCCGGACAAGGTCAAGACCGCCGAATGGCTCGAGGTCATGGAGGCGGCGCACCGCGCCGGGCTGCGCAGCACGGTCACGATCATGTTCGGCCATGTCGAGCGCTACGAGCATTGGGCGCGCCATCTGCTGCGGGTGCGCGCCTTGCAGCAGCGGACCGGCGGCTTCACCGAATTCGTGCCGCTGCCGTTCGTGCCGATGGAGACGCCGATCTCGCTGAAGGGCCGCTCGCGGCTCGGGCCGACCTGGCGCGAGGCGGTGCTGATGCACGCCGTGGCGCGCCTCGCGCTGCATCCGGTGATCCCGAACATCCAGTGCTCGTGGGTCAAGCTCGGGCCGGAGGGCGCCGCCGCCTGCCTTCAGGCCGGCGTGCAACGATCTCGGCGGCACGCTGATGAACGAGAGCATCACGCGCGCCGCCGGCGCCACGTTCGGCCAGGAAATGCCGCCCGAAAACATGGAGGCGCTGATCCGCTCGCTGGGCCGCACCCCGCGCCAGCGCACGACGCTCTACGGCGAGCCCCGCGCCCGACCGCATCGCCGCCTCGTTCGGCGCCGCGCCGCTCTCCGAGCCGATCAACACCCCCGCCCGCAAATACGAACGCGCCGGCTCAAGCCGCCGCGGCGGACTGACCGTCGTCGCCGCGCTACATCATGCCGCGCGCGAGGTCGTTCCACTCCTCGTCGAACGCGGCCTCGGACGGCGTCTTGCCGGCGCGCTTGTACCAGCCGGCGGCATTCCGCTCGTCGCCCTCGACCCGGTGCAGATGGGCATGTACCCAGGCGCCGTGCTCGTCATGCGCATCCTGACAGCAGCTGTGGGCTTTATGCCAGTCGCCCTTGGCGACCCACCACAGCGCCTGCAGCGGCAGGCTCAACCCGGCCGGCGGCGCCGCCCCGGCGAGCGACGACTTGAATTGCTCGAAATGCATCGTCCTGTCCTCCTCCCCTCGACCGTCGCATCTCGCACGAGATAACCGCGGCCTGCTGTGCTGGCCTCACGCGAGCATCCGGTCGAGCCGGTCGCGCATCCGGTACCAGCCGCCGACGACCGGCAGAAACCACGGATTGCCGGTATAGAGCCGGTGGTCGGGAAAATCCGGCGTGTCGAAGGCGCACGGCGCGTTCGCGACGCGGGCGATCTTGCGCGCGGTCTGCGTGCCGAGATAGGTCATCATCGCGACCCCGCTGCCGTTGCAGCCGAGCGCGTAATGCAGCCCGCCTTCCTCGCCCATATGCGGCAGCGCGTCGAACGTGAAGGCGGTGTTCCCGGTCCAGCCATGCGTGACCCGCGATGCCCCTGCAGCTGCGGAAAGCGCTCGGTCATATAGGTGTACAGGACCCGCGCGCAGGTCTGCGGATCGGACGGCGTGAACCGGGCGCGGCCGCCGAACACGACGCGCGACCCGTCCGGCGACAGCCGGTAATAGCACAAGACGCGCTTCGTATCGGAAATGCTGCGCCGCTTCGGGATCAGCGAGGCGGCCAGTTCGCGCGGCAGCGTCTCGGTCGCGATGATGTGGCTGGCGATCGGCACGACGCGGCGGCGCAACGCCGGGGTGATCGCGCCGGTATAGCCGTTCGTCGCGATCACGACATCGCCGGCAGTCACCGCGCCGCGGCTGGTCTCGACCCGCCAGCCGGCGCCGTCGCGCGCGATCTTCTCGACCGACGCCTCGGCGCAGATCGCGATGTCGCGACGCCGGCAGGCATCGAGCAGGCCCTTGTAATAGAGCGCCGGATGCAGGCTCGCCGAGCGCTCGACGACCATCCCGCCGTGGTAATAGTCGCTGGCGATCTCCTCGCGCTGGCGCTCGCGCGGCACCATGTAGGCGCCCGATTGCGCCGCGTCGTTGAGGCTTTGCGAGGCGCTTTTCCTGCGCCGCGTAATGGCTCGGCGTCCAGGCCCCGACAAACCGGCCGCGCTTCTGCCAGAAGCAGTCGATCCGTTCCTCGTCGATCAGCCGCTCGATCAGCGAGAACGCGTCCGAGGCGTCGGACAGCAGCCGGTTCGCCCGCTCCGGATCGACCTCGGCGGCGCGCCCGGTAAAGCTCTTGCCGACATTGACGCCGCCGCTGACCGAGCCGCCGTTGCGCGTGCTGGCGCCGATCCCGAGGGCGCCCCTTTCGAGCACGACCGCCTCGACCCCGTGCCGCGCCAATTCGAGCGCGGCGGCGAGCCCGGCATAGCCGGCGCCGACGATCGCGACCCTCGCCTCGCGCGGCACATCGGCAAGCTCGCCGCTCGCCGGCCGGTACGCCTCCCACCAATACGGCTCGGCGACAAAGTCGGGGTGGAGAAAATCGGCCCGCGCCATTCGCTGCCCCCGCAAAGCTGATCCGCCCGATCTTGCCGGCAAATCGGGCCGGACGCCACCGGAGGAACCGGCGGGCCGCCGGCGGCGGGCTACTGCTTGACCCCGAAACCCTGGAAGCGCCGGTTGAAGCGCGCCAGCTGACCGCCGGTGTCGAGCAGACGCTGCGTTCCGCCGGTCCAGGCCGGATGCGATTTCGGGTCGATCTCGAGGCGCAGCGTGTCGCCGGCCTTGCCGTAGGTCGACCGCGTCGGGTAGCTGGTGCCGTCGGTCATCACGACCGTGATCTCGTGATAATCCGGGTGTATGCCGTCTTTCATCGCTCGCGCCTCGCGTCGCCATAGTGGGGCCGTCCTATCGGGATGGCGGCTATATAACGGCGGGGCCGCATCGGCGCAATGCAAGCAGTCCGGAAACGCAGGCTTGTTCCGTTTGACAGCCGGGCCGGCGCGCACCATGATTCGCCGCGCAATTATTTCGCAGGGTGGCGATCGATGCCGCGAATCGTGATTGGCGACGGCGCGCTCTACTACGAGCGGCAAGGGGTCGGGTTTCCCGTCATGCTGGTCTCGGGGCTCAGCGGGTTTGCCTCGTTCTGGGCCGACCTGGTGCCGGGCTTCGCGAAAAGCTTCGATGTCGTCACGCACGACCATCGCGGGATCGGCCAGAGCGATCTGACGCGCAGCGGCTTCACGATGGACCGGATGGCCGCCGACGTGATCGGCTTGATGGACGCGCTCGAGATCGAGCGGGCGCATATCGTCGGGCATTCGACCGGCGGCGCCATCGCGCAGACTCTGGCCATCGAGCACCCGAAGCGCATCGCCAGCATCGTGCTGTCCGCGAGCTGGACAAAACCGGATGCCTATTTCCGCCGGTTTTTCGGGCTGCGCAAGGACATCCTGCTGCGCCTCGGACCCAGCGCCTACGTCCAGGCGAACTCGCTGCTGCTCTATCCGGGCTGGTATGTCGCCCGCAACAACGAGCGCCTGCGCCAGATGGAGGCGCAGACGCTCGCCGTCTTCCCGCCGACCGAGGTGGCCGCCAGCCGGATCGACGCGGTCCTCGCCTTCGACCGCACCGAGCAACTGGCGCGGATCAAGACGCCGACGCTCGTCGTCGGCGCCGAGGACGACATCATCACGCCGGCCTATTTTTCCGAGGAGCTGGCGCGGCTGATCCCCGGCGCCGAGATCAAGATTTTCCCGCGCGGCGGCCACGCTTTCACGCAGGTGAGGCCGCGCGAGTTCAGCCAGGCCGTGCTGCCGTTCCTCGCCTCGCACACGCCGGGCTAGGCGCCGGTTCGCCGGAGCGGACCCGCGGTCAGGCCGCCGCGACCGCCACCTTGCTCCCGACCGACAGCCCCATCAGCCGGTCGGCCCGGCCGCCATTGACGGCGATCTCGATGAGCCCGTTCGAGTTGACGTACCAGAACGGGGTGCCCGGCGGCACGGCCGAAAAAGTCCGGGCGTGCGGGATCTTGCGAGCGCCGCAGGCGAGGCTCGCCGTTGTCGGCACGGCCTCGCCGCGCATCCCGGTCATCGCATTGCCGTAATGGTCGATATAGACGATCTCGGCGAGGTCGTCGGGCCACTCCGCGAACCGCTCCGGCGCCGCGCTCTGCGCCATTGAAGCCGGCGGCTCGCCGCGCGCCAGCCGGGCGGCGACCGGTGCGAACAGGTCGCGGCCGTGAAAGCTCGCCGACAGCAGCTTCGGGCGCCACGTGATTTCCCAACACTGCGCGGTCGCGGCGCGGCGCAATACGATTTCGAACAACCCGTTATCCGGCCCGACATAGAACCGGCCGTCGGCCTCGGCGATCAGGGCGCGCCGCTCGCCGCCGACGCCCGGGATCGACGACGCAAAGCAGCACGGTTCCGGCCGGAAACCACGCGGCATAGGCGGCGAGCAGATAGGCGGACGGTTTCGGCGCTCCGGCCGGCGCGTCGGCGAACAGCGAGATCACCGGCACGCCGGGCGCCTCCCGCTGCAAAACGGCGATGACCTGTCCGGTATAGGGGCCGGCCAGACCGAAATCGGTGAACAGCACGATCATCGCCGCACTATCGCGCCTGCGACACCGGCGCCGGCAAGGCATCGGGGATCTGATTCGGCGGAACGATCGCGTTGCGGGAACAAAGCCGCCTATAAAACAACGTGAGCGCAAAGCCTCGTGCGTTTGTGCGCCATCATCGCCTCAGCTTTTCTTTCCGGGCGGCCAAAGGTAGGCGATGCAGCTACCAAGCGATCGAGAGACATTCTTGCAATTACTGGCAAGTTGCGTATCGTGCCTCGACGCTTGGGGGTTGAGGTTTGGGGGGTGTTGATGAAGAAGTTGGTGTTGGCTGCGGCGCTGGTCGGCGGTGTGTGCTTGCGGCGCAGCCGGGCTGGGGGGCCGACGCGCGCTCGCCGTGCTACTCGCAGTCCGCGATCGAGGCCGAGCAGGCGATCCGCTATATTACCGATGTCATGGTCGCGAGTTCGGCCTGCCAGAACACGACTTACGCGGAGTTCCGGCTGCGCAATAAGGATGTGATCATCGCCTATCAGAAGGCGCTGATCTCGCATTTCCGTGGCGAGGCGGCCTTCGACCGCTGGAACACCGCGCTCGCCAATATCGCGGCCTCAGAAGCAGGCGACCATCAATCTCGGCGTGTTCTGCCAGCAATCCGAGACTATGATGCAGCAGGCCAAGGCCCTCGATCCGACCGCGTTCCGCGCCTACGCCGCGGCTCAGGCGAACGCAGCCGGCGCGCAATACGCCAAATGCGGCGGAGGCAAGTAGGCGCCGGCCGCGTATTCCTAGCCCTCCCCTCCCTGGGCCTGACCCGGGGACACGACGGAGGGCGGCGTGGGGTAAAGCCGTCAATTTCCCGGCCGCGCTACTGTCAGGCGAAGGCGCGCTTGAACGCGTCCCACACCGCGCGTTGCGCGTTCATCGCGTCATCGACCGCCGGGACCATGCCGAAAAACGCATGGATCATGCCCGGATAATCGCGGTACTCGACCGGCACGCCGGCGCGGCGCAGCGCTTCGGCGTAATTCGCGCCGTCGTCGTGCAGCACGTCGCATTCCGCGGTGACGACGATCGCCGGCGCGACCCCGGCGAGGCTCGCCGCCCTGATCGGCGATGCGCGCCAGTCCTCGGCGTCGGCCGGGCTGCGCAGATAATGCTGCTGAAACCACTGCATCGCGGCGCGGGTCAACAACCCGTAACCCTCGGCATAGGTCTGGTAGCTCGGCGCGCTCAGCGTGTAATCGGCGACCGGATAGACCAGCGATTGCAGCCGTAGCCGAGGGGCGCCGCGGTCGCGCGCGATCAGTGCGACGACAGCCGCGAGATTGCCGCCGGCGCTGTCGCCGTGCACCCCGAGCCGTTCCGGGTCCGCGCCCAGCGACGCGGCGTTCGCGTGCAGCCAGTCGAGCGCGGCGAACAAATCCTCGACCGCCGCCGGAAATTTGTGCTCCGGCCCCATCCGGTAATCGATCGAGACGACCAGCGCCTCCGCGCCGTGGCACAAATTGCGCGCGATCAGGTCATGCGTGTCGAGGCTGCCGATCACATGGCCGCCGCCGTGATAATAGGCGATCGCCGGCAATGCGCCGCCGGTCTCGCGGCCGCTCTTCTCGGGCCAGTAGAGCCGGACGCGGATCGGCCCGGCCGGACCGGGGATCGCGCGGTCCTCGACGCGCCCGACCGGTAGCGGCTCCGCCTTGCGGCTTTTCGCGGTGTCCTCCATCTGGCGCCGCGCCTCGTCCGGGCTCAGCGCCTCGATCGGTTTGAGACCGATCGCGCTGCATGGCCTCGATAACCTGGAGGATTTGCGGGTGCAGGTCGGCATCGCGTCTCTCCCTTGGTCCTCTCTCCGTCAGGCTCAATGCGCCGCCGCGCCGTCCCCCTGGCCCTTGCGGCATTTCGGCCAGCTCGAACAAGATTTTGCCGGTCGCTTGCGGATCGATAAAGGCGATGCGGCAATTGCCATGCCCGACGATCGGCGTCTCGTTCAATAGCGGCGTGCCCTTCGCCTTGAGTTCGGCGAGCGCGGCGTCGATGTCGTCGACCTCGAAGCAGATGTGAAACAGGCTTTGCCCCTTTTGCGCGACCCACTCGGCGGCGCGCGAATTCGGCGCCAGCCCTTGCAGCAGCTCGATATAGCTCTCCCCGACCGGCAGCATGGCGAGCCGGGTGCGGCTGCGCGCGATGTCCTCGCTGTATTCAACCTCGATTCCGAATTTGTCGCGCAGCATCCCGGCCATCCCGTCGAGGTCGTCGACCGCGATCGCGATATGCTCGATGCGCTTTATCTTCATCCCGCCCATCCTCGCTTGTCTTGAGTGTCGCCGCGGCCCGCGGCGTCAAAACGTGATCCCAGCGACACTGTTGCAGATGACAGCGAGTTCTCGCTACCGTGATGTTGACGGCTCGCGGGTGGCGTCTGAAACCGGAGCCTGCCGGGCCGTCTTGCAGCGGGGCGGAGGGAGCACACGGCGTTGCGGTCGCAGTCGCGAGCAGCGACACGACGTAGGGCAGCGCCGAATATCGGCACGGAGCGGGGGAGCAACCGAGATGGCGTTCGATATGCGTGGCTATGCAAAGCGACTGAAGAAAGCCGGGATCAAGCGCAAGCAAGCCAGGGCGCATGCCGAAGCGATGAAGCGGTATTTACGCCCCGAGATCGCGATGAAAGCCGACCTCACCGCGCTTGAACAATCGACGACGGCCGACCTTCTCGCTCTGGAACGGCGCGTCGACCGGCGACTGACCTGGCTGGAGCAGCGACAGGAAATGCCGATCCCGGTCACACAGATTTACGCGCTCGGGATCATAGCGGGAACACTCGGCATTCTGTTCGCGCTACGAAAACTGACCGAGAATAGCCACGGACAGCGACCGGAACAAAGACGTATTGCGAGCGCCGACAGGTTTCCCAGCGGCTGAACTGGGCGCGGACATGCCGTCCGGTTTCCACCAGCTGATCGCGGTCGAATGGCATGGATCCGGCCCCGGCTCCATGCAGCTGGTTGATATCGGCGCCCAAGCCTTCGGGATCGAAAATCCGGCCGACGGCGGCGACATGGCGCGGCCGGTCGGGGCGCACTTCGTCACGCCATCCCCGCCGGACGCCTCGTTGCAGATGGGGGGCAGGGAGGGGACAGTCAAGCCAATTCATCGTTCCGGAAAGCGGGCACACGGGACAGAGCGCATGGGCGCGCCTAGGCAAGTATCGTCATGGCCAGGCGTCGCACGGCCATCTGCATTTTAGGAGCCGCAGCCGAGCCCGGTGCGTGCAGCCAAGTCAGCCCTGGCGCGCCTTGAAGCGCGGGTTCGTCTTATTGATCACGTAGACGCGCCCCTTGCGCCGCACGATGCGGCAGTTCTTGTCGCGCTTTTTCAACGTCTTCAATGAATTGGCGATTTTCATGGCACCGGTCCTTCGCGAGCCGCGGAACATAGGAAGCGCGACCCGCGGTGTCAATATCGGTAGCGTCGGACAGCCACGCGCAGTTTCGGCTTCGAGGGCCTTGACGATCCGCCGCTCACGCCCATTTGCAATACGGCAATTTGCGAAAATGGCAAATATCACCCCGGTAGCCACATGACCTACGCTGCAGCAAATTCCCTGATCCCCAATGATGGCGTCCCTGATACAGGCTGCCGCTTCCGTGCAACGGCGATGTGAAAATCCCTGTTCGTGCCTGTCGCGGAGCCGGAAACCGAACCTGACCAAGTACCTAGAGAGAGAGGCGGTGCAGTTTTCCGGTATTCGGGCGCAGATGGGACTGGTCCCATCTGCGCCCGAATACCGCAGTTTTCCCTGCTAGCAGGGAATCGGCCAGCGATCGAGTACCCTCTCCCGCGTCGCGGGAGAGGGCCCCGATCCGTTCAGGCGTGGTTGGCCTTGTAGTAGGTGTTGCGCAGCACGCGGCCGGGCAGGCTGCCGGTGTGCTCGCCTTCCTTCATCAGCATCTGGCCGTTGACAAACGTCGCATAGATGCCCTGCGCCGGCTCCTTGATGCGCTTGGCGCCGGTCGGGAAGTCGTGCAGCACTTCGAGCGGCAAAGGTTTCACGGTGTCCGGATCGAAGATCACGATGTCGGCCACCATGCCGGGACGCAACAGGCCGCGATCATAGAGGCCGAAAATCGACGCCGACTCGAACGTCAGACGCCGCACCGCGGTCTCCAAGGACATCGCCTGCTTGTCGCGCACCCACTCCGACAGGAGCCGCGTCGAGAAGCCGAACCCGCTCTGGAACTGCACGTGCGCGCCGCCGTCCGACAACCCGATCACCGCGTTCGGGTAGGTCAGTATCTGCGCGACCGCCTCGTCGTCGACATTGTTTTCGCCATGCAGCCATTCGGTGTCGAGGTTTTCTTCGATCGTCAGGTCGCACAGGCAGTCGATGATGCCCTTGCCCTGCGCCTTGGCGATCTCGCCGAGCGTCTTGCCCTCCATCCATTTGTTCTTCGGCAAGACGGCATTCTGCACGACCATGTAATCCCACCAGGTCGAGCAGATGCCGATCGGCGGGCCATCGCAGAAATCGATCGCCTCGGCATGCAGTTTCCGGCGCACTTCCGGATCGGCGTAGGCGCGGAACTGCTCCTCGGGCGACGACAGGCTGATCGGGTGCCACACCTTCATGCCGCGGAAGGTCTGCGTGTTACGCATCGTGAAATAGTCGGTGATGCGGTTCGGCGTGCACATCGGGAAGGCGCGGATGCCGCGGGCGGTCGTCGAATTGACCTGCTCGATCTGCTTCTGCCACTGGCCGGGACGGCGCATCGTCTGTCCCAGGTTGTTGTATACGACGACGCGGCCGGTCGCTTCGCTGATGCGGCTCATCAGCGCGTCCTTCATCTCGGCGCCGTTGCCGCCGCCCGACTGTATCAGGCCAGTGCCGAGATCGCGCAGCACATCGCCGAGCGCGAAGATCTCCTCTTCGTCGGCCCAGATCGCCGGGATATGGACGCCCTGCGGGTCGAAATGGCCCTGGTTGCGCGACACCGACAGGCCGAGCGCGCCAGCTTTCATGCCGTCACGGACGAGCGCCTGCATCTGGCGGATTTCGTCGTCTGTGGCGGTGCGCTTCTGGCAGTCGTCACCCATCACGTAGTACCGCACCGCGGTATGGCCGATCAGATTGCCGACATTGACGCCGAGATTGCGGTCAAGCTCGTCGAGATATTGCGGGAAGGTCTCCCAGGTGAATTCGAGCGTGTCGAGGACCTCCATCGGGATCGCCTCGACATAGGAGAGGAACTCGGACAGGCGGCGCTGGCTGGCGCGGTCCTTTTTCACCGGCGCGAGGTCAGCGAGCAATTGCCGAACACGACCGAGGTCGCGCCGTGGTCGCACGAAAACGAGCAGGTCGGGTCCCAGGTGACTTGCGCGTCGTAATGGCAATGGTTGTCGATAAAGCCGGGCGCTACGACCTGCCCGCCGGCATCGACGGTCTGCTTGGCCGTGCCCGACAACTTGCCGATTTCGACGATCTTGCCGTCCTTGACGCCGACATCGCCGAGGTAAGACGGCCCGCCGGAGCCGTCAACGATACGGCCGTTTTTTATCAGAAGGTCATACATTTGCGCGTCCCTTATCCCGCTGTCCCAGCGCAGCCGGGACCCATTCGTCAACCATTCGAGCGCCAGCCGGCATGGACCCCGGCCTTCGCCGGAGTGACCACAAGGCGGCGCTGCCGCCCAAGGGTCAATTGATCAGCCCGTAGAATTTCGCGGCGTTCTCGCAGGTGATCTTGTGCACGGTTTCGGCCGGCAGACCGGCGAACTGCTCCTCGATGTATTTGGAGCTTTCCGGCCAGACGCCGTCCGGGTGCGGGTAGTCGGAACCCCACATCAGGGTCTCGACACCCATCTCCTCAATCAGCTTCGGCCCGATCCGGTCGAACTGGAATGTTGCGCGGCACTGGCGGCGCCAGTATTCGGATGGCTTCAGCTTCATCAGGTCGCGGAAGCGGTCCTCGAACTCGAAATCCATCCGGTCGAGCGCATAGGGGATCCAGCCGATGCCCGATTTCGCCGAAACCGACCCGCAGGTTCGGATAGCGCTCCAGGACGCCGGCGCCGATGATCGCGGCGATGATGTTGATCAGGTTCATCTGGAACCCGGCGACCGACGTGAACTGCGCCATGCGCCGGACCTGACCCTTCTGCTGCATCCGCACCTTTTGCGGGATGGCCGGGAAGGTGTGGAAATGCAGCGGCAGCTGCACGTCGTTGACGGCCTTCCACAGCGGCTCCCACATCGGGTGCCACATCGGCTCCATGTCCCACGAGCACGACAATTCGAGACCCTTCAGGCCGAGCTTCGCGACCCGGTGGATTTCCTTCACGGCCGCGTCGATGTCGCCATAGGGCAGGCACGCGAGGCCGATCTGGCGGTCCGGGTAGTGGCTGCAGAACTCCTTCAGGAAATCGTTGTAGATGCGCAGGCACTCGCTGGCCGCCTCATGGTCTTCGAGCCGCGAGACGACGCCCAAGATGCCGAAGATGATCTCGGCGTCGACGCCGTCCTTCTCCATCTCCTTGATGCGCAGATGCGGGTCGCCGGGCCTCGCCTCGCCGCGCTTGCCGGCCTCGTAAAGCCCGGTCTCGGCCATCTTGTCGACGCGGTAGTTCTGCCCCGGGACAAATTGGCCGCCGACCGAGCCGACGCCGCCCCAGCCGCCCATGTCGATGCCGCTCTTGGTCACCCAGTGCGGCCCGTCCGGGCGCTCCTCGACATAGGGCATCCGTTCCTTCAGCTCGCGGCTCGCCTCGGAGACGAACAGCTCCTTCGGCAGCCAGGGCAGATCGAGATGGCAATCGGCCGAAATCCGGCGGTACTGCATGGAACCTCCTCCTGCGTCAGGATGCTCGGATAGTACGGCCGTTTCGGCAATTCGGTGCAGTTTTTTTGCCGCCTCGGCATGCGTCAGGCGCGGGGTTCGGGAGCCGGTCGAACCGGATATCCGAATGCTGGCGGCGCTGCTAAGCCGCCGCCGACCGAACGGCGTAGAGATTGCCGGCAAAAGGATTGAACGGGTCAGTATGATCGAGCACGTCGAACCCGTTTCCGATAAAGCGAGAGATCAGCTCCTCCTGCGTCCGACCCGGCGACCACCATTTGTGCCATTCCATCATCAGAATGCGGATTTCCGGCAGCAGCCCATCGGCATCAAGCCGCTCCAGGATATCGAATTCCGAGCCTTCGCAATCCATCTTGACGACGATCTGCCATCCTTGCGGCTTGACTTCTTTTATAATTTCCCTCAACGCCTCGCTCGCATTCATAATCGATACGGTCGTTTCACTGCCACTCTCTCTACCTTTGAGCGAGCCGCCAAGCGTGGTCGTTTCGTCATAAAGCACCGACAGTTGTTGCGACGTTCCTCCCAGCCCAAAATGATGCGGGCGTATTTTGCCCTGACGTTGCGGATTGAGGGCGAAATTTTCCAGCGCTCGCCGGAATGGCGCCTCGAATGGCTCGAACGAGTAAACACGTTTGACGTTCGGCATGCCGGCAAAATACAAAGAGGCAAGACCCACGTTCATCCCGATATCGATGACACAGACATCTCCGGTTACATTGAAATTGTATAAATTGCTCTGGATGATCTCCCAGATAATTTGGAAATCCTCGAAGTTCCTGACCTTCATCGAGACGTCGAGAAAGGTTATTGTAGTTCCGTCCGCGGTCGGCGTGATCTTCGCGCCTTTATTGTGGAGATCCAAAAAATTGCGGAAATACCGCTCGAACAGTTCGTCATGGGGGTCCTGATCGCTTTGCAAAATCGGGCTGAACCGACTGTCGTTGCCGGCGGCGGTCACGACCCGATCGCTGTCCACGATGAGCGGGGCAATGCCTTGAGAGTAGAGGCGAAATTCGAGATTTTTAGTTTCGTTCAGACTGAAATCCACCAGGATCGACGCGCCATCCTCTTTAAGAAGTGATGCCGGGACATAGCGCCGCGCCAGAATCGAACAGCCGAGGTCGCCGACGATATCGGCAATGCAACAAATCTCAGAGTTCAACACCGCATCCCGGTCCGCAGCGGGTATATGCGCCTTGAACGCTATGGAATACTGACCGGGAGTGAAATTCTCGTAGGGGCCGAACAAAGCAAACCGGCTTCGTTTCTCGCTGTCGCAACGAACTCTCGGCCGTCACGCAGTATGATTTGGCCGATCGCGGAGTGGATCATTTTGCACCGAATGCTGTGGAACTTTGTACAGAATGGGAAAGGCCGGTTTGTGCCGTCACCCTGCCCGTGCGTCTTCCAATATCATCGCGGCGCATTTCTCGCCGATCATGATCGACGGCGCGTTGGTATTCCCGCCCGGCACCTGCGGCATGATCGAGGCGTCGGCGACGCGCAGCCCCTTGATGCCGTACACCCGCAGCCGCGGATCGACGACGGCGTCGACCTCGCGTCCCATGCGGCAGGTGCCGACCGGGTGCAGGTTCGAGACGCCGCGCCCCGGATCTCCTCGATAAACTGCTCGTCGGTCTCGACCTGCGGACCCGGCAGGACCTCCTCGACGACAAAGGGTTTCAGCGCCGGCATTGCCGCGATCTTGCGCGCGAGGCGCGAGCCGTAGATCAGCGCCTGGAAATCATAGTCGCTGGCGAGAAAGTTGAACCGGATTTCGGGCGGCGCGAGCGGGTCCGGGACTTTTGATGCGCACGGTGCCGCGCCCCTCCGGTCGCAGATGCACCGGCGAAAATGTAAAGGCCGAGAACGGGTGCGGCTTGATGCCGGTGCGCAGCCGTTCGAGCGCGCTCCACCCGGACATGTTGATCTGCAGATCGGGCTGTTCGAGGCGCGGATCACTCTTGACGAGCGCGCCGGCATAAATTCCGGCATTCGACAGATGCCCCGAGCGCGTGAAAACGTACTGCGCCCCAGCCATCAGCTTTTTGACGCCGCTCATCGCCAGATCGTTGACCGTGACCGGCTGGGCGCAGCGCCAGACGAGATAGGTGTTGAAATGATCATGCAGGTGGGCGCCAACCCCGGGCATGTCGCGCGCCACCGCGATCCCGTGCTGGGTGCAGCACATCGGCCGGGCCGAGTCCCGACAGCTGCAGCAACTGCGGCGAGCCGTAGACTCCGCCCGACACGACGATTTCGCCGCGGGCGCGCGCCGTGAACAGCCCATCCGGCGTGCGGTATTCGACCCCCACGGCGCGCCCGTCCTCGATCAGCACGCGGGTCGCGTGCGCGTTCGTGACGATCGTGAAATTCGGCCTGTTACGGGCCGGCTTCAAATAGGCCTTGGCGGCGCTCCAGCGGGCCCGGTTGCCGGTCGTCGTCTGGTAATAGCCGACGCCTTCCTGGCGGGCGCCGTTGAAGTCCGGGTTGGCCGGCACGCCGGCCTCGATCGCGGCCTCTACCATCGCGTCGCCAAGCGGCGAGCGCACCGGGTTCGACACGCGCAGCGGCCCGCCGACGCCGTGAAACTCGTCGGCGCCGCGTTCCTGGTTTTCCGCTTTCTTGAAAAATGGCAGCACGCTGTCCCAGTCCCAGCCCTCGCAGCCGCGCTGGCGCCAGGTGTCGTAATCAGCTGGCGTGCCGCGCATGTAGACCATGCCGTTGATCGAGCTGGTGCCGCCCAGCACCTTGCCGCGCGGCTGATACAGCGTGCGGCCGTTCAGCTGCGCCTCGGGCTCGCTTTCGAACATCCAATTGACGCGCGGGTCGGTGTAAGTCTTCGTATACCCGAGCGGGATATGAATCCACGGATTGCGGTCGGGGCCGCCGGCTTCGAGCAGCAATACGCGGTATTTCCCGGATTCGCTCAATCGAGCGGCGACCGGACATCCGGCCGAGCCGGCTCCGGTTACGATAAAGTCGACCGTTTCCGCCGCGTTCGTCACAATGGACCCTTGCGCGCTGCACCGCTTTCCCGGGACGATAGTCGAACCAGGGAGCAGCGGGAAGGGCGTACGGCGAGCCGTGCGCAGGCGATCGCGTTGCCCGGTAAACACTTTGTGGGTCCATCGTGGTCTGCGTGGAGGGAGTCGGTGCGAGGTCTGGGTTCGGCAAGACAGGCGAAACGCGGTAGAGACGCTCGGCGGGGAAACGGCATTGCAGCCCACGCGCTCGATCCGCGGCGCATGTGGCGCTTGGCACAGGAATCGGGTTTCAACGGCTGTCGCCCAAATTTGCCGTCACCCTCACGCGATTGCGGATCAATCCAGAAGGGGACGGAGCCATGCGACGGAACGGGACCGGGATACCCGACTTCACGGATACGGCGGATGCAGGCGATCGCCGGATGCAGTCCCTTCGGGTTTTCCGGTGGCGCTGTTGGCGGCGCCTTCGGGCCCGGTTAGACTTCCATCGATGCCGCCCTATTGCCGATGTGCGCGAGACGGGAGGACGCGGCAAAATTATGCAGTTCTCGGGTGTTGTTGAATGGTTATCGAGTTGCCCAGCCGTCGGTCCCGCCGTTACCCGCTTCCGCCGGGTTTGAGGTAGCCGGTCGTGGTTGACCGTCCGCGCGACAGAGCGCACGCCGATAGCACGGCGCCACCCGAGAACCCGGGACAGCTCGGCGCTCGCGATGTCCTGGCCTATCTCTGCCGGAATCCCGATTTCCTCGCCCGCCACCCCGAGGCGTTGAGCCTGCTGCGCGGTCCGGTCCGCGAATTCGGGGAAGGAGAGGAGGTGCGGGACTTCCAGCATTTCCAGATCGAGCGCCTGCGCCGCGAACTGGCGCGGGTCACTCTCGATCACCGCACTTTGCTGGCGGCGAGCCGCGGCAACCTGGCAAGCCAGGGCCGCACCCACAAGGCAACGATCGCGATCCTCTCCGCCTCCAGCTTCGAGCAACTGCTGCAGGTCGTAACAACCGATCTGGCCGTGTTGCTCGATGTCGACGTCGTCACGATCGGGGTCGAAAACGCCGCGGCGCCGCCCGGCCGCCTCGGTTTGCACGGTATTCATCTGCTCGGATCGGGCAGTATCGACGCGCTGCTCGGTGCTGACCGCAACGTCCTGCTGCAAGCCGATACCCAAGGCGACCCGGCGCTGTTCGGTGGCGCGGCCGGGCTGGTGCGGTCGCACGCGCTGTTGCGCCTCGGGTTCGGCCGCGGCGCGCCGGCCGGTCTGTTGTGCCTCGGAACCCGCCAGCCCGGGCGGTTCCATCCCGGGCTCGGCACCGAGTTGTTGACATTCCTCGCGCGGGTGATCGGCATCACGATTTCGCAATGGCTCAATCCGCCAGGGTGAGGGCCGTCGGGTGAGAGGACGCAGCGCCTCCCGCCCGCCGCCGGATTTCCCGCCACAGCCGGAGCCGGTGCCGCTTGCTCGGTTTTCCGCCGGCGACGATCTGCGCGACGCGATCGGGCTGTGGATGAATTGGCTCTCCGGCGAGCGGCGCGCCTCGGCGCACACAGTCGCCGCGTATGGGCGCGACCTCGCCTTCTTTCTCGATTTTATGACCGGCCATATCGGTGAGCAGCCGACACTTGGCGACCCTGAGCGCGCTGGCGCCGTCCGATTTCCGGGCCTATCTCGCGCATCGCGCCGCGCGAGTGGAGCGCAGTTCGGTGGGGCGCGGGCTGTCGGTCGTGCGCGGCTTTGTCCGGTTTCTCGAACGCCGCGGTCTCGCGTCGAGCCCGGCGCTCGCCGTCCTGCGCGCCCCGAAGCTGCCGCGCGCCGTCCCGAAGCCGCTATCGATTCCCGACGCGGTGGAAATCATCGAGGCGCCCGCGGACGTCGCCACCGATGCATGGCAGGCCCGGCGTGACATTGCCGTGCTGACGCTGCTGTACGGTTGCGGGCTGCGCATCTCCGAGGCGCTCGGTCTGCCGCGCGCCGCCGCGCCGCTCGGCGAGCAGATCACGATCACCGGCAAGGGCAACAAGCAGCGCCTCGTTCCGGTATTGCCGGCGGTGCGTCAGGCCGTGGCGGATTATCTCGCCGCCTGCCCGTATCCGCTGCCGCCGGACGGCCCGCTCTTCATCGGCGCACGCGGCGGGCCGCTCAGTCCGCGTGTCGTGCAGCGCCAGATGGAAACCCTGCGCCGCGCGCTCGGCCTGCCGGAAACCGCGACGCCGCACGCGCTGCGCCACAGCTTCGCGACGCATCTGCTGGCCGGCGGCGGCGATCTGCGCGCGATCCAGGAACTGCTCGGCCACGCCAGCCTGTCGACGACGCAGCGCTACACCTCGGTCGACAGCGCGCGCCTGCTCGCGGTCTACGACGCGGCGCACCCGCGGGCACATCTGACCAACTGGACCGCCGTCGTCTCGCCGGCAATGCCGTCGCAGTCCGTTCAGATGTGGATCGCCCTCCCATCCACCGCCAGCGCCGCTTCCTTCATGGCCTCGGGCAGGGTCGGGTGGGCGTGGCAGGTGCGGGCAATGTCCTCGGAGGAGGCGCCGAATTCGATCGCGAGCGCGGCTTCGGCGATCATCGTCCCGGCATCGGGGCCGATGATATGCACGCCGAGCACCCGGTCGGTCGCGGCGTCGGCCAGCACCTTGACGAAGCCGTCGGTCTCGGCGTTCGTGCGCGCCCGCGCATTGGCCGAGAACGGGAACTTTCCGATCCGGTAATCGATCCCGGCAGCCTTCAGCTCGTCCTCGCTCCTGCCGACCGCGGCGGCCTCGGGCCAAGTGTAAACTACCGAGGGAATCGCATCGTACTCGACCCGCGTTTTCTGCCCGGCAAGGCGTTCTACGACCGCGATCCCCTCCTCCTCGGCCTTGTGCGCCAGCATCGGTCCGCGGATCACGTCGCCGATCGCGTAAATGCCGGGGATATTCGTCGCGAAATCCTCGTCAACCTCGACCCGCCCGGCGCGGTCGCGCGCGACGCCGATCTCGTCGAGACCGAGACCCTCGGTGAACGGCCGCCGCCCGATTGCCACGAGTACCACATCGGCAGCTGAGGCTATCGCGTTCGCCGCCGGCCGCCGGCTCGATTTCGAGCGTCACGCCTTCATTGCCGGCCACGCCGCAGACCACTTTCGTGCCGAGCCTGAACGCCATGCCCGAGCGCGCCAGTGTCCGTTGCAACGCCGGGCCGAGTTCGCGGTCCATGCCGGGCAGGATGCGGTCGAGAAATTCGATTACCGTGACCTTGGCGCCGAGCCGCGCCCACACCGAGCCCAGTTCCAGCCCGATATAGCCGCCGCCGATCACCGCGAGCCGCTCCGGCACGCGCTCCAGCGCCAGCGCGCCGGTCGAGGACACGATGCGCCGCTCGTCAATCGTCGATCCCCGGCAACGGGATGCTCTCCGACCCGGTTGCGATGACGATCGCACCGGTCTCGACCGGCTGCCCGCGGTCGATCGCGATCCGGCCGGGCGCCGCGATCGCGCGCCTTGCCCTTCAGCCAATCGACCTTGTTCTTGCGGAACAGGAACTCGACGCCACGCGTCAGGTCGCCGACGACCTTGTCCTTGCGCGCCATCATCGCCGGCAGATCGAGGCCGACCTCGCCGACCCTGACTCCATGTCGGCGAGAGCGTGCCGCGCCTCGGCGAATTTCTCCGATGATTGCAGCAACGCCTTCGACGGGATGCAGCCGATATTGAGGCAGGTGCCGCCGAGCGTCGCCCGTGCGTCGATGCAGGCGGTGCGCATGCCGAGCTGGGCGGCGCGGATTGCCGCGACATAGCCGCCCGGCCCGGCGCCGATGACGACGATGTCGTAGCGCTCGGGCATGCTCAGATATCGAACAGCAGCCGCGAGGGGTCCTCGACGCATTCCTTGATGCGCACGAGAAACGTCACCGCCTCGCGGCCGTCGATGATGCGGTGGTCGTAGGTCAGCGCGACATACATCATCGGGCGGATCTCGATCTTGCTCGCCAACCGCGACGGGCCGGCGCTCGATCTTGTGCATGCCGAGGATCGCCGATTGCGGCGGGTTGAGGATCGGCGTCGACAGCAGCGAGCCGTAAACGCCGCCATTCGAGATCGTGAAGGTGCCGCCCGACAGATCCTCGATCGTCAGCTTGCCGTCGCGCGCCTTGCGGCCAAGCGCGGCGATCTCCTTCTCGATCTCGGCGAAGCTCCTGACGTCGGCATCGCGCACGACCGGCACGACCAGACCCTGCTCGGTGCCGACCGCGACGCCGATGTCGTAATGGTTTTTGTAGACGATGTCGTCGCCGTCGATCTCGGCGTTGACCGCCGGCAGTTCCTTCAGCGCGACGATCGCCGCCTTGACGAAGATCGACATGAAGCCGAGCCGCACGCCGTGCTTTTTCTCGAACGCCTCGCGCCAGCGCTCGCGCAGCGCCATCGCCGCCGACATGTCGATCTCGTTGAATGTCGTCAGCATCGCCGCGGTCTGCTGCGCCTCCTTGAGGCGCTCGGCGATGCGGCGGCGCAGCCGCGTCATCCGCACCCGCGTCTCGCGCTCGGCCGGGGAAGGCACGGCCGGCTGGCGCTCGCGAGCAAGAGCAGGGGGCGCTTCCACCTTCGGCAATGGCGGTTGGCGCGGGTACGGGCTGCAGCCACATCCGTTTTCGTCAAACGCCCGCCGGGTCCAGTCGGGGTCAGCGCGCTCGACATCGACCCCGCTCTCGGCGACCAGCTTGCGCACCGCCGGACCGGCACGTTCCAGCAAAGCCCCACACCCTGCCCTCCACCGCCTTCGGGGGAGGGTGCATTGTTGTCGCGCGTCGGAGATGCTTCCTCTGCCCGCACGCGGGGGAGGGTTGGGATGGTGGCCGGCGCCAGGTGCACCGGCCGCGCCATCCGCGATCGTTCCGAGCACCGCGCCGACCGGCACGTTGCTGCCCTCTTCGGCCTGGATCTCGCCGATCACGCCGGCCTGCGGCGCCGGCACTTCGAGCGTCACCTTGTCGGTTTCGAGCTCGACGACCGGCTCGTCGCGTTCGACCCTGTCCCCCGGCTGCTTCAGCCATTTCGCGACAGTCGCCTCGGTGACCAATTCGCCGAGCGTCGGAACCCTTATCTCGACGGTCATCGGAAGCTCTTAGACATCACGCCGCCAATGCCTCGCCGACGAGCTGCGCCTGCTCCTGCATATGGCGCTTGAACAGGCCGGTGGCAGGCGAGGCCGCCTCGGCGCGGCCGACAAAGCGCGGCCGCCGCGCCGCAACGTCGAGGCCGGCGAGCACCTGCTCGATGCGGCGATCGACAAATCCCCAGGCGCCCATGTTCTCCGGCTCCTCCTGGCACCACACGATTTCGGCGTTGCGATAGCGCCGCAGTACCTCGCCGAGGCTGATGCGCGGGAACGGATAGAGCTGCTCGACCCGGACCAGCGCAACCGTGTCGTCGCCCTTTTCGGCGCGCGCCTTCAGCAGGTCGTAATAGACCTTGCCGCTGCACAGCACGACGCGGCGCACCTCGTCGTCGGGCCGGATCGCCTCGGTCTCGCCGATCACCCGGTGGAAGTCGTGCCCGGCCCGAAATCCGTCGAGCGGCGAGGCGACCTCGCGGGCGCGCAGCAGCGATTTCGGCGTCACGATGACCAGCGGCTTGCGGAATTTGCGCCGGATCTGCCGCCGCAGCGCGTGGAAATAATTCGCCGCGGTCGTGATGTTGCAGACCTGCATGTTGTCCTCGGCGCAGAGCTGCAGGTAGCGTTCGAGCCGCGCCGAGGAATGCTCCGGCCCCTGGCCCTCGTAGCCGTGCGGCAACAGCAGCACGAGGCCGCTCATGCGCAGCCATTTCGCCTCGCCCGACGACAGGAACTGGTCGATGATGACCTGCGCGCCGTTCGCGAAATCGCCGAACTGCGCCTCCCAGATCACCAGCGTCTTCGGATCGGCGAGGCTGTAGCCGTATTCGAACCCGACCACGGCGGCTTCCGACAGCGGGCTGTCGATGATCTCGAACGGCGCCTGACCCTCGCCGATGTGGTTGATCGGGACGTAGCGCTGCTTCGGTCTCCTGATCGACCAGCACCGCGTGGCGATGCGAGAACGTGCCGCGGCCGCTGTCCTGCCCGGACATGCGGACATGCGTGCCCTCGGCGCACAGCGTGCCGATCGCCAGCGCCTCGGCGGTCGCCCAGTCGATGCCTCTCGCCGCTCTCGATCGCGGCGCGCTTCGCCTCGAACTGCCGCGCCAGCTTGCGGTTCAGGTGAAAACCCTCGGGCACCGTCGACCAGCGCGCGCCCGACCTCGCGCAGCACGTCGAGCGGCACCGCCGTGTCGCCGCGGCGGTCGTCGCGGGTCAGATCGGGAGCCGGCTCGAACCCGGCCCACGCGCCTTCGAGCCAGTCCGCCTTGTTCGGCCGATAGTTCTTCGCGGCCTCGAACTGGGTTTCGAGATTGGCGACAAACTCGCTCGCCATCCGCTCGACCTCGGCCCGGCTCAGCACGCCCTCGGCGACGAGCCGTTCGGCGTAGACCTGCCGCGTCGTCGGGTGGCGCGCGATCGTGCGGTACATCAGCGGCTGCGTGAAAGCCGGCTCGTCGCTCTCGTTGTGCCCGTGGCGGCGGTAGCAGAACAGGTCGATCACGACATCCTTGCCGAAGCGCTGGCGGTATTCGAGCGCGGCGCGCGCCGCCTCGACGACCGCCTCCGGGTCGTCGCCGTTGACGTGGAAGATCGGCGCCTGGATGCCCTTGGCGATGTCGGACGGGTAGGGGCTGGAGCGCGCCTGCGACGGGGCCGTGGTAAACCCGATCTGGTTGTTGACGATGATGTGGATCGTGCCGCCGGTGCAGTAGCCGCGCAGATCCGACAATTCGAGCAACTCGGCGACAAGCCCCTGGCCGGCGAAGGCGGCGTCGCCGTGCATCAGGATGCCGGCGACCTTCTTGCGCTCGTTCGTCGCCGCGCTGGCGCTGCTTGGCGCGCACCTTGCCGAGCACGACCGGGTTGACCGCTTCGAGATGCGACGGGTTGGCCGCCAGCGACAGATGCACGCGACGGCCGCCGATCTCGCGGTCGGTCGAGGTGCCGAGATGGTATTTGACGTCGCCCGAGCCGTGGACGCTGCTCGGGATTGCTGGCATTGCCCTGGAATTCCGAAAAGATCGCCGCGTAGGGCTTGCCCATGAAATTGGCCAGCACGTTGAGCCGGCCGCGATGCGGCATGCCGAGCACGAATTCCTCGATGCCGAGTTCGGCGCCGACGCGCAGGATCGCTTCGAGCGCCGGCATCAGCGATTCGGCCCCCTCGATCCCGAAACGCTTGGTGCCGGTATAGCGCCGGTCGAGAAACCGCTCGAACGTCTCCGCGACGGTCAGAACCCGCAATACCTCCTTCTTCGCGGCATTGGTCAGGCTCGGCCTGGCCTCGCGGCGCTCGAATTTCTGCTGGATCCACTGCCGCTCGGCGAGTTCCTGGATGTGCATGTACTCGATGCCGATGCGCCCGCAATAGATCTGGCGCAGCAGACCGATGATCTCGCGCAGCGTCGCGCGCTCGCGCCCGAGCAGGTTGTTGATGAAGATCTCGCGGTCGAGATCGGCCTCGGAAAACCCGTAGGTCCGGTAGTCGAGCTCGGGATGATCGGCGCGCCGCTCGATGCCGAGCGGGTCGAGATCGGCTTCGAGATGGCCGCGCACCCGGTAGGCGCGGATCAGGTTGAGGGCGCGGATGAAGTCGGTCGCGGCTTGCTGAAAGCTCGCCGACCCGGGTGCGGCCGCTGGTGTGCCGCGCTCGTCGGGGCCGGACGCGGCGCATGCGCCCAGGCTGGTCCGGCGCGCTCGGCTTTCAGTGAAGCCGGCATCGTCGCCGATCTCGGCGAAAAAACGGCGCCAACTTTCATCCACCGCGTCGGGCTCATCAAGAAAGCGCGCGTACAGCTCGGCGATGAATCTCGGCGTTGGCGCCGGAAAGAAACGTCGTCCCGTCGATGTCGGTCATCAGTCAACCTTGAGATATCCCCTTCTCCGCTTGTCTGGGCAACCCTGCGCATCGCATTCCGGCCCGCCGCTCGTGACAATATAGGGAGATCGATGCGATCCGTCTCCGGAATTCCTCCGCGCTCCATTGAGCGGCATATTGGCGTCGCGCTAACCAGCGCTCCCAGCACCTGCTTCATCGTCGCGCCGATCGCGGCCGGCAACTCGCAAACCGTGATGCCGGCGCTGCGCATCGCCTCCATCTTGTCGGCGGCGGTGCCCTTGCCGCCGGCGATGATCGCCCCGGCATGGCCCATGCGGCGGCCCGGCGGCGCGGCGGCCCCGGCGATAAACCCGACGGTCGGCTTCTTGCGCCGCGACGAGCGCAAGAGATCGACGCCCTCCTCCTCGTCGGTGCCGCCGATCTCGCCGATCATGACAATCGCCTCGGTCTCGTCGTCGGCGAGAAACATCTCGAGCACGTCGGCGAAATCGAGCCCGTGGATCGGGTCGCCGCCGATCCCGACGCAGCTCGATTGGCCGAGCCCGGCCGCCGTCGTCTGCGCCACCGCTTCGTAGGTCAGGGTGCCCGAGCGCGACACGATGCCGACCTTGCCGCGGCGGTGGATATGGCCCGGCATGATGCCGATCTTGCACTCGCCGGGGGTGATGACCCCGGGGCAGTTCGGTCCGATCAGCCGGCTGCTGGAGCCGTCGAGGGCGCGCTTGACGCGCACCATGTCGAGCACCGGCACCCCGTCGGTGATGCAGACGATCAGCGCGATCCCGGCATCGATCGCTTCGAGGATCGCATCGGCCGCGAAGGGCGGCGGCACGTAGATGACGCTCGCGGTGGCGCCGGTTCGCTCGCGCGCTTCATGCACGGTGTCGAACACCGGCAGATCGAGATGCCGCGTGCCGCCTTTTCCCGGCGTCACGCCGCCGACCATCCTGGTGCCGTAGGCGATCGCCTGCTCGGAATGGAACGTGCCTTGCGAACCGGTAAAACCCTGGCAGATGACCTTGGTCTCGGCATTGACCAGGATCGCCATCACGCTCGCCTCCATTCACGCCGTGCCGGCTCACGCCGCCTCTTTCGCGGCCGCGACCACCTTGCGCGCGGCATCGTCGAGATCGTCGGCCGCGATCAGCTTCAGCCCGGATTGGCCGAGGATGCGCCGGCCGAGTTCGACATTGGTGCCTGCGAGCCGCACGACCAGCGGCACGTGCAGATTGACCTCGCGCGCCGCCGCGACGATGCCCTCCGCGAGCACGTCGCAGCGCAGGATGCCGCCGAAGATGTTGACCAATATCGCCTCGACATTAGGGTCGGACAGGATCAGCTTGAACGCGACCGTGACCCGCTCGCGCGTCGCGCCGCCGCCGACATCGAGGAAATTGGCCGGCATCGCGCCATAAAGCTTGATGAGGTCCATCGTCGCCATCGCCAGCCCGGCGCCGTTGACCATGCAGCCGATATTGCCGTCGAGCTTGACATAGCTCAGCTGGTGCTTGCCGGCCTCGCGCTCGATCGGGTCTTCCTCGTCCTCGTCGCGCAGCGCCTCGATTTCGGGATGGCGGAACAGCGCGTTGTCGTCGATCGACACCTTGGCGTCGAGCGCCACCAGATCGCCCGAGCCGGTCACGACCAGCGGATTGATCTCGACCAGCGAGGCGTCGAGTTCGACGAAAGCCCGATACAGGGCCGCGACAAGGCCGACCATCGCTGTGACCTGTTCCCCCGCCAGGCCGAGCGCGAAGGCGAGCCGGCGGGCATGGAACGGCGACAGCCCGGAGGCCGGGTCGATCGCCACGCGCACGATCTTGTCCGGCGACTGCGCCGCCAGCTCCTCGATATCCATGCCGCCCTCGCCGGCGCCGATCAAGGCGATGCGGCCGCAGCCGCGATCGACCGACAGCGCCAAATACAGCTCCCGCGCGATGTCAACGCCGCCCTCGACATAGACCCGCTTGACGACGCGCCCCGCGGATCCGGTCTGGTGCGTCACCAGCGCCTTGCCGAGCAGCTCGCGCGCCGCCGCCGCGACCTCGTCCGATGAGCGGGCCAGCTTGACGCCGCCCGCCTTGCCGCGGCCGCCGGCATGGATCTGCGCCTTGACCGCCCACAGCTTAGCTTCGCTGGAGTTAGCTCCGCTGGGGCCGCCGAGCCGCGTTGCCGCCTCGACCGCCTCGGAAGCGGTATAGGCCACCGCTCCCGCCGGCACCGGGACGCCGCGTTTCGCGAGCAGTTCCTTTGCCTGGTATTCGTGGATGTTCATCAAAGGCTCGGTTTGTTGTTTCGACGGGTACGGCACGGTCGAAAACGCGTGTGGGCTACTGATAACACCCTCTCAGTTGAACGCAATCCGCACCCGCCGCACATCGGCCGTCCGGCTTGCGGGCGTGGGCCAGGAGTTGCAAGGTGCGCGTGCGAAATAAGCAGAGCCGGGGAAGGACGCCATGCAGACGAGCCGCGACCGCATTTTGACCACCCACACCGGCAGTCTGCCGCGCCCGCCGGAACTGCGCGCGCTGCTCGTCAACAAGGACCGGGGCGAGCCCTACGACAAGGCCGAACTGGCGCGCCTGACGCGCGAGGCCGTGGCCGGCGTCGTGCGGCGCCAGGCCGAGGTCGGGGTCGACGTCATCAATGATGGCGAGATGTCGAAGCCTGGTTATTCGACTTATGTCGCCGACCGGCTCAGCGGGTTCGCCGGCAACGAGCCGGCCAAGCCGCGGCTCGATACCGGGCCGCATCCGAATTTTGTCGCCGCCTATGCCCGGATGACCGGTGAAAACGTCGCCCGCCGCGCGGTGTGCGTCGGTCCGATCGCGGTCAAGGACGAGGAGCCGCTGCGGGCGGATCTCGCTAACCTGCGCGACGCGCTCGCCCAGGTGAACGCGGTCGAGGGCTTTATGACCGCGGCTTCGCCCGGTCTCGTGCCGGTGTTCCAGAACAACCGCTACTACCCGACGCACGAAGCCTATGTCGAGGCGATCGCCGAGGCGATGCAGCCGGAATACGAGGCGATCGTCGCCGCCGGGTTCGTGCTGCAGCTGGATTGCCCGGATCTGGCGATGGCGCATCACACCTCGTTCCAGGACCTCAGCGAAGCCGACTTCCTGAAGCGCGCCGCCTTTCATGTCGAAATGCTGAACCACGCACTGCGCAACGTGCCGGCCGAGATGTGCCGCATTCACATCTGCTGGGGCAATTACGAGGGGCCGCACGATCACGACATCGACTTTGCCAAGGTTGCGCCGATCCTGGTCAAGGCGAAACCGATGGCGCTCGTCGTCGAGGCGGCCAATCCGCGCCATGCCCACGAATGGACGCGTGTGGCGCGACCTCAAATTGCCCGACGACAAGGTGCTGGTGGCCGGCGTGCTCGACACCTCGACCAACTACGTCGAGCATCCGCAGCTGGTCGCCGAGCGCCTCACCCGCTTCGCCGACATCGTCGGCCGCGAGCGCGTGATGGCCGGCAGCGATTGCGGCTTCGGCACCTTCGCCGGCTACGGCAAGCTCGACCCCGACATTTCGTTCAAGAAGCTGCGGGCGATGGTCGAGGGTGCAGAAATCGCATCGCAGCGCCTATGGCGCCGCGTCTAGACCCGGCCGCCATAAATGCGTAATGTGCGGGCGCTCGGATTTTCGGCACGCCGGATCTGACACGAGTTCGAACGACAGGAGAGAAATTATGGCGGAAATCAAAGGCGCCGACTTGCTGGCGAAAAGCCTCAAGGACCAGGGCGTCGAGTACATGTTCGGCGTCGTCGGGTTCCCGGTCGGGCCGATCGCCGAGGCGGCACAAAAAGTAGGCTTGCCTTACATCGGCATGCGCAACGAGCAGGCGGCGTCCTACGCGGCCGGCGCGGTCGGCTACCTGACGCAACGGCCCGGCTCGTGCATCGTCGTGACCGGCCCCGGCGTCATTCACGGCCTCTCCGGCCTCGCCAACGCGCAGCAGAATTGCTGGCCGATGATCCTGATCGGCGGCGCGTCGGAGACCTACCGCAACGGCATGGGCGCGTTCCAGGAAGAGCGCCAGGTGCTGGCGGCGACGCCGGTCAGCAAATGGGCGCACGCGATCGAGCACGTCAACCGCATCCCGTTCTATGTCGAGATGGCATACCGCCAATCGACCTACGGACGGCCTGGCGCGGCCTATCTCGACATCGCCGACGATCTGATCACCGGCTCGTGCGACGAGTCCCAGGTGGAGCAGGTCGCCAAGTGCCCGGAGCCGCCGCGCACCCAGGCGATGCCGATGGATATCGAGCGCGCCCTTGACGTGCTGCAAACGGCCGAGCGCCCGCTCGCGCTGATCGGCCAGGGCATGGGCTATTCCGGCGCGACCGAGGAAGTGCGCAAGTTCATGGAGAAGGCCCAGATCCCGTTCGTGCGCACGCCGAAGGGCAAGGGCATCATGCCGGACGACCACCCGCTGTCGGCCGGCGCCGCGCGCACGCTCGCCTTGCAGCAGGCCGACGTCGTGTTCCTGATGGGCGCCCGCTTCAACTGGATCCTGCATTTCGGCCAGGCGCCGCGCTACAACCCGAATGTCAAGGTCATCCAGCTCGACATCAATCCCGAGGCGATGCACCAGAACAAGCCGGCCGAGGTGGCGCTGCTCGGTGACGGCAAGGCGATCATGCAGCAGATGAACCAGGCGCTGGCCGGGCGCCAGTGGTTCCACCCGCAAGGCTCGCCGTGGCGCGAGGCGATCGCCAAGAAGTCGGCCGAGAACGCCGAGATGATCCGGCCGCAGATCGAGGACAACTCGTCGCCGGGCACCTACTACCGGCTGTTCCGCGACATCCGCGAGTGGCTGCCGAAGAACGTCGTGCTGTGCAGCGAGGGCGCGACGACGATGGATATCGGCGGGACCCAGATGCCGCTCGAGAACCCGAACTCGTACCTCAACGCCGGCAGCTACGGCACGATGGGCGTCGGGCTCGGGCTCGTCGTCGCCTCCTGCGTCGTGCATCCCGACCGTCCGGTCGTGCACGTCTCGGGCGACTCGGCGATCGGCTTCTCCGGCATGGAGATGGAGACGCTGTGCCGCTACGGGATGCCGGCCAAGATCGTCGTCCTCAACAATGGCGGCATCGGGCCGGGCATGCCGGAGATCCCGGAAAACCCGATGCTCAACATGCGGCCGAACACGCTGATCTACGGCGCCCGCTACGACAAGATGATGGAGGCGTTCGGCGGTTTCGGCGCCTATGTCGAGGACACCAAGGACGTCCGCGACGCGCTCAACCAGCTGATGAAGACGCCGGGCCCCGGCCTCGTCAACATCAAGCTGAGCCAAGGCTCGCAGCGCAAGCAGCAAGCCTTCCGCTGGCACACCTGAGAACCTGCGACGCCTCAAGGACCCTCCCCTGGCGACGGGGGAGGGTTTTTCTTTTTTCAGCGGGTCCCAACCGCAGATCAGCGACACCTGGCCGGCGGAAAACAGCCGCGACACAAGGGGCGCCCGCTGCTTTTGCTGTTTTCTGCAGGGAATATGCAGCAAACGCGATGCGTAACCGGCAGGAATGCTGGATTTTTCTGGCCAAAGCCGAGAAAAAACAGCAAACGCCTTGCTGCTCTCGTGTAGGCCGCAGTGCCGATCAGGAGCCAAGCATCTGAAACTCCGACGTTCTCGAAGGTAAGCCGATCACGGCCGCTCATCAGCGCAACCGTTCCGGCTGGCGAGACCGGCATATGTTCTCTTTATGTTCCGACTTCAAGTGCCGTGAAGGATTGGAACGGGTACCAAAGCTGCCCGACAGACCCGACGCGCTCCGGGGACCCTTGAGATGATTATCGCGTGGTCAGCTAAGTTCCGCCGGAAGACACCGGCTTTCAGACGTGATTTGTAGGGGGTGAAGCGCAGCGCTGCCCGCGATCATTGTCTCCCCGTGGCGGCGGGTTTCGCTATCGCTCCACCCGCCCTACGCCTGCCGACCCTGCAGAGCTTTTAGAGGAGCAGACCATGCTGTCCGTCCTGGCAACCGTCGGCATAGGCATCGAAACGCTCAAGAAGGCAGCCGATCTGATTGCCGTTATTGAGAAGCTCAAGGGCTGGATCATGATCCAGCCGAAAGAGGCTGCCGCTGAGTTGGCGGTGGTCATTGGCGAGGTGCTGAAGGCCCCGCGGGTCGTCAATGACACCGCGAACACGCTTCTCGAGCAGATCGATGAGGGGAAGCCGAAGCTGGCGGGCTTGGCCGCGGTCGCCAACGGCGCCCTGGATCTGGAGGTCGAACAGCGGCGCCCGCACTGCCACGAGATCGCGCTGATTGCGGGCCGCTACCTTTGGCAGTGGCTGGAGCAGCCGGGAGTGGGGGGCGCGAACGCGGCCGAGCTGCGCGATGCGCTTCACGTGCTCGCCAATGCGGATGATGATCTATTCCGTAATTTGAATGCCTTCGCCGAGGTCATCAAAGAGGTCGCCCGCGAGATCTTCGGGCTTGCATCCTCGGGCCGCCAAAAAGAAGCGCTTGCTCTCCTCGGCCGAGTGGCGCCGGCGCTTCTCGACGCGCAGATAAAAGCCAACGAATTCGCCAAAATACTGCTGATAATGCAGATCGACTTTCAGTCTCGGGCTCTCGGGCAGGACGGCCAGCAGCCCGGCGGGTGACGGGCGGATGAGCGAAGGGGATCATTCCGCTGCGGTCGGACGATCGCGCAGGCGCTCGACTTTCGCGAACGCGGCGGGGCCCGGCCATTCTTCCTGGAGCCAGGCCGGCAGCGTCTCGCCGGCACGGCTTAGCGGCAGGCGGTCGTCCTCGTCGCCGCGGCCGTTCGGGAACAGCGCCAGCGCGTTCGGCATCTCGTAGTAGATTTCGAGGCCGTTGCCGTCGGGGTCGGTGAAGTAGATCGAGCGCTGGCAGACATGGTCGACCGCCCGCTGGATCTCGACGCCGCTGTCCAAGAGGTGGGCGTAAGCCTCGCGCAAGGCGGCGTAGCTGGCGACCTTGAAGGCGATGTGGACGAGGCCAAGACCGCCTGTTACGGGGCGCGATGCCTCCCGCGCCGCCGGGTGCTGCGTGATGTCGATCGTGTGAAAGCCGTCGCCCAGCGTCATGAACACGCCGCCATGCTCGGGGTCCTGCTCGGCGACGCGGAAGCCCAGCGCGTCGCGATAGAAGCGCTTCGACGCCTCCTCGTCGGCCACCCTGAGCAGCACATGCCCGATGCTCGCCAGCTTGATCATCGCCTTCCTCCCGCCGTCGGTTGCGTTCGCGATACTGTACACGCGCGGTGAGCTTCCACCTAGATCGCCGCGCAGCCGGTGACCTTGTTTCCCCGCAGATGTAGGGCGGATCACCCCGGCGAAAGCCGGGAGTAATCCGCCAATTTTCGTACACCGATGGCGGAATGCGCTACGCTTTTCCGGCATACGCTCGCTACGACGCCGCAAACCATGCCCCGCAAATACACAGGTTTCTAGATGATAACTGGAGTTCCCGACCATACGGAGTTGACGGAAACGGCTACAGGCTGGATCAATCTCGCTTGGAATATAGCTATTGATGAAGCGATAAGTTTTCAGGATGCCGAGTTTCTTTACGACGAAATCGCGGAACGTGACGGCCGCGAGGTCGCCGAACGTGCTGTCAACCAGCATTGGAACGCACAACGCCTGAAGCTCAACAACGCCATAAGCCTTTTACAACAATCCTTAGAGATTTTTCTGAAGGCGCGCATCGCGGAGGTTAGTCCATTTCTGCTTATCGCCGGCGATCCACAATCTTGGCCGTCGGTCGGCAAATCAGGGAACGTCGATTTTGCCGAGTTCAAAACGCTCGATGCGATTCATTTATGCCGGGCGGCGCGCATTGTATCGACAACGCCGCTGTCAGAGGATTTCGTGCAGTGTTATACGCGTCTGCGCAAAGAGAGAAACAAGATCGTGCATCTCAATGCAGGTAATACGAAAGCTGAGGTTCATGCGGTTATTCTCGATATTCTTGAGGCTCATCGGTTACTGTTTCCGGGGCAGCCATGGGTTGGATTTCGAACGAAATATCTCAAATCGACCGAAGAATATTCTGACAAGGAAGGACTGTTTTCAGGAGACGATTACACACACGACTGCATTTGCAGAGAGATAAACGCCGCGTTGAATGAACTCAGTTCACGTCACAGAAAACTTTACTTCCAGTACGATCAACGAAAGAAGAGATTAGAATGTCCGCGTTGTTTAGAGGTACGAAACAGCGATGGCGAGTGAAAACTTGCGCAGAAGCAAACAGACGGTTCTATTAGATGTATTGCTTGTCTAATCGTCTTCACGAAGGAAGAATACAATAAAAAAATGGAGGAATGGGGGTATGACCCCGAATAGAGCGTAGGCAAAAAGCGTTACGGCGCATGATGCAGTGGAGCCGGTGTGGCCTGTGCCTTTCGGCTCGCTCACTTTGCCTTCGGCCTGTTCGGGAAAGGCGCAAAAACGCAAGTCATTAGCCGAGAAGTCAACCTGATTCGGCCATTCCAGCCCGAGCCGATCATCGGCGACGCGCATGCACTCCACGAAATATCCCGGCTCCCGCATCGCCTCAAACACGCGGCCTTTTGCAATCGCTGGCGCCAGTCGACAACCGCCGTTACACTGTCCGACCGAGTGACGGTCACGGTCTGATCGGGATGCGGTTCCGCACTGTCGATCCGGTAAAGCATGCTCAGCAAGCGTAGGATGGGCTGAGCAACGCGAAGTCCATGCTACCTCCGCGACGCCGCAAGGCATGGGCTTTCCCGGCCTCGCCGGGGTCATCCCATCCTACGTTTTTATACCAGCTTTTTATATCACCTCTCGACCGCCCCTCGCGGCCGCAAACGCAAGTTCCGGCGTCGGCGCGGCCCAGCGGCTTGGCGGCGTCGGACAGGGCGCAGGGGAGGAAAGTGCCGCTGCCGCGCTCGGCGCGGAGTTGGCCGCCCTCGACGACGACCCGGCCGCGCGACAGGACCGTGACCGGCCAGCCTTTCAACTGCATTCCCTCGTAGGGGGTGTAGCCGACATTGTCGTGGATGTCGGCGGCGCGCACGGTTACTTCCTTCGCGGGGTCCCAGATCGCGATATCGGCGTCGCTGCCGACCGCGATCGTGCCCTTTTTCGGATAGAGCCCGTAGAGCTTCGCGTGGTTGGTCGCGGTCAGCGCGACAAAGCGGTTGAGGTCGATGCGGCCTTTTCCGACACCCTCGGAAAACAATAATGGCGCGCGCAATTCGATGCCGGGGATGCCGTTCGCGGTGTCCTTGAATGTCGTCTTGTCGCCTTTCGGCAATTTGCCGGTTTCGTCGTAGCGATAGGGCGCGTGGTCGGACGAGAACACCTGGAACGTGCCGTTTTGCAGACCGCGCCACACCGCCTCCTGGTTCGCCTGGTCGCGCGGCGGCGGCGAGCAGCAGAATTTCGTGCCTTCGAGGTCCATGCCGATATCGTCGGCGGTCAGGAACAGATATTGCGGGCAGGTCTCGCCGTAGATCTTGAGGCCCTTGGTCTGCGCGTCGCGGATCACGTCGATCGCCGCGGCGGCCGAGACGTGCACGATCAGCACCGGAACATCGAGCAGTTCGGCCAATGCGACGGCGCGGTTGGTCGCCTCGCCCTCGGCGATGCGCGTGTGCGACACCGCGTGATAGCGCGGCGCGCTAAGACCCTTTTCGAGCAGGCGATCGGCCAGCCACGAGATCATGTCGTGGTTCTCGGCGTGCACCATCATGAACGCGCCCTCGCGCCGCGCGAGCGCCATGATGTCGAGCATCTGCCGGTCGTTGAGGCGCAACAGGTCGTAGGTCATGTAGACCTTGAACGAGGTGTAGCCGTCGCGGATCAGGGCGGGGAGTTCCTGGCCCAGCACCTGCTCGGTCGGATCGGTGATGATCAGGTGGAAGGCGTAGTCGATCACCGCCTTGGGCCGCGCCGCCTCGTGGTATTCCTGGACGACCTGGCGCAGGGACTGGCCGCGGTGCTGCGCCGCGAACGGGATCACGGTCGTCGTGCCGCCGAACGCCGCCGACACGGTGCCGCTGTAGAAATCGTCGGCGCACATGACCCCGGCCGAGGAGCGCTGCTCGATATGGCAATGGCTGTCGATCGCGCCGGGCAGAACGAATTTGCCCGCCGCGTCGATCTCGCGCGCGCCGGCGCCGAGGCCGCGCCCCAGCGTGGCGATGACGCCGTCCTTAATGCCGATGTCGCACTGCATCGTGTCGGACGCGGTCGCCACGGTGCCGTTGCGGATCACGAGATCGTAATCGGCCATCGCCCGTATCCCTTTCTGCCGATCGGGCTGACGCAGTCGCCGGCTCCGGTGCTCCTGGATTATAGCAAGGAGGTCGTCCGGATGCCCAAGCCGACGGATCGCAATTCGCTGAAGCGATCGCTCAAGCGTCCCTGGCGATCAGCATTGTGAAGACCCGCCATGCGCAGCTTGCGGCCTGCGGGTCCGCCGCGATCCTGGCTTTCAGCCAGTCGCGGAATTGCCCGACGATCGACTGCCGCTCCTCCGTACTGCGGCCCTCCGCCAGCGAACTGAATAGCGACGGTTCGAAGGCCGCTTCGAAAAACGCGGCACAGGCAGCGGCGAAGGCGTCGAGATCGCTGCTTTGGCGGTATTGCGCCAAGAGCGGGTCGGCGAGCGTGTCGAGCTGCCGGTGCAGCAGCGCAAGCCCGGATGCGGTGCCATCGGCGAATGGGGCGGTGAACTCGGCCGGCGTGCGGTTGTAGGTCGGGATCGTCATGCGTCGATATTCATCAGCGCTCAGACGGCCGGCGGCAACAAGGTCGCGGAGCACGGCGTTCGCCATGTCCATCAGCCCGTTGCCGGCGCTATCGCCGGCCTCGTCCGAGGCGCCGCCGATCACGACCAGCCGCGCTCCCGGACGCAACTCGGCTGCGCGATGCGAGAGAAAATCCCGCCAGTCCTGCGCCGATTGCCGGGCGAAAGCCGCTCGGGTCATTGGGTCGGCGCTCGGCGACCAGATATGCCCCTCGATTATCGCCGGCGCCGCGCTGAGCCAGTGCACCGCGATCGCCGACCAGCCCAGCGACACCGAGGCATCGGGAAAAACCTGCTTGTAGAAGGTGCGGCCGGCGGCGAACGGGAACACATTCACCGCATCGCGCAGATAGCTGTCCGGCGATGTCTCGACGAGCGCGAACAGCGCGCTGAAATCATCGGCCGGGATATCGGTGTGAACTACCGAAATCGGCACCGTGTCGGGGATGCGGCGGCGGATGATCGCGATCGCCCGGCGCATCGGATCGAGGGAATTGCGACCCTGCGCGGCGCCGTAATCGGCGATGACGATCGGCTGGCCGGTGGCGGGCGCCGGAACCGCCTCGGCGGCCTGGCGCAGAGCGGGCTCGGCATAGCTTGCGGCGTCGTGCTGCGGCAGCGAGTGCCGGTTGTAGAACCCGCCGCGCCGCATGACACCGGGAGCGTCGCGGCTGCTGTCGTCGGCGTCTGTCCGGTTGTTCTCGGGCATAGTCTTCCTTCCTCGACATTGGCGGCGGCGCAAAAGGGAGCGCGTCCCGGCGTTTGCCCCTGTGGCCGCAACGGGACCCGACAAGCGTGCGTTGCGCCGCTTGCGGTATGATGACAATTTGATGACAGCAAGTTTAGCGCGGCGGAAATGTCATGTCGCTGATTACGGCCGGCCTGGGCCGGTTCGCGGCGCCGGAGCGGCGCACGATGGGGGTCGCGTGCGGCGCGCATGTGCTGCACGACGGCTACACCGATCTGCTCTACGTGCTGCTGCCGATCTGGCAGGCGCAGTTCGGTCTCGGCTATGCCGAAATCGGCGTGCTGCGCGCGCTGTTCACCGGCGCTATGGCGAGCTTGCAGATGCCGGCCGGCTGGCTCGCCGAGCGGATCGGCGGCCCGCTCGTGCTGGGGCTCGGCACGGCGCTGGTCGGGGTCGGGTTTCTCGCGGCCGGGGCCAGCGCCGGGTATGGCATGCTGGCCGTGGCGCTGGTGCTGGCCGGGACCGGCGCCGCCGTACAGCACCCGATCGCGGCTCACCTGGTCGCGCAGGCGTTTTCCGGGCGGCGCTCGCGCACCGCGCTCGCCAGCTACAATTTCTCCGGCGATCTCGGCAAGATGGCGTTTCCGGCCGCGACGGCGGGTCTCGTCGCGGTGATGCCGTGGCAGAGCGCGACCTTGCTGCTCGGCGTCTTCGCGCTCGCCGCCGCCGCCGTGATCCTCAGCGTGCGCGGCCTGCCGGGTCGCGATACCAAGCCGGAGCCGGCCGCCGCGCCGAGACAACCGCGGCGCCCGAACGGCCAGCGGGCGAGCGGGCGCGGGTTCCCGCTGCTGCTGTCGATCGCGATGATCGACAGCGCGACCCGGATGGGTTTCCTGACGTTTCTGCCGTTTCTGCTGAAGCTCAAGGGCGCCGACCTGCCGACGATCGGCATCGCGCTGACCCTGGTCTTCACCGGCGGCGCCGCCGGCAAGCTGGTCTGCGGCTGGCTCGGCGCGCGGCTTGGCGTGGTGAAGGCGGTGTACCTGACCGAGGGTTTGACGGCCGCCGGCATCGTCGCGCTGCTGCCGCTGCCGCTGTTCGGCGCGCTCGCGGTGCTGCCGCTGATCGGGGTGGCGCTGAACGGCACCTCGTCGGTCCTGTACGGCACCGTCCCCGAACTCGTCGCGCCGGAGCGGCGTCAGCGCGCCTTCGGCATCTTTTATACCGGCGGCATCGGCGCCGGCGCGCTGTCGCCGGTGCTGTACGGGCTGGTCAGCGATCTGATCGACGTGCCGGTCATGATGATGCTGATCGCCGCGGTCGTGCTGCTGACGCTGCCGCTGACCTGGGGCCTGCGCCCGTCGCTGCGCGCGATCGCGGCGGCGCATCATCGTTAACTACCGGCGGTGCGAACGATCCGGCGCATCCGCGCTGCGGAAACGGCGATTGCCGCGCCGGCCGGCGGCGCGCTATCAACATGCCGCTCTGTTGAGCAGTTCCGGGCAGTCTGCGTTGAGGAGAGGCCGGACGGTGACCGAAATCGTCGGAACGCGCCCGGCTGCGCTCGGGCCTGGCAGCGCCGCGCGGGGCCGGCCGCGGTGCGGGGCGAGCCCGGGGGCGAGCATCGAATCGCGCGAGTCGTGGGTTGCGGCCGGCCTCGCGCTGGGGCTGCTGTCGGTTTCCTACGGATCGCCGCTGCTCGCCGTCGTCGGGCTGAAGCCGATCACCGAGGATCTCGGCACGCAGCGCCAGCTCGTCGCGCTGGTCGCCTCGCTGACCTGGTTCGGCACCGGGCTCGGCGGCATCGTCATGGGGCAGGTCGCCGAGCGGATCGGCATCCGGGCGACGGTCATGTTCGGCGCGACGATGATCGCGCTTGGTCTCGCCGTCTCGGCAAGCGGCAATCTGTGGGCGATGCTGATCGGACACGCCGTGCTGGTCGGCTTCCTCGGCAACGGCGCGCTTTATCCGCCGCTGATCGTCTATGTGAGCCGCTGGTTCGACCGGCGCCGCGGCGTCGCGCTCGGCGTCATTTCGTCCGGCCAGTACATCGCCGGCATGATCTGGCCGACGCTGTTCCAGCTGGGGATCGCCGATTACGGCTGGCGCGCGATGATGCTCGGTTTCGGCGGCGATCGTCGTGGTCGCGGTTCCGATCGTCGCGCTGTTCCTGCGGCCCTCGCCCGAGTTGCCCGCCTTCTCCTTGCCGAGGCCGACGCCAGCGCGCGGCGGAGCGTGCTCGGGCTGCACCCGAACCTGGTGCTGGCGCTGATCTGCGGCGCCGGCTTTTTGTGCTGCGTGCCGATGTCGATCCCGCAGGGCCACCTCGTCGCGTTCTGCAGCGACGTCGGCATCGCGGCGACGCAAGGCGCGGCGATGCTGTCGGTGTTGCAGGGCGCCGCGTTTGTCAGCCGCGTCGGGTGGGGCTGGGTGGCGGACCGGATCGGCGGGTTGAAGACGGTGCTGGTCGGCTCGTCGCTGCAAGGCGCTGGCGATCGCGGCGTTCATGTCGACGCAGGACGAAGCCGGGCTGTTCGCGGTCTCGGCCGCCTACGGTCTCGGGTTCAGCGGCATCATCCCGGCCTATGTGATCGCGATCCGCGAGCTGTACCCGTCGCGCGAGGCGTCGTGGCGGGTGCCGAGCGTGTTGTTCGTCAGCATGGGCGGGATGGCGTTCGGCGGCTGGTGGGCCGGCGCGCTCTACGACCATTTCGGCTTTTACGGCCCGGCCTTCGTCTCGGGCGTGCTGTTCAACCTGGCGAATATCGCCGTGGTCGGCTTCCTGGTGCTGCGCCAGCGCCGCCACGGCGGCTTCCGGCGGATGGCGCTGGCGTGAACTCGGGTACTCGTAAAACGGCCCGACGGCCGGTTCCGCACTAACAGCCGCCATCGGCCGGCTCGGCTAAATCCGACTTATTGGCTCAGTTTGCCCCACAGCCGACTTTGCCGAAAGCATGCCAAACGCAGGGAAACGGCCCTTTCGGTAAGTCACCATCATCACCGGCAGGTCGGGGAACCCGCTGCTTCACTAGCTGAGCAGTTCGAGACCCCACCCGCACCGATGCCGGAGGCCGATCCGGTGTTTTCAGCCTGGTGGCTGCTGCGGATATGCTGGAACGCCTTCCGGAATTATTACCCAATTTTGTTTGCTTCTCGTCCAGATATGGATCTTGGATACGCTTAGACGGGGGCGAGATCTGTATGAACTGGAGCGATGATGTTCACGAGAGTTGGGAAGCCCCGACGATGGTTATGGATGCGTGCTTGCCGACTGAGATTGTCCGCCGAGTCTTCCCGCACATGCAAGATCCAACAGAGGCAATGGCAACAATGCCGCATGCGTATGTCAGACAGATTACCGACCGAGCGATGCCGCTTAGTATGTTAATTCCGAAAGATGACGCCAGGGAAAAGGACATCACGACTTGTGCAAACAATATTAACCGACATTCGCCGGATTCCCGGTCGTTTTAGGGGATTTTCCGTCCCGTTGAGGCGCGCTGCAAGGAAATTCAATCGATGGCTGGCCGTGCCGGCAGCCAAATCGCCGGATTAGCCGCCTCGAAGGGCGATAATGCATCGCTGGGCCTTCGTCAGGGCGCACCTCTGCCGTCATCATCTGCCACAGCTGCTATCGTCGTCCCCTCATGTCGGCGCAGGCGGTGCCCGCAGTCCGGCGATCAACGGCAGGATTTCAGCGAACAGCCGGCGGGGCACCGCGACCTCAGCCATTTGGAAAGTCACGTAGCGCCCATGACTGACGACCTTCGCGCCGATTTTGATCAGCTTCTCGCGCAGGCTGGTCAGCGACCACGGCTTCGCCGTCTTCGGCATCGCCAGCGTGCGCATGAAGTTCCCGAGATTATAGGCCAGCGCATGGAGTTGGAGGCGCACTGCGTTGGCGGCGAAGGTCCGGCATGACAGCCGCGTCCACTTGATCGCATTCTTCCCTTCTTTGATATACTGCTCACACGTGCCGCGCCGATTATAGAAGGCGACGACGCCCTCAGCGGACCGCGCCAGGTTCGTAACGATGAACCCGACGCGCGGGTACAGCTCGCCCGGGTGCCATTCGATTTTGGCCACAACATGGCGCGGCTTGTTCCAGCTCTGCGCCTGATAGCGGAAGCTGGCGTAGTAACGTCGTACCTCGTGAGGCGGTCGCCCGACCGGGCGCTTCAGCAAATGTCCGATCTTGTCCTGCAAGACCTGGTTGGCAGGCAGGCGGATCGTGTAGCTCGCACCCTCGGCTTCGAGGAACTCGTAAACCTCGGGATTGGCGAAGGCTGCGTCACCGCGGAAATACAGATGCTTCACGATGCCCCGGTAACGCGCGATTACCGGCTCCAGCAGCGCGCGCCAGTCGTCAGCACTGTGAACGTTGCCCGGCCTCAGCACACATCGCTCAACGTCGCCAAACTGGTTGAACACGAACAGCGGATGATAGCAGGTACAAGCGAAATGACCGTTATACGCACTGCCTTCCTGTTCGCCATAGGTCGGACTTTCGCTCGAATCCATGTCAAGTATGACGGTCTTCGGCCCTCGCCGCCGGCGCACCTTGTCAATCCACTGACCAGACAGATCGGCGAGCACGGTAAGGTTCTCGGGTCGGCTCAACCACTTTGTCTCAAAGCGGCCCATCTGGCTCGCTGAGGCGGCAGACCCGCTGATCGCCCGGTCGCCAACCACCCAGCGCATCGCCGGGTCGCGGCACAGCCTCTCGGCGTCGTTCACGTCCTCGTAGCCGGCCAGCCGCCCAAACAATGCTTGGCGCAGAAGGCCCGATAACCGATGCCGACCGTTCTTGCCGGTGCGTTCGTCCGCCAGTGTATTTGCAGCCGTATCGGTCAGATGCAGCGCGTCGTCCAATTCACGGTAGGCCAGCAGTCCGGCATCAGACGTAATCGTAGAACCGCGAAATTGGAGCATGAGCCGCCGGTCAAAGTTGAGCCGCAGCGCCTCGTTGTTCGATTCACCCGTCGGGTCTGCCATCGCCGGCTCGGTTGGCTAGAAGTAAGATGCTGAATTCTAACCGAAAACCGTTCCCATAGTGCTCAAAATTACCGCCTCATCCGGCGAATGCGGGTGGATATCAGGTTTCAGCTGTTTCGTGTTGTCCAGGGTTCCGGCCCTGATGACGACGGTGCCGGTTCGCCATTCCGGCTTGCCGTATATCTGGGTGCCGCACTCCGAGCAAGAAGCGCTGGTAACCGAGCGACCGCTCTCTGCTGTCCTCTGATATGTTTTCAACTCGCCCTGCGTAATGTTCAGCGCATCCGCGTCATAGAACAGGCTCATGCCAAAGGCGGTGCCATAGCGCCGCTGGCAATGGGTGCAGTGGCAGGCGATGAGCTGCTTCGGTTCACCCCTGAGTGCATAGCGCACCCGACCACATGCACATCCTCCTGTCGTTTCTGTCATTGTCGCTCCTCCTCCTGTTTTGAGTTCCGTTTGACGCGACGAGCGGTGCCGGTAATCGGTCGCTAAGTCGAGCCGAGGGCCTGCAGTGCATTGTAGTCCGGAAGGCCTTGACCCTCCGGATGGAGGGGTTGAATGCACACATGGCTGGCGCCGGCGTCGAAATGGGCTTGGATGCGTTCACGGATAGCGGTCTCGCTTCCCCACGCCACCATGGCGTCCACGAACCGGTCGCTACCGCCATCCGCCAGATCCTTATCCGTAAACCCTAAGCGATTCCAATTGTTGCGATAGTTCGTCAATGGCAGATAGAAAGCCATCGCCTGCCGCGCCAATTCTCGCGCCTTTCCGGGGTCGGCGACCAGGAGCACTTTTTGCTCGACACAGAGCCATTTATCGGGACCGATGAGGGCTCGGGCCGATGCGGTGTGCTCGGGAGTCACGTTGTAAGGGTGCACGCCGGCGGCCCGCTCGCCGGCCAGTGCCGTCATACGCGGACCCAATGCCGCCAGGACAGTCGGCGGAGGTTGTTCGAGAGCTGGCGCGTTGGCCGCGGCCTTGTCCATGCCATCGAGGTAAGCCCGCATTGTCGCCAACGGACGGCGGTATTGATGACCACGAGCGTCCTCAACCAGCAGCGAATGGGACACGCCTAACCCAAGCAGAAATCTTCCGTTCGAGATCTTCGATAAGGTGTGCTGACCCTGCTTCGTCGTGGTGGCATCGCGCGCGTAGATGTTTGCGATGCCGCTGGCGATGATCAGCTTTGTGCTGTGCGTCAGCAAATAACTGGCTAAGGCGAAGGATTCGTATCCAAGCACCTCCGGATACCATAAGGCGGAGTAGCCAAGCTCTTCGCAGCGCTGCGCCAGTTCGATAAGCTGCGGTGGATCGAGCGTGTCGGTAAACCAGAATACCCCTTGTCGTCCCAATTCCATGATATGCCTCCCAAACCGACGCCGCTTTATTTCCGGCGAAGGTTGTTTTCTTCGTTCTCGGCTACGCGGAGCGCGAATGGCGTATTCCGAGGTTCGGGATGATTTGGTCCCGTGTTGCGCCGCATTCTTCGCGAATTGCGCGGCATTCTGCTGCAGATTGGCGCACCTGGGCACCCCAACTTTCGGGGCGCAGCAGCGAACCCTAAGGTCGTGAGAGTTGGCGATTTTGAAATCGGGTTGTCGGGCGGTATGCGAAGGACCGCTATCGTGAAGGGTTTCGGATGCCGGCGATCGTGAAGGGTTTCGGATGCCGGCGGGTGGTGATTTCGGCTGATGGCACCGGTTCTGGGGGCCGGCGTCCGAAAGCCTCCGAGGAAAGAACCCGCGGGCCGCTGGTGGGCGGTCTGGCGACTATGGGGATTTGATCGGCGGCAGCATCAGCGAGGGCTGGCGTGGGCGGCGACGTTGCGCGTGGACGGCCATCGTTGATCGAGAATTGGTCGCCGCCGCTGCACGTGATGGCGCGATTGCTCACCAACTGGCGCCACCGCATCGTCCTTTGCGGGTACTGGGGCAACGCTAGTACGGCGCCGGGGTCGGCCTGCTCCGGCGGGCGGATGTTGCGACAAGGCGGCGAAGGAGGTCATGACAACGTGGTCCCGACCGCGGCATCGGGCGGTGGCGGGCCTCGAGGTGCGCCCTCGCGCTTGAAGATCTCGACTATGATCATGCGGCCGCCGCAACAGGGACATGGCGAGCAATGCTCCACTCCGGGGTCGGGAGTGCCAGCGTCATCGTGCTCTGCCGGCAACTCCATCGACGGTGTCGGCGCGGTGATCAATTCCCTGGCGCGCGCGACGTTGGTCTTGCAGGTGGCGCTGGCGAGCAGCCCGTAATGGCGGATCCGGTGGAACCCCTTTGGTAGCACGTGCAGCAAGAAGCGCCTGATGAACTCATCGGGTGACAGCGTCATCGTACGGAACCGCATCCGTCCGTCGCGGCGGTAATCCTTGTAGCGGAACCTCACGCCGTGCTCGTCGAGGGCGATCAACCGGCTGTTCGAGATGGCGACACGGTGGGTGTAGCGGGCGAGATAGGCGAGCACCGCCTGGGGGCCGGCGAAGGGCGGCTTGGCGTAGACGAACCAGTTCTTCCGTCGCAGCGGCGTAAGATAGGTGGCGAAGGCAGACCGACTGCGCAGCCCGCCGAGTTCGCCGAAGAACGCCAGCCGGCCCGCTGCATGGGTGTCGGCGAGCCCGGCCAGGAAGAGCCGCCGGAACAGGCGCGACAGCACCCGCACTGGCAACAGAAAGCCGGACCTGCAGGGCACCCAGCGCATGCCGTCGAGCGATATCCCGCCACCCGGCACGATGATGTGGACATGCGGATGGTGGGTCATCGCCGAGCCCCAGCTGTGGAGCACGGCGGTGAAGCCGATGCGGGCGCCGAGGTGCTTGGGATCGGCCGCAATCGTGAGCAGCGTCTCGGCCGCCGCACGGAACAGCAGATCGTAGACCACCGCCTTGTTCTGGTAGGCAATCGGTGCGATCTCGGCCGGCAGCGTGAAGACGAGGTGGAAGTAGCCGACCGGCAGCAGATCGGCCTGGCGGGCGGCAAGCCAGTCCTTCGCCGCCGCGCCCTGGCACTTGGGGCAATGGCGGTTACGACAGGAATTATAAGCGATCTGGCTGTGACCGCAGTCCTGGCAGCGCTTGACATGGCCGCCGAGGGCCGCCGAGCGGCAGTTCTCGATGGCCGACATCACCTGAAGCTGGCCAAGGCTCAGGTGCCCGGCATTGGCCTTGCGCCAGGCGGCGCCATGGTGATGAAAGACGTCCGCGACCTCCAGCCTCGGGCGGCTCACCGCCGCCGGCTAGCCCCCCGGTCTTGGTCCCTCGCCGGCCGGCGGTGTCAGCCGGTCGAGCGGGCTGATCACGGCGCGGATCGTGGTGTTGGCAACGCGGGTATAAAGCGCCGTGGTGTCGAGCTTGGCGTGGCCGAGCAGCACCTGGATGACGCGGATGTCGGTATCCTGCTCCAGCAAATGCGTGGCGAAGCTGTGCCGCAGCGTATGCGGCGACACCCGCTTCTTGATCCCGGCAGCTTCAGCAGCGGCGTGGACGGCGCGGTTGAGCTGGCGGGTCGAGAGCGGCTCGACCGGGTTGCGCCCCGGGAACAGCCAGCCGCGCGGCAGCAACACGCCGAGCCGCCGGCCCTCCCGCCACCAGGCACGCAGCAGTTCGAGCAGCTGCGGCGACAGCATGGCGTGGCGATCCTTGCGCCCCTTGCCGTGCTCGATCCGCAGCAGCATGCGCTCGGAATCGACATCGCCGACCTTGAGCGCGACGACCTCGGAGACGCGCAGCCCGGCGCCGTATGCGGTGGCGAGCGCCGCCTGGTACTTCGGCCCTGGCGCCGCCTGCAGCAAGAGCGTCACCTCCTCGACGCTCAGCACGGCCGGCAGTCGGCGCGGCTGGCGCACGACCGTGAGACGCCGGGCGAGGTCCGGCCGATCGAGCGTCACGGTGAAAAAGAAACGCAAGGCCGAGACCGCGCTGTTGATGCTTGGCGGCTGCATCCCTTTTTGCGTCTGGTGCAGCTGGAAGCGGCGCAGATCCTCCGCCGTCGCGGTAACGGGCGAGCGGTTAATGAAGGCCGCAAACGCCCGCACATTCCGGATGTAGTCGTTGCGCGTCTTCTCGCTGAAGCCGCGCACGCTCATGTCCTCGATCATGCGCGCACGGAGCGCGCTTCCGGGGCGAGGTGAAGAATGAGAGATCATCGGGGGCTCCTCTCTCGAGCTGAAGGTTGCTGGACCCTCGATGCTCGGGATGGGATGCCCCGATCGTCACGCCCTCCTGTTCACTCGCTCACCGCAGAACCGCACCGACCACGACGTTTACCCTCCCGCGAGAGCGGGTTCGTTCATCGGCGCTATGGGGCCGCGAGGACGTAGAAGCGAAGACTGACCGCTTTCGCAAGGGCAGCGGACGTTACAAGTCCGCGCCGACGCGTTTGAGGACACAACCTACCGGTTCCGGCCCGGTTCCTCGGTCCACAGGAAATCGGGGCCGAGCTGGTCGAGGCTCGGACAGCCGATCTGGCCCATCACGAGGTCGATCTCGGTCTTGAAGATGTCGATCGCCTTTTTGACCCCGGGCAGGCCGCCGGCCACCGCGCCATAGAGGGTCGGGCGGCCGAAGGTGACGAACTGCGCGCCGAGGCACAGCGCGATCAGGATGTCGGCGCCGCGCCGGACGCCGCTGTCGAGCATCACGGTCATGCGGTCGCCGACCGCCGCCTTGATCGCCGGCAGCGCGTCGAGCGAGGCCGGCGCCTGGTCGAGCTGACGGCCGCCGTGGTTCGACACGAGGATGCCGTCGGCGCCGATCTCGGCGGCGCGGATCGCGTCGGCCGGGTTCAGGATGCCCTTGACGATCAGCGTGCGCGGGAACAGCCGGCGATAGCGTTCGAGGTCGCGCCAGGTCTGCGCCGAGGCCGGGGTCATCGTGCGCCCGAAATCGAGGACCTCGCGGGATCGTCGCGCCGTTGCCGGCATGCGGCACCCAGTTGCCGAGGGTCGGCGCGCCGCCGTTCCTGACGTAGTCGTAGACCCACAGCGGGTGGCTCAGCGCCTCGATGATGATCCCCGGCTTCAGCTTCAGCGCCTCGAAAACACCGCCCCTGCGGACATTGGCGAAGCCGTTGCGCAGATTGCGCTCGCGCCGGGGATGCACCGGCACGTCGACGGTCAGCACCAGCGCGCCGAGCCCGTTGTCGCGCGCCCGGCCGACCAGCGCGTCGGTGACCGCAGCGTCCTTCGCGGCGTACATCTGAAACCAGGTGTTGTCCGGCGCGACCCTGGCCGCTTCCTCCATCGAGGCGTTGCTGCCGCCCGACATGATGTAGGGGATGTTGGCGTCGCGCGCCGCCTCGGCCAGCAGCAATTCGCCGCCGCGCCGCTGGTACAGACCGACGCCGCCGGTCGGCGAAATGCCGAACGGGCTCGAAAAGGTGCGGCCGAAAATCGTCTGCGTCTGGTCGCGCGTCGACACGTCGACGAGATAGCGCGGCAGCAGTTGGTGCTTGCGGAACGCGGCGGCGTTGCGCTCCAGCCCGCGCTCGTCCTCGACCCCGCCCTCGATATAGTCGAACATGACCTTGGGCAGCTTGCGCTTGGCGAGCTGGTGCAGGTCTTCGATATTGATCGACGTCGTCGATGTTCATGGCGTGCCTCCCGCTGATCGGCCGTTCGGATCAGCATGGCTTATTATTGCAGGCTGCGACAATCCTCAGGGAACCGCAACCGCAATGCCGAGCGTGCGGGCGCAGTCGGCCATGCGCTGATCGAAGGTGACCAGCGTCGCACCGAGCCGTTGCGCGTTCGCGATGTGAAGTGCGTCGAGAGTGCGAAGCGGCAAATCGAGCCGCCGCAGGAACGCTTCGGCGAGCGCAATATCCGCAGAATTGATGTCGGCCCAGGGTAGCCGACCGTGCAACCCCCTGGTCGAACAGGGATAATGCCGACCGCGCTTGATCCGCCGTAAATTGCCCCATTCGAACTCGCCGCGCGCTTGCGGAGGAGAATTCGACGATGGCCAAATCGCTGACAATCAAAGGGTCGGGTTGGTCCCCGATGAAGGCATCGGCGCGTTCACTGAACGGCTCAGGGATCAACAATGCGACAAGAAATCTGGCGTCGAGATAGAGAATTAGCGGTCATCCTCCTCATCCGCATCTGGCTGACGAACGTGCCGGCGTCGGTCTCACAAGGAAGCTGGGCGCGCCTGGCGCGGAGCCATTCGATGTCGGCGTTGGTGATCGGCCGGGGCGCCGGCCGAACCGGCTTCAGCTCGACGACCGGCTCGCCGCGGCGCGCTGATGACGATCGGCTCACCCTGAAGCGCCCGGTCGATCAGCTTCGAGAGCTGATTCTTCGCCTCGGCAATGCTGTGCGTCGTCATGGAGACAGATAGCCATCTCATGGCCATCTGTCCATGGGCGAGAGAGCGGCCCGATGTCAGCGGTTCTGCGCCCAGTCCTCGCGCCACAGGAAGTCGGGGCCGAGCTGGTCGAGGCTCGGGCAGCCGATCTGGGCCATCACGGTGTCGATCTCGGTCTTGAAGATGTCGACCGCCTTCTTGACTCCGGGCAGCCCGCCGGCCACCGCGCCGTAGAGCGTCGGCCGTCCGAAAAACACGAACTGCGCGCCGAGGCACATCGCGATCAGGATGTCGGCGCCGCGCCTGACGCCGCTATCGAGCATCACGGTCATCCGGTCGCCGACCGCCGCCTTGACCGCCGGCAGCACATCGAGCGAGGCCGGCGCCTGATCGAGCTGGCGGCCGCCGTGGTTCGACACGATTACCCCGTCGCACCCGATCTCGGCGGCGCGGACCGCGTCGGCCGGGTTCATGATCCCCTTGACGATCAGCGTCCGCGGGAACAGCCGGCGGTATTTTTCGAGGTCCTTCCAGGTCTGCGCGTGCGCCGGCACCTGCGAGCGGTTGAACTTGACGGTGTCCTCGGCCGTGGCGTTGGCGCCGGCATAGGGCAGCCAGTTTTCCAGCACCGGCGTGCCGCCGTGCCGCATGTATTCGACGACCCAGCCCGGATGCGTCATCGCCTCGGCGAGCAATGACGGCTTGAGGCTTAGGGCGGCGCGCATCCAGTTGCCGCGGATGTTGGCAAAGCCGTTGCGCATGTTGCGCTCGCGCTTCGAATGCACCGGAACGTCGACGGTCAGCACCAGACCCTTCAGGCCGCAATCGGCGGCGCGGCGGATCAGATCCTCCGAGATCGCGCCGTCGCGCGCCGCGTAAAGCTGATACCAAGCGTTGTTCGGCGCGACCCGAGCCGCCGATTCCATCGAGTCGTTGCTCGACCCGGACATGATGTACGGGATATTTGCGTCGGCGGCGGCCTGGGCCAGCATCAGATCGGCGCCGCGGCGGAACAGCCCGGCCCCGCCGGTCGGCGAGATGCCGAACGGGCTGGAAAAGGTCTGGCCGAAGATCGTCTGCGTCTGATCGCGCTTCGACACATCGACCAGATAGCGCGGCAGCAGAAGATGTTTCTGGAAGGCCGAAGTATTGCGTTCGAGCCCGCGCTCGTCCTCGAGCCCGCCTTCGATAAAGTCAAACGCGACCTTGGGCAGCCGCCGTTTGGCCATCCGGTGCAGGTCTTCGATATTGATCGCGTCGTCGAGTCTCATCGGGCGGGTCTCGCTGAAGGTGCCACTGATCCGTAACATGGCCCATTACTGGCGCTCCCGCCAATGCTTTAGACGCGCCCACCACGACTCGAGGCGCATGGCGGGCCAAGCGGTAGCCTGCCGTTCCGAAGGCGGAAGAAAAAGCCCCGCGCTGGGCCGGGGCTCCTTCTTACATCCCAGCTCGGGCTCAGCGTCCGTAATAGCTGGAGCCCCAGCCGTACTGAGGGCCGCCATTCCAGCGACCCCAATTGTCGCGTCCCGAACCATAAGGGCCATACGACCCACCGTAACCGTCCGACCCGCCACGCCAGCCATATCCGCGGTTATGCTCGCGCTCGGTGCCGACGTTGAAGTCGCCGCCACGCGCGCCGCAGACCAAACGTCCGTCCGAATTGGCTATTCCGCCGGCGCACCGGCCGACATTGTTCAGCGAGGTTTGGCTCCAGCGGCCTTCTTCGGTACGGCAGGTCGCAACCAGCCGATCGCCTCGCGTGTGAACGTCGCGGCAGGACTGCAGATACGACCCGCCCGGGACTTGCGCCGATGCCGGGACGGCGGCCAGCGGCAGCAGCATCGCGGCCGCCGCGAGCGCGCCGGTAACGCGCGCTGACATAAATGTCTTCATTTCCTCTCTCCTCCGGTTGACCAGGGTTGTGACGTAAACAACGGGCGGAGCGCGCATGTTTCATCCGGCCGGCGGGCTCCCTGATTTATCAAGCGCTTCGATAGGGGGCGGTCGCGTCAACAGCGCACCGGCCGCCGACCACCAGTCCGGCTTTGCGCGCCGGAGTGCGGCGAGCGCGGCCAGCGCGGCGGCGCGGTCGGCGAACAGCGCGAAGCAGGTCGCGCCGCTGCCGCTCATCCGCGCGAGCAGCGCTCCCGGCAACCCGGCCAAGCGTTCGAGAACCGCGGCGATTTCGGGGACGAGGCGCAGCGCCGCCGTCGGTCAGGTCGTTGCGGCGGGACGCCAGCGCCGCGGCCAGTCCGGCCGCGTCGCGCGGCATCGCGGTAAACCGCCCCGGTCCGCGAAAACGTCCCGCCGCGGCCGCGAAACACCGCTTGGGTCGGCAGCTCGACGCCGGGGGTTGGCCAGCACGATACCGGCCGGCGGCAGACCGTCGGCCGGCTCCAGCCGCTCGCCGATGCCGCCGACCCAGACCGGCCGCGCCGCGAGGCAGGCCGGCACGTCGGCGCCGAGCCGCGCCGCCAGTTCCGCCAGCGCCGCCGGCGCAAGCGCGCCGCCCGACAGATGGTCGAGGACGCGCAGCGCCGCCGCCGCGTCGCTCGATCCGCCGCCGATCCCCGACGCTGTCGGCAGCCGCTTGTCGAGAAACAGCGCCGCGCCGGCATGTTGCTGGCGCGCCGGAGATCGCGGGCGGCCTCGATGTAGAGCCGGGCGGCGCGCAGCACGAGATTGTCGTCGCCGAGATCGGCAAGCGCGGCCGCCTCCGGGCCGCCGACCGACAGCGACAGCCGGTCGGCCGGCGACGCCTCGACCCGGTCGCCGATATCGGCGAAGGCCACGAGGCTGTCGAGCAGATGATAGCCGTCGCCGCGCCGCCCGACGACATGCAGGTACAAATTGATCTTCGCCGGGGCGAGGACGCCGGCCGCCTTCATCGCCTGCTCGAACCGGAGAGCGGTCGGCCCGAGCTCGCGGCTCGTCAGCCGCCCGGCTCAACCGCCCCGGGGCGGCGAGGCGGCGGCGTTGAGCCCGTGCTCGATCTTGGCCTCGATCGGCTTGATCTCGTCTTCCTGCGGCCCGAATTGCAGCGCCCGGCGCCATTGATAGCGCGCTTCGGTCAGCCGCCCGAGGCGCCAGTACGCATCGCCCAGATGATCGTTGATCGTCGGGTCCTCCGGGACCAGCTCGATCGCCTTTTCGAGCTTTTCGACCGCCGCCTCGTAATCGCCCATCCGGTAATGCGCCCAGCCCAGGCTGTCGACGATGTAGCCGTCATCCGGGCGCAGCTCGACCGCCTTTTCGATCATCTTCATGCCGCGATCCAGGTGCTCGCCGCGGTCGATCCACGAATAGCCGAGATAATTCAGCACCATCGGCTGATCCGGTTTGAGCTCGAGCGCCTTCAGCAGATCGGCCTCGGCCTTCTCCCATTGGCCGGAGCGTTCGCGCGCGACGCCGCGGTCGTAGAACAGCGTCCATTTTTCCGGCAGGCCGGCCGCTTCGGTCCGGCGGATCGCCTCGTCATAGGCGTCGGCCGCCTCGGCGAAACGCTTCTTGACGCGCAGAATGTCGCCGAGCGAGACGAGGGCGCCGATCGAGTTCGGGTTTTCCGCCGCCATCGTCTTGAGCTGCACGATCGCCTCGTCGGTGCGGTCGAGCGTGTCGAGATTGACCGCGGCGCGCAGCTGCGCCGACCAGTAATACGGCGACTCCTTCGGAATCTCGCGCAGCACCGCGAGGCTTTCCTCGGGCTTCTTCTGGGCGCTCAGGATGTCGGAGAGCAGCAGCTGCGCCAACGGAAATTGCGGGCGCAGCGCCAGCGCGACGCGGTCGTACAGCAGCGCCAGATCGATCGTCTCGGGCTGGTTCAGCACGCTGGCGAGATCGAACATCGCCGCGGCCAGCCCGTCGGCCGGCGAGGTGATCGGCGGCTTGGCCGGACCGGCGGCGCGGATCGCGGCGACCGCGGTCGCCAGATCGCTCGTGCTGTTCTGTCGCACGAAGCGGTCGTAAAGCGCCTTCGCCTGCTCGCCGCGGCCCTGCCGCTCCTCGAAATTGGCGACGGTTTCGGTCACTCGCCAGTTCAGCTGATCGTTGTCGCCGGTCGCCTTTTCGTAAAATTGCCGCGCCTTGTCGGGCTTGCCGGCAAAGTCGTACAGCAGCCCGAGCTGAAAGGCTTTCAGCGGCTCGAAGCCGTTGAACTTGTCGAGCCCCTGCAGCGCCGTTTCGGCGCCGGCCAGGTCGCCGGCCGCCATGCGGGTCCAGGCGAGCGCGAACGGGGCGACGAAACGGTGCACGCCGTCGGACGGCAGCGCCGCGGCTGCCTTGATCGCGCCGGCCGCATCGCCGGCTTTCAGCCGGTCGACGACCGTCACGAGATGGGCCGACCGCGTCGCTCGGATCCCGCTTCAGCTCGCGCCGCGCCAGGGCTGCGGCCCGGTCGAAATTCCCGGCGAACACCTCCATCAGGAACGTGCGGCTGATCAGCTCGGGCGAATCCGGATCGGCCGCGAGCGCCTTCTCATAGAATTTCGCCGCGTTGATGAAGTCGCGGCGATGCTGCGCCTGCCGTCCGGCCAGATAATCGCCGTAGAGGCGGGCGCTCGCCACCGCCGGCGGCTTGCTCGGCGGCCTGCTTCGCCGCGACCGGAGCGCTCCGGGGGCGAGGCCGAGAACGACGCCGAGGGCCAGAGCGACAGCAAACAGCGCCGGCCGACGACGGGCCGGCTTGCCACTGTCGCCGTCGACCGTGCGGCGCGGATCGGTCCGCTGTCCGACCCGCCCGGTCCGTTACATGTTCGGGTAGTTAGGTCCACCGCCGCCCTCGGGTACAACCCAATCAATGTTTTGCTCCGGGTCCTTGATGTCGCACGTCTTGCAGTGCACGCAGTTCTGCGCGTTGATCTGGAGGCGCGGCTCGCCGGTCGCGGCTTCCGTCACGATCTCATACACGCCCGCCGGACAATAGCGCTGTTCCGGCGAATCGTAGACGCGATAATTGACCGCGATCGCTTTCGCCGGGTCGCGCAGCCGCAGATGCGGCGGCTGGTCTTCCTCGTGGTTGGTATTCGAGATGAAGACCGACGACAGCCGGTCGAAGGTGATCTTGCCGTCGGGACGCGGATACTCGATCGGCGGCACCTGGCTCGCCGGCAGCAGCTGCGTGTGGTCGGGGTGGTGGTGAAAGGTCCACGGCGCCCGGCCGCGCAGCACGAACGTGTCGAGCGCCGAATAGGCGAGCCCGCCCCACAGCCCGAGCCGGAAACTCGGCCGGATGTTGCGCACCCGGTAAAGCTCGTCCCAGATCCAGCTGGCCTCGATCGCGTCGCGCACCCGCGCGCCGTCGTCGCCGTTGAGCCGCGCGAACACGGCCTCGGCGGCGGCCATGCCGGATTTCATCGCGGTGTGATTGCCCTTGATCTTCGGCACGTTGACAAACCCGGCGCTGTCGCCGATCAGCGCGCCGCCGGGAAAGTCGAGCCGCGGGATCGACTGGAACCCGCCTTCGTTCAGCGCCCGCGCGCCGTACGAGATGCGCCGCCCGCCTTCGAAAAACGGCCGGATCGCCGGGTGCGTCTTGAAGCGCTGAAACTCCAGGAACGGGTTCAGATGCGGGTTGCGGTAGTCGAGCCCGATGACGAACCCGACCGAGACCTGCCGGTTTTCGAGATGATAGAGGAACGACCCGCCATAGACGTCGCCCGTCGAGCGGCCAGCCGACCGTGTGGACGACGAGGCCGGGCTGGTGCCGGTCCGGCGCGATCTCCCACAATTCCTTGATGCCGATCGCGTAGGTCTGCGGGTCGCTGCCGTCGCGCAGCTGGAACCGCTCGATCAGCCGCTTCGACAGCGAGCCGCGGCAGCCCTCGGCGAACAGCGTCTCGCGCGCGATCAGCTCGACGCCCGGCGTGTAGCGGTCGGTCGGCTCGCCGTCGCGGCCGATGCCCATGTCGCCGGTCGCGACGCCGCGCACCCGGCCGTCGGCATCGTACAGCACCTCGGCACCGGCAAACCCGGGATAGATCTCGACCCCGAGCTCCTCGGCCTGCGTCGCCAGCCAGCGGCACAGATTGCCGAGGCTGATGATGTAGTTGCCGCTGTTGTGCATCTGCGGCGGGGTCGGCAGCCGGAACGCCCGCGTCTTCGTCAGATACAGAAACCGGTCCTCGGCGGCGGGCGTGTTGAGCGGGGCGCCGCGCTCGCGCCAGTCCGGGATCAGTTCGTCGAGCGCGCGCGGTTCCAGCACCGCGCCCGACAGGATATGCGCGCCGACCTCCGAGCCCTTCTCGATGACGCAGACGCCGATCTCGGTCTCGGCCGCCGCCGCGAGCTGCTTCAGCCGGATCGCCGCCGCGAGCCCCGACGGCCCGGCCCCGACGATGACCACGTCATACTCCATCCGCTCGCGCTCGACCTGCGCCTCTTGCGCCACCGCGTCCCCTCTTGCCGCCTGACGTCACCTGTCGCGGCCGACTATAAAGGATTGCAAGAGAATCCCAATTCCCGTGACGCCGCGCCGTCATGGTATCCTGCCGCGGATGTCTGGCACGACACTGCGGCGCGAGGAGGTTCTGGCGCTGCTCGAATGGCAGATCGCGATGGGCGCCGACGAGGCGATCGGCGAGGTCGCGTGCGATTGGCTGGCTCCGCCCGCGGCCCGTGACCCTGCTCAAGCCCTCGCTGACCCGGCCTGTTAGTCCTGTCCCGAACCGTTCTCCGCTTAACCCCTTCCCTAATCCTCCCCCGCATGCGGGGGAGGGCAGGATAGAGGCGATGCCGTCGGTCGGCATCTGCTGTTTCCGCTGCCGCTGCCGCCCGTATCCCGATTCTGCGTCAGTCCACCGAGCGCGCTCGCCGAATCGCCGGCCGAGGCGGCGCAGTCGGCGCGGCTGCTGGCGTCCGAGGCCCAGACGATCGAGGCGCTCGCCGAGCTGGTCGCCAATTTCGACCTTTGCCCGTTGAAGCGCACCGCGACAAACACCGTGTTCATGGACGGCAACCCGGCGGCGCAGCATCGTGATCGTCGGCGAGGCGCCGGGCGCCGAGGAAGACCGCACCGGACGACCGTTTGTCGGCCGCGCCGGCCAGCTGCTCGACCGCATGCTGGCAGCGATCGATCTCGACCGCACCCAGGTCCAGATCACCAACGTCATCTACTGGCGCCCGCCCGGCAACCGCAAGCCGACCGCGGCTGAGACCGCCGCCTGTCTGCCGTTCGTGCTGCGCCATATCGCGCTGGCCCGGCCGCGCGTGCTGGTGCTGGCCGGCGGCACCGCGGCGACGACGCTGTTGCCGGTGACCGACGGCATCACGCGGCTGCGCGGCCGCTGGTTCGAGCTGGCCGTGCCCGGTCTCGACGCCCCGGTGGCAACCCTGCCGATGTTCCACCCGGCCTTCCTGCTGCGCACCCCCGAGCGCAAACGCGAAGCTTGGCGCGACCTGCTCGCCCTGAAGGCGCGGCTTGACGACGCCTAAAATTCGTGCCGAGGCGCGTAGACCCCGCAGCGGGCACTGCCGGCCGTCATCCAGCCGGAAATTCCCTGCTATCAGGGAAATTGAACCCCGCTAGAATGCACGGTTCGAACCGGCAGCTCCGAAGGTGAGAGATGGCGCCGCGCGTCGATCCGGTCGCAACCGACGAGACCCTGCCGGCCCAGGCCGATGTCGTCATTATCGGCGGCGGCATCATCGGCACCAGCGCGGCGCTGTTCCTCGCCGAGCGGGGCGTCTCGACCGTGCTGTGCGAGAAGGGCCATATCGCCGGCGAGCAGTCGAGCCGCAATTGGGGCTGGTGCCGCAAGATGGCGCGCGACCCGCGCGAAATCCCGCTGGTGATCGAGAGCCTGCGGCTGTGGCAGGGGATGAACGAGCGCGTCGAGGCCGAGACCGGGTTCCGCACCTGCGGCATCATGTATCTCGCCGAAAGCCAGGACGACCTCGCGCGCCTCGAGGGCTGGCTCGAGCATGCCCGCGATTACCAGCTCGACACGCGGGTCATCGACGGCGCCGAGGTCGCGCGCCTGCTGCCCGGTTCGGCCAAGAGCTGGGCCGGCGCCCTCTACACGCCGAGCGACGGCAAGGCCGAGCCGCAAATGGCGGCGCCGGCGATCGCCGCGGCGGCGCGCCGGCACGGCGCGACGGTTCTGGCGGGCTGTGCGCCGTGCGCGGCATCGAGACCGCCGCCGGACGGGTCGCCGGCCGTCGTTACCGAGAAAGGGCCGCATCGCCTGCCAGTCGGTCGTGCTGGCGGGCGGCGCGTGGTCGCGGCTGTTCTGCGGCAATCTCGGCATCGACCTGCCGCAGCTGAAGGTGCTGGGTTCGGTCATGCGCACCGAGCGGCTCGATGGCGGGCCCGAGATCTCGGCATCGGGCGGGCTGTTCGGCTACCGCAAGCGGATGGACGGCGGCTACACGGTCGCGACGCTCGGCGTGCGCACGATCGACCTGGTCCCGGACAGCTTCCGGCTGCTGCCGGAATACCTGCCGAGCATCCGCCTGCACTGGAAGAAGCTGCGCCTGCGAATCGGCCGGCGTTTCGCCGAGGAGTGGCAAATGCCGCGGCGCTGGAGCCTGGATCAGCCCTCGCCGTTCGAAGCGGTGCGGGTGCTCGACCCGGCCGCCGATCCGGTCGTGCTCGATCGCGCCCGCGCCAGCATCGCCGAGGCATTTCCCGCTTTCCGCAATGTCGGCGATCGCGGAAAGCTGGGGCGGCATGATCGACGTGATGCCCGACGCGATCCCGGTGATTTCCGCCGTCGACAGCGTGCCCGGATTTTTTATCGCGACCGGCTTTTCCGGGCACGGCTTCGGGATCGGTCCGGGCGCGGGCAGGCTCATTGCCGATATGGTGACCGGCGCATCGCCGATCGTCGACCCGGCGCCGTTCCGCCTGTCGCGCTTCACCGACGGGTCGAACCCGCGGCCGCACCCGCTCGCCAGCTGATACGGCGCCTTATCAGTATCAGTTCGTCGGCGAGCTTCTGACGCAATTGCGACAGCAGCCCGTCGACCCTCCCGCCGCTGCGCTGGATAACCGCGGCGAACTCGTCGCGCTGCGTCACCTTCATGCTGATCCCGGCGATATAGACGTCGGTGATCTTGTACCGGCCGCCTTCATTCGCGAGGTACCAATCGATGCCGATCGGACCGCTGGCGAGCACGATTTCGCTGTTCACCACGGTCTCCGCGCCGCCCGGGTGGGCGCCGGTTACCCGGAACGGCTCGCCGCCGAAACCGCCAAGGCGGGCGCTATAGGCGCGCGCGACATACTCCTGGAACAGCGCGAGGAATTCCTGCTGTTCCTGAGGGGTAGCGGTGCGCCAGTAGCGACCGAGAACGAAACGGCCAATGCCGGACACGTCGAACTGGCTACTGAGCAGCGCGCGGAAGCGGCTCAAGCGCTGCGCCGCCGAGACGTCCGGCGCGAGCACTTGAATGGCTTGTTCGCCGAGCGAATTGACGAAATCGCTCGGGTCTTGCGCGGTTGCCTGGCGCGGTGCGGCGAGCCCGAGGAGGCCGAAAGCGAGCAAAGCGATCGCGGCGCGGCGTCCAATCATTTGGCGGAAAACTCCCTGAAGGTGGACGGGTTGGCGAAGTACGGCGAAACCGCCGGGTTGCGCCCGCCCTCGCTGCTCGGCGATATGCGTCGGGTTTGGCAGGTTCGAGTTCTCGTGGCGGATTTCCGCCGCCCGGCGCTGCCGGAACAGCGAACGGATCGTCGCGTAGAAATCGAGCGAGGTTTTCTCGATGTCGGCGAGGGCCTCGATATTGCGCGAGCGCACGTCGATGCCCGATACAACCGTGCGCGAGAGCGGCACGTACCACCAATCATTGTTGCCGGCGACATAGGTGACCGGGTCGAGAAAGCTGTCCCCCACTTTGCCGACCATGTCGCGGGGGTTGGTGGGGCCGAGCACCGGCGCGACGAGATAGGGGCCCTCGTCGATGCCGTAGGTAGCGAACGTGATGCCCATGTCGTTCGTATGGTACGGGATGCCGATCCGGCCCGCGACATCGAACATGCCGCCGAACCCGACGGTGGTGTTGATCGTAAGCCGGCGCCAGCGTCTGCGCGGCGAGCCGCGGCTGACCCTGCAACACGTCATGCGCGAAGATCACCGGGCCGTTGAGGTTGCGCAGGAAGTCGATGGACCGACGCCCGCATCGGCGGCGGTACCGCGGTGCGATAACCCTTCGCAACCGGAACCAGGACGACCTCGTCGACCACCTGATTGAACCTGAAAATCGAGCGGTTCACTTCCTCCAGCGGATCATTGAACTCGACCTCGGCCACTTCGCCGGGGGACTGAGCTGGATCCGGTGCTCGAGGTCGTGCAACCGACCAGCGCCAAGCCAACGGACGGCGATAGCCAAAAAGCTGTGGGAACGGCGGCAAGCGGGCATAAGCGGCCTCTGGTGCGGCAATCTGCGAGCGCGGATAATGACGAAAAAACCGCTATGACGGCAAGGGATGCTTGCCGTTTGGGCGAGAACACAACTCGACACGAACGCTTGCGGTCCACGCCGGATTAATGCCAATTTGGCTGACGTGACAATGGCAATGTCGGATCAACTAGGCGCCCGTACCATCGTGCTCGTCGGCTGCGGCCAAATGGGGTCGGCGATGCTGCGCGGCTGGCTGCGCGGCAATGAAGCGGACCGGTTTGTCGTCATCGAGCCGGCCGGCTTGACCCGCGAGCTGGCCGACAGCGCGGCAATCGAATGGCACCGCGCTCCGGAGGAGGCAGCCGCCAACCTCGCGCCGGATGCGATCGTCTTCGCGGTGAAGCCGCAGATCCTGGATTCGCTGCTGCCCGCGTACCGTCGCTGGGTTGCTCCGGAAACCTTGTTCCTGTCGATCGCGGCGGGGAAGACAATCGCCGGCATCGCCCGTCACCTCGGAGGCGAGGCAGCGATCGTGCGCTGCATGCCAAACACGCCGGCGGCGATCGGCCGCGCGATCACGGTCGCCTGCCCGAATGTGCATGTCGCGCCGGGACAGCGCCTTCTTTGCGAGCAGCTACTGGCCGCGATCGGCGACAGCGCCTGGGTTGACGACGAGGCGCTTATGGACGCGGTCACGGCCGTGTCGGGCAGCGGCCCGGCCTATGTGTTTCTGCTGATCGAGGCGCTGGCCGCCGCCGGTGCTCGCGCTGGGCTGCCGCCCGAGATGTCGCTTCGCCTGGCGCGCGCGACGGTGGCCGGTGCCGGGCAGTTGGCGCTGGTATCGTCCGAGACGCCGGCGCGGCTGCGCGAGAATGTCACGAGCCCCGGCGGTACGACCCGCGCCGCGCTCGACGTCTTGATGGACGAACACGGGCTGCCGGAACTGCTCGACCGCGCCGTTGCCGCCGCGACCGCGCGCTCGCGCGAGCTGGCGAGCTGACGCCGCAATGCCGAGCGACGCACCCGGCACCCGGACAGCCTGGAGCCGGTAGGAAGTGACAGCCGATCGGCTGATCAACGCTGCGCTGCGCCTGATCGCCGATCAGGGATGGCGGCGCTTGTCGATGGCGGCGATCGCGGCCGAGGCCGGTCTGCCGATCCTCACTCTATACCGCACCTTTCCGTCGAAGCCGGCGATCCTGTGCGCCTTCGCGAGGCGTATCGACGAGACCGTGCTCGCGGTGCCGCCCGAGGCCGACCCCGATGAGCGCCCGCGCGATCGCGTCTTCGACCTGTTGATGCGGCGCTTTGACGCGCTTCGTCCGCATCGCGAGGCCCTCGATGTACTCGGGCGCGAGCTGCCGGGCGATCCTGTGGCCGCGCTCGCGCTCGGCGCCGCTCTGCTGCGCTCGATGGCGTGGGTGCTGGAAGCGGCGGGAATCTCGACTCACGGGCTGCGCGGCGCGGTCGCGGTGAAGCTTACGGCCGGTGCGTACGTCGCCGTGCTGCGTGTGTGGCGGCGCGATGATACGCCCGACCTGGCGCCGACGATGGCGGCGCTGGACCGCCGGCTGCGCGGCATCGAGCGCTGGCTGGGTTCCGCCCGGCGCAGGGGCCGCGAAGCAAGCGATGGGCCCGCCGCAAGTCCGGCGTGAACCGGGTGCATTGTTGCGCCGCAAAATTTCGCTTGACGGGTGCTGGATATGCCCACGATATAAGCATTGTGCACTGCACAAAATTCCGGATCACCTGCAACGGAACACAGCACCATGTCCGATGCCCGCCCGACCCCGTTTGATTTTGACATGACCAAGATCTTCGCCGATTTCCGGTTCCGGCCGTTCGATGTCGAGGCCGTCTGGGCCGCCCAGCGCCGCAATATCGAGGCGCTGAGCCAGGCGAACCAGGCCGCCGTCGAGGGCGTGCATGCGCTGGCGCGCCGCAACATCGAGCTGACCCGCGAGACCTTCGAGGGGCTGTCGGCGCTGATGCACGACTTGGCGCAGCCGTGCTCGACCGAGGACCGCACCGCGAAGACGACCGAGTACGCGAAAAAGCTGCTCGAGAAGGGCGTCAGCCACAGCCGCGAAGTCACGACGATAGCGGCCAAGGTCGGCACCGATGCGGCCGAAATCCTGCAACGCCGCGCGACCGAGGGGCTTGAGGAATTCCGCAGCTTCGCGAGCCAGCAAGCCCCGCGCTGACGCGTCTTTCAGAAAAGGACCAGGCCGTCTGTGAAAGCAGGCGGCCTTTTCGTTTGCGAGTATGGGCTCGGGTACCGGCTCGGACCCTTAGGATGGCGCCGAGCGCAGCGAAGCCCATCATCTAACCCGGCGCACAGCATGGGCTTCGCGCTGCTCAGCCCATCTTACGGATCACCCTTTTTCGTCTAATCCAGCAGCCACGGCGCCGCGCTGGCCTGCGCGATCTGGCGGATTTGGCCCAACAGGCCGGGTCCGACCGGAATGCCGTCGCGCATCCGAATGGCGGCGTTGTTCCATTGCGGGTCGCCCGCCACCATGACCGGTTGCGTCGGATCGACCGGCTTTGTCGCGCGCAGATCGTCGCACAGCCGGGTCACATCGGCCGCGAACTCGCGCTCTTCGCGGAACAGGCCGGGGTCGATCGCGATAAAGCAGTGGCCGATATCCATGCCCTGCGGTTTTTTCGTGTGCATCGGGTCGGTGATCAGGGTCGCCCCCGACAGGCACGCGCCGAGGATGTTGACCATCACCGCCAGCCCGTAGCCCTTGTAGCTCGAATTCTCCGGCGACCCGCCGAGCGAGGTCAGAAACCCGCCCCTCTCGCGCGCTTCCAAGCGGATCGGTGCTCGGCATCCCGTCCTTGTTCAGGACCCAGCCCGGCGGGCATTGCAGCCCTTCGTTGGCCTTGTTGCGGATGCGGCCGGCGGCGACCGTCGTCGTCGCCATGTCGAGCAGGAACGGGTTGCCGTCGGCCATCGGCGCCGCGAACGACCAGGGATCGGTGCCGAGCTTGGCCTCCTTGCCGAAGGTCGGCGCGACCTGGATCGACGAGGCGCTGGTGCACGCCATGCCGATCAGCCCCTCCTTCGCGGCCATCAGCGTGTAGTATCCCGTTGCGCCGAAAATTCGCCGAGTTGCGCACCGCGGTGATCGCCATGCCGGATCGCCTTGGCCTTGTTGATCGCGACCCGCATCGCGAAATCGCCGGCACGTGGCCGAGCCCGCCATCGCCGTCCACTAGCGCCGAGACCGGCGTTTCCTTGATGACCCGCGGGCGGCACTGCATGTTGGCGCGGCCGGTGCGGCGCAGCCGGTCGTAGCCCGGGATCATCGACATACCGTGGCTGTCCACCCCGTGCAGATCGGCCCAGGACAGGATGTCGGCGGTCGTCTCGGCATTCTCCTCCGGCATGCCCCACGCCAGGAGGATCGCCTTTAACTGCCCACGATGTTTTTCATACGGCGCAGTCGGGGCGTTCGCGGTCGAATCGGCCATCTCGGCTCACTCCATCGGCAGCCCGGCATGGGTGTTGCGCGAATCGAGCGAGGTGAACCCGCTCGCCAGCGACGGCATCGCGACCTCGCCGATCGTCTCCGGAGTCCAGCCGCCCTGGCGATGCACCATCCGCACCGGCCGCATATGGCCATAGAGCGACAATTCGGCAGCGCGCTGATGAAATACCTGGCCGTTCACGTAACTCGCCTGCTCCGAAGCGAGAAATACGCATAGGGGCGCGATCGCGTCGGCCCGGCTGCGCCTGAGACGCTCCTCGCGCGCCGCCGCCGCGGTGGGGTCCTTCGGGGTCGGCACCGAGCGGGTCATGCGCGTGTCCGCCGAGGGCGCGATCACATTCGCGGTGATGCCGCGCGACTGGTTCTCCATCGCGATGATGCGCGCCAGCGCGACGATGCCGAACTTGGCCGAACCGTAATTCGCCTGCCCGACATTGCCCAGCAGCCCCGAGGTTGAGGACACCAGGATCATGCGGCCGTAATTCTGCTCGCGGAAGAGGTTGATCGCGGCCCGGTTGACGTTGAAATGCCCGGTCAGATGCACGTCGATGACGGCCTGCCAATCCTCCGGGAACATGTTGTGGAACATCTTGTCGCGCAGGATGCCGGCGGCGTTGAACACAATGTGCAGCCCGCCGAACGTGTCGCGCGCCTGCTGCACCATCTGCAGGCAGTCGTCGAACTTGTTGACATACCCGTAATTGGCGGTGGCATCGCCACCGGCCGCCTTGATCTGGTCGACGATCTCCTGCGCCGGGGTCGTGTCGGTGCCCTCGCCGCTGCCGGTGGTGCCGGGGTCGTTGACGACGATTTTGGCGCCGTGCGCCGCCATCAGTTTCGCGACCTCGCCGCCGACTCCGCGTCCCGAGCCGGTGCAGATCGCGACGCGTCCGTCCAGCATGCCCATCCTGCGCCCCTCTCCCGAATGCGTTTGCGCTTTGAGCCGCAATTGACCCGCCCGCCCGCGCTTTTGTCAATTCGCTCGCAGTCGCGCGAGAAGGGCGCCCGCGCCGGCCGATACCGTTCACGAACCGCTGCAATGCCGTGGAAAAGCTCTTGCGTCGCCGGCCGGGCCGCTTATCTATGCGGTCCGACGCAATCGCACGTGCCTAGAACCCCAGCCAATTAGGGGTGCCGCTACGACGTAACGCGTCCTTTTTGGCAGGGCCGGTCACCCCGCAAGGGAATTGTGGGCCGGCATTTCCTTAAGGGAAACGGCTATGGTCCGGCACGCGATGCGAAGTACTCGCACGATCATCTGATCCGTTGACGCGCCGGAGCGCATCGCTCCGCCGTGTCACTCATCCTGATCTGTCGCCGCTGCCGCGCCCGTCACATCCGGGCCGGCCCGGCGTCGCCTCCTTTGTTCGGGGAGGACCGTGCGATGGCGAAAGCCCGCCTTGTTTCGGTTTCGCTGAATTCCGCGCCGCGCCCGGCCGGGCGTCCGCTCGCCCTGCCGACCGTGGAGGCGCTCGTCGCGGGCGAGCGCCCGTCCGAGCCGCTCGTCTGCGTGCGCCCGGCGACGATCGCCGCCGCCTCGCGCCGCTTTGTCCGGGCGTTTCCAGGCGACGTGCTCTATGCCGTCAAGTGCAACCCGGAGCCGCGCGTGCTGCGTGCGGTGTGGGCCGGCGGCGTGCGCCATTTCGATTGTGCGTCATTGCCCGAAATCGAGCTGGTGCGCCGTCTGCTGCCGCGCGCCGAGGTGCACTTCATGCACCCGGTCAAGTCGCGCCCGGCGATCCACACCGCGTTTCATCAGTACGGCGTCGCCGACTTCGCGCTCGACAGCAAGGACGAGTTTGAGAAGATCCTGCAGGAGACGGTGCGGGCCGGGCTGGTCGGCACGCCGCCCGTGCTGGGACTATTCGTGCGCATCGCGGTCAAGCAGGGCGGCGCCTACGATCTGTCGGGCAAGTTCGGCGTCGCGGTCGGAGAAGCGGCCGAACTGCTGCGTCTGGCGCGGCCGCATGCAGCGCGGCTTGGGCTGTGCTTTCATGTCGGTTCGCAATGCCTTGATCCGGCAGCCTATACACGGGCGATGGCATTGGCGGCGGAGGCGGTCGCGCTGTCTGGCGTCACGATCGACATTGTCGATGTCGGCGGCGGCTTCCCGGTCAGCTATCCCGACACCGTGCCGCCGCCGCTCGATGAGTATGTCGCGGCGATCGGCGAGGCCGCGGCGCGGTTCGGCGACGGCGTCAAGCTGTGGGCCGAGCCGGGCCGGGCGCTGGTGGCGGGAGGTGGGTCGGTCGTTGTGCAGGTGCAGCTGCGCCGCGGCGATGCGCTGTACGTCAATGACGGCGTCTATGGCAGTCTCAGCGACGCCGGACATCCCGGCTTCCGTTTCCCGGTCCGGCGCGTGCCCATCGACGGCGCGGCCGACAGCGAGGCGCCGCTGCGCGCGTTCTCCCTGTACGGGCCGACCTGCGACAGCGCCGATTTCATGAAGGGGCCGTTTCTGCTGCCGGACGACATCGACGAGGGCGACTGGATCGAGTTGGGCCAGCTCGGCGCCTATGGGGCATGCCTGCGCACCCGCTTCAACGGCTTCGAGAGCACCCAGACAGCCGAAGTCGCCGACCCGCCGCTGCTCGCGACGCCGGGCTACGAGGGATAAGCTCCTTTCGGGAGAGGCCGGACGTTGCCTGATCGGCGGGGTCCGATCGCGGCGCGGCCTGGGGTGATCGGGCAATGCTAACGCAGATCTACGAGGTCTCGACCCCGGAGGAGGCGCGGGCGATCTCGGCTATCGGCGTTGCGCATCTCGGGATACTCGTCGGCAACGGCGAGTTTCCGCGCGAGCTGCCGCCGGCGGAGGCGGCGCAGGTGGCGGCTTCCGTTGCGCCGCCGGCCAAGGTGTCGGCGCTGTTCCTGACCGCCGAGATTTCGCTGATCGAGGATTGGGCCGCCCGGCTCTGCCCGACCATCGTTCATCTCGGCGCGGCGCCGGAGCTGCTGTCGCCGGACCAGACCGCGCGCCTCAAGCAGAAGCTGCCGGGACGACTCCTGATGCGCAGCATCCCGGTCACCGGCGAGGAGAGTATCGCACTCGCGCGCGCCTATGATGGCATCGCGGATTTTCTGCTACTCGACAGCCACCGCGTATCGGACCGGCAAATCGGCGCGCTCGGTGTCACCCATGATTGGCGGATCAGCCGCCGCATCGTCGATCTGGTCCGCACGCCGGTGATCCTTGCCGGCGGTCTCGGGCCCGACAATGTGGCCGAGGCGATCCGCGCCGTTCGACCTGCCGGGGTCGATTCCAAAACCAACACCGATCGGCCAGGCTCCCACGCTAAGGATATCGAGCGCGTGCGGCGTTTCCACGCGGTGGCGCATTCGGCCGCGGCGAATCCATCCTGAGCTAACCGAAGCCGCACGGCGTTCGCCGCCGTCGTTGCGCGCGCTTCGCCAAACCGGCAAGATGAGGCCGCCCACAAGCAATTTCCCGGCGCTGTCGATGGCGCCGCAAACGGCTGGAGGACGGCTTGCAGGCGCCGAAACGAGCCGTGATTGCCGTCGTCATGGGTGTCTCGGGCTCCGGTAAGACGACTTTCGGCGCCGCTCTGGCCCACCGCCTCGGCTGGCGTATTCAGGAGGGCGACGCGCTGCATCCGCCGGAAAATGTCGCAAAAATGCAGGCCGGCATCCCGCTCGACGACGCGGATCGTGCGCCGTGGCTGCACGCGGTCGCGGCCAAGATCGATGAGTGGCGCGAGCAGGGCGAGGCTGGGGTAATCACCTGCTCGGCGCTGAAGCCGATACCGCGACATCATTATCGGCAACCGAGCCGAGGTCCGGCTGGTTTATCTGACCGCGCCGCCGGCGCTGATCGCGGAGCGTCTCGCCGGGCGGTGCGGTCATTTCATGCCGGCGAGCCTGCTCGAGAGCCAGCTCGCCATCCTCGAACCGCCCGGCCCCGACGAGCACGCGCTGACCGTGGCGATGGATGCACCGATAGAGACCGTCGTGGAACGGATGGCCGCCGCTTTGATCGCGCAGGACAAGCGCGATCGCCGCACAATCGATGAAGGCGGCGTTGAAATCGGCAGTGCAATGGCAACGTCATGATCGTCGGCGACAATTCAATCCGTGAACCGGCCTGACGCAGGAAGGACGAGCATGAGCAATCCGCTGAGGACGCTTCAGGAATTCGGACAATCGGTGTGGCTCGACTTCGTCAGCCGCGACTTGCTGAAAAGCGGAGGGCTGGCTCGCCTAGTGGCCGAGGACGGGATCCGGGGCGTTACGTCGAACCCGTCGATCTTCGAAAAGGCGATCGGACACGGCGACGACTACGACGAGCTGATCGCTGCCGCCGAGCGCTCGGGCGATCTCGACCCCGGCGCGCTGTTCGAGGAACTCGCGATCCGCGACATCCAGGACGGCGCCGACGCGCTGAACACGGTTTACGAGCAGACGCAGCGTCGCGACGGTTACATCTCGATCGAGGTCTCGCCCTATCTGGCGATGCAGACGCACGAGACGATCGAAGAGGCGCGGCGCCTGTGGCGCAGCATCGACCGGCGCAATCTCATGGTCAAGGTGCCGGGGACAAAGCCGGGCCTGCCGGCGATCCGCACGCTGATCGGCGAGGGCATCAACATCAACGTCACGCTGCTGTTTTCGCAGAAGGTCTACGCGGACGTCGCCGAGGCTTATATTTCCGGGCTCGAGGATTTCGTCGCAAAAGGCGGCGACCCGCACAAGGTTGCCAGCGTCGCCAGCTTCTTTGTCAGCCGCATCGACACGCTGGCCGACGAGGCGCTCGACAAGCGCATTGCCGCAGCGACGGACCCGGCCGAGAAACAGCGGCTGGCCGGGCTTAAGGGCAAGGTGGCGATCGCCAACGCGAAGCTCGCCTATCAGCTCTACCAGCGCCTCTCCAGCGACGAACGCTGGCAGCGCCTCGCGCAGAAAGGGGCGCAGACGCAGCGCCTTCTGTGGGCCAGCACCGGCACCAAAAACCCGGCCTACAGCGACGTGCTTTATGTCGAGGAGCTGATCGGCCCGGACACCGTCAACACGATGCCGCCGGCGACGATGGACGCGTTCCGCGACCACGGCCGGCCGCGCGCCAGCCTCGAAGAGGACGTAGACGGCGCGCGCGCCGTCATGGATGCGCTGCCCGCCGCCGGCGTTTCGATCGACGACATCACGGCGCGGCTTGTTGAGGACGGCGTCAAATTGTTCGCCGAGGCGGCCGACCATCTCTATGCGGCGGTGCAGAAGAAGCGTCGCACCGTGCTCGGCAGCAAGCTTAACTCGATGTCGTACAAGCTGCCGAAGGAACTGGACGACGGGGTCAAGGCGGCGCTCGAAGATTGGCGCAAAGAGGGAAAGGTGCGGCGGCTCTGGGCCGGCGACGCCTCGCTGTGGACCGAGACCGACGAGGCCAACTGGCTCGGCTGGCTGACAATCGTCGATCAGCAGCTGAAAGCGGTCGACCACCTCGACGCGTTCGCCGCCGATGTCAAGCGCGGCGACTTCAGCGACGCGCTGCTGCTCGGCATGGGCGGATCGAGCCTCTGCGCCGAGGTGCTGGCCGAGAGTTTCGGCAGCAAGCCCGGCTTCCCGCGCCTGCGGATTGTCGATTCGACCGATCCGGCACAGATCCGCCGCATCGCGGATTCGGTCGATCTGCGGCGCACGCTGTTCATCGTGTCGAGCAAATCCGGCAGCACGCTCGAACCGAACATCTACAAGCAATATTTCTACGACCGGGTGCGGGAAGCGTCCGGCGAGGCGGTTGCGTCCCAGCATTTCGTCGCGATCACCGATCCCGGCTCATCGCTCGAAAAGATCGCGCGCCTTGAAAACTTCCGTGCCATCCGTCACGGCGTCACGTCGATCGGCGGGCGCTATTCGGTGCTGTCCGATTTCGGCATGGTGCCGGCCGCCGCGATCGGCATCGATCTCAGGACCTTCCTCGACCGCACGGCCGAGATGGTGCGGTCGTGCTCCGCGAGTTCCCCGCCGGTGGAAAACCCCGGCGTGCTGCTCGGCGCGATTCTCGGCGTCGCCGCCAAAGAGGGCCGCGACAAGCTGACCATCATTGCCTCGCCTGGCATTGCCTCGTTCGGCGCCTGGCTCGAACAATTGGTTGCCGAATCGACCGGCAAGCAGGGGCGCGGGATCATCCCGGTCGATGCCGAACCGGTCGGAGCGCCGGCGGTCTATGGCCAGGACCGGGTCTTTGCCTATCTGCGGCTCGCCTCCGACCAGGACCAGGAGCACGAGAACGCGGTCGCCGCGCTCGAAGCGGCCGGGCAGCCGGTCGTCCGCATCGTCGTCTCGGAGGCGATGCAGCTCGGCCAGGAATTCTTCCGCTGGGAGATGGCAACCGCGGTGGCGGGTTCGATCATCGGCATCAACCCGTTCGACCAGCCCGACGTCGAGGCCTCGAAGGTCAAGACGCGCGAACTGACCGACGCGTTCGAGAAGACCGGCGCGTTGCCCGAGGAAAAGCCGGTGAAGACCGTCGATGGCGTCGCGCTCTTCGCCGATCCGCCGAACGCGGCGGTCCTGTCCGGCGCCGCGACGCTTGCCGATGCGCTGAAAGCGCATCTCGGGCGGGCCAAGGCCGGCGACTATGTCGCGCTGCTCGCGTATATCGACCGCAACCCGGCGCATACCGAGGCGCTGCAGCGCATGCGCCGCATGATCCGCGATCGCATCCGCACCGCGACCTGTGTCGGCTTCGGACCGCGCTTCCTGCATTCGACCGGTCAGGCCTACAAGGGCGGGCCGAACAGCGGCGTGTTCCTGCAGATCACTTGCGATGACGCCGAGGATGTTCCGGTACCGGGCCAGGCGTACACCTTCGGCGTGGTCAAGGCGGCGCAGGCGCGCGGCGATTTCGGCGTGCTTTCCGAGCGTGGCCGGCGTCTGTTGCGTGTGCACCTGCCCCGCGATGTCGATGCCGGGCTGCAAACGCTCGCCCGCGCGCTGGAACAGGCGCTGACGTGAAGATCATCTGATGGCGTGACTCGCCGCACCGCGGTGGTATGCGGCTTGCACCGGACTGAGGTCAGGAGGATAGCGGATGCAACTCGGGATGATCGGCCTCGGCCGGATGGGCGGCAACATCGTGCGGCGGTTGATGCGCGCCGGCCATCATTGCGTCGTCTACGACAAGAGCGAGGACGCCGTTCGCTCGCTCGCCGGCGAGGGGGCGGCGCCGAGCCATGACCTTGCCGAATTCGTGCGCCAGCTCGACAAACCGCGGGCGGTTTGGGTCATGCTGCCGGCCGGTGCAATCACGCACGAAACGATTGTCGAATTGTCGGGCCTGCTCGAAGCAGGCGACATCCTGATCGACGGCGGCAACTCGTATTTCCAGGACGATGTCGCGCATTCCGAGATGCTGCGGGAGAAAAGCATCCGCTATCTCGATGTCGGCACCAGCGGCGGCATCTGGGGTCTTGAACGCGGCTACTGCATGATGATCGGCGGCGACAAGGACGCGGCCGACCGTCTCGACCCGATTTTCGCCGCCCTCGCGCCGGGGCGCGGATCGATCGACGCGACGCCGGGCCGCGAGGGACGCGATCCTCGCGTCGAGCAGGGCTACATGTATTGCGGCCCGGCCGGCGCCGGCCATTTCGTCAAGATGGTCCATAACGGTATCGAATACGGGATCATGCAGGCGTTCGCGGAAGGCTTCGACATCCTGCGCAACGTCAATTCGCCGGAGATCCCCGAAAACCGGCGCTATAAACTGGATCTCCCCGACGTCGCCGAGGTGTGGCGGCGCGGCAGCGTCGTGTCGTCCTGGCTGTTGGATCTGACCGCGATCGCGCTCGCAAAGGATTCGGAACTGAAGGAATTTACCGGCAGTGTCGCCGATTCCGGCGAGGGCCGCTGGACGATCCTGGCGGCGATCGAGCAGGCGGTTCCGGCCGACGTGCTGTCGGCCGCGCTTTACACGCGATTCCGCTCGCGGCAGGAACACACGTTCGCCGAAAAGATCCTGTCGGCGATGCGTCGGGAATTCGGCGGCCATCCGGAAGCGCCGATGCCAAGGAATGACAGCATGAACAGCGGCAACAACAACTCATCCGAGCGGCCGCAGCGCGGACACCGCGCGCCGCCATGCGCGGTGGTGATCTTCGGCGCCAGCGGCGACCTGACACGCCGGCTTTTGATGCCGGCGCTCTACAACCTCGTGCGCGCCCGCCGCATTCCCAATCATTTCGCGATTATCGGGGTCGATCGTACCGAATGGGATGAGGACCGCTTTCGGTCCTACCTCGCGGATGGCGTCCGCACCTTCATTTCGGACACTGCGACCGCGTCCGCTTCCGAACCGTTTGACCCAGACAGTTGGGACGCCCTCGCCTCGTGCATGACCCGCGTCAACGGCGACGTAACCAGCCCCGAATTGTACCAGCGACTTGCAAAAAAACTTGATGAGGTGGCGACCGAATACGGCACCCAGGGCAATGTCATTTTCTACCTGGCGGTGGCCAGTTCGCTGTTCGGCACGATCGTCGAGCGCCTCGGTGAAGCCGGTCTGACAGAGGAGGACAAGGGCTGGCGCCGAGTCATCATCGAAAAACCGTTCGGCACCGACCTCGACTCGGCGCGCGCGCTCGACAAGCAGATATTCGAGCGTGCTTTCCGAGTCGCAGATCTATCGGATGGACCATTTCCTCGGCAAGGAAACGGTCCAGAACATCATGGTCCTGCGCTTCGCGAACGGCATTTTCGAGCCGCTGTGGAACCGTGACCATATTGATCACGTCCAGATCACGGTATCGGAAACGGTCGGGGTGGAGCGACGCGGCAATTTCTACGAGGCGACCGGGGCGCTGCGCGACATGGTGCCGAACCATGTCTTCCAGCTGCTCAGCCTGACCGCCATGGAGCCGCCGAACTCGTTCCGTGCCGACTCGGTGCGCACCGAGAAGGACAAGGTGCTCGAAGCGCTGCTGCCGCTGACTCCCGATGAGGTGCACCGCAACGTCGTCCGGGCGCAGTACACTGCCGGCATCGTCCGCGGTCAGCCGGTCAAGGCCTATCGCGAGGAGGAAGGAGTCGCGCCGGACAGCATGACCGAAACCTACGTCGCGATGCAGCTTGCGATCGACAACTGGCGCTGGGCCGACGTGCCGTTTTATCTGCGTACCGGCAAGGCCATGACCCGGCGCACGACCGAGATCGCGATCCAGTTCAAGCGGGTGCCGTTCGCGCTGTTCCGGGACACGCCGGTCGACACGCTGACACCGAATGTGCTTGCGCTGCAGCTTCAGCCCGACGAGGGGATATCGTTGCAGTTCGGCGCCAAGCAGCCGGGACCGGAGATCCGGCTCGGCGGGGTGCGGATGGACTTCAAGTACCGCGACTATTTCCATACGGAGCCGAGCACGGGCTACGAAACGCTGGTGTATGACGCGATGATCGGCGACGCGATGCTGTTCCAGCGCGCCGACAGCGTCGAGGCCGGATGGTGCGCGGTGCAGCCGATCCTCGATGCCTGGCACAGCGATCCGGACAGCGTGCCGCTCGAATTCTACCCGGCCGGTACCGCCGGCCCGGAGGGTGCCGACCGGCTGCTGTGGCGCAGCGGGCGCAAGTGGCGGTCGATTGCGTGATCGTCGCGCCGTCGATCCTGTCGGCTGATTTCGGGCGGCTCGCCGAGGAGGTGCATGCCGTCGAGACGGCCGGCGCCGACTGGATTCACGTCGATGTCATGGACGGCCGCTTCGTGCCAAACCTGACGATCGGCCCGGTTGTCGTCGAAGCCGTGCGGCGGGCGACGGCGAAACCGATCGACGTCCATCTGATGATTGTCGAGCCGGAGCGATATATCGACGATTTCGTGCATGCCGGCGCCGATCATCTGCTGGTGCATTGCGAGCCGAGCGCGACGATCCACCTGCATCGCACGCTGTCGCACATCCGCGAATTGGGGAAAACCGCCGGTACCGTGCTGAACCCGGCGACGCCGCTGAGCTGGATCGAGCATGTCCTCGAACTGTGCGACATTGTGCTTGATCATGACCGTGAACCCCGGTTTCGGCGGTCAGAAATTCCTGCCGTCGATGCTGCCGAAAATCCGCGCGCTGCGGCGAATGTGCGACGAGCGCGGCCTGCCGACGATCATCGAGGTCGATGGCGGGATCGGCGGCGGCAATGCCTGGCGGGTGATCGAGGCCGGCGCCACGGCGATCGTCGCGGGCTCGGCCGTATTCGGGGCTCCCGATTACGCCGCGGCAATCGCCGCCATTCGGGATTCCACGCCCACTCTACAAGGCTGAGCCCGAAATGAGCGATCTTCACGCGCGCGACCAACTGAAGCGCGCCGCCGCCGAGCGCGCCGTCGAATTCGTCGAGAACGGCATGGTGCTCGGCCTCGGCACCGGCTCGACGGCGGCCTTTGTTATCGAAGCGCTGGCGCGCCGCGTCGCGCAGGGGCTATCCGTCGTCGCGATTCCGACCTCGGAGCACACGGCCGAGATGGCCCGTCGGCTTGGCATCCCGCTGGCGACGTTTGGCGAGCACCGCCGCATCGATCTCGCGATCGACGGCGCCGATGAGGTCGAGCGCGGCACCCTCAACCTGATCAAGGGGCATGGGGGGGCGCTGCTGCGCGAGAAGATCGTCGCGGCGGCAAGCAACCGCTTTGTCGTCGTAGTCGATGACGAAAAGCTCGTGGACCACCTCGGCGAACGTTTTCCGATCCCGGTCGAAATCGTCCAATTCGGCTGGCAGGCCACCGCGGCAGCGATCGAAAAGCTCGGGTGCCGCCCCGAGCTGCGGCAGACGGACGGTCGCACCTTCGTGACCGATGGCGGCAACTTCATCCTCGATTGCCCGTTCGGCCCGATCACCGAGCCGCAGCGACTGGAGCAAGCGATCAACATGACGGTCGGAGTTGTCGAGAACGGGCTGTTTCTCGGGCGAAGTGCAGCCGTCGTCGTCGCCTCGGTGGAAGGCGCCGAGGTCATGATGCCGGCCGGCGGGAGCTCGGCGTGAAACGCGTATCGCTGGTCGTCACCGATGTCGACGGGACCCTGCTGACCCATGACAAGAAACTGACTCCACGATCCGTTACCGCCGTCGAGCGGCTGCACGCGAGCGGAATTGCCTTTTCGATCTGCAGCAGCCGGCCGCCGTTCGGGCTGCGGCACCTGATCGCGCCGCTGCAGCCTCGACCTGCCCTTCGGCGGCTACAACGGCGGCGCTATCGTCCAGCCGGACCTGCCGGCTCTTACCATAGTCGAACAGGTGCTGATCCCGCCTGATACCGCAAAACAGGCTGTGACGATGTTCCGGCAGCACGGGATCGAGTGCTGGCTGTTCGTCGCCAACGAGTGGCTCTGCACGAACCCGGCGGGCGACAAGGTTGAGCTCGAAACCTACACGGTGCGGCAGCCGCCGACCGTCGTCCCCGAATTCACCGATGCGCATTTAGCGGCGGTCGGCAAGATCGTCGGTCCGAGCGAGGACCACGATCGAATGGCGCGGCTCACCGAACTGATGCAGCATGCGTTATCGGGGCGAGCGCATGTCGCGCGGTCTCAGCCTTATTACTGCGACGTGATCCCGCCGGGGATAGACAAAGGCCGCCTCGTCGACCTGCTCGCCGAGCGACTCGGCGGCGTGCCGCGCGAGGAAATTCTTGTGCTCGGCGACATGGAAAACGATCTGGAGATGTTTCGCAAAGCCGGGTTTGGCGTCGCGATGGGTAACGCCAGCGAGGCCGTGAAACAGGTCGCCGCGGCGGTGACGCTGTCGAACGACGAGGACGGGTTCGCGGCCGCAATCGATCGGTACGTTTTCGGAGCCTGACGCAAAAAAAGAGGCCGCATGCGCGGCCTCTTCTCGCCGGAAGAGAGAGCGGCTTACCTGCCGCCGCCGGACAGTGGCCCGCTTGGACGCGGTCCAGGATAATTCGGCATCGCTCCGGGTGCCTGCACCATACCGCTTTGCTCGGCCGGGAGATTGCGACTGGCGCCGAAGCTGTTCCTCGGCGTGGTATAATTAGCCGACGAGCCGTAGCCGTCCCCGTACGTCATCGGGGTTCGACCCGGTCGTCGTCATCGTACCGGTGCTGCTGCCAGTCATGTTGTCGGCGGAAGGATTGCCGCCGCGGGGCTCGTCCTGAGCAAAGCTCGCGAGGCACTTTGGTGCAGCTGCGCATCGGTAATCGGCCCGCATTCCTTGCGCATCCTGGCCTGCCGGAAAGACGGGCTGTTCTCCAGCAAGCGCTCATATTGTGCGCTTTCCGCGTTGTTGCGGGCTGCCATCCAGTCCGCTCGATCCCCCGCGTTGATCCGCGGCGTGTTCGCCAAAACCTGGGTATCCGTCATCTGCGCCTGCGCCGCCGGGATCGCCAGCGCGATCGCGCATCCCGCAGCAAGCGTCAAGCTGGTTAGTGTCCTTCGTGTCATGACCGTGCAACTCCCTCTTGAGGATGGTCATCAGTAAAAACAGGGGCAGTTGCACGCGGTTCCCGCGAAACAGTAGTCAACCAAACGGAAGACATTCGCCCTCATAGAACCCTTAAGCGCAATGAATTCGTTGCGACCACATCTAAAATAGAAATCAGGCTTGTCTCTTACCTTAGAAAATTGTCCTTGCGTATCGCCACGCTGGACAGTCAAGCCTCGCCGGGTAACCCCGCTACATACTGGTTGTTAAAATTTGGCGGCAGTGTGGTCCCGGCGAGATGACCGTGCGGATCTGTAGGGGATTCAGCCTCCACACCGCCGGGGACTAACGCCCCTGCGGCGTCGGCATCGACGAGCCTTCCATTCGCGAGGCGACCCCGCCAAAGCTCGCCATGCACTGATCTCTCATTCCCGGATCGGTAATGGGACCGCATTCCTTCTGCATCCGCGACTGGCGGAAACCGGGACTGGTCTGTAACAAACGCTCGTATTGCGCGCTTTCGGCATTGTTGCGCGACGCCGACCAGGAACCCTGGTCACCGATGCTCGCCTGCGGCCCGTTCGTCAGAACTTGCGTGTTCACCTGCGCCTTTGCCGGCGGCGTTGCCCCAAAGGCAAGCACACATCCGGCTGCGAACGCTATGCCGACCACTGTTCTGCTCGTCATCACCGCGACTCCTCTTAACATGATTAAACACCGTCGCGGTTGAAACAGCCGCGAACAGATGCGCGGTTCCCGCGCCGATGTAGAAGGCCGCTGTGAAAGATGGATCAGAGGCCGTGCAACGCGCCCGGATCGGCCAGGCCGCGCCGCCGGTATGTGGCCAGCACGGTGTTTCGCAACAGGCAGGCGATCGTCATCGGCCCGACCCCGCCCGGAACCGGCGTGATCGCGCCTGCGATCTGCCGCACCGCCGCGAAATCGACGTCGCCGACGAGCCGCGTCGCCCCTGATGCGTAGTGCCGTCGGCGCCGGCGACCCGGTTGATCCCGACATCGATCACGATCGCACCGGGTTTGACCCAATCGGCCGTGATCATCCGGGGCTGCCCGATCGCGGCGACAAGAATATCGGCGCGGCGGCAGATCGCGGCGGCGTCGTCCGTCTTCGAATGGACGATCGTGACGGTGCAGTCGGCCGCGAGCAGCAGCGCCGCCGTTGGCCGCCCGACAATCTGCGACCGGCCGAGCACGACGGCTTCCGCGCCGGACAGATCGGGCCGCACGCTGCGCAGCAGCAGCATGACGCCCTGCGGCGTGCACGGGACAAGACACGGGATTGCCGCTCCACAGCCGGCCGACATTGAGCGGATGAAAGCCGTCCACGTCCTTCGCGGGATCGAGCGCGGCGACGACCCGGCTCTGATCGAGCCCCGCCGGCAACGGCAGCTGTACCAGGATGCCGTCAACCCGGTCATCGGCATTCAGCGCGGCGATCAGCTCCAGCAGCGCGGGCATGCCGCAATCCGCGGGCAGGCGATGCTCGAACGAGGCGATCCCGGCCTCGCCGCAGGCGCGCGTCTTGCTGCGTATATAGACCTGGCTCGCGGGATCGTCCCCGACCAGGACCACGGCCAGGCCGGGCACGACGCCGTGGCGTTCGCGCAATTGCGCCGCCGCCGCGGCAACCTGCTCCCGCAACGCGGCGGCCAGCGCCTTGCCGTCGATCAGCCGCTCCATCGGCGCCACGACATCCGTCGCTCATTGCGTTGCTTCTCGGAGATAGGCGAGCAGGTCGGCGACTTCCTTGTCGCTCTCGATCCCCGGGAACGCCATTCGCGTGCCCGGGATGAACTGTTTCGGGTCGTGCAGGTACTTCTCCAATGTCGCTTCGTCCCAGACGATGCCCGAATTTTTCAACGCCGCGGAATAGGCGAAATGCTCGACGGCGCCCGCCTTGCGGCCGAACAGCCCGTGCAGATTTGGCCCGGCGCCGTTACGTCCGCCGGCTTCGAGCGTATGGCAGATATGGCAGCGGTTGAACACCGCCTTCCCGGCCGCGGGGTCCGCCGCGACACCAGGACGGGCGGCCAAAGCCAGGCCGAGTATCAGCAACGCCGCCGTTCGATGCATGCCGATTGTGCTTGCCGCCGCAGCATGAGCGCCATAATGCGCCGGCGGCGCCGCGGGCGAAACCCCCCGCGGCCCGGCTTCGCACAATCCGGGTTCGGCTATGTCCGCTTAACGGCCCTTCGGATGGTGGCGGCTGGCGTGGTTGACGCCGTGCTCGCGCGCCTCGGCGGTCTCGCGGCCGATCAGCTTGTTGAAGTTGCTCTTCTCGCCGCCGGCGGTCTCCTCCTGGTACAGCAGGGCGAGATCCGACTCGTCGAATTTCTCGAAGAATTCCTCCCACGAGATTTCCTCGAGCGCGTCATGTTTCGAGTTCGGCGCGTCGGGGAACTCGATGCGGATGATGCCGGCGCCGCTCCTTGCCGTGCCCCTGGCCGTGTGTCGAGCGGACGGCCGCCGGACGCCCGCCGCGCTCCTCGGCCCATTTGCGGATCTCGTCGTGGTCTGTCGTGATCTGTGCCCCGGCCATGACAGCTGTCCTCCTATATCTTTCCCAACGGTCAACGGGACGGCGGCGCGCCGGGTTCAGCAGCGACATCGTCGCGCGCGCGCGGCACGGCGCTCGGGAGTACCGATGGGAGTGTCGATATGAGCATCGCGGCGATCTACGAGTGCCCGGCATGCGCGGCGCGGATACCGGCGGACCGGCCGCTGTGGCGCTGCGATTGCGGCAGTCATTTGAACCTGGCGCCGGGGCGGGGGCTGGTCCGCGATGAAATCGCCGCCGAGCGAGGCGTCGTTGTGGCGCTACCGCGCCGCGCTGGCGTTGCGCGATCCGCCGCGCGTCTCGCTCGGAGAAGGCTGGACGCCGCTCGTCGAGCGGCGCTGGGACGGCGCGGCGGTGCTGTTCAAGCTCGAATTGCAAATGCCGACCGGGTCGTTCAAGGACCGCGGCAGCGCGGTCATGCTGAACCACCTGATCGAGGTCGGGGTCGGCGCGATCGCCCGGGGCGATCCACGAGGATTCGTCGGGCAACGCCGGCTCCTCGATCGCGACCTACGCCGCGGCGGCCGGGCTTGCCTGCCGCATCTACGTCCCGGCCACGGCGCCGCGCGGCAAGATCGTGCAGATCGCCGCATCCGGCGCCGAAATGCGCGCCATCCCCGGCACCCGCCAGGACGTCACCGAGGCGGCGCTGGCGGCGGTGGCGAGAAGTTTCTACGCCAGCCACAACTGGCAGCCGTTCTTTATCGAGGGCACCAAGACGCTGGCCTACGAACTGTGGGAGCAGCTCGGCTTCCGCGTGCCCGACAACATCCTCGTGCCGACCGGCTACGGCAGCAACATCCTCGGCCTGGAACGCGGCTTCGACGAACTCGAACGCCGCGGCGAGATCGACCGCCGCCCCCGGCTGTTCGCCGTGCAGGCCGCCAATTGCGCCGCCTTCGCGGCCGCCTGGGACGCCGGCGCCGACGATTACGTCCCGTTCGCCCCCGTCCCGACCGCCGCCGACGGCATCGCCACCGTGAAGCCGGTCCGCACGCGCGAGGTGCTGGCCGCGCTGCGCCGCTCCGGCGGCGCCGTCGTCGCGGTCCCGGAAGCCGAGATCGCGCCGGCGCTATCGAGGCTGGGCCGCCTCGGCCTGTTTGTCGAGCCGACCGCCGCGACCGCCGCCGCCGCCCTCTCGCAGCTGCTGCGCGACGGCGCGATCCGCCCGGACGAAACCACGATCGCCGTCCTGACCGGCCACGGCCTCAAGGCCACCGACAAGATCGCCGAACTGCTCGGGCTGTAAATCTCTTCGGGCGACGTTCCCGGGGCCAGCGGCAGCAGAAATCCACTGCTGCTGCCGCGTCACCCAGATCGATCCGACGAATGAGTACTAGCGTTCCTTCGGAGACCAGCCACAAGCCTTGGCGCAAGCGCCGCCCATCAGCATCACCCGTTCTCTGTCGCTCAAGCGGTCGGTTTGACGGAACGGCTCGACAGCCTGCTGGTAGTTGACGACGGCAAACGCGCGCGTCCGAACCGCGACGGCTTTGTATGGCTGATAAATTCGGGTGTGGGCGCACGCCTCCGACCAGTAATCGAGAGCGATCCTGTAAGAGAATTGCAAATGTCGTCGTTCGACTTCGGTGCCATCCTCCTTGTCCTCGCCGCCCTGATCGGCGTCGGCAACGAACTCACACTGCGTCTACCGCGACCGATCGCTCTGCTGTTGGGGTCACTGCTGTTGGTTATGCTGATCATAAGTACGGATGTGACTTTGGGGACCGCGGTCCATGAGCGCCTCAGCGCCCGCATCGCAAACGCTCAGCTACCGCAAGTCCTTCTCGGCGGCTTGGTGGCGCTGATGCTGTTTGCCGGAAGTCTGCAATTTGACCCGCATGATCTGCGCCACCAAGCGATGCGGGTTTTCGTTCTCGCGACCGTCAGCGTTGTCCTCGCCGCGGTTCTGTTAGGCAGCACTGTCTGGGTGACGCTGCAATTGATCGGCCAACCGCTCCCGCCCGGGTGGTGCTTCGTTATTGGGGCTATCTTGGCCCCGACCGATGCGGTTGCGGTTGAAAGCCTGCTGGCGCAGGCGCAGTTGCCGCCGTCTCTGCACGCGACGATCGCTGGCGAGAGCCTGTTCAACGATGGCGCGGCGGTGGTGTTATTCGCGACGGCGCTGGCCCTCATCGGGGGCCACACGGAGATGGTCGGACATGGACATCTTGCCAGGGCCATCCTGATCGAGGGCGGGGGCGGCCTGCTGCTGGGTGCTGCCGCCGGTTATCTGGCCTATCGCCTCATCTCGCTGACCGATGACGGCAGCCTGGCGATAACGATATCGCTGGCGCTTGCCATATCGGCGTATCGCGGGGCGGCGGCATTGGAGATTTCGGGTCCGATCGCAGTCGTGATCGCCGGGATGGTGCTCGCGTATACAATCGATAGTCGGGCACACAAAACCCCGTTAAAGAGCACGTTGTCGACGTTCTGGTCGTTCGCCGCCGATATCCTGAACACCCTGCTCTTTATGCTGGCTGGCTTCGAAGTGCTGGCGATCCGGCCAAGCTGGAACGTGCTGCTGGCGGCCGCCGTCACCATTCCGCTTGCACTGCTCGCGCGGCTGCTCAGCGTCGGCGCGCCGATGCTGCTGATGCGGGCGCGCCACCCGATACGTACCAGTGCCTTCATGACGTGGGCTGGGTTGCGAGGCGGGATTTCGGTCGCGCTCGCCTTGATTGTTCCCGAGACGCCCTACCGCGATCACGTCGTGACAATCTGCTTCGGCGTCGTGATTTTCTCTGTCGTGGTGCAGGGTTTGCTGCTGCCGCGGGTTGCCGACGCATTATTCGGGCCGGCCGAGACGCGGTCGACGTTCTGATAGGGCGGCGATCCTCCTCGGGCTGTAGCAGCAGGTTTAGCCCTTCTTCGGAGACCAGCCATAGGCCTTGGCGGTAGCGCCGCCCATCAGCATCGCCCGCTCGCTGTCGCTCAGGCGGTCGGTTTGGCGGAACGGCTCGACGGCCTGCTCGTAGTTGACGACCGCGAACGCGCGCGTCCAATCCGTGCCCCACAGGCAGCGCTCGAAACCCCAGGCGTCGAACACGCGGGCCAGCGGGTCCCAGATGTCCGGGAACGGATACGGTTCGCGCGACAAGGTGCAGGCGCCGCTGACCTTGATCACCGCGTTGGGGCGCTTGGCCAGATCCAGCACCTTCGGCAGGTCGGCCCACGGCTCGGCGGCGCGGGCGGCACGCGCGGCTGCACGATGGCCAGATGGTCGATGATGAACCGTGTGTTCGGGATGGCGATCGATCAGCGCCGCGCCGGCGTCCAGATTGCCCCAGAACAGCACGTTGACCGGGAAATCGTGCTGCACGGCCGCGCGACAGATCCGGTCGAGGCCGGGGTCGTCCGGCGCGCGGTTCGCCTCCTTGGTCAGCATGATGCGGATGCCGACCGTGCCCGGAATCTTCTTCCAGTCGGCGATGACATCGGCCACCGCCGGATCGTCCGGATTGACCGGCTTGACGAGCGCGAACCGGCCGGGATGGGCCCGCTGCACTTCCACCGCATAGCTGGCGTCGTACTGGTACATCGAAAAAGCGGAGATGAAGATCGCGCCGTCGACGCCGACCTTGTCCATCGCCGCCACCATCTCGTCGCCGGTGACGTGATCGGGCCAGTTCGGCACGCTGTGCCACGGCCGCTTCGGCGTGTTCGCCTCATAAACGTGGACCTGGGAATCGATGATCGTCATCGGGAAAGCTCCTCTGTGTCGCGCGAGTTTGGCTGCGACGGCGGTTCGTGTCCAGCCGGCCCGGTCCGCGGCGCTCCGATCAGGGCTGGCGTTACGACGCGGCGCGGGCAACGGCCGGCGCGGCCACCGTCTTGGCGCGCAACGCATCCTCGCGCCGCTTGCGGTCTAATGCCGCCGCGCCGCCACGCGTCTGATGATAGAGGCTGAGCCGATCGAACTCGTCGTCCTGGGGCGGCGTGATCGACAAATCGGCGTAGCTCCAGCGGTCGGGCGCCGCCATCACCTCTTTGAGTATGCCCTTGGCGCGGCGGTAGACCGACCAGTAGCGCCAGGCCTTCACGACAATCTCGCCGAGGTATTTCGGATAAAACACAAAGGCGCTCTCGATCGGCAGACCGTGCCGGCGATCACGCCGTGATTTTCGGCGGAAGGCGCCGCCTTCGAGCGGGTGCACACCCTCGAACATCGTCATCAGCTTGAACCACAGCAGCGTCGTCAGCGTCGTCTGCGGCCGTCCCTGCGGGTTCGCGGCGGCCCGGCGCAGCACGGTGCGAATATGGTCGAAGCTGTAAAAGCTGTGCCAGGCGGCCGCATAAGCATCCTCCCACTCGGCGTCCGACATTTTCGGATGGTGCGCCACACGGTGGTAGAGGTCATATTTGTTAAGGTCGGAATCCATCCAGACGTCTTGTTGCAGCAGGACTTTGTGGTCCTCCGAACCCGGCAGCGGCGTCAGGTGAAACAACTCCAGGATGTCGAGCGGCAATTCGTTCTTGATGATCTCGATATCGCGCAGCACCGATTCCTTCGTGTCACCCGGAAAGCCGATGATATAGCCGGCGCACGTGATGGCGCCGTGCTCGCGCCATTTCTGCAGCATGGTCCGGTATTCGGTGATCTTGTTCTGGTGCTTCTTGCTGGCGAGCAAATTGTCGGGGTTGATGTTTTCCAATCCGATGAAGACGCGGCGCACGCCCGCGGCGGCCGCTTTTTCGATGAAGTTCGGAATCCGGTGGCACAGCGTATCGACCTGGATCGTGAAACCGATCGGCAGCCCCTCGCCAACCCGCAGCTGGATCATCCGATCGAACAGCGCCTCCCAATGACGATTGCGCGCGAAATTGTCGTCGGTGATAAAGAACCGCTTGATCCCCTGCGCATAGTTTTCGCGGATCGTGCGTTCGAGGTCGTCGGGGCTGCGGAACCGGCTCTTGCGCCCCTGCACGTTGATGATCGTGCAGAACGAGCATTGGTAGGGGCAGCCGCGCCCCAGATCGAAGCTCGACAGCGAGCCGGAGATCCGCCTTATGTGGCGCGCCGGCAACATCGGCGGCGGCTCGCCTTCCAGCGCCGGCAGGTCGTCCATGAAATTATAGAGCGGCTTCAGCGTGCCGTCGCTTGCGTCCCTCAGCACGTCGTCGAGCCGGCCCTGCTCGGCTTCTCCGGCGAAAAACGAGATGCCGAGCGCCTGAGCCGCGCGCATTTCCGGCGGCATCTCCGGCAGCATCGCGATCGAGCCCGACACGTGAAAGCCGCCGATGCACACCGGCAGTCCGGCGGCCAGAAACGGCCGCGCCAGATCGACGGCGCGCGGAAATTGGTTCGACTGCACGCCGACCATCGCGACGAGCGCGCCGCCGCCTTCGCCAGCGGATCGCCCGGATAATGCGCTCGGGCCGCACCCGCTGGTTGGTCTCGTCAAACGTGTGCAGGCGAATCGCGGTGTCGGGCCCGAGCACCCGGCGGCGGTTGGCGTCTTCCGCCAGCGCGTTGAGACAGGCAAGCGTGTTCGACGGGATCGCCGCCTTGACCCACTGGATCGGGTAGCCCGCATCGTCGTAATGGCTCGGCTTGATCAGGACCAGGTGAAAGCAGCGCGAACCGGAATGTAGATTTTTCGGCACAGACATCCCCAGCGACTCACGCGGCGCGCTACTCTATAGGGCAAATGTCAACACGCGAAAGCTAAAGTTGGCGGCTACCGTCAAATAATAATGGGTACCGGCTGTTTTGCCGTGGCGCCGCTTCCTGAACGGCTTTCGCTTTATTTATCGACAATGTGATGCACATCACATCTGAGAGGCATGTTTACCCGATATTGTCGCGGAGCTTAATCAGGGTACTCGCGCGAGCGGGGTCGGTGGTGAACTGTGCCTCGGGCATACCTCGCCGTCTTATCGAAGGGTCAAAACATGGCCAACGGAGCGGACGCGGTTCGAAATGTCGGCGATTTGGCTCAACCCGTGATATTCCAGGCCAGCGTCGGCGAAAGCGCCGCCGGCAATCCGGCCACCGGCGCAGGACTTCTTTATCGCGTCCCGAGCCTCCCGATAGTGTTAAGTGGGTCCGAACAAATCCTCGGCGGCGGCATAGTCCCGATAGCACTGTTGGCAAGCATGGTCGCGCTGTTTGCCTATTTCCGGATTCTGCACCCAGTAGCGCCAGAGCTGACGCTTACCGTGCTGCTCGCGATCTATGTTGCAGCGACCCTGTCCAGCGCTCGCAGGATTCGCATTTTCTGCGATCTGCGGTGCAATATTGTTTCATCTACTCGACCACCCCGTGCATATCGTGCAGACGATGATTGTTTGCAGTATTGCAATTCAGATATTCAGTGTCGTTTCATTGCGGAACGCGATCGATTGGACATATTTGCGACGGTTCCTTGCCGGAGGTGTGGTGGGTTTGCCGTTGGGCATTTATTGTTTAATTCACATATCGCCTCGTCTGTACATGATCGTTATGGGAATATTTTTAGTCGTGTATGGCCTCTACATGTTACTGCGGCGGCTGGCGGTGATCGACAATAATCTCCCCGCGGCCGACTACGCAGTTGGCGTCCTCGGGGGAATCACCGGAGGGTTTGCCGGCTTTCCCGGCGCCTTCGTTACCATATGGTGCGGGCTAAAGGGCTGGACAAAAAATCAGCAGCGCGGAGTGTATCAGCCGTTCATCTTGATTATGCAGGTGAAGGCACTGATAACTCTGACATCCATGCCAGCGTCTAAATCGACATCCTCTGGCATCGACCTGATGACGATTGCTTATATCCCGGCCGCCGTTTTGGGTACATGGTGCGGGATTGCGATCTTTAAACGTCTGACCGATTTACAGTTTGCGCGGTGGGTAAATATCTTGATTGTCGTTTCGGGCTTCGGCCTTATTTTCTAGGTTTCCGAAAGACGGCCGGTCTTGTGAGAAAAGCGAGTTCACGCTCATCACGCCGAGGCTCTCGCTACCAATGATAACGATGTAAAATGGCTGCTATATTCTATCGCGTGGATCGGTCCGTTGTGATCTCGGGACAATCGGAGTTTCTGCCGTCAATGCCGACTGGATTGCATCAGCGTCACCTTGGATTACGGGCGAATCGCGTGTTCATGGTCCGCAGTCTGCGCGCCATCACCTGCATCACGACAATTGAAAACCGCGGATTACCGGCGACGAAAGACAAGAAACGCTCCGTATCGATGAAAACCAGTTCGCAATAGGTGCTGGCGATCACCGTCGCGCTTCGCGGCTCGTTTTCCTCGACGATTGCCATCTCGCCAACCAGTCCGCCCTCTCGGAGGGTTTCAAGCGGCGTGCTGCCGGTAAAGATGCCTAACCGTCCGCGTTTGACGACATACATCCCATCCGGTTGATCATACTCGCGAAATAGCACCTCGCCGGGCTTCAGCGTGACGGTTTGCTCAGACGCAGCGATGATTTCGTCGATTACATCAGCCATGGCCAACGCCTCCTCGCGGGCCAAGCGGAGGCAAGCGAGCGAGCGGGGATCATCCGCCGCCTGTCGCGTGCATTTTGGTAGATTTGGGTTGCGTTGCCAAAATAAAAAACAGGAACGATGCCGGCCGACGGATTCGTCACTGTCTGGCTGGGTGCGACGCCTACGTGACGACCGCCCGGTCGGAGGCGGCGCGGCCCGCTGCGGAACGGCTGGTTTTGGGCACTTTCGGTCCTTCCGTCGCGGCTGCATGCTTTCCGCGCACCACGGGGAAGATAATATTGCCATATTCGCATGATATAACGCGCCATCCGAAATTCCGTTCCGGATCGGCCGGCGCAACGGCCGCTCAGGGACCCACGATAGAGGCCTGCATGTCTGAAATCGCATCACCCGAGCAGCGGCGGCGACCGCGCGGGCGGCCGTTCGCGAAAGGGCAGTCCGGCAACCCGGCTGGGCGCCGCCCCGGCAGCCGCAATCGGGCCACGCTGGCCGCCGAAATCCTGCTGCAGGGCCAGTCCGAGGCGCTGACGCAGAAAGCCGTCGAGCGGGCGCTCGCCGGCAGCGATTTTGCGCTCAAGATCTGCCTCGACCGCATCCTCGCGCCGCGCCGCGAGCGCACCGTGCGTTTCGCGCTGCCGCCGATCGAGAGCTCCGCCGACCTCGCTGCCGCGCTCGGCGCGGTCGCCGCCGCGGTCGCCGAGGGGGCGCTGACCCCGGGCGAGGCCTGCGACCTGTCGCAGGTCGCCGCGACCTTCATCAGGGCGATCGAAACCGCCGATTTCGAGCGCCGCCTGCAATCGATCGAGCAGCACGATGCATCGCGGTCGTAACGGCGCGGCTCGACCGCCTGATCCGGCGCGCCGGGGAGGCGGACGACGCCGCCGCCGAGCGGCATCGCGTGCTGCGCGCCCGCGCCGCGATCGGCGCCGCCGTGCGCTGGAGCCTCGCGCAATCGGGCATCGATCCGGCGCGCGCCGCGGCGCTGCGCGTCGCCGACGAAGCTGTCCGCCGAGCTTGCCGCGTCGGGCGATCCGCCATCCCCGTCCTCCGCCGACCGGCCGGCAGGCGATCGCGACCTGCCGGCCGACCCCTGGCTTTGCCTCGACGACGGCATCGGCCGGCTGGTGGCGCGCTATCGCGGCGGCGTCCGGGCCGCCCCCGATTTGGCCCGGTCCTCGCTCGCCGAACTGCTGGCCTGGTGCATCGCCGGGGCCGAGGGCGCCGACTCGGCCTGAGCGCGCAGTGTTTGCTGCTGATTCGCTGCAGACTCAGCGCCAGCGGCGCCGGCTCAGGCCGATCGCCCCGTTTGCTGCTGATTCCCTGCAGATTCAGCATCACGCCGGCGGCCCAGCGAGGCAGCGGCGGCCGTCAGGGCTCCGGCGCGCCGCGTGCCAGTCGGCGGCGCGCGGGATCGGCAGGCCGAGATTTTCCCGCAGCGTCGGGCCGGCATACTCCTTCTGGAACAGGCCGCGCCGCTGCAGTTCCGGAACCAGCAGCCGCACGACGTCGTCATAGCTGCCCGGCATGTTTGTCGCCGCCAGCACGAACCCGTCGCAGGCCGGCGCGGTGAACCATTCCTCCATCTGGTCGGCGACCTGCTTCGGGTTGCCGCAGAACATGACGTGTTCCTTGACCGTGCCGCGGCCGGAGACAGTGATGAAATCGCGCACCGTCGGGTTCTTCTTGCCGGAATAGCGGATGACCCGATCGCGGAACCCCTGAAACGAGAATTCGGCCAGCTCCGCGTCGCTGAACGGCTCGTCGAGCGACTTCGCCGCGAAATCGTAGTTGAGCACTTCCGACAGCAGGACCAGCGCATCGACCTCGCGCGCCGTCGCCTCGATAACCGCGCGCTTCTCCTGCGCCGCGGCCTCGCTCTCGCCGACGCAGACATAGCAGGCCGGTGCGACGCCGACCCGGGCGGGATCGCGCCCCTGCGCCGCGACGGCCTCCTTGAAAATGGCATACTGCTCCTTGCCGTGCTCCAGGCCGTGATAGATCACGAAGACGATCTCGGCCCATTTCGCGGCGAAGGCGAGGCCGCGGCCGGATTGCCCGGCCTGGATAATCACCGGCTGGCCCTGCGGCGAGCGCGGCACGCTGAACGGCCCGCGCGACCGGAAATATTTTCCGTCATGGTCGAGCCGATGCACTTTCTCGGGGTCGGCGAAGCGGCCGGTCGCCTTGTCGAGGATCAGCGCGTCGTCTTCCCAGGTATTCCAGTGGCCGAGCACGACATCCATGAATTCGTCGGCGCGGTCATAGCGGGCATCGTGCTCCATATGCTCGCGAAACCCGAAATTGCCGGCTTCCGCGCTGTTGAGCGAGGTCACGACGTTCCACGCGACCCGGCCCTTCAGCATCAGATCCATCGTCGCGAAGACGCGCGCGACATGAAACGGCTCGTAATACGTCGTCGAGTAGGTCACGCCCAGCCCGAGCCGCGTCGTCGCCATCCCCATCGTCATCAGCACGGTGGCGGGATCGAGCTTGACCGCGCGCACGCCGGCGCCGACCGCCGGGGCATGATGGCCGGTATAGAGATCGGGCAGCGCCAGCCGGTCGTCGAAGAACGCCATCTGGATCTTGCCGTCCTCCAGCGTGCGCGCGATCCGCTGGTAGTATTCCGGCGTCAGGAAATCCAGCATCGTCGCCGGATGGCGCCAGGAGCCGGGCAGGTTCGAGCAGTTCTGCGCCTGCAGGAACGCGATCAGCTTCATCATGCGGTTCTGGGAAGCCATCGGAGCGGTCTCGTCTGTTTTAAGCGCGAAGCAGGTTCACGCCGGCACGGCGGCGAGGTCGAAGGCGGCGGCCATCAGTGCTTTCGTGTACGGGTGTTCGGGCGAATCCATGACCCGGTCGGTCGGGCCGGCCTCGACGATCCGGCCGTCTTTCATCACCAGGATCTCGTGCGCCATCGCGCGCACGACCTTCAAATCATGGCTGATGAACAGATAGGCGAGGCCGTAGCGCGTTTGCAATTCGCGCAACAGATCGACGATCTGCGCCTGCACCGACATGTCGAGCGCCGAGGTCGGCTCGTCGAGCACGATAAAGCGCGGCTTCAGCACCAGCGCCCGGGCGATCGCGACGCGCTGGCGCTGGCCGCCGGAGAATTCGTGCGGGTAGCGGTCGGCGGCGGCGGGGTCGAGCCCGACTTCCTCGCAATGTCGTCTCGATCAGCCGGCGCCGCTCGGCGTCGCTGCCGGCGAGGCGGTGCACCTTGAGGCCCTCGCCGACGATCTGCGCGATCGACAGCCGCGGCGACAGGCTCGAATACGGGTCCTGAAACACGACCTGCATCTCGCGCCGCAGCGGCCGCAGCCGCCGCTCGCGCCGATGCGCGATGTCGTGCCCGGCGAAGCGTATGCCGCCTTGCGCATCGAGCAGCCGCAGCAGCGCCAGGCCCAGCGTCGTCTTGCCCGAGCCGCTCTCGCCGACAACCCCCAAGGTCGCGCCGGCGCGCACCGCCAGCGACACGCCATCGACCGCCTTGACGTAGCCCTTGACCCGGCGGAACAGGCCGCGGCGGATCGGGAACCACACCTTGACCTGCTCGCCCTGCATGACGACCGGGGCGGCCGGGTCGGCGGGCGGCACCCGGCCTTTCGGCTCGGCCGCGAGCAGCCGGCGCGTATACGGGTGTTGCGGTCGCGCGAACACCTCGGCGGTCGGGCCGGCCTCGACGATCTCGCCCTGCGTCATCACGCAGACCCGCTCGGCCATGTGGCGCACGATCGCGAGGTCGTGCGTGATCAGCAGCAGCGCCATGCCGAGCCGGTCCCTCAGCTCGCGCATCAGATCGAGGATCTGCGCCTGGATCGTGACGTCGAGCGCGGTCGTCGGCTCGTCGGCGATCAGGATGTCGGGCTCGTTGGCGATCGCCATCGCGATCATGACGCGCTGCCGCTGCCCGCCGGAGAGCTGGTGCGGATAGGCGCCGAGCCGGCTCTCGGCGTCGCGGATGCCGACCAGGCGCAGCAATTCGAGCGTGCGCGCGCGCGCCGCCGCGGCCGACATGTGCTTGTGGATCAGCAGCACCTCGGCGATCTGCTTGTCGAGCGTGTGCAGCGGGTTCAGCGAGGTCATCGGCTCCTGGAAGATCATCGCGATGCGATTGCCGCGGACCTGCCGCAGCCGCGCCGGCGGCGCCCCGACCATCTCGTCGCCGGCGAAGCGGATGCTGCTTTCCGGCGTGTGCGAGGCGGCCGGGTAGGGCAGCAGCTGCAAAATCGACAGCGCCGTGACCGACTTGCCCGAGCCGCTCTCGCCGACCAGCGCCAGCGTTTCGCCGCGGTCGAGCGTGAACGAGACGCGCTTGACGGCCTCGACCGGGTGCGCGCCGCGCCAGCCGCCGAACGTGACGCTCAGATCGCGGACTTCGAGCAGGCTCATGCGAGCCGTAAGACCCCTGACTGGCGATCGTACCCGCGCTTGGCCGGACCCGAGCGAAGACGTCGGATGCCCGGGTCAGCCCGGGCACGGGGAATGTCGAAGCCGAGGCGCTCACATCGTCACCTTGCGCGGGTCGAACGCGTCGCGCACGGCCTCGCCGATGAAGATCAACAGGCTCAGCATCAGCGCCAGCACGAAAAACGCCGTAAGCCCGAGCCACGGCGCCTGCAAATTCGCCTTGCCCTGGGCCAGCAATTCGCCGAGCGAGGCCGAGCCCGGCGGCAGCCCGAAGCCGAGAAAATCGAGCGAGGTCAGCGTCGTGATCGAGCCGTTCAGGATGAACGGCAGAAACGTGATCGTCGCCACCGTCGCGTTCGGCAGCACATGGCGCCAGATGATCACCGGGTCGGAGACGCCGAGGGCGCGCGCCGCGCGGACATAATCGAAATTGCGCGCCCGCAGGAACTCGGCGCGGACGACGCCGACCAGCGCCGTCCACGAGAACAGCAGCATCAGCCCCAACAGCCACCAGAAATTCGGCTCGACAAAGGTCGCCAGGATGATCAGCAGATAGAGGACCGGCAGCCCCTCCCAGATCTCGATAAAGCGCTGAAAGCCGAGATCGACGAGGCCGCCGAAATAGCCCTGCACGGCCCCGGCGGCGACGCCGACGATCGACGAGAACAGCGTCAGCGCCAGCCCGAACAGCACCGAGATGCGGAAACCGTAGATCAGCCGCGCCAGCACGTCGCGGCCCTGGTCGTCGGTGCCGAGCCAGTCGGTCGGCGAGGGCGGCGCCGGGTAGGGGCCGGGCGCGTCGGTGATCGTCCGATAATCGAACGGGATCAGCGGCCAGAGCATCCAGCCCTTTTCGTTGATCAGCTCCTTGACGGCGGGGTCGCGATAATCCGCGGCGGTCGGCAGAAAGCCGCCGAAAATCGTCTCCGGATAGTCGCGCACCACCGGGAAATACCAGCTCCCGTCGTATTCGACGAACAGCGGCCGGTCGTTGGCGATGAATTCGGCGAACAGGGTCACGCCGAACAGCACGAGAAAGATCCACAGCGACCAGAACCCGCGCCGGTTCGCCTTGAAGTTCTCGATGCGGCGCCGGGTGATCGGCGTGATCCGGCGCCCGAGAAACACATCGCCGGCGGGCGGCAGCTCGATGCCGGGAATGCGCGCCGGCGTGACGATCTCGACCGCGGTGGTTCGGCGTTCGGCGTCCTCGGTAGTCACACTCATTCTTCTGCGAAGCCCCGTTCATCGGGCGCCCTTGCGCCGCATGCTCAAAATCGTCGTACCGAAGGCTGGGACGCGATCTCTCAGCCACCCGGATGGACGCATACAGGTTTTCCGGCCTTCCCCACGGAGCGGTCCGCGGGCTGAAGGCCCGCGGAATGATGACGTCAGCAAAGGAGATACCAGAACGCCACGGCCTCATGTATTTGCGTTTGCCGCCCTCCGGCGCAGCGGCTCGACGTTGTGCCGGCCGGAGCCGCGCCTGCCGCCGAGATACTCGGCGGTGAGAATCTCGGCGATCTGCACCGCGTTGAGCGCCGCCCCCTTGCGCAGATTGTCGGAGACGACCCACAGATTGAGCCCATGCGGGACGGTCGGATCGCGGCGGATGCGGCTGACATAGACCGCGTCCTCGCCGGCCGCCTCGGCCGGCGTGACGTAACCCTCGTCGGCGCGGTGATCGAGAACGACGATCCCCGGCGCATCGCGCAGCGCGGCGCGCGCCCGGTCCTCGGAAAGCGGGCGCTCGAACTCGACATTGACCGCCTCGGCGTGGCCGATAAAGACCGGCACGCGCACGCAGGTCGCGGTCACCGCGATGTCGGGGTCGAGGATCTTGCGGGTCTCGACCGCCATCTTCCACTCTTCCTTGGTCGAGCCGTCATCCATGAAGACATCGATATGCGGGATCACGTTGAACGCGATCTGCTTCGTCAGATGCTCCGGCTTGATCGGGTCGTTGACATAAACCGCGCGGGTCTGACCGAACAGCTCGTCCATCGCGGCCCGTCCGGCGCCCGACACCGATTGATAGGTCGCGACGACGACCCGCTTGATCCGCGCCATGTCGTGCAGCGGCTTCAGCGCGACAACCATCTGGATCGTCGAGCAGTTCGGGTTGGCGATGATGCCGCGCTTCTCGATAACCGCGCGATCGCCTGCGGATTGACCTCGGGGACGACCAGCGGCACGTCCGGATCCATGCGCCAATACGAGGTGTTGTCGATCACCACCGCCCCGGCCTTCGCGGCGCGCGGCGCGAACTGGGCCGACACCTTGCCGCCCGGCGACGACAGCACGATGTCGATGCCCTTGAAGTCGAAAGTGTCGAGCGCCTGCACCTTGAGGATGTCGTCCTCGCCGAACGACACTTCCTTGCCGACCGAGGCCGAGGAGGCCAGCGCGACGACCTCGTCGGCCGGAAAATTGCGCTCGTCGAGCGTGGTCAGCATCTCGCGTCCGACATTGCCGGTCGCGCCGACCACCGCTACCTTGAAACCCATCGCTTGCACTCCCCGGGGTTGGAGCTGCACGTGAGGCTGTCTGCTGACTTACGATGCCGGAAGCGGCATTACAAGCGAGCGCGGACCGCTGCGCGCGCCTTCTTCCAATGAACGCTTCTCGGCGATGAACTACGCGCGAATTCTGGCCGCACTACCTCGCCGCGCATGCCGATCCGCGCTGCCGCGCGATGCATTATGCCGGCACGCTCGCGGCGCTGCGGCCTGCTTGCGGTCGCGCCGCGGCCAAGGCGCGATTGGCGCTGGGCTGGTCGCGGCGCCGATCGTCGGCTACGCGCCGGCCTGGCTCGGGCATGTCGTGTTCGAGCGCAACCGGCCGGCGACCTTCTCGCACCCGCATGTGGTCGCTGGTCAGCGATTTCCGCATGCTCGGCGCTGTTCCTGACCGGCCGGCTCGGCGGCGAACTCAGCCATCACCGGATCGGGAGGTAGATTATGCCGACGGTACCGCTGATCGAGGAGAGCGCGGCCGGACCCGAGGCGCGCGCCGTGTTCGACGACATCAAGGCGAGCCGCAATACCGACTGGATCAACAATTTCTGGAGGGCGCTGGCAAACCATCCGCCGACGCTGCAAGCGCACCTGGGAGAGCCTGAAGGAGGTGATGGCCCCGGGCGCGCTCGATCCGCTGACCAAGGAGCTGATCTATCTGGCGGTCAGCGTCAGCAACGGCTGCCAGTACTGCACGGCGTCGCACGGGGCGGCGGCGAAGCGGCTCGGGATGACGCCGGAAATGCTCGGCGAGCTGCTCGCCGTCGTCGCGATGGCCAATGAAACCAACCGGCTCGCCGACGGCTATCAGGGTTCCGGTGGACGAGCGCTTCGAAAACCTGTTCTGATGAGATCGGATGGGCGCTGGCGCTTCTCGCCGGCTCGTCGCCGAACATGAGACGGCATCCGCGCCGCCTGCCGGCCGGGAGCGGCCGGGAGGCTCTTGGAATGTCGGAGGACCAAATGCCTGCTCAATTCGATCGCGAAGCCCAAAATCTCGGCAACATCACGATGCTCGAACATGTCAATGTCGAGATCCCGGATCAGGGGCCGGCGAGCAATTTCTATCTCGTCGGGTGCGGCTTCACGCGCGATCCGTACCTGTTTCCCGGCACCAACAACATGTGGGTCAATATCGGCAAGAGCCAGTTCCACCTGCCGACCGGCGACGCGCTGGTGTTGCGCGGCCATATCGGCGTCGTGACGCCGAGCCGCGAGCAGCTGCTCGACCGCTTCGCCGGCGTCCAGAACGAATCTGGCCGACAGCAAATTCTCGTTCACGGAGCACAACGACTACGTCGAGGCGACCTGCCCCTGGGGCAACCAGTTCCGCTTCTACGAGCCCGACGAGGAGCGCTTCGGCAAGATCAATCTCGGCATTCCGTATGTCGAGTTCACGGTTCCGGAAGGCACCGCCAAGCGCATCGCCCGCTTCTACCGCAAGGTGCTGGGCGCGATCACCGACATCGAGAAGAACGGCGACGGCAAGGCCGCGCATATCAAGGTCGGCCGCAACCAGGAGCTGATCTTCCGCGAGACCGACCGGAAGCTGCCCGAATATGACGGCCATCACCTGCAGGTCTATGTCGAGGATTTCGGCACGCCGCACCAGAAGCTGAAAAAGCACAACCTGATCACCGAGGAGAGCGACCGCTGCCAGTACCGGTTCGAGGACATCATCGACCTCGACACCGGCGAGGTGCTGTTCCAGATCGAGCACGAGATCCGCAGCATGACGCACCCGCTTTATGCGCGGCCGCTGGTCAACCGCAACCCGGCGCAGACCAACCGCAACTACATCTGGGGCGGCGACGAGTGGGTGTGGAGCCTGCCCGACACGGTCGGCCCGAGCGGCCGCGTCGCGGATCCGCTGAAGGCGCCGAAGGCGCCGACGATCGCCAAGCGCCGCGCGCTGCGCGCCCAGCAGCAGGCGATGTAGCCGATCTGCCCTCTCCCGCATCGCGGGAGAGGGGTTGTTACCGAGCCGGAGGGAAAAATGCCGGGCTTGCTCGTCGGGTCGATCGCGCTGGTGACCGGGGCCGGGTCGGGCATCGGCGAAGCGATCGCGGTCGCGATGGCGCGCGAGGGCGCGCGGATCGTTTCGGTCGACATCAATATCGGCGCCGCGGTGCGTGTCGCGCGGACGGTCGGCGAGAACGCGGTCGGTCTCGCCTGCGACGTCACCGACCGGGCCGCCTGCGACGAGCTGGCGGCCAAGGTGCGGACCGAGATCGGCCCGATCTCGGTGCTCGTCAACAACGCCGGCATCATCCGCCGCGGCAAGGTGACCGACACCAACACGCGCCGCGACTGGGACGAGACGCTCGCCGTCAATCTCGACGGGCTCTACAACATGGTGACGGCCTTTCTCGACCAGCTGCGCGAGACCAAGGGGTCGGTCATCAATATCGGCTCGATCCAATCGTTTGTCGCGTTGCCGAATTCCGCGGCCTATACGACGTCAAAGGGCGGCGTGCGCCTGTTGACAAAGGCGCTGGCGATCGAGCTCGGCCCGATGGGCATCCGCGTCAACGCGATCGGCCCGGGGTTCACGGCGACGCCGTTCAACGCCGACGCGCGGCAGAACCCCGACTACATGGCCAATTTCACCGGACGCATCCCGCTCGGCCGGATCGGCGCGCCCGAGGACATGGCGCTCCCGGCCGTTTTCCTCGCCTCGGAGATGGCGCGCTACATCACCGGCGTAACGATCCCGGTGGACGGCGGCTATCTGGCGCGTTGAGCCGGGAGACTCGGCGGCAGATCGGAGGGCTTCATGCTGACCGGCACCTATCGCTTTCCGCCGATGGAGAGCGTCGTCTACGGCCGCCCGTTCGCCGAGGCGTTGCGCGAGCAGGTCGAGCAGAGCGGCGCCAACTCCGTGTTTCTGCTGGCGAGCGGCACGCTGAACCGCGAGACCGACACGGTCGGGCAGGTGCGCCAGGCGCTGGGCAACCGGCTGGCCGGCGTCTTTGCGCGGATCGGGGCGCACACGCCGCGCGTCGATGTCGTCGAGGCGGCGAACGCGGCGCGCGCCGCCGGCGCCGACCTGCTCGTCACCCTGGGCGGCGGCTCGGTGACCGACGCGGCGAAGATGGTCGCCTTCTGCCTCGGCAACGATGTCGCCGACCCGGCGCAGCTCGACGAGCACCGCAACCGGGTCGGTGCCGACGGCAAGATCGTGCGCCCGCAATCGCAGCCGCCTGCGGTGCGCACGGTCGCGATCCCGACGACGCTGTCGGCCGGCGAATACACCGCATCGGCCGGCTGCACCGATACGGTGCGGAACGTCAAGGAGAGCTACGGCCATCCGCTGATGATGCCGAAATCGGTCGTGCTCGATCCGCGCGCGACGGTGCACACGCCGGAATGGCTGTTCCTGTCGACCGGCATCCGCGCCGTCGATCACGCGGTCGAGGACATCTGCTCGCCGCAATGCCAGCCGATCTCGGAAGGCGCGTCGTTTCACGCGCTGCGGCTGCTCGGCCGCGGGCTTTCGGGGGTCAAGGCCGACCCGCTCGACCTGGACGCGCGGCTCGAGGCGCAGCTCGGCGCCTGGATGTCGATGATCGGCTCGCAGACCGGCGTGCCGAAAGGCGCGAGCCACGGCATCGGCCATGTCCTCGGCGGCACCGCGCATGTCCCGCACGGCTACACCTCGTGCGTGATGCTGCCGCACGTGCTGCGCTTCAACGCGCCGGTCAACGCCGATCGTCAGGCGCTGGTCAGCGAGGCGCTGGGCCGGCCCGGCGATCCGGCGGCCGATGTCGTCGCCGGTCTGATCGCCGGTCTCGGGCTGCCGACCCGGCTGCGCGATGTCGGCGTCAAGCCCGAGCAGCTCGACCGCATCGCCGAGCTGTCGATGCACGACCGCTGGATCCACACCAATCCGCGCAAGATCGACGGCCCCCCGGTCGTCCGCGAGCTGCTCGACGCGGCCTGGTAGCGCGGAGGCGATCGCGCGGCTCTTGCCCTCCTCGATTCGGCTTGACCTGCATCAAGGCGGGGTTGCGCCGGATGTCCAATATCGCCAGTGCCGGGCGACAGGCCTGAGGAGAGGGCAATGGGCTACAAGGACATCCTGGTAACGGTCGATACCTCGCCGGCGGGCGCGGCGCGGCTTGAGCTTGCGGCGGCGCTGGCCGAGCGCTTCGCGGCGCATTTGATCGGATTGCACACCGCGCTGACGCCGCTGGGGCCGGCTGCCGGGGGCTATTTCGATCGTTTCGATCGCTCGCTGCTCGACCCGCTGTATCGCGAGTTTTCCGAGAGGATGGCCGAGCGGGAAGAGGCGGCGCGATCCTCTGTTCGAGGAGGCTACCAGCAAGCGAGCGGCTCGCGGCCGAGTGGCGGGTTGCCGCCGGGTATCCGTCCGAGAGCGCGGCGCTGCATGGCCGTTATGTCGATCTGATCGTCCTCGGTCAGACCGACCCCGACAATGCCGAGGCGGCGCTGTTTCATCCGCATCCCGAGGAAGTGGCGCTTGCCGTCGGCCGCCCGGTGCTGGTTGTTCCGTATGCCGGCCGGTTCGAGGCGTGCGGCCGCCGCGTGCTGGTCGCCTGGAATGCGAGCCGCGCGGCGACCCGTGCGGTCAACGACGCGATGCCGCTGCTCGCCGGGGCTGAAACAGTGACGGTGCTGTGCGTCGATCCGGACGAAGACCGCAGGGCTCATGGCGACGTGCCCGGGGCGGATGTCGCCGTTCATCTCGCGCGCCACGGCGTCAAGGCGCGCGTCGAGAGCACGGCGTCGGGCGGGATCGGCGTCGGCAACGCGGTGCTGTCGCGGGCCAGCGATATCGGGGCCGACCTTTTGGTCATGGGCGCTTACGGCCATACGCGGGTCCGGGAATTGCTGCTCGGCGGGGCGACGCGCACGATCCTCGAATCGATGACGGTTCCGGTCTTGCTGTCGCATTGAGGCCGCGACGAGAGCCGCGATCGCAGCGCAGCCGGGGCGCGCTCAGACGAGCTTTTTCGTCATCAGATAGCGGGTCGCGCCGGGCGGCGGCACGTCGAGCTTGGCGGCGATATCCCAGCCCTGTTTGCGGTAGAACCCGGGCGCCTGGAACTGCAGCGTGAACAGCCCGGCCAGGGTGCAGCCGCGCCGCCGTCCCTCGGCCTCGGCCATCGCCAAAAGGCGCGATCCCAGGCGGTTGCCGCGCAGATGCTCGGGCAGAAAGAACCGGTCGATAAACATGACCCCGAGCGAGGTGCGTCCGTAGAGCCCGCCGATCAGCTCGCCGGTGTCGGGATCGGAGACCAGGATCGCGAGCGGCCGAAAGTCGCGGAACCCGGCCCGCGATTTGTTGTACCCGGCAAGGCTCTCGGCGATGAACGCTGTCGCCTCCGGGTCGGGCGCATCGGTGACGATAATCTTGGGGTCGCTGTTCATGTGCTGCCTCGGTTCGCGGCGCGTCATAGTGTCGCCCGAATTCGCTATCGCACCAAGCCGGCCGTCATGCCGGCCTCGAACGCGGCCAGATCCTCCGGCCCGAAATGGTTGATGTCGCCGGGAGTGGCGAGCGCGATCAGCCGCGGCGTAGGACGCGAGGCGGATTGCCAGATCGGGATCGCCGTCGAGCAGACCATGGATCAAGACCGCCGACGAACGAATTGCCGGCGCCGATGCGGTCCACGATCTCGACCGGATAACGCGGCGCATAGCGGACCCCGTCGCGCGCCCACAACAGGTCGCCCGTTTCCGAGCCCGGCGCCCCCGGATCAATCCGGGGCTGAAGGCCCACGGGTCAGCGCGACGAGCGGCATGCCGTAGCGGGCGGCGATCGCGGCGGCGAGCGCCTCGGCCTCCTCGGTGAACCCGAGGACAGCGCGCGCGTCGCGTTCGGCGACGACGAACAGCTCCAGATGCGGGGCGACTGCCTCCAGCATCGCACGCGCGTCGGCCGGGCTTTGCAGCGTTGCGCGATAGTTCAAGTCATACGACACCTTCTTGCGGGCCGCCGCGGCAAGCTGCGCGACATGCGCCACCAGCGCGCGGCAGCTCGGTCCGAGCGCCGGCGTGATGCCGGACAGATGCACGCGGGCGCTGGCCGCGATCAGCGCCTCCCACGGCGCATCCTCGAACGCCATCTCGGAAGCGGCCGATTGCTTGCGGTCGTAGATCACGCGCGCATTGCGCGGCGCCGGCCCGCTCTCGAAGAACATCAGCCCGAGCCGCGCGCCGGGGATGTGGCGGACAAATCTCGTATCGACGCCGTGGCGGCGCGCCTCGCCCTCGACGATGCGCCCGAGCGGTCCGTCCGGGTATGCGCGAGACCCACGCGGTGCGGCGCCCGAGCCGCGCCAGCAGGCAGGCGACGTTCAGCTCGCTGCCGCCGATCCCGACATCGAACGCGCGCGCCTGGTCGAGCCGCTGCACGCCGGGCGGCGACAGACGCAGCAGCGTCTCTCCCAATGTCAGGAAATCATAGCTCGGGATCTCGGTCGCGCCCGCCGCCATTTGTCGCGCTACCCGGCCGGACCGCCGGCGACGTAGATCACCTGGCCGGACACGAACGAGGCCTCGTCGCTGCACAGGAAGGCGATGACGTTCGCGATGTCGCGCGGCACGCCGAGGCGGCGCACCGGGATTTGCTGCACCATCTCCTGCTGCCATTCCTCCAGGTCGCGCCCGAGCCGGACCGCGACCGACCGGGTCATCTCGGTGTCGATAAAGCCGGGCGCCACCGCGTTGACGGTGATGCCGTAGCGGCCGAGTTCGATCGCGAGGGTCTTCGCCATTCCCTGAAGCCCGGCCTTGGCCGCGGCGTAATTGGTCTGGCCGCGACTGCCGAGCGCCGATACCGAGGACAGGTTGACGATGCGGCCCCAGCCGCGCCGGACCATTTCGCGCTGCGCGGCGCGCGAGCATAGAAACGCTCCCTTGAGATGCACCGCGGCGACCGCGTCCCAATCCTCGTCGGTCATCTTGTGGATCAGATTGTCGCGGATGATCCCGGCATTGTTGACGAGGATGTCGAGCGAGCCGAGCCGCAGAACGATCTCCTCGACCATGGCCTCGACCTCGGCGGCGAGCGTGACATCGGCCTTGAGGCCGATCGCCCTGACGCCATGCCGGGCGGCGATCCGCGCCGCCGTTTCCTCGGCACCCGTCGCCGTCGAGATCGGCGATCGCGATCGCGGCGCCGTCCTCGGCGAGCCGCGTCGGCCGTCGCCTCGCCGATGCCGCGGGCGCCGCCGGTCACCAGCGCGACACGTCCTTCCGAACGTCTAACCATACTCTTGCCTTTGTTGATCTACGAACGCGCGCAGCCTGTCGTACCGGCAGTCCAGGCGCAACCCGCATGGCATCAATCAGGCGAAATGCCCGGCGATGATGCCGGCGAAGAGCAGCCAGCCGACTGCGCGGTTCGAGCGGAATTTGCCGAGACAATCGGCGGGGTTGTCGGTATCGACCCGCGCCGCTTGCCACGCCAGCTGAAACGCGGCCGCCGCCAGCGCCGCCCAGAACGCGAGCCCAAGCCCCGCTGTTACGCCGGCCAACGCCCCATAGCAGCGCGGCGCCGGCGTAGAACGCGAACAGAAACGGCCGGGTCCGGCTGCCCAACGCCAGCGCCGAGGATTTGACGCCGATCCTGACATCGTCCTCCTTGTCCTGGTGCGCGTAGATCGTGTCGTAGCCGAGCGTCCAGAACACGCCGCCCAGATACAGCAGCACCGCCGGCCAGCCGAGCGATCCCGTCACCGCGGTCCAGCCGATCAGGGCGCCCCAGTTGAAGTTGAGCCCGAGAAAGAGCTGCGGCCAGTAGGTGATCCGCTTCATGAACGGGTAGGTGCCGATCAGCACCGAGCACCGCCACGCCGAGCAGGATGCTGAGCCGGTTCAGGCTGAACAGCACCGCCGCGCCGACCGCCAGCTGCGCCAGCAGAAAGACGCCCGCCTGGAGCGACGGTAATCCGCCCGCTCGGCAACGGCCGGAGCCGCGTGCGCGCGACCCTGGCGTCGTAGTCGCGGTCGGCGATGTCGTTCAGCGTGCAGCCCGCGCCGCGCATCGCCACCGCCCCGACCGCGAACAGCAGCAGCAGAACCGGGTCGGGCCATCCGGGCGCCGCCAGCGCGATCCCCCACCACGCCGGAAACAGCAGCAGCCAAGTGCCGATCGGGCGGTCGATTCGCGCGAGGCGCGCATAGGGCTCGGCCCAGCCGGGAAGCCAGCGCTCGACCCAGTCGCCGCGGCGGATGTCGCTCGGGTCGAGCGGATGCCGGCTGAAATCGGTCAATCGGGCCGCACCCCGACGACGAACAGGCCGGCGGCGTCGGCGCGGCGCACGGTTTCGGCGCGGTCCAGCACGATCGTCGCGCCGGCCTGCGCCGCCACGCCGCGCAGCCCGCTTTCGGCGGCTAAGGCAACGGTCTGCGGGCCGATCGTCGGGCGGTCGGCGCGGCGTTCCTGGCCCGGCTTCTCGGCCTTGACCAGCACGCCGCCGGGGCCGTCGCGGCGCAGCCCGGCAACGCGGCGCAGCAGCGCGTCGGTGCCGTCGATCGCCTCGACCCCGAGCACCAGCCCCTGCTGCACGACCGCCGCCTGACCGATATCGAGCGCCCCGATCGCCCGCGCGATCTGCATGCCGCGCCGTGATATCCGCGACTGCCAGCGCATCGGGCTGCACGCGGCCGAGGGATCCCTCCGGGAGATCGGCGTCGCCCAGCAGGTTGTCGGCGCCGACGATCCGGAAACCCTCGCGCTCCAGCTCCTTGACGATCGCCGACAGCAGCCCGTTGTCGCCGAGCGCGCGATAGCCGACCTTGGCGAAAAACTTGGCGGCGCGCCAGTCGGGACGCAGAGCGGCGAGCGAGGGACGGCGCACGCCGCCGGCCAGCACCAGCTCGCCGACCCCATGCGCGCGCAGCACGTCCAGTCCCGTCGCCGCGCCGCCGAGCCGGCACCAGGCATGCGGCACGCGCTCGACGGTCGCCCGGTCGGCTTCGCCTTCGAGCGCGAGAACGAAGACCTCGCGTCCGGCAGCGCGGCAGCTCTCGATCAGCCGCGCCGGCAAGCCGCCATTGCCGGCGATGATGCCGAGCGGGCCGGGCATTGCACGCTACGCCGCCGCGCGTTCGTTGCCGACGGTCTTCACCCGGTCGGCGTAGAACGCGGCGTTCTGTCGGCCCTCGGTGCACTCGCGGGCGAAGCGGATCATGTGATGCGCGACCAGCGACGCTCCGATCAGCTCCGCGATGCGCCCGGCGCGCAGCGCCTTCGCGGCGAACCGCCAGAAAACCCGCCGGTAGTCGCCGCGAATGCCGATATGCAAGACGATCTTGGCGAGCAGCGTCGCGCCGCGCCGCAAATTCCGGCGGCTGAGGCGGGCGCGGGTGAGCGGCGGCGCCATCCGGTTCGGATAGGTCCGGCGCAGGTTCCATTCGTAGCGCGCAAACAGCGCCTCGGGGCTGTAGGCATGGCGGATCGCGGCCCGCCAGGTGTCGAGGACCTCGCCATAGGGCCGCGCGAAGACGACATTCGACTCGCGCTGCGGGTCGAAATTCAGCCGGCCGGCCGCCGCTAGCCGTTCCCACAGCGGCGTCTTCGGCAAGGCCTGCAGCAGGTTGATCGTCAAGACCGGGATGTGCGAGCGGTCGATGAACTCGGTCAGACTCGCGCCGGTAGCGGCGGTATCGGTATCGAGGCCGAGGATGATCCCGGAGACGACCTCCATGCCGTAGCCGTTGATCGTCGCCACCGCATCGAGCAGCGGCATGACATGGTTATGGGATTTTCGCATCGCGTCGAGCGCGCCGAGCTCGGGGGTCTCGATGCCGCAGAACACCGAATGGAAACACGCCTCGCGCATCATCGCGAGGATGTCCGGGCATTGCGCGATGTTGAGTGTCGCCTCGCACGAGAACTCGATCGGATATCCGCGCCGTTTCTGCCACTCGATCAGATGCGGCAACAGCTCGCGCGCGGCTTTCTTGTTCCCGATGAAATTGTCGTCGACGAAATAGACCGCGCCCGAGATGCCGGCATCGAGCATCGCGTCGAGCTCGGCGAGGATCTGCTCCGGCTGCTTGAGCCGCGGCTGCCGGCCGTACAGCGCCGGGATGTCACAGAATTCGCAGCGATACGGGCAGCCGCTCGAAAACTGCACGCTGCCGAGGAAATATCGTCTCCCCTCGATCAGCCGATAGGCCGGGAATCGGGAAATCGGCGAGCGGCAGGCGCTCGGCGGTTGTGAAGCGGCGCTGCACCGGAGGCGGCGAGGCGGTCTCGTCGAGCGCCGCGATCAGCGCATCGGTCGCATCGCCGATCTCGCCGAGATGCAGGTAGTCGAACTCCGGATACTCCTCCGGGACAGGCCGACACCGACGGGCCGCCGAGCACGCTCGGCTTGCCGGCGTCGCGCGCGCGCCGGGCAATGCCGATGATCTCCTCCTTCTGGACATGCATGCCGCTGACGAAAACCGCGTCGGCCCAGGCGAATTCCTCCGCCGTTGCCGGCCGGATGTTCTCGTCGACGAGGCGGACCTCCCAGGTCTCGGGAAGATAGGCCGCGACCACCAGGATCCCTTGCGGCGGCATGAACGCGCGCACGCCGTCGGTCAGCTCGTAGGCGTGCTGGAACGTGCCGAAGGATGGCGCATAGCGCGGGAAAGACGCAGAGGATGCGCCTGACATGGCGCACGCGAACCTGGCTTTTCATCCGCCGAAAATACCTGTCATGATCGCATCCCCGTCGAGCCCGTTCGCCGGGACCGAGCCCTGGCACGTTGTACCGCGATTTGGCGCCCGCGAGTTCCGGTTTTCCGAAGGAGCATTGAAATGAGCCGATTGTTCGGGCCGATGCGGCAGGTCGGGATCGTTGTCCGCGACATCGAGGCGGCGATGCGGCATTGGGTCGAGGTGTGCGGCGTCGGTCCGTGGTTCTACGCCGAGCGGCTGCCGCTGACCGAGTTCCGCTACAAGGGACGGGTCTACGACATCGACATGTCGGTCGCGCTGGCGAATTCCGGCGACGTGCAGCTCGAGCTGATCCAGCAGCGCTGCGACAGTCCCAGCCTTTATCGCGATTTCCTCGCAGCCGGGCACGAGGGCATGCAGCACTGGTCGAGCTGGCCGGTCAATTACCACGAGATCCGGCAACGGGCGCTGGCGAGCGGCTGGCAGATCGGCCAGGAAGGCGACACGCCGCGCGGGCCGTTCATCTATTTCCTCAACGAAGGCCACCCCGGCACGATCGTCGAGATGGCCGAGGCGACGCCGACCCGCATGCGCATCTTCGACCAGGTGCGCGAGGCCGCGCTGAACTGGGACGGAAGCGATCCGATCCGGCTGAACTGGCCGCAGGGCTGAAGGCGGCCACGGTCACCGGGATGATGCTTGTCTGGTTCGCCGGCGGAGGTAGCAGACTGCGCGTCGAGATAGGGCGCTGCCGCGGCCGAGCGCTCGCAGACGGGAGAAAAGCGATGGACCTCAACGGCGCGGTTGCGGTCGTGACCGGCGGCAATGGCGGTCTCGGTCAGCGCATCTGCCACGCGCTGGCGAAGGAAGGGGTCCATGTCGCGGTCGTGTACGCGCAGAGCCGCGATGAGGCCGAAGGCGTCGCGCGAGAGCTGACCTCGCGGCATCAAATCAACGCCGCCGCCTTCGCGTGTGACGTGACCGACGGCGCGGCCGTCGAGCGGGCGATCGAAGCGGTCATCGAGCGCTTCGGGCGCCTCGACATCCTCGTCAACGACGCCGCCTACAACAAGGCGATCCCGTTCGCCGATCTCGACGGTCTGACGATGGAGGTCTGGGACAAGATCATCGCGGTCAACCTGACCGGCCCGATGCGCCTGATAAAGGCGGTCGCGCCGATCATGAAGGCGCAGGGTCGGGGCCGAATCGTCAATATTTCCTCGGTGTCGGGAGTGGGGCCGACCGGCTCCTCGATCGCCTATGCGGTGTCGAAGGCGGGTCTGATCCACCTGACGCGCTGCATGGCGGTGGCGCTGGCGCCGGAGACCCTGGTGAACTGCGTCGCGCCGGGTCTTCTCGAAGGCACCCGCGCGACGGCGAACCTGCGCGAGGAGCAAATCCGCAACTCGGCGGCGACGGCGCTGCTGAAAAAGCCGGCCGACAAGGACGATTGCGCCGACATGGTCGTCGCAATGTGCCGCACCGAGACGATGACCGGCCAGACCGCCGTGATCGATTCCGGGCGCTATTTCCCGTGACGAACCCGGCCCGCGCCGCGCCGAGACCAGACAAGCCTTCAAAGCCTAGACGGGAGAGCCTGCCATGACCCGCCCGTTCGAGGGGATCCGCATCATCGACATCACGCATGTGCTCGCCGGACCGTTCGCGGCCTATCAGCTCGCGGTGCTCGGCGCCGACGTGATCAAGGTCGAGCATCCCGACGATCCGGACCAGAGCCGCGACAGCGGCACCGACCGCGCGCTGAACCGCGCCCTGATGGGCACCGGGTTTCTGACGCAGGGATCGAACAAGCGCTCGATCACGCTCGACCTGAAGCAGGAGCGCGGGCGCGAAATCCTGAAGAAGCTCGTCGCCGGCGTCCGACGTGCTGGTGCAGAACTACCGGCCCGGCGCGTTCGAGGCGTTGGGCCTCGGCTACGAGGCGATGGCGGCGATCAACCCGCGCCTGATCTATTGCTCGATCTCGGCGTTCGGGCAGGACGGCGTCAGGCGCGAGCAGACCGCCTACGACCACGTGATCCAGGCGACCTCCGGCATCATGGCCGAGACCGGAACCGAGGAGGTCAACCCGATCAAGATCGGCGCGCCGGCGGTCGATTACGCGACCGGCACGATGGGCGCCTTCGCGCTGGCCGCGGCGCTGTTCCAGCGCGAGCGCACCGGCAAGGGCCAGCATATCGACCTGGCGATGCTCGGCGTCGCGATGATGATGCAGGCCTCGCTGATAACCGGGTATTTCCGCAACGGCACCGAGCCGAAGCCGCACGGCAACAAGCAGCCCTACGCGACCAACAGCGCCTATGACGCCAGGGAAGGCATGGTGATGATCGGCGCCAGCAATCTGCGGCAGCAGGCGCGGTTCTGGCGCGCCGTCGAGCGCCCCGACATGATCAAGACCGACAACGAGGCGCGCCTCGCCGACCGCGAGCGCGAAGCGGCGATCATCGCCGACATCATCAAGACGAAAACCGCCGACGAATGGGAGGTTTACTTCCAGGCGCGGCACGTGCCGGCCGCGCGCGTCCGCACGATGGCCGAGGCGCTCGCCGATCCGCATTTCGAGACGCGGCGGGTGTTCCACAGCTTCGATTCGGCGCCGGGGGTCGAGGGGCCGTTGGCGGTGCCGCTGGCCGCGTTCAAATTCGCGCATGGCGGCCCGAGCATCGAGACGCCGCCGCCGGTGATGGGCGCCGATACCGAATCAGTGCTGGCGCGAACTCGGCTACGCTCAGGCCGAAATCGCCGAACTGCGAAATCAGCGCGTGATCTGACCAGCTATGAGCGTAGGCATATTAAACTTTGGTGTATAGTCCTGGCGTCAACACGCCGAAGAAAACCCTGGACAAACTGCTCAACCGGCAATATCGTATGTTGTGGCTTCGGGTTGTAGCAAGCAGCCTTGGGCATCTGGGTGTTTGGGGAAATCTGTCCCGTTCGAGATTTAGTGCTGGCAGGCAGGTCGCCTGACTGCGTGGTGTCTCGTGCCAAGCCTCCATCGGGTCGCGCTTGGCACGGAGTTTGCAGTATCTGGACGGTGCCGTCCGGCTCTCGCCGCTTCGGCACCGGGGTAGCTTTGCTGCTCATCCGCGTGACTTGGGGCGAAGCGGGCGTGGGGGCAAAAGCGGTAATGCTGTCGTCGTTGCGACAAGCCTTCCTGATGCCGTTTTGGATGGCTCAGGTCTTCAGCCAGGAAAAGTTCTTCGCCCGCAATCCGATCATCGGCAATCTCTGGCTCAACGAGCACGGGCTGCACACGGCGCGGGTTGCCGCCGCCTACCGGCTTTCGCAGGCGCGCCGCCGCCGCCTGGCGCGGCTGATCCCGGAAGAGGATCGCCGGCGCCTCGATCGCGACGGGTTCATCGTCAAGCGCGACTTTCTGCCGGCTCGACATCTTCGAGGCGCTTGCGGCGCAGGTCCGCGCTCTGCGCGCGCCGGCGCGCGAGATGGCCGAAGGCGACACGATCACCCGCCACATCGCGCTCGACCCCGGCGTGCTCGACAGAGTGCCGGCCGCGCGACACCTGCTCGGGTCGCCGCAATACCGCAACCTGATCAGCTATGCCGGATCGTCGTCGGCGATGCCGATGGTCTACCTGCAGACGATCCTCAGCGGCGCCCGTCGCCGGGACGCCCGATCCGCAGACCGATCTCCATACGGACACATTCCACCCGACGGTCAAGGCTTGGCTGTTCCTGACCGATGTCGCGGCGGATGCGATGCCGTTCGTCTACGTGCCGGGGTCGCACATTCTGACGCCGCAGCGCCTCGACTGGGAGCGGCGGATGGCGATCGCGGCCAGCGGCGGGCCGCCGCAAGACCCGCACAAGCTGGTGCGCGCGATCGCGCCTGAGGCACTCGCCGCGCTCGGCCTGCCTCCGCCGCAGGCAATCGCGGTCCCGGCCAACACGCTCGTCGTCGCCGACACGTTCGGGTTTCACGCACGCGGCGCCGAGCGCGCGGCCGACCACCCGCGTCGAGATCTGGGCGATGGGCCGGCGCAACCCGTTCCTTCCCTGGGCCGGGCTCGACCCGTGGGCGCTCCCGGCGCTTCGGGCTGCGTAAACCGATTTTTTACTGGAAGTCGGTCGATTTGCTGGCGCGCCTCGGGCTTGGCCGCCAGCGGTGGCGGCCCTGCGGCCCGGTGTCGGCGTTCGACCGGGCCTAGACATGGACGGGTACCGAAGCTACGCCGAATTCGACATCGAGCGGAGCGCGATCGCCGCCGCAGCCGCGCTCGTTCCTGTTTCTGCAAGGTCCGATCTCGACCTTTTTCGATCGGCTCGGCCGGGCGTTGATCGCGCGCGGACATCGCGTCCACCGCATCAATCTGCATTTCGGCGATCAGCTCTTCTGGCGTCTGCCGGCGACGAATTTCCGCGGCCGTTCGACGATTGGCGCGCCTTTGTCGCGGCGCAGCTCGATCGGCATCAGATCACCGATCTCGTCCTGCACGGCGACCGCCGCCCTTATCACATCGTCGCGGCCGAGGAGGCGCGGGCCCGCGGCATCGCCGTATTCGCGACCGATCTCGGCTATGTGCGGCCCGATTGGATCACGCTCGAATACGACGGGATGACGACGTATTCGCGCTTTCCGCGCGACCCGGCGGCGATCCGGGCGCTCGCCGCGAAGCTGGCAGAGCCCGATCTGGAGCCGCGGTTCCAGACCCCGTTCTGGCTGATCGCGACGCTCGACATCGCCTACAATCTGCGGCCTCGTCTTCGGGCGCCCGCTGTTTCCGCGTTACCGCTATCACAGCATCGTCCACCCGTTTGCCGAATATGCCGGCTGGCTGTGGTCGCGCGGCCGGCGGCTGTTCACCGAGCGCGCGGCAAACGCCGAGAAGGCCCGTCTGCAGCAGGCTCCCGGGTCGTATTTTCTGGTGCCGCTGCAGCTGGCGACCGACTACCAGATCCGCGCGCATTCGCCGTTCCGCGACGGCCGCGAGGCGGTGCGCGAGATCATCGCCTCGTTTGCCCGCAAGCGGCAGTCGTCGCGAGCTGGTCTTTGTCGCGCACCCGCTCGACAACGGGCTGATCGCCTGGGACCGGGTCATTGCCCGGCTGGCGCGCGAGTTCGGCGTCGCCGGCCGCGTCCTCTCGCTGCCCGGCGGCACGCCGACCGAACTGCTGCGCAATGCCGCCGGGGTCGTGACGATCAACAGCACGATCGGCATCACCGCACTGTATGTCGGCGTTCCGGTGAAGGCGCTCGGCAATGCCGTCTTCGACGTTCCGGGGCTGACCTGCCAGGCGCCGCTCGATCGCTTCTGGGATGCGCCGCCGCCGCCCGATCCGGATCTGATGGCCGCGTTCCTGCGCGCGCTCGTCGGCACGACGCAGGTCAAGGGCGGGTATTACGAGCGCGCCTCGCAGGCCTGCGCGATTGCCGGGTTTATCGATCGGCTGGAAAACCGGCCCTATCCGCTCCCGCGCCTGACGCCGGCCGATTTCGCCGCGCGCCCGCCGCGGCTGGCGGTGCGCACGGTGGTCGTCGCCGGCGTGTCGAACGGGTTGGGTCTGGCGCTGGCGCGGGCTCATGCCGGTCCCGGGATTCGCATCGTCCTGGTCGGCACCGATGCGGCCGTCTTGGAACAGGCCGGCATCGATTGCCGGCACCGCGGGCGCGCTCGTCGAAACCTTCTGCGCGCTGGGGGCGACCGCGGATGCGATCTTCGGTTTCCTGGAGGTGGTGGACCGGCGGGCGCCGATCGACGACCTGCTGGTCCAGGTCGATGCCGCGGTCGCCGATGGAAGCGGTCTCGATGACACGGATCTCGGCGCCGCAATGGATGTCGTCGCCGGGCTCGCCGAGCCGATGCGCCGGCGCGGGCGCGGTTCGGTCGTGCTGCTGAGCGGACTCGCCGGGCGCAGCGCGCACACCGAGCCACGCAGCCGCGCTGGCGGCTCGCTCGGCGCTGGTCGAGCACGGGGCGGCGCTGCGGCGCCGGCTTTCCGCCGACGGTGTGACGGTGACGGTCGTGGTCCCGGGTACCGTTGCGCTGCGCTGCGCCGCCCGGCTCGACGCGCCGCATCTCGCCGAACTCGGTGGTCGAGCGGATCGGCGAGGCGATCGGACAACGGCCTGCGCCGGCGCCGCGAGGTCGTATCCGTGCCGGGGGCCGCCGTCGCGGCCCGCCGCGCGGCGCGGGAGTTGTTTCGAAAGTTGCGGCGCGCAATGCAGGATGCGGCTCCGAAAATACCGGAACGGGACGCGCCGCCGATGCCGCTCGCCGGCAAGTCGGGCGGCACCGACTGAGGGTCGCGACACGCACCCCGGCGGGGGCTCGGAGGCCGACGATCCTCCCGGCGTGGTGCGCCGCTGCAAGACGCCGTGAACGCACTCGGCTCCCGACGGGCGGTTGCGGGCGTGTCGGGGTTTGCCGCAGAATTGCGGCTCGGCGCTCGCGGGAGTCGCGCCGTGTCGGAGTAGCCATGAACCCTTTCGATCTTTCCGGGCGCGTCGCGGTCGTCACCGGCGGCAATGGCGGCATCGGGCTCGGCATGGCGGAGGGCTTGGCGAAGGCGGGTGCGGCTGTCGTCGTCGCGGCTCGCAATCGCGAAAAATCGGAAGCGGCGGTCGCGCGGCTCACCGCGTCAGGGGTGGCGAGCGCCTTTATTCCGCTCGATGTCGCCGACCCGGATTCATGCCGCGAGATGGTGCGGCGCGCCGTCGAGCGCTTCGGCCGGCTCGACATCCTGGTAAACAACGCCGGCATGTCGATCCGGAAGCCGCCCGAGGACTACGAAGTCGCGGAATGGCACGCCGTGCTCGACACCAACCTGACCGGGCCGCTGGTATGCTGTCAGGCGGCCTACCCGCTCATGAAGCGGCAGGGCGGCGGCAAGATCATCAATATCGGCTCGATGATGTCGATCTTCGGCGCCGCCTATGCCGCGGCCTATTCCGCCAGCAAGGGGGCGATCGTGCAGCTGACCCGCTCGCTCGCGACCGCCTGGGCCCGGGACAACATCCAGGTCAACGCCGTATTGCCGGGCTGGATCGACACCGATCTGACGATCGCGGCCCGCCAACAGGTCGAGGGTCTGCACGAGCGCATCCTGCGCCGCACCCCGGCCGGGCGCTGGGGCGTGCCGGCGGACATGGCCGGCATCGCCGTCTTCCTCGCCGCCCCGGCCTCCGATTTCGTGACCGGCACCGCCATCCCGATCGACGGCGGCTATTCGGTCGAGTTCTGACGCCAACCATCCCCGCAGTGGCAGGCCCCGATTTCCCTGTTAGCAGGGAATTTTTGCGATCAGGCTCCGGCCTGCACGGATTTCGCTCTGGGCGGCAACGGTTTGCGGGCAATTCCCTGGGACCGGAGCAGGGAAGGTTTGGTGGGCGAGCAGGCAATTTCGGCCGACGTAGCAGGGAAGCTGCACGGAATTGCCGCATCCGATCGTCATACCGCCTCTCCACCAGCCAGCGCACAGTATGTCAGACGATTACGGCGATTTTCGCGTCGACGGCACGGCGATTCGCGATCGGTGCAATACAACCCACGTGACATCGAAGGACGATGGCGGCCCAATTATATTTTCGTCTTAACCTATATCTTGTGTCGTTGTCTCTAAGTATATTCCCGCACCTCAAGCATTCGAGTGGTATTAAGGCACCCACGGTTTCAAGTATAGCACGACGGCGGGCGCGAAATTCTCGAAGGTTAAGACGGGGATTTTCCGAACACTTCAGAAAATTTATCATAATACGCAATTATGCGGCTGACACAGCGTTGCAGCACCGAGATAGAAGCACAAGATGTTGTTGAGGTTACACTCATGATCCGGCGAGCACGGGACGAAGACTGCACTGCTATCGAAGCAATCGTTGCGGCAGCGTATTCGGTCTATATCGAGCGGATTGGTAAGCCGCCGGGGCCGATGCTCGACGACTATGTCCGACGCATCGCCGAGGGTGCCGTTCACGTACTCGAAGAGGCGGACGGCACTATCGCGGCAATTATCGTCCTGCTGGTGAAGATCGACTACCTGCTGCTCGACAACATCGCCGTCCGACCCGACCGGCAAGGCCGTGGTCTTGGGCGCACGCTGATTGCCTTCGCCGAAGCCGAGGCACGCCACAGCGGCCTTGCCGAATTGCGCCTTTATACGCACGCGAAGATGACAGAGAACATTGCGCTCTATATGCGGCTCGGCTTCGTGGAAACCAGTCGTAGCCACGAAGCCGGATATGATCGTGTGTTCATGCGTAAACAAGTTGCTGATTTTCCGTAATAGGGCTTATGTGACTTCGGCCTGTAGGCGCCGGATCAGAATGTCACCCCTCTGCCAATTAGAGATGACACTGCTCGAGGGATTTCCTGGGGGTGTCTGGGGTGATGGTTCGTCTGATGAGCGATGGGGAGCTGGCACGGTTTGAGGTGTTGCGGGATTTGGATCAGCATCGGCTGACGCCCGCGGCGGCGGCGCAGCTTATGGGGCTTGAACGGCGTCAGGTGTTCCGGCTGTTGAAAGCCTACCGCGCTGAGGGCGCGTCAGGCCTGATTTCGAAGCGGCGCAGTTGTCCGAGCAATCGGCGCAAGCCGGAGGCTCTGCGCCGCGAGGCGCTGGTGCTCATTCGTGAGCGGTATTGGGATTTTGGCCCGACCCTAGCGGCCGAGAAATTGCGCGAGGTCCACGACATCACGCTTGGTCGCGAGACGTTGCGGCTGTGGATGATCGAGGCCGGGATCTGGGCTGACCGCAAGCAGCGGGCAAAGCGGGTGCATCAGCCGCGTTCCCGGCGCGAGTGCGTCGGCGAGCTGGTGCAGATCGACGGCTGCGAGCATTGGTGGTTCGAAGACCGCGGGCCGCAATGCACCTTGAACCGCGCCGGGTATCCCGGAGGCAAGTTTATTTGAGTCAGGCTGCCGTGGCCTGACTGGCGATTTGGGCATAGTAGCGCGCTTCGGCCTCGGCGGGAGGGATATTGCCGATCGGCTCGAAGAGGCGCCGATGGTTGAACCAGTCGACCCATTCCAGGGTGGCAAACTCGACCGCCTCGATGCCGCGCCAAGGACCGCGCTGGCGGATCAGCTCGGTCTTGAACAGGCCGATCACCGTCTCGGCGAGGGCGTTGTCGTAGCTGTCTCCGACGCTGCCGACCGACGGCTCGATGCCGGCATCGGCCAGCCGCTCGGTGTAGCGGATCGAGACATACTGGCTGCCGCGATCGCTATGGTGCACCAGGCCGCCCTGCGGGAAGGGCCGCCGGTCGTAGAGCGCCTGTTCCAGGGCATCCAGAACGAAGCCGGTCTCGGCGGATCGCGACACCCGCCAGCCAACGATCCGCCGGGCAAAGGTATCGATCACGAAGGCGACATAGACGAACCCCTGCCAGGTCGCGACATAGGTGAAATCCGAGACCCACAGCGCGTTCGGGCGGGGTGCCTGGAATTGCCGGTTGACCTTGTCGCGTGGGCAGGGTGCGGCGGGATTGCTGATCGTCGTCTTCACAGTCTTGCCGCGGACGGCGCCCGAAAGCCCCATCTGCCGCATCAGCCGGGCGGTCGTGCAGCGCGCCACCGCGATCCCTTCCCGGCATAACTGTCGCCAGACTTTGCGCACGCCGTAGACCCGGAAGTTCTCCTCCCAGACCCGGCCGATCTCGGTTCGCAGAACCTTGTCACGCCGCGCTCGGGCCGGCAGGCGGGCGGGGTTGCGCCGCCGGGCGGCATGTTCGTAGTAGGTCGACGGGGCGATCGGCAGCACGTTGCAGATCGGCTCGACCCCGTAGACCGGGCGGTGATTCTCGATGAACGCGATCATGGCTTGGAACGGCGGTCGAGCTCCGCCATCGCAAAATAAGCCGACGCCTTGCGCAGGATCTCGTTGGCTTGGCGCAGTTCGCGGACTTCCCGTTCCAAGGCCTTGATCCGGGTCTGCTCCGCGCTCGTCGCACCGGCACGCAGGCCACGCTCGCGTTCGGCTTGCCGCACCCACTTGCGCAGCGTCTCCGGCGTGCAGCCGATCTTCGCCGCGATCGAGCCAATCGCTTCCCATTGCGAGGCATGATCGGGCGCATGCTCCAGCACCATCCGCACCGCTCGTTCGCGGACTTCAGGCGCATACCGAACCGATGATTTCCCCTTCTCCATCGCTCCATCCTCTCAAGGATCGGAGCCTCCGGGATACCCGGCGCGGTTCACCTTGCTGGTGTTCATCGACGATGCGACGAGCCGGCTGATGCAGCTGCAGTTTGTCGAGAGCGAGTCGACCTTCAGCTATTTCCACGCCACCCGCGCCTACCTGGAAGCCTGGGGCAAGCCGGTGGCGTTCTACAGTGACAAGCATGGCGTCTTCCGGGTCAACCATCCGGGGGCGCTCGGCGGCGACGGGATGACCCAATTTGGCCGGGCATTACACACGTTGAACATCGACATCATTTGCGCCAATTCCAGCCCCGCCAAAGGCCGGGTCGAGCGCGCTCACAAGACCCTGCAGGACCGGTTGGTCAAGGAATTGCGGCTTGCCGGGGTGCGCACCCTGGCCGAAGGCAATGCCCTGCTCCCGGCATTCATCGCCAACTACAACGCGCGCTTTGCCAAATCGCCGGCAAACACCAAAGACTTCCATCGGCCGCTGCGTGGCGGCGACGATCTCGAGGATGCGTTTGCCTGGAAGGAGGAGCGCACCCTGTCGCGGGCGCTGACGCTGCAATACGATAAGGTCATCTTCATCCTGGAACCGAGCGAGCCGGCCAAAACGGCGATCGGCAAGCAAGTCACCGTGGTTGATTATCCAGACGGTCGTCTGTCGATCCGCTTCAAGGGCGTCGAACTCGCCTACCGCACCTTCGATAAGATTCGCCACGTCGACCAGGGCGCCATTGCCGACAACAAGCAGCTGGGTGCGGTATTGGCGATGATCCACGATGAACAGCTGCGCCGCGCGCCTGAGCATCGCAGCGGACCGCGACGCCGGGATCAGCGAGATGCCCGTCTCTTCAAGATTGGCTGAGCCTTTCTACGAGCCGAGCGCGCTGACGCCCGCTCGGGAGAACCGGTCCCGGTTTCGAGCCCTGCGCATCGGGCGCCAGTCGGGCGCTGCGCGATGTCAAGGGCTTCGCGCCCGCCCGCCGCCCGACCCCCAACCCAAGGCGAAAGTGACATTTCTAAATGGCAGAAACGGTGACATCTCTATTTGGTGGACACACGGCCGGAAGCGGGGAAGGCCCATCTTTATTGTCGCCGCACTGATTGGCTTCGCGTTGCTCAGCCCATCCTGCCGGACCCGTCGCTGCCAGTGTGATCGTCGGGGAGCAGGGCCTGGACCGCCGGCTCGTCGGGGCAGGCGAGGATGGCGTCGGCGGTGCGGTGGGTGAAGCCGGCGCGGGCGAAAGCGGCGAACTCGGCTTTGTGAAGTCCGCGGTCAGCGCTGACCGAGATTGGCCATGTCGCGCATATACGCCTGGGCCTCCGATGGCGACATTGGCAGCACCGCAAAACTGGCGCCGCCGGCGGTGGAGCCCTCTTGCCAGTTGGCGACCGCCTGGACCTGGACATAGGCTTGCATCCCGGGAGCGAGTTGCAGGGAGTCGACAAGGTTGGCGGGGGTGCCGTAGGGCTGGACCGTGAAGCGATAGCTCCCCGGCGGGAAATCGTGAAAGAAGACGGTGCCCGGCGCGCTCTGGGCGATCGGGGAGCCATTGGAATAAACGATCGGATCCGCTCCCGCGACATTGCCGCCGGGCGGGTTCGGCTGGCGCAGAACCCAGACGCGCGCCATCCCCGGCTGCAGCGATGGGGCCGACAGCGGCGGGCCGCTTTCGCTCGATGGCGCGCCACAACCGGCGAGCACCAGCAGGCAAAAGCAGATCCCGATCGACACCAGATTGCGATAATTACGCACGATAATCCTCCCCCGCTGCATCTCACCTTATCGTTGGCCGCCTGTCTGCACCTGCGGAATCGGTTTCATTCATCGAACAATGTTGCCTTAGACGCTTCACGTTGGTCACCGACCCGAACCGTCGCCGCCGTCGTCGTCGCCGGCGAGCAGGGCCTGGACCGCCGCCTCGTCGGGGCAGGCGAGGACGGTTTCGGCGGTGCGGCGGGTGAAGCCGGCGCGGGCGAAGGCGGCGAGTTCGGCCCGTGTTGGCGATGGAGTTCGGCCGACGGAGTTCGGCATCGGGAGCTCGGCGGGCGCTGGCGTCGGTGCGGAAGGGGCCGAGGCGGCGGCGGCGGGCGAAGGCGACGGCGGCGGCGAGGTCCGGGTCGGCCGTCTCGTCGCGCAATGACGCGATCGCCGCGGCGGCATCGGCGGCGCCGACCCCCTTCGCGGCGAGACCGGCGGCGATCCGGCGCAGCGAGCGGCCTTGCGTCACGCCGCGCCGGGCGCGGCCCGCGGCATAGGCGGCATCGTTCACCAGCCCGGTCTCGCGATAGCGCGCGACGAGCGCGTCGATCAGCTTCCCGATCGCCGCGCCGTCCTCCCGATCGCCCGCCCCGCCAAGCGCGAGCCGGCGGCGGACGCGGCGACGCAGCACCTGCCGCAAATTCTCGGCCGTGCTGGCGTAGCGCCCGACATAGGCCAGCGCCCATTCCTCGAGCAGCGCGGCGTCGATCGGCTTCCGCCTCCGCGCCGCCCGTCACCGGGCGCCGATCGCGTTCGCTGCATCCGGTTCATTTCTCCGCGACCGTTCTCTCCTATCATAACGCCGGCGAAACCCAGGAACGATTGCGTGAGCGAACCCGGCGACCCGTTTCCGACCGCTGCCGAGCCGCGGCTCCGCATCCTGATCCCGCTGATCGTCGGCTGCGCCTTTTTCATGGAGGGGCTCGATTCGACGATGATCGCGGTGGCGATCCCGGCGATGGCGAAAAGCCTCGGCGAGACGCCGCTGCGGCTCAGCCTGGTGATCACCGCGTATCTGTTGAGCCTGGCGGTCTTCATCCCGGTCAGCGGCTGGATCGCCGACCGGTTCGGGGCGCGGCGCGTGTTCTGCGCGGCGGTGCTGATCTTCGCCGGCGGCTCGGCGCTGTGCGGGATGGCCGACAACCTGCCGATGCTGATCGCGATGCGCGTCGTGCAGGGGTTCGGCGGCGCGATGATGACGCCGGTCGGAAGGCTTGTGCTGCTGCGCAGCTTTCCCCGCAGCGCGCTGGTCTCGGCGATGAACTGGATGACGATCCCGTCGATGATCGGACCGATGGTCGGGCCGGTCATCGGCGGCGTCCTGACCGATTACGCCTCGTGGCGCTGGATCTTTTTTCTCAACATTCCGATCGGCGTGCTCGGCGGCGCGCTGGCGCTGTGGTTCTTCAAGGATTTCCGGGCGCCGGCGCCGGCCCGGTTCGATCTGGTCGGTTTCGCGATCATCGGGGTGGCGCTGTTCATGCTCGAACTGGCGCTCGAGAATCTCGGGCATCCGGTGCTGCCGATGGCGCTCGGCATCGCCTTCTTCCCGATCGCGGCGGTGATGCTGCTGGCCTATTGGCACCACGCACGGCACAGCCCGGCCCCGGTGCTCGACCTCGACCTGCTCGGCATCAAGACCTTCAACATCGGAACCGTGGTCGGCGGGCTGTGCCGGATCGGGCTCGACGCGACGCCGTTTCTGCTGCCGCTGTTGTTTCAGATCGGGTTCGGGCGCAGCGCCACCGAGGCCGGGCTGCTTGACCTTCTCGTCGATGTTCGGCGCGATGTCGGTCCGCACCCTGTCGCGCCGGCTATTGCGGCTGACCGGGTTCCGCCGAGCGCTGGTCGGCGGCGCCGTGCTGTCGGGCGCGGTGACGGCCGGGTTCGCGCTGTTGAGCGCCGCCAGCCCGGTGTGGGTCATCGTGCTGATCGTCTTTGTCTCGGGCTGCGTGCGCAGCATCCAGTACCTGGCGCTGAACACGATCAGCTATGCCGACGTGCCGCCGGAGATGCTGAGCCGCGCCACCGGGTTCGGCGGCGTCGCCCAGCAGCTGGCGCGCGGTTTCGGGGTCGCGATCGGGGCGGCGCTGCTGGCGGTCGTGTCTGGCGCCGGGCCCGTCACGACCGGCCATTTCCGCATCGTCTTCGTGCTGATCGGCCTGTTGCCGCTGCTGTCGGCGTTCGGCTTCATGCGGCTGTCCCCGAGCGACGGCGCCGAGGTCAGCGGCTACCGGCCACCGGCCCCGAAAGCCGCCGTGGCGGATTAGACTATCCGGGAATGGCGGACGGGGCGGCCGGGCGCCGGCATTTCAATCCGGGAAAACGCGCGAAATCACGATCGAAGGTGATCCACTCGCAATCCCATTCGATCGCGAGCGCCGCGAACCAGGCATCGATTATGCGCGGACCGAAGGTATTCGTCGAGAGGCAGAGCCGCCGGAAAATCGACCAATGCCGCGCGCCCGGTTCGACCACTTGGCAGCGAGGGTGCGTCAGGAGGTAATCACAAAATTCGAGCGCTTCGAGGGATCGGCTCGCCTCCTCGTAAACCCGCGGGTTCGTCGTGATCCTGACAAGAGCGGCTAGACACAGCGGCGACATTCCGAAAATCGCTTCGCCGGACAAGACTGACACAAGCCAGAACCGGCACAGCGCATGTTGTAAGGCATCGGCGCGAAACGCGTAAATCAAAGGATTTACATCCGGTAGGATCATTCGAAGCGATTAAGACGCTCAAGATACTTCAAGTCTTCTTCTTCCTGCAGCCGCGATAAATCGTTCAAGTTCACGCCGGGTCTAAGCCCGCCTCTTGCCGTACTGACGGGCGGCTCATTGTGCGGCATCGGGGGGTTCGCCCTCGTTTCGCTGAGGATGAGCCGCAGTCCCTCCTCGATCAGCGCGGTCAACGTGCGGCCCTCGGTCGCCGCCTTGCGCTTGGCGCGCCGGAGTAGTTCTCCGGGAAGACGCACGGTGGTTCGCTCGATCATCGGAGGCAGTATGGGGCAGAACTATTTGATATGCCAATATGTCCATCTGCTTCGGTACCTCACCCTAAGCGCAAGTGACATTTCCGGTTGCCCCCGTTACGATCGCCTTAAGGGATCCGCGGCACAGCGGGCCTGAAACGAACGGGAGGAAACGCGAATGAGACGTCTGTGGCTGGCTGCGCTCGGCCTGGCGCTGGCGGCGATGCCGGCAATGGCCGAGGAGACGCCGAAATACGGCGGCACGCTGACCTATCTGATCCCGGCGGATTCGCCGCCGAGCTTCGACGCGCAGCGCGAGCAGACTTACGCGACGATCCATTCGGCGGCGCCGTTCTACAGCGCGCTGATCCGCGTCAATCCGATGAACCCCGGATCGACCACCGACATCGTGTGCGACGTATGCACCGAAATGCCGGAGCCGACCGACAGCGGCAAGACCTACACGTTCAAGATCCGCGACGACGTCAAGTTCCACAACGGCGACAAGCTGACCGCGGAGGACGTCGCGGCAAGCCTCAACAAGATCGCCTTTCCGCCCGAAGGCATCCTGAGCCCGCGCTCCAGCAACTTCGTCGATGGTCGACAAGATCGAGGCGACCGACCCGCACACCGTCGTCTTTCGCCTGAAATTCGCCGACCAGCGCGTTCCTGCCGGCGCTCGCCGATCCGTACAACTGGATCTACCAGAAGAAGGTGCTCGACAAGGACCCCCACTGGTACGAGCAAAACATCCTGGGGTCCGGCCCGTTCAAGTTCGCCGGATACGAGGCCGGGCAGCTGATCAAGGGGTAGCGCAACCCCGATTACTACCACAAGGGGCTGCCCTACCTTGACGGGTTCGTCGCCATCTACGCGCCGAAACAGGCGACGCAGCTCGACGCGATCCGCGCCGACCGCGCCGCGACCGAGTTCCGCGGCTATCCGCCGTCGGCGATGAAGCAGCTGAAGGAGGACCTCGGCGACAAGATCGTCATGCCAGGAGCAGACTGGAATTGCGGCGGCGCTGATTTGGTTCAACCACAAGAAAAAGCCGTTCGACGATGTGCGGGTGCGCAAGGCGCTGACGCTGGCGATCGACCGCTGGGGCAGCGCGCCCGGGCTGTCGCAGGTCGCGATCGTCAAGACGGTCGGCAGCATCGTGTTCCCGGGCTCGCCGCTGGCGCCGACCAAGGAAGAGCTGCAGCAAATCGCCGGCTTCTGGCCCGACATCGAGAAGTCGCGGGCCGAGGCGCGCCGTCTGCTGAAGGAGGCCGGGCAGGAGAACCTCACCTTCGAACTGCTCAACCGCAACGTCGACCAGCCCTACAAGTACAACGGCATCTGGGTCGTCGATCAGTGGAGCAAGATCGGCGTCAACGTAACGCAGCGCGTGCTGCCGACCGGGCCCTGGTTCGCCGCGCTGCGCAGCGGCGAATTCGAGCGTCGGGACTCGCCGGCAACTGCCAGGACATCGTCAACCCGCTGCTCGACGTGCACGCCTATCTGCCGAGACTCGGTCAATCCGTCGCAATTACGGCTATTACGAGGACCCGAAGGTACTCGAAATGCACGAAAAGGCGCTGCACGCGAACGACCCGAAAGAACAGAAGGAGCTGATGTACCAGTTCGTCAAGCACGTCATGGGCGACGAGGCGCATGTCGCGTTTCTGCTTGTGGTGGAACCGGCTCGTGCCGCTGCGCTCCTACGTCCACGGCTGGAAGATCGGGCCGAGCCATTATCTGAACCAGGATCTCGGGACGGTCTGGCTCTCCGAGCCGCAATGCGGAAACTGCACGGACCAGCCGCCGGACGCCGACAAACGGGCCGAGGCACAGGGCAAGTAAGACGAGCCCGACCTTGCGGGATCACGAACACCCTTTCCGGTGGCTGACGCCACCGGAGAGGGTGTACGGCTCTGCTGAATTGTAAAAAGATTGTCTCGAATTGCAGCGAACGCTTTTGCCGTCGCTTCCGTTTACGTCCGCCGGTCAGCAGAAGAGACCGGGAAATTGTGAACGGGAGGAACGCATGAGTTTCGCGGGAGTGGTACGCTCAACCGCAGCGGTGCTCGGGGCCGCTCTCGTTGCCGCCGCGCCGGCGGGCGCCGCCGGTAACTCCAAAGCGGCGGAGACCCCGAAATACGGCGGCACGCTTGTCTACATGATCCCGGCTGCCTCGCTGCCGAGCTTCGACGCCCACCGCGAGACGACCTATGCCGTGATCCACAGCATAGCGCCGTTCTACAGCGTGCTGGTCAGGATCAACCCCGAGAACCCGTCCTCGACGACCGATTTCGTGTGCGATGTCTGCACCGAAATGCCGAAGCCGACCGACGACGGGAAGACCTATACGTTCAAGATTCGCGACGATGTCAAGTTCCACAACGGCGATAAGATGACCGCCGAGGACGTCGCGAAAAGCCTCGACATGATCATGTTTCCGCCGAAAGGGGTTCTCAGCCCGCGCTCGACCAATTTCGTGATGGTTAAGGACGTATCGGCTCCGGACCCGCAGCACGGTCGTCATTCATCTCAAATTTCCGACCAGCGCGTTCATGCCGGCGCTGGCCAGCCCCTACAACTTCATCTACCAGAAGAAGGTTCTCGACAAGGACCCGCACTGGTACGAGCAGAACATCATGGGGTCCGGCCCGTTCAAGTTCACCGGGTACGAAATCGGCCAGTCGATCGAGGGCGTGCGCGACCCGAATTATTACCACAAGGGGCTGCCCTATCTCGACGGCTTCAAGGGGATTTACGCCGCCAAGCAGGCGACGCAAATCGACGCGATCCGCGCCGACCGCGCCGCCACCGAATTCCGCGGCTATCCGCCCTCGGCGATAAACGAGTTGAAGGAGGAACTCGGCGACAAGATCAAGATCCTGGAGAGCGATTGGAATTGCGGCAGCCGGCTTGAAATCAACCACAAGAAGAAGCCGTTCGATGATCCGCGTGTGCGCCGCGCCCTGTCGCTGGCGATCGACCGCTGGGGCAGCGCGCCGTCCCTGTCCGAAGTCGCCAACGTCAAAACCGTCGGCACGATTGTGTTCCCCGGCTCTCCGCTCGCGCCGACCAAGGAAGAGATGAAGGAGATACCCGGTCTGTGGCCCGATATCAAGAAGTCGCGGGCGGAAGCACGGCGGCTATTGAAGGAGGCCGGGGCCGAAAATCTCCAAATCGAGCTGCTCAACCGCAATGTCGATCAGCCATACAAATATGTCGGCATCTGGGTCATCGACCAGTGGAACAAGATCGGGGTGCACGCGACGCAGCGCGTCGTCCCGACCGGGCCATGGTTCGCGGCGCGGCGCAGCGGCGACTACGAGGTCAATGTCGGCGCCAACTGCCATGACGTCGTCAATCCGGTGATCGACATCCAGCCCTATCTGCCGAATTCGTATTACCCGGCGCAGTACGGCAATTTCGAAGACCCGAAAGAGGTCGAACTCTACGAGAAGGTGCTGCACGAAACCGACCCCCAGAAACAGCACCAGGCCATGCTGGCGCTCGTCAAGGAACACGCCACCGAAGCGCACGACCCGTTCCTGCTTGTGGTGGTATCGCCGCGTGCCGCTGCGCAGCTACGTGCATGGCTGGAAGATCAGCCCGAGCCACTACATCAACCAGGATCTCGCCACGATCTGGCTGAGCGAGCCGAAATGCGACGAATGCAGCGTGTCGGAGCCGCAAGCCGAAAAACATGCCGAGGCTGCGAAGTAAACAGAATAGCCAAAAGGCCGACACTGGTAGATCAGCCAGGTAAAGAGGAAAATGCCTGCCGCCTCCCGTCTGGGAGGCGGTTTTTCTACGTCGGTCCTTTGATGGAATAGCGAAGCGGCGAATCTCAGATGGCACCGCTCTAACTCGTATGGCGCGTAGTTTCGCGCCAGTTCAGCAAACCCTTTTCGAAAAACCGAGCGAAGACGCGCAGCGTCTCCTCGATCGGGTGCGGCGGCTTCCGCCGGTTTAGCAGCTCCGCGATGTCGCTGACGGTCCGTTTGCCGTCGACAAGCATCAAGGCACGGGCGGCCCTGCCCCCGATTTGCCAACTCTCGCTCCGTCCGGAGACGCGCTCGTGCTGAAAAGAAATCTTGGCCTCTTCCGGCATTTCCAGCGGATGCGTAAGATGTGCACCGGGGAAATGCCGCGGCACGAGCGGCGCCAGCTCGCCCGGTTCGGACGGTGTTTCGCGGAGCCTTTGCGTCGGCGGCCCCGCCTTCCGCGCCGCGGTCAGGTAGCACACGACGTTGCGAAAGCTGATTGAAGGACAGAGGTTTGTAATATCGAGATTGGTCCCACGACGCGCTTCAGCCTCGATCACCTCGAAGCCAGCCGAATTGAAAAAGGATGCGCCTTCGGTCTGATCGAAGCGCCAGAGCGCTTTCAGATTGTTGCCGGACGGTCCGTAATTGATCCAGACACCATTCTCGGAAAGGATTCGGTGAACCTCGTCCGCGAGAGCGCGCGGATCCGGCAGGATATCGGTCAGAAATACGGTGACGACGCAATCGACGGCACCATCGGGAAAGGCAGTGTCGAGAACATCCATCGCCAGGAGCTCGACAGCCGACTTACCCGACCGACGATCGCGCCTGCGAAGCGAGACGCGGCCGGCTTCATTCAAGACGCGCGGCAGGGGGAGTTTCAGAGTGATCCCGTCGAGCAATTGGCGGGCCACCGCGAGGATCGGGAGCGTCAGGTCAAACCCGACCACACGCGCAAAACCCGGCGGTATTTCGGCAAGCAACCCCGCGGCACCGCAGCCGGCGAAAACGACTGACCTGCCGCGCGGATCGGGAAACGCGCGCCGCAGCGCGTCGCCGATCCGGGAACTCGTGTCGCGCAGCTCGGGCGCGCCGCTCCAATCCCGCAAAAGGTACGGCATCATGGTTTCGAAAGCCCAGCCTGGCCGCACGGCGTGCATTTCGTCCACGTCGTCGTCGAGCCCGGTTTGTGAACCAGGTGTTTCGATCAAGGCGAGGAGTACCTCGGCTTGCGCCGCTTCGGTCTCGAATACGTCGCAATGCCGCTCCAGACTCGCCTCGGTCCACCCGGCGAAGATTCGCTCGTCATCGAGCAGCTCCCGGCGCCGTCTTGCCTCGCGTGCCGCGCCCATGAGCGCCGCGCGCTGGCCGTGGAAGTAATTCGCGGCCTCCCTGACGAGGAGCGGAATTCCGGCCGCAACAGGGTATCGCTTGCCGCAGGCATCACAACGAAGCAGGAAGTCGTCCGAGCGCAGCGTCCCCCGGCAAAACAAACAGCACCAAACCCCACCAGCCGCTGATTCCGACGCAACCAAGCCACGCTCCATCCCGAGAACTCCACCGGTTACTCCCGGAGAAAACCGATCATTTCGGTCAGCGGGGGTTCTGGAGCATAGTCGCCTCAAGATGAATTGTCTTACCCGCGAAAGCGGGAACCCAGGGCAGGCGACGTGCCGCAGCTATGGACCATCGCCGGAGCCGATCTGGGCATTCGTCAAAAGATCTTTGATCCTAAGCCCTGAACCTTGCGAGCAGCCGTGCGACCAGCGCGACCACGATCAGCGTCCCCGCCGCCGATCAGCAGCGTGCCGAGCAGCAATAGAAAGCCGAGCGCGCCGACAATCCCGGCGCCGATTACAATCGCCGCGATCCCAACCGGTCCCGGCCGCGTGACATGGATGCGGATGCTACGGTGCGTATAGAAGCCGGTCTCGCCGTCCGGCCACGGTCGGAAATCGACGCCGGGCGGGATAATCTCGGGTTCGGAGCGGGGCAGATCGGGCGGTGCGTCGGACTGACCGCTGATCGCGTCGTCGCCGGATCGATGCTTTGGCGTGTTGGGCACGGGAAAGTTCCGCAAGTCGGTTGACGATGCGCTGATAATTGGGGGGCGCGAAGCGGCGGCGCTCGGTCGATTTGGTATGATGCCAGCCGCCGGGACCCGGACCGGCCATCGTCGCAACCGTCCCGCCAGCTTCAACGCCACAAAAATCGCCGCAATCGCTTGGCACTGCGCCCTGGCTGACACCTAACGGCGTGCCGCGCAGCCGCAATTCCGGTGCGGCCGGTCGGCATTACAATTCGCCGCGCCTGCCCATGTCGCGGATGCGGTCGGCGATGCGGCAGGCATTGGCCTGGATCGTCAGCGACGGATTGACCGCGAGGCTGGTCGGCATCAGCGAGCCGTCGCAGATCCACAAATTCGGGATGTCCCAGGTGCGGCCGTCGGCATTGGTGACGCTGTCGCGCGGATGCGTCCCCATGCGGCAGGTCCCGGCCAGGTGGGCCGTGTCCTCGGCGGACCACAAATCGCGTCCGCCGGCGGCTTGCAACGCCTCGCTCAAAAAGTGGATCGCGTGCTCGTAGAGCTTCTTGTCCTCCTCGGCGTAGGAAAAGACGACGCGCGGGATGCGCAGCCCGTATTCGTCGGTCTCGTCGGCCAGTTCGACCCGGTTCTTTTCCCGCGGCAATACCTCGCCGACGATCTTCAGCCCGGCCATGTGGTTGTACTTGGCCATCTCGTTGCGCAGTTCCATGCCCCACAGCCCACGCTCGGGGCCGACGACGCGCGCAAATTCGACCGCCAGCGGACCCTGGCTCATATAGACGTAGCCGCCGGGGAAATCCTTGCCGTGATCGGTGTAGTTCCAGTGCTCGGTGATCGCCAGTGACGGCGGCCCCTTGTACCAGCGGATCTCCTCCTCGAACTCGCCGTAAACCGCGTGGTTCGATTGCGGCATGAAATTCTTTCCGACGAGGCCGCTGCTGTTGGCGAGCCCGTCCGGGAATTTTTCGCAGGCCGAATTGAGCAGGAGGCGCGGCGTTTCGATCGCATAGCCGGCCACCACCACGTTTTTCGCGCGCTGGTACCGCCACCTGCCCTCGCGGTGATAATGGAGGCCGGTCGGCCCGGCCGTCGCATGCCGATCTCGATCCGCCCGACCATCGCGAGGTCGCGGATCTCGGCGCCGGCGCGGATCGCGCGCGGGATCCAGGTAACCAGCGCGCTCTGCTTGGCGTTCGTCGAACAGCCGAATTTGCAGAAACCGCGATAGACGCAGGGATGCGCCGGCCCGCGCGGCGCCGACAGCGTCGCGATCGGCGTCATCGCCCATTCGATGCCGAGCGCCTCGCAGCCGCGCGCCAGCACCTGCCCGGCGGCGTTGATCTCGTGCTGCCGGTACGGATAGCGCGGCCGCTTCGGACCCCAGGGATAATTCACCGGGCCGGAGATCTTCAGCGCGTCCTCGACCTCGGCGTAATAATGCCACATCACTTCGGGCTCGACCGGCCAATCGACCGCATACCCGAGCTTCGAGCGCGCCTTGAACCGCTCCGGACGGCCGCGCAGCGACACCATCTGAAAATGCACGGTGCTGCCGCCGACGCTCTGTCCGCTGTTGTTCGAGCCGAGCTGGACCGGGTTGTCGCCGCCGGTGATCCGCGGCCCAAGCCAGAACAGCTTCTCCTGCGATTTCTCGTCGGAGGCGAAATCCTCGAGCGGGCGCCAGAACGGGCCGGCGTCGAACCCGATCACCGAAAACCCGTACTCGGCCAGCTTGCAGGCCAAGGTCCCGCCGCCCGCCCCGGTCCCGACAATCGCGAAATCGACCTCGTCCTCGTCGCGCCAGCAGCGCATCGGCAGCCACCCGCCGCGATGCAGCGGGTCGGGGGCGCGCCCGTCCTTCGCCCGCGGCCGATTGACCAGGGGGCTATCGCTCATTTTCTTCTTCTTTCCTCCATGGCCTCCCACGGGTCGCGCCGGTTCGCCTGCATGCGGACATAGCCGCGCGGCGAGGCCGGCCCGCCGAAGCCGATCTCGCTCCACGCCGCCGGGTGCGCGTAATAGACGCCGACGACCTCGTGCAGCAGCACGCTCTTGAAGAACTGCTTTGCCGGCATGCCCCGCCAGGCGTCGCTCAGCGTGTCGCCGTGCTGCACCGAACGCAGCACCGCGTCCTTCAGATTGTCCGGCAATTCGCGAAACCCGCGCTGCCAGCGGGCGCGCGCCTCCTCGTCGATCGCCCCGATGCCGATCCGCCAGGCGTCGCGCTGCGGCGGCAGGCTTTCGTAGCGATAGCCGTCGCCCTGGTTCTCGTGCAGCTTTTCGTCGATGAACGGGACGATCGGCACCGGGTCGCTCGGCCGGTCGGGCTGCGGGATCAGCCGGTCGCAGATCGCCTGCAGAATGTCCCACTCGTCTTCGGTGAAAAACCGCCGCGGCGGGACCTCGTTCAGGCGCTTCGCGACAACCGCGCGGGTCTGGTCGTTCCACGACGGCGTGTCCCATTTGTCGAGGACATTGTAGGTCGGGAACCGATTGCGAAAACCCTGCGCTCATTCGCGCCTCCATCAGGCGGCCTCCATCAGCCGCACCGCCGCGAGCCCGGCCAGCGCCACGCCGGTGAAGGACGGCGGCGCCGGTATCGGCGGCCCGTTCAAGATGTTCTGGCTCCAGTTGTAGAACCCGCCCATGTTGCGGCTGACCCCGTAGACGTGGAATCCGAAGCCGGCGACCCCGGCCGCGGCGGTCAGCTGCAGCAGCACGCGAGCGGGCTTGCGCAGGCGCGGTTGCACGCGGCACCGGCCAGCACCAGCGCCGCGACGGGCGGCAGCGTCACCGGGATATACATGAACGGGATCGTGAAAGGCGCCGCGGAAATGCAGCAGCGCCGCTTCCGCGGTCGTGGACAGCAAGGAAACGGAGGCTCCGATACCGACGACCATACCGGCGGGCCGCCCGAGCAGCGTCGGCGGCGAGCCCTGTTCGGCCTCGCCACCAGCCGCGCCGCCGCCAGCCCGGCAAGGCCGGAAATCGCGATCGCTCCCGGTGCGAGCAGCGGCGCGCCGTAAAACAGGTTGAGAAGGTTCACGCCGCCGTCGCGCTTCGCCACATTGGCGAGGTGAAAGGCGAGCCCGGTCAGTCCGGTGCTCAGCGTCAATCCGGACAGCGCCAGGCGCCCGTTGCTCGACACCTCCGGCCGCAGCGTCATGTGAACGCTGTTGACCAGCGACACCGCCGCGGCGCTCGGCGCGACATACATCGCCGGATTGTGGTAGGCGCCGCGGTAATGTTCGAGACCGCTATCGGCAAGAACACTGAACGCCAGCATCGCGGCGGCCCCGCCGAGTTCGCGCGCCGCCTCGACCTGTTCGCGTTCGCGCTCGGGTTCCGGGCTCGTCGCGGCGCTCGACCAGCCTGAAGGCGCCGACCGCCGCGACCGCCGATCAGCCCGACCGCCGCTACGACCCACCCGATGCGCCGGGCGAGCGACGCCTCGCGCGGCATCGGCTGCGCCGGGATCGTCCATGGGGCATGGTCCGGGCCGCCCCTCGATCCGCTCTAGATACCGATGACCCAACGGACATCGCGCGCGATCAGCGCTTGCCGGGCATCAGGTCGGCGACCAGCTCCTTCGCCGTCTGCACGATGACCGAGCCCTCCCTCGGATCGCCGCTCCACAACGTCGAGGTGAACGCCTTGGCGTTCTTCAGCGTGATGTGCGGCGGCAGCGGCGGCACTTCCGGATCGACCTTGGCTTCGAGCACCACCGGCCGGTCGGCGGCCAGCGCGTCCTCCCAGGCCGCCGCGACCCGGTCGGGATTGTCGACAAAGATGCCCTTCAGCCCGAGCTCCTCGGCGTATTGCGAGTAGCGCACGTCGGGAAGCTGCTGCGACGCGTTGAATTTCGGATCGCCCGCTTGCGCCCGCATCTCCCAGGTCACCTGGTTCAGATCCTCGTTGTTGAGCGCCAGCACGATGAATCGAGGATCGCGCCACTGCTTCCAGTATTTCGCGACGGTGATCAGCGCGTTCATGCCGTTCATCTGCAGCGCGCCGTCGCCGACCAGCGCCAGGATCGGCCGCTCCGGATAGGCGAATTTGGCCGCGATCGCATACGGCATGCCCGGACCCATCGTCGCCAGCGAGCCCGAAACCGAGGCCATCATGCCGCGCCGCATCTTCAGGTCGCGCGCGAACCAGTTCGTGCCCGACCCGGTGTCGCAGGCGATGATGCAGTTCTCCGGCAGGCGCGGCGACAGCTCCCAGAAGACGCGCTGCGGGTTCAGCGGATTGGCGCTGACCATCGCGCGGTTTTCGAGCGTCTGCCACCATTCCTTGACGTTCTTCTCGATCTGCTGGCGCCAGGAGCGGTCCTTCTTGTGTTCGAGCAGAGGCAGCAGCTTGCGCAAGCGTCGCGGCGCTGTCGCCGATCAGGTTGACCTCCATCGGGTACCGGATGCTGACCATCTTCGGGTCGATGTCGATCTGGACGCCGCGCGCCTGGTCCTCTTTCGGCAGGAACTCGATATACGGAAAGCGCGACCCGATCATGAACAGCGTGTCGCAGCCGACCATCATCTCATAGCTCGGCTGGGTCCCGAGCAGCCCGATCGAGCCGGTCACGAACGGCAGGTCGTCGGGCAGCGCCGCCTTGCCGAGCAGCGCCTTCGCGACGCCGGCGCCGAGCTTGTCGGCGGCCTCGATGACCTCGTCGGTCGCCTTCAGCGCGCCGGCGCCGACCAGGATCGCGACCTTCTTGCCTTCGTTCAGCACGCGCGCCGCGCGCTCGAGACTTGCCTGCGTCGGCAGGATTTCGGGCGCCTCGTAGCCGACGCCGGTCCAGATCGCGCCGTGCTTCTGCGGCGGCGACTCGACGGCATCCATCTCCTGGATGTCTTTCGGCATGATGATGCAGGTGACGGTGCGCTCGGCCTTGGCGATGCGCACGGCGCGGTCGATCAGCTGGCGCACCTGCCCGGGGGCCGTCGCCATGTGGACGTAGTCGCCGGCGACGTCCTTGAACAGCGAGATCAGATCGACTTCCTGCTGGTAGTGACCGCCCATCGCCAGACGGTCCTGCTGGCCGACAATCGCCAGCACCGGCTGATGATCGGTCTTCGCATCGTAAAGACCGTTCAGCAGATGGATCGCGCCGGGCCCCGAGGTCGCCAGACAGACGCCGATTTCGCCGGTGTACTTCGCGTGCCCGCAGGCCATGAACGCCGCCAGCTCTTCATGGCGCGCCTGCACGAATTCGAGCTTGTCCTCGGCCCTGGCAAGCGCCCCGATCAGCCCGTTGATGCCGTCGCCGGGGTAGCCGAAAATGCGCCGCACGCCCCATTCCGACAGCCGCCTCCAAAAGAAATCGCTGACAGTGTTCGCCATCTTGGTCCTCATGCATGAAACAATGGGCTCTGACTCCGGAAACGACGCGGAACGCGGCGAAAGCGCCATTCTTTAATTTTTTTAAAAGAGATCAGAATTCGAATTGGCCGAGGTTTTCTCCCTGCATGTTCTGGTAACGCGAGCAACGCTTGACGAGCGATATGCGCAGGCGCGGCACCGATCAGCGCCGCACCTCGACGGGCCCTCGCCCGCTTCAGAACGGCCGAGGGTTCACGACCGCTCGCAACCGGGTGCGACGATCAGAGTGCTCCGGGCGGCCGGTTAACGGGTCTGTCGGCAGGCCGTGGTGCGGTGACCGTCCTGGCCTGGCGCGCCCGCGACAAGCACCGATATCGAGAACAGGAAGATCAGCACGCCGACGACCCAGTGATCCCATGCCGCGCCGGAAAGCATCGCGAAGCCGAGCACCCAAGGCGCGATGAAGATCCAGATCGACAGCACGATGTTGACGTATTCCTGCCAGAAATCCATCCGGCTGATCGCCGAGATCGCCACCAGGAAGACGATCACGCTCAGCACCCAGGCGTTCCACGCCGCGGCCTGCACGGCCCCGAGAACCCCGGTGGTCGCCGCGTCCCCAGTGGCAGCGGGCGCGCCCGCGCCGAATTGCAGGACCCATGGCGAAATAAAGAACCAGACCGCGATGATGGCATTGGCCCAGTCCTGCCAGTAGTTTTCGCGCGCCGGTCGGCGCACGGCTCGTGTACGTGGTTGACATCTCACCCTCCGCTCAACGAATACGCGATTTCCAGCCGGCACGAACGACTGCGTCCCGGCAGGGATCGCGTCCGTGCTGCAACGCGCGGATCGGCGCGCGCGCACCGTCCTTCTTTCGCAAGAACTCCGATAATTTTCCGGGGGTTCCCGACTGACTCGACAATTTCGAGAGCGAGGGCGCCCGGCCAGTTCAGCCCAGGATAATGTCGGAGGCTCAACCCGTTGCGGCAGCACGGGACACCTTCAACACACGAATTTCGCTTCCGCCTCTACTGCGCGGAGCGGCGACAATGTTTCAGATATGAATGGGAGCGCACGCGGATTCCTGTCATCGTTACCCCAGATCCCAGCGAAACCTGAGGGCATGGCGCTATAGACTTGCCGTCGCCCTGACGGCTAACGACCGCGCGATTGGCTACGCCGGCGTGGTCGAAGCGCCGCGTGGTCGCTGCGATTCCTGCGGCGCTAGATGCAGCGGATCGTCCAGACCGTCATGATGTCGGTCGAGTCCGTTACCCGGTCCGGGCCGCCTTTGTTGCTCCGCGAATCGAGCACGCGATAGCCTCTCGGGCAGAGCCGGTTGGCGAGGCGCTGGTTCGGGGCATCGGAGGCCGTCCCCAGCTCGGGCCCTTGTATCTTGAAGGTTCGCTCGTCGACACGGCTTGCGGTCGCCTCGGTGCAGGCCGCCAGCACAAGGACAACAAGAAAAATCGCAGAACGCATGCGGCACCAGAACCATCGACTGTTCGACTGTCGGGCAAGATTAGCCCGGTTCGCGCCGCAGCCAAAGAGCGTGCATTGCCGCATCGGCATAAACCGCCGCTCGGTCGTCTCTTGCAATCGGGCCGCGCGGTCCCTTGCTTTGACCCGAACACCGGGGCTGCGCGTCGGACCCGCGGAACGATGGAGACATTCATGGTCGGAAACGATCCATTGTCGAAGCGGCTGCGGAGCTGGGCGGCGGCCTGCGCCGTCGCGCTGTTGCTGTCCGGCGCCTATCCGGCTCGTCGGCAGCGCCGGCCGCGGCACAGGTCGCGACCCCGGTGCCGCCGGGCGCGGCGCGGATCTGGTTCTATCGGGATTATGCGCCCTACAGCGCGCGCAACATGGCCTCGGTGATGTTGAACGGAGCGGTTGTCGGATATTCCCAGCCGGAGGGCGGAGCCTTTTACCGCGATGTCGCGCCGGGGCGCTATCAGCGTCGCGGCCGGCACTCAGCAGAACCAGGACGTGAACCAGGACGCCTGGATCGACATCGGTCCCGGTCAGCAGGCGTTCGTCAAGATAATCGGAACAAATACCTGGGACGCCGGCGGCGACAACCAGATCTACAGCCGGGACGTGTTTTACGCGCGGCTGATGCCGCCGCAGATCGCGCAGGCCGAGATCGCCCACGGAGTAGCCGGCCCGGTGGCGGATCTGTCCGCCACCGGTGACCGGTCAACAGGCGCAGCCGGCCGGGAGCGGCCGGCGCGAATCGGTCAGTTGTAGATCCACTCCTTCTCGAAACGGGCGTAGCAGTCGCGCTCGCCCGGCATTTTGACCCAGCCGGCCAGCAGCCGCGGCGTCGCGAGCAGCAGCCGGTCGCGCAGATGCGTCGAGTTGTGCCCGTATTCCTCGAAGGTCGAAACCGTGATCTTCTGGTTGTGCGGATCGTCCTGGAAGCGGCAGGCCGCGAGGGCGACCGTCTCCATGTACGGCCGGCGGTCCGCCCCGGAGCGCAGATAGGCGTCGGCCACCGCGGTCGCGCGCGGCGCGTCGAGCGCCATGATCGCGTCGTCGAGCGCGCCGAGCAGCGCCGCGGCGGACTTGCCGGAGAAATCGAACTCGGCCGCCTCCTTGTCGATGACGGTCGTCTGCAATTTGTTCTCGTGCGCGACGTCGTTGATGAAGTTCGCCATCAGGTACAGAATGCGCGCCTGGTAGGGATTGTCGGTCGTGCGCATCCAGTTGTTCGCGACGTTGCAGTAATCGAACGGGTGCTGGCCATTCGTGAACTGGCCGCGGCATCGTGTTGCGCAAGATCAGTTCGGCGGCGCCGAGCTGGATCGTGTCGCCGAGGCTCTTGATCGATTTGCCCGCCTTCAGATGCGCCGTGATCAGGTCGAACACGGTCTCCTGATCGGCCGTCATCAGCACGTCGAGCATCTCCTCGACCTCGCGCGGCGACAGCTTCGTCTGGTTGGTCTTTTTCAGGTTCTTGCCGGCGTCTTCCGGGAACTCGGCGTTGATGCGCACGCTGGCGTGGTCGTAAAGCGAATAATAGAGCGGGCCGACCGCCATGTCGGGCACGCCCATGTGGTAAACGCCGTGCGACTTCTCCCAGCCGATATAGTTGGCCAGGTCGGTGACCGCCCGGGCGCGGATCGCCTTGTGCCCGGTGTTGCGCGCCTTGCGCCCGATCACCGTGTCCTGCAGGTCGATCAGGCCGAGAAACTCGATCGTCTCGCGCAACGCCGGGCGGTTCGCCTCGTCTTCGGCAAGGCCGAGAAACAGCCCGTGCGCCCGCTTCGAATCGCCGGTCATCGTCGCGACCATGTAGGAATGCAGCCGCTCGTCGAGCGTGCCCTCCTCGCGTATCGGCTCGACGTCTTCGAGCCAGACCACCGGCCCGTAATCGGGCGGCGGCACGTGGATGCCCTTCATCGTCGCGTAGCGGCCGGGATACTTGGCGAGCAGCTGGTTCCAGATGTCGAGCCCGGCGCCGATGTACCAGACGCTCTGCAGCAGCGGCAGCAGCCGATACTTCTCGGGCAGATACGGCATCAGGTAGGTCGACGCCCTGAGCCCCAGCAGCGTGTGGTCGTTGTTGGTCAGGACGATGTTGCCGTCGCGCATGTTGACGTGGCACGGCACGTTGACGAACGGCGCTTCCGCCGCGGCGACGACGCTCAGCGCCTCGCCGATCGAGCGGCCGTCGCGCACGATCATTTTATGGAACAAATCGGCGGTGCGCGGCTGGTCGCGCTGCAGGATCGCCTCGGTCAGCAGATCGAAAGCCTTGTCCTCGCGAATGTCGTCCAGGTTGCGTAGCATCGGCGATGTTCCTTCGGCGCGCGGCAGGGCCGCCATCTGCGAAGCGTAATCCTTCGCTTCGGCTTTGGTAAAGCGCTGCTCGGCTGCTTATTACGCATGCCGGACCCGCCCGATGATCACGAAGGGACCGCGAGCCTGCGCCCAACCTCAGGTAGCAAATCTCCTGACCTGTTACCAGTAAAAAGCTGACGAATGCGAAGTTGTTGCACTTCGTTGCAAAAATAAACAGTGAAGAATTTACCATTTTGAAACCGGATTGGCGGAGTGAATGTTTATGAGCGTTGAGGAGACTAAAGGGAGCCGAAACTATGTCCGCCGCCGCGATTACGGTCGCAGCCCTGCTGGTCGCCAGCCCAAGCATCACCGATGCCGACCGCATCGCGGCCAATGGCGGCTTCCTTGTCGGCAACGCGCATCGTTGCGGCGTCGACGAAGCCCGCGTCACGCGTGCCGGCCAGTTGATCCGCACCTTGATTACCGCCGCCTCGCGCGACGACGAGACCGAGGAGGAAGCAACGGCGCGGTTTTCCGCCTTCTTCCTGGTCAGCGCGGTGGCCGACCCGAAAACTGATAAGCTCGTTGCGTCCTGCAAGCGCATAACCGCCGAGCTTCGCCGGCTGGAAAGCCACCAACCCGATCAGGCCTTGGTCGGTTCCGATGACGGCGCGCCGGCAACAGGGCTCATTCGGACCCGGGGCCGGCGAGTAAGCTCCTCGTTCGCGCGCGGTCAAACAACCGTTTCCGGGGTAAGAACACATATCTCGGCGCTGTCGCCGAGCTCGATCTGTATCGTCGCGTGGTGAATGCCGAAGCGCTGCTCCAGGTCGCGCGCGACCTGGGTCAGCATCGCGTCGCCGGGATGGCCCTGCGGCATCACCAGGTGGCAGGTCAGCGCGGTCTCGGTCGTGCTCATGCCCCAGATATGCAAATCGTGTATTGCCGCGACCCCCGGCAGCGACGCGAGATGCGTCCGCACCGCGGCGGGATCGATCCCCTCCGGCACGGCGTCGAGCGCGAGACCGATCGACTCCTTCATCAAATCCCAGGTGCCGTAGACGATTACGGCGCAAACCAGCAATGTCACGATCGGGTCGATCCGCGACAAGCCGGTCAGCGCGATCGCGATGCCGGCCGCGACGACGCCGGCGCTGACCAGCGCATCGGCCACCATATGCAGGAAGGCGCCCCTGATATTCAGGTCGCGCGAGCGCCCGCGCAAAAACAGCAGCGCCGTCGCGCCATTGACGAGAATGCCGATCCCCGCGACCCAGGCCATGACGCCGCCCTCGACCGGGGCCGGGTGCGCAAAGCGGGACACCGCCTCCCAGGCCAGCCCACCGGTCACGACCAGAAGGATGATTGCGTTGGCGAGCGCCGCCAGGATCGAGCTTGACCGGAGACCGTAGGTGAAGCGATGGCTCGGCGTCCGCCGGGCCAGCACGGTGGCGCCCCAGGCCAGCGCCAGCCCGAGCACGTCGCTGAGATTGTGGCCGGCATCGGCGAGCAGCGCCAGCGACCCGACCAGCAGACCGGCCGCCGCTTCCGCCACGATATATGCCAGGTTAAGCCCGATCCCGATCGCGAAAGCGCGGTCGAAGCCGCCGCCTCGATGGCGACCGTTGTGGGTGTGGCGATGCGCGTGCGCGTGGCGGTGACGTGAGGGGGTCTGTCCCGGTTCATGCGCGTGTTGATGATCGGGGTGCGGAGCGAGTTGCGTCACGCGGCGGCCTCTGCAACGGCGGGCGGCTGGCTTCTTGCGATTCATCGGATATGGTGCGCGACGGCGCCGCGTCACCGTGGAAACCGCATGAAAGCTCTGGTCACCGGGTTCGAGCCGTTCGGCGGCGACCCGATCAACCCCGCCCTCGAAGCGCTGCGCTGCCTGCCGGCGCGGGTCGGACAGCATCGAGATCGCGACCTGGGCATTGCCGACCGCGTTCGGCCGTATCCGCTCGACGCGCTCGACGCCGCGCTGGCGGCGGCGGATCCCGATCTCGTCCTTTGTGTCGGCCTGGCCGGCGGGCGCGCCGCCCTGTCGCTCGAAAGGGTGGCGATCAATCTCGACGACGCGCGCATCCCGGACAACGCCGGTCAGCAGCCGATCGACCGCGCGATCGTCCCGGGCGGTCCCTCGGCGTATTTCGCGACCCTGCCGATCAAGGCTGCGGTCGCGGCGCTGCGCCAGGCCGGGCTTCCCGCGATCGTGTCGAACACGGCGGGTACGTTCGTCTGCAATCACGTGTTTTACGGGCTGATGCACCGTGCCGCTTCGTCTCGGGCGGCGTTTCGCGGCGGCTTCCTGCACGTTCCGTATCTGCCGGCGCAAGCGGCGCGCTGTACCGATGCCGGTATGGGAGCGCCGTCGATGGCGCTCGCCGATATCGTGCGCGGGATCGAAATCGTGCTCGCCGTCGCCGCGACGCGTACCGAGGATATCGGCGCGCTCGAAGGCGCAATCAGCTGATGCGGCGCGCGGGTGGTGCGACGTGCCGAGGCCGGACGTGCTATCACCGGCCCGGGTTGCCGCAACAGGGCTTCCAGCGGACGGAGGATTGGCCATGGTCGCTTATAGCGGCGCGCATGTCGTCGTCACCGGCGGCACCGGCGCATTGGGAATCGCGGTTGTCGGCGCGCTGCGCGCCGCCGGGGCGGTGTGCCACGTCACCAATATCGTCCCGGCCGAGCTTGAGAGATTTCCGCATCGCGACGACCCCGGCGTGCACGTCACGACCGGGATCGATCTTGCCGACGAGGCGGCGGTCCGCCGTTTCTATGCAAGCCTGCCGCCGCTATGGGGGTCGATCCATTTGGCCGGCGGGTTCGCGATGTCGCCGGTCGCCGAAACCTCGGCGGTTGACTTCGCCGATCAGTTCCAGATGAACGCGCTGTCGGCGTTCCTGTGCTCGGCGGCGGCAATCCGTGCGATCCGCGGCCGCAACGAACCCGGCCCCGGCGGCGCCAAGGGCGGCCGCATCGTCAACGTCGCGGCCCGGCCCGGCATCGAGCCGCGGCTCGGTTCTGGCATGGTCGCCTATGCGACGGCGAAGGCGGCGGTCGCCGCAATGACCGAGGCGCTGGCCCAGGAGACCGCCGGCGAGGAAATCTGGATCAACGCCGTGGCGCCGTCGATCCTCGACACGCCGGCGAACCGTGCCGCAATGCCGGACGCCGACCACAGCCAATGGGTGAAGCCGAGCGCAGCCGCGGAAGTGATCGCGTTCCTGGCCTCGCCGGACAATCGCGTGACCCGCGGCGCGGTCATCCCGGTCTACGGCGGAGCGTGAGCGCTCTGCGCGGCTTCAGTCTATTCTACCCCCGAGCAAATTCCGGAGGACCGCCATGGCAAAAGGCATACTGATCGCCGCGATGAACATCGCCAACGCGGCGGAAGACGAGTTTCACGACTGGTACGACACCGAGCACCTGCCGGAGCGGCAACGGGTTCCCGGTTTTCTCGCGTGTCAGCGGTGGATCGGCGCCGACGACCGGAAAATCTCGGTCGCGACCTACGATCTCGAAGCGGTCGGCGTGCTGCAAGGCGCGGAATATCGGGCGATCGGCGGCGAGAACCTGTCGCCGTGGTCGAAGCGGGTGACCGAGCCGGGTCGAGCGGCTGATGCGGTTCGAGGGCGACCAGATCCTGCCCGGTGACGCGCTGCCGCCGAACAATGCCGGCGGGCTGCTGCTCAACGCGATGAATGTCGAGCCCGCCGCGGAGGCCGAATTCAACGACTGGTACGACAACGAACACATCCCGGCGCTCGCCGCGGTGCCCGGCGTGCTGTGCGCGCGGCGCTTCCGGGCGACCAGTGCCAACCGCCGCTACGTCGCGCTGTACCACCTCGTCTCGCCCGACGTGCAGGCGAGCCCGGCCTGGAAAAACGCGGCCGACAGCGAGTGGACGCGCAAGTTGCGGCCGCATTTCCGCGATCACCTGCGCCTCGTCTGCCGCGCCTACGTCCGCGGCGGCTGACAGGAGGCTAATCGACGCACAGCCGCGCGCCCCGACCGAATGGAACGCATCGTCTCGTTCGGCTTTCTCGCGCCGCCGACCATTCTGATCACGCTGTGCGTCGTCGGCGCGCTGATTGCGTTGCGATGGCGCCTCGTCGGCCTCGCGCTCGTGCTGGTATCGAGCCTCACCCTGTTCGCCTTCGCGACGCCCGCGGTCTCGTCGTGGCTGCTGCGGCGGGCCGAAACCGGCGTGCCGCGGCAGGTCGATTTCCAGCGGCGCGCAGGCGATCGTCGTGCTCGGCGCCGGGGTCCGCCAGGGGAGACGGGGCTGATATTCCCGACCGGCTCAATGCGCGGTCCTATGAGCGCCTGGCGTTTGCCGCCGATGCGTATCACCAGCTGCATCTGCCTGTCGCGGTTACGGGCGGCCGGCCCGCCGGACAGCACAGCACCGAAGGCGCGCTGATGAAGGCGGCGCTGAAGTCGGAATTCGGCGTCCCCGTCAAGTGGACCGAGGAGGAATCCCATACGACCTGGGAGAATGCGGTATTTACCGCAGCCTTGCTGCGCAAGGACGGCATCGGCAAGATTGTGGTCGTGACCAATCGCTGGCATCTGCCCCGCGCGCTGCGAGCCTTCGATCGGGTCGGCATGCAGGCCATGCCCTGGCCGGCTCCGGAAACCACGCCGGCGTCCGGCCGTCCGGCCGACTATCTGCCGAGCATGGGCGCGCTGCAGGACAGTTTCTTCGCGCTGCACGAAATCATCGGCAGACTTTATTACGAGCTGCGCTATTGACCGGCGGCCGCGCCGGGCCATTCTGTGAGCGACATGGATGGGCCAAGCAGAAGCCCGAGGAGGCCGAGATGCGTCGCCAGGTCCAGATCGCGGAAGCCAGGAAGCTTCTTTCGCACATCGACAATCGCACGACCGCACTGGCCGACGGCGTCTACCGCAACCCGGTAACCGACTACACCTGTTCGCGTCAGGCCGCGCGCGAGCGCAAGCTTTTCTTTGAAGATGGACCGATCAATATCGGGCTGAGCGGGTTGCTGCCGCGCCCCGGGGACTGGATGACGCACGACTATGCCGGCGTGCCGATCCTGCTCGTGCGCCGCGAGGACGGCTCGCTCGCGGCATTTCTCAACGTCTGCCGGCATCGCGGCGCGCGGATCGCCGAGGGTTGCGGCAAGCAGCGCGCGGAGCTTCTCGTGCCCGTATCACGGCTGGACCTACGGTCTCGACGGCGCGCTGATCGCGCGGCCCGAGGAGGCCTCGTTCCCGGCGGTCGATCGCAACACGCACGGCTTGCGGGCGCTGCCGGTGGTCGAGAAATACGGCATGATCTGGGTCGGGACCCGGCCCGGCATGGCGCTCGACATCGACCGGCTTCTCGCCGGTCTCGACGATGATCTGGCGTCGTACAATCTCGACTCGTATCACCACTACGAAACGCGGACATTAACCCGCGAGATGAACTGGAAGCTCGCCGTCGATACGTTTGGCGAGACGTATCACCTGCGCTACCTGCACCACGACACGATCAGCGACCTTTTCTACAACAACCGCGCGACATTCGACGCGTTCGGCCGCAATCACCGCATGGTCGCGGCACGCCGCACGATCGACGAATTGCGCGGCCAGCCGGAAGCGGACTGGGATGTCTACCACCACACCGCGATCTTGTACGTCCTGTTCCCGAATACGGTGTTCATCTTCCAGCGCGACCATGTCGAGAGCTGGCACATGTTCCCGAGTGATCGGCCCGACCGCTGCTCGATGTATGTCTCGCTCTACATCCCGGAGCCGGTAACCAGCGACAGCGCGAAGCGGCATTGGGACAACAACTTCAACCTGCTGATGGCGACCGTCGAATTGCAGGATTTCCCGACCTGCGAGGGAATGCAGCGCGGCTTCCTGTCGGGCGCGCAGGATGCGATCGTCTTCGGGCGCAACGAGCCGGCCCTGCAGCATTTTCACCGCGGCGTCACGGCGGCGCTCGCCGACGAGGAACCGCGGCTCGCGGCGCAGTAAGTCGCAGATTGTTGTTTGTCTGCCGCTGGTGGCCGCTAAATGACCAACTCAGACCGCGATGTTTTAGAAGCCGCAATTGCGCGCCTTGACCGAGAAGGCGCGGCGCGCGACCAGGAACTCCGATCTCGGCTAGGGAGCTAGAACACCATGGGGAGTGGCTCGGGACCAGAGCGCAATTGTATCCTTCTAGGCACTGGAACAGCGTGGAGGCTCGATTCGGCTGCCCAGGGGAGGGCGGGATCAGAAGCGCCGGTAGCGCTGGGGAGCTGGAACGTCAGCTAGTGGCTTGAGATCAAGATAGCGCAACTGTTTCTCGCTAGGCACTGGAACAGCAGCCTATCTGTTATGCTCGTCGAGCAATATGCAGGACCAGGTATAGTTTCGTTGGTTATTGCTTTCTTCTTGGTCTCATTCTATCATTGTTAATAATGGAATCGTGGAAGACACCGATCCCCTGGCGGTACCTACGAAAACGTTCCAGGTAACCAGCAAGCAACCGATCAGTCCCGGCCCTCGATCTCCTCCATATCCTCGTCGCTGAACCCGAAATGGTGGCCGATTTCGTGGATCAGGACGTGCCGGACGATGTCGAACAAATCCTCGCCAGTCTCGCTCCAGTATTCGAGAATCGGCCGGCTATAGAGAAAGATCATGTCGATCGCGGGCAGCGGGTCGCTGACCGATTTGTGCGGCAGCGCGACGCCGCGATAGAGGCCCAAGCAGGTCGAACGGGCTCTCGAGGCCCATAGCGCGCTCGGTCTCGGCGTCCGGGAAATCCTCGACCCGGATGACGACCGGCCCCAGCGCGTCGGTGAAGTCGCGCGGCAGACCGGCCAGCGCCGCGTTCGCCATGCGCTTCGATGTCGGCGATTCGACGGAGGCTGCCGCTTCATCGCCGACGCTGGCCGCGGACAGCGCGGGTTGAACTCGAACGTCCGGTCGGCTCACTTGCTGAGCCCGCGAGGAAGCGCAACGGAGGCCCAAATGGCGGAGAGGCTGACCGGGGCGGCGCGGCAAACGGCGCTGCGCGAGCTGCACGGGTGGAGCGAAGTCGAAGACCGCGACGCGATCCGCAAGAGCTATCACTTCAGCGATTTCTCCGAGGCCTGGGCGTTTCTGTCGCGCATCGCGCTCGCCGCCGAGAAAATGGATCACCACCCGGAGATCTTCAATGTCTACAACCGGGTCGAGATCGCGCTGTCGACCCACGACGCCGGCGGCCTCAGCGAACGCGACATAAGGCTCGCCCACATCATCGACGAACTGGCCCCGCAGCGCGACCAGCGCGCCGATCTGCCCTGACGGTACGCTTGAGCGATCGTCGGAACGGCTGACCGCCCCGTCCGCCCGGTCTCAGCTCTTCGGCCAGAACGCCTTCGCCATCGCGCGGTCTTCCGGGAAGACCGTGATCGGCACCCCCTTCTGCCATTGCGCGAAGACCATCGGCACGTTCTCGCGGCGGCCCTTCTCGTCGAACTTGATCGGTCCCGGGAACGAGCGCGCCGCCGGACCCTCGGTCAGGTTCATCTTGCGGATCGCGTCGGCGACCTTGAGCTTGTCGGCGGATTTGGCGGCTTCCAGCGCTTCCTTCAGGATCCAGACATGGCCGTAGCCGCACAGCGCGTCCTGCGTCGCGAACGGCTCGCCGGTGCGCTTCTTGAAGTCCGCGATGAATTCTTCCTGGCCCTTCAGCGGCCAGTTCGCGACGCTGAACAGAAACCCTTCGAGCAGTTCGGGGCCGATCGTCGTCAGCAATTCCGGCGAGCCGTACGGCGCGCCGTTGCCGATCAGCGGGATCTTGCCGCGGGCCAGCCTGAACTCGTCCAGCTTTTCGAGGATCAGCTTCACGTCGGGCATCGCCGAACTCAGCATCAGCACGAAATCGGGCTTGGCCGAGCGGATCTTGCTGACCAGCGGCGTCGCGTCGGACAGCGGCGGCGTGAAGATTTCGTCGACGACCGGCTTCAGCCCGGCTTTCTCGAGCCCGCCGCCCTCGCGCAGATACTTGCCGAAGCTGACCGGCGAGGCGGTGTTGTCCTGCAGGATCGCGATCGTCTTCGGCCGCTTGCCGGTCGCCTTCTCGGCCAGGTTGAGCGTCGTCGGCAGCGGTTTGCGCGGCCTGCCAGTCGGCGGTCGGCGAGGTCTGGAAGATGAATTTGAAGCCGCGATTGGTGATCGCGTCGGAATAGGACAGGGTCAGCCACGGCAGCTGCGCGCGCTCGGTGACCTCGGTCACGGCCAGCGTGAACGAGCTGAGCCACGAGCCGAACCCGCCGATCAGGTCGGGCTGCTCGGCCAAGAGGCCGCTGCGCCGCGTTCTTGGCCTTCTCGGTGCTGTCGCCGGCATCGGCCGAGGACCAGCTCGAATTTGGCGCCGCCGAGGCTCTTGATGCCGCCCGACTGGTTGATCTCGTCGATCGCCATGTCGGCGCCCTGCCGCAGCAGCTGACCCTGCCGCGCCCACGGCCCCGACAGCGGCGCGATCATCGCCATCTTGACCGATTTTTCCTGCGCCCGCGCCGACAGGATGCCGAACCCGGGCGAGGCCAGCGCGCCGAGCGCCAAACCCGCCGTAACGCTGCGTCTCGTCGGTCGAAAACTCATTCCGGTCTCCTGGTGAACACGAATTCGAAAGGCGGCTCATTTCGCCGGGACCGCGACGCGATCGACCCATTTCTTGCCGAGATAGGCCTCGATGACGTTCGGGTCGCGAACGACATCGTCGGGCCGCCCCGAGGCGATCAGCCTGCCGTGGTCGAGCACGTCGAAATGATCGACCAGCTGCACCATCGCCTGCATCGTGTGCTCGATGATCAGCACCGTCGTGCCGTCGGCGCGCAACTGCCGGATCACGTCGAGAACGCCGTCGAGATCCTCGTGGCCGAGGCCGGCGAGCGTCTCGTCGAGCAGCATCAGCTTCGGGTGCGGCACCAGCGCGCGCGCCAGCTCCATCAGCCGCAACTCGCGGGTCGTCAGGCCGCCGGCCAGCGATTTCGGCCGCGGCGGCTAAGCCCGACCCGATCGAGCGCCGCCAGCGCCATGCGGCGCGCCGTCGCGTCGTCGCGCGCCCCGACAAACGCGCCGACGATCACGTTTTCGAGCACCGTCATCCGCGGGAAGGCGCGCACGACCTGAAACGTGCGGCCGATGCCGCGCCGGCACACCCGGTTCGGCCGCAGCCCGGTGATCGGCTCGCCGGCAAACTGGATCGTGCCGCTATCCGGGGTCAGAAAGCCGTTGATGACATTGAACAGCGTCGTCTTGCCGGCGCCGTTCGGGCCGATGATCCCGTACAGCCCGCCCTCGGGCACGACCAGGTCGATCCCGTCGAGCGCGCGCAACCCGCCGAACGAAATGCCGACATCGCGCAACACCAGCAGGTCGCGTCCGTGCGTCGCCGGCGATCCGCGACGGCGGCGCCGGGATCGCACGGGCTTCGGCCGGTTCCGGCACCGACACGGCGGCGCGCGGCACCGCGGTGCGCACCCGCCGCCGCGACAGCCGATCGCGCACCCGCCAATAGACGCCCTCCGGCGCCAGCAGAATGATCGCGATGATCGCGACGCCGTACACGACGCCCTGGATGCCCGGCAGTATCGCGCCGAGTTCGGCGTTCAGCCCCTCGGCCAGCGGCACCAGCACCGCGGCGCCGATCACCGGCCCCCACAGGCTGCCGACCCCGCCGAACAGCGCCAGGATCAGCGCCTGCGCCGAGACCAGCATGCCGAACACGCTCTCCGGGGTCACGACCAGCATCACGACCCCGTACAGCCCGCCGGCGACCGCGGCGAGCGCGCCCGACAGCATCAGCGCCAGCATCTTCCAGCGCCAGGTGTCGATGCCGGCGGCCTCGGCGGCCGGCTCGTTCTGCTTGATCGCGGTCAGCGCCATGCCGAACCGGGTGTTCTCGACCCACAGCGAGATCAACAGCGCGATCACCAGCAGCGCCAGCGCCAGCACGACATAGACGCGCCGGTCGGCGAACTGCATGTACAGAGCCGGCGCCTCGCGCTCCATCGGCAGCGCGATCTCCTGATAGCCGAGCCACTGGAAGACATAGAGAATCGCCAGCGGATAGGCGAGCATCGCCAGCGCGAAATAATGGCCGCGCAGCCGGAATGTCGGATAGCCGATCAGCGCGCCGGCGGCGGCGCCGACCACGGCGGCGAGCGGGATCGACAGCCACGGCGTCAGGTGGAACCACAAGAGGCCGAGCGCGACCGTGTAGGCGCCCAGACCCCAGAACACGGCATGGCCGAACGAGAAATACCCGGCATAGCCGGACAGGATGTTCCACGCCAGCGACAGCACCGCCCACAGCAGCACGTAGGTCAGCACGAGCTGGTAGTAATCGCTGTCCAGCACGACGAACGACAGCACCAGGAACCCGGCGGCGACCCCGAGGATCGCCCACAACTGCCGCATCGACTTCGGCTCGGGTTCTCATGCCGGCCGCCTCAGGTGCGCTCGGTCAGGCGGCCGAACATGCCCTGCGGCCGCAGGAAGATGATCAGCAGAAAGACGATGAAAATCGCCGTGTTCTGCAGCTGATAGGGCAGCACCAGCGTCGACATCTGCTGCACGATGCCGATCACGAGGCCGCCCCAGAACGCGCCGATATTGCTCCCCAAGCCCGCCGAGCACGACCCCGGCATACATCACGATGACGAAGTCGAACCCGATATAGGGCTGAAACGTCTGAAACGTCGCGACGAGACCGCCGGCGATCGCGGTGATCCCGACCCCGAGGCTCCAGGCGATCCGATGCGCCCGATCGACGTCGATCCCCATATAGATCGCCGCCTGCGGGTTGTCGGCGGCGGCGCGCAGCGCCTTGCCGATCCGCGTATGGCCGAGAAACAGATAGACCCCGGCCGCCACCGCGATCGCGACGAGGCAGCTCACCGAGCGGGCCTGGTTCAACAGAACGTCGCCGATCTCCCACGATTGCCGCGACAGCGGCGTGCGCACGCCGACCGGGGTCGAGCCGAACAGGATCAGGCCGCCATTGGTCAGGATCAGCGAAATGCCCAGCGTGACGAGGATCTGGCCGTAATGCCCGGCGCCCTCGATGTCGGCGACCCCGGCCCCGGTCACCCGCGACACGATGAACTTGTGCACCAGCCAGCCGATCGCGAAGACGATCGGCCCGGCGAGAAACGCCGCGACGATCGGCCCGGCATAGGGGCCGAGAAACGCCAGCACCCCGTATCCCGCCACCAGATAGAAGGCGGCGTACATGCCGAGCATCAGGAAATCGCCCTGGGCGAAATTGATGACCCGCATCGCGCCGAAAATGATGTTGAGCCCGACGCACATCAGCGCATAGGCGCTGCCGACCAGGATGCCGGCCGCCAGCGCCTGCCAGAAATCGATCATCAGGAACGGCATCGCCGCTTCCTCATCGGCATTTCCTCCGGCATTTCTCTCCGCCGGGCGACCATAGGCGCAGCGCCGCATGGCTGTCATCGGATTTTGATCGGGATCGGCGGCCGCGTTGGCGCGATTCGCGCCCCGTGCTATGCCGGAGAGCAGCGCGGCAGGGCCGAGGCGGACAAACATGCTCGAAATCGAGAACCTCTCGGTCAGCTATGGCGGGCTGGCGGCGCTGCGCGGCGTGTCGCTCTCGGTCGGCGAGGGGCAGTTCGTCGCGATCGTCGGCCCGAACGGGGCCGGCAAGACGACGCTGTTCAAGGCGATTTCCGGCACGGTCGCGCCGGCCGGGGGCAAGATTCTCGTTCGAAGGGCGCGACCTGCTGGCCGTTCCGCCGCCGCAGCGCGCCCATCTCGGCATCGCGCACGTCCCCGAGGGGCGGCAGGTCTTCGCCTCGCTGACGGTGCTCGAAAATCTCGAAATGGGGGCCTATGCCGAGCGCGGCCGCGCCGACTGGCGGCGCAACCTCGACCGCATCTTCACGCTGTTCCCGGTCCTGGCCGAGCGGCGCAACCAGATGGCCGGCACGCTGTCCGGCGGCGAGCAGCAGATGCTGGCGATCGGCCGCGGCATGGCCTCGGCGCCGCGCCTGTTGCTGCTCGACGAGCCGTCGATGGGCCTGGCGCCGACGATCGCCGATCTGATCTTCGACCGGGTCGCCGCGCTGCACCAGGAGGATGGGCTGACGATCCTCTTGGTCGAGCAGCGCGTCGCCGAGGCGCTCGAATCCTGCGACTACGGCTATGTCCTCGAAACCGGCCGCGTCGTGCTCGAAGGCACGCACCGCACGTTGATGGCCGACGACCGGGTGCGCCGCGCCTATCTCGGAATGTAACGCCTGCCGTGTGCGCGGCTCGCCGTCGGCGGCGAAGGACCATATCTCGCGAATGAGCATCGCCGCCAAGATCTGCGGGTTGTCGAGCGAGGAAGCGGTCGCCGCCGCGGTCGAGGGCGGCGCGGCGTATCTCGGCTTTGTCTTCTACCCGCCGAGCCCGCGTGCCGTGTCGCCGGCGCGCGCCGCCGCGCTGTGCGCCGATGTGCCAGCGTCGGTGCGCCGGGTAGGGCTGTTCGTCGATGCCGACGACGCGGCGATCGGCGCGGCGCTCGACGCGGCGCCGCTCGACATCCTGCAATTCCACGGCCGCGAGAGCCCCGAGCGGGTCGCACAGGTCAAGGCGCGGTTCGGCCGTCCGGTCATGAAGGCGATCCCGATCGCCGGCGCCGATGACGTCGCGGCCGCTTCGCTCTACGAAGATTGCGCCGATTTCCTGCTGTTCGACGCGAAGCCGCCGCGCCGCGGCGACGCGCTGCCCGGCGGCAACGGTCTCGCGTTCGACTGGCGGCTGATCGCCGGGCGTCGCTGGCGCCTGCCGTGGATGCTGTCGGGCGGGCTGACGTGCGGCGCTGCTGCCCGAAGCGGTGCGGATTTCCGGCGCGACCGCGGTCGATGTGTCGTCCGGCGTCGAGCGCCGCCCCGGCGACAAGGACCCGGAGAAAATCCGGGAATTCCTCGCCGTGGCACGCGAGCTATGATTCACCACAGGAGCGCTGATGCAGACACCGAACACCTATCGCGGCGGGCCGGACCCGCGCGGCCATTTCGGCATTTACGGCGGGCGCTATGTCGCCGAGACGCTGATGCCGCTGATCCTTTCCGTCGAGCAGGCCTATAACGCCGCCAAGGACGACCCGAACTTCCACGCCGAACTCGCCTATTACCTCGAGCATTATGTCGGGCGGCCGAGCCCGCTTGTATTTCGCCGAGCGGCTGACCCGCCATTTCGGCGGCGCCAAGCTCTATTTCAAACGCGACGAGCTGAACCATACCGGCGCGCACAAGATCAACAACGTGCTCGGCCAGATTCTGCTGGCGCGCCGCATGGGCAAGCGCCGCATCATCGCCGAGACCGGCGCCGGGCAGCACGGCGTCGCGACCGCGACCGCCTGCGCGCTGTTCGACCTGCCCTGCGTCGTCTACATGGGCGCGACCGACATCGAGCGGCAGAAGCCGAACGTGTTCCGCATGCGGCTGCTCGGCGCCGAGGTCGTGCCGGTGCATTCCGGCACCGCGACCTTGAAGGACGCGATGAACGACGCGCTGCGCGACTGGGTCGCGCATGTCGACGACACGTTCTACGTGATCGGCACGGTCGCGGGGCCGCATCCCTACCCGGCGATGGTGCGCGACTTCCAGTCGGTGATCGGCCGCGAGACGCGCGAGCAGATGATGAAAGCCGAGGGAAGGCTGCCCGATACGCTGGTCGCCTGCATCGGCGGCGGCTCGAACGCGATGGGGCTGTTCCACCCGTTTCTCGACGATCCCGCGGTGCGGATGATCGGCGTCGAGGCCGGCGGGCACGGCATCGACACCGGACTGCACGCGGCCTCGCTGAACGGCGGCCAGCCCGGCGTGCTGCACGGCAACCGCACCTATCTGCTGCAAGACGAGGACGGCCAGATCAACGACGCGCATTCGATCTCGGCCGGGCTCGATTATCCCGGGATCGGCCCGGAGCACGCCTGGCTGCACGATCTCGGCCGCGTCGAATACGTCTCGATCACCGACCGCGAGGCGCTCGACGCGTTCCAGCTGTGCAGCCGCCAGGAGGGGATCATCCCGGCGCTGGAACCGGCGCACGCGCTGGCGCATGTCGCGAAGATCGCGCCGACCCTGCCGCGCAACCACCTGCTCGTGATGAACATGTGCGGCCGCGGCGACAAGGACATTTTCGCCGTCGCCGACCATCTCGGGGTGAAACTGTGATCGCCACCTCTAATCGAATGCTATTGAGATATCCAGAATAGATACGCGGCGGTGTGAGTAGACGGATTTATGCATGCCGAGTTCGGAGGGAGTGCTCACGCAAATACTGACCATAATTGCTGCCGTCGTGACCGCTGGGGGAGGGATTGGTGTTATCGTTTATCTCGCATTAAGATTTTTTGCTCAAAAATGGCTGGAGAATAGGTTTGCGCAGAGCTTAGAGGCTTTTCGTCATCGACAACAACAGGAGCTAGAGCGCCTAAGGCTTCAAATCAACACCCAACTGGATAGAGTTACGAAATTACATCAACATGAGTTCGAGGCGCTTCCACAAGCGTGGGCATTAATAACGGATTCTTATTACGGAGCGGTAGCAGTTACGTCTTCCTTTCAGAGCTATCCAGATTTAGATAGAATGGCACCAGCTGAACTCGATCAGTTCATAAGAGAATGTTCCTTAGAGGAATGGCAGAAAGATGAACTAAAGTCAGTATCCGAAAAAACACGGTACTACATTCAGAAGATCACTTGGCGCCGCTTGAGCGAAGCGCGATCTGTATCCTTCGAGGCTCGGAGCTTTGTGACCAAGCACGGTATATTCATGCAGCGAGAAATCATAAAGGAATTCGAAAGACTTGATGATATGATCTTCAAGGCCCTAATCGAAAAACAGTTCAACGAGGAATATCCGGAACCACCGTTGAAACGCGACGACCAAAAGACACTTCACACCAACGGGAAAGTGTTACTAAATGAGTTAGAAGCGCGTGTTCACGCACGGCTTTGGTCACGCCTACCAGAGACAGAGAAGGCTGCTATTTAGCTAGATCAATGATCGTACTTCAAGGCTACAGCTCAAATTCTTCAGCTCGAGAGGCGGGTAACACTCCCTCTCCTGACACGCATTACGGAGAGCAGCAATGACCCGCATCGACCGCCGCTTCGCCAAACTGCGCGACGAGGGCCGCGCCGGGCTGGTCATCTATCTGACGGCCGGCGACCCCGATCCCGAGACCTCGCTCGCGCTGTTCGAGGGCCTCGCCGGGGCCGGCGCCGATCTGATCGAGATCGGCATGCCGTTTTCCGACCCGATGGCCGACGGCCCGTCGATCCAGGCAGCCGGCCAGCGGGCGCTGAAGCGCGGCATGAGCTTGCGCAAAACGCTGGCGATGGTGCGCACGCTGCGCGAGCGCGACCCGGACACCCCCTATGTGCTGATGGGTTATTACAACCCGATCTACCGCTACGGCGCCGAGGCGTTCGCGCGCGACGCGGTGGCGGCCGGCGTCGATGGCGCGATCGTCGTCGATCTGCCGCCCGAGGAGGATGCCGAACTCGCCGGGCCGGCGCGCGCCGCCGGTCTCGACATCGTCCGTCTCGCCACGCCGACCAGCGACGAAGCCCGCCTGCCGGCGATCGTCGCGCACGCCAGCGGCTTTATCTACTACGTCGCGATCGCCGGCATCACCGGCACAAGCTCGGCCGAGGCCGCGAGCGTGCACGACGCGGTCGCGCGGCTGCGCCGTTTCACCGATCTGCCGGTCGCGGTCGGGTTCGGCATCAAGACCCCGGCGCAGGCCGCCGAGGTCGCCAAGGCCGCCGACGCGGCGGTTGTCGGCACGGCGATCGTCGACCGCCTCGCGCTGAACCTCGACCCGCGAGGGCAACGCCAAGCCGGGCCTCGTCGAGGCCGTGCTCGCCGACGTGCGCGCGCTGGCGGCCGGCGTGCGGTCGGCGCCGCGGGCGTGAGAATTCCTGCCCTTGTCCCGGTTGAACTCCTCGCCTAAGATAATTCGGTCATGGAAATAGAGCTAGGCCCGGAACAGAAAACGCGGCTCGATCAGCTTGCGGCTCGGGAGGGACGCAGCGCGGTTGATCTCGTACGGGAAGCGATCGATCGGTATCTCGGTGAGGCCGCGCACTTCGCTGCCGCCGTCATGATCCGGATCGAGGCCGCCGAGCGCGGCGATTTTGTGGCAGCAGAGGAAGTCTGGGCACAGGTTGAACAAGTCTTAGAACCCTGATGCCGGTTCGCTGGACCCGCCCGGCCGCCCGCGACGTACCGCCGCTGACACGGCATTCCCGGCTTGGCACTTGGTCTGGTACTCAGGGCGCATGAACTGGCTGACCAATTACGTCCTGCCGAAGATCCGGGTGTTCCGGCGCAAGGAGGTGCCGGACAATCTCTGGCGCAAATGCCCCTCATGCGAGCAGATGCTGTTTCATCGCGAGCTGGCGGAAAACCTGGAGGTGTGCCGCAGCTGTGGCCATCATTTCCGCATCGGCAGCCAGGCCCGGTTCAAGCTGCTGTTCGACGGCGGCGAATTCGCCCCGGTCGAGACGCCGAAGGTCGCACCCGATCCGCTGCGGTTTCGCGACCGCAAGCGCTACACCGAGCGGCTGCGCGAAAACCAGGCCGCGCTCGGGACCGGCCCCGGGATCGCCAATGACGCGCTCGCGGTCGCCGAGGGGCGGATCGGCGGCGTAACGGCGGTCGTCGCGGCGTTCGATTTCGCCTTCATGGGCGGCTCGATGGGGATGGCGGTCGGCGAGGCGTTCGTCGCGGCGGCGCGGCGCGCCGTCGAGCGCGAGGCGGCGCTGATCGTCGTGCCGGCCTCGGGCGGCGCGCGGATGCAGGAAGGCATCCTGTCGCTGATGCAGATGCCGCGCACGATCCTCGCCGCCGACATGGTCAAGGAAGCGGGGCTGCCCTATATCGTCGTGCTGACCGATCCGACGACCGGCGGTGTGTCGGCCTCGTTCGCGATGCTCGGAGACATCATCCTGGCCGAGCCCGGCGCGATCATCGGCTTCGCCGGCGCGCGGGTCATCCAGGAAACGATCCGCGAGACGCTGCCCGAGCGGTTCCAGCGCGCCGAATATCTTTTCGAGCACGGCATGGTCGATCAGGTCGTGCCGCGGGCCGAATTGGCCGCGACATTGGGCCGCATGCTGCGGCTGCTTGCGCGAACCGCGTCGGGTGGAGACCGCCCCGGATACCGCACTCGCGGCAACCGCCCCGCCGATCGCGGCCGAAGGCGACGGCGCTTGACGACCCTCCGGCTCCCCGCGGCAAGCGACCGGGTCCTGACCCGGCTGATGCAGCTGCATCCGAAGAAGATCGACCTGACGCTCGGCCGGGTCGAACGGCTGCTGGCCGCGCTCGGCAACCCGCAGGACAGGCTGCCTCCGGTCGTCCATGTCGCCGGAACCAACGGCAAGGGCTCGACGGTCGCGACGATGCGCGCCTGCCTCGAAGCCGCCGGATATCGCGTGCATGTCTACACCTCGCCGCACCTCGTGCGCTTTCACGAGCGCATCCGCCTCGCCGGCGAACTGATCGACGAGGACGCGCTGCTCGCGGTGCTGGACGAATGCGAGCGCGCCAATGGCGGCGAGCCGATCACGTTTTTCGAGATCACGACGGCGGCGGCGTTTCTCGCCTTCGCGCGCAACCGGCCGATATCGTGCTGCTCGAAACCGGGCTCGGCGGCCGGCTCGACGCGACAAACGTCATCCGCCATCCGGCTGCGACCGCGATCACGCCGATCTCGCTCGACCATCAGGCGTTTCTCGGCGACACGATCGCGGCGATCGCGGGCGAGAAGGCCGGCATCCTGAAGCCCGGAGTCGCCGGCCGTGATCGGACCGCAACCCGCCGAGGCCGCCGCCGTCATCGAGGCGCGCGCCGCCGCGATCGGCGCGCCGCTTTACCGCTGGCAGCGGGAATGGCGCTGCGCGCCCCTCTGCAACCCCCTTCCTGAACCCTCCCCGTCCCGGGCTTGACAGGGATCACGGAGGAGGGAAGGGTGGCGGTGCCCGAGGCCGGCATGCGCTACGAGGGCGTAAGCTGGCGGCTCGACCTGCCGCCACCCTCGCTCCCCGGCGCGCACCAGATCGCCAATGCCGGGATCGCGCTGGCCTGCCTCGAACAGCTCCACGGGTTCTCGCTGCCGGCCGACGCGATCGCGGCGGGACTGCGCCGGATCGATTGGCCGGCGCGGCTGCAGCGTCTGAGCCGAGGCCCGCTTGCCGAAACGCTGCCGCCCCGCTGGGATTTGTGGCTCGATGGCGGCCACAACCCGGGGGCCGGACAAGTCCTGGCCGAAATGGCGGCGCAATGGCGCGACCGGCCGCTCTATCTCGTCGTCGGGATGCTCAATACCAAGGATGCCGGAGGCTTTCTCGCGCCGCTCGCATCGCACGCGCAGGCGGCTGTACGCGCTGACGATCCCCGGCGAGGAGAACGCCTTGCCAGCCCCCCGCATCGCCGAAACCGCGCGCGGAGCTCGGGATTCCAGCCGAGGAAACCGAATCGGTCGAGGCCGCGCTGCGCGCTATTGTCGGCAGGAACGAGCGCCATCGGCGGGAGCGGGCCGGCGCGGGTCCTGATCTGCGGATCGCTGCACCTCGCCGGAATCGTCCTCGCCGAAAACGGCTGATCGAGGAGTAGCCGATGCCCGCTTCCGCCGACCCGTGGAACCGCGCCGCAACCTGGCTCGCCGCGTGGGACGCGCACGGCAATCACCGCACCGCGACGGCAGGCGACGCCGCCGGAGCCGAATGGCTGGCCGCCGAAGCCGCTTTGCTCGGCGCCGATGTAACGGTCGAGGAATTCGCGGTCGAGCGGCTCGACCCGGTCGCCGCCTTTCTCGACCTCGGCGGCGAGCGCCTGCCCGCGATCCCGGCCTTCGACGCTCCGGCCACAACCGGCGACGGCGTAGAGGGCCGCCTCGGCCCGGTCGGAAGCGACGCCGAGATTGCCGTCGCCGAACTGCCGCCGCAAGCCGTCTACAGCGGCGAGTACGAGCGGCTGCGCCGCGAGGGCGAACACCCGGGCGGGCACCGCGCCTTTGTCGTCCTGTGCTCCGGGCAAAATCCGGGTTTGGCGCTGCTCAACGCCGAGGGGTTTCGACACCCGTTCGGTATGCCGACAATCCATCTATCGAGCGCGGCGCGGGAGCAGGTACTTGCGGCGGCGGCGCGCCGCGACCCCGCCCGGCTCGTCTCCGAAAGCCGCCGAACGACAAGCGACCGCCCGCAACATCGTCGTCTCGCTCGGTGCCCCAATGCATGATGGCGGGCGTCATGGCGGGCACGGCGCCGCCGTGGCGCCGCTCGTCGTGGCTTCGGCTATCGCTGCGCGCTCGCGGAGTGCCGTGAGACTGGCATAGCCGTAGCGGCCGACGAACTCGCGGGCGGTGTCGTCGATAAAGTCGTCATCCACGAAGCCTTCGTCTTCCACTTCCATCACCCTCTGCCGCAGTCCGGTATCTTGGCGCGCGAGATTGCGCTAATCTGACGCACCCCGGTTTGGTCGATCAAGCAGGAGAATCTCGATGACCATTCATCTCGATCACACGATCGTCCCGGCGCACGACAAGGTCGCCTCCGCCACGTTTTTCGCCCGGATTTTCGGCCTCGAATACAATGGGCCGCATTCGCATTTCGCGCCGGTGCGGGTCAACGACCAGCTGACGCTCGACTTCGACGAGCGCGGCGAGTTCAAGCCGCATCACTACGCGTTCAAGATCGGCGACGCCGAGTTCGACGCGATCTTCGACCGCGTCAAGGCGGAGGGGATCCCCTATGGCAGCGGCCCCCGTTCGCGCACCGACATGCAGATCAATCACCGGCGCGGCGGCCGCGGCTTTTATTTCGACGACCCGAACGGCCATGTGCTCGAAGTGTTGACCGCCTGACCGGCGCTACCGGGCGGGCAGACGAGCAGGGTGCTTGGCGGCCGCGGTCGCCGCCAGGTTCCGCTTGAGCTCGGCGTCGTGATCCGGGTGGAGCGTGCCCATCACCCGGTCCCACCAGGTGAAATGCGTCGCGTAGTTGCACCGGAAATAGCGGTGATGCTGGTCATGATGCGTGACGCCGACCAACGGCGACGGCGGGAGGCACAAGATCCCGCCGTGCTCCCAGCCGGAATGCCCGATGACTCCGGTGATCTGGTCATAGATTTTGTGCGCGAGCAGCACCGCCGGCGCCGCCGGCACCAGGAAATGGGCGACCAGCCAATAGGATTGCAGGAAGAGGTTGTCGATTAGGCGGTCGCTGTTGTTCGACCAGACTACCGGAGTGACCGTCTGGTGGTGCCAGCGGTGCACGCGGCGATATAGCCGCCGCGTGTGGATCAGCCGGTGCAACCAGTAGAACCAGGTATCGAACACGACGAGCGACAGGACGAAAGAAAGCCCGGCCCCGGTGATCCCGTCAAATGGCCGAAGCCCCCAACCGAACTCGGCATAAAGCCAATGCCCGGTACCGAACATCGCGGCGATCGCGGCGAGCGAGACAAGGCTTTGGGCGCGGTCGCGTCGGATCTGCGCCGCCAAAGTCCCGCGCTTCTGGATCTTTGCCGCGGCGATGCGGCGGTTCAGCCGCTCGACGAGGATGCAGGTCAGCAGGTAGGTCGCGGCGAGCAGCGCGTAGGTCGACGCGACGATCAGCGCCAACGAGATAAGCTGCTCTGCCATCGGCGCGCGGCTCGCCGATCTCCTTTCTACGGGGTTCCGGGCATTCCGACCCGCGCCGAAATCGCGCAGATTGCCCGCGGTTCGTCGATGCGCGGGACGATGCTCTCGCTGACATACAGGTGATAATGCACGCCGTCCTGGCTGCTGTAGCCGGCGCTGAAATCCTGACCAAGCACCAGCACCCCGACCCGGGTATCGACCAGCGCACCGCCTTCGATCGCCGCCTTGTAAATGCCGGCGGTGCATAGGCGACGAAGATGTTCGAGCCCGATTACGTCGGTGCCGGGGAAAAGCCGGAACAGGTTGTTGTAAAGCGCGGGCGCCAGCACGAGCGCGTAGGGGCCACGGAAGCCCTGCTCGTCGAGCTTGGTCGCCGCCGCGAGTACGTCGCGCAACGCGCCATCCGGCGCCGACCAATCGCCGCCCTCGACCTGCTGGCGGCCCTCGATGTTCAGCAGCCCGTACAAACCAAACGCCGGCTGGCCGGTGTAGATCAGCTCCTCCTCGCGGTCGGCGACCGCCTCTGCCGCGTCCTGCGCCGGGCTGAGGTCGAGCGGCTGGCCGTTGTCGAGATGCGCGGCGACGCGCCGGATGCTGAGCCGGAAGCTCTTGCGGATCATCGGCACCTGGATGGCATTGCCGAGTATCTGACCGGCCTCGTCGGGTCCGGGCTGGCGGCAGTAATCGTCGTTCCCGACCTCGATGACCGTAAGACCGAGCCCGAACGGGCCCTCCAGGTCTAGAAAGCGACGCCCGGTGAGGCGATCCCGCGCCGCGCTCGCCGCGGCGTTGTCGATCATCTCCCAGATATGCGACGGGAACGGCGCTTGCCCGCGATTGAGCGTGTCCATCAGCGGCGTCCTTTCAACGAACCGACCGTCACCCCGCCGCCCGGCGGCGGCGCGTCACCGCCCTCTCCGCCGCCCTGCTCGACCGCCTTTTCGATGCCGGTGATCGGCCCGTCGGTGAACAGATAGGTCTTGAGGTGTCCAGCGAAGTCCGAATTATGGCGGCGGATCCATTCGAGCACCATCGAGGCGTGCTCCATCTCCTCGCGCATGTTGTGCAGCAGGATCTCGCGCAGTTGGTCGTCCTCGGTGTCGTCGGCCCGCTGCCGATACCAATCGACCGCCTCAAGCTCCTCCACCAATGAGGTAATCGCGTTGTGCAGCAGCCGCGCCTCCTGCGACAGCACCTCGCGCGGCGCATGCAGGTTCTCGCTCGACATCACTCCCTCTTCACCGGTTTACCAGAAGATGCGCTACCCGCGCGCCGCTCAACGAACACGATATCGGAATATGCGCTCCCTTTGCGAGCATTCCGCCGGCTGCAATCAACGTCACAGCTCGGGCGCACGTCGGGCGAAAACCAGGACCGGCGCCGATCAACGACCCTTGAAGCGTGGCTTGCGCTTCTCGTTGAACGACGCGATGCCCTCGTGGCGGTCCTCGGTCGGGACCATGCGGTTGTATGCCTCAATCTCGAACATCATGCCGCTCGCGAGGTCCATCTGCAGCCCGTAATGGATCGAGTGCTTTGCCTGGCGCACCGAGATTGGCGCGTTGTCGGCGATGCGCCGCGCCGTTTCGAGCGTCTCGTCGAGCAGGTTCTCGGGGGCGCACAGCCGATTGACCATGCCCCATTCGCAGGCCTCGCTCGCCGTGAACGGGCGGCCGGTCAGGATGATTTCCTTGGCGCGCCGCTCGCCGACCGCGCGCGGCAGGTTCTGCGTGCCGCCAGCGCCGGGCATGATGCCGAGCGTGACCTCGGTCAGCGCGAAACGGGCGGTCTCGGCGGCGTAAATGAAGTCGCAACACAGCGCCAGTTCGCACCCCCCGGCATAAGCCGCGCCGTTGATAGCGCCGATCACCGGTACCGGACAGCCGATGAACACGCGTACCATGCGCTCGAACAGCAGGTGCTGCGCCTGCCATTGCTCGTCGCTCATGCCCTGACGTTCCTTGAGGTCACCGCCGGCGCAGAACGCCTTGTCGCCGGCCCCGGTCACGACGATGCAGCGATAGGCGAGCGGGTCGGCGTTGACCTCGTCGAAAAACGCCAAGAGGTCGCGGCCCATCTGCGTGTTCATCGCGTTCGCGACCTGCGGCCGGTTCAGCGTCAGCAGCAACAGCCCCGCGCCCTTGTCTTCGACCCGTGCCGTCTCGTAGCTGCGGTCCATCGAATGCCTCCCGGTGGATTCGGCCTGATGTCAACACGGCCGAGGCAACATGCGGCGCGAATCCCAACCGCGTCAATGCGGCGGCGCACCCTTGACAGCATCCGCCGCGAGATGCCAACTCCATGGCTTCAGCCGACATCTCGTCGCCGAGGTGCGTTTTTGGCACAACTTCTCGCTTTCGCAAGACCCGCGACGCCGCCATTCGGCGAGGCCGACATTCGCCGCTGGCTGCCCGGGGAGATCGAGAAGGGGCGGGGATATTTTCTGCGCGGCGCGGTGCGTGGTCTGCGCGCCGAGAACGACGGCTCGCGGCTCGCGGCGGATGTACAGGGGACGCGCTCGACGCCATACCACGTCGAGATCACGATCGAGAGTTCCCGGAACGGGGTGAGGCTCCTTGGGCAATGCAGCTGCCCCGTCGGCTGGAACTGCAAGCACTGCGCCGCTGTGCTGCTACAGGCAATCGAACAGCCGCCGCCCGGCCTGGAGGCACGACCCCACGACCCGTTAGACGGGCCGCTCGCCGCCTGGCTGGAGCAATTGCCTTTGGCCGCGCTGGAAGAAGCGGAAACGGTCGAGACCCTGGTCTACCGGCTGGACCGGCCGCGCAACACCACGCGGTCGTTCATGCTTGAGGCGCGAATCGTGCGTCCGCTCAAATCGGGCCGCCTCGGGGCCGGCCGCAGTTGCAGCCTCGCCGATCTGCACATGAGTAGGGCGCGCTATGTCGGCCCGGAGGACCGGCTGATCGCCCGTCTGATGCGCAGCGGCTATTGGAGCACGGCGACGTTGCCGGACGAGCCGGAGACCATCGCGCTGCTGATGCAGCAACTTGTCGGGACAGGGCGCTGCTATTGGCGCGAGGTCAACGGCACGCCCCTGATGCTCGGACCGAAGCGGGGCGGCGCGTTCGTTTGGCGTCTCGAAACCAGCGGCAATCAGGCGGTTGAGGCGCAGCTGGTCGAGGGGGAGGGGGAAATCCTGCCCAGCGCCGCGCCGTGGTACGTCGATCCCGGGCAGAACCTCGCCGGACCGGTCGATTTCGGCGTGAAGCCGGAGATCGCAGCCGCGTTTCTCGGCGCCCCGCCGGTCGCGCCGAACCAGGCGGCGGCGCTGGCCGAGGCGCTGGCGCGGCGGTTTCCGGGCCTCGGACTGCCGGCGCCGCGGACCGAACTGGTCGAGGAAATCCGTCGGGAGCCGCCGGTGCCGGTACTCCGCCTCACGACCCGCAAGCGCGCCTACCGCTACGCGTTCGGCGCTGGCCGCGGCGATGATCGCATCGACATCGCTTTCCTCGGTTACGAGTACGACGGCAGGATCATCGACGCGGCCTCGGCGCCCGTCGAGTTGCGCCATGTCGAGGACGGGCGCGTCATCGTGCGGCGGCGCCACCATGCGGCGGAGGCGGCCTTTCACCGGCGGCTCACGGCAACAGGGCTGTTGCCGACATCCCACTTCGCCAAGGTGAAGGGCGAGGGCAGGCTGCTCGCGTTCGGATTTGATCACGACCCGGCGGCGTGGGCTGGTTTTGTTTACAGCACCGTGCCCGCGCTGGAGCGCGACGGCTGGCGCGTCGAAATCGATCCGGAGTTCCGCCCGCGCGTCGTTGCCGGCGACGGCGACTGGAATGCGTCGGTGTCCGAGGGCAGCGGCTGGTGGTTTTCGCTCGATCTCGGCATCGAGATCGACGGCGAGCGGGTGCCGCTGCTGCCGGTGCTGACCTCGCTGCTGCGCCGCGTGCGCGATCGTGGAGGGCGGCATCGACGCGATCGCGGCCGGCGGCGTCGTCTTCGGCCAGCTCGAGGACGGCCGTCATATCGCGCTGCCGCTCGACCGCACCAAGGCGATCCTCGCGACGCTCGTCGAGCTGTTCCATCCGGAGAACCTGTCCGCGGACGGAACCCTGGGCATCTCGATGGGGGAGGCGGTCGCGCTCGCCGAGATCGAGGCGGCGACGAGGCTGCGCTGGCTCGGCGGCGAGCGGCTGCGTGCCCTCGCCGAAAAGCTGCGCGGCTTCTCGGGGGTGCGGCCGGTCGCACCGCCGTCGGGCCTGCACGCGACCTTGCGCGAGTACCAGCAGCGGGGCCTCGACTGGCTGCAGTTCCTGCGCGAATTCGATCTCGGCGGCATCCTCGCCGACGACATGGGCCTGGGCAAAACGGTGCAGACACTCGCGCACATCCTGGTCGAGAAGCGCGAGGGGCGGCTCGACCGCCCGTGCCTGGTCGTCTGCCCGACCAGCGTCGTCCCGAACTGGCAGGCGGAGGCGGCGCGCTTCGCGCCGGAACTGCGCGTCCTGTCGCTGCACGGCTCCGATCGCGGCAAGCGCTTCGCCGAGATCGCCGACAGCGACCTGGTGCTGACGACCTATGCGCTGCTGCCGCGCGACGCGGAGCGGCTGCTGTCCGTGCCATGGCATCTCGCCGTGCTCGACGAGGCGCAGGCGATCAAGAACGCCGCGACGAAGGCGACGCGCTTGTCTGCAAGCTCGACGCACGCCACCGGCTGTGTCTGACGGGCACGCCGGTCGAGAACCATCTCGGCGAGTTGTGGTCGCAATTCGCCTTTCTGATGCCGGGGCTGCTCGGCGATGCGAAGCGGTTTACGCGGGTATTCCGAACGCCGATCGAGAAGAAAAATGACGGCGAGCGGCGGGCCGTGCTGGCATCGCGTCTCCGGCCGTTCATGCTGCGCCGCACGAAGGACCTGGTCGCCCGCGAGCTGCCGCCGAAGACCGAGATCGTCAGCCCGCTCGAACTCGCCGGGACCGCAGCGCGATCTGTACGAAACCGTGCGGCTCGCGATGCACGACAAGGTGCGTCAGGAAATCGCCGCGAAGGGGTTTGCCCGCAGCCGCATCGTGATCCTCGACGCGCTGCTGAAGCTGCGGCAGGTATGCTGCGACCCGCGGCTTGTGAAGCTCGCGGCGGCGCGCAAGGTCGCCGCCAGCGCCAAGCTCGAGCATCTGATGCAGATCGTGCCGTCGCTGATCGAGGAGGGGCGGCGCATCCTGCTGTTCTCGCAGTTCACCAGCATGCTCGACCTGATCGAGCCGGAGCTGGAACGCGCCGGCATCGATTTCGTCGAGATCCGCGGCGACACGCGCGACCGCGCCGGGCCGGTCAAGCGGTTCCAGAGCGGCAAGGTGCCGCTGTTCCTGATCAGTCTGAGGGCCGGCGGCACCGGGCTCAACCTCACCGCCGCCGACACCGTGATCCACTATGATCCGTGGTGGAACCCGGCCGTCGAGGACCAGGCGACCGATCGCGCCCACCGCATCGGCCAGGACAAGGCCGTGTTCGTCTATAAGCTGGTTGTGCGCGGCACGGTCGAGGAGCGCATGCTCGAATTGCAGGCCCGCAAACGGGCGCTCGCCTCCGGCATCTACGGAGACAGCGAGGATGACGGGCCGGTGTTCGAGGCGGCCGATCTCGAACGCCTGTTCGAACCGGTTGGCTGATCAGGAAGCGCGAAGTGGTCACAATACACGGGACCTGGAACAACTCGCCGGGTGCGGTGACGCTAATCGACGCGCACCATCATCTGTGGGATCTGTCGGAGAGCAAGCATCCGAACCTGATCGGCGAGCCTCGCCACGATTTCTTCATGGGCGACGACAGCGCGTTGCGGCGCAACTACCTGCCCGAGGACTACAAGCACGACGCGGCCGGACACAATGTCCTCACCACCGTACATTGCGAAGCGGAGTGGGACCGCGGCGACCAGGTCGGCGAAACGCGCTGGGTCTCGCAAATCCATGAGCAATACGGCTTTCCCGGCGCGATCATCGCGCATGCGTGGTTCGATACCGACAACGCCGAGGAGGTGATCGCGGCACAGGCCGCGTTTCCGCTGGTGCGCGGCATCCGCTCGAAGCCGGTCACCGCGTCCTCCCCAGACCGCATGATGCCCGGCGCGCCCGGCACGATGCAGGACGAGCGCTGGCTGCGCGGCTTTGCGCTGCTCGAAAAATACGGCTTGTCGTGGGACCTTCGAGTGCCGTTCTGGCATCTGGGCGAGGCCGCCGCGGTGGCGCGCGCCTTTCCGAAGACCGCGATCGTGCTGAACCACACCGGGTTTCCGTGGGACCGCAGCGAGCAGGGCTTAGTCGCGTGGCGGCGCGGCATGGAGACGCTGGCGCGCGAGCCGAACGTCCACGTGAAGGTCTCGGAATTCGGACTCCAGGACCAGCCCTGGGATTATAAATCGAACCGCCGAGTCGTGCTGGACGCGTTCGCGATCTTCGGCATCGAGCGGGCGATCTTCGCGACCAATTTCCCGGTAGCCGGCCTGCGCATCGGCTACGGCGCGCTGGTCGAGGCCATGAACCGCATGCTCGCGCACCTGCCGCCGGAGCAGCGCGACCTGTTTTTCTGGAAAAACGCGAAGGCGTTCTACCGATTATGAACTTGCCGTGCTCAAGTGCGATGCATGATAGCGCAGACGGGCTAAGCTACGGTTGGCTGAATGCATCGACGGATCGAGGGGGCCAATGACGATCTACGAAGGCCGCTGCTTCTGCGGCGCAGTCTCTATCAAGTCAGACGGCGAACCATTCATCATGGGATATTGCCACTGCGGCTCCTGCCGTTCCTGGTCGGCCGCGCCGGTGAACGCCTTCACACTGTGGCATGAGGACGCTGTAACAGTCACGAGCGGTAGCGAACATCTTGCGAGTTATGCAAAGACAGACAAGAGCCACCGCCAGTTCTGCAAACTATGCGGTGGTCAGGTCATAACTCGTCATCCGCATGGCGGCTTTATTGACGTATATGCGGCCACAATTCCCGGTCTTCCATTTGCCGCGGCGCTGCACGTGCATTACGGTGAAACAGTCTTGCGGATTAAGGACGGGCTGCCTAAGCACAAAGACCTTCCTGCGGAATTCGGCGGTTCAGGCGAAATGTTGCAGGAATAAGTGACGCTTAATCGTTTTGCAGCACATCGTGCAGCGCCTGCCATTGCGCGAGCTTCGCGTCGAAACCAATCCTGGCATAGGCCGGGCTGGTCGAGGGCAGCGCCAGATAGGTCAGGTCCGGGCGACGCGCGAAATGCCGGTCGTAGAGGCGCCGCGCGCCGCCGCCGTTGAACGCGACGGCGCGGATGCCGGGATGGGCGGCGAGCAGCTCGGGGATCGCGTTCGGCACTTCGGCGCGGATCGTCGCGTCGGCGCTGGCCGTGCGGTGTCCGCTGGCGACGACATCCCACAGCGCGATGCCGCGGTCGCGAAGGAACCGAACCCTCTCGTCATAGCTCGCCGGCACGGCAAGCGTCGAACAGCGCGAAGACGATCGGCCAGAACAGGTTGCGCGGATGCGCGTAATATTCCTGCCGGCGCAGCGATTCCTCGCCCGGCAATGTGCCGAGCACGAGCACGAGCGAGCGCGCGTCGACGAACGGCGGAAAGCTCCGTTTCGCAGCCGGCGTATCCGGAGCCGGCGTTTCCGGGGCCTCGCTCAGTCGACGTAGCGCCCGAGGCGCACCGCGGTCTGGCCCCGCACGAGCCGGCGCGACGGCATGATCAGCACGCAATTGTCATAGGGCGTGCGCACCTCGCGGTCGCCGTCGCGGCCGATCAGCGTGCCCTTCTTTTCGAGCACTTCGAGCCCGCGAAATCGCCGGCGAACTCGAAACCGGTGCCGGTGATCGTGACCGCCTCGGTGACCTCGATAACGCGCTGGCGCGGGTGCGCGTCGAAATCGTCCTCGCCGAGCGCCGCCACATCGTCGCGCGTCGCCGCCCCGGTCGCGATCAGAAAGCGCAGCATCACATCGGTCGCGACCTGGGCGGCGCGGCGCTCCCAATGCTGGCCGCATTCGATCAGCAGCGCGGTCTTGCGCGATGCAGGGTCGCCGAACCCGCCATAATCGCGCATGCGCGGCCCGGCGGCGTGGCCGGCGTCGCACATGATCAGCTCGGGGATGCCGACCTGCCGCGCCAATTCGCGCGAGCGCGGCAAGCAGGCCCGCCAGCATCAGCGGCGCGGTCGCGTACTGCATCGAATGCAGGTCGAGCAGGAAGTCGGCGCTGTCCACTACCGGCCGCAGCGCGCGGGCGCGCTCAAGTTCGAGCGAGTTGCGTGGGCCGTCGAGCGTGTCGGGCTGCCAGAGGCGGTTGAAGTCCTCGTCGATGTAGCGCGACGCCACCGGGTAGCGCGCATCGAACTCGCGATACGCCGCGACATTGTTGAAGGCGAGGGTCAGCCGGCCGCGCCGCGGCTGGATGCCGGCGCGAAACAGCTTGTCGAGCGCGATCACGCCGCAGATCTCGTTGCCATGGGTCAGCGCGCAGACCAAGACATGCGGCCCCGGCTCGGCGGCCGTGAACGTCGTGACGTAATCGATCCCGGTGTTGCCCTGCCGGTAGGGTTCGATGTCGGGCGGCGTCAGCTCCACCCGGTAGGTGAGGTCGGACACGGACGATCCTGCGTGAAGTGCCGCGGTGGCGGCATTGTGCCTGGATTCGCCGGCCGCGTCACCCGCCGCGCGGCATCGGCAGCACGACCGGGGCAAATTCCCTGCACCAGGGAATTTTGTCGTTTCGGTTCCGGCCTTTGCCGGATTTGTCTATTCCGGACAGAGACTTGTCGAAGTTTCCCCGGCGCAGGGAACAGGGAATTCGATGGACGCGAACAGCGAATTTTCAAGGGCGAACCGGTATTATGTAGCAAGCGCCACAGGGAATTAAAGTCATGAGCTTCGTCGCAAGAGAACTGGACCGCATTAGCTCTCGCCTTCGTCAGTCGGATATTCCGGCAGCCGAGTACGAAAAGCTGTATGCGGCCCAGCAAGCGTTATCTTGGGCGCTTGATCCAGAAGGCTTCAGGTCGCCTTATGACGCTATCGTGGACATTCGGGGAGGCTCAAAAGGTTGTTCGGGGCATAGCTGTCCGCCGTCGTCTTAAGGTATTTCCGTCCGTTGTGGATGGCAACCATGACCCATGTTGATTTGCCATTTACAGAGGTGTAGAAGTTCCACTGCCTGATCGAGTCTGGTTTTTCAAGTTCAGAGATGATGGCATCCTCAACCATATACCATCGCTTGCCTAAATTCATCCCGCCGAGACCCTCAATCCGTTCGTGCGGGTTTTGGCGGTCGCGCTTCCGAATGCACGAAACCTGAACATTTACAGCCCTTGGACGTACCTTTCCCGTTCGGTGCCGACCATAAAATCGGCCCGTTAAGGGCATACGCGCCTTGACCGGGGGTCTAAGTCCGCCTATAAGACGGGTGGTCAACACCAGCCCGCAGCGCATCTGCCCAGATTGCGCGGGGTTAAAGATCAACCCGGCAGCCTGGCAGCGCCGGGTTTTTCTTTGGCCAACTCATAAATCGCACAATCCTCGATCAGAGTCAATCCGTGGTGTGGATAACCCCAATCTGCCATATACCTAGCTGGGTTAGCTTGCCAGCAACCCCCACGTAGCGCCGATCCCCTTGCCGGATGGCCTGACAATTTGCCGCCGATGTAACCGCTTCAATACGGCCCCGACTTGCACCCGAACTGCCGCAAAAAGGTTCTCGTCCCGCCATTCGAGATTCTTGTCCGTCATGATGCGAATGCGCGCATCTACTCGATCGCCGGCAATGCCGCGAAGAAAATCCGCGCTGGGTTGCATGAGTGTCAGGATTGCCACGGACAATTCACCGTCCGCACTGGTGGCGTCATGGAAAGCAGTCACGTTCCTCTAACCAAATGGGCATTGGCTTACCGTCTTCTGGCGTCAAGTAAGAAAGGCATGTCGGCACACCAACTACACCGCATGCTTGGCGTTACTTACAAAACAGCATGGTTCATGGCGCACCGGATACGTGAGGCTATGCGCCCGATTGATGCGGAGCCAATGGGTGGTAGCGGCAAGACGGTTGAGGCGGACGAAACCTACGTCGGCGGCAAAGCGAAGAACCGTGCGTACGCGAACAAGCTGCCGAGCCATGAAGCCGTTATGTCGCTGGTTGAGCGCGGCGGCAAGGTCCGCTCTCATCACGTCCCGAACGTGAGCGCGACGACGCTGAAGCCAATCCTGGTAGAGGCGATCGCCAAGGACTCGCACTTCCGCACAGATCAAAGCCCGGTCTATACCGGCATCGGGACGGGTTTTGCGAGCCATGCGACGGTCAACCATTCGATCAAGGAATATGTTCGCGGCGACGCGCACACGAACACAGTTGAAGGGTACTTTTCGATCTTCAAGCGCGGCATCTACGGCACCTATCACCATGTCAGCGCGGCACACCTGAAGCGGTATCTGTGCGAGTTTGACTTCCGGTACAATGAGCGAATCGCGCTCGGCGTCACCGACACTGAACGCCCCGCAAAGGCGATCCGTGGGGCATTCGGCAAGCGGCTCACCTACCGACAGCCTCGTGGAGCGCAATCGACGCAGGCGTGAATGGCGGCTGCTATGCCGCAACCTACGCCTGATCCTTTCCCTTCTCGATCGAAGGTGATCGGCGCTTCGGCCTTCCTCGGTTCGGCGCGCCGACCTTGCCGACCATCTCTTTCTGCGGCTTGTGCGGCATTTCAAACGAGCGGCGGATTGCCTCGCGCGCTCGGCGCTCGGCCTCCTCATCGCTGTATTGGTCGTCGCTTCCCTGGTCACTCATGCGGGGAAGCATAGCATGGCAGACGATCCTAAGCGCAATCCCTTCGCTTACTTAATGGGAGCCGTTGCTGCCGAATCAGCGGCACGATTCTCACAACATTTTTCTCTTGTGGGCCAAATAGCAAGTGCTTGGGCAGCTTTTGAGATTAGCATCGATATGTCAGCCCTTCGTCTCGCTCGCGTTCCAATGCCTATTGGTTTCTGCTTTACCGCTCAGGTTATTGGGCCTGCCAGAAAACTCGATGCCTATATTTCTGTAGCACGCGCTCGCGATCTTAGTGATTCTCTAATGAAAGAGCTAAATTCCTTTGCGAGCGATACTCATAGCATCTCAGAGCGCCGAAACCGCGCTATTCATGACCCATGGACAGTTATAGGACTACAGCCAATCAGGAGATTCGAGGTAAGCGCCAGAAGAAGGCTCAAATTCGGACTTGTCCCGGTGCAAGATACCGCGTTATCTGAGTTGATAAGAGATATCAACGAACATGAAACGAGATTTGCCGATCTTAACGAGCGTGTCTTGGCCGCAGTTGATGCATAGCAATGTATGCTGATTTCAGCATTTCACGCGCGACATCGTCGTCAGCATCAACAAGATCGCACCATCGTCCTTTATATTCGATAAGTCCTGCCTCAATCATCTCCGGAGTGATCTCGATCACATCCTCGCGCGCCGGCCTGTCAGGCTCGGATACTACATCTAGCGGTCCATTTGTCAACGACATAATTGCCGTTGATCTTGGTTATTGGGTTCTTTGTCGGCGGCAAAATTAGTGAATGGCAGAAGGATGTAGATCAAAGCTACCTAATGATACTGCCGGCCCAATTTATGGCAGACGTTAACAACAAAGACAGGCCGCTAGGCATCAATGTAAACATGATAAATTCAGGCGGCTTGCAGATCCCAGGCTTCAAAAGAGACTTCGTTTTCCGCTATCCAGAAAACAGTCTATCATATAACGAAATAGAAAATGAATTCCGCCGCCTAGACGCCGGTATCCCCGACGTTATAGAGGATGGCTCTGGTGTTAGCATCTTTCCCCGCAGAACAGATTATTGGGCAACATTGTCTGACGTGCGATTTACAAAGGATCAATGGGATCGGTTTTTGCGAGGAAAGATCAAGATATATCTTTTATTAACATTTAAGTATACCGTTTCAGGATACACGAGAATAACTGAGCGCTGCTTTTACTATCAATCACGAGATTTCCCGTCGGTTCACGAATGCCACGAGCGGGTCAGGTGGAAGTAAGCCCTGTGGCGCTTGCTACATAATACCGGGGCCAACAGTGAATTCGCGGAGCCGATCAGGAAACCCCGCCCCCGCATTGCCGCGTATCCTCACGTGTCGACGAGGAATGCAGTATGCACTGCGATTGCGGCAATTTTCGCGGCGTTCACGCCAGCGACGTCGAGCCGGAAGCTGCCGCCGGATGTGTCAAGCGCGGCGCCGATTGGTGTAGGTTGCGGCCCTCGCGTTCAAGGCACGGCGGGCGACCATGGCGAAAGACGACGACGCCGCGCGCTATCGCGCAAATCTGCAAGGCGAATATGACAGCGCCGGGTTGTACCGCGCCCTTGCCGATGCCGAGCCGGACCCCCGCCTCAAGGAAGTGTATGGCCGGCTCGCCGCCCTGGAGGAGGGGCACGCCGAATTCTGGCGTCGCCAGCTCGACCGCATCGGCGCCCACGCCGAGCGGCTCGGCCTTGGCTGGCGGACGCGGGCATTGGCTTGGCTGGCGCGTCGCTTCGGTCCGCAGCTGATCCTGCCGACCGTCAATGCTCTCGAACAGCGCGATGTCGGCCAATACGACGATCAGGCCGAAGCCGTCGCGCACGGGCTGCCGGCGGCCGAGCGTTCGCATGCCCGTGTCGTGCGAGCCATCGGGGCGGCGGCGCCGCGCGGTTTGTCGGGAAGCGCGCTCGCAAGACTGGAAGGGCGGCACCGCGCGTTGGGGGGCAACGCATTGCGCGCCGCCGTGCTTGGCGCGAATGACGGTCTCGTGTCGAATCTCAGCCTCGTGATGGGCGTCGCCGGAGCGAACGCCGCCGAGCAGACGATCCTGCTGACGGGGCTCGCCGGTCTCGCCGCAGGCGCCTGCTCGATGGCGATGGGCGAGTGGCTGTCGGTCAACTCATCCCGCGAACTGGCGCAGCGGCAGATCGCCATCGAAGCGGCCGAGCTGGAGCAGTCGCCCGAGGAGGAGATCGAGGAGATAACCCTGATCTATGAGGCCAAGGGCCTGGCGCGGCCGCAGGCCGAGGCGCTGGCGCGTCAGATGATGGGCAACAAGCAGACCGCGCTCGACACCCTGGTTCGCGAAGAGCTGGGGCTCGACCCGGAAGAGCTCGGCGGCTCCGCCTGGACCGCCGCGGTATCCTCGTTTCTGCTTTTTTCAATCGGCGCGATATTTCCGGTCCTGCCTTTTATGTTTCTAAGCGGTACAACCGCGATATTGGCGAGTCTTGCCGCCGGCGGCGTCGCGCTCGCCGCGATCGGCGCCGGGACTTCGTTGTTCACCGGCCGCGGGCTTGCCTTTTCCGCCGTCCGGCAGCTGCTGATCGGGTACGCCGCCGCCGGCCTGACCTACGCGATCGGACTGGTCGCGGGGGTCAGTCTCGGGGGATGAGCGGGCGGCGGCTCGCCGGTCGCCGTCAGCTCGTAGGACGGGCCGAGCAATGCGAAGCCCATACTGTCATACGATGGCGAGATGATGGGTCTCCCGGCCTCCGGCTGGAGTTCGCATAATTTAGAGATTCTGGAATTCCATCGGTTTGCTATTATACCACCATGCCACAAAACGGGGTATCGTCATGGGTTGGGTTTACTTGGCCTTTGCTGTCCTTTTTGGGGATTCCTTTATTGGCTCGGTTGCCGATCTCTTACTTTATACGGCCTAGGTGAGATTGTCGTTGCTCTTTTGCTTATATACATATTCTTTTTTCCTGAAGGCCGCCCTATCATAACGACTGAAGATTGGGTTGGTACTCTCGGGCCGGTATGGGGTGGATATCTATCACGCGCAGTGTCATTATTTGGTGGTCTCTACGCTTTGGTGCGAGGATTGGACAATATCAACGCACTGGACAAATGGCATCGGATAAGGCTTCAGCACCGCTCCAACATCTAGTGGGTGTGGCTCATCTCGTCATCTCAATCAAAGTCGCGTAAATCCCTATTCTGGGAAACCTGACCTCAAAGATGCCCTTATTACGTGCGCAAGAGCGATCCCAGACCAAACAATGTGTCCGAGATACCGCGGGCACGAAGAGCATGCCGTAACATCGCGGCATTAACTGCGAGAACAGGTTTCCCCATCCAGCGTTCTGCTTCATCGGCTAAATGGGTCATGACAAGATCGGTCCCTACCTGCACAATAGCTTCGGCACCAGTTTCGCTTAAGTCCTGTAACGCCATGCGTATTCTAGTTTCATCGACCATTGCAATCGCCAACGTTGTCGGGCAGTCAATGCGGTGTAGCTTGACGACCTCATATCCCAACTCAACAAAATAGCGAATATAGTGTTCATCGAACATCGCAGGATGCGGCGATAGAATACCAATTCGTTTAAAATCGTATAAACGTAGTGCTGCTGTAGCAGCAGTTGCCGCCGTTGTCACAGGGACATTCGTGACCTTTTTAAGTGTTTCCTCAAAACGTTGACATCCAGCAACACCCCCCATAAAGGACAAAGCCGAAACGCCAATAAGCAGATGGTCGATCTCGGCAGTTGTTATGTCGCGGATGGCGATCTCAAGCGCATTTTGGAAAGCCTCAAGGGCTTTCTGCGCTTCCTCCGGCGAGCGAACCGCCGATTGGGCTAGGTAGATACGTGCCGTGTGGATAGTGACCCCATGCGGCGCCATGGAATGCATCTCAGGTTCCATGGTTGTATTCGTCGAGGGGACAACGATGCCGACTTTGGCGCGATATCCGAGCAAGTCTGGCATGGGCGTCCTCCATCTCTACCCTGCGATGCTACTCTACATTTAGTATATCATCGGGGAAATCACAGATTCTCGCTGACGCATATGCGTTATTATGACAAGTTATTTGAATAGAAATCAAATCAGGAAAAATTCGCAAAATAAATGCATCCCGATCAAGCATTCTCGACGTATTTTCGAGAGCATCGGTTGCGGTCGAATACTTCCTACGCGGGAGAATTACTTATGCAGCCTTGGGACAAGATATAGATCAAAGACTACCCCATTTCCTGGCTCGCATCGGGCGGCCGACGATCGACCTGCCAACATTGTAGCTGTGTGCCAGTTCTTGCAGCGTAGCCCCCTGGGCGTGGCGTCGGGTAGCGTAGAATGGGTCGAGCGGATGCGAAGCCCATGCCGTCATGCGGCCCGCCGCCCAGCATGGGCTTTTCCCGGCTGTCGCCGGGTTCAGCCCATCCTACGGCCCCGAAGCCGGCACCCAGTCCGCTGATCGCCAGCGTCAGCGGGCGAGGTCGGCGACTAGCGAGAATGCGGCCGGGTTGTCGCCGGTCTGGCCGCGATAGACCTGCAGGTTTTCCAGCACCCGCTTTACATAGACGCGCGTCTCGGTGAACGGGATCATCTCGATCCAATCGACCATCGTCAGGTCATGGCCGCGCGGGTCGCCGAAATCGCGCACCCATTGCCGTATCCGGCCCGGTCCGGCGTTGTAGGCCGCGATCGCGAGCGGATAGGAGCCGCCGAAATCGTCGATCATCGCTTCGATGTACGAGCGCCCGAGCATCATGTTGTACAGCCCGTCGCTGCTGAGCCGCGGCAGCGAGAACGGCAGCTCCAGCTTCTTGGCGACCTGGGCGGCCGTCGCCGGCATCAGCTGCATCAGCCCGCGCGCCCCGACCGAGCTCTGGGCATCGGTCGCAAACGCGCTTTCCTGCCGCACGATCGCGAGGATCAGCGGACGCTCGGCGGTGCCGCCGGCTCCCGATGCGGTTGCGCCCGGCACCGTCGTGACCGGATAACCGTGCACCAGCAGCGGCATGCCCGCTTCCAGCGCGCGCCGCGCGACCGCGATGGCCAGATCGATCCGGCCATGCGATTCGGCAAGCGCCGCCAGCATCGCAAACTCGATCGGCGTCTTCGCCTGATCCGCCATCGCCATCAGGAAATTCAGCGCGCGAGGCGCGGTCGCCGGCGGCGAGGAACAGCCGGGCGGCGCGAACCATTTCCTGCGCGTCGAACCGGGCTTTCTCGGTGTCGGTCGGCCGCGGCTCCGGCATCGGCTTCGGCGGCGCGTCGTCGCCAAGCTCATGCGACGAGAGCTGGCCGTAAAACGTCGTGCGGTGTTCGGCGCCGACCGCATACCATTTCGTCGCCAGATCGGTGTTGCCCGACTTGGCGGCGGCGCGGCCGGCCCAGTACGCCGCCCGGCCCTTGACGTCGGGGTTGGTCGTCCGGGCGATGACGCGGGCGAAATGGTCGAACGCGGTCCCCGGTTCCTTGCGAAAGCGCAGCGCGATGTAGCCGGCGAGGAACTGCGCCTCGGAATATTCGTCGTCATCGCCCGGCGAATCCTGCGTGGCGAGACGATACGCCATCGCGGTATTGCCGGACGTCATCAGCCGGCGGGCGACAACGAGCCGCTCCTCCCAATACTCCGCCGGATGGGTCGACGAGCTGATCCCGAGCAGAAGCTCGGCCGCGGCGTCGTTCTTGTCCTTTTTGCGCTGCTGTCGCGCCTGCGCGAATACCAGCCCGGGATCCTTGCGCAGCGCTGGCGGGACCTTGGCGACCAGCTTTCCGGCGGCGGGCGAATCGGCGGCGACGGCGAGGCGGGCTTCGGCAAGCGCCCGGTAATCGGCCGAGACCAGCGGCAGCATGCGCTTGGCGGCATCGGCCTGGCCTTCCCACAGCAGGCGGTCGAGGCGCGCCTGGTGGTCCTCCGGACGCAGTCTTGCTCCCGGCTTCCGCATTGCGGGCGAGCAGGCCGCGCTCGTCGGAGGGGCTGAGGTCGCCCTCGATCCACGCCTTGCGCAGCGCGGCGGTGCCGGTTTCGACCTCGCCGCGCTTGATCGCCAGCTCGGCGGCGCGGACTTTGCCGAAACCGCTGGTCGGCGGGTACCGCTTGAACCAGGCGGCGACGGCGTCGTCATCGGCGCCGGCGCTCGCCAGTTCGGCGCGCCGCCGCATCTTTTTCTGCGACGGCCAGTCCGGGTTCTGGTCGATAAAGGCGGTGATGTCGGCGAATCTGGTATTGTCGGCCGTGCCGCGCGAATAATCGAGCCAGCGAACCAGCTTCAGCGCGAGCGGATCCTTGCTCTGCCCGGCGAGCGAATAGGCCTTCGCCCAATCGCCGCCGCGGGCGCTGGCGAGCGCGGCCGACGTCGGCGCCGTCCGGCGCCTCATCGCCGCGGGCGGCTGCGCCAAACAACGCGATGCCGCACAGCAGAGCAAAACACAGCCGAAATACCGATTGCAAAGCCGGCTCCCCCAAGCCTGCGAATGGCAAGCATTGCCCGTGTACGGTTTCTGGTGGCCTGATGCAAGTTGATACTGTAACGGTCTGTAACAACTTCCACGGCAGATGCTCCGCAACCGGCAGGCGATCGCGGTGTTGATGGCGGGTAGCGGCGCGGTCTATCGTGCGCGTCTGCTCTGTTATGCATTATGATGGCCGCGTCCGCAGTCGGGAGGTAACGATGTTCAAGGGGTCGCTTGTCGCGTTGATCACCCCGTTCCGCGATGGCGCGGTGGACGAAACCGCCTTTCAGGAACATGTCGCCTGGCAGCTCGGGCAGGGAACCCACGGGCTCGTGCCGATCGGCACGACCGGCGAGTGTCCGGCGCTCGAGGACGAGGAGCAGGAGCGCCTGATCGCGCTGACCGTGGAGGTCGCCAAGGGGCGGGCGCCGGTCATCCCGGGCACCGGCTTCAACTCGACCGCGCACACGATCCACGCGACCAAGGTCGCGAAAAAGGCCGGGGCCGACGCGGCGCTGGTCGTCTGCCCCTATTACAACAAGCCGACCCAGGAAGGGCTGTATCAGCACTTCAAGGCGGTGCACGATGCGGTCGACATCCCGATCGTGATCTACAACATCCCGGGACGCAGCGTCGTCGATATGAGCAACGCGACGATGGCGCGGCTCGCCAAGCTGCCGAACATCGTCGGGGTCAAGGACGCGACCAACGATCTGGCGCGGCCGCTGAAGATGCGGGTCGAGATCGGCGGCGATTTCTGTCTGCTGTCGGGCGAGGACGCGACCGCGGTCGCCTATCTCGCGCAGGGCGGCGACGGCGTGCATCTCGGTGACGGCCAATGTCGCGCCGCGCCTGTGCTCGGAGATGCACGAGGCGTGGCAGAAGGGCGATGTCGCGACGGTGCGCAAGATCAACGAGCGGCTGATCCCGCTGCACGACGCGCTGTTCGTCGAGACCAGCCCGGCGCCGGTCAAATACGCCGCCTCGCTGCTCGGCCGCTGCACCGCCGAGGTGCGCCAGCCGCTGTGGCAGACCACGCCGGAGACGCAGGAGAAGGTGCAACGCGCGATGCGCGGCGCCGGGCTGATCAACTGACCGACGGCAAGATCCCGTAGGATGGGCTGAGCCCGGCGCAAGCCCGGGAAAGCCCATCGCCATGGCGCGGCTGAACGACAGCATGGGCTTCGCCTTGCTCAGCCCATCCTACCTCCGTAGAGCACCAATTCGTAGAGTTGCCAGATGCGCGCGACCGACCGCTACGCGGCGCTGAACCGGCGCGCGCGTCACGACTATCTGATCGAGGATACGCTCGAGGCGGGGCTGGTACTGCACGGGACCGAGGTCAAGTCGTTGCGCAAGGGCGGCGCGAGCATCGCCGAATCCTATGCCGACGAGCAGGGCGGCGAGCTTTATCCTCGTCAACGCGAATATCCCGGAATACAAGGCCTCGGCGCATTTCAACCACCAGCCGACCCGGCCGCGCAAGCTGCTGCTGCACCGCAAGGAGGTGAACCGTCTGCTGGGCGCGATCAAGCGCGAGGGCGTTACGGTCGTGCCGCTGGCGATCTATTTCAACGAGCGCGGCCGCGCCAAGGTCGAACTCGGCCTCGCCCACGGCAAGCGCAAGGCCGACAAGCGGCAGGCCGAGCGCGACCGCGACTGGCAAAGAAACCGCGCCCGTCTGATGCGCTCGCGCGATTTGTAAACCGACCGACCGCCGCCACATGGTCTGCCCGTTCGTCATCGAGAGGCGACGTTTCTAACCGAGCCGGGCGCCCTCGGCAGGCCTATGTATCGGGGCTTCCTGAGCCAAGTCGATGTGCGCTGGCGGCAATCCGGCCTGCTGCCGCCGCCACATGGCGATGTATGCGGATTCGAGATCGCTTGTGTAGCGCGCTGTATCGAACAAGGGCTCGGTGTCGCGGTTGCGCGCGAGCTTGGCCCTAATGGCGGCAAGCCGCCCCGGATCCCGCGCGAGGGCGAGCGCCAGCTCTTGATACTCGGTCAGCGATTCCGTCACCAGCTCCGGTAGGCCCACGGCCCGAAGCAGACTGCCGGCCACGCGTCCGCCGAAACTGTTGCCGAGGCAGGTCAGCAGCGGCAGGCCGGCCCAGAGCGCGTCGCTTGCCGTTGCATGCGCGTTCATCGGCAAGGTGTCCAGAAACAGGTCGGCCAAGGTTTGTCGCGCGAGATGCTCGTCGACCGACGCACGGGGCGCGAATACCAGCCGCTCGGGGGCAATGCCGCGCGCTCTGGCTTCGCGGCGAAGATTGTGGATCGCGAACCGGTCGTCGCCGAGCAGCCAGAGCACGGCGCCGGGGATTGCACCGAGCAGCCGCATCCAGACGTCGAATATTTCCGGCGAAATCTTATAAAGATTGTTGAAACAGCAGTAGACGAACCCGGTTTCCGGCAGTCCCGCATCATAGCGCGACAGCGTTGTCTCCGGGCGGTTGCGCCGGGAGTCGTTGCATTGATAGGAATTCGGCAGGTACACGACCTGCTCGGTGTAGTACGGGAAATGCGCGGGCGGCAGCACGGTCCGGTCGGCGATAATGTAATCGACGAAGGGTGCGCCGGTCGTTCCGGCATTGCCAAGATAGTTCACCTGTACCGGCGCCGGCCGATGGGCCAGGATTCCGGCCCTGCCCGCGCCGGCATGGCCATTGAGATCGACCGCGATATCGATTTCGAGCGCACGGATGGACGCCGCCGCGTCGGCGTCGCTTAGATCCTGTACCTCGACGATGCGATCGCACGCCGCGTCGATGCGCCGGCGGAGTTCGACCGTGTTTTTCCGGCCGAGCGAAACCGCCGTGACCTCAAAGCGCGTCCGATCATGGTGCTCAAGCACCCCGGCGATCAGGATAGCGGTCGGATGATCGCGGAATTCGGCCGATAGATAGGCGACGCGGATCTCTATCGTGGCGGTAGAGCTCGCCGTTCCACAGCGGCTTGGCCGGGCGCGCGATCCCCTTGGCCCAGAGCTGCGCCGACAGCAGGTTCTCTGCGTCGGAATCGCTGATCGCCCGATGGCTGAACGGGGTGAGGGCGTGCCGGCCCGCTTGCAAGCTCTCCGAGACCCAGCTTTTGTCGGCGTCGCGCCGGCGCCAGTCGCAACAGCTGATCCGGGCGCCGATCCCGATGCGCCTTGCCACCACATCGTTCGGATTTATCGCCAGCGCCCGGTCGCTTGCCGCCGCCGCCTCGGCAAAGCGCCCGCAGGCAACCAGGAAGCCGGCCCGCTGCGCCCAGGCATCGGCGTCGCCGGGATCGGGGATGCGCTCCATGTCGGCGTCGCTCCGACCAGCCGCCCCGCCAGCGGCGGCGCGCGCTTGGGCACATTTGAGCCAGACCTTCCGGTTCCCCGGCGCGGCTGCAAGCACCTTCTGATAACAGGCGATCGCCTCTTCATAGCGCTTGAGTTCGAACAGCGCGTCACCAAGGTTGGTGCAGGCGCTCAGATCATTCGGGTCGGCCGCGACCACTCGGCGTGCCGCTGCGTGCCTGGCATGGCGCCGTTTCCACAGCAACCGCTCGTCGGCTTGCATCGGCAACAGCGCGAGCGTCGCTTGATGACCCGCCAACCTGTCTCGCGCGCGTCCCGCCAGCGCGCGGAGGCCGCGCCAGCCGCGCACGAGCGGCAGCAGGGCCAAGTCATGGGCGAGCTTCAGCGCGACGTAGGGACCCAGCCCGGCGAACCTGTCAGGCAGCTTCATCCGGGCGATATGCCGCGCGTCAGGCAGGAACAAGGCGCCCGCCAGATAGCGCGCTCGCCGCCCGCCTCCGTCACGCAGCAGCGCCGGCTCCAGCCATGTCCGCCAGTTCGGCTGTCGGCCCAGTCTGTTGGCCCGCCAATCCGCCAGAACGCGCCGCGCCACACGTTGAACGATCGGCATATCGCGCTGCGCCGCCGCGACCGTCTCGGGAATGCCGGCGTTGAAGCAGGTTCGCGCCAGCTCTGTCGCCACCATGAGCATCGGCAGCAAGCCTTGCGAGCGGGCGCGTGCGACAAGCGCGCTCCAGTCGAGGTCCGGGTGCGCGCCGATAAGATTTGCAAAATCGCACGCCCAGCCAAGGCTCCAGGATGGATCCTCGCCATACTGGGCCGCCAACAACAGCAGCTCGTCCTCTGGAGCGAGGATGGTCAGGGTCCGGCCTTGCAGCGCCGTGCGCCGCGCGCGCCGCCACAGCGCCGCATGGTCGATGTCGAACGCGGCGCGCATCGGCGCAAATCGTGTGTAAAGGCCGATGCCGGCCTTTGCGGCCGGGTTGAACAGGACTTCATTGCCCTGAAGACGGCGGATCAGGTCGAGCTGCTCCGGGGACAATCGCCGCCGGGCGTAGTCGAGATTACCCAATAAACCCACCGCGCTGGGCATATCGGTTTCGTTGAGCAGTAGCGCCGGGTTTGCCGATGGCCGGAGGCCCAGCTCGCAATAGAACCGGATGTCGGACACCGGGGCCTTGAAAGCAATCGCCTCGATGCCGGCTCTGGCCAGCGTTTCCGCAACCTGGAGAAGCTCGCCGAGCAGCGCGCGGTTCCGCCCGCGGATTTGCCCGGCGTTGAGGCGCAGCGCTTCGAGGATATCGCTCGGCACCATGTCGGGCGCGGCTCGGGCCAAGGAATAGCCGGCAAGGCCGGCGACATCGTGAGCGGCCGCCTTCTGGGCTAAGGTGGTCCAGTCGATACCATCCTCAAGTATCTCTCTGATCGCGTTTTGGTTCGCGCCGTCTGCGAGCGACCCGGCGCATAGGCAGAGCAGCCGCAACTCCGGCTCGGTTATGGCGATTTCCTGCCGCATGCATGATTCGTCTTCGGCTGAAGCGCGGCGGTCAAGACCCGCAGCTCGGTCCAGCAATATTAAGCGACCGCATCCGCAGCTTGCGTCGGACGGCAGTTGTTGCGGCCACTAACGCGGCCGAGCCGAAGGCCGATCCGGCGCTCGGCCCGGCTCGCGCCGGCGTTCAGGCCGCAAAGCCGTAGAGCCGCGCGGCGTTGCCGCGGGTGATCTTGTAGCGATCCTCCGCGCTCGCGTTCGCGAAATCGCGCGCGACGACCTCCTGCGAGTGCGGCCAGGACGATGCCTGGTGCGGATAGTCCGACGACCACATCATGCGGTCGACGCCGATGAACTGCCGGTTGGCGACGCCGACGAAATCGTCGATATAGGTGCACCACATCTGGCGCTGGAAGTAGTCGCTCGGCTTCAGTTTGTTGGGAAAGCCGGCGGCGACGCGCTGCCGCTCGAAGGCGCGGTCCATGCGCTGCAGATAATATGGAATCCAGCCGCAATTGTTTTCGGCCGAGACGATCTGCAGCCGCGGAAACCGGTCGAGCACGCCAGAGAAGATCAGCACGCTGAACGATTTCTCGACCTCGTATGACAACACCGTCGAACGCATGTAGCGCTCGCCCCAATTCCATTGGCTCTCGACGCCCATCCCGGTGATCGCGTGCAGGCTGACCGGCATCTTCATTTCCTGCGCGGCCGCCCAGAACGGGTCGTAGATGTCGGAACTGTACGGCTGCTCCTGCGGTGGCGAACACCAGATCATCGCGCCTTTCAGCCCCAGCCTGGCGCAGCGTTCGAGTTCGCTCGCGCCGGCTTTGGGATCGTAAAGCGAGATCAGCGCGAGACCCGCCATGCGGTCGGGCGCGTAGCGGCAAATCTCCGCCAGCCAATCGTTGTAGACGCGGAAGCACTCCGCCTGCAGCGCCGGATCGCGCAGCCAGAAGATGCGGAAGCCGAGAGTGGTATAGAGGACGTCGGCCTCGACCCCGTCGAGTTCGTTATCCTTAATGCGCTCGGCCGGGTCCCAGCCGCCCGGACGGGCATCGGCATAGGTCGCCTTGGTCAGGAATTCCTTCAGCTCCTCGGCGCTTTTGCCGGCGCCGAGCCCGATGCCGATCGGGTGCGGCGGATGTCCCTCGTACAGGAAATAGGCGCCGCTCAATCCCGGCGGATCGATCACCAGCCGCGGCGCGCGCTCGCGGAACTGCTTGTCGACCCGTGTCTCCCACAGATCGGGCGGCTCGCTGGCATGCGAGTCGGCGGAAATCAGTTTGTAGGTTCTCGGCCATAGGCGACCTCCCTTAGCATGACGCGCCTTGTACCGGCGCCGCCGCCGATCTTGGCCCGTCATGTCACTCCGCTCAAGCCGATCGTCGCGAGATGCCAACGCCGCTCGGCAGGCGCTTTCGCTACGGGATTTCGGGGCCGGCGCTGTTATGCAGATTCACCGCGGGGATGCCGCATAGGGCTTCGGTCCATTCGCGCAGGATCGGGGTGTCGGTGCAGGGGCCGGTGATCAGACTGATCTCTAGCCCGATTTCGGCAAGCGCCTGTTTAGCGCCCATCGCGCCAAGCGCATCGGCCGCGGCAAGGACGATCTTGAAGTCGGCGCGTCGCGCCTTCAGGCAATCGAGAAGCGGGGGGCCGTTGGCCGAAACCGGGTCGCCGGCGCACTCCACCACCACGGCGTCGGCGGGCTGCGACAGGCAGAAATCGAGCGCGTCGAACATGATTTCGCGGATACCGGCACGGCCCACCGGATAGGTGCTCGGAAGACCGAAATCGATGCTGTCGAACGCCTGCGTCGCGCCGAAATCCTGGTACAGCGCGATTTCGCGGATCGAGGGCGTGCCGGTGGCCTTTAGCGCGACGACTGTCGCATGACCCTGCGTCCGCAGCGCGCGCACGACGGCGCCGCCTGCGGTGGTCTTGCCGACCTCCGACGACGTTCCAAGGATTAGATGGATCGGCGCGTTGCGATCGCTCCCGCCCGAGGCAGCAACCCTGAATTGTCGGATGTTCAGCGTCTCGCCGCGGTCATCGTACACCGCCCCGAGATATCGGACCCGGCCGAGATATTCCATTTCGGACGCCGCGCGGCTGACGAGATCGCCGACGACTCCGGAATCGGAAAGAACCCAGTACTCGCTGCCCGGGACCAGCCCGCCCGCGGGAACGCCGCCGACGATCCAGCGGCGTGCCGCGCGATGTCCGGGCGTCGCGAGGAACACATCGCCCGGAACGATCGCCATCATGCGGCCGGTGGCGGCCTCGACCGCGATCGGGCGCTCATCGGGCAGCAGTTCGAAGACGCACAGATCGCCCTCGGCGGCCTGCTCCGGTCGGAAACGGACCGTCTCGAGCGGCGGCACCCGCCGCAGGGCGGAGGTGCGTTTGACGTCGGCGGGCAAGACCCCACCGTTCATGCGCGTTAACGCCCGGTTTCGGCCGTGCTTGGAAGGGCTATTCGTCCGAGGAGCTGGATGCGCAGCCGCCCTGCGCGGCAGTGTAGGTCGCGGTCGGCGTGGGCGCCGGGCCGATAACGATCTCGCCGGAGACCAACTCGATCCGGTCGTGCTCGGCAGGCGGGATGCCCAGGGCCCGGGCGACCGCTTTGAGTGTCGTGTCGTCAACATTGACTTGGCGGACAATGTTGAACGTCTTCTTGCCTTTGCCGATGGGACCTACAAAGCTCATTGCCCTCTCCGATGGTTCGGACTCAGCTTTCGGTGTCGTCGTAATCTCCGGCGTCACTGTAACTTATCTGGCGGAGACCGCAAACGCTTGTAATCCTCTGGTTGGGTCCGCTGGGTTAGGGGCGCGGCCCTACATTGGCCGTGGTCGGCTGTTTACGCCGGCTCACCCTGGCTCAGCTCAGCTCGGCTAGCAGCATTTTGGCGCCGACCAGGTCCTGGGTGTCGAAGCCCTCGGTGAACCATTGGTAGACCGGAGCGAGCAGCTCGAAGGCTTCGGAGAGGCGGCCTCGGTCGCGATACAGGCGGGCGAGGTTTGCGGCGGCGCGCAATTCCCAGAGCTTGGCTTCCTGTTCCCGGGCGAGCGCCAGTGCTTGATGGTAGTGATCTTCCGCCGCCTCCGGATCGCCCAGCTGAAGCATCAACTGGCCTTTGCGCCGGCACAGCTCCGCCGCGAACCAGCGTTCGCCGATCCGTTCGGCGACCTCCACGGCATTCTCCAGCAGCGACAGCGCTTCCTCGACCTCCCCGGCGATCTCGCAGGCTTCGGCCAGCAGCGCCGCGTGGTACGATATTCGCGTCTCCGCACCGGTGGCGCTGTAGGCGCTCGCACCGCTGCGCAGCAGCGAGATGCCTGTCCCGACCTCGCCGTTCCGGCATCGGCTGAGCCCGCGATAGATCGTCGCAAGAGCCCAGTACATCGGGAAACCCTGCTCGGTGGCCACCGCGATCAGCTGGTCGGCCCGCTGGTTCAGGGCGGCATCGTTGCCGGCCAGCGCGAGAACCCGGGCATCCATTGCCAGGCTTGCGGCCAGGGAAGGGGCATGCCCCAACGTCGTCGCCTCGGCGATGGCAGCGCTGCCCTGGGCCACCGCCTGGTCCGGAAAACCGAGGCAGAGAAGCGCAATGCCCAATTGCCCGCGTGCGCCGACCCCGGGATGGCTCCCGGTCTGCCCGCCAAGCGCGGCGTGGGCAACCGGGTCGTACAGGGCGAGCGCCTGCTCCAGATGCGATCTGGCCAACCGAAACCTGCCGGCAAACATCAGCGTCCGGCCCGAGGATGCGTGACCGAGAACGAGCCCGGCCACGTCGTTGCGCTGCCGGCTGAGGCGCAGCAGATCCTCGTCCAGCCGCTGCGCCAGATCGAATTCGCCGCGATACACGTGATAGAAGGACTGCCCATAGGGAATGTGATGGAATTCGGGCGGAGACCCCAGCTTCTCCCATAGCTCGCGCGCACGGGCGAAGGCATGGCCCATTTCCTGCGTCGCCTGCCCTCTGACGAAGCGCAGCGCCGCGCCGAGGGCGCTCCAGAACTCGAGCTCCTGGCGCTGGCGCTCGGGGGTTTCCGGCAGCAGCGCGAGCTGGTCCAGGCCTTTCTGATAGTTGCGCGACGGCTTCCGCCATCGCCGAGCGCGCGGCGGACCGCCGTCCGGCCTTGCCCCAGTAGGCGACCGATTTCTCGACGAGACCGGCCTCGGCATAGTGCTGCGCGAACAGCTCGGGCTGGCTGTCCATCAGCTCGGGGTAGTGGCTTTCAAGCGCTTCGGCGATTTGCGCATGCAGCAGATGACGGGTGCTGCGCAACAGGCTGCCATGCGCCGCATCCTGCACCAGCGCGTGTTTGAACGTGTAGGATGCGTGGGGTGGCGTGCCGCCCTGGATCACCAATTCAGCGGCGACCAGGCGATCGAGCGCGGCTTCCAGCTGGTCGTCCGGCAAGCCGGATACGGCTCGCAGCAGGACATAGGAGAACCGGCGTCCGATAGCCGCGCCGATCTGCGCCACATGCCGCACCGATGCCAAGCGATCGAGGCGCGCCATCAGCAGATCGTGCAGACTCGTCGGGATCAGCGAAGGCGGCAACGCGCGGTTGAGCGCCATCTGACCGCCTTCGTCGCGCAGCACGCCGCTTTCCAGCAGGCTCTTGGTCAATTCCTCGATAAAGAGCGGAACTCCGTCGGTGCGATCGGCGATTTGCGCGACGACTTCCTCCGGCAATGCCTTGTACGCCGGCAACCTGCTCGACGAGCGCCATCCGGTGGCCTCGTTCGAGACGATCAAGCGCCAGCAACGTCACCGCCGGCTGGCCGATCCACGGCGGCTCGAACTCCGGGCGGAAGGTGATGATCAGCAAGGCCGGCAAATTGCGCACCCGCGCGACGGTATGGTCGAACAACTCGCGCGAGGTCGGATCGATCCAATGCGCGTCCTCGAGTACCAGGACCAGCGGCTGATGCTCGGCAAAGCCTTCCAATTGGCGGATCAGCGCCTCCAGCGTGCGCTCCTTCTTGCGCTGCGGGCTCAGCTTGGGGAGGGGATAGCGATCCGAGGCCGGCAATGACAGAAGATCGGCGATAAAGGCGATATCCTCCGTGCGCCGCCGCCGCGGCAGCCAGCACGGAAGCGAGCTTTTCCAGCTTGCGCTCGGGCGGATCCTCGCGGGCGAACCCGGCTGCTCGCGTCAGATATTCGACAAACGGGAATAGCGCGCTGTTCTGATGGTACGGCGAGCAGAAATAGCGCAGGCCGAGTCACCGCTTCGCCGGCAAGCCGCTCCCCCAGAGCCGCCGCGATGCGCGACTTGCCGATACCGGCCTCGCCGGAGATCAGCACGACTTGGCCATTGCCCGCCTTGGCACGTGCCCACAGGCGCAACAGAACCTCGATCTCCTCCTCGCGATTGACGAAGCCTGTCAGCGTGGCGCCGCGCAGCGCCTCGAAGCGGCTGGCGACGATACTCGGGCGCAGCACCTGCCAAACCGGCACCGGCGCCGCAATTCCCCGGATCTTGACGGCGCCGAGTTCGCGGTATTCGAACAGATCGCCGACCAGGCGCCGCGTGCCGGCCGCGATGACAACCGTGTCGGGCTCGGCCAGGTCCTGCAGACGGGCGGCGAGGTTCGGCGTTTCGCCGACGACCGATTGCACCTGCGCCGGGCCTCGGCCGATCCGATCGCCGACCACCACGGTCCCGGTGGCGATGCCGACCCGGGTGCGGAGCTTGACGGATTTGACGTCGAGCCGGCTGATCGCGGCAATCGCATCGAGCCCGGCGCGCACGGCGCGCTCGGCGTCGTTCTCGTGCGCCTGCGGATAGCCGAAATAGACCAGGACGCCGTCGCCCAAGGTAGCGCGAGATGAAGCCGCCGGCCTGTTCGACGATGCTGGCGACCGTGCCGTGGTACGCGGCGATCACGTCGCCGAGATCCTCGGGATCAAGTTGCGAGGACAGTTCGGTCGAGCCGACCAGATCGCAGAACATCACGGTCAGCTGCCGCCGTTCCGGCTCGCGCGCCGGCGCGCGTACCTCCGTCGCGGACGGTCCCGCGTCGCTTCGCGACGAAACGCGCAGCTCGGCGATGGCATCGAGCAGCCGCCGCCGGTGGCCGACCAGCGACCACCCCGAGATCGCGCAGATCGTCGGCCGTCAGGCTCGGCAGCACGGCCTCGTCGACGGCATGTTCCCGAAAGGCTGCCTCGTACTGGGCAAGTCCGAGGCCTCGCAGCCATTCCGCGATATCCATCCGCCCTCCCGTCGGACCAGTCATCGCCCACAATCGGCCGCGGCGCACGCGGGATCGGTTGATCGGGATCGGTGATGCCGTCGATGCGCGGCGTTGATAGCACGAAGGCTGTGGCGTCCCAAGCGCAGCGACCGCGTCGCCATCGCCACGACGCCGCCCGCGGTCGGTCTCGTTCGCTCGACCAGGTCTCCGCATCCGGGCTGCCAGCGTGGAAATTCCGTGCCGCTGCGACGTGCGATCGATCCGACGCGTTTCGGTGCGATGTGCCGGTGCTCAGCCGGCCCAGCTCAATGCCTTACGCCATATACATTTCTTGCGATCCAAACCAAGTTGCGACAGACCTGCTTGCGGGTAAATACGCCTGCAAACAGCCTTGTTATCAACAGTTTGGCAACTTTTATTTGAGGCCGATACCCATGGCGCATACTCCATAAAAGCGCCCGACCGCTCTGCCTTCGCAAAGCATACGTGTAGGCACGCCGGCTGATACTTGCGCTTGCCGATTGTAGCTCTGCGGCGATGAAATCGACCGTCTCTCCGAACATGAGCCGTTTGTCGGCCGAAAGCCGATTGGGCGCGGTTTTAGGTCCGATGCTCACGATCTCCGGGACACGCCCGATGCGGAGACCCTGCAGCGCGGCCCGCAATGAAAGCATGTAGTCTTGACTCGTGCGGTACCGATCCGGGAGCGGAAACAATGATTTCGCGGAGGCAGTTCGGAAGAGGGTAGACGATACCGAAAACAAATTGCCCCGCATCGCATCCATTATGGGATCGGAGAGTTGTCATAACTGAGGTTCTGGCGGGTAAATCCCGGTATCTGGCTGGCTGGCCTTCATACACCTGGTGTGCGCCAAATACAATGTCGAGGCCTGAGCGGCGTAGGCAGTTCAGTAGTGCGGCCGTGCTTCCCGGCGAAATTATATCATCGCCGTCAATCAGGCGAAATGTTGGCTGACTGCATCGCGAGAAAAGCGAGTTGGTGGCGCTGACAACACCGGCGTTGTCCTGACGCAAAATCCAGAAATTCTGTTGGTTTGTTGATCGGGCGGCAATTATATCGAGACTGCCATCATCGGACCCGTCGTCTATCACGATTATATCGCCATCCGTAGAGCGGCGATCGGCAATGATCGCGTCAAGAACGTCTGCAATGTATTGCGACTTGTTATAGCATGTGACGAGGTATGCAACGCTCATCCGTTTCGTTTACCCTAATATATTCGATATCGAAGGGCGTTCGGCATTGGTCGCCGGACCGGTGCCGGGTGAGCTCCTGAGCGGACCTATGGCGGAATTCGGCGGGCCTTGGGATTGCTTCGCCTATATGCCCGCGGTCTGGCACAGGACAATTCGCCAGCCGTCGGGATCCTCGAAGGTCACGCTTTTATCGAGCCAATATGGGTTTTCCGGCGCCACTGGACGATGGCCGATGGCTTCAAGCCGGTGCCGCGCGCCGCGCCAGTTGTCCGGCATCGGGGACATAGAACACGAGAAGATTGTCGCGGCTCGGAGCGGTTCCATCGCTGCCATTTCGGTGCGTCGTGAATTCGAGGTGGAAGGTTCGCCCCGGCAGCCCGATCATCACGCCGTCATACCCGTCATGACCGGCGAAACGGTACAGTTCGGGCAGACCCAGGCCGTCACGATAGAAGGCGACGACCTCGTCCAGCCGGTCGGTCGGCCGCGCGACGCGGATCTGTGCCGCCGAGACGCCGTCCCCAAAGGTCAATTCGGTCGAGCCGCTGCTCAAATTTGCCTCCTCGGGCGGCGCCCGGGCTGCCCGGCCGCCGCCTTGATGTGCTCACGAGGATGCGCCGGCCGGCTTCACGACGATTTTCCCGACCATCATCGGATGCAGTGTGCAGTAATAGGCGAACTCGCCCGGTTGCGCAAAGGTGTAGGTAAAGCGGTCGCTTGTATCCAGCGCCGCCGAACGGAACAGCTTTGCCTGTTCGGTGACCGTGTGCGGCGACTCGTCTTCGTTCACCCAGGTGACGGTGGTGCCCGGCGCCACTGTCAGCACCGAGGGGTTGAATTCAAAGTCCCTTATGACAATGACCGCCGGGGTGGTGGCAAGCGGCGCCATATCGCCGCCGAACGCCGCCGGAGCGCCCGCGGCGAGAGCGGCCGCGACGAGCAGGGATTTGTACATCGGGCTTGCTCCCTAAACCGCGAGCGGGCTTTCGATCAGCGCTGGCACGTGTTTTCCGGGCGCATAGGTGACGGTGCGAAGGCCGAGCTGCTTCGGAAGCTGTTCCGGCGGCACGAGCATCGGGCCCGGGCTGTGGCGTGGTACCGGGCTGCCGGTTGCGGAAAGGCCGTGCTCATCGCCGTATGGAAGGTGATGTTACCCTCGACCTTCTGCACGATCTGATGGATATGGCCGTTGAGCACCGTGACCGAGCCGAACCGTTTCAGATAACCGAGCGCGCGCGCCCGAATCCGCGGTGCCCCAGCCCCATTTCTCGTAAACCGTCCATAGCGGCAGATGCGCCAGGACAACGATCGGCGTGCTGTCGGACAGCGGCGCGATGTCGCGCTCCATCCATTCCAACTGTTCGTCTCCGAGCTGCGCGAGACCGGCGGATTTGAAACCGGGCTGGAAATCGAACACATTGGCGAGCGCGATAAAATGCACGCCGGCGGTATCGAAACTGTACCATCCGCGGCCTTGCGTTTTCTTGCCGTAGCGCGCGAGGTAGGCTTTGCCGTTATCGGCATCGGCGACATCGTGCTCGCCGGGAATGTAGAAGACCTCCTTGTTTGCCCCTTTGATGATCTGGTCGGCGGCGTCCCATTCCTCCTCCTTGGACAAATGGCTGATGTCGCCGGTATGGACCAGGAACGCCGGCTGCACCGGCAACGCCTTTATCTTTGCGATAGCCTCGCCGAGCGTCGCGGCTGGGTTCGGATTGGCCGGCTGGTGAAATCCGAGATGCGTATCGCTGATCTGTACGAAGGTGAGTTCGCCGTTCATGGTTTCGGCGGCCGAGGCGTCGCCTATCAGCCCGCTCCCGATCAGCCCCACGGTGCGCGGCACGCCGCCGCTTACTGTCCAGACGACGCCGGTCCCCGCCCAGGCCATACATTTCAAGAAGCCGCGGCGGTTCACGCTCGGGATAGTGGCTGTCTTCGCTATCGGAATGCTTGCTCATGCTCTTTCTCCTGTCGAAGCTGTTCGACGAGCAAGGAGACCGGAGATGCTTCCCGGTTATTCACGGCCGCTGAAAAAAGTAGAGGCTGCGGAGCGGCCTCGACGCCAGCCTTGAGCGATGAAGGATCGAATTTATTCACGGCATCCTTCGGCCCGCTGCGCGCCGTCGCGGATCAAAAAGAAGCCGCGCCGGGAATAAGAGGCGCCCGCCGGCGATCCGGCATATTGTCCGGCTCGCGGGAGCTGTGGCGGATCATCGGGCAGCGGCTTGGCGGCGGCGAATCATCGGCAGACGGGGCGACGTGCCTGGGCCATCGCGTGACAACTCGTTCGAGGCGGTCGTACTGCCGCATCTCGACGCCGCCTACAATCTCGCGCGTTGGCTGGTGCGCGACCCGGTGGCGGCGGAGGATGTGGTGCAGGAGGCGATGCTGCGCGCGCTGAGCTATTTTTCGAGCTTCCGGGGTGTCAATCCGCGCGCCTGGCTGCTGCAGATCGTGCGCAACACCGCCTACTCCGCCCGCGAGCGCGACGGCCGCGCGCTGCTTGTGCCGATCGGGCACGAGGGAGAAGAGGCGGCAGTCTGCCGAGGACGCGCTGGTATCCGCCGCCGACGACCCGGAAACGGCATTGATCAACACGCGCCGCGACCGGCAGGTCCACGAGCTGATCGCGGCGCTGCCGGCGGAGCTGCGCGAGGCCCTCGTGCTGCGCGAGCTCGAAGAACTTTCCTACAAGGAGATTGCCGAGATCACGCGGACACCGATCGGCACGGTGATGTCCCGCCTGTTCCGCGCTCGCCGGTTCCTGGCGCGCGCCGTACTGGAGGGCGAAAAGGCATGAGCGGCATGACCGGGCCGTCGGAGTGCGACAAGGTCCTGCTGGTGCAAGCGGAGCTGGACGGCGAGCTGGATGCCGCCGAGGCCGCGGCGCTGGCGGCGCACAAGACGAGCTGTCCGGTCTGCCGGACCGCCGCCGCCGATATCGCGCGCGCCCGCGCCGTCATCGACCGCAGCCTCTACCGCGCGATGCCGGATGCGCTGCGCACCCGCATCCTGGCGGAGATATCTGCCGCGCGGGAACCCGAGCGCGCCGGCATCCGATACCGGGAGGACCGCCGTTCCGCGCCGGCGGCGGTGGTGGTCCTTGCCTTCGTTCAGCCTTGGTCTTGGCGGCTTCGGTCTCGGCGCCGCGTGCGCGGCCGCATTTGCGTTTCTCGTGCTGTCGTCGCCAGACCCGAGCATCACCGAGCAGCCGAGCCTCACCGAACAGATCGTCGCCGGCCACATCCGCGCGATGCAGCCCGGCCATCTGGAAGACGTCGCATCGAGCGATCGGCACACCGTAAAGCCCTGGTTCGATGGCCGGCTCGACTTTACCCCGCCGGTAAAGGATTTTGCCGCCCAAGGCTTTCCGCTTCGCGGCGGACGGCTCGACTATCTGGCCGGTCGCCCGGTCGCCGCGCTCGTCTATCAACGCGACAAACATGTCATCGACCTTTTCGTCTGGCCGGCTCAAAAGCAATGCCGCGCGACCGCCGGACACCGCACAGCGACCAGGGCTACAATGTCGTGCACTGGACCCAGGACGGGATGGTGTTCTGGGCCGTTTCCGACGTCGAGATCGGCCAGTTGCGGGATTTCGCCGGAATGTGGCGAGCATCGCCTTAGTTGGTCTTGCCGGCGCCGCGCGACAATGATCGCGGCGCGGTCCGCTCCGCCGACAAATCCCGAGTTGCATCGCTGCTCTCCTCGTGCTCGTCTTGCCCGACGCGCTGCCTCCGATGCCAAAGGAGGTAGAGCAGGGCGCGCCGGGCCGGGAGCCGCGCGAAAGGGGGAATGGATGCGCTTTCAGGACAAGATCGCGTTGATCACCGCGGCGGCGAGCGGCATCGGCCGGGCCACCGCCGACATCATGGCGCGCGAGGGCGCGGTCGTCGTCGCCGTCGACAACAACGAGGAGCGGCTCGATCAGACGGTCGCGGCACTGCACGAGGCGGGCGGGCGGGCGCATCGCCGCCTGTGCAACGCGCTCGACGAAGCCGATGTCGATGCGACGGTCGGCTCGGTGCTGCAGGAATTCGGCGCGATCGACATCCTCGTCAACGCGGTCGGCGGCAGCACGATCATCTCGAAACCCGGCGCGCCGGTCGAGGAGCTGAGCTTCGCCGATTGGCGGAAGCTGATCGACTTCAACCTGTCCGGCACGTTTCTGTTCACCCACGCCGTGGTGCCGGCGATGAAAGAGCGGCGGCGCGGCGCGATCGTCAATCTGGCGTCGATCGCCGGCCGCGGCCTCAGCATTTCAAGCAGCAGCGCCTATGCCGCGGCCAAGGGCGGCATCATCGCGTTCACGCGCAAGCTCGCCTTCGAGCTGGGCCCGTACGGCGATCACGATCAACGCGATCGCGCCGAGCCGCACCCTGACCGAGCGGATCCGGCCGCGCTGGGAACAGCAGAGCCCGGAAGACCAGCAGGCCGAGATCGAGCGCACGCCGCTGCGCCGCATCGCCGAGGCCGCCGACCAGGCCAAGGTGATCTGTTTTCTCGCGTCGGACGACGCCGCGTTCGTCACCGGCGTCACGATCGACGTGACCGGCGGCAACTGACCCCAATGCAATCATAGCAACGGACCGCGGCCGTCCCGGCCGTATGCGGGCGGGACGCTCGCGTTCCCAGGAGAACGGCGATGGCGACCTACGTACTTGTTCACGGCTCCTACCAGGGCGGGTGGATCTGGAAGGATGTGGCGAACCGGCTGCGCGCCGCCGGCCATGAGGTCTACGCCCCGAGCCTCGACGGCTGCGCCGAGCGCAAGGGCGCGGTGCGGCCGGGGATCACCACCGAGAGCCAGGCCGACGACATCGCCCAGCTGCTGTTCTACGAGGATCTGCGCGATGTCGTGCTGGTCGGCACCAGCTCGGGGGGCATGGTGGTCTGCCGCGTCGCCGAGCTGATGCGCGACCGGATCAAGCGCCTCGTCTTTGTCGATGCGCTGGCGCTCTGCCCGGCGAGAAGATCCGCGACATCGTCACCCGCTCGACCTCGACGCCGAGCGGCGACGGGCTGACCGCCGGCCCGTCGCGCGAGGACGCGGCCAACCGGCTGTTCGCCGATCTCGAACCGCGTGCCCGCGAGTGGGCGCTCGAGCGCTACACGCAGCACCCGATCGGCATCTACACCGAGCCGGTCAAGCTCAATTCGTTCTGGCAGCAGCAATGGCCGGGCACGCTGGTCGTGTGGTGCCGCCGGGCGCAGAACCCGGGCGAGGCGCACCAGCGCCGCGCCGCCGACAAGCTCGGCGCAAAATGGGCCGAACTCGACACCGGGCACTACCCGATGCTGAGCACGCCCGAGGAGCTGACCCGGCTGCTGCTCGCGGGCTGATCCCGGATTCCCGAAGCGGCCCTACAGGGCCGACAGCGCGTGCCTGACCAGCTTTCGCGTCAGTGTCGGGAAGGCGTGGTCCTTGAATTCGGCGGGTCGCGCCCAGATCCCGGCGATCGGCTCGGCCGTCGTCCCGGCGAAGAGGCCGAGTTCGAGCCGGAAATGCGTGAAGCCGTGCTGCACGGTTCCGGGCAGCGCGCGCCAGTCGGTCACGGCCGGCGCGGCCGCGAGCGGCCTCGGCGGTGTCCCACGGCGCCTCGCGCCATTCGGTCGAGGGCAGCTCGATCATCCCGCCGAGCAGCCCCTGTTCCGGGCGGCGGCGCAGCAGCACGGCCCCGTCGGCGCGGGTCAGCCAGAACGCGACGCCGTAGCGCAGCGGCCGCTCCGGCTTCTCGGCCTGCGCCGGCAGGTCTTCGGCAATGCCGAGAGCGGCCGCGGCGCAATCGGCGCGCCACGGGCACAACACGCAGCGCGGGCGCCGCGGCGTGCACAGCACCGCGCCCAGATCCATCATCGCCTGCGCGAAATCGCCGGCCCGCCGTTCCGGCACCAATGAGGCGGCGAGGGCGCGCAGCCGGGGCTTGCCGCGAGGCAACGGCGTGCGCTCGGCGAACAGCCGCGCCACGACCCGCTCGACATTGCCGTCCACCGCCGCGACCGGCCGATCGAAGGCGATCGCCGCGATCGCCGCCGCCGTGTAATCGCCGATGCCGGGCAGTTTGCGCAGCAGCGCCGGGTCGTCCGGAAAGCGGCCGCCATGCGCCGCGACGACGGCTTGCGCGCAGGCGTGCAGGTTGCGGGCGCGGGCGTAGTAGCCGAGCCCCTGCCAGGCATGCAGCACCGTCGTCGAGCGGGGCGGCGGCCAGCGCGCTAATATCGGGAAAACGCGCCACGAATCGGTCAAAATAGGGGCCGACCGTCGCAACCGTCGTTTGCTGCAGCATGATCTCGCTGAGCCAGACGCGGTAGGGGTCGGCGGACCGGCCGGGCGCGGCGCGCCACGGCAGGTCGCGGCGGTGGCGGTCGTACCAGGCGAGCAGCGCCGCGGGATCGGGACGGTGTGGGAGCAGTGGCGCAGTCGAGCGGATTGCGGGCATGAACGGTCGAGACACGGATCGCGAAACCGGGAAGGTAGCCGCTGGCGCGCAGCCAGGGCGAGCGCCGCTCCGGGCTGCGCCCGATCGGCGAGGCCGCCACGCGGATCGCGGCCCCGATCGTCGCGCGGCGCGGCGGCGGCGTCTTGGCGCGGCTCAAGGCGGAATGGGGCGCGATCGCCGGCGCCGAGCTGGCGGCGCGAACCTGGCCCGTGAAGCTCGGCCGCGACGGCGCGCTGAAGCTGCTGGTGGTCCCCGGGTTCGCCCTCGACCTGCAGCACCGCGCGCCGCTGGTGATCGACCGCATCAATCTTTTCTTCGGGCGCGCCGCGGTCGCGCGGCTCGTTCTCGTCCAGGGAACCCTGCCTTTGGCAGGCTCGGCGACGGCCGATACGGGATCGCGCGTGCCGGCCGTGCCGCCGACCGGAGACGATCGGAGCATGCTCAATTCGCGGCTCGCCGGGGTTGACGATCCGGAGTTGCGCGCCGCGCTGGCCGGGCTCGGAGAGCTGGTTCGGCGCGTTTCGCGGCAGGCCGGCTAGAGTCGGCCGGCCGCCTCCGCCCCGGGACGGCGGCGGTTGCCGACGTGTTCTCAAACCGCTAACTCAATCACTTGGTGCTGGGAAGGTTGCAATGCGGGATATCCGGTTCGCCCTGTTGTTCGTGACGGCGCTTGTCGCCGCGTTTCCGGCCGCCGCGCAGGCGCCGCAAGCCCCGGCCAGCCCCGCCGCCCTGCTGCAAGTGACGCCGCAGGACCGCGTCCTCGGCCAGGCCGACGCGCCGATCACGATTCTCGAATACGCCTCGATGACATGCCCGCATTGCGCCCATTTCACCAATGAGGTGCTGCCCGAGCTGAAGAAGAAATGGATCGACACCGGCAAGGTGAAGCTGGTGATGCGCCCGTTTCCGCTGGATCAGGTGGCGTTGCGGGCCGAGATGCTGGCGCGCTGTCTGCCGCCCGAGCGCTACTACCCGATGATCGAGACGCTGTTCAAGACGCAGGAGAAATGGGCCGTCTCGCAGGATTGGCGCCCGGCGCTCGAACGGACCGCGCGGCTTGCCGGGGTCAGCGGCAAGGATTTCGATGCCTGCCTCGCGAACAAGGCGCTGGAGGACGAGATCGTGCAAAGCCGTCTGACCGCATCGACGCAGCTCGACGTCAACTCGACCCCGACGCTTTTCGTCAACGGCAAGAAATTCGAGGGCCCGCCGACGGCGGAGGCGCTGGACGAGGCTGCTGTCGGGTCTGGCGAAGTCCTGACCGCCGGCTATGAGAGCCCGGGGCTGACGCGAGCCTGATGTCCGGCCGGCGATGCAGGTAGAGCGCCTCCGCCTCGCCGGTTTCAAGTCGTTCGTCGAGCCGACCGAGCTGGTGATCGCGCCGGGGCTGACCGGCATTGTCGGGCCGAACGGCTGCGGCAAGTCCAACCTCGTCGAGGCGCTGCGCTGGGTGATGGGCGAAGCGTCGGCCAGACGCCTGCGCGGCGGCGAGATGGACGATGTGATCTTCGGCGGCTCCGGCAGCCGCCCGGCGCGCAACCTCGCCGAAGTCGCGCTGACCGTGAATACCGGTACCGGCGCCACACAGCGCGACGATCGAGGTCGCGCGGCGCATCGTGCGCGGCGCCGGCTCGACGTACCGGATCAACGGACGCGAGGCGCGCGCCCGCGACGTGCAGCTGCTGTTCGCCGACGCGGCGTCCGGGCCGCATTCCGGCGCGCTGGTCGGACAGGGGCGGATCGGCGCGCTGATCGCGGCAACGCCGAAGGAGCGGCGCGGCTTGCTCGACGAGGCGGCGGGCACCGCCGGTCTCACGCGCGGCGCCACGAGGCCGAGGCGAAACTGCGCGCCGCCGAGGACAATCTGGCGCGGCTCGACGACGTGACCGCGACGTTGGCGGCGCAGAGCGAGACGCTGAAGAAACAGGCGCGGCAGGCGACAGCGCTATCGCCGGCTCGGCGAGCAGATCCGCGAGGCCGAGGCGCGGCTGCTGCATGTCAGATGGCGGCAGGCCGCCGGCGAGGCCGAGCGTCTCGCGGCCGAGCTGCGGGACGCGGAACGCGAGCTGGCGGCGGCCGGCGAAGACGCGCTCGCCCGCGAGCAGGCGCGGGCCGAAGCCGAGGCCGCACTGCCGCCGCTGCGTCTGCGCCAATCCGCCGCCGCGGCGGAGCTGCAACGTCTCGGGCATGCACGAGAGGCGCTCGATCAGGAACTCGCCAGGGTAACGGCGGCGCGCGCCGAGGCCGAGCGGCGCGTCGGCGCAGATCGCCGCCGACCGCGGCCGCGAGACCGCGCGCCTGGCCGACGCCGATGCCGCGCTGGCGACGCTCGCCGAGGAACGGGCCGCTCTCGACCGCGCCGGCGCCGGGGCCGAGAACGAATGCCGGGAAGCGGCGGCGCGGGCCGACGCGGCCGCCCGCGATCTCGCCGCCGCCGAGAGCGGATTGCAGCAGGCGATCGAAGCCGCCGCCGCCCTTGAGGCGCGGCGCACCGGCGCTCGATCGGCAGCGCCGCGACCTGCTGCGATCGCCGGGCGCGGCTCGCGTCCCGGCTCGCCGACAGCGAACGGCAGCGCGAGACGCTGCTCGCCGCGACCGTGTCTCCCGAAGCCAGTCGCCGCGGCGGGCGCGGCCGTGGCGCAGGCCGCCGCCGACGCGGAGCACGCTCGCGCCGCCGCGGCTGCCGCGGCCGAAACTCTGGCCGAGTCGCAGCGGCGCGAGACCGTCGCGCTCGAACGGGCGCGCGACGCCGACCGCGTGTTGGCCCCGCTCGAAGCGGAGGCGACGGCGCTGAGCCGGATTCTGGCGCCGAGCCGATCCATCTCGGGCGGAGGGGCCGGCGCTGATATCGCAGCTGCGCGTGGCGGCCGGGTTCGAGGCGGCGGTCGCGGCGCTGTTCGACGGCGAGCTGGCCGCGCCGCTGCTGCCGGAGCCCGGAGCCAGCCCCGAGGACGCCACCGGCGCTGGCTGGGTCGCGCTGGCGCCGCTGGACGCCGCAACCGCTGCCCGACGGCGCGCATCCGTTTGGCGATGACGTCGACGGACCGGCGGCGCTGGCGCGGCGCCTCGCGCATGCCGGCTGGGTCGAGAACGCGGCCGACGGCTGGCGATTGCAGCCGCTGCTTGGGCCGGGGCAGAGGCTGGTGGACCGGGACGGCCGGTTGTGGCGGTGGGACGGCTTTGTGCGGGTCGGCGCCGGTTCGAGCGCCGCGGCCGAGCAGCTGCGCCAGCGCAACCGGCTCGAACAGCTGGCCGGCGAGATCGCCGAGGCGAGGGAGCAGACGCAGCACGCCGGCGCCGAGGCCGCGCGTCGCCGCGCCGAGCGCGAGACCGCCGCCGCCGCCGAGCGCGCCGCCGCCGGGCAGTTGCGGGCCGCCGAAGAGCGGCTGGCGCGGGCGCGCCAGGCCGAGGCCGAGCTGTCGCGCCGCGGCCTGGCCGCCGGGGCGAAGCTCGCCGCGGTCGTCGAGACGATCGAGAAGATCGCGGCCGATCTCGCCGAACTGGCAACGCAGATCGCCGAAGTCGAGGGCGCGCTGGCGCTGCTGCCGGACCCTGTGGCCTCCCGCGCGGCGCTCGACAAAGCGCGAGCCGATTCCGGCGAGGCGCGCCGCCGCGACGCCGAGGCGCGCGCCGCGCTCGATCGCGTGCTGCGCGCGGCCGAGGGCCGCCGGCGCCGGCTGGCGGCGATGGCCGGCGAGGAGGAATCCTGGCGCAAGCGGCACGACGATGCCGCGGCGCAGCAGGCGATTCTGGCCGAACGGCACGAAGCGGCGGCGGCGGAGGTCGAGGCTCTGGCCGTCCGTCCCTCGGCGATCGCCGCGGAACGGGAGGCGCTGGCCGCGAGCGCCGCTGTGGCCGCCGCGGAGCGAGACGCGGCCGACGCAGCGCTGACGGAAGCCGAGACGGAGCTGCGGCAAGCGGCCGAGGCGGCGCGCCGGGCCGAGGCGCGGGTCACCGCCGCGCGCGAACGGCGGGCCGGACTGCAGGCGCGCCACGAGGCCGCCGCAGCCACGCTCGGCAGGCTTGGCGACGAGATCGGCGAGCGCCTCGGCGTCGAGCCGGACGAACTCGGCGCGCTCATCGCGCCGAGCGGCGAGCCGGGAGAGGGAGAGGAAACCCTGGCCGATCTCGCGGCCCGGCTGGACCGGCTCGTGCGCGAGCGCAACGCGATGGGACCGGTCAATCTGCTGGCGGCACGGGAGGCGGCCGAGATCGAGGCCCGGCTCGCCGGACTCGACCGCGAGCGCGCCGATCTGACCGGCGCGATCGCGCAGCTTCGCCGCGCCATCGCGACGCTCGATCAGGAGGGGCGCAAGCGGCTCATCGCCGCCTTCGATGCGCTGAACGCAGCATTTCGGCCGGCTCTTTGAGCGGCTGTTCGACGGCGGACGAGCCGAACTCGCCTGGGCCGACGGCGAGGACCCGCTCGACGCCGGCCTCGACATACTCGCCAGCCCGCCCGGCAAGCGTCTCGCGTCGCTGTCGCTGCTGTCCGGCGGCGAGCAGGCGCTGACCGCGATTGCGCTGATCTTCGCGATGTTCCTGACCCATCCGGCGCCGGTCTGCGTGCTCGACGAGGTCGATGCGCCGCTCGACGACGCCAATGTCGACGGGTTCTGCCGCCTCGTCGCCGAGATCGCCGATGCGACCGGCACGCGGTTTCTGGTGATCACGCATCATCGCGTGACGATGGCGCATATGGACCGGCTGTTCGGGGTGACGATGGCCGAGCGCGGCGTCTCGCAGCTGGTCTCGGTCGATCTGGCGCGCGCCGCCGTGCTGCGGCAAACCGCCTGATCCGGCTACCCCCTTGAAAATACGAAGAACATTGTCATGAATGTTGAACGCCGTTCGATTGACAGGCTCACGGCGCCTGATTATGGTGCGCCGCGTTTCGGCCATGACGGCCGGAACCGAATGGTATTGCGCTCCCCCATATGAGCGACAGCGAGCCGCCGGACCGACTGGCGCGTCTTGACGAGCGCCTGAAGCAGGCGCGCGCCAGGGACCGCGTCGAGCCGAAAACCGGCTCCGGCAACGCGGAACTGCAGCAGGGAATGGCTGCGGGACTGCGCATCGGGGTCGAGCTGGTGGTCGCGATTGTCGTCGCGACGGGGCTGGGCTGGGTGATCGATCGCTGGGCGGGCACCTCGCCGTGGCTGACGATCGTGATGTTCTTCCTCGGGGTCGCGGCCGGCATGCTCAACGTCTATCGCGCGGTCACCGGGGTCAAGACGGCGGTCGGATTTCGAACTCTGGGCGCGCCCGAGCCGGGCAAGCGGACGCGCCGCTGACAAGTGGGACGACGAGGAATAGGTCGCGATGGAGCTTCACCCGCTGCACCAGTTCGAGATCCATCCGCTCGTCCCGTTTCACATCGGCGGCGTGGATCTGTCGTATACGAACTCGGCGCTGCTGATGACGATTGTCGTCGCCGCGGTGACGGCGCTGATCGTGCTCGGGACGCGCCAGGCCGCGCTTGTCCCCGGACGGGTGCAGTCGGTCGCCGAGATGCTTTACGAGTTCGTCGTCGACATGGTGGACACCAACGCTGGTGACGGCGCGCGGCCGTATCGTGCCGTTCGTCTTCACGCTGTTCCTGTTCATCCTGTTCGCCAATCTGTTCGGGCTGGTGCCGTGGAGCTTCACGGTGACGAGCCACATCATCGTCACCTTCGCGCTGGCGATCGTCGTGTTCATCGGCGTCACGATCATCGGCTTCATCAAGCACGGGGCGCATTTTCTGACGTTGTTCGTACCCCCCGGGGTGTCGTGGGTGCTGCTCGTCGTGCTGGTGCCGATCGAGATCCTGTCCTATCTCATCCGGCCGTTCACGCTGTCGATCCGGCTGTTCGCCAACATGCTGGCCGGGCACACGATGCTGGCGATCTTCGGCGGGTTTGCGGCGGCGGTCGGGATTTTCGCGATCCTGCCGGTCGGCATCAACGTGGCGCTGTACGCGCTCGAGCTTCTGGTCGCGGTGCTGCAGGCTTATGTCTTCGCCATCCTGACCTGCCTCTATTTGCGCGACGCCCTGCATCTGCATTGAGTTGCGGACTGTCGCGCCGGTCTTCTCACCTATCTCACACCCTATCCGACACAAGGAAAACGCACATGGATCTCGCTTCCGCGAAAATGATCGGCGCCGGTCTCGCCTGCATCGCCCTGGTCGGCGCCGGCATCGGGATCGGCAACGTGTTCTCGGCGCTGATCGCGTCGGTCGCCCGCAATCCGGCCTCGCAATCGCAGGTGCAGCCCTTCGCGTTTCTCGGCTTCGCGCTGGCCGAGGCGACCGGGCTGTTCGGCCTCGCGATCGCGTTCCTGATCCTGTTCGTGTTCTAGCTCCGCGGATCGCGCGCGCCCAACCGCCGGATAGGGCCGTTCCGGATGCCGCAACTCGATTTCGAGACGTTCCCGTCGCAGCTGTTCTGGCTCGCGGTCACGTTCATCGTCCTCTACATCCTGATGTCGTGGATCGGGCTGCCGCGGGTGACGGCCGCGATCGACGCTCGCCGCCAGCGGCGCGAGGAGGATCTGGCGCGCGCCGCCGAGCTGAAATCCGAGGCGGAGGCGGCCAACGCCGCCTTTCAGCGGACGATGGCGGAGGCGCGCGTGCGAGGCTCAGGCGGCGATCAAGGAAACCACCGACCGGCTCGCCGCCGAGGCGGCGGAGCGGCAGCACGCGCTGGCGGGCGCGCTCGCGCAGCAGATCGACGAAGCCGAACGCCGCATCGCCGAGACGAAGCAGCAGGCGCTGTCCGAGGTTCGCGGCATCGCCGCCGATGTCGCGCAGGCGGTCGTCGAAAAGCTTACCGGCTCGGCGCCGAACCAGGCGCGGCTGGCGTCGGCGGTCGACAACGCAATCGCGGGACGAGCGCGATAATGAGCGAGCTGCTGCACGATCACCATTTCTGGGTGCTGATCTCGGCGGTGATCCTGATCGCGCTGATCTGGAAGCCGGCGAGCCGGGCGATCACCAGCGCGCTCGACGAGCGCGCGGTTCGCATCCGCAACGAGCTCGACGAGGCGCGGCAACTGCGCGACGAGGCGGAGCAGCTGCTCGCCGATTATCGGCGCCAGGAACGCGAGGCGGTGGCGGAGGCGCAGGCCATCGTCGCGCATGCCAGGGAGGAAGCCGAGCGGCTCGCGGCGCAGGCGGCGAGCGATCTCGAACAATCGCTGGCGCGCCGCCAGCGTCTCGCCGAGGAGCGCATCGCCCAGGCCGAGGCGCGCGCCGCCGCCGAGGTCCGCGCCGCCGCGGTCGATACCGCGATCGCCGCGGCGCGCGAGGTCATCGCGTCGGAAATCGACGAGCGCCGCGGCGGCGCGCTGATCGACGCGGCGATTGCCGGCTTGCCGCAGCAGCTGCGCTGAGCTGCCGAGGTGACACCGCTCCGCCGGAGCCGGGCTTGCGGAGCGCGGTTTTCCGGACGAACTCGGTCTGGCGCCCACGAGCCGATCCTGCGCTCGGCGCTCGTTCTTGCGCTGTACGCCACTGCTTCGCAGCCGGTACGCGCCGAAATCGATACGCTGCCCGGGATGCCGCCGGTGGTCGATCCGCGGAACCTGTACAGCGAGACCGGCGCCGATCATGTCAGCCCGGAGGTGGCCCACGATCCGCCGCGCGTCTATGTCCCGAGTCTCGGAACGGACCGGGTTGACGTCATCGATCCGGAGACGCGCCAGGTCATCGACAGCTTCCCGGTCGGCCAGCAGCCGCACCACATCGTTCCGTCCTGGGATCTCAAGACGCTGTGGGTCACCAGCGCCGGATGGCGCGGCGCCGAGGGCAGCCTGACGCCGATCGATCCGAAGACCGGCAAGCCCGGCGCGCCGGTTCCGGTCGCCGATCCGTACAACCTCTATTTCACGCCGGACGGAAAATCGGCGATCGTCGTCGCCGAGCGGCTGAAGCGGCTCGATTTCCGCGATCCGCACACGATGGCGTTGCAGTACTCGATAGCCGACGCCGCAATGCGGCGGCGTCAATCACGCCGATTTCTCGATCGACGGCAGATACGCGATCTTCACCTGCGAGTTCAACGGCGGGCTGGTCAAGATCGATATCGCGAACCGCAGCGTTGTCGGGTACCTCAAATTCTCGAAAGGCGGGATGCCGCAGGATATCCGCGTCTCCCCCGACGGAACGGTGTTCTACGTCGCCGACATGATGGCGAACGGCGTGTTCGTCGTGGACGGCGACAAGTTTGCCGAGATCGGCTTCATCCCGACCGGTCCGGGCACGCACGGGCTCTATCCAAGCCGCGACGGCACCAAGCTGTATGTCGCGAACCGCGGCTTCGACGGCCACCGCATGGGGCCGGGCAGCGTGTCGGTGATCGATTTCGCGACCCGCTCGGTCGTCGCCAACTGGCCGATACCGGGCGGCGGCAGCCCCGACATGGGAAATGTCAGCGCCGACGGCAAAACCTTGTGGCTGTCCGGCCGCTATCACGGCGTCGTCTATGCGATCGACACAACGACGGGAGCGGTGACCAAGATCCCGGTCGGCAAGGAGCCGCATGGCTTGGCGGTGTGGCCGCAACCCGGCCGCTATTCGCTCGGGCACACCGGCAATATGCGATAACGGTCCGGATTGGACCGAAACTCCGAGCGCCGACGTCTGGCCGTGACGAACATGTCGCGTTCTCTGCGCGCGGCGTCACAGCCCGAACGGGACGCGCCGCGAATTGGCCACCGACAGGCGGCGGTAGCGCGCCAGCGCCCATAGCGGGAAGAAGACGCCGGTAGCCGTGATAGCGCAGGTAGAACACGCGCGGGAACCCGACCGCGGTGTACCACGGCTCGTCCCAGTTGCCGTCGCGGTCCTGCGTTGCGATCAGGTAGGCGATGCCGCGCGCGACCGCCGGATTGTCGGCCTCGCCGGCCGCCATCAGCGCCAGCAACGCCCAGGCCGTCTGCGACGCGGTGCTGTACGGCGCCTCTCCGTGCGGCGCGCTCGGGATAGTAGCTCTCGCCGGGTTCTCCCCAGCCGCCATCCGCCCGCTGGTGCGCGATCAGCCAGTCGACGGCCCGCCGCACCGGCGGCGCGTCCGGGTCGGTGCCGGCCGCATTCAGCGCCGCCAGCACCGACCACGTGCCGTAGATGTAATTCGTGCCCCAGCGGCCGAACCAGCTGCCGTCCGCCTCCTGCTCGCGCAGCAGGTAGTCGAGCGCCGCTCGGACAGGGTCGGGTGATCGGCGGTCGTGCCGATCTGGGCGAGAAACCCGACGCAGCGGGCGCTGACATCGGCGGTCGGCGGGTCGAGCAGCGCGCCGTGATCGGCGAACGGAATGTGGTTCAGATAGAAATGCGTGTTGTCGGCGTCGAACGAACCCCAGCCGCCGTTGCGGCTCTGCATGCCGATGACCCATTCGGCGGCGCGGTCGATCGCGTCCTTGTAGCGGGCCCGGTCGAAGCGGCTCAGCGCCAGCGCGACGGCCGCGGTGTCGTCGAGATCGGGGTAATGCGGGTTGGCGTACTGGAAGGCCCAGCCGCCGGGCCGCAAGCCGGGCCGCGCCGCGGCCCAGTCGCCTTCCGTGTCGAGCACCTGCCGCTTTTCCAGCCAGTCGAGCGAACGGCGGATCGCCGGCGTCAGCGTCGATTCGCCGACCTCCATCAGCGCGTGCGCGGCGAGCGCGGTGTCCCATACCGGCGAGACGCAGGGCTGGCAATAGCTGCGCTCGCCATCGGCGACGAGCAGCTTGCGCAGCGCGGCCGCGGCCGCCGCGCAGTTCGGATGATCCGGCGGATAGCCCAGGCAGTCGTACATCATCAGCGCGTTGGCCATCGCCGGGAAGATGCCGCCGAGCCCGTCCTCGCCGTTGAGCCGCTCGGTGACGAACGCCACGGCCCGGTCGATCGCGCGCCGCCGCGCATCGGCCGGGAACATCGGCTCGGCCAACCGAAGCAGCCCGGTCGAGCAGCGTGAAGGCGTGGCCGATCGCGGTCGGGGTCGGCGGCGAAATCCAGTCCTGCACCTCCTCCGGCGGCTCGGTGAACAATTCGCCGATCGTGACGCCGCGCGGGTTGCGCGCGGTCGGGCGCAGCGCCATCAGCACGAGGAGCGGCACCAGGACGGTGCGCGACCAGTACGACACCTTGTCGACATGGAACGGGAACCAGCCGGGCAGCAGCATGATCTCGACCGGCATAACCGGCACCGCGCGCCACGGCACCTCGCCCCACAGCGCCAGCATGATCCGCGTGAACACATTGGACTGGCGCGCGCCGCCGCGGGCCAGGATCAGCTCGCGGGCCCGCGCCATATGCGGCGCATCGGGAGAATCGCCGGCCGCCTTCAGCGCGAAATACGCCTTGACCGAAGCGCTGATATCGGGCGCGCCACCATAAAACAGCGGCCATCCGCCATCCTCGCCCTGCACCTCGCGCAGATAGCGCGCGAGGCGCTGCTCAAGCTCCGGATAACCTACCTCGTCGATCGTACCGAGCCAGTGCCGCAGCAAGATGTATTCGGCCGGGATCGTCGCGTCGGCTTCGAGCTCGAAAACCCAATGGCCGTCCGGGTTCTGCCGCGACAGCAGCGAGGCGACCGAGCGCTCGATCGCGGCATCGAGCCCCAGCGGATGCGCCTCCCCACCGAGCACGGCCGTATTGTTCTTCTTCGCCGTAATCCCACTCGTCATGGCATCGCGCGTTGTCGGTCCTGGGCAGTTGTCGGGAGCGGTGTCGCCGGCGGCGGAAATCCGGCCGGCGCCAATTCCGAGTTGCGGCGTCGGGTTATGCGACCCGCCGCTGCGATGCCCGAGCGAATAGCGCCTTCAATCGTAGCGGGCAAGCCAGTATCGACATAATCGCCTGCAAGGTGAAGATTGTTCCATGCCGTCGCTGCCGGCGGGCGCCGCGCCAGCTGCGCCGGGGTGGCGCGAAATGTCGCGCGGCGCTCCTTGACGATGCGGGCCGGCGGGGTCGGCGCGGCGGGAAGAGCCAGAGCCCGCGCCACGTCGCGCCACAGCACGTCGCGCAATTCGTCGGCCGGGCGGCCGACAAGGCGATCGGCGGCGCTGACCGTCACCGAGAGGATGTCGCGCTTGCGAAACACCCATTCGGCGGTGCCGCCGACAATCCCGAGAAACGGCGGGAGCTCCGCACCGGACGCGTCATAGCGGAAATGGGCGTTGACGATCGGCGCGTAGTCGTCGGGCACCACGAGGCCGGGCACGATCCGCGCCGCGATCGCCGCCGGCACGGCAAGCACGACCTCGTCGTGCGGCGGCACCGCGACGCTGTCGCCGTCGAATCGCAGCTCGGCGACGCGGTCCGCCGCGAAGTCCGAGCGCCTTCAGCCGGCTGCCGAAGCGAATTTCCCCGCCGTGGCGGGTCAGGTACTCCAGCGCCGGATCGACGAGGCTTTCCGACAACCCCTCGCGCGGCAGCATCGGCCGGCATGCGGCCGCGCCGCGACCGATCGTCTCGGCGAGGATACGGGAGAAAAGGACGGCCGAGGCCTGCTCGGCCGAGGTGTTGAGCGCGGCGACGACGAGCGGCTCCCACAGCCGGCGGAACAGCATCGTATCGCGGTCAAGGAGTTCCGCGACCGTGTCGCCGGGGGCCGCCCGTCTGAGCCGCAGCGCGGCGAGGTAGTCGCGCGTCCGCGTTCCCGGCACCCGCCGCGAGGCGCGCAAAATCCACCACGGTACGGCGCCGCGCGACGGCCGCACCTCCCACCGCGCGCCATCGGCAAGGTCGACGAACGGGATCGCCGCCTCGTCCGGCCGCTCGAACGTGTCGAGCGCGCCGATCCGCTCGACATAGGAGAGCGCCGCCCGATTGCCGGAGAGCAGCAGGTGGTTGCCGTTGTCGATGCGGACGCCGAGCTCGGCATCGTGGAACGAGCGGCAGCGCCCGCCCGCATGCGCCCCCGACTTCGTAGAGCACGACCGAGGCGGCCTTCGCCGGCGAGCGTGACGGCAGCCGCGAGCCCGGCAAGGCCGGCCCCGACGACATGCACCCTGCCCCCCGCGTCGAGGCCGCGCGGTCATAGAATCCCGTGGCGCAGCACCAGCCAGAGCTTCTGTCGCTTCGACAGGCCCACGCGCCGGCTCGGGTCGCGCCATTCCGAGCGGACCAGCGCATCGAGCATCGCGCGATAGAAGGCCCCCATCGTCGCCGCCGGCCGCATCGCGCGCCGCGAGCAGCGCGCCATTGCCCGTGCCGGCCTCATCGAAATGCCGCGTCGCTATCGCGGCGAGATCGCGGCATGCCGCCGGCAGCGCCGGGTGCCGCAGCACCTGAAGCGGTTCGGCCGTGCGGATGCCGTGCCGTTCGAGGATCTCGCGCGGCAGGTACAGCCGGCCGCGCCGGGCGTCTTCGTCAAGATCGCGCAGAATGTTGGTCAGCTGCAACGCGCGGCCGAGCGAATCGGCGACCGCGTGCGCGTCGGGGCTCGGATCGCCGAACACATGCACCGACAAATGCCCGACCGCGGCGGCGACGCGCGCGCAATACAGGTCGAGCATCGCCATGTCGGGCGCGCGGATATCCTCGACGGCATCCATCTCCATACCGTCGATAACGGCGCGGAAGTCCTCGCGTCGCAGGCTATAATATAGGATGGGATGGCGCAGGGCGCGGCCGACGAGGCTGCGCGGCAGGCGGCCCGCGTACAGCGCCTCGATTTCCGAACGCCACGCGTCGAGCGCCGCCGCTTTCTGCTCGGGCGGGGTATCCGCGTCGTCCGCGATGTCGTCCACCTCGCGGCAGAACGCGTAGACGGCATACATGCGCGTCGCGCCGCTGCTTCGGCAGGAGCCGCATCGCCCAATAGAACGACGTCCCCGCTGCTTCGACCCGTCGGCGAATCGTCTCGCGCAGCGCCGCCTCGTCGGGGACCGCCCCGACATCGTCCAGAACCGTCCCGGTCATCGCCGGCGGGCGAACACGCCGGTCAGGAACGCGGCCGCGAAATCGCCCTTCGACAGCGCCACGCGGCCCGCCAGCGGATCGCCGCGCCGCAGCCGCCGCGCCAGCCGGCCGGCAAGGGCGACGATGACCGCCGATTCCCAGCGCAATCCGCGCGACGCGACCCGCAGGCGGCAGGCCCGATGCGGTCGCGATCAGCGCCTCGGTATTGTCGAGCAGCCGATCGAGGACGCGGCGCAGCCCCGGGCTGGCGGCAGGCGCGGCGAGCGCCGCGACCGTGCAGCCTTCGCCCGATCAGATCGCTCAGCGGGATATAGACGCGGTCGAGATCGCGGTAATCGGCGGCGCAATCCTGCAGATGGTTCAGCACCTGCAATGCGGCGCACAGCGCGTCCGAGGCCGGCCAGGTGTGCCGGCCCTCGCCATGCAGATCGAGCAGCTGGCGGCCGACCGGCGCGGCCGAATAGCGGCAGTATTCCATCAGATCGTCCCAGTCGCGGTAGCGCAGCTTCACCGCGTCCTGGCGGAACGCGCGCAGCACGTCATGGCAATGCTGCGCCGTCAACCCGGTTTCGGCGAGGCTGGCGCGCATCGCGGCGGCGGCCGGCGAATCGGAGCCGGGCGCGCCGCCGGGATCGCCGTCAAGGATCGCCGCCATGCGGTCGAGCCGGCGGATCTTCTCGTCCGCGGACAGGACCGGGCTGTCGGCGATGTCGTCGGCGTTGCGCGCGAAGCGGTAGAACGCGTGCACATGCGCCCGCAGGTCGCGGCGGATCAGCCACGAGCCGACCGGGAAATTTTCGTCGCCGCGACCCTTGCCGGATGGCGCCTCGACCGTCTCGGCATGACTGGAGCGCGGCAGCGCCGGAAGCCGCCGTGCTCATCGCATATAGCCGTTGGCCTTGAACCAGGCGATGGCGTCGGCGATCGCATAGCGCCCCGGCCGCGGCGCATAGCCCAGTTCCTCGATCGCCCGGGCCGAGCTGAAGAACATCTTCTTCCGCGCCATTCTCACGCCATCCACGGTGGCAAACGGCTCGCGTCTGGTCAACCGCGCGACGGCCTCGGCGCCGGCCGCGAGCGGCAGCACGGCCAGATGCGGAAACCGCAGCATCGGCGGACGGCGGCCGGTGACCTGCGCGACCTCGGCGAGGATTTCCGCCAGGTTCATGTTGTCGCCGCCGAGAACGTAGCGCCGGCCGATCTTGCCGCTTCGGGCCGCGAGCAGGTGGCCGAGCGCGACGTCATCGACATGCGCGACATTGAGCCCGGTATCGACAAAGCCGGGCATGCGGCCGCGCGCCGCCTGCAGGATCAGCCGCCCGGTCGGCGTCGGCTTGATGTCGCCGGGGCCGATCGGCGTCGAGGGGTTGACGATGACCGCCGGCAGACCGCGCGTCTCGACAAGATCGCGGACCACCGCCTCGGCCTCGAATTTCGACAGCTTGTAGGGGCCGATCATGTCGGCGGCGCGGCTCGGCGTCTCCTCGTCGGCGACCCCGCCGCGCACGATCCCCAGCACCGCGACGCTGCTGGTGTAGACGATCCGCTCGACCCCGGCTTCCTGCGCGGCGAGCATCAATTCGCGGGTCCCCGCCACGTTGACGCGGTGCATCGCGGCCGGGTCCGGCACCCACAGCCGGTAATCGGCCGCGACATGAAACAGATACCGGCAGCCCGCAACCGCTTCCTTCAGCGATTTCGCGATCCTCCAGCGAGCCTTCGGCGATCTCGACCGGCAACCGTTCCAGATTGCGCCGGTCGCCGCGCGGCCGGGCCAGCACGCGCACTTTCTGCCCGGTCTTGACCAGCGCCCGCGCTACGGCCGAGCCGACAAACCCGGTAGCCCCGGTAACCAGACACAGACCCGATGGAAGCGACATGACCCGCTCAACTCTACAGCCGACCGTGGCATTTTGGCAAAACCGTGCCGCTCCTGCATCTGTTCGCTGCGGCGCGGCTCGTCGCAGGCCGGCGGGCCGGCATAACGCCGGTGTTCGACAGATACCTGCTTGGAGCGCGGCCGCGCGGGGGATAGGCTGGCTCGCTATTCGCCGCATACCGCGCCGCCGATAGGAACCGGGCCAAATGCCAGACCGCGACCGCGTGCATTTCCTGCTGCTGAATGTCGGGCATTTTCTCGACCACATGTTCACGCTGATCTTCGCGACCGTCGCGGCGCTCGCTTTGATCCGCGAGTGGGGCATGAGCTACGCCGACCTGCTGAAATACGCGACGCCAGGGTTTTTCGCGTTCGGCGTGTTCGCCTATCCGGCCGGCTGGATCGCCGACAAATGGAGCCGCGAGGGCATGATGGTCGTGTTCTTCGTCGGGATCGGCGCGGCGGCGATCGCGACCGGCTTCGCGGCCACGCCGCTGCAGATCGGCTCGGGCTGTTCGCGATCGGCGTGTTCGCCGCGGTCTATCATCCGGTCGGCCTCGCGATCGTCGTCGCCAAGTGGAAGAACACCGGGATGCGCATCGCCGTGAACGGCGTCTGGGGCAATCTCGGCGTCGCGAGCGCGGCGCTGCTCACCGGCTATCTGATCGACAATGGCGGGTGGCGCGCCGCGTTTATCGCGCCGGGCGTTGTTCGCGATTCTGGTCGGGTTCGCCTACGCCGCGCTGCGATGGCGCGAAATCGCCGCCGACCACGGCAGGCCGAAAGCGGTGCAGGCAGCCGGCGCCGCGGCGGGAGTGCGCCCGAGCTTCGGCAGCGTGCTGTGGCGCGTCTCGGTCATCGTGTTCGTGACGACGGCGATTTCGAGCATCGTCTTCCAATCGACGACGTTCGCGCTGCCGAAGATCTTCGCCGAGCGGCTGCAGGATGTCGGGGCGAGCCTGGCAGGGGCTGCGCTCGGGCTGCCCGGCCGTGTCGATCTCGCCACCGTTATCGGGTCGCTGGCCTTTGTCGTGTTCGCGGTCGCCTCGATGGCGCAGCTCGTCGTCGGCAGCCTGCTCGACCGTTACGGGCCGCGCCCGGTGTTCATGGTTGCGGCGGCGATCCAGGTCGTGTTCTTCGCGGCGATGCCGGCGGTGCAGAACTGGGCCGCGCTGGCGGTTGCGCTCGGCTTCATGCTCGGCGCGTTCGGCCAGATCCCGATCAACGACTACATGATCGGCAAGATGGCGCAGGGCGAGGCGCGCGCCCGGGTCTACGCGATCCGCTACGTCGTCAGCTTCACGGCGCTGGCGGCCGCCTTGCCGCTGATCGCGTTTATCTACGAGGGATGGGGGTTCGACACGCTGTTCCGGCTGCTCGCGGTGACCGCATTCGTGATCTTCATCGCCGTCTCGCTGCTGCCGCGCCGCATGCCGGCCCCGGCCGCCGCGACGGCCTGAGGCCGTTGGCGCCCATCAGAACGCGGCGCAGGAATTGCGCGTGATGACGCCGACCGATTGCTGGCGGAAGCGCGCCTTGTAGGCCTCGATCACCGCCGTAAGGCGCGGCGCGAGATCGGGAGTGCGCGGCGCGGCGACGAGCAGCACCTTTGTCGGCGCGCTGCTGACAACGCCGGTCGCCGGGTTGCGCCATTGCCCCTCAGCGTCAAACGCCGTGAAACCGTCCGGGAAATTCGGCGTGACGATTTCGGCGGCGAAGGCCCGCCATTCGGCTTCGCTCAGTGGCGCGCGCCCCGGAATGGCGCGGCCGAAAAACAGCTCGGCGACAAGCATCCGCTTCTCTGCCGGCAGCAGGCAGACATAGGGCTGCGGCGGCTCGCGATAGCGGGCGACGCACGCCGCCAGCAACATCGTCATACCGGCGAAGGCCGGTAGCCATGCCCACCGTGGGTCCCGGCCTTCCCCGCGGATGACAGTCCGTAGGCTGAAGGCCCACGGGACGACGCGATCTATTGAACCAATCCGTACCCGCCGCCGCGGTGCGGCGGGGGTGGGGGCCGGTTCGACGCGGGCGGCGCAGTATTTGAACTCCGGGATCTTGCCGAACGGGTCGAGCTGCGGGTTGGTCAGGATGTTGGCGGCGGCCTCGGCGTAGCAGAACGGGATGAACACCATGCCGGGCGCGACCGCGCTGTCGGCGCGCGCCTTCAGCTCGATCGTCGCCGCGCCGCGTCGCGACCCGGACACGGTCGCCGGCGCGGATGCCGAGCCGGCGCAGTTCGGCCGGCGCGAGGCTCGCGACCGCCTCCGGTTCCAGCTCGTCGAGCACCGAGGCGCGCCGCGTCATCGCGCCGGTGTGCCAGTGCTCGAGCTGGCGTCCGGTGGTCAGCACCAGCGGGTACTCGGCGTCGGGCTCCTCGGCCGGCGGGATGATCGCCGCCGGCACGAACCGGCGCGCGCGTCGATTTCGGTCGGGAAGCCGTCGCCGAACACGATGTCGTGCCCGGGCTGGTCCTCGGCGTCGCACGGATAGGTGACCGCGTCCTCGCGCTGGAGGCGCTCCCAGGTGATGTTGTCGAGCGACGGCATCGCCAGCTTCATCTCGGCGAACACGTCCCTCGGGTGCGTGTAGGACCAGTCGAGCCCGATGCGGCGCGCGATCTCCTGGATGATCCACCAATCCTGCCGCGCGTTGCCGGGCAGCGGCAGCGCGGTGCGGCCCGATCTGCACCTGGCGGTTGGTGTTGGTGACCGTGCCGTCCTTCTCCGGCCAGGCCGAGGCCGGCAGCACGACATCGGCGTATTTCGCGGTCTCGGTCAGGAAGATGTCCTGCACGACGAGATGCTCGAGATGCGCCAGCGCCTCGCGCGCGTGCGTCAGGTCGGGGTCGGACATCGCCGGGTTTTCGCCCATGATGTACATGCCCCGGATCTCGCCCGGCATGGATCGCGTCCATGATCTCGACGACGGTCAGGCCGCGCTTCGGGTCGAGGCTGGTCTGCCAGAGCTCCTCGAACTTGCCGCGGACGTCCGGGTCCTCGACCGACTGGTAGTCGGGAAAGACCATCGGGATGAGGCCGGCGTCGGAGGCGCCCTGCACGTTGTTCTGGCCGCGCAGCGGGTGCAGCCCGGTGCCGGGGCGGCCGACCTGGCCGGTGACCAGCGCCAGCGCGATCAGGCAGCGCGCGTTGTCGGTGCCGTGGACGTGCTGCGAGATGCCCATGCCCCAGAAGATGATCGCCGAGCTTGGCGCGGGCGTAGGCGCGCGCGACCTCGCGCAGCGTCGCGGCGTCGATGCCGCACAGCTCGGCCATCTTCTCCGGCGGATAGTCCTTCACATGCTCGCGCAGCTGCTCGAAATCCTCGGTGTGCGCCTGCACGTATTGCCGGTCGTACAGCCCCTCCTCGATGATCGTGTGCAGCAGCGCGTTCAGCATCGCGACGTCGCGGCCCGGCTTGAACTGCAGCATCTTCGTCGCGTGGCGCGCCATGAACTGGCTGCGCGGGTCCATCACGAACAGCTTGGCGCCGCGCTTCGCGGCCTGCTTGAAGAAGGTCGCCGCGACCGGGTGGTTCTCGGTCGGGCGGGCGCCGATGACGATGATGACCTCGGCGTCGGCGGCGGCGGTGAACGGCGCCGTCACCGCGCCCGAGCCGATCCCCTCCATCAGCGCCGCGACCGACGAGGCGTGGCACAGCCGCGTGCAGTGATCGACATTGTTGCGTGCCGAACCCGGTGCGCACCAGCTTCTGGAACAGATAGGCCTCCTCGTTCGACCCCTTGGCCGAGCCGAACCCGGCCAGCGCCCTTGCCGCCATGCTCGTCGCGGATGCGCTTCAGACCGGCGGCGGCGCGGTCGAGCGCCTCCTCCCAGGTCGCCGTGCGGAAATGCGTGCAGCGGGTTGGCCGGGTCGATCGCGACATCGTGCTTCGCGACGCCGTCCTTGCGGATCAGCGGCTCGGTCAGCCGGTCCTGGTGGTGGACGTAGTCGAAGCCGAAGCGGCCCTTGACGCAGAGCCGGTTGTGGTTGGCCGGCCCGTCCTTGCCCTCGACCGCGACGATGCGGTCGTCCTTGATGTGATAGATCAGCTGGCAGCCGACGCCGCAATAGGGGCAGACGCTCTCGACCTGGCGCTCCGGCGCGTTCGCGTAGACGCCGTTCTCGTCGACGCAGGCTCGCCGGCATCAAGCGCGCCGGTCGGGCAGGCCTGGACGCACTCGCCGCAGGCGACGCAGGTCGATTGCCCCATCGGGTCGTCGAAATCGAACACGATCTTTTCGCTGATGGCCGCGCCCGGCCATGCCGATCACGTCGTTGACCTGCACCTCGCGGCAGGCGCGCACGCACAGATTGCACTGGATGCAGGCGTCGAGCTGGACCGCCATCGCCGGATGGCTGCGGTCGGGCGCCGGGGCGTTGCGCTGCGGGAAGCGGCTGTCGGTTGACGTCGACCCGGTCGGCCCACAGCCAGAAGCGCGAATCCGGCTCGTGCGCCGCGGCGCGGTCGGGCTGGTCGGCGATCAGCAGCTCGAAGACGAGCTTGCGCGACGCCTTCGCGCGCTCGCTGGCCGAGCGGACCTTCATGCCGGGCGTCGGCCGGCGGATGCACGAGGCGGCGAGCACGCGCTCGCCCTCGATCTCGACCATGCAGGCGCGGCAATTGCCGTCGGCGCGATAGCCCGGCTTCGGCAGCCAGCACAGATGCGGGATCTCGACGCCCTGCCGGTTCGCGACCTGCCAGATCGTCTCGCCCGGCTCGGCCTCGACCTCGTTGCCGTCGAGCGTAAAGCGGATCGGATCGGTCATCTTACGACCCCTGTGACTCAAGCGTCATCCCGGCGAAAGCCGGGATCCATGTTGCAACCATCGGCGGGTAGACATGTGGATCCCGGCCTTCGCCGGGATGACAATGGTGTGGATCACGCCAAATCCTCGCGGAAATGCTTCAGCACCTGCCGGACCGGGTTCATCGCCGCCTGGCCCAGGCCGCAGATCGAGGCGTCGCCCATGACGACGCGCAGATCGTCGAGCAGGGCCTCGTCCCAGCGCGGGCGGTTCATCAGCATGACCGCCTTCTCGGTGCCGACCCGGCAGGGCGTGCACTGGCCGCAGCTCTCGTCCTCGAAGAAGCGCATCAGGTTGAGCGCCACCTCCTTCATGTCGTCCTTGTCGGACAGCACGACGACCGCGGCCGAGCCGATAAAGCAGCCCTCGGCTTCGAGCGTGCCGAAATCGAGCGGGATGTCGGCCTTCGACGCCGGCAAGATGCCGCCCGAGGCGCCGCCCGGCAGATAGCCCTTGAAGCTGTGGCCGTCGGCCATGCCGCCGCAATATTCGTCGATCAGCTCGCGCGCCGTGATCCCGGCCGGCGCGAGCTTGACGCCGGGGTTCTTGACCCGGCCCGACACCGAGAAACTGCGCAGCCCCTGGCGGCCGTTGCGGCCCTGGCCGGTGAACCAGTCCGGCCCCTTCTCGACGATGTCGCGCACCCAGAACAGCGTCTCGACATTGTTGATCAGGGTCGGCCGGCCGAACAGCCCGACCTGCGACGGGAACGGCGGCTTGTGGCGCGGCAGGCCGCGCTTGCCCTCGATGCTTTCGAGCATCGCCGATTCCTCGCCGCAGATATAGGCGCCGGCGCCGCGCCTGAGGTGGATCTTCGTGTGCGGCGCGAGACCCGCCGCCTCGGCCGCCATGATCTCGACGGTCAGGATCGCGCGGCATTGCGGGTATTCGTCGCGCAGATAGATGTAGACGTCGGCCGGCCTCGACCGCCCAGGCCGCGATCAGCATGCCCTCGATAAAGCGGTGCGGGTCGGTTTCGAGATAGTAGCGGTCCTTGAACGTGCCGGGCTCGCCCTCGTCGGCGTTGACCGCCATCAGCCGCGGCCCCGGCTCCTGGCGCACGAAGCGCCATTTGCGCCCGGTCGGAAACCCGGCGCCGCCGAGCCCGCGCAGCCCGGAGCCTTCGAGCGCGCCGACCACGTCGTCGATCGTGCGTTTGCCGTCGAGGCAGGCGCGCAGCAGCGCGTAGCCGCCGTCGGCGCGGTAGCGGTCGAGATCGGGATAAGCCGGCAGCACCGGATGCGTGTGGCCGGCCGCCACCGCCTCGGCGACATTCTCGACGGTGGCGTTCTCGTGCAGCGCGTGGCCGATCGCGACGACCGGCGCCTTGTCGCAGCCGCCCATGCACGGCGCCCGGACGACGCGCACCCCGTCGCCGAGCCGCTCGCGCAACTCGCCGAGCAGCGTCTCGCCGCCGTACAGCGCGCAGGTCAGGCTGTCGCAGACCCGCACCGTGAGCGGCGGCGGAGGCGTCTCGTCGTCCATCACGATGTCGAAATGGGCGTAGAACGAGGCGACCTCGTAAATTTCGGCCAGCGCCAGCCGCATCTCCTCGGCGAGCGCGACCAGATGCCTTGCGTGCAGGCAGCCGAATTCGTCCTGCAACAGATGCAGGTGCTCGATCAGCAGGTCGCGGCGCCGCTCGCGATCGCCGAGCAGCGCCTGCACCTCGGCGAGCGCGGCCGGATCGACCTGCCGGCCCTTCGGCGTCGTCGGGCCGCGCCGCCGCCCGGAGCCGGGATGGATGCGGCGGTCATGTGCTGAGCTGGGATGAACGCATGTGTGCTCCTCAAATGCCCCTCTCCCGCAATGCGGCAGAGGGAGGGGCCCGGCGCGCGCAGGCGTGCGGCAGGGTGAGGGCGATCAAGCGGCGCTGTCCGGGATCCGCCCCCTCACCCCGACCCTCTCCCCCGGTGGGGGAGAGGGAGTAAAAAGATGAACTTCCGTGCGACATCTCCAAAGTTAAACCGCGCCGTCGTCGTGCAATTTCCTGATGTCGGCCTCGCCGTAGCCGAGCCAGCCGAGCACCTCGTCGGTGTGCTCGCCCAACAGCGGCGAGCGTTTTACCTCGGCCGGCGAGTCGGACATCTGGATCGGCATGCCGACCTGCACGTAGCGGCCGCGCTCGGGGTGGTCGATCTCGACCAGAAAGCCGCGTTCGTACAGGTCGCGATCCTCGTAGATGTCCTTCATCGACAGGATCGGGCCGCACGGCACATCGACCTCGTTCAGCGCGTCCATGACCTCCCATTTGGTCTTGGTCATCGTCCATTGCTCGATGATCGAGAAGCAGTCCGGGATGTGCGACAGCCGCGCCTCGGGGGTCGCGTAATGCGGCGTCCTCGATCAGCTCCTCGCGGCCGACAATGCGCATCAGCGGCGCCCAGGAGGGCGGCTGGATGATGACATAGACATAGTCGTTCGGGCCGCCGGGGGCGCAGCGCAAGGCCGAGCCCGGCTGGCCGCCGCCCGAGGCGTTGCCGGCGCGCGGCACGGCGTCGCCGAATTCCTGGTTCGGATATTCGGCGAGCGGCCCGCGCTGCGAGGCGCTGCTGGTCGCGCATCTTGACCCGGCACAGATTGAGCACCGAGTCGGTCATCGCGACCTGCACGCGCTGGCCCTTGCCGGTGCGCTCGCGCTGGAACAGCGCGCCCAAAATGCCGGCGACGAGATGCACGCCGGTGCCGCTGTCGCCGATCTGCGCGCCGGTCACGGTCGGCGGCCCGTCGTCCCAGCCGGTCGTGCTGGCCGCCCCGCCCATGCATTGCGCGACGTTCTCATAGGCCTTGAAATCGGCGTAGCGGCCCGGGCCAAAGCCCTTGATCGAGGCGTAGACGATGCGCGGATTGATCTCGCGGATGCGCTCCCAGGTAAAACCCTGCCGATCCAGCACGCCGGGGCCGAAATTCTCGACCATGACGTCGCATCGCCGGATCATGTCTTCCAGGATCTTCTTGCCGCCCGGAGACTTCAGGTTGATCGTGATGCTGCGCTTGTTCGAGTTCAGCATCGTGAAATAAAGGCTGTCGGCGCCTTTCACGTCGCGCAATTGCCCGCGCGTGATGTCGCCGCGTCCCGGCATTTCGACCTTGATCACGTCGGCGCCCATCCAGGCCAGGAGCTGCGTCGCGGTCGGCGCCGCCTGCACGTGGCCCATGTCGAGAATGCGGACGCCTTCGAGAGCCTTGCTCATCCAATCCCACTCCGTTGTCGTCCCGTGACCGCAACCGGAAGACATTCACAGCCGGAACACCAGCACTCCGGAACCTCCGTTGTCGGGCACAGCATCTACCCAGGCGTCACTCGGCGCCGCATCTTAGGGCGTAATATGGCATTGCCAAGCTCGCAGCAACCATGGTCTCAGCCCCTCTGGGCGGCGGGAATGCCGCGATCGTCGTTGCCCTTCAGCTGCTAGGTGGCACTTCATCCTCCGACTGCTGCCTTTCAAGGAGATGGCGATGAACGATTCCGGCGATACTCCAAATTGTCTTGGCGACAGTATCAATCAAAGTGAAACCTTGGTCCAATCGCGATGCTTTGGGGTCGATACCGACAAGTGTGAACGCTTCCCCAATATCATTACCCGGAAGATGTGCGTCAGCGATTCTTAATTCGTATACTCCAAATAGCGGTCCCATCACTTTTCGCGCCTCATCCGGCGAAACAAGCGTCGCCAAGTATTTTTCAAGAGATTTCAGCGAACCCCATCGTTGTTTGGGCGGTGGTGGCGCCAGCTTCTGAAGCAAATCCACATCGATCCGATCGGCTATCAAACGCATAAGATCCTTTGCAAGTGAAAATAATCCATGCTCCTCAATTGCTCGAAATCGACTGACGGACACCCTCAGCTTCTCTGCTCCAATGTGCACCCTGAATAGCGGCGAACCCGTGGCTGCGGTAAATAGAAGATCGATTTTCTCAAGCAATTCCTCTAGAATTTTTTCCGGCGCTCTGGTCTTCGCAACCACCGTTCGCATTTGCGCTGATAGAAGCTCCTTCGAGACGCCCCCCTCCGGCGGTACGTTGTGGCCTAGCCAGACTCGTTGTTGCCACGGATAGAGCTTCGCGATATCATAGGCATAAACAGTTATTAGGCCCAAGGTATTTACTCCAAAATGGGTTAGTAATCCCGGGCCACAACCGACTCCCCCTGTCTCTTGAGTATACCATCTAAACTCCGTACCTCGATGCTTAAGAAGCTCTTGGATCACGGATGACCTGAACCAGAGCCAGCGAGCATTATCTTCGTCGTTCAGTCATTCGCTCGTCATCGTGGAACCTGAAGCATCAACGATGTATGAGATGCCGGTGGGCACCGAATCTCCTCTTACCCGAGGGCTGGTTGTCGCCGGTTCAATTTCCTCGTCGCGCCATACCTCACCTTGAATTCTAAAATATTTTTTACCATCAAGCGCGCCTCGCCAACTTCTGCTTTCGACATTCTCATCGGTTTCTGGTCCGGGAACGGGCACATCTTCCTCGGGATCCACATCGGTGCGTGCAATGTTGAGAACAGAATACCCGCCCGGTAAATTTCCACCCTCCAATACAGAAAACATTCCAAGTTCAAATCGCTCCGAATTGGCCAATTCATGTTTTTTCTTTGGTGAACCTGCATCCGCAGGATCAGCGACGATTACATCTCGAACACGACACCAAGTTAGCCTCAGCAAACATTTTCTCGCGCAAAGATAATCGCGCAGATACTCATTCCTGATCTCAAGTGCGAATGGCTTTCCGTCTGTATGCCGTCGAAGTTGGGCGACAACCACATAGTCTTCCCAGGGCCTGACCCAGAAATCACCTTCACGCAACAGACCGAGCGCGAAGACCAAATCTTGATTTAGATGCCATTCACCCGGCTCTGCTCCGTCGAAATTCTGAATTAACGCAAGCTCTATCCCCAAATCCTCGTTTGCATTGTACCAATATATGTCTGCAGGCTTATAAAATTCCTCTTTTGCCCAGATTCCCTGCTGATGCGAAATCCCGATGTCATTCCAACCAAGGCGCTGGACCGCATCGCGTTTGGCAAGCGGCACCGCAAGACTACCCAAGCCAAAAAACTCGCGTCGATAATTCGGATAACCGTATCTGCCTTCCTCAACTACAGGTTCTTCCGCGTGTAGCGGAATCCAAACGGCGTTGGCAAAACGGCGCCGGCGGATTTCCTTCATTTCGAACCAATCAGCGTTCATCGATGGCATGTCCTCATGGTCAAAATGGGACTTTTGCGTTTGCTGCCTCGTCGCCCTCAGCCAACATCTGGAACGGGTCGTATTGCCCACCGAGACCTGCGGGTGACGACGTGAAATTCCCCCCATTGCGGGGGCATTATCATAGGCTTCGAAGCCCGCGTGCGGGAGTCTCTTGTTGATTCCTTGCAGAAACAGCGAGTTGTGGTGGATCGTCGGCGAGCGCGGGTGACGGCAGCTGTTTGGCTGCAGGATCAGCAAATTGTGGCGGATCCCTCAATGTTCCCAGCGGCGGGCACGCATCGCGCTTTCGAGCCGGGTTCTGGCGAGGTGTTCGGCCACCGCACGCGGCAGCGCACCGCTGGTCGTGACGCGGTCGAGCACGGCGCGCGTGTTGGCGCGTATCTTCTCGTCGATGGCCGCAAACGCTGCGGTTTCGCTACCGCCGCGATACTCCACCGCAGCGCAGATCACGCCGCCGGCATTGGCGATGAAATCGGGCAGGACAAGCACGCCGCGCGCGGCGAGCGCCGTCTCCGCCTCTTCGGTACAGGGAATGTTCGCGCCTTCCGCGACAATTCTAGTGTGCAATCGCGCCACATTGGCGGCATGGATCACGTCGGGGCGGGCGGCGGGAATCCAGATGTCGCAGGGAATGTCGATGACGGCATCGCTGTCGAGCTTGCGGCCGCGCGGATGATCGCGCAGCGGCCGGCCGGCATCCTTCAACGCGATCAGCGCGCCGATCTCGAGACCGCCTTCATCGACGAGTGTCCCGTGCGTGTCGCTGGCCCCGATCAGCACGGCGCCTTCCTTCGCAAGAAACCGGCTGGCATGCTTTCCGACCGCACCGAATCCCTGGATCACGAAGCGCGCGCCCTGGAGCGGCATGCCGACGTGCTCGGCCGCGACGTCGATCGCGGCGACCAGTCCGAACCCGGTGGCGCCGATCTCGTCGAGCGGAATCCCGCCCAATTCGCGCGGCAAGCCGACAGCCCGGCCGGTTTCGTCCTTGATCCAGCCCATCGCCAACTCGTCGGTGCCCATGTCGGGGCCGGGGATGTAATCGGCGAGATCAGCGATCGCCGCGGCAAACCACCGGATCAGCCGCTCCTTGTCGCCGGCCGGCATCCTGGGATCGGCGAAGATGACCGATTTGCCGCCGCCATGCGGCAGCCCGGCGGCCGCGTTCTTCAGGGTCATTGCGCGGGCGAGGCGGAAAGCTTCCTCGGCGCTGACATCAGGAGCCATGCGCACGCCGCCGATCGCCGGGCCGCAAGCGATGCTGTCGAGCGCGACGACGGCTTTCAGGCCGAGCTTCGGCCGCCAGATATGGACGATCTTCAACGGGCCGAGTTCATCGGCAAAGCGGAACGGATCATCCATGACCGGCCTCTGCACAGAGCGGAGCTTGCAGGTCCTTGATCGACGCGAGCGAGCGCGCGGCCGCGCCGCCGGTGACCACACGATGACCAAAGATTAGCGACAACGGTACATGGCGCCGTCGTGGGCCGGAACCTCCCGGAACGGCAGCCAGCCCGTTATGTCCGGCTCCGAGGCCGCGGCGAGGACCAGCACGAGCGGGTTCTCGGACCTTTGCATCGGGTGTCCGGGCGGGCGCGGGGTCGGCCGGACCTGGTGCCGGGGTTGGGGTTGGAGCGTTGGTCGGGGCGGCTTGTTTCATTTCGACGGCGGTTTCGGCCATGGTTTTTCTCCATCAACAAATAAGACGGGCGATCCTCGCCGGGCTTACTCATCGCCGCTTTAACGTATCTCAATCAGGCTGTTGGCTGCTCGGTCCACCGCGCCGCAAGGCATAACAGTCCTTCGCCGCTATTCCGGTTCGGGGACCCGGCGCAATTGCTTGGCGCGGCTGCGCGCCAGCTTCGTCTCAAGGCGCTCCGCGCGAGAGGAGGCAGTCGGACGCGTTGGCACGCGCGGCTTCACGGGTACTGCGGCCTGCTGCAATAGGTCGATCAGCCTTTGATAGGCGTCCTGCGGATTGCGGTCCTGGGTGCGGAAGCGGCGCGCTGTGATGACAATCACACCGTCTCCGGTCATGCGTCGCCCGGCGATGCGGCGCAACCGCGCGCGCATCGGGTCGTCGAGACTTCGTGAATGGCCGGCGTCGAACCGGAGCTGGACGGCGCTGGCAACCTTGTTAACGTTCTGCCCGCCCGGCCCCCCGGCTCGAACGAACGTTTCCTCGATTTCATCTTCATCGATGGCGAGACGCTCGGTCACGCGGATCGTGCCGCCCCTCATTGTGGGCCGCCTGCTCTAGCCCTTGCTGCAGGTTGATTTTTCATCGCATCAGGACCAAGCCTGATATTCGGCTTTGTGTCGCTGTCAGCATCCGAGATCGGTGCGGTCATCATGATTGTAGCCGATACGTGGCTACCACCGAACTGGCGAAGGCCCGGTTTTTTGGCCCCGCGGGGTCCCGTCTTTCTCATCGTCCGCTGCGTCAATCATACGATGGGAACGCCTCGCTCAAACTACCCGGCCGGCGCCAAATCCCGCCCACACTTTTAAATTTCGACATAGAAGAGCCGGAGATCTCGATGAACTCTCCTGGGATCTCGGCCTGGCTGCGTCAGGAAATGATCCCGAAACTGACCGCCAGATAGGCCAGACACAGCGCGACCCAAAACCACGGAGCACCCGCCAGGAGAACAGCGACGTACCGGGCGGCATAGAGGTTGATCTCCTCATCGAAGCGCTGAAACCTGGTCTTCTTATGATGAGGTGCTGGCGTAGCCGGGAGATATTCCCAGTTCTCGAATTTGCGTAACATGGGAATGCCCTCCGGGCCCCTGAAAGGCCCATTGCATGCCCATAAGTTTGGCCGCCGTCGAATAAAGAATCGATGGGGCACGGACGCTCCTAATATATAGGACGCATATATGAGCGGAGCGGCACAGCCGCCCGTCCTCACGCTCTTCTCTGTTCCTGAAGTGCCGCGTACCGAAAGGCGTCTCCTATATTTTTCTCTTATCTTATGCCGGCGGCCGGCATCTGGAGTTCCGCTATGACCGCGGGCAGTGGGCGACAAGCGGCCTGCCACGATCCTGACTGCCGGTTTAAACGATCTGGCTGAGGCGTCGACTACGCGAAAGCCGAATGCGCCGCTGAGCCGGCGTTGGTCGAGCTGATCGTCAACGATTTCCATGCAATTACGTGTCACGACGCAGGCTGGCTTCGGCCGCTATGCTGCTCGACCCGGCAACGATCCGCCCCGTTCACGACACGGCATGCTGAACGCACAACAAATGTGGTGGCGATCCGGTAACTCATCCCTGCTGCTCGGAAAATGCGCTCGCCCGATCCGCCCGATACCGATTGCAACATGTCTCCGAGGTGCAGGTCCGGGCAGATTTCGGCCATTGATCTGCCTCAAGGCGACCTTCCCCAAACCAGCTATCCTATCGTCAACTTGCAGAAATCGTTCGCGGCTACTATGGGATCCTTAATTTTTCGCTCCGCGAGCCGCTCTGGAATTTATATGGGTCCAGTGCCTTTTAACGGCCCTTCGGTTCGAATCCGCTGGCGGCCCGAGCACGCCGTAGAGCACGAGCACATCGACAGCCAAATCCTTGATATCTCTGCTTCTGCCAAACGAGGTCAATAATGCTTGATATCATCATGCTCGCTGTCGGCTGTGGGTTCTTTGTCGCGGCCATTCTGTACACGTTCGGCTGCGACCGTATCTGAGGGACTAGCAATGATCTTCGATTATTCGTTGGCTGCGGCAGTTACCCTCGGCCTCTTGATTTATCTCGTCTACGCGCTGATCCGCCCGGAGAAGTTCTGACCGGCGCGGCCCCGCGGAGCAAAATGCGGAGCAAGTTGCGATGACTGCGAATGGCTGGATCCAGATCGCGATCTACGCGGTTCTGGTCACAATCTGCGTAAAGCCGCTCGGCGCCTATATGGCGCAGGTATTTTCCAACCAGCGCACCTTCTTGTCGCCGGTGCTCGAACCGATCGAACGCGGCATCTACCGCCTTAGCGGCATCGACGAGAAAAGCGAGCAGCACTGGGTGACCTATACCGTCGCGATGCTCTTGTTCAGTCTCGCCAGCTTTATCCTCGCTTTATGGGCTGCAGCGGCTGCAGGGTGTGCTGCCGTTCAATCCGCAGGGAATGTCCGCGGTCGAGGAAACCTCTTCGTTCAACACCGCCGTCAGCTTTACAACCAACACCAACTGGCAGGGTTACGGTGGCGAGACGACAATGAGCTATCTGACCCAGATGGCCGGTCTCACCGTGCAGAATTTCGTGTCGGCGGCGGTCGGCATCGCGCTCGCCATCGCACTGATCCGTGGCTTTGCCCGACGCTCGGCGAATACCGTCGGCAATTTCTGGGTCGATCTGACCCGGTGCACGCTCTATGTGCTGTTGCCGCTGTCGATTGTTGTCGCGCTGGTACTGGTAGCGCTGGGGATGCCGCAGAACCTCGGCAGCTATGTCGACGCAACAACCCTCGAAGGCGCCAAGCAGATAATCGCGCAGGGGCCGGTTGCCTCGCAGACTCGCGATCAAGCAGCTCGGCACGAATGGTGGCGGTTTCTTCAACGCCAATTCCAGCGTGCCCTACGAGAACCCGAACGCGATCACCAACCTGATCGAGATGTGGGCGATCCTCGTGATCAGCGCGGCGCTGACCTACACGTTCGGCCGCATGGTCGGCAACACAAGGCAGGGCTGGGCGATCTTCGCCGTAATGGGCGTGCTGTTTCTGGCCGGGATGAGCGTGACCTATTGGTCCGAGTCGCAGGGTAACCCGGCCTTCGCCGCAATGCAGATAGATCAGGCGCCAAGCGCGCTGCAGGCAGGCGGCAACATGGAAGGCAAGGAGGTCCGCTTCGGGATCGCGAATTCGACGATCTGGGCTGTCGCAACGACCGATGCCTCGAACGGCTCGGTCAATTCTATGCACGACAGCTACACGCCGTTGGGCGGTCTAATACCGTTGATCAACATCCAGCTCGGCGAAATCATTTTTGGCGGCGTCGGCTCCGGCCTTTACGGCATGCTGTTGTTCGCGATCCTGGCGGTGTTCATCGCCGGGCTGATGGTCGGACGCACGCCGGAATATCTCGGCAAGAAGATCGAGGCGAAGGAGGTCAAGATGGTGATGCTCGCCATCCTGATCCTGCCGCTGTCGATCCTCGGGTTTACCGCGCTCGCGACGGTTCTTCCCGGCCGGCCTCGCCGGACCGGCGAACCAGGGACCGCATGGCTTCAGCGAGATCCTGTACGCGTACAGCTCGGGCACCGGCAACAACGGCAGCGCCTTCGCCGGCCTGTCCGCCAATACGCCCTTCTACAACACGACGATCGGCATGGCGATGCTGCTCGGCCGGTTCTTCTTCATCGTGCCGATGATGGCGGTGGCCGGCTCGCTTGCCGCCAAGCGCATCGTACCGGCCTCCGCCGGCACCTTTCCGACCGACCGCCCGCTGTTCGTTGGACTGCTTGCGGGCGTGATCCTGATCGTCGGCGGCCTGACTTTCTTCCCCGCATTGGCGCTCGGCCCGATCGTCGAGTATTTCGCGATGCAGGCCGGCACGCTCTACTGATCGAAAACCAAGCAAGCCTCACAGGGGCACGCTGATGACATCGATGGAAACCACACCTCACCTGCGCAAGCGGATGCCGGTTGCAACGATGACCGATCCGGCAATCCTGGTACCGGCGATCGGCCAGGCATTCCGCAAGCTCGATCCGCGCCTGATGGTGAAGAACCCGGTCATGTTCGCGGTCGAAATCGTTGCCGCGCTGACGACGCTGCTTTTCCTGCGCGATCTCGTGACCGGCGCCGGCGGCTACGGGTTCTCGTTCCAGATCAATCTCTGGCTCTGGTTCACCGTGCTGTTCGCCAATTTCGCCGAGGCGGTGGCCGAGGGGCGCGGCAAGGCGCAGGCCGCCACCTTGCGCAGGTCGAAGACCGAGACGATGGCGAAGCTGCTGTCTGGGTCCAGCCGGCGAATGGCAACAGGTGCCGGGGACGTCGCTGAAGCCCGGCGATGTCGTTCTGGTCGAGGCCGGCGACATCATCCCGTCGGACGGCGAAGTCATCGAAGGGGTGGCCTCGGTCAACGAGGCGGCGATCACCGGCGAGAGCGCGCCGGTCATCCGCGAGAGCGGCGGCGACCGCTCGGCCGTGACCGGCGGCACGGAAGTCATCTCCGATTGGATCAAGGTGCGGATCACCGCGGCGCCGGGTTCGACCTTTCTCGACCGCATGATCGCGCTCGTCGAGGGGGCCGAGCGGCAGAAGACGCCGAACGAGATCGCGCTCAACATCCTGCTCGCCGGCATGACGCTGATCTTCGTTTTTGCGGTCGCGACGATCCCGAGTTTTGCCTCCTATGCCGGCGGCAGCCTCAGCGTGCTGGTGCTGGTGGCGCTGTTCGTCACGCTGATCCCGACGACGATCGGCGCCTTGCTGTCGGCAATCGGCATCGCCGGGATGGACCGGCTCGTGCGGTTCAACGTGCTGGCGATGTCCGGCAGGGCGGTCGAAGCGGCCGGCGATGTCGATACCCTGCTGCTCGACAAGACCGGGACGATCACGCTCGGCAACCGGCAGGCCACCGAGTTCATCCCGCTCGCCGGTGTGTCCGAGCAGGAGCTGGCCGATGCGGCGCAGCTTGCCTCGCTCTCCGACGAAACGCCCGAAGGCCGTTCGATCGTCGTGCTGGCCAAGGACAAATACGGCATTCGCGGCCGCGACATGGCGCAGCTCAACGCGCGAATTTCATCCCGTTCTCGGCGCAGACCCGGATCAGCGGCATCGACACCGAAGAGACCTCGATACGCAAGGGGGCCGTCGAGGCGGTGCTGGCTTATGTCGAGGCGGCCCGGTTACCGACACCGATGCGGAGCGGCAATGTCGCTCTGGCTGTGGCCCACAATCCCGCGGCGCGCGAGCTGAGTACGCATTGCCGAGCGCATTGCACAGGCCGGCGGTACGCCGCTGGCCGTCGCCAAGGATGGAAGGCTGATCGGCGTCATCCACCTGAAGGACATCGTCAAGGGCGGCATCCGTGAGCGCTTTGCGGCGCTGCGCAAGATGGGCATCCGCACCGTGATGATCACCGGCGACAATCCGATGACCGCGTCGGCAATCGCCGCCGAATCCGGGGTCGACGATTTCCTCGCGCAGGCGACTCCGGAGGCCAAGCTCAAGCTGATCCGCGAAGAACAGGCGCAGGGCAAGCTTGTGGCGATGTGCGGCGACGGCACGAACGACGCGCCGGCGCTGGCGCAGGCCGATGTCGGCGTTGCGATGAACACCGGGACGATGGCGGCGCGCGAAGCCGGCAACATGGTCGATCTCGACAGCGATCCGACAAAGCTGATCGAAATCGTCGAGATCGGCAAACAGCTGCTGATGACCCGCGGCGCGCTGACCACCTTCTCGATCGCCAACGATGTCGCGAAATACTTCGCGATCATCCCGGCGATCTTCATCGCCTTCTACCCGCAATTGCAGACGCTCAACATAATGCATCTGGCGACGCCGCAGAGCGCGATCCTGTCGGCGATCATCTTCAATGCGCTGATCATCATCGCGCTGATCCCGCTGGCATTGCGCGGCGTGAGTTATCAGCCGGTCGGCGCCTCCAGCATCCTGCGCCGCAACCTGCTGATCTACGGCATCGGCGGGATCATCGTGCCCTTCATCGGGATCAAGCTGATCGACTTGGCGATCACCGCCGTCGGTCTGGCCTGATCCTTCAGGACATCGACCATGTTGAAAGAAATCCGCCCCGCGATCGTGATGATCATCGCCATGACGATCATCACCGGCCTCTTCTATCCGCTTGGGATGACAGGCATCGCCCAGCTCGTCTTTCCATATCAGGCCAATGGCAGCTTGATCGAGAAGGACGGCAAGGTCATCGGCTCGGCGCTGATCGGACAGAACTTTACAGACGCGAAGTACTTTCACGGCCGGCCCTCGGCGACGACCGACACCGACCCGAATGATCCGACCAAGACCGTTCCTGCGCCCTACAATGCCGGCGCCTCGGGTGGCTCGAATGCCGGCCCGACCAGCAAGGCGCTGATCGACCGCGTGAAGGAAGACGCCGAGAAGCTGCAAGCCGAAAACCCGAACACGCCGATCCCGGCGGATCTGGTCACCACCTCCGGCAGCGGCCTCGATCCCGAATCACGCCCGCCGGCGCACTGTTCCAGGTGCCGCGCGTCGCCAAGGCGCGAGGCCTTACGGAACAGCAGGTGCGGCAGCTGGTGGAGGCGAACACCGAAGGCCGGTTCGTCGGCGTGTATCGGCGAGCCGCGCGTCAACGTGTTGAAGCTTAATCTGGCACTCGACGGCATCGATCGCAAATAGCCGTCACGCTGCACCCCGATCGGAGATTTGGAAATCACGCTTATGCTCCGCCTCCGCCGCACGGAATTCGACGATGAGCGATCGGCCGGAAGCTGACCAGCGACCGTCACCCGAAGCACTGCTTCGGCAGCTCGGGTCCGAAACGCGCGGCCGGCTCAAGATTTTCGTGGGCGCCGCGCCCGGTGTCGGCAAGACCTACGAAATGCTGCAAACGGCGCAAGCGAAGCGCCGCGAGGGCGTCGATGTCGTGGTCGGCGTCGTCGAGACGCATGGGCGCAAGGAAACCGAGGCGCTGCTCGAAGGCTTGGAGATCGTTCCCCGGCGCCGGGTCGAGTACAAAGGCCGCTGGCTCGATGAAATGGACATCGACGCGATCCTCGATCGCCGTCCGCAACTGGTGCTGGTCGACGAACTGGCGCACACCAACGCACCGGGCAGCCGGCATCCGAAACGGTACATGGATGTAGAGGAATTGCTCGGCGCCGGCATCGATGTCTACGCGACGCTGAACATCCAGCACGTCGAAAGCCTCAACGATGTCGTGGCTCAGATCACCCGCATCCGTGTCCGCGAGACCGTGCCGGATTCAATTATCGACCGGGCGGACAATGTTGAACTGGTCGATTTGACGCCAGACGATCTGATCCAGCGGCTAAAGGAAGGCAAGGTGTACGTCCCCCGCAACGCGGAGCGGGCAATCCAGCACTATTTCAGGCCAGGGAATCTGACAGCGCTGCGCGAGCTGGCGCTGCGGCGCACGGCGGATCGCGTCGACGATCAGATGGTCGACTACATGCGCGCTCATGCGATCCAGGGCCCCTGGGCCGCCGGCGAGCGGGTGCTGGTCGGTGTCAACGAGGCTCCGAATTGCGCCGGTGTGGTGCGTTATGCGCGGCGTCTCGCCGATCGGCTGCGTGCGCCGTGGACCGCGATCCACGTCGAAACCTCGCGCGTACGGCAGTTGAGCGAACAGGAACGCGACCGGATCGCAGAAGGCCTGCGCTTGGCCGAACGCCTCGGCGGTGAAACCTATACCGTACCCGGGCGCAATGTTGCCGATGCCGTTCTCGATTACGCCCGGGCCAACAATTTCACCCATATCGTCATCGCCAAATCACAGCGCCCGCGGTGGTCCGAATGGCTGCGCGGATCCGTGACGCATCAGCTGATCCGCCGCGCCGGCGACATCAGCATCCATGTCATCGCCGAACGGGAGGAAGGTGAAACACCGCAACAGGCCCAGCCGCGGATCAAGCTTGCACCGCATCACCGTGCGCTTGATCCGAAAGCCTATTTGATCGCTACCGGATTTGTCGCGGCCGCATTGGGCCTGGGGCTTATCCTGCAGCAGTTTCTGGCCGTATCCAATATCGGGCTCGTGTTCCTGACCGCAGTACTGGCCACCGCGATCACATCAGGGCTGTGGCCGGCGCTGTTCGCCTGCCTTGCCAGCGTATTGGCATATAACTTCTTCTTTTTGCCGCCGCTTTACACCTTCACGATCGCGGATCCGGAAAATCACGTCGCACTATTCTTCTTTACGGTCGTGGCGATCATTGCCAGTCATCTGACTGCGCGGACACGCGCCGAGGCGGTTACCGCCCGGCAGCGCGCCAAGACGACTGAGGATTTATATCTGTTCGCCCGCAAGCTCGCCACGGCCGTTACGCTCGACGATCTCTTGTGGGCAACGGCGTTCCAGATCGCCTCGATGCTCAAAGTCAACGTGGTTTTGCTGCTCCCTGAGGATGGAACGGTTGCGATGCGCGCGGCCTATCCGCCTGAAGACACCTTGGACGAGGCCGACCTTGCGGCCGCTAAGTGGTGCTGGCAGCACAATCAGCCGGCGGGCCGCGGCGCCGATACATTACCCGGCGCAAAGCGGCTGTTCATTCCAATACACACCGGCCGCGGTGCGGTTGCGGTTGTCGAACTCGACAATGATAGCCCGGGTGCATTGCTCAGCCCTGATCAGCATCGGCTGCTCAGCGCGCTTGCCGACCAGGCGGCGTTGGCAATCGAGCGAATTAACCTCGCCCGGGATATCGAACAGGTCCGGGTGGCGGCCGAAACGGAGCGGCTGCGTTCGGCGTTGCTGACCTCGCTTTCGCATGATCTGCGCACCCCGCTTGCCTCGATCCTGGGCTCCGCGACGAGTTTGAAGAATTATAGTCAGGCGCTCGATCAGGCAGACCAGGACGAGCTGATAAGGACGATCCAGGAAGAAGCCGAACGCCTCAATCGCTTCATCTCGAATCTGCTCGACATGACGCGGCTGGAATCCGGTGCGCTCAAGCCGCAGGCCGAGTTCTGCGACATCGGCGATATCGTCGGCAGTGCGTTGGCGCGGGCCGGCAAGGTTCTCGACCGGCATCGGGTGATGGTCGATCTGGGCGACGACCTGCCGATGCTCAGCTTAGATCCGGTCCTCTTTGAGCAAGTGCTGTTCAACCTGCTCGACAATGCTGCCAAATACGCGCCGGCCGGCACTGAAATTCGGGTATCCGCGCAGCAGGAAAATGGGGTCGTGCGGGTGCAAGTGAGCGATGAGGGCGAGGGAATCCGGGCGAGCGATCTGGAACGGATTTTCGACAAGTTCTACCGAGTGCACGCGGGGGATAGAAGGCGCGCCGGAACCGGTCTGGGACTTGCGATCTGCCGCGGCTTTATCGAGGCCATGGGCGGCACCATCGTAGCCGGTAATCGCTCGGACCGATCCGGTGCGGTGTTCACGATCAGCCTTCCTGTCGTCGCCGACCGCGCCGCGACACGGGAGATGGCCGCATGATCGGCAACGCCGCTCCGCTGAAGGTTTTCGTCGTCGACGATGAGCCGGCAATCCGCCGGTTTCTGCGAACCAGCCTGACGGCACAAGGTTATCAGGTCATCGAGGCCGAGGACGGGGCTGGAGCGCTGGAGCATCTGCGGCGCAGCACCGTCGACATTCTGGTCCTCGATCTTGGGCTTCCCGATATCAACGGGCTTGAGATCATCGAGCGCCTGCGGAACCAGGGATCGCCGCTGCCGATCATCGTTCTGTCGAGCCGCGGCGACGAAGCGGGCAAGGTGATGGCGCTTGATCTCGGCGCCGATGATTACATCACCAAACCGTTCGGAATCGACGAGTTGCTGGCCAGGCTCCGCGCCGCGCTGCGCCACCGTCTCCAGCAGGAAGGAGAGCAGCCGGTATTCCACTGCGGTGAACTCAGCATGGATCTCGTGCGCCGTATCGTCTCGGTTGGCGGCAACGAGGTGAAGCTGACGCCGCGAGAGTACGATTTGCTCCGGTTGTTCGTCGCGCACGCCGGGAAGGTGCTGACGCACAAATTTATCCTGCGTGAGCTTTGGAGCGGCGACGCAGACGTGCAATATCTGCGCGTCTATATCCGGGCACTACGTCAGAAGATCGAACCTGATCCCGAGCAGCCTCGCTATATTCTGACAGAGCAGGGTGTCGGCTACCGCATGCGTTCTCCGGACTGATAGGGTGTTTCAACCGTATCGCGAGAGGCCCTGATCGGGTGGACATCTCTGATCTCGTAACCCCGCAACGCGTGATCGCCTCGATGCCAACCGGCGACAAGCCGCAGCTGTTGCGCGATCTGTCCGAGCGCGCGGCGAAGCAGGTGGGCGGCGATAGCGAGAAGATCTTCCAGGCCTTGCGGTCGCGGGAAACGCTCGGGTCGACCGGTGTCGGCCAAGGAATAGCCCTGCCGCATGCTCGCATCGCCGGCCTGGAGAATTTTTTTGGCCTGTTTGCCCGGTTGGAGCGGCCGATCAACTTTGACTCCATCGATGATGGTCCGGTCGATCTCGTGTTCCTCCTGCTCATCCCGGAACAGGCCGACAGCGAGCATCTCGCCGCCTTGGCGGCGGTATCGCGCCGATTGCGGCAGCGCGAAGTTGCCGCTCGACTGCGCAATGCCAAAGCCGGTGCGGAACTTTTCGACATCCTGACAGGACCGCGAACCGCTGGCGCGGATAACCTTGCAAAACCCTGAGCCGAAATGCGGATAGCTTGATCGATCCGCTGTCCTCACCATCACACCCGCACCGGGTCGAGCACCGCGCCGCCCTGCTCGTCGCCGAGGCGATCGACCCGGAACCCGCCCGATTGCCGGCGCCACAGCGCGGCGTAGGTGCCGCCCGCTTGCCAGCAGCCGCTCGTGCGTGCCCTCTTCGACGATGCGGCCGCGATCGAGCACGCAGAGCCGGTCCATCTGGCAGATCGTCGAGAGCCGGTGCGCGATCGCGATCACCGTGCGCCCCTCCATCAGCTGCGCTAGCTGCTCCTGGATCGCCGCCTCGACCTCGGAATCGAGCGCCGAGGTCGCCTCGTCGAGCACCAGGATCGGCGCGTCCTTCAGGATCACGCGCGCCAGCGCGATGCGCTGCCGCTGCCCGCCGGACAGCTTGACGCCGCGCTCGCCGACATGCGCGTCGAGCCCGGTGCGGCCGTGCCAGTCCTCCAGCCCCTCGATGAATTCGAGCGCATGCGCCCGCCGCGCCGCGTCGACGATCTCGGCCTCGCTCGCATCCGGCCTGCCGTAGCGGATGTTGTCGCGGATCGAGCGGTGCAGCAGCGAGGTGTCCTGCGTCACCATGCCGATCTGCGCCCGCAGGCTCTCCTGCGTCAGCCCGGCGATGTCGCGCCCGTCGATCAGGATGCGCCCGCTCTCCGGCCGGTAGAACCCGAGCAGCAGATGCACCAGCGTCGATTTGCCGGCTCCCGAGCGGCCGACCAGCCCGACCCGCTCGCCCGGCGCGACGTCGAGATCGAGGCCGCGCAGGACGCCGCCGCGCCGCGGCGCCGCGGCCGTAGTCGAAGCGGACATTCTCGAAGCGGATCGCCCCCGTGACCCGCGTCAGCTCGACCGCGCCCGGCAGATCGGGCATCTGCCGCGCCACCGCGATCGAGCGCATGCCGTCCTGCACCTGCCCGATATCGTCGAAGATGTTCGCGATCTGCTGCGCCAGCACCCCGGACATCGTGTTGATCTGCCACGCCATCGGGATCGCCGTCGCGACCGTGCCGACCTCGATGTGCCCGGCGGCCCACAACCCGATCGCCAGCGCGCCGGTGCCGACCATCAGCAGCGCGTTCATCGCCTGCAGGCACAGGCCCCACCACGTCCCGATGCGCTGCTGCGCGCGCCAGGTCTCGGTGTGCTCGTCGACCGCGTTGCGGACGAACGCATCCTCGTCGCGGGAGCGGGCGAACAGCTTGACGGTCAGGATATTGGTGTAGCTGTCGACGATTTTCCCGGTCAGCACCGAGCGCATCTCCGACATCGCCCGCGAGCGGTCGCGCATCTGCGGCAGAAACCGCGTCAGCACCCAGCAGGTAAACCGCGAACCAGCAGATAATCGGCACGGCCAGCCGCCAATCGGCCGCCGACAGCAGCAGGATCGCGGTCGTGCCGTAAACCAGGATGTACCAGATGCCGGCGACCGACAGCACGACGCTCTCGCGCAGTGCCGGCCCGGTCTGCATCACGCGGGCCGCGATGCGCCCGGCGAAATCGTTCTGAAAAAACGTCCAGCCCTGCCGCACGACGTGCCAGTGGTTCTGCCAGCGCACCAGGTTGGTCAGCCCCGGCACGAGCATCAGATTGGCGACGATCAGCTGCGCGAAATGCGCCGCCGGGCGGACAATCAGGAACAGCGCCGCCATCAGCATCAGCTGTCCGCCCGCCTCGTGCCAGATCGCGTCGGGCGCGCGTCGACGAGACAAGCCCGACGATGCGCCCGATCGAGACCGGGATCAGCGCGTCGACGATCGCGACGCAGAACCCGGTCACGAACAGCGCCGCGACAGCTCCGGGGATCTGCCGCACGAAATGCCAGTAAAAGCGCAAGCAGCGCGTGCGTGTCGCCGAGCACCGGCGGCGGCGCGTCGGGCGGAGGCCCGGTCGGTTCGAGAAGCCGTTCGAAAAATCGCAGCATCGCCGCTACATGCGCGCCGCGGCGCGGGCGGTCAATCGCCCGCTGATGCCGGGCAGGCCTACACAAGGCGCAGTTCGATGCGATCCGCGCCGGGCGGCTCGCCCCAGCTTGCGCGGTTTGCATCGACCATTAAAAAATGGTAAACGAGTGGCGGCAACGCTGGATATCAGAAACGCAATGTCGGATAATCCGGCTCTGGGAATTTCGTTCAGCGGGGCAACGCCATGTTTTACGTCTGGATCGTGCTCGCAATCGTCGGAGCCGTCGCTCTCGGCGCAAGCATGACCGTGATCCACGGTTATGCGGCGCCGCTGCTCGTCGCCGTGCTCGGCGGCGTTCTCGTGCAGGCCGGCATCATCGTCTTCGCGATGAATTTCGGCCGGGAAAATCGCGACCCCGGCGCCGCCGGTACGTGATAAGAACAGCCGGCTAGCGATCCCGTCGCGCTGCGTTCAGCGCAGCTCGGCGAAATCCTCTTCCCAGAATTCGCCGGGTCCGCGGCCAGCCCCGGCACCGATAGCCGCGCGGCTTTCCCGCTCGGCGGCGCGCAGTTCGACGCGCCGGATCTTGCCGGAAATCGTCTTCGGCAGTTCGGCGAATTCGAGCCGGCGGACCCGCTTGAACGGCGCGAGATGCGCCCGCAGATGGCGGAAGATCGACAGCGCCGTCTCGCGGTCCGGCGCGTGCCCCGGCGCCAGCGCGACAAATGCCTTCGGCACCGCGAGCCGCACCGGATCCGGCGAGGGGACCACCGCCGCCTCGGCCACGGCAGGGTGCTCGATCAGCGCGCTTTCCAGCTCGAACGGGCTGATCCGGTAGTCGGAGGCTTTGAACACGTCGTCGGCGCGGCCGACATAGGTGAAATGCCCGTCGCCGTCGCGCATCGCGATGTCGCCGGTGCGATAGACATTCGCGCTATGGACGGGGCCAAGCGGAACGACCGCGCCGTCGTCGCCCTGATACCCCTGCATCAGCCCGAGCGGCGGCGGATCGAGCGGCGAGGCACACTTCCGCCTCGTCCTGCTCCTGCCCGTTCTCGTCGAGCAGCCGCACCCGGTAGCCGGGCGCCGGCCGTCCCATCGCGCCGGGCTTGATCGTCTGCCCCGGAAAATAGCCGATCTGCAATGTCGTCTCGGTCTGGCCGTAGCCCTCGCGGATCGTCAGCCCCCAGGCGGCGCGGACCTGCTCGATGACCTCGGGGTTGCACGGCTCGCCGGCGCTCAGCAGCTCGCGCAGCGCGACTTCGCGCGATTTCAGGTCCTCCTGGATCAGCATGCGCCACACCGTCGGCGGCGCGCAGAACGTCGTAATCCGGTGGGCAGCCAGCGCATCGAGCAGCGCACCGCGCGTTGAACCGGGGCTGGTTCAGGATGAACACCGTCGCGCCGGCGTTCCACGGCGCGAAAAAGCAGCTATAGGCATGCTTCGCCCAGCCCGGCGACGAGATGTTCAGGTGGATGTCGCCCGGTTCGAGACCGATCCAGTACATCGTCGCGAGATGGCCGACCGGGTAGCTCTGATGGCTGTGCAGCACGAGCTTCGGCCGGGCGGTGGTGCCGGACGTGAAATACAGCAGCAGCGGATCGGTCGCCCGCGTCTCGCCGTCCGGCGCGAATTCGGCCGCGGCGTCATAGGCATCCTCATAGCGGTGCCATCCGGGTGCGCCCGCCGATAGCGATGCGGGTATAGGCGCCCGGCACGTCGGCGAATTTTCCGGCATTGTCGGCGCTGGTGATCACGTGTCGGGCGCGGCCGCGGTCGAAGCGGTCGAGCAGATCGTCGCGGGTCAACAGCGTCGTCGCCGGGATCACGACCGCGCCGAGCTTCATCGCCGCCAGCATCGATTCCCACAGCGGCACGACATTGCCGAGCATCAACAGCACCCGGTCGCCGCGCTTGACGCCGAGCGCGCGCAGATGATTGGCGACCCGGTTCGAGCGCTCGGCGATCTCGGCGAAGCTCAGCGTCTGCTCGCCGCCGGCCTCGTTGACGAATCCACAGCGCCGTCCGGTCATTGCCACGCGCCATCGGATCGAAATAATCGAGCGCCCAGTTGAAGCGGTCGAGCGCCGGCCAGCGAAACTCGCGATAGGCACGCTCGTAATCGCGCGCGGCATTGGCGATCAGGAAATCCCGCGCGGCGATGAAGTTCGCGGCCGACATGCGCCCCTCCCTGTGTTCCGTATCGGCGTACCGGCACCGGCCCGCTATCCCGGCACGATCTCGGCGATATCGTCGACGATCAGCAGCTCGTCCTCGGCGCCCGCATCCGGCGCGAGCCGGCGGACGATCAGCCAGGTGCCGTCGCGCGGGTTCTCGCGGATTTCGGCGATGCCGCCGTCTGTCAGCTTCAGTCTGGTGCCCCGGGGCAAGGTGCTGGATCGCTAGCATGTGTCGTCTGCGACTTGCGGTGCGCGCCACTTTAGATAATGACGCGGAAACCGGGAAGCCGGATGAAGCGCCCGGCCGCATGCGGGAACGGCCGGACCGCCCGGGCGATCAACCCATTTGGCGAGCGGGCTGGGGCGAGGGACCGATGCGGCATCGGCGGCGCTTGGTGACAGGCGGTCGCTGGCGTAGAGTTTCCGCCGCATCGAACCGGGTTGGGCGAAGGTCGAGGTCAGCGCACCCGCACCGCCGCGCCGGTTCCCAAACCTTCCGGGAGGGCGTCATGACCATGCCGAAACCACGAAAACTCTCGCATCTCGTGCTGCAGACCAACCGCCGCGACGCAATGCGCGACTGGTACTGCACCGTGCTCGGGGCCGAGGTGCTGCACGAGAACAAATTCATCTGCTTTATCAGCTATGACGACGAGCATCACCGGGTCGCATTCATCGATCCCGGTCCGCTCGCCGAGAAGGCCCCGTCGGAGGGCAAGACCGCGCGCGCCGGCGGCGAAGTGGGGCTGCATCACATGGCCTTCACCTATGCCGGGCTCGACGATCTGATCGACAACTATCTCAGGCTCAAGGAATTGGGCGTCCGGCCGCATCGCTGCGTCAACCACGGCATGACGACCTCGATGTACTATTACGACCCGGACCGCAACCAGGTCGAATTGCTGGTCGATAATTTCGCGACCGCCGCCGAAGGGCAGGCCTATATGCGGCGGCGCTCGGCGACCGACAAAAACCCGGTCGGCATCGATTTCGACCCCGAGGAGATGGTCGAGCGCGTCCGCGCCGGCCTGCGCACCGAGGAACTGGTTAACATCAACGCGTGAGGCCCTTGGGGTCGTTTCTTAGGATGGGCTGACCCCGGCGAAGGCCGGGGACGCCCATGCTGCAAAGCATCGCCGATCGCCGTCCCGGCGAACGCTAGACGAACGCCAGGATCAAAGGCAGGAACCTGCGTGCCGTGCCGAAGCAACTTACGCAATATCGGGTGTTCATCGGATCGCCGAGCGGCCTGGAAGAGGAGCGCCGATGCTTCACCGACAGGCTCGACAAGTTTACGCAGCGCCTTGCAGAGCCTCGCGGCGTCATTTTCCGCCCGGTGGGATGGGACGAAACGATCGGCGGTGTAGGCCGCCCGCAGGCACTGATAAACGAAGATCTGAAACGATGCGACTACGCCGTCTTCGTCCTGCATGACCGCTGGGGCGCGCCGACGGGCGGCGGCTATAGGTCGGGAACCGAGGAAGAATGGGCGCTCGCCGAGGAACTGTATCAGGCGAAAACGATCCGCAACATCGCCCTGCTCTTCAAATCCGTAATTCTGCGCGGATTGCCCGACCGGCAGCTCACGGCCGTCCTCGATTTCAAGAAACGGATTTATGCCGGGAAACAGTATTTCCCCCGAGACTATTCCGCGCTTGATGAGTTTTCCGACTGGATCGACGCGCACCTTGCCCGCTGGCTGAACGACCACGAAGCCACCCGCGGCCAGTTATTGCTCGGCAGCCTCGGCATCCCGGCGACGGTCACGAGCGCGACGGCGGAACCCGAAACGCCAAGCGCTTCACCGCCCTTCGATTACTGGATTGCGGAATTGAAAAAGCTGCTGGGGGTTGAGGTTCCGGATTTTGCCGGCGCCCTGTTTTGCGCGCGGAAAGCGGCGCAGATCGCCGGCTCCGATATTCAATGGGGGGAAGCGCAAAATCTCGTCGGCACGACCCAAGCCAATCTCGGAAAATTGGATGAAGCGATCGGCATATTCGAGGAGATTGCGGAGCGCTTTTCTCATTCCGTCGAGCCGGAACGCCGCCGATGGCAGGCGCGGGCGCTCTTCAATAAAGGCGTAGCGCTCGGGCGGCTCGACCGCGGCGAGGAGGCGATCGCGGTCTATGACGAGGTGGTCTCCCGCTTCGGCACGGCGAGCAAGTTGGCTCTGCGCGAACGGGTCGCCACAGCGCTCGTCAACAAGGGTGCAAGACTCGCGGCGCTCGACCGCGGCGAGGAGGCGATCGCGGTCTATGACGAGGTGGTCGCCCGCTTTGGGACGGCGAACGAGCCGGCTCTCTGCGAACAAATCGCCAAGGCGCTCTTCAACAAGGGGGTCAGGCTCGGGGCGCTCAGTCAATATGACGAGGAGATCGCCTTTTACGACGAGGTGGTGTCCGGCTTTGGTACGGCGAGCGAGCCGGCGCTCCGCGACCTGGTGGCCGGGGCGCTTTTCAACAAAGGGGTGAGATTCGGCGCGCTCGACCGCGGCGAGGAGGCGATCGCCGCCTATGACGAGGTGCTCTCCCGCTTTGGCACGGCGAGCGAGCCGGCGCTTCGTGAACGGGTCGCCATGGCGCTCGTCAACAAGGGGGCGACGCTCGGGGCGCTCGATCGGAGCGAGGAAGAAATGGCCGTCTATCACGAGCTGCTCTCTCGTTTTAGCACGGCGAGCGAGCCGATGCTGCGCGAATGGGTTGCCAGGGCGCTCGTCAACAAGGGGGTGAGGCTCGGCGCGCTCGACCGCGGCGAGGAGGCGATCGCCGCCTATGACGAGGTGCTCTCCCGATTCGGCACGGCGAGCGAGCCGGCGCTGCGCGAACTCGTCAACAGGGCAAGCTCGCTCAGGCAGTCGTTGAAGAAATCTGATCTCTCGGCACGCATTGCGGACACGCAACGCGCCGACGATAAAACCGCCACATTCGTTCGGTATGCTGCACCCAAATCGGCCGGTGGAGCCGTTGCCGGTCCCGTTGAGACAGAACCGCGGAAAAATCCCTGATCCGCCCGCGCCGGTTCCCTAATCGGGAGCGGTAATTTCCGTGTTCCGCGCACGGAAGTTTCGCGCAAAATCGGCTGAATCTTCCGGATTCCGCCGCCCTACGGTCCGGTGTCTCGAGATTTTCCGCGACACCAGGGAAATTTGACCCGCTGGCGCAGCAGCGCGGCGGCGGCGATAATGCCGGCGGTCGGGCGCTGGTCGCTCGATGCGGGAGAATCGAGGCGACATGAGAAACGACGACCGGCCGCGCAACTATCGCCCGGACACGCTCTTGACGCATCTCGGGCGCAATCCCGAGGCGCAGCACGGCGCGATCAACCCGCCCGTCTATCACGCCTCGACGATCCTCTCGAAGAATGTCGCCGAGTGGGAGAGCCGGCCCGACCCGAAGGCGCAGTTCGGGGTCGTGCGATACGGCCTCACGGGCACGCCGACGACCTTCGCGCTGGAAGAACTGCTCGCGAAGATCGAGGGCGGCTACCGCGCCGCGATCGTCTCGTCGGGGTTGGCGGCGGTCACAGCGCCGCTGCAGGCCTGCGTCAGCGCCGGCGACCACGTGCTGATGGTCGATTCGGTGTACGGCCCGGCGCGCCGGTTCTGCAATCAGGTGCTGACCCGTTGCGGCGTCGAGACGACCTATTACGACCCGCTGATCGGCGACGGCATCGAGCGGCTGATGCGGCCCAACACCAAGGTCGTCTATGTCGAGTCGCCCGGGTCGCTGACCTTCGAGGTGCAGGACATTCCGGCGATCGCCGCGGTCGCGCACCGCTACGGCGCGCGCGTCCTGATGGACAATACCTGGGCGACGGGGTGTCTGTTCCGCGCGTTCGAGCACGGCGTCGATGTCTCGATCCACGCCGCGACAAAATATATCGGCGGCCATTCCGACATCATGCTCGGCGCCGTCGTGACCAACGAGGAAAGCTGGATGCCGGTGCAGCTCGATGATCGGCGATCTCGGCCATTGCGCCGGACCCGACGACATCTTTTTCGCGCTGCGCGGCATGCGCACGCTGAGCGTGCGGCTGGAACGCCACCAGAAGAACGCGCTCGAAGTCGCGCGCTGGCTGCAGACCCGGCCGGAAGTGTCGCGCGTGCTCTACCCGGCGTTGCCCGAGGACCCGGGACACGCGTTGTGGAAACGCGATTTTCTCGGCGCCAGCGGGCTGTTCGGGGTCGTGCTGAATTCGGTGCCGAAGGAAGCCGTCGCCGCCTTTGTCGACTCGCTCGATCTGTTCGGCATCGGCGCGAGCTGGGGCGGCTATGAAAGCCTGATCCAGCCGTCTTTCCCCGAGCGCAGCCGCACCGCGACACGCTGGGAGGCCGAGGGGCCGCTCGTGCGCATCCATATCGGCCTCGAAGACCCGCGGGACCTGATCGCCGATCTGGCGCAGGGCCTCGATCGGCTGCGGGCCGCAGCGGCGGCTAGGTTCCCGCCGCGATTATGCGGGCACCGGCGCCTCGGGGTGGAGCAGCCCGGCCCGGCGCAGATCGTCCCACAGCGCCGCCGGGATCGGGTGGCGCAGCAGGTCGAGATTGGCGCGGAACTCGTCGGCGTCGCGCGGCCCCGGGATGATCGCGGCGACCGCCGGATGGGCCAGCGGAAATTGCAGCGCGGCGGCCGGCAGCGGCACGTTGTGCGCGTCGCAGATCGCGGCGATCGCCTTGACCTTGGCGACGATTTCGGGCGGCGCCGGGTTGTAGTTCCAGGTCTCGCGCCCGGCGAGGATGCCGGAATTGAGCGGCCCGCCGACCACGATCGAGGTCCCGGCGGCGACGCAGCGAGGCAGCAGATCGTCGAGCGGCGCCTGCTCCAGCAAGCGTATAGCGCCCGGCCAGCAGAAACGCGTCCCACTGGCCCCATTCCATCGCTTCGAGCAAGACCTCGCGCTCGTTGACGCCGATCCCGATCGCGCGCACCGCGCCGCCGCCGCGCAATTCTTCGAGCGCGCGATAGCCGCTCTCGCGCAAGGTCCGCATCAGCGCCGGATGCGCCTCCTTGCCGTGCTGGTAAGCGCCGATGTCGTGCACATAGAGGATGTCGATCCGCGCCAGCCCGAGCCGCTGCAGACTGTCCTCGAAGGAGCGCATGATCCCGTCATACGAATAGTCGTAGACCGGGTCGAACGGCAGCGGATGGCGGCGGCCGTCGGGATGCACGCCGGTCGGGTTCGGGCGCAGCAGGCGGCCGACCTTGGTCGAGAGCACCCACTCGTCGCGCGGCCGCTCGCGCAGCGCATCGCCGACCGCGCGCTCGGCCTGGCCGACGCCATAGAACGGCGCGGTATCGACATAGCGCACCCCGGCATCCCAGGCCGCCGACACGATCGCCTCGGCCGTGTGCGGCCCCACCTCGATCCGGCTGCCGCCCAATGTCGCGCAGCCGAGGCCCAGTTCGGTGACCATGAGCCCCGGTGCGGCCGATCCGCCGCTTGGGAAATCCGACCATCTTCCGCCCTCCGCTGCCCGCCACGACGGGCGCATCCTACCGGAGGGCCGGGTATTACGGTAATCAGACCTGGAACTGCTCGATTCCCGCCACATTGAAGGCGTTGTCGACGATCTTCGCGCGCCCCTCGCCGCAATGCCGGCAGGTCGGAAACAATCTCGCCCTTGACCGCGTTGATCTCCTCCGGATCGGCAGTGGGCGAAGGTCCGGGTCGTGGACAAAGCGGTAGACCCCGGATTTCGGCACGACATCGCCGGGCTTGTATTCCAGCAGGTCTTCCGGGGTGTATTCGCGTTTCTCTTGTTCTTCCATCGCTCGACTCCCGATCGTTCCGCCGCACAACGGCGCCCGCCCGATGCCGGTTCCGGCGCGTGAAACGCTTGCCGCAGGGGGACCGCAATGGCAGGAAGGGCCGGACGACAGAGGGGAGAAAATCATGCCGAAGCAGCAGATCCGGTCCGACAGACTGCGCCAGCCGAGCGGGGTGTTCTCGCACGCGACGATGATCGAGGCGAGGGGCCGGCTCGTCTTCATCTCCGGCATGACCGCGCGCCCGCTCGACGGCACGATTGCCGGGGTCGGCGACATCGAAATCCAGACGCGGCAGGTCTGCGAAAACCTGAAAGCCGCGGTCGAGGCGGCCGGCGGCACGATGGACGATATCTGCCGGGTCGATGTCTATATCCGCAACATGGAGCAGTTCGAGGGGATCCACCGGGTGCGCCGCGAATATTTCAAGGAGCCGCTGCCCGCCTCGACGATGGTCGAGGTGACCAAGATGACCTCGCCGGACGCGCTGATCGAGATCAGCGCGATCGCGGTGATCCCGGATTAGCGATTCGCTACGGCAGCGAGGTCGAGCGGCGGGTCGGCGCGACGAGACCAGCCCCTCGAAATAATCGCCGACGCCCTGCTATATCTCCCGCATGCTGATCGGCCAGCCGTTTATCGCGCGAATTAGCGACCCGATCCTCGGCTGAGGATCGGGGCGTCTCCGCTTTTCTCTCGCACTCATCCAACGAGCTGGCCATGCCGACGGATTACCGTCCGACCGTTTTTCTGCCGAAAACCGACTTCCCGATGCGCGGCGGGCTGCCGACGCTCGAACCGAAGCTGGTCGCGCGCTGGCGCGATATGGGCCTTTACGAAAAACTGCGCGAGGCATCGCGCGGCCGGGAAAAATTCGTGCTGCATGACGGGCCGCCTTATGCCAACGGCGACCTCCATCTCGGGCACGCGCTGAACAAGATCCTGAAGGACGTCATCAACCGGGCGCAGCAGATGTCCGGCAAGGACGCGCCCTATGTGCCGGGCTGGGACTGCCACGGCCTGCCGATCGAGTGGATCGTCGAGGAGAAATACCGCGCCAAGAAGCAGTCGAAGGACAGCGTGCCGCTGGCGCAGTTCCGCCAGGAATGCCGCGATTTCGCGGCGCGCTGGGTCGAGATCCAGAAGGAGCAGTTCCAGCGGCTCGGCGTCATCGGCGACTGGGACCACCCGTATCTGACGATGAGCTTCGACGCCGAGGCGCAAATCGTGCGCGAGATCGGCAAATTTCTGGTCAATGGCGGGCTTTACAAGGGCGCGAAGCCGGTCCTGTGGTCGGTCGTCGAGCAGACCGCGCTGGCCGAGGCCGAGGTCGAGTATCACGACCACCGCTCGAACACGGTCTGGGTGCGGTTTCCGATCGTCGACAGCCCGAGCCTGCCGGAGCTTGCCGGCGCGGCGGCGGTGATCTGGACGACGACGCCGTGGACCCTGCCCGGCAACCGCGCGATCGCCTACAGCGCCGATCTCGAATACGCCGTCATTGCGGGTCGAGGCGGTCGGCGAGAACAGCCGCGCAGCGCGACGCGGCGGGCGAACGCGAGATCTGCTCGTCGCCGTGCCGCTGATCGAGGAGGTTGCGGCGCAGGCCGGCGATCGCAGCGCATGCGGTCGAGGCACGTGTTCCCCGGCACGGCGCTGGCCGGCACCGTCGCGCGCCATCCGCTGCACGGGCAGGGCTACGATTTCGACGTGCCGCTGCTCGCCGCCGATTTCGTCACCTCCGATACCGGCACCGGCCTCGTCCATATCGCGCCGGGGCACGGCGCCGACGACTGGGAGCTGGGCCAGGCGAACGGGTTGCCGGTGCCCGATACGGTCGGGCCGGACGGCGTGTATCTGCCGCACGTGCCGCTGTTCGCCGGCCATGCGGTCTATCGCCCGGACGGCAAGCCGGGCGACGCCGACAAAGTCGTGATCGAGGCGATCGAGAGCGCCGGCGGGCTGTTGGCGCGCGGCACGCTGGTGCATTCCTACCCGCATTCGTGGCGCTCGAAGGCGCCGCTGATCTTCCGCAACACGCCGCAATGGTTCATCAGCATGGCGGCCAACGATCTGCGGCAGAAGGCGCTCGCCGCGATCGACGAGACCCGCTGGATCCCGCCGCAGGGCAGGAACCGCATCGCGGCGATGATCGAGAGCCGGCCGGACTGGTGCGTGTCGCGGCAGCGCGCCTGGGGCGTGCCGATCCCGGTCTTCACCAACCGCAAGACCGGCGAGCCGCTGCGCGACGGCGCGGTCGTCGAGCGGGTCGCGCAGGCCGTCGAGCGCGAGGGCGCCGACGCCTGGTACACGACCGACCCGCAGGTTTTTCTCGGCAATCAATACGACGCGGCCGAGTGGGAAAAGGTCACCGACATCATCGAGGTGTGGTTCGATTCCGGCTCGACGCACGCCTTCGTCCTCGAACAGCGGCCGGAGCTGAAATGGCCGGCCTCGCTCTATCTCGAAGGCTCCGACCAGCATCGCGGCTGGTTTCATTCCTCGCTGCTGGAATCCTGCGGCACGCGCGGGCGCGCGCCCGTACGAGGCGGTGCTGACGCACGGCTTCGTGCTCGACGAGGACGGGCGCAAGATGTCGAAATCGCTCGGCAACGTGATCGCGCCTGACGACGTCATGAAGCAGAGCGGCGCCGACATCCTGCGGCTGTGGGTCGTCGCCTCCGACTATGCCGAGGATCTGCGGATCGGCCCCGAGATCCTGAAGCATATGGGCGACGCCTATCGCCGGCTGCGCAACACGCTGCGCTATCTGCTGGGCGCGCTGGCCGGCTTCTCGCGCGGACGAGACGGTGCCCGCCGCGGAAATGCCGGAACTGGAGCGCTGGGTGCTGCACCGCCTCGCCGAGCTGGACGCGACCGTGCGCCACGCGATCGCCGATTACGACTTCCACGGCATGTTCACCGCGCTGCATAATTTCTGCGCCGTGGATTTGTCGGCGTTCTATTTCGACATCCGCAAGGACCGGCTCTATTGCGACGCGGCGGACGATCCGGCGCGGCGCGCGACGCGGACCGTGATGGACCGGACCTTCGATTGCCTGGTGCGCTGGCTCGCGCCGGTTCTGTGCTTTACGGCCGAGGAAGCCTGGCTCGCGCGGCACGGCGACGCGCCCGAGCGCAGCATCCATCTCGAATTGTTTCCCGAGGTGCCGGACGCGTGGCACGACCCGGCGCTCGGCGCGCGCTGGGCCGAGCTGCGCGAGTCTGCGGCGGGTCGTGACCGGCGCTCTCGAAGTCGAGCGCGCCGCGAAGCGCATCGGGTCGAGCCTGCAGGCGGCGGTCGAGATGTATGTGCCGGAACGGCTGCTGCCGCTGCTGCGCGGCGTCGATCTCGCCGAGCTTTGCATCACCTCGGCCGGCAACGGCGCGCGCCGGAACCCCGCCCGACGAGGCCTTTACGCTTGCCCGATGCGCCCGGGATCGGCGTCGTCGTCAGGCTTGCCGACGGCACGCGCTGCGAGCGCTGCTGGCGGGTATTGCCGGAAGTGGGCCACGTTCCGGGACACGACGATCTGTGCCGGCGCTGCGCCGATGTGCTCGACCGCGGCGCGATCCCAGCCGCCTTGGCCGGCTGAACCTGCGCCGAGCCAGAGCGGCCTTCTAGCCGGGACGAGCTTCCGAGCGGCTGTCCTCGGGGAAGGAGGTCGGGCGGCACTTCCGAGAGCGGCGGCTTGCGTATCGCATGCGTGCGGTGTCCAGAAATTTCTTGAGGAAGAACAAGGTTGCGTCCGGCATCTCTTCATGGGGGGCATGACCGCATTCAGCGATCACTTCGGAAGCCTTGGCCGAAATGGCTGCCGCCAGGCGAGGCGCCAACGAAACCGGCACGATACGATCGCGGCTTCCCCATAACAGAAAGACCGGAACACGGATTTGTTTATAGCGGGCGATCAGCGTATCGCTGTCCGGCGGAATCATTGCGCGGGCCGTCGCGACCAGCGCTGCACGTCCGCCGCGACAGCGCAGCGGCGCCGCATAGGTCTCGACAAACGCCCTCTCGATTTTTCCCGGATCGAAATATACCTGTCTCAAAACAAACCGTACCTGCCATGTCGCGGGTATCAACCTGACCACCAACGGCCCTATGACGGGAAGCCGAAGGATTTTCAGGAACAGCGGCAGCGGCTGCGGACAAGCGATGCTGTCGATCAGGATCAGAGAGTTCAAGCCGGCTCGGGCTGCCGCTGTTCCAGCCGCATCGCCACGAGCAGCGCGACGCCGCCGCCCATCGAATGGCCGATCAGCGTCACATCGTCGAGGTCGAGCGTGTCGATCACATCGAGGACGGCAGCCGCTTGGCTTTCCAAGGTATAATTGCCGTCTCGCGGCTTTTTCGACCGGCCGAATCCCCTCAGGTCTAATGAGATAACCGTATGATCCGCAGCCAGTGATGGTATGATTTTCGACCAGGTGAAGCTGCTGGCCCCAAAGCCATGGATCAGCAGAATCGGGGGACCGCAGCCGCGGATCTCGAAGTGGAGATCGCCGATGAGCTTGTTCCGATTACCGGTCGATTCGATTTCCCGCCGCGTCACATCCGCTCCTGGCGAAGCCACCCGCGGAATTTACTACGATCTGGTCTGGGTGGTCGTCTTCTTTCTGTTTGTCTTGGTCGTCGAAAATATTCTCGTGGGTTTATGGGCGGCCACGATGAACGGCGTGGCGGCGCCGGAGGGCAGAACTTACACCGAATATGGCGTGTATAGCATAGCGATGCTGTGTTCGGGCGCCGCGAGCTTCGTCGGAGGGCTGGTCGGTTTCCTGTTCGGGGTCCCGCAATCGAATGCCGACGGGGAAAGCTCGACACGCATCGTCGAGGCGGCGCAGAGGGACAGCCGCCAAGTCGACCAGCCCGGCGCGGACGAGCACTCGGATGAGACCCGTGCGGCATCCGGGGTGGCCGCGACGACAACGGGAAGCGTCGCGCGGCTCGGGGCTGCGGCGCAACACCAACCTGGAAAACATTTCGGACGCCCTGACCAAAGGACTGCTCGCGATCGGCTTGACGCAGCTTTTCAATATCGGCGAATGGGCCGGTCGCGTCGGGAGCACGCTGGGCGACGAGCTTGGGCCCCGGCACCGACGGGAAGGTCGTGGCCTTGACGGTCCTGACCTACGGCACCGTCGCGGGGTTTCTGTTCGGCTATCTGGCGACGCGGATTTATCTGACGGGAGTCTTCGAGCGCTACGATCCGAAATAGTGCGCGCGCGGTCCTCGATCATTTCGGATCGCGGGTCGATGCAGCACAACGCCGCTCGGCGACCTTCGGAGGCGGCGGGCATCTTGAAATCGATGGCAGTTTGGGCGACGGTTGGTATCCGGCGCGAGCCGCGATGGTCCGGTTTGCGAGGGCGATCGCGACGCGGGTGTCGGAAGCCGAGCCATTTCGCGAGAGACATCATTGATGGTGATTGGACGCGGCCTCGCGGTGGCGGCTGGCGTCGCCCTGCTGGATCAGCTCAGCAAAGCCGCGGTGCTGCAGTTTTTCGGCGAGACCGGCTGCGCGCCGCATTACCTTCCGGTGACGCGGTTTTTTGATCTGGTGCTGACCTGCAATACCGGCATCAGCTTCGGTCTGTTCAACCGCTCGGATCTCGGTTCGATGGTGTTCGCGGTTGCCGGCGCGGCGATCATTGTGCGTGCTGCTGTTCTGGTTGAGCCGGGTGCGCGGCAATCTGATGGCCGTCGCCCTCGGGCTCGTGATCGGCGGCGCGATCGGCAATGTCATCGACCGGCTGCGCTTTGACGGGGTCATCGATTTTCTCTATTTTCATGCCGGGTCTTGGGGCTGGCCGGCATTCAACCTTGCCGACGCCGCGATTTGTCTTGGGGTGGCGGCGATTTTGCTGGACGGCATGTTGGCGCGGCGCGAGGCGCCGCAGGTGATCCAAGGGGAAGATGTCTCGCGATGATTAAGCACGATCGCGCCGTCGGCGGGCAGGCGCGCACCGCCGCGCTGGTCGGCGCCTGTCTGTCGCTTCTCGCGCTGCCGGGCTGCAGCGATGTGCGCATGGCGCTCGGCATGGATCGGGGCGGGCCGGACGAGTTCGCGGTCGAATCACGCGCGCCGCTGCTGATCCCGCCCGACTTCAACCTGCGGCCGCCGCAGCCGGGCGCGGCGCGGCCGAACGAAGTGACGGCGGCCGACCGGGCGCGCCGGGTCATCGATTCGGCCGGTCCAGGCGAGCCGGGCAAACAGGCCACCTTCGCCCTGCGGGCATCGTCGGATGGGCTGTCGCCAGCGCCCGGCTCGCAGCTCGACCCGAACCAGCAGGTGCAGGATAACAGCATGGCGAGCCGGCTGCTGAGTTCGAGCGACAGCGCGGCGGGTGAAACGGCCGCCAGCCGCGAAACCACGCCGCTCAAGGGGGTATATTGACCGGCATGCGCATCAAGCGCGATTTCGAGCACCTTTCCCGGATCGCTTCTCGTGAGGTTCCGATTCGGCCGCGTCACGTCGCGGCGTGCTCGGCCTGATGTTGCTGCTCGCGCTCGCGACCGGTGCGAGGCCGGCCGCGGCGCAGAAATTCGAGGTCGAGAGCTTTACGCTCGGCAACGGCATGCAGGTGGTCGTGCTGCCGAACCATCGGGTTCCGGCGGTGACGCAGACCGTGTGGTACAGGATCGGCGCCGCCGACGACCCGCGCGGAAAATCGGGCCTCGCCCATTTTCTTGAACATCTGATGTTCAAGGGGACAAAAACGACCGCGCCGGGCGAGTTTTCGCAGCTCGATCGCGCAGGCCGGCGGGCGCGACAACGCTTTCACGTCGGCGGACTACACCGGCTATCATCAGACCGTCGCGAGCGATCAGCTCGAACTGCTGATGCGGCTCGAATCCGACCGCATGACCGGCCTTGTCCTCGCGGATTCGGTGGTGTTGCCGGAGCGCGATGTCGTGCTCGAAGAGCGCCGCACGCGGGTCGATAACGAACCGGGCGCGCTGCTGCGGGAGCAGCTGACGGCGACGCTGTTCCTGAACGGCTCCTACCGCGTTCCGACGATCGGCTGGGAATCGGAGATCCGGCGGCTCGGCACCGACGACGCGCTGGCGTTTTATCGGGATTGGTACGCGCCGAACAACGCCATCCTCGTCGTCACCGGCGATGTCGATACGGACCGAAGTACGGCGGCTGGCCGAAAAATATTTCGGGCCGCTCCCGCCCCGGCCGGTTCCCGCGCGGGTCCGCCTCGACGAGCCGCCGCATCGCGCCGCCGCGCGGCTCGAGATGAGGAATGCGCGCGTCGCGCAGCCGAGCTGGCGGCGGCTGTATCTGGCGCCGAGCTATCATGCCGGCGACACGCGGCACGCCTACGCGTTGCAGGTCCTGGCCGAGATCCTCGGCGGCGGCGCCGGTTCGCGGCTTTATCAGGCGCTTGTCCTCAAGGACGCGATCGCACTCGGCGCCGGGGCCGGCTACGCGCCGAACGCGCTCGGGCTGGCGACATTTTCGGTGAACGCGGTACCCAAACCGGGTGTCAGCGTGGCCGATCTCGAAGCGGCGGTCGACGCGCAGCTCCGCAAGGTCGTCACGGAGGGCGTCGATGCCGACGAGGTCCGGCGGGCGCAGCAGCGCTTGCAGGCGGCGGCGATATACGCACACGACAGCCTCGACGGTCCGGCGAACATTGTCGGCGCGGCGCTTGTCACCGGGCAAACGCTCGACGATGTCGCGGCGTGGCCCGACCGCATCGCCGCGGTGACGCCGGCGCAGATCCAGGAAGCTGCTCGCGCCGTCT
>CAVWDC010000004.1:0-98143 GCA_963753665.1 uncultured Alphaproteobacteria bacterium
GGGCATGCGCCCCTATCTTGCGGCGATCCCGACTTACGTCATCACACACCGGCTGCCGGCCTTCCTCGGCTGCGCCGCCGAGCTGGCGAAGCTGCCGCGCTAGGGGTTGACTGCTGACGAGCGCGGCGCGGCGGCGCGGCGCAGCCGGTCGTTGATCGCCCGGCCGAGGCCCCGTTCCGGGATCGGCATGACGGCGATCGCCGGAAAATTCCGGCCGGTCGAGACGGCGCAGCATCGCGAACAGATTCGCCGCCGCCTCCGCGAGGTCGCCGACGCGCGACAGAAACAGCACTTCGGCGAAGCCCGCGCGGCGGTTCGGTCCGAAGGCGAGCAACGCCTCTCCCGGGCGCGCGGCTCGTCGCATCAAGGCGGACCGGCAATTCGGGCGCGTAATGGCTCGGCAAGGCGGCCCGGCGAGCGCGGCGCGCCGGCGCCGGCGGGCGCCGCTTCGACTGTGCCCACGACCTCGGCAATCTCTTCGAGGGTGACGCCGCCCGGGCGCAGCAGCACCGGCATCGGGCCGGTCAGGTCGAGCACCGTGGACTCGATGCCGATCGGACAGGGACCGCCATCGAGGATCATCGCGGGGGCGGGACCTCATCCGCTCCCTCATTGCGGGAGAGGGGGGGAGCCGTCGCATCAGCGTTGGGGGGCTGAGGGCAGTTGGTCGGCGGCGCGAATTCGGCGAGACATGCGCCGCACGTTGTCGGGCTGACCCGGCCGGAGCGGTTGGCCGACGGCGCCGCGATCGGCCGCCCGGCGGCGCGCAACAGCTTTTGCGCGACCGGGTGCGCCGGCGCGCGCACCGCCATGGTATCGAGCCCGGCGCTCGCCAGCAGCGACACCCCGCCGGCGGGGCGTCGCGGCAGAACCAGCGTCAGCGGCCCGGGCCAGAACCGGGCGGCCAGCAGGCGCGCCCGATCATCGAAGACGGCCAGCGTCTCTGCCTCTGCGAGCCCCGGGACATGCACGATCAGCGGGTTAAAGCGCGGCCGGCCTTTCGCGGCGAAGATCGCCGCCACGGCGCGGTCGCTCGTCGCGTCGCCGCCGAGGCCGTAGACGGTCTCGGTCGGAAAGGCGACGAGGGCGCCGGCGCGCAACAGGCTCGCCGCGCGCCGGATCGCGTCCTCGGCTCGCGGAGACGAGTTCGGTCACCACTGGTCGACTGCGTTGGGGACCGCACGGCCTCTGGCCGCATCCGGGACGCCCGCGGTCCGAAGCGCTCGGTCTAGCGCGGGCCGCGGCCGGGCTGCGGATCGACGCCCATGCGGCCGGAGCGGTTCCGGTAGAGCTGCACCTCCGGCACCATCGGCCGCGGCGGCTGGCCTTCGAGCCAGAGACGGTACAGCAGCCGCTTCTTCGCCGGGTCGTCCCGATCGACGAAGCCGGTGCGCGCGTGCAGGATCTCGTAATTGTTGATGAACGAGGCCTCGCCCGGCCGCAGCATCACCTCGAACCGGACATCATCGCGCGTCGCGACTTCCTCGAAGCAGGCCAGCGCCTCCTGTTCGAGCGGCGACAAGGGCTCGCCGAGCCGCTCGGCGCCCTTGTCGATGACGCCGCGCACGAAGCGGCAGCTTAGGACGCCGTCGCGAGTCGAGAAGACCGGCACGCGGTACGGCGTTACCGGCTCGTCCTCGGGCGCTTCCTCGCCGCGCCGGTCGCAGCGGAAACCGCGTTCCAGCACCGGCAGGTATTCCGGGTGCTCGCGCGCGATGATCTCGTGCACCTTCAGCGAACTGGAATAGATGCTGAGCCCGCCCTCCTTGGCGTCGCGAATGCACAACAGCCCGACGATCTCGGCCGAGTCGGTGTGCAGGTGCAATTCGCGGTCGGTCGTATAGCCGCGCGACGCCTTCGCGACATTGGTGACATGGCCGAGATAGTCGCCGTCGGCGCTCTGCGAGCAGCCGATGCCGAAATGCGTGCCGATGCCCCAATAGACGGCCTGCATCCGCTCGGCGTCGTATTTGTCGACCGGAAAGCCGCGCATGATCAGGAGGCCCGGCCCGGTCTTGATGCGTTCGAGCACGGCGGCGAGATCGCCGTCGAGCGCCGGGTGCGAGAAATGCTCGCGCCGGATCTCGTGAAACGGCAGGCCCCGCTGCTCGACCCGCGCCATCAGCTCGTCGATCGCGGCGAGATGGGAGGGCGTGAAATCCCAGTAGAGCGCGTTGCGGTCGAGATCGCGGCCGAGCCATCCCTGGCGATGGCGGGCAGGGGTCTGGGTTCATTCCATCGGGCATCGGCGTTTCTCCTGTTTGCTGTTGTCTACCCGCCGGGCGCGCCAGGCGCAATCTCGCAAGACAGCCCGAATGCACAACCGCATCGGCAGAGCTGCGGCTTTTTTCGGCAATCCTCGATTGTTGGTCGCGATCCTTCACCCTAATCTGCCGCCGATTTCCGACGACGGGAGCGGCCGGGTTGGACCAGACGGTGGCGGAGGAAGCGCGTCCGGCCGTCGCCGTGCCGCGCCGCGGCCTGGTGCTCGACGGCGGCGCTGATGGCGATCTTCATGCCGGCCGTCGAAAGCTCGATCGTCGCGACCGCGCTGCCGACGATCATCGGCCATCTCGGCGGGTTTCACCTGTTCAGCTGGGTGTTCGCGGTGCCGTTCCTGACGATGGCGGTGACGATCCCGCTGTACGGGCGGCTGGCCGACATATACGGCCGCAGGCGGGTGTTCTTTACCGGGACGGCGATCTTTCTCATCGGCACGACGCTGTGCGGGTTTGCCCGGTCGATGGAGCTGCTGATCGTCTTTCGCGCGATCCAGGGCATCGGCGCCGGCGCGATCCAGCCGATCGCGGTGACGATCATCGGCGACGTCTATACGCCCGCCGAGCGCGCCCGCATCCAGGGGGCGATGTCGGCCGTGTGGGGCTTTGCCGCCGTTGTCGGGCCGGCGGCCAGCGCCTTCCTTGTCGAGACCGTGCATTGGTCGGTCGTGTTCTGGGTGAACCTGCCGATCGGATTCGTCAGCGTCGCGATGTTCGCGCTGTTTCTCGGCGAGCGGGTCGAGCGGCGCGAGCACCGCATCGACTATCTCGGCGGCGCGCTGCTGATCGTCGGCATCGGCGCGCTGATGCTGGCTCTGGTGCAAGCGCTGACCCTCAGCCGCGCGGCGATTGCGGCGCTCGTGGCGGTGGGCGCCGGGGCGCTGATCTGGCTGGTGCTGCACGAGCAGCGGGTCCCCGAGCCGATGCTGCCGATCCGCCTGTGGCGCCAGCGCGTCTTGGCCCTGTGCAATCTCGGCGGTTTCGGCGCGTCGGCGGCCTATATGGCGGTCAGCGCTTTGCTGCCGACCTATGTGCAGGGCGCGATGGGCTACAGCGCCGGGGTCAGCGGCTTTGTCGTCGGCGCGGCGTCGGTCAGCTGGATGATCGCGTCGATCGTCGCCGGCAGGCTGATGGTTCGCACGTCCTACCGGCTGACATTCGCGATCGGCGGCGCTTCGCTGATCGCCGGCAGCGCGGTGCTGCTGACGCTCGACGCGGGGTCGGGCGGTGGCGTGGCCGGTGGTAGGGTCGCTGCTGATCGGCAACGGCATGGGGTTCTGCAACACGACGTTCATCGTCGCGATCCAGGGCACGGTGGCGTGGCGCGAGCGCGGCGTCGCTACGGGATCGCAGATGTTCATGCGGATGATCGGCATGTCGGTCGGGGCGGCGCTGTTCGGCGCGATCGTCAATTTCGGCGTGCATCGGCAGCTGCCGGGGGTCGGCAACTCGGTCAATCGGCTGCTGCTGCCTGAGGCGCGCGAGAGCCTTGACCCGGAGCAGATCGCGCGCCTCGCCGACGCGATCGCGGCTGCGGCGCAGCAGGCGTTTCTCGTCGCGGCGCTGATTGCGGCGGGCACGCTGGTGCTCGTCTTCGCGTTCCCGCGCGGCCTCAGCCCAACCCGCTCGGCGGAGGCTCGCAGCGGCTAGTGGTGAAAACCTGACGCTTGGTAGCCGGCGGTAAGGCTGGAGTCCGCCCCATAGCGGATCCCCTGCCTGCCCGCCGGGAGCGGCTCTTCATGCCCCATTGCCGTCATTTGTCCGTCGCCGGGAATCAAGCCTCGGTCAACGTGAAAATGTAGCCGCAATGGTCGGCTACTTTGCATAAGACGCGATCGGCTCTCCGGGCGCGGCGTCGCCGGCCTGTCCTCAAACGGCTGAGAGTCCGGCGGCGATGGCGGTCGCTACGTGCCCTTGATCGTGATGTCTTCAAACGGCGCAGTATAGGGATAGCCGGGCAGCAGGCCGAACCCCGACTGGCCGACCCGCGGCCCGACCCCGCACAGAAAGGCGAGCTGAACGAGCGGCGCGTAGATCGCCTTTTCGTAGGTCAGCTGCTGCATCTTGTCCAAGATCGCCGCGCGCTTCTGCTTGTCGAGTTCGTCAGCCTGTTTCGCATAGAGCTCGTCGATGTCCGGGTAGCTGCCGTAGACAAAGGGACCGCCTTTGACGACAAAGGCTTGGAGCCGGGTGGCGGCGTTGCCGAAGGCGCCGCTGCCTCCGCGCAGAATCGCGTGGTGCATTTTCTTCCCGGAATACTCGGAGAGAAAGCCGACGCGCTCCATCTGCCGCAACTGCACGCTGATGCCGATCTGGAGGAGGTTGTTGAGCGCGATCTGGGCCTGGTTGGCATAGACATCGCCGACGTAAAAGAGGCCCGCATCGAAGCCGTTGGGATAGCCGGCCTCGGCCAACAGCTTCTTGGCTTTCTGCGGATCGTACACGGCGGCCGGCGGCTGCCAATAATATTCGTATTCGTAGGGGATGATGCTGTCGGTGACTTTGCAGTACCCGAGGTACAGCGCCTTGTTCATGCCATCGCGGTCGACCGCCAGATTGACCGCTTGCCGCACCCGCAAATCGTGCCACGGTGATTTCGGGTCGAATTGGTCCGGGAAGTAGATCCAGTTCGTCCCCTGCGCCACCGGGTGCCACAGGCTGAGCCCGGGGGTTTTTTGCAGATCCTGCGCCAAATCGCCGGTGATCGAATAGATGATGTCGACCTCGCCATTTTTCAGGGCGGCCAGGCGAGTTGATTCGTCGGGGATCGACTTCATCACGATGCGCTTGACGCTCGGCGTTTTGCGCCAATAGCCCTCGAAGGCTTCAAGCACCAGTTCGATGCCGGGATCGAACGAGACGAATTTGTAGGGGCCGGCGCCGATCGGGTGATCCAAGAAACCCTGCTCGCCGACCTGCTCGACGTATTTCTTCGGCACGATCCAGCCGGCGCCGCTGGCGCTCGAATAAAACATCAGAAAATCGGGCCACGGTCTTTTCAGCCTGAAGCGGACATGCCGCGCGTCGGGCGTCTCGACCGACGCCACGCTTTCCTTCAACTGCGTAGCGGCGGTGCCGCGATAGCGCTCGAACGAGAATTTCACGTCCTCGGCCGTCACCGGCTCGCCATTGTGGAATTTGACGCCGTCGCGGAGAACGAATTCGTAGGTGAGACCGTCGTCGGAGACACTCCACGATTCGGCCAAGCAAGGCGCTTCCGGCTTGCCCGGCATTGGCTTCACCAGCGCGTCGTGCAGCGCATAGAGCACCATGAACGGCGAGATGATCCCCAACGTCTCGGCCGGATCGAACCATTTCGGCGCGAGCGAGACATGCAACGCCCAGGTCAGCTGCCCCTGCGGTACAGCGGTGCGGGCAATGCGCGGCATGCTGGCGGCGGCGAGGCCGGCGGCAGTGCCGGTGAGAACAGTGCGACGCGAAATATCAGAGATACCGACGGGCGCATACGCTCCCGCCTGCCAGAGAGTTCGAAGCCATGATCCTGCTCCTTCCGGCCCCTTTGATGGGGCCTTATGGCCAGAATCGCTCCTTCAGTCGGCTTCGGCAACAGCAAATCGGGCGCAGCGTATGCGTCTAAGCAACTAGCAGACACCGCCTCGGCACGCACGCAGGGTCAACTCGCCACGCCGCGGCGCATGGCAATCAAAGAGGATTTGCCCCTGTCGCTTTATGAGACTGGTTTCGTTCCGAAACCCCGGCCGTCAACGGCCGCTTTCGGCGCACAACCGACCGCCAATGTCACGAACTCAAATCGCCGATGTGCGGCATCACCGACCTTCGCACCTGGTATCAAGCGTCTGGATTTTGACCACTAGCTTCCCCGGGCGAGCGCCGCCTTGTAGGCGCGGACGGCGTTGGAAAAACCGATCTCCAGCGCGTCGGCGGTCAGCTCGTGACCGATCGAGGCCTCGGCCAGGTTCGGCAGCGCCGCGACGAGGCCCGGCAGGTTTTTCAGATTGAGGTCGTGGCCGGCATTGACGACGAGCCCCAACGCGGCGGCGCGTGATGCGGTCTCGGCGCAGGCGCGCAGCTCGGCTGCGCCGTCGCCGGCGCGGAACGCGGCGGCGTAGGTCCCGGTATAGATTTCGATCCCGTCGGCGCCGGTGTTGCCCAAGCGCGCGACGACGGTCGGGTCGGGATCGACAAACAGGATGATGCGGCAGCCGAGCGGCTTTAACGCGGCGATGGCGTTCTCGACAATCGCGTCGTCGCTGCCGTCGAGCTTCCATCCCTCCTCCGAGGTGAAGGCGCCGGGCGGGTCGGGCACCAGCGTGCATTGCTCCGGGCGGACTTCGCGCACGATCTCGAACAGCCGCTCGTCGGGATATCCCTCGATGTTCAGCTCGCACCCCGGTCGCCACGGCCGCATCAGCTCGGCCAGCGCCGGCACGTCGCTGCGGCGGATGTGGCGCTCGTCGGGACGCGGATGCACGGTCAGCCCGTCGGCCCCGGCATCGTGCGCGATGCGCCCGAAGCGCAGCACATCCGGCACCCCGGTGTGCCGCGAGTTGCGCAGCAGCGCGACCTTGTTGAGGTTGACGCTCAGTCTGGCCATGGCCTCCCTCATTTCCTGCGCTGCCGGCGACGGGCTGCCGTCACTATAGGAGCGCGGCCGCGCCGCGGCAAGGCGCGGGGTCGCGGCGTTTCGATGGCTCACCTTCGGCGCTGGGATCGATCCTGCGCCTCGCGCCGTTCGCGAGGGCAAGGATGCTCACAACCGAGGGGCAGGCCATGGACGATCGCATCGTCAAGAGTCCGCAGGAAGCCAGCCAGGGCCAGAAGCCCGGCGGTAACCCGCTATGTCCTGACGGTAGGGCTGGTGCTCGTTGTTATTCTATTTCTGGTGGCCTATTTGATCTCGGTCTAACCGGGAGAGAATTATGGTCCTGTTGCGCTACGGCTTGGCGATTGTGCTCGCGACGTGCGCAACGGCGTGCGGGGTCGGCGCGCCCCAGCGGGCGAGCGATATCCAGAACGTCAACGCGATCAGCGACGACATCGCGGCGGTGCGGATGACGCAGTCTCCCTCGCAGCGTGCCGAACCCCAATTCAAACGCCGGCTCGATGAGAACCTATACCCCCTTGCATGGATTACCGGAACGCGCCTGAGCGATAGCCATCAGAGCCGGCGAGGCACGGGCTCATTCGGACAGGGCTCTCGATCCCGCTTGCGGCCGGTGCGCGGTTGGCGGAGGCTGCGGCCGATGGAACGGAATGAACTTTTCGCCGCGACGGAACGGGCGCTGAACGCCGCCGAAGCGGTGCTTGCGCCAGGCCCGAGCGCATGTCGGCGAACGCGTCGCGCCCGGCGGCGCGCTCGACGGCGCGCTGATCGACCGCGAGCAGATGGCGGTGCACGGGTTTGCCTGGATGGCGACCTATGTCGAGGCGCTGCGCCAGATCCGGCAATGGGCGTCGCGTCTCGACGGGGATGGCGAGTTCGGCGAGGCCGAGGCGCTGATCCTGCGGATCGCGTTCGGCGAGTATCTGGCCCAGCTCGCCGGCGGCATCGCGATGTCGCAATCCGAAATCGTCCGCCCCTGCGATCTCGGCCTGTCGGAGGCGGAGATCGCGCCGCTGCGCGAAGGCGACGCGGCGCTTCTCGTCGCCGGGCTCGGCGAGGCGCGCTCGCGTCTGGCGGCGCTGATCGCGGAGGGATCGCCGGCGGCGTTCGGGCGCATCGCGCTCGACGACCCGACGCTCGAGATGATCCGCGATCAGGTCCGCCGGTTCGCCGAGCGCGCCATTGCTCCGTTCGCGCATGAATGGCACCGCGCCGACCGGCTGATCCCGATCGAAATCATCGACGAATTGGCGGCGCTATCGGCGTGTTCGGGATGACGCTGCCCGAGGAGCATGGCGGTCTCGGAATGGGAAAGACCGCGATGTGCGTCGTCTCGGAGGAGCTGTCGCGCGCCTATATCGGCGTCGGCTCGCTCGGCACCCGCTCCGAAATCGCCGGCGAATTGATCCGCAGCGGCGGGACCGAGGCGCAGAAGGCCCGCTGGCTGCCCGGCATCGCCTCCGGCGCGGTGTTGCCGACGGCGGTGTTTACCGAGCCGAATACCGGCTCCGACCTCGCCAACGTGCAGACCCGCGCGGTGCGCGACGGCGGGGTCTACCGTATTTCCGGCGCGAAGACCTGGATCACGCACGCCGCGCGCGCCGATCTGATGACCTTGCTGGCGCGCACCGGCCCGCCCGATAGCGGCTATCGCGGCCTCAGCATGTTTCTCGCGCCGAAGCCGCGCGGCGACGATGCCGACCCGTTCCCGGCCGCCGGGCATGAGCGGCACCGAGATCCCGGTGCTCGGATATCGCGGCATGAAGGAATACGAGATCGCGTTCGACGGGTTCGAGGTGCCGGCCGACTGCTCTGCTCGGCGGGGTGGAAGGGCAGGGGTTCAAGCAGCTGATGGCGACGTTCGAGAGCGCCCGCGTGCAGACCGCTTCGCGCGCCGTCGGGGTCGCGCAGAACGCGCTCGAATTGGGCCTCGCCTATGCGCTCGAACGCCGCCAGTTCGGGCGCCAGATCGCCGCCTTCCCGCGGGTCTCGAACAAGCTCGCGATGATGGTCGTCGAGACGATGCTGGCGCGCCAGCTGACCTATTTCGCGGCGCGCGAGAAGGACAGCGGCCGGCGCTGCGACATCGAGGCCGGCATGGCGAAGCTGCTCGCGGCGCGGGTCGCCTGGGCCAATGCCGACAACGCGCTGCAGATCCACGGCGGCAACGGCTATGCGCTCGAATACCAGATCAGCCGCGTGCTGTGCGACGCGCGCATCCTCAACATCTTCGAGGGCGCCGCCGAAATCCAGGCGCAGATCATCGCCCGCGGGCTGCTGTCCGGCCGCAACTGAGACGGCGGGGATACAGGTGTTTACACCTCGGTCCGGGCGCCGGTGCGGCTGGTGATCAGGCCGTAATGCTCGATCCGGCGGTGCTTTTCGAAATTGAACACGGTGCGGCGGAGATAGGCGCCGAGATCGAGGTCCAAGGTCGTCGCGATCACCTCGTCGTCCTCGCTCAGCGCCAGCGCCGCGATCTCGCCGGTCGGCGCGACGATCGCCGAGCCGCCGATCATCGCGAACCCATCCTCGGCGCCGCATTTCGCCGCGGCCAGCACCCAGCTCGCGTTCTGGTAGGCGCCGGCCTGCAATGACAGCAGGTGGTGGAACGTGCGCAGATGCTCCGGTTCGCGGTGGTGGATGTTCTCGATCGGGGTGTTGTAGCCGAGCGCGACGATCTCGACCCCCTGCAACCCCATGACCCGATAGGTCTCGGGCCAGCGCCGGTCGTTGCAGATGCACATGCCCGACAACGGCGTCCATGAAGCGCCAGACCCGGAAACCCTCGTTGCCGACATCGAAATAGCGCTTTTCGAGGTGCTGGAACGGCGCCTGCGGCAGGTGCTCGGAATGTCCCGGCAGGTGGATCTTGCGATAGCGCCCGACGGTTCTTCCCGTCGGATCGACCAGGATCGACGTGTTGTAGTGGCGCGGTTCGCCCTTCTCCTGGGTCAGCTCGGCATAGCCGAGATAGAAGCCGACGCCCAGTTCCTTGGCGAGATCGAACAGCGGCCGAGTCGCCGCGTTCGGCATCTCGCGCTCGAACCAGCGGTCGATTTCTTCCTGGTCGGTCATCCACCAGCGCGGAAAAAACGTCGTCAGCGCCAGTTCCGGAAAAACGACAAACCGCGCGCCATTGCCGTGCGCCTCGCGCAACAGCGCGCAGAGCCGTTTGACGACCGCCTCGCGGCTGTCGGCGCGGTGTATCGGCCCCAATTGGGCGACGGCGGCACGCAGCTTGCGGGACATCGGCTGATCTCCGAGTGACGCGTTTCCCGATCATAATCAAAGATCGTCGCGAATTCAGCGCAATGCGGAGTCCAGGCCGCCGTTGTTTTCGAGGAAACCGGCGATTTCGCGAACGCCGGTCCCGGCGCGCAAATTCGCGAAGACAAACGGACGTTCACCGCGCATTCGGGCTGCGTCGCGTCGCATGACGCCGAGGTCGGCGCCGACCAGCGGCGCGAGATCGATTTTGTTGATGACCAGCAGGTCGCTGCGGGTGATGCCGGGGCCGCCCTTGCGCGGGATCTTGTCGCCGGCCGACACGTCGATGACGTAGATCGTCAGATCGGCGAGTTCGGGGCTGAACGTTGCGGCGAGATTATCGCCGCCGCTTTCGATCAGGATCAGGTCGAGGTCCGGAAAGCGGTGCTGCATTTCGGCGACGCCGGCAAGATTGATCGAGGCGTCCTCGCGGATCGCGGTATGCGGGCATCCGCCGGTCTCGATCCCGAGAATGCGCTCGGCCGGCAGCGACCCGGCGCGCGTCAGGAATTCGGCGTCTTCCTTCGTGTAGATGTCGTTGGTGATCGCCGCGATCTGGTAGCGCGGGGAAAAATGCCGGCATAGCACGTCCATCAACGCGGTCTTGCCGCTGCCGACCGGGCCGCCGATCCCGACCCTGAGCGGGCCGCGCGATGCATTCGTGCTCATGAGCGGAACAGTCTCGTGTATTGCGTTTCGTGGCGCATCGTCGCCGAGGTCGGCGCGCCAGGTGCAGCCGCCGATATCGTCGAGCGCCGCGTCTCGGGTTGTCGCCGCGACCTCCAGGATCGCCGGCTCGATCGCGGCGAGGACGCGAAGTCCGGCGCTTTGCCCGAGCGGGATCAGGCGCACCGCGGCCGAGATCAGGTTCGCGGCGAAGGCCTGCAGGTAGGCGAGCGCAGCGGCGTCCTCCGGGATGTCGTGCCGCGCCGCCAGCGCGCCGACCGCGACCGGATAGGCGATGTCTTCGGGAAAAGTCCGGGCGCGACCACGCCGCGGCGGCGGCGACAAACGCCCGCCCGATATCGAGCGTTTCGGCGCGGCGTTCGCGCGACGGCGCGAGAGCGGCCGCGAGTTCGCCGATCTCCGCCAGCCGGCCCGGCTCGGCAGCGGCGCGATAGGCGTGGCGCAGCAGGATCGCGTCGTTACGGCCGCTGCCGTGGCGCAACAGGTCGTCAAGCCAGACGAGCAGCGTCTTTGGATCGGCGACATCTCCGGCAGCGACCGCCCATTCGAGCCCGTGCGAATAGGCGTAGGCGCCGGTCGGGAAGGCCGGCGACAGAAATGCCATCAGCCGCAGCAATGCAGCGGCTTTCCATCAGAACAGGAAATATCGCTGCGCCATCGGCAGCACGGTAGCCGGCTCGCAGGTCAGCAGCTCTCCGTCGGCGCGCACCTCGTAGGTCTCCGGATCGACCTCGATGAGCGGCATCGCATCGTTGTGGATCATCGACCGCTTGCCGATGCCGCCGCGCGTGTTCCTTACGGCAACCAGCGGCCGCCGGAGACCCAGCGTCTCGCCGATCCCCGCCTCCAGCGCGGCGGCCGACACGAAGCTGACGCAGCCGGCGGTCAGCGCGCCGCCGAACGCGCCGAACATCGGCCGGTAATGCACCGGCTGCGGCGTCGGGATCGACGCGTTCGGGTCGCCCATCGCGGCCCAGGCAATCGCCCCGCCCTTGATGACGAGATCGGGTTTCACGCCGAAGAAAGCCGGCGACCACAGCACCAGGTCGGCGAGCTTGCCCGGCTCGACCGAGCCGACCTCATGCGCGATGCCCTGCGCGATGGCCGGGTTGATCGTGTATTTCGCGATATAGCGCTTGACCCGGTTGTTGTCGGCCGCGCCGTCGCCGGGCAGCGCGCCGCGCTGCGCCTTCATCTTGTGCGCGGTCTGCCAGGTGCGGATCACGACCTCGCCGACCCGGCCCATCGCCTGGCTGTCCGACGCCATCATCGACAGCGCGCCAAGGTCGTGCAGGATGTCCTCGGCGGCGATCGTCTCCTTGCGGATGCGGCTTTCGGCGAAGGCGAGGTCCTCGGGAATGGCGTCGTCGAGGTGATGGCACACCATCAGCATGTCGAGGTGTTCGTCGATCGTGTTGACCGTGTAGGGCCGCGTCGGGTTGGTCGAACTCGGCAGCACGTTCGGCAGTCCGGCCACCTTGATGATGTCCGGCGCATGGCCGCCGCCGGCGCCCTCGGTATGAAAGGCGTGGATCGTTCGGTCCTTGAACGCCGCGATCGTCGTCTCGACAAAGCCGGATTCGTTCAGCGTGTCGGTATGGATCATCAGCTGCACGTCGAACCGGTCGGCCACCGACAGCGCGCAGTCGATCGCGGCCGGCGTCGTGCCCCAATCCTCGTGCAGTTTCAGGCAGGCGGCGCCGGCCCGGATCATTTCCTCCAGCGCCGCCGGGCGCGAGGCGTTGCCCTTGCCGGCGAAGGCGAGATTGACCGGCAGCCCCTCGGCGGCCTGCAGCATGCGCCCGATATGCCAGGGTCCGGGGGTGCAGGTCGTCGCGGCGGTGCCGGTTGCCGGCCCGGTGCCGCCGCCGATCATCGTCGTGATGCCGGAGGCGATCGCCTCCTCGACCTGCTGCGGGCAGATGAAATGAATATGCGCGTCGATGCCGCCGGCGGTCAGGATCTTTCCCTCGCCGGCGATGATCTCGGTGCCGGGGCCGATGACGATATCGACACCGGGCTGAATGTCGGGGTTGCCGGCCTTGCCGATCCGCGCGATGCGGCCGTTCGCGATCGCCACATCGGCCTTGACGATGCCCCAATGGTCGAGGATCAGCGCGTTGGTGATGACCGTATCGACGGCGCCCTCGGCCTGCGAGGCCTGCGACTGCCCCATGCCGTCGCGGATGACCTTGCCGCCGCCGAACTTGACCTCCTCGCCGTAGGTGGTCAGGTCGCGCTCGACCTCGATCAACAGGTCGGTGTCGGCCAGCCTGATACGGTCGCCGGTCGTCGGGCCGAACATGTGGGCATAAGCCGCGCGCGACAGCCGCGCCATCAGTCGAGCGCTCCCATCACGCGCGCCCTGAAAGCCCTGCACGATGCGCCGGCCGCGATACGGGATCAGGGTGACCTCGCGGCTTTGTCCCGGCTCGAAGCGCACCGCGGTCCCGGCCGCGATGTCGAGCCGCTTGCCGCGCGCCGCGGTCCGGTCGAACGCCAGGGCGGCGTTCGTTTCGGCGAAATGGTAGTGGCTGCCGACCTGGATCGGCCGGTCGCCGGTATTGGCGACGGTCAGCACGGTGCGCGGCAGGCCGGCGTTAAGCTCGATATCGCCGTCGGCGGTGATGATTTCTCCGGGGATCATGCCCCACCTCGATTGCAACCGTTTCTGATCGTCATACCGGCGAAGGCCGGTATCCAACCTTCTACCGGCGAAGTGGTCGAAGAGTGGGTCCCGGCCTTCGCCGGGATGACACTATGATCTGGCAGGAGGATGGAGCCGGCACATCGAAACGTCCTTTACCGGATCGGCTGGTGGACCGTGACGAGCTTGGTGCCGTCGGGGAAGGTGGCCTCGACCTGGACTTCGTAGATCATCTCGGGGACCCCCTCCATGACATTGTCGCGGCCCAGGACATGGGCGCCGGCCTCCATCAGATCGGCGACGCTGCGCCCGTCGCGCGCACCCTCGACGACAAAATCGGTGATCAGCGCGACCGCCTCCGGGTAGTTCAGCTTGACGCCGCGTTCGAGCCGCCGGCGCGCGACCATCGCCGCCATGCTGATCAGCAACTTGTCTTTTTCGCGCGGCGTCAGGTGCATCGCCTCGGTCCTCCGGTCAGCACAGCCAAACCCGCGGCAATGGCCGCTCGCCGCGCAACGCGCCGAGCGCCGCCGTCACGGCCTGACGCAGCGGCGCGGCGCCAGCCGCCAGCAGCCGCGCGACCAGCATCCCGTCCCACGCGCTGACGCCGCTTTCCGCCGGCAAGCCATCCAGCGCGGCGCGGACCGCGTCGACCCGCCGCTCGGCCTCGGGCGCGACATGCACCAGGCTCGCCACCGCCCTGGCGCCGTTCGCGACGGCCGGGCGCCGCAGCAGCGCGTCGATCTCTCCGTCCATGCGCACGGCATCGTGCCAGACCAGCCGCCCGCCGCGCCGCACGCGGATCATGTCGCGAATTCGTCCGGCACGCACGCGTTCGCCCATCGCGGCGCGGCCGAACACCAGCGCCTCCACCCCGACAAACCACGACGAGTCCGAAAGCTCGACATCGAGGCTGCGGTCCATCGCGCAACCATCGAACAGGATCGTTTCCTGCGGCAGCCACTCGGCCGCGGCGTTGTCGCCGACCGAGATGTGCGTGCGCACCCGCGCCGCGTCGCTGCCGGCCGCGGCACGGTAATACCGCTCGGCCGCCTGCGAGGCGATCGTCGCGCGGGCGCCCGCCGTTATGTCGAAGGTGCTGGTCAACTCGATCCCCGCCAGCGATCCCGCCCGAAATGTTCATTGTCACGACATCGGACCAGCCGCGGACCGCGCCGCGCGGGAACCGCGCCTTCAGGCAACCGGACTGAAAAAGCCTGTCGAGCTCGGTCGCCCCATTGCGTTCCTTCAAGGTTACACGCAATTCGCCGCTGGCGCGTTGGAGAACGGAAACCCGATCAGACGGAAAGCCGGCGTCGTACATCCGCTTCGTCGAGCTCCTCGCGCCGGCCTTCGACGACGATCGCGCCGCGGTCCATCACGGCGATCCGGTCCGCCAGATCGCGCGCGAAGTCGAAATATTGCTCGACAAGCAGAATGGCCAGCCCGCCGCGCTCGCGCAACAAGCCGATGACCCGCGCGATTTCCTTGATGATGCTCGGCTGGATACCCTCGGTCGGCTCGTCGAGCACGAGCAGGCGCGGCCGCATGACCAGCGCGCGGGCGATCGCCAGCTGCTGCTGCTGTCCGCCCGACAAATCGCCGCCGCGCCGCCGCAGCATCGTCCGCAACACCGGGAACAGCTCGAAAATTTCGTCCGGCAGCCGGCGCTCGCGGCGCGGCAGAACGGCGAACCCGGTTTCGAGGTTCTCGCGCACGCTCAACAGCGGAAAGATGTCGCGGCCCTGCGGCACCCAGGCGATGCCGCGCCGGGCCCGCTCGTAGATCGGCAGCGAGCGGATCTCGGCGCCCTCCCAGCGGATCGAGCCGCGGCTGATCGGATGGGCGCCGGTGATCGCGCGCAACAGCGAGGTTTTTCCTACGCCGTTGCGGCCGAGCAGCGCGGTGATCGCGGCCCGGTTCGGCGGCGATCGAGACCTGGCGCAGCGCGATCGCCGCGCCGTAATAGAGGTCAACGTGATCGACTTGCAGCATCCCGCCCTTGCCTCGCTCCCTGGCCCGCTCAGCGCCCGAGATAGACTTCGACGACGCGCGGGTCGGCGCTGACGTGATCGATCGAGCCCTCGGACAGCACCGAGCCCTCGTGCAGCACCGTAACCCGGACGTCGAGCGCCCGGACAAACGCCATGTCGTGCTCGACGACGACGATGCTGCGCGTCTTGTTGATGTCGCGCAGCAGTTCGGCGGTCTGCTCGGTCTCGGCGTCGCTCATCCCGGCGACCGGCTCGTCAAGCAGCAAAAGGCTCGGCTGCTGCGCCAGCAGCATGCCGATCTCCAGCCATTGTTTCTGACCGTGCGACAGCTCGGCGGCGAGACGGTGCCGGTGGTCGACGAGCCGGGTCGTCGCGAGGATTTCGTCGATGCGTCGCCGCTCGTCGGCGCTCTGGCGCGCGAACAGCGTAAATCGCGGCGTGCGGCCGCCGGCCAGCGCCAGCAGCAGGTTGTCCCACACCGAATGCGACTCGAACACGGTCGGCTTCTGGAATTTTCGGCCGATGCCGAGCGCCGCAATGCTCAGGCTCGTCGAGCCGCGTCAGGTCGGTATCGTCGCCGAACACGACCTGGCCCGTATCGGGGCGCGTCTTGCCGGTGACGACATCCATCATCGTCGTCTTGCCGGCGCCGTTCGGGCCGATCACGGCGCGCATCTCGCCCGGTTCGATCGCCAGCGACAGTTCGTTGAGCGCGCGGAACCCGTCGAATGTGACGCTGACGCCGTCGAGATACAGCAGGCTGTCGCTTCGGCTCATCCGGCTGACCTCGCGCGCGGTCACCTCGCGTACGGGGCCGACCGCGGGTTCGGGTTCCGGTTCGGCCGGGGCCGGGCGCAGCCGCGGCGCGAGCAGCCCCATCAACCCGCGCGGCAGGAACAGCGTGACGACAATGAACAAGGCGCCGAGCGCGAACAGCCACAATTCGGGCAGGGCGCCGGTAAACCAGGTCTTGCCGAAATTGACCAGCCCCGCGCCGAGGATCGCGCCGACCAGCGTGCCGCGGCCGCCGACCGCGACCCAGATCACCGCCTCGATCGAATTGACCGGCGAGAACTCGCTCGGGTTGATGATGCCGACCTGCGGCACATAGAGCGCGCCGCCGATGCCGGCCATCACCGCCGACAGGACAAACACGAAAAGCTTGTACGATTCCGGCCGGTAGCCGAGAAAGCGGGTGCGCGCCTCGGCGTCGCGCACCGCGATCAGCACCTTGCCGAAGCGCGAGGCAATGACGAACCGCGAAACCAGATACAACGCGGCCAGCACGACCGCCGAGATGCACAGCAGCGCGACCCGCGTCGCATCGGCCTGCACCGGAAAACCGAGAATGTCCTTGAAATCGGTCAGGCCGTTATTGCCGCCGAACCCCATGTCGTTGCGGAAGAAGGCGAGCATCAGCGCATAGGTCAGCGCCTGCGTGATGATCGACAGATAGACGCCGGTGACGCGCGAGCGGAACGTCAGCCAGCCGAATACCAGCGCCAGCACGCCCGGCACCAGCACGACCATCAGCAGCGCAAAGCCGAACCAGTCGAAGCCGTACCAGTACCAGGGCAGTTCCTTCCAGCCGAGAAACACCATGAAATCGGGCAGCTCAGGGTTGCCGTAAACACCGCGCGTCCCGATCTGGCGCATCAGGTACATACCCATCGCGTAGCCGCCGAGCGCGAAGAACGCGGCGTGCCCGAGCGACAGGATGCCGGCGAACCCCCAGACCAGGTCGATCGCCAGCGCCAGGATCGCGAAACACAGATACTTTCCGATCAGCCCGACCGCATAGTTCGGCACATGCAGCGCCGACGGACGGCGCGGTGCCGAGGTTCAGCACCGCGAGCAGCGCCGCGCCGCCGAGCAGCAGGACCAGGGTGAGAGACGTGGTGCGGTCGAGCATCATGCCTCTCATCACGCCTCCACTGCCCGCCCCTTGAGCGGGAACAGGCCGCGCGGGCGCCCCTGGATGAACAGGATCAGCAGCACCAGCACGAAGATCTTGCCGAGCACCGCGCCGGCATAGGGTTCGAGAAACTTGTTCAGCACCCCGAGGCTCAGCGCGCCGAGCGCCGCGCCCCACAGATTGCCGACCCCGCCGAACACGACGACCATGAAGCTGTCGATGATGTAGCTCTGGCCGAGATTGGGCGAGACGTTGTCGATCTGGCTCAGCGCCACCCCGGCCATCCCGGCCACCCCGGAGCCGAGCCCGAAGGTCAGCGCGTCGATCCACGGCGTGCGGATGCCCATCGCCGCCGCCATCCGGCGGTTTTGCGTCACCGCGCGCATGCGCAGCCCGAAGCTCGTGAAGCGCAGGACCGCGGCCATCGCAGCGAGGACAAGGAACGCGAACAGGATGATGTACATCCGGTTCCAGGTCAGCGTCAGCCCGCCGAGATGCGTGACGCCGCTCATCCAGGAAGGCGTATCGACATCACGGTTGTTCGCGCCGAAGATCGAGCGCACCGCCTGCTGCAACACCAGCGACAGACCCCAGGTCGCGAGCAGCGTCTCGAGCGGCCGGCCGTAGAGCCAGCGGATCAGGCTGCGCTCGATCGCGATCCCGATCAGACCGGCAACGAGGAAGGCCGCCGGCACCGCGACGAGCAGGTTGGCGCCGTAAATTTCCGGCAGGTACTGCCGCATCGCCTGCTGCACGACGAAGGTCACATAGGCGCCGATCATGACCATCTCGCCGTGCGCCATGTTGATGACGCCCATGACGCCGAACGTGATCGCCAGACCGGCCGCCGCCAGCAGCAGCACCGAGCCGAGGCTGAGCCCGTAATAGAGGTTCTGGACGATGCTCCACAGCTGCAGCCGGCGGTCGATCGCCGCGACGGCGGCGCGGGCGGCGTTCGCCACCGCTTCCGTCTGCGGCTCCGCCGCGACGCCTGCGAGCAGGCAGCGGGCGGCGAGATCGCCGCGGTCGCGCAGCACCTCGATTGCCGCGACGCGATCCTCGGCGGAGGCGTCCGGCGTGGAGAGCAGGGATGCGGCGCGCGCCTGTTCGAGCCGCTCCTTTACGGCCGGATCGGTTTCCTTGGCCAAGGCCTTGTCGAGCGCCGGCAGCGAATCCGGATCATGCGACTGGAATACCGCCTCGGCCGCACCGAGCCGCATCGCCGGGTCGGGTGAGAACAGGCGCAAGCCGCCGAGCGCCGCCGCGATCGCGTTGCGCACCGGATTGTTGACGCGCACCTGCTTCAGCGCCGTCGCGGGAACATCCGGGGCCGGATCGCCGGTGTCCGCGGCGACAAGCCCTTTTTCGGTCTTGATGAACAGCGCCTGTCCCGGGCCGACAAACAATTTGCCGGCCTGCAGCGCGCCGATCACATCGGCGGCGCGCGGATCGCCGGAGGTCACGAGCTGATCGACCCCCTGGCGGATCCGTCGTAATTGCCGGAGGCGAGCGCCGCCAAGGCGGCGTCCCGATCCGCGGCGTCACGCCGACCGGCATCGGGAAGCACAAGCAACACAGTGCAGGAAACACCGACGTAGCGCGGGCAAACTCCTCCCACGGGCGTGGGAGGGTCGGGGTGAGGCAGATTCAGAGCGCCGCCGCTGGCGACGCCCACCTCACCCTCCCAGCCCTGCGGCGGCCCCCTCTCCCCGAGGGCGGAGAGGGATTATGGCCGCATCGGCGGCAATTTTGCTGTCAATCGTTGCTCGACCCGATCGGGACCTTGGCTCAGGCCGGCTAACGCGTCACGCCTTGCCGCCGGCGGTGCACTTGCCGGTTTTGACGTTGAAGGCGCCGCAGCGCAGCGGGGCACGCCAGTCGCCGATCAAATCGGCGGTGTCGGCGACATACGGCGACCACTCTTGCGCGACGAGGAGCCCCGGCGTCTGCGACACGATATTGAACTGGCCGTCGCCCTGGATTTCGCCGATCAGCACCGGCTTCGTGATGTGGTGGTTCGGCATCATCGCCGAATATCCGCCGGACAGGTTCGGCACCGATACCCCGATCATCGCGTCGATGACCGCGTCGGGCTCGGTCGTGCCGGCCTTTTCGACACCCTTCAGCCACATGTTGAAGCCGATGTAGTGCGCCTCCATCGGATCGTTGGTGGTGCGCTTCGGCTTCTCGGTGAATTTGTGCCAGGCGTCGATGAACTCCTTGTTTTCCGGCGTATCGACGCTCTGGAAATAGTTCCACGCCGCGAGATGGCCGACCAGCGGCTTGGTGTCGAGCCCGGCCAGCTCCTCCTCGCCGACGCTGAACGCGACGACCGGGATGTCGGTCGCCTTGATGCCCTTGGTTGCCCAGCTCCTTGTAGAACGGCACGTTGGCGTCACCGTTGATCGTCGAAACGACGGCGGTCTTCTTTCCGGCGGTGCCGAATTTCTTGATCTGCGCGACGATGTTCTGCCAGTCGGAATGGCCGAACGGCGTGTAGTTGATCAGGAGGTCGTCTGGCTTGACGCCTTTCAGCTTCAGATAGGCTTCGAGGATCTGATTGGTGGTGCGCGGATAAACGTAGTCGGTGCCGGCGAGCACCCAGCGCTCGACCTTTTCCTGCGCCATCAGGTAATCGACGGCCGGAATCGCCTGCTGGTTCGGCGCGGCGCCGGTGTAGAACACATTGCGGCTGCACTCCTGGCCCTCGTACTGCACCGGATAGAACAGGATGCCGTTCAGCTCCTCGAATACCGGCAGCACCGATTTGCGCGACACCGAGGTCCAGCAGCCGAACACCGCGGCGCATTTGTCGACCGACAGCAGCTGCCGCGCCTTCTCGGCGAAAAGCGGCCAGTTCGAGGCGGGATCGACAACCACCGGTTCCAGTTTCTTTCCGAGCAGACCGCCGTTCTTGTTCTGCTCGGCGATCAGCATCAGCATGACGTCCTTCAGTGTCGTCTCGCTGATCGCCATCGTTCCGGACAGCGAGTGCAGCACGCCGACCTTGATCGTGCCGCCGCTCGGGGCCGCGGCCGCCGGTGCCTTGGTCTGCGCTTGCGCTCGCGAGATGATTGCCTCGCCCGTTCCTGCCACGGCGAGTGTCGCGGCGGCGGCTCCGAGGCGGCCCAGATCGCGGCGGGACAGTCCCGATGTGACGATTGGCATGGCGAATTTGCTCCCTGTTGCTGTAGCCGCGGCAGTGCGGCATCCCGGGAGCGGTTCAGCAATCTCCGTGCCAGAAGCCTGGGAGGGTCAATTCCTGGTCAGAATCGGATCGTCTGCTACGATTCGCGGCAGGCGGGGGCTATTCGCCTATTTTTTAATCATTTCGCCAGTCGGACAATCGGTCGATGGCCCTCTTCAGGCCTGCCGCCAGAAAGGCGGACGCGCCCGGACCGGATCGAGCAGCGACCAGTCGCCGTCCTCCAGCACATGGCCCTTCGGATAAGGCGCGCGCGGCTCGAGCCCGAGCGAGCGGAGAACGCGATCGTCGCGGTAGTAGCATTGCAGGACGACGCGGGTCAGCGTCGCGACGGCGGCGCCGCCTCTGGCGCGCAACTCCAGCGCCGCTTTGTCCCGCCGCTCCGGGTCGAGGCCGGCGAGCGGCGCCCCGGCGATGCGGGCCAGGTCGTCCAGCGCCTGACGAACCAGCGCCGCATCGCGGCCGAGCGTCGCGAGCATGTCGGCCTGAATCGCCGGGTCGTCCGCACCCGGTACATCGAATTCGCCGCTCGCCGGGATGATAATCGCGGCAATGGCGCGCAGATCCTCGCGCTGCTCGGCGGTCAGAGCGGTATCGGCGGACATCGTTTGCCTCAATCGAACAGGTTCGCGAGACGCTGTTTCATCTGGTCGGCAACGTAAAGCGCCAGCGCCTGGATCGTCGAGGTCGGGTTCACCCCGCCGGACGTGACGAACAGGCTGCCGTCCACGATGAACAGGTTCCTCACATCGTGCGAGCGCCCCCATTCATTGACCACCGAGCGCTCCGGGTCGCTGCCCATGCGCGCGGTGCCGAGCAGGTGCCAGCCGCCATACAGGATCGGGCTGTTGACGCAGATGTCGGTCGCGCCGGCCGCGTTGAGGATTTCTTTCGCGCGGGCGATGCCGTGCTCCATCATGCGCGCCGTATTCTCGCCGATTCGGTAATCGATGCGCGGCGCCGGGATGCCGTTGCTGTCCTTCAGCACCGGGTCGAGCGTCACGCGGTTGTGCTCCTCCGGCAGATCCTCGCAGATCGCCGACAGCGTCAGACGATGCCCGTTGAGGCGGCGGAAGGCGGCGTGATGGCCGGCGCCCCAGGGCAACAGGCCCTTCGCGTCGCTCTGGACGGCCTCCATGATCGGTCCGACGCCGCGCCCGAACTGGAACGTATAGCCGCGCACGAAGCCGCGCGACGGGTCGGTCTCGTAAAACTCCTTGCTCCACAGGCAGGTCGGCGGCGCGCGGTTGCTGTCGGTCGGCTCGTCGACATAGCCGTAGACCTGCGCGTACGGATGGAACATCAGGTTCTTGCCGACGACGCCGCTGGAATTGGCGAGCCCGTTCGGGAATCGCCCGGAGGCCGAATTCAGCAACAGCCGCGGCGTGCCGACGCCGTTGCAGGCAAGCACGATGACATGCGCCGCCTGGAATTGCTCGTTCCCGTCCGCGTCGTAGTACACGACGCCGGATGCCATGCCGTGCTCGTCGGTCGTGATCTCGCGCACCCGGCAATGCGTGCGCAATTCGACCCCGGCGCGCGCCGCCGCCGGCCAGTAGGTAATGTCGGTGCTCGCCTTCGCCCCCTGGGCGCAGCCGGGCGTGCAATGGCCGAGATTGATGCAGCGCGCCCGGCCGTCGTAATCGACCGTCGCCACGGTCGTGTCGGACGGCCACCAGTGCCAGCCGAGCCGGTTCATCGCCTTGCCCAGCATCGTGCCCGAGCGGCCGAGCGGCAATGGCGGCATCGGCGGATCGCGCGGCGGCACGCCGGGATCGCCGGCCAGGCCGGAAACCCCCATCATGCGGTCGTTCTCCTCGAAGAACGGGGCCAGCGTGTCGTAATCGACCGGCCAGTCCTCGGCGACGCCGTCGAGCGTGCGCACGCGGAAGTCGGACGGGTGGAGGCGCGGGAAATGCGCCGTGTACATCACCGTGCCGCCGCCCACGCCGTTGAAGTTCACGACCTTGATCGGCGAGTTGTCGTCGTTGATCGGGTAGTCCTCGGGCCGGGCGCGGATGTTGGGGCTGGGCGAAAAGTCGCCGAAGAAGCGTGCCTCCCAGTCGCGGCCGGTGCTCGGATAGGTCGCCGGGTTCATCCAGCCGCCCTGCTCGAGGCACAGGATGTGCATCTTCGTTTCGGCCAGGCTCCAAGCCACCGCCGCGCCGGACGCGCCGGCGCCGATGATCAGCACGTCGACAGGGTCGTTCATGCGGATATTCCTCCCCGCCGACAGCATGAGCCGAACGCCGCTCGATATGCAACGTGGCGCTGGTCCGAAGGGCTGAGTGAGCCGGACGTTGGTGAGTTGCACGCCACCGGTCGACGGATATCGAATCGTGGTCGGGCTTGATCGAGACGCGCCGCCGGCCGGATTGCGTCCGGAAGAATTTAAATCAATTACACGCGCGAGTAGGTATCTGAAACCGTCATTGAACCAGCGTCGCCGGTCTCGCCCAGGCCTACCAGCGGCAATGCGCGAGGCCCGGGCCTCGCCCCTTGGAATATCTGCGGTGCAGAGCCGTTATACCGCGGCTGAAGGTCCGCTCATGACACTGTTTCAACTTCATCCACGGCATCATTTTCATTGCGGCGATATTCTTGATCGGAATGCAATGATCGAGCTTGGCGACCGGTAACGCCGGGACGCGCCTTTTCACTCCTCGGCCGAACACCAGGTGGAAATCCGATGAAAGGCATTATTCTCGCTGGCGGATCGGGGACGCGGCTTTACCCGGTCACCTTGGCGGTCAGCAAGCAGCTGCTGCCGGTGTATGACAAGCCGATGATCTTTTACCCGCTGACGACGCTTATGCTCGCCGGCATTCGAGATATTCTGGTCATTACCACGCCAGCCGACCGTCCGCGGTTCGAGGCACTCCTCGGTGACGGGACGCAATGGGGCATCGCGATCGCCTATGCCGAGCAGCCACGCCCCGAAGGCCTGGTACAGGCCTTTATCATCGGACGAAGTTTTATTGGCGATTCACCGGTCGCCTTGGTCCTTGGGGACAACCTTTTTTATGGATCCGGCTTGAGAGACTTGCTGCACGATGCTGTGCAGCCGCGCCAGGGCGCCACCGTGTTCGCTTATCAGGTGCGCAATCCGCAAGCTTATGGTGTTGTCGAGTTCGACAAGGATGGCGTCCGCAATTTCGATCGACGAGAAGCCGGCGGAACCACGTTCGCACTGGGCTGTCACAGGTTTGTACTTCTATGACAACTGGGTGGCCGATATCGCGCGTGACCTGAAGCCTTCGGCGCGCGGCGAGCTCGAAATCACCGATCTCAACAACATCTACCTGCGGCAAGGAATGCTGCGGGTCGAGCGCCTCGGTCGAGGTTATGCGTGGTTCGATACCGGTACCCACGATGACCTGCTCGAAGCTGCGGAATATGTCCGCACGATCGAGATGCGTCAGGGTCTGAAGATCGCCTGCGTCGAGGAAGTGGCTTACGTCATGGGATATATCGACCGGGATCATCTGCTGGCGGCGGCTCGGCGGCTCGGTAAAAGTGAATACGGCCGATACCTGGCCGCTCTTCCGGAGTAGATAGGGATTCAAGATATCCGCACCCCCCGGCCGCATTCTCTCGGTCAAACGAAGCATCGGTGCAGAATCTCAAACTGGCTCGCTCAAACAGCGCCGCCGTCGCTTTAGGGATAGCGGTAACGGTAACCTTTGCGCGCCAGGGGCCGGCGAGAAGCGTGGCGCGAATCGCCGCGCAGATAGGTGGCCGAAGGGGCAGATGAGCCGCTTCGGGGTGCCGCGTAGCGGATATAGTATAAATCCGATGCGGCAGCTGCAGGTCAGGGCGATGGAAGCGGATTTTGTGGTGATCGGCGCCGGGTCGGCCGGCTGCGTCGTTGCCAGCCGGCTGAGCGAGGACGGCTCGCGGGTCGTGCTGCTCGAAGCCGGGCCGCCCGATCGCGACCCGATGATCCACATCCCGGCGGGCGTCCTGCGCGTCCTCAACAACCCCAAGATCAACTGGAATTTCTTCAGCGAGGCCGAACCCGGCTCCGGCGATCGCCGGTTGCAATGGCCGCGCGGCAAGACGCTCGGCGGCACCAGTTCGATCAACGGCATGCTCTATGTCCGCGGCAACCCGGCCGATTACGACAACTGGGCGCAGATGGGCTGCCGCGGCTGGACCTATGACGAGGTGCTGCCGTTCTTCCGCAAGTCGGAGACCTATCGCGGCAACGGTGATCCCGCCTACCGCAGCCGCGGCGGCCCGCTGATCGTCGAGGACTACCGCACGGTCCTCGGTCTGACCCACAGCTTTGTCGAGGCCGCAAAGCAGGCCGGGTTCCCGTTCACCGAGGATTACAACGGCAGAACGCAGGAAGGCGTCGCCTATTCGCAGATGACGCGCCGCGGCCGGCTGCGCGGCTCGACCGCGCGAACGTTTCTGGCGGAGGCCCGGCATCGCGACAATCTCAAGGTCGAGACCGATGCGCTCGTCACCAAGCTCCTGTTCGACGGCAAACGCTGCGTCGGCGTCGCCTTCCGTCAAAACGGCGTCGATCGCCAGCAGATGGCGGCGCGCGAGGTGATCCTGTGCGGCGGCGCCGTCAACTCACCGCATGTGCTGCAGATTTCCGGCATCGGACCGGCGGCGCATCTGCAATCGATCGGCGTGCCGGCGCTGCATGATCTGCCGGGCGTCGGCGCCAATCTGAACGACCATTATGTCGTGCGCATTTCGCACCGGGTGCGCGACGCGGTGAGCATAAACCAGCTGGCGCGCGGGCTGCGTCTGGCACGCGAGGTCGCGCGTTGGGCGACGGTCGGCGATGGTGCGCTGACCTTCGGCGTCACCTCGGCGATGGTGTTCTGCCGCAGCCGCGAGGGGCTGGCGAGCCCCGATCTGCAATTGCTGTTCACGCCGGCAAGCTATGCGCGGGGCGTGTTCCGCCAGCTCGAGCGCGAGCCGGGGATGACGGTCGCGGTCTGCCCGGTGCGCCCGGACAGCCGCGGCACGATCATGGCCGTATCGCCCGACCCGTTCGAATATCCCGCGATCCGCCCGAACTACCTGTCGGCGCCGGGCGATCTGCGCGTGCTGATCGCCGGCATCGAGCACACGAGGCGGATTTTCGCCCAGCCGGCGATCGCGCGCTACAGCGTCACCGAGACCGTGCCGGGTCCCGACGTCACAACCGACGAGGAGTTTGCCGTATTCGCGCGCCAAGCCGGGACCAACGTCTTCCACCCGGTCGGCACCTGTAAGATGGGTGTCGATCCGATGGCCGTCGTCGATCCGCGGCTGCGCGTCCACGGCCTTGCGGGGCTGCGGGTCATCGACGCCTCGATCATGCCCGCAGTGACCACCGGCAATACCAATGCGCCGACAATCATGATCGGCGAGAAGGGCGCTGCAATGATCCAAGAGGACGCCCGCGCCGCCGCCGCTGCCTGATCGGGTGAGATTGAGATAAGGAGATGTCGATGCTGCCGCTGGTTCTCTCGTCCAACTCGCACGTGTTCGAGCCGCCCGATCTGTGGCGGGCCCGCATCGAGCGGGCGTTCCGCGACCGCGCGCCGCGCATCGAGCGGATCGCCGGCGGCGACCAGATCGTCATCGAGAAAGACCAAGTCCTCTCCGGCATCGGCCTCATCTCGAATGCTGGCGCACGGTTCGAGGCGCCGGAGACGATCTCCGCCCAGGGGCGCTTCGAGGACGTGCTCAGCGGCGGGTACGATCCCGAGCAGCACCTCAGGGACATGGCGCTCGACGGGGTGGCCGGCGAGGTCCTCTATCCGTCGCAGGGGCTCTTTTACTTCAAGGTGGCCGACACGGCGCTGATGTCCGCGATCTTTCGCGCCTACAACGACTGGCTCGCCGAATTCTGCCGCGCCGATCCGGCCCGCCTCAAGGGCATCGCGATGGTGAATCTGGACGACGTCCACGACGGGATCAGGGAGCTTGAGCGCGCCGCCCGGCTAGGCCTCTCCGGCGCGATGATCACCGAGTATCCGGCCGAAAACCGGCGCTACGACCAGCCCGAGTACGAGCCATTTTGGGCCGCCGCCGCTGCGCTCGCCATGCCGCTCAGCCTGCACACGGCGACGCGGCGGCAGGGCAAGATCCGCGGGGTCGGCCCCGGGACGCTGCGCGACGCGAGCAGCCGCGCGACGAAGGCGTTCTATCCGGCGCTGTCGATGTGCGACATGATTTTTTCCGGCGTCTTCGAGCGTCATCCGCGCCTGATGCTGGCGATCGTCGAGTTCGAGCTGGCCTGGGCGCCGCACCTGCTCTCGACGATGGACTACACCTACCGCGAGCGCCACGGCGAGGCGATCTACCGCTTCCAGGAGGGCATGCTGCCGAGCGACTTCTTCCACCGCAACATCGTGCTGAGTTTTCAGGAGGACGCCGTCGGCATCCGCCTGCGCGACGTGATCGGCGTCGACAACATGATGTGGGGCTCGGACTATCCGCACAGCAAGTCGACTTTTCCCCGATCGCACGAAATCCTGTCGGAGATCCTCGCCGGCGTCCCGGCCGACGAACAGGCCAGGATCGCCGCCGGCAATACCGCCCGCGTTTACAATTTCGACACGACGCGGCTGACCGTCCCTTCTTCCATGGAGCAGAAACGAGCATGAAGCAGGCCGGGTCGCAGGAAGGCAGCTCTCCTTCGCAGCTGATAGACGCGAGAATTGAGGACCTTGGCGACTGGCGGGGCGAGATGCTCAGCCGGCTCCGTAGCTTAGTCAAGGAAGCCGATCCCGAAGTCGTCGAGGAGTGGAAGTGGCGGGGGGTCCCGGTTTGGTATCATGACGGATTGATCTGCACCGGCGAGACGTACAAGAACGTTGTGAAGATGACCTTCGCCAAAGGGGCGGCTCTGAACGATCCTTCGGGGCTCTTCAACGCCAGTCTTGACGGGAGCACAAGGCGCGCCATTGACTTTCACGAGGGCGAGACGATCGATGCGGAGGCGTTGAAGACGCTCATCCGCGCCGCCGTGACGCTGAACAAATCCAAAGCCAAACGCTAATTCGGACCTCGCCCAGGCGCCGGCCCTGGAGGGTTTTCCTATTTTCAGCCGGTCCCGCGTGCATATCAGCGGAACCCGGCCCCAAGAAACAGCGCGACGGCCAAAGCGCCCGCTGCTTTTGCTGTTTTCTGCACGGATTCTGCAGCGAGCGCCGGTCGAAACCCGTGGGAATCCGCGATATTTGCGGGCGCGAGCCGGGAAAAAACAGCAAGCCGTTGGTGCTCGCGTGCCGGCCGCAGCGGCGATCAGGGGCCAAGTATCTGAAACCCCGAGATTATCGAAGATGACAGCCGATCACGGCTAGCCCATTTAGGAAAACCGCATGAGCCGGGTTCTGGGAGAGTGTCGTTCTCTTTATGTTCTAATTCAAGCCCCTCATGGAATTCTTCCGATGCCCGAGCCGGTCAGTTCGCAGTTCGTAGGGTGGGTGAAGCGTAGCGCAACCCGCCATCACCTCGCAGGGCGGCGCGGCGGTTGCGGCCGGCTCCGCCGGGCTCCACCCGCCCTACGGCTGTCGGCATCCTTGTGGGACGACCTACTAGCGTGCTTCCAACACCATGTTGAACGGCGTAGCCGTGGCCCGCCGAACGCTGCGGAAGCCTCCCGCTGTGATGACTTCGCTCAGTTTTGCTTCGCCAGCCTGTGCACCCAATGCTGCGCCAACCTCTTGCGACAGGGATGTCGGAACGCAAACCAATGTTGATGCGGCATAATAGATGCGACCCACGGGGTTCATGTTGTCTTCCATTTTGTCGCCGGCCATGGGTTCGACGATCATCCAAGTACCATCCGGCTTCAGGGTATCCTTCACATGCACAGCGGCACCCGCCGGATCGCCCATGTCATGTAGACAATCGAAGAACGTAACAAGGTCCAAATCAGCGGCCGGATAATTCTTGGCCGTGCCGATATCAAAAGTGGCGTTAGGCACATTGTGCGCGCGCGCATGGGCTCGAGCTTCGTCGATCGAGCCTGGATGGAAGTCGTAGCCGACGAATTGCGACTTAGGAAAGGCCTGCGCCATTATCACCGTTGACCAGCCGTGGCCGCATCCCACATCGGCTACCTTGGCGCCCGCGGCCAGCTTAGCCACTACACCGTCCAGCGCCGGCAACCAGTTCTGCACGAGGTTGTGGAGATAACCTGGCCGGAAGAAACGCGCAGTCGAACAAAACAGGCAAGGGCCATAGTCGCCCCAAGCGACACCACCACCATTCTTAAAAGCCTCCTGCACTTGCGGCTGGGCATCCGACCATGCGACCACGCCATCGAAAGCCCCCATCATCGCCACGGGACTATCCTCGATTGCCAGCATCATAGCCTGCTCGGGCGGTAGCGTGAATTTGTGCGTACCCGGGTCATAGGTCAGATAACGCGACGCGGTCTGTTGCGCGAGCCACTCTCGCAAATATCGTTGATGCACGCCTGCTGCTGACGCAAGTTCTTCGCAGGTCATGCTGCCCTTCTCGTGCAAGGTCTTGTAGAGACCCAGAGCATCGCCCATACGTACCATTGCGACACTTGCTGCGCCGCCCAAGTCGTTAAGCATTTGGCCTATTGCTTCATGCAGCTTGTCTTCATCAACGGCCGGCATGGTCATAGTGATCCTCCCCTATTGTATTAAGAAATGAAACCTACTCTCGCGAGAGCAGCTAGGTCAAGTCATCGAAACGCTGAGATCAAGTTATCGAACGGTGATGATCACCGAGGGTAGGGCGGGTGGAGCGCAGCGCGCCCCGCCGCAGCGCGACCCGCCGCAGCGAGGTCCGCTGCAGTGAGGCGGATTGCGCTGCGCTCCATCCGCCCTACGACTCTGTTGAAGCCATGAAGAATCAGTTCGGGACCCAGGCGGCGGTGCGGATTTCGCCGAATTCGCGGGGGATTTTGCGCCAGGAGGCGCCGGCGGTTTCGGTGACGTAGACTTCGCCGAACAGGGTAAAGGCGACGATGCGGTCGGGGGCGGCGGGGTGCGTCGCGAGACCCCACATCGTGGCGTTGGCCTCGGTCGGGAGCGGCAGGATCTCCCAGCGCTGCCCGAAATCGGTGGTGCGGAGCACGTGGCCCTTTTCGCCGGTCGTGGTTTCGCCGCAGCCGGCGAACAGCACGCCCGGATCGTCGGGCTTGACGGCGATGCCGCGGGCATAGGGCAGAGGCCATTTCTCCCTGATCTCCAGCGATTGCCAGGTGTCGCCGAGATTGGTCGCTGATGAACACGTCGCGGGCCGTGCTGGCATAGAGGCGCTTGGGCTCGTTGCCGCGAGCGCCACGGCATGAATGTCGGGGTCGTACAAACCGGCTTCGTGGTGCGTCCAGGTGTCGCCGCCGTCGCGGCTGCGGTACACGCCGTCGATTTCGACCCCGGCCCATACCGTGCGATGATCGTCGGGGTCGACGACGATGCCGGTCACGAAGGCTTCGCCGATCGAGCACTCCCGGGCGGCGCCTATGGCCAGACTCTCCCAGTGCCGTCCGCCGTCGTGCGAGCGATAGACCCCGGTCGGGCGCGTGCCGGCGAAGATCGTATCGGGATCGACCGGGTCGATCGTCAGCGACCAGATCGTCGGCAGCGCCCCGTCGGTGGCGATACGCTCCCACCTGGCGCCGCTGTCATGGCTGACGAACACGCCAGTGTCGCCGCCGGCGAATAAGGTCTGCGGCTCTTTCGGATGGGTGGCGAGCGCCTGTATCCGGCTGTTGAGCGGAAACGGTTTGCGATGCCGGGTCCAGGTGTTTCCGGCATCCGGGCTGTGCCATACGCCCCAGCCGGCGGTTCCGAGACAGATGCTGTAATTCGCCGCCATACGCCGCCTCCCTTTCGTGCCGGCCGCCGCGTCACGCCGCCGGCAGGGCAATATTGTACGTTGCCGCCGGTCCAAAACAAAATTTCCGTTCGGTATCACGATCAGCGCTAGGCTCGGCGGCGGCATGACCGGAGGACAGGCATGGGGCGGGTCGCGGGCAAGGTGGCGCTGGTCGCGGGGGCGGGAGGCGGCATCGGCGGCGCCGGGGCCGAGGGGCTGGCGCGCGAGGGCGCCGTCGGTGTTCTGCACCGACCGCGACGGCGCGGCGGCCGAGGCTGTTGCCGCCCGCATTCGTGAGGCCGGCGGGCGGGCCGCCGCGTCTGCTCTCGACATATGCGACCGGGCGGCGGTCGATGCGGCAATTGCCGCTGTCGTGCGCGAATTCGGCCGGCTCGATATCGTGCTCGAATTCGGCCGGGATCAGCCACCGGCTCGATTTCCTCGAGCTCGACGCCGAGACCTGGGACCGCATCATCGCGGTCAACCTGACCGGCATGTTTCACCTGGGACAGGCGGCGGCGCGGCAGATGGTCAGGCAGGCGAATGGCGAAAAATCGGGCGGCGGAAAATCGGGCGGCAGCATCATCAACGTGACCTCGCAGCTGGCCGAGGTGGCGCGGCCCGAGCGCGCCGCCTATGTCGCCTCGAAGGGCGGCGCGCGCTCCTTGACGCATGCGATGGCGGTCGATCTGGCGGCGCACGGCATCCGCGTCAACGCGATCGCGCCGGGACCGACGCTGACCGGGCTGACGCGCGCCTCCTATACCGACCCCGAGGCGCGGCGCGCGACCGAGGCGCTGATCCCGCTGGGCCGGCTCGGCCAGCCGGACGATCTGGTCGGCGCGGTGCTGTTTCTCGCCTCCGACGAGTCGCGCTGGGTGACCGGCAGCACGGTCACCGTGGACGGCGGCTATCTGGCGATTTGAGGAGGCGCGCATGACCGGCGACCAATCGCATGTCACGGACACGCTGGCGCAATTCGTCGCCGGCTCGCAATGGGACGACATCCCGCCGGAGGTGCGGCGCGAGGGGGTGCGCGGGCTGCTGAACTTTGTCGGCTGTGCGCTCGGCGGCGCGCGCGACGAGGCGATGGACATCGCGGTCACGGTGCTGACGCCGTTCTTCGGGCCGCCGCAGGGGATCGTGATCGGGCGCGGCGAGCGGCCCGACGCGCTCAATGCCGCTTTCCTCAACGCGGTCGGCGCCAATGTCCTCGAATACGACGACACGCATCTCGCGACGGTGATGCACCCGGCGGCGCCGGTCGCGCCGGGGCTGTTCGCGCTGGCCGAGCTGCGTCCGGTGTCCGGCCGCGAGCTGCTGCACGCGTTCATTCTCGGGGTCGAGATTTCGTGCCGCGTCGGGCTCGGCGTGATGCCGACGCATTACCGGCGCGGCTGGCACATCACCGCGACCTGCGGGATTTTCGGGGCGGCGGCGGCTTCGGCCCGTCTGCTCGGGCTCGATGCGCGGCAAACCGCCTGGGCGCTGGGGCATGCCGCGACGCAATCCGCCAGCCTCGTCGAAAGCCTCGGCAGCATGGCGAAAAGCCTCGGGGTCGGCAACGCCGCGAAAAACGGGCTGGCGGCGGCGCTGTTCGCCTCAGGGCGGGTTTACCGGACCCGAACGGCCGATCGAAGGGCGCTACGGGTTCGCGGCGGTGGCCAGCGACTCGGCCGATCTCGCGCGGATGACCGACCGGCTCGGCGAACGCTGGGAGGTGCTGGCCAACGCGTACAAGCCCTATCCGTGCGGCGTCGTGCTGTTCCCGGTCATCGACGCCTGTCTCGAATTGCGCGCCCGTCATGCGCCGGCGCCGGATGCGATCGAGCGCGTCGTCGTGCGCGGCCACCCACTGATGCGCGAGCGCACCGACCGGCCCGATGTCGCGAGCGGGCGCGACGCTAAGGTCAGCCTGCAGCACAGCGTCGCCGTGGCGTTGCTGTTCGGCGCCGCCGGCCTTGCGCAATACGAAGATGATTGTGTCGCCGACCCGGCGGTGCGCGCGCTGCGCGCCACGGGTCGTCTTCGAGGAAGACTCGGCCATGCCGGTCGAGTCGGCGGCCGTGACGCTGCATCTCGCCGACGGGACGGCGCACAGCGAGCATGTCCGGCACGGGCGCGGTACGCCGGGCCGGCCGATGAGCGACGCCGAACTCGATGCCAAAGGTACGCGAGCTGGCCGCCTACGGCGCCCCGTTTGTCGATGCCGCCGGCCTGATCGCGGCGGTGCGGAGCATCGAGGACGAGGCCGATCCGACCCGGTTGATGCGTCTGACCGTGCCCGGTTGACGGGTCAGTGCAGCGCCGCAACCCCCATGACCGGAACGCCGGAAGCGCCGGGCCTCCTTATGCTGAGCAGATGCCGCGCTTCCTCCGGCCGATTGGCGTTGAGATAGGCCTTTAACAAGGTGAACTCGATCAGATCGTGCTGCGCGCGGCTGCCGCCGATGCGTTCGTTTTTCCCGACGAGCGGCGCGAGCGCCTCGATCGCGCCGGGAAAATCGCCGCGTTCGAACGCCGCGAAGCCGCGCGCCAGCGCCGGAAGGTAGGAGCCGGACGGGTAGCGCCCATTTGCGCGCCAGCTCCTCGATTTGGCGAGCACGGGCTTCGAGCGCGGCGTCATCGCCCATCACAGCCTGCGCCAGGATGACGTGCAGATCGGCAAGCCCGTTGCCTGGCCGCGGCAATGCGGTGTTCGCGTAATCGTACAAACGGCGCCAGGAAGCGGCGTCGCGAGGATGGCCGGCAAGTTCGGAACGCCACAAAAACGCCGCCCCATCGGACATTTTCTGTTGCGGCCCGCCGCTGTGCCGGTCGATGCGCGATCGCGTCCTGATACAGCCGCAGCGCCTGTTCCCAATTGCCGGCCTGGATTTCGAACAAGCGAGAGATGCCAGCTCAGATGGCCATAGAAAAACCCGTCGCGCGGATAGGTCGTGAACCATGAGGAGAGGAAGGCGCGGGCGGCATCGGGGTCGCCGCTCTCGTAGCAAACATGGGCGAAGCTATGGGCGCCGTGCGCATTGTTCGGGTTCAACGCCACGGATCGCTCGATCGTCGTCCGGGCCGGCGCCAGCCGCCCATCCTCGGATAGCGCCATGGCGTGATAGGAGAGGAACCAATAATCGTCGCCGTAATGCGGCGCCAGGCTGTCCATCAGCATCGCGATCTGGCGCTTCTGTCCGATGCGGCCTGCGCTGGCAAGCAGGCCGTTAGGGTTCGCGGCGCTGGAGACGATCAGCGCGTCGCGCGGCCACCTCGCCAGATGCGTGTACAACGCGGCGATTGCGGCGTCGGTGCGGCCCGCGAGCACGAGGTCGAAAAACCCGATGTGACTGGCCTCGCGCTCGGACAGGCCGGTAGCCAGGTCCTTGGCTGCCGCCAGGGCCGTCCGCGCCGCCGCGGCGTCGCCTTGCCGCAGCAGCACCTGGGCCTTGCCGGCGTGGGCCAGGGCAAAACCGGGGTCGGCGGCGATGGCTCGGTCATAAGCCTCGGCGGCGCCCGGGTAGAACGTCAGCGCCAGGTCGGAAGCCTGAACATAGGCATCCCGCGCGGCCGCGGACGCGGTGGACAAGGCAAGGTCATAGCGATCCGTCAGCATGAGCAATCCTCCCCGCCAAATCGGCAACGATGCGCGGCTCGATGCAATCGGAACGTTCTTTCCCCGCCGCTGTTTGGCGATCGGAGGAAGAGTAAACGAGACGGGAGCCGCGCCGTGAACAACATCATCTATATTGTCGGATTAGTCGTCATCGTCCTCGCCATTCTGGCCTTTTTAGGCCTCCGCTGATCCCGCAGGCAAGGGGTTGCGGCGCTCTGCCGCCCTGCTGGAGAGGCGTTGCCTGTCCACGTTAAAGACATGCAGCGCTTCGCCGAGATCACCGAACCCGCGATTGCCGCGATGGTCGCCCGCTTCTATGCGAAGGCGCGCCGGGATCCGCTGATCGGGCCGGTATTCGAGAACGCGGTCGAGGACTGGGACGAACACCTACGCACCCTGAATGCGTTCTGGTCCTCGGTGATGCTGACATCGGGGCGCTACAAGGGCAATCCGATGGCGGCGCACTTGAAATTGCCGATCGAACCGCCGTTCTTCGAGCGCTGGCTGGCGCTGTGGCGGGAGACGGCGGACGAGCTGTTCGCGCCCGATCCGGCCGCGCAATTGGCGGAAAAGGCCGTGCGGATCGCCGAAAGCCTCAAGCTGGCGCTGTTCTACCGGCGCGGCACGCTCGCCGAGGCCCGTCTGCCGGGATGACCGAAGCAACCGCGCACACGGGATTACCTGGCGGACTGGTCGCCTATCATCGCACGCGGGTTTTCGACCAGGACACGATACCGGCGGGTCTGCGTCGCGAGCATCGCACCACGGCAGGCGTCTGGGGTCTGATCGTGGTAGTCGAAGGACGGTTGCGCTTCCGCACGTTGCACCCACCCAACGAGACGATTTTGGAGCCCGGAAGTCCGATCGCCTTGGCCCCGGAACAGCCGCACGAGGTCGATCCCGACGGAGCGGTCCGGTTTTTCGTCGAGTTCTATCGCGCCGACGCCAACTCCTCACCAGCCGGCCAAACCTGAACAGAAGATCGCCTCGCCGCCCCGAATCGCAGCAATCCGCCGTTGCTAGCAGTGCGGCGAGGAAGCAATCTCGCTCCGGCGCCCGGCCGCCATCTGCTCGATCGGCGGCCGGTCGCCGGCGTTTCGGGAGGGAGGCAACGCATGAGTGACAAGGCAACCGGGCCGGCCGGGGTCGAACGGCCCGTCCTCGCCAACGAGCCGGGCGACTATTGGGGCAGCGACGCGGCGGCGCTGATGCTGCGCGAGCTGAACCTGCCCTATGTCGCGCTGAACCCCGGCGCCTCTTATCGCGGGTTGCACGACAGCCTCGTGAACCTGCTCGGCAATCGCAACCCGCAGATGCTGCTGTGTCTGCACGAGGAGCACGCGATCGCGATCGCGCACGGCTATTACAAGGCGACGGGCCGCCCGATGGGTGCGATCGTGCACAGCAATGTCGGGCTGATGCACGCGACGATGGCGATGTTCAACGCGTGGTGCGACCGCGTGCCGGTGTTCGTGCTCGGCGCCACCGGGCCGGTGGATGCCGCCAAGCGCCGGCCCTGGATCGACTGGATCCACACCGCACAGGACCAGGGCGCGCTGGTCCGCAACTTCACGAAATGGGACGACCAGCCGGCCTCGGTGCCGGCCGCCGCCGAATCGCTGCTACGCGCCTATCGCATGATGATGACGCCGCCGCGCGGCCCGGTTTATGTCTGCCTTGACGCGGCGTTGCAGGAGAGCCGAATCGGCGACTTGCCGCCGCTGCCGAGCGCCGCCCGTTTCCGACCACCCGGCGCCGCCGTACCCGATCCGGACGCGCTGGCGGAAGCCGCCGCTCTGCTGCACCGGGCCGAGCGGCCGCTGATCCTCGTCGGCCGCAATTCGCGCGCCGAGACCGCGTGGCGCCGCCGCATTGAACTGGCCGAAGCGCTCGGCGCGGTGGTGCTGACCGATGCGAAGGCCGGTGCCGGGTTTCCGTCGCGCCACGAATTGCACGGCCCGCCTGCCGGCAATAACCCGAGCGAGGCCGCCTGCGCGCTGATCCGCGAGGCCGATGTGATCCTCAGCCTCGACTGGGTCGATCTCGCCGGCGCCTTCAAGGCCGCGTGCGGCGCCGAACCGCCCGCCGGCAAGGTGATCTCGGCTTCGCTCGACCACCTTGTCCATAACGGCTGGAGCATGGATTACCAGGGCCTGCCCCCGGTCGATATTTCACTCGGTGCCGAACCCGACATGGCCGTCGCTTCCTTGCTGCCGCTGCTGAAGCCGCGGGCGCCCGGCTGGCCTGGCCGCCGACCCATCCCGCCGCCGGAACTGCCCGCGATCGCGGGAGAAAAAATCCCGCCGCTGATGCTGGCCGCCGCGTTGCGGGAGGCCCTCGGCAGCCGCCCGAACTGCCTGATCCGCGGCCCGCTCGCCTGGGCGAACAACACCTGGGATGTCGCCCATCCGCTCGACGCGCTCGGCGGTGACGGCGGCGGCGGCATCGGCAGCGGCCCGGGCATGGCGATCGGCGCGGCGCTCGGTCTGCGCGACAGCCCGCATTCCGGAGGCCGCCTGCCGGTCGCGGTACTTGGCGACGGCGACTTCCTGATGGGCGCGACGGCGCTGTGGACCGCGGTGCATTACGGCATCCCGCTGCTCGTTGTCGTGTCGAACAACAATTCGTTCTTCAACGACGAGCTGCATCAAGACCGCATGGCGCGGCAACGCAATCGTCCGGTCGCGAACCGCTGGATTGGTCAGCGCATCGCCGACCCCGAACCCGATCTCGGCCTGCTCGCGAAGGCGCAGGGCGCCGAGGGGTTTGGCCCGATCCGCCGGCCCGACGAGTTGTCGCGCGCCTTGCGCGCCGCGATCGAGTGCGTCGACCGCGGCGGCGTCGCGGTTGTCGATGTGCGCGTCGAACCCGGCTACGCGCCGGTCGATTCGGCCGCGACCTCGCGCGGCGCCCCCGGATAGAGTCGACATACCAAAGTGTTGGAAACAGGAGTGCGGCCTTTCGCGTTGTCAGGTGAACATGGTTCGTCGTGATGAGGAGGCGAATATGCGCATCAAAGGGTTGGCTATCGCTGCCGCCACTGTTGCATTGCTCGGGGTTCCCGGGCTCGCGAACGCAACTCCGGCTGCTCCCTCCCTGGTGCAGAGCGGTATCTCTCGCCAGCCAGAATTCCTGCCGGTGCGTGACGGTTGCGGCCAGGGATTCTACCTTGCGGAGTGGCGCGACCAATGGGGACGCTGGCATCGGCGCTGCAGGCCGTTCCACGGGGGTCCGGGTCCGTGGAGCAGTAGCAGTGGTCCGAGGGGTGGCCCGCACTGGGGTCCCGGCTGGGGCGGACCTTACTACTACCGCTAGTTCCTAACCCTGAGCAAATGATCACCTGACGGAGTAACATAGAGGGCGGCGCGCACCGCCGCCCGCGATGGAACGGCGGCCGCGCATTGTGTCGGTGTCACGGTTCAGCTTGGCCTCGGCCGGCCAAGTTGGGCTTTTGCTGATGGTATCGTCGATGTCGCGGCCCAACTCGGGTAAACGGCCTGCAGCACGGCCAAGCGGCGCTCGATCGCGCGGATGAGCCGGCGCTGGCTGGCCTGGCGCCGCCGATTGCCATCGGCGACAATCATCTCGACCACTTGCAAATCTGGCGGGGTTGACCCACGGCGAGCGTCAGACGCGCCGCCGTGATGGCGCTGGCCGCGCCGCGACGGTTTCGTCGCCGCCGGTGGCTTCCATCACAACCAGCGCTGGCGGAAGCGCCCACCGCGGCCCGACTTTAGACCGACGCCGCGGCGAACCCAAAGATCCAAGCAGCGCTCGGGCAAGAAGCGCGTCTCGATGCACCCTGGATGCAGATGCAAGCCGGACTGTCGCATCTGATAGCATTGCGCGCCGCTCGGCATGATGATTTTGTCGGTGCCCAAGCCGGCCGGCGCCGCGGATCGCGATATGCTTCCATCCGCTGCGCCGCCTGCACATGTTAACCTCAGCTGCCATATCAGCGGCGAGGACCGCCGAACCTGCCCCGTGGAACCGATAAGGAGACCGTCATGACCGATATCGTCATCGCCGGCGCCGCCCGCACCCCGGTCGGAGCCTTCAATGGCGGGCTCGCAAGCCTGCCGGCGCACAAGCTCGGCGAGGTGGCGATCAGCCGAGGCGCTGCGCCGCGCCGAGGTCGACCCGAAAGAGGTTTCGGAAGTCATCATGGGCCAGATCCTGCAGGCCGGCGAGGGGCAGAACCCGGCGCGGCAGGCGGCGGTCGCGGCCGGCATCCCGTTCGAGCGCACCGCCTACGGGGTCAACCAGCTGTGCGGCTCGGGGCTGCGCACCGTCGCGCTCGGCTATCAGGCGATCCGCGCCGGCGACAGCGAGATCGTCGTCGCCGGCGGCCAGGAGAGCATGAGCCAGGCGCCGCACTGCATCCATCTGCGCAACGGCGTCAAGATGGGCGACGCCCAAATGATCGACACGATGATCAAGGACGGGCTGTGGGACGCCTTCAATGGCTACCACATGGGCAACACGGCCGAAAATGTGGCACAGCGTTGGCAGATCACGCGCGAGCAGCAGGACGAATTCGCCGCCTGGTCGCAAGCGAAGGCCGAGGCGGCGCAAAAAGCGGGCCGCTTCAAGGACGAGATCGTGCCGGTCGTGATCCAGACGCGGCGCGGCGAAACGGTCATCGATACCGACGAGCACCCGAAGCACGGCACGACGGTCGAGGTGCTGGCGAAATTGCGTCCGGCGTTCGACAAGAACGGCACGGTGACGGCCGGCAACGCCTCGGGCATCAATGACGGCGGCGCCGCGGTCGTGCTGATGACCGCCGAGGCGGCACAGCGGCGCGGACTGAAGCCGCTGGCGCGCATCGTGTCGTGGGCGACGGCCGGGGTCGATCCGGCGATCATGGGCACGGGGCCGATCCCGGCGTCGCGCATGGCGCTCGACAAGGCCGGCTGGTCGGTCGGCGATCTCGACCTGATCGAGGCCAACGAAGCCTTCGCGGCGCAGGCCTGCGCGGTCGGCAAGGATCTCGGCTTCGAGCGCGACAAGCTCAACGTCAACGGCGGCGCGATCGCGTTGGGCCACCCGATCGGCGCCTCGGGATGCCGGGTGCTGGTGACGCTGCTCTACGAGATGCAGAAGCGCGACGCGAAGAAGGGCCTGGCGACGCTGTGCATCGGCGGCGGCATGGGAATTGCGATGTGCGTCGCGCGCGATTAGCGCGTTCAAACATCCCGAAACCGTAGGGCGGGTGGAGCGAAGCGAAATCCGCCTTCTTCCCGCTGCGGCGGGTTTCACCCGCCCTACGTAAGTGATTGTGGTACAAAAGGGAGGAAGCGATGGGCAGGGTCGCTGTGGTTACCGGCGGGACGCGCGGTATCGGGCGCGCGATCTCGGTCGCGCTGAAAGATGCCGGCTACAACGTCGCCGCCAATTACGGGCATGACGACAAAACGGCCGAGGCGTTCTCGGCCGAGACCGGCATCCCGGTGTTCAAGTTCGACGTGGCCGATTTCGGCGCGTGCGCCGACGGCGTCAAGGCGATCGAGACGGCGCTCGGCGGGCCGGTTGAGGTGCTGATCAACAATGCCGGCATCACGCGCGACACGACGATGCAGCGCATGAGCTTCGAGCAGTGGAACGCGGTGATCCAGACCAATCTGTCATCGTGTTTCAACATGTCCCGCGCGGTGATCGACGGGATGCGCGACCGCCGCTTTGGCCGCATCGTCAATATCGGCTCGATCAATGGCCAAGCCGGGCAGTACGGCCAGGTCAACTACGCCGCCGCGAAGTCGGGGATCCATGGTTTCACGAAGGCGCTGGCGCAGGAGGGAGCGGGGCGCGGCATCACCGTCAACGCGGTGGCGCCCGGCTACGTCGATACCGAGATGGTCCGCGCCGTGCCGAAGGACGTCTTGGAAAAGATCATCGCGCGCATCCCGGTCGGGCGGCTCGGCAAGGCCGAGGACATCTCCCGCACGGTGCTGTTTCTGGTCGCCGACGACGCCGACTTCATCACCGGCTCGACGCTATCGGTCAACGGCGGCCAGCATATGTATTAGCGCGGCGGTGCCACCGCCGGACGGCCGCCCGCGTCGGTCTATGCTTCGGCCGCCGCGGTCTCTCGACGGCGCAGCGTGCGGGCCGGCAGGGCGAGTGCGCGGCCCAGCGCGTCGAGACGGCGCTTACGGCCTCGCCGGAGAACAGGTTGCCGGTCGGCGGCAATTCGAGCGCGATGCCGCTCCCGTCGCGCCGGAGACGGACCTGGTCGAGGAGCTGCAGCGCGCCGCCGCACAGCGTATAGGCAAGACGCAGCGCGAGACCGAGCGCGCGCGCCTCGGCCGCGGTCGTCCTCGTCGAGCAGCACGCGGGTCGGCGCCTTTACCGGGTCGTCGTTGCTGCCCGCCATAGCGGGCGTGCAGCGCCGAGGCGACGAAGACGCGCTCGCCATGGCCGATCTGCGGGAACGGCAGCGTCAAGGTGCGCGCGAAGGCGAGCCCGGCGCGGTAATCCGGGTGCTCGCTCCAGGCCGTGTCGCTGAGCCAGCACGCCGCCCGGTGCAGGCGCCGCCGCGCCGCCGTCGAGGATCGGGGAAGAGCGGCGCGATCCAGCGATAGAGGCGGTCGCCATCGCCTTCCCATCGGCTCTGGCTCGCCGCGATGCCCTTGCAGGAAGCGAGCAGCGCGTCTGCGGCCTGGTTCGCCACTGGGCTCGCCCGGCAGCAGCCCGTAGGCGTAACCCTCGCGCAACCCGAAGGCCGAGAACACGATCCGGCTCGGTTTTCCCGCCGCCATCAGCCCGCGCAGGATCAGCGCCGCGACCGGCAACGATTCAAGGCGTTTGCGACTGATCGACGCGATGCGGTCGAGCGAGCGGCGCGACTGGCCGGCGATGATGTCGAGAAACGGTTCCGCCGCCTGACGCGGTATCGCGTATTCATGGATGATGTGCAGCGGATATTGCGTCTGCTCCATGTGCAGCCGCGCCAGCGCCCGCCAGGCGCCGCCGACCAGGTAAAGGCTCTTGCCCGCGGCCGCGCCGAGCACGGCCGCGTCGGCGATCTTGCGCTCGACGAATTCGGCCATCCTGCTTCTGTCGCCGAGTTCGGTCAGGCGCAACGGGCCGATCGGCAGGCTGACGCCGGCGCCGATCGGCATCGCGGCTGCGGCATCGATCGGCACCAGTTCGACGCTGCCGCCGCCGAGATCGGCGACCACGCCGTCGGCGTCGCGAATCCCGGCCAGCACGCCGGCGGCCGACAGCCGCGCCTCCTCGCCGCCGTCGATGATGCGCACCGGAACGCCGCAGCGGCGCTCGGCCTCGGCGGCGAAAGCGCGGCCGTCACGGGCCTCGCGCACCGCCGCGGTGGCGATGATCGCGAGGTGATCGACCGTCAAGGCGCGCGCCAACGCGACAAAGCGCTGCAAATTGGCAAGGGCCAGCTCGGTGCCGTCGCGGGTTCAGTTTGCCGGTGCGCGCGATGCCGCGCCCGAGCGCGCAGATCACCTTTTCATTGAGGAGCGGCGTCAATGTTCGCGCCGAGCCGGTCGAACACGACCAGCCGCAGCGAATTCGACCCGAGATCGATGACGGCGATGCGACCCGGCGGGCTGGGAAGGTTGCGATCGGGCACCGGGGGATCCTACCGCGCGGCCGCGGTCAGCGTCGCCCGTTTTGTCGTCCGCCGCAGCGCTTTGCCGCGCCCGGACAGGCTGGGATTGGTCAGGAAATAGGTGTGGGCCGAAAAACCCTCCTCGTCGGTCGAGACGCGCCGGTAGGTGCCGTCCGCGGCGAGGCTCCAGCTTTGCAGCGTGTCGCGCAGATTGGCCACCATGATCTCGTCCAGGATCTGCCGATGCACGGTCACGTTCTCGATCGGGATCAGCGCCTCGACGCGGCCGTCGAAATTGCGCGGCATCCAGTCGGCCGAGCTGATGAACACCAGCGCCTGGTCCGAGGGCAGCCGGTTGCCGTTGCCGAAGCAGACGATCCGGCCGTGCTCCAGAAAGCGGCCGATGATGCTCTTGACCCGGATGTTCTCCGACATGCCCGGCACCCCAGGCCGCAGGCAGCAGATGCCGCGCACGACGAGATCGATCGACACGCCGGCCTGCGAGGCCGCGTAGAGCAGATCGATGATCGCCGGATCGACCAGCGAATTCATCTTGGCCCAGATTTGCGCGGGTCTGCCGGCGCGGGCATGCGCGATCTCGGCCTCGATCAGCTCGGCGAGGCGTGCGCGCAGATTGACCGGCGCGACCGCGATCTTTTCGAGGCTGGCCGGGCGGGCATAGCCGGTCATGAAATTGAACAGCCGCGCCGCGTCATGGCACAGCCCGGGATCGCAGGTGAAGAACGACAGGTCGGTGTAAACCTTCGCCGTGTACGGGTGGTAGTTGCCGGTCCCGAAATGGACATAGGAGCGCAGCGCGCCGGCCTCGCGGCGCACGACGAGCGACACCTTGGCGTGCGTCTTCATCCGCAGAAAGCCGTAGACGACCTGCACGCCGGCGCGCTCCAGCTCGTGCGCCCAGCGGATATTCGCCTCCTCGTCGAAGCGCGCCTTCAATTCGATCATCGCGGTGACCGACTTGCCGGCTTCGGCCGCCTCGGCCAGCTCCCGGACGATCGGGCTGTCCTCGCTGGTGCGGTACAGCGTCTGCTTGATCGCGACGACCGCCGGGTCGCGCGCCGCCTGGCGCAGAAACTGAACGACGACGTCGAAGCTCTCATACGGGTGATGGACGACGATGTCCTTCTGCCGGATCGCCGCGAAACAGTCGCCGCCGAACTCGCGGATGCGCTCCGGGAAGCGCGGGACGAAGGGCGGGAAGATCAGGTCGGGCCTGATGTCGCCGATGATCAGCTCGCGTGGTCGCGTCGAGGCCGAGAATCCCGGTCGTCGCGAACACGTCGGACGGGGCCGGCGGCCAGGTGCTCGCTGAGGAAGCGCCGCAGATCGGAGGGCATCCGCGGCATCGACCGCGAGGTGGATGACATGGCCGCGCCGCCGCCGCTTCAGCGCGGTCTCGAACAGCGCGTACGAGGTCTTCCGCCTCCTCCTCGATCTCGACCTCGCTGTCGCGCAGCACGCGGAAGACGCCCTGCGCGATGACCGCGAAACCGGGGAACAGCCGATCGAGAAACAGCGCGATCATCTTCTCGACCGGCAGGAACCGGATGCGGGTGCCCGGCAGCCGGATGAAGCGATCGACCGAGGACGGGATCAGGATCAGCGCCTGCAGCCGCTCGCCGTCGCGGACCCGATCGAGCTGCAGCGCCAGACCGAAGCCGCGATTCGCGACGAACGGAAACGGGTGCGCCGGATCGAGCGCCAGCGGCGTCAGCACCGGGAACAGATCGGCCATGAAGCGCTCTTCGAGCCAGGCCCGGTCGCCCGGTTCGAGATCGGTCGGCTCGACAACGGCGATCCCGGCCTCGGCAAGCTCGGCGCGCAGCGTCATCCAGGTGACCTGCTGCGCTTCCATCAGCGCGCCGGCGCGCTCGTCGATCGCTTCGAGCTGCTGCGCCGGGGTCAGCCCGTCCTGGCTCAGCGTCTTGATGCCGGCGAGGTACTGGCCCTTGAGGCCGGCGACGCGCACCATGTAGAACTCGTCGAGATTGCTTGCCGAGATCGACAGGAAGCGCAGCCGTTCCAAAAGCGGGTGGCGCGGGTTTTCGGCTTCGGCCAGCACGCGCTCGTTGAACGCCAGCCACGACAGCTCGCGGTTGATGAAGCGCGTCGGCGACGGCGCATCGCTGGGCCTGATGTCGATGATCTGCGCGCTGTCGCTCACCCGAACCCCTCCTCCGCCGCCTCTTCGATATGGCGGGCCATGCCGAGACGGATTTCTAGCGGACCCGCGCGACGGCTGTCATGCCCGACTGGGCAAAAACGGAATGCGAATTGTGCCATACCCTGCAAAGAACCGACCGTTTCTGGACCTTACTCCGATCAACGACGCCTTAGGAGGCGCTGGCTTTTCGTCAGTTCACTCGGCACCGAAGTATATCTCGGGGAAAGCGGCCCGGCCCTCACGTCCTGACAATCGGCTTTGGAACAAACGAATTAGGTTCGGTCTGCCTCGGACCACAAACACCAGGACAGTCGCACTGCGTCGTGACCGGCGTTTTCCAGCGGGTGCCGGAACCCGGAAGTTTGGCAATTCTCGCTACGGCATTCGGAATGTTCGGCGGGCTCGGTTTTGCTCGCAAACGCGACAAGATTTCAGCCGTCTAACCGGTCCGACCCGTCTTAAGAAGGCCGGCATCGTGGTTCCGCAGCGCCCGCTTGCTTATAATCTGCACGTGCATCGCGTCGCCGCGGTAGCAATGCCTTGCTTCCGCGGCGATCGCGAACGAACTATTTGTTGAAGTTGATGTCGACAAGCGTCTTCGTCTTTGGCTCGACGTATAGCAGCGCCATCGACCCGTCCGCCCGCTTGGCCTCCATGATCCAGCCGTTGCAGACCTGCCAGACCTTGTTGGTGATCGAGAAGCCTTGCGCGGAAGCCAATGCGCTCATGTCATTCAACAGGTTCGTATCGAGATTGCCCTGCTTGATAGCGTCTTGTGCATACAGGTATTTATTCCAGGCGCATCCGGGAGGGCCCTGTTGCGCCAGCGCGGGAACTGCCGGAAGCAACATGCCCACGGCGAGAATGGCGATTGTCCTGTTTAAACGAGCCATATCGATCTGTCCTCTCTGACGGCGAAGGTGATATAAGGACGAAATAACCTGATGTCGTGGCGTTTGAAACCGCGCCAATTACCATACCGATACAATCATAGCATGTCAGCCCCAAACCGCGATCCAGCCTCGAGTCGCCAAAAAAGCATGCACTGGCGACGGTCGGGGCGGCGCAATACGAGCCGCCGCAGAGCTGTCCGGCGAGGCCGGGAATGACGCACGCACGTATGGCACAAGGAAAGAACGCAGCGCAGAACCTGTCGCGTGTCACTCTCGGACGCGGTGCCGATCGCCAGTAAATGACAAATTCCGACCTGAATTGCCACCTCCGGAGCGGGAGCGCGGCTCCGGAGTGACAGCTGCTTTTGTCTTCTACACGGTCGCGGCGGTGCCGAGGATGACCGTGCTCTGCGACGACAGCACGCCGCCATTGCCGTGCGCGATCGCGGTCTCGGCTCCCGGCACCTGGCGCGCGCCGCATTCGCCGCGCAGCTGCCGCACCGCCTCGATCAGCAGAAACAGCCCGTACATGCCGGGGTGGCAGTAGGACAGGCCGCCGCCATTGGTGTTGACCGGCAGCTGCTGCCGCCGGGGGCGATGCGGCCGCCCGAGACGAACGGTCCGCCCTCGCCCTTTTTGCAGAAGCCGAGGTCTTCGAGGAACAGGATCGTGTTGATCGTGAACGCGTCGTAGAGTTCGAGCACGTCGATGTCGGCCGGTTTCATGCCGGCCATCGCATAGGCCTGCCGTCCCGATTCGAGCGCGCCGGTCACCGTCAGGTCGGGCATGCTGGAGATATTGGCGTGGGTGATCGCCGAGCCGCAGCCGAGCACATAGACCGGCGGCTTCTTCAGCGAGCGGGCGCGCTCCGGCGTGGTCATCACGATCGCGCCGCCGCCATCGGTTACGAGGCAGATGTCGCGCACCGTGAACGGGTAGCTGATCATCCGCGCGCCGAGCACGTCGGCGACGGTCAGCGGCTTTTTCTCCCAGGCGGCGGGGTTTAGCAACGCCCATTGCCGCGCCGCGACCGCGACCTCGGCCATCTGCTCGCGCGTTGTGCCGAATTCGTGCATGTGGCGCGAGGCGGCCATCGCATAGGCGGTCGGCGGCAGAAACGGGCGGAACGGCGTCTCGTACGGGTTGATCTCGCGCACCGAGGCCTGGCGGCGTCCGACACTGCGCTGCGTGCTGCCATAGGCGATCACCGCGACCTGGCACAGCCCGAGCTGGATCGCCGCCAGCGCGTGCGCGACGTGGAACTCGAACGACGAGCCGCCGAGGATCGTCGTGTCGATATAGGCGGGCGAAATGCCGAGATATTCGGCGAGCGACAGGCCCGAGGTGCGGGCCTGCGTCGCGGCGCAGAACAGCCCGTCCACGTCGCGCAGGTTGAGGCCGCAATCGTCGAGCGCGCGGGCGATGCCCTGCGCCATCAGATCGATGACGTTGAACCCCTCGCCGACCTGGCCGAGATCGCTCTCCGCCGCCCCGACGATCGCCGCGCCGCCGCGCATGCAGGCCGCTCATCACGCACCCTCCGCCGGGGTGAAAACCGGATAGGCAGGCTCGTCGCCGCGCGGGTTTGTGGATGCGGAAGCGCACCCGCATGCCGATCTTGACCTGCATCGGGTCGACGTCCTCGACCCGGCTCATCAGGCGGAAACCCTCGTCGCAATCGATCAGCGCGACATTGTACGGTTCGCCCTGCGCCGGGTGGGTCACGGTCGTCGCGTAGACCGTGCCAAGGCCGGAGGCGACCCGCCATTCGAGCGCGGTGCTGCCGGTGAACGGGCAGATGACGCGCGGATAGAACACGGCGCGCCCGGCCGCCGGGCTCCACTGATAGGCCAGCTCGCCCCGGTCGAGATGGGCCTGATAGACCGCGAGCGGCGATTCGCGATTGCGATGCCATGCGGCTCTCCGTTGTCCGTCGCAAGGCGGTCTCATATCACGGGTTGCGGCGCACCGTCAGGCAGGTGAAGCGATAGCCGAACGCCACATGGTCTTCGTCGATGTGGTGCGGCGCGGCAAGGACACGCAGCTGATCGCGCGCCGTTTTCGCCGAACCGTTCGACAAGACCCGCCGCATGCGACGACGACAGCGCCAGCCCGATGAACTCGTCGATATGCACTCCAGAAAGCGCGGCTACACGAAGTCGTCAATCTCGCCGGAGCCGGGCAAGGCCGGACGGAGCTGACGGGTGAACGCGCCGGTGCCGCTGCCGAACTTGAACACGAATTCCGCGGCGTCCGCCGCCTCGATAATTGCGGCGAGATGCGCGACCAGAACATCCGGGTAGCGCGGCCGGTACTGGCTGTAGCTGGTCGCGACCCGGTCGTAGCGGGTGTGAGGCGGCACCGTCTCGCTCCAATCGCTCTGACGCGACACGATGTGCAACATATCGCGCCGCACGCGACAGCCCATGAAAAAGCCGCCCGAAGGCGGCTTTTGCGGTCTGATCCGGTGCGTCGAGAGAAAGATCCGAGCCACCGGCCCTCCCCCCGTCGGGGGAGGGCAGTGTGGGCTCATCGGGTAGCGTCTTCGGCGCCTGGGTTAGTCCCAGAGACGAAGATCGACCTGGTCATTATCGGCCACCCGCTGATAATTGCGGGACTGGTCGCGATAATCGGTCATCGCCTCGATATCGGCTTCGGTGACGCCGCGCAGCACAAGTTGTCGCCGCGCATCCAGAAGCGCTCGATCGGGAACGCCACGCGGTCCTCCCCGATACCGAGGAAACCGCCGTGTTCGACCACGACATATTCACGATTGGTGCGCGGATCGAGCACGACCCGGCCGACCTCGCCGAGCTTGTCGCCGCGGGCGTTGTACACGTCCAGGTTGTCCAGCTCGCGGACCGCCATCGGCCGCGTCGGCGCGTTGGCCGCGTTCGCCGCGGCCGGCGTTCGCATCCTCCGACCATCAGCCGCTGCTCGGCGCGCTGACGCTCCTGCGCGGTCATGCCGTGGTGCTGTGCGGCCGCCTGGCGTGCTCGAGCCGGTCTGGGCCTGAGCATCGGGCTCCTGCGCCGCCCGCTCGATGCGTACGACCGGCTGCCCCGGGGCTTGTTTGTAGATCACCTTGGGTTCGCCGGTGCGCTCATACTTCACCACAGGCTGGCCCTGCTGCACCTGGACCTGCGCCTGTTCCTGAGCCCGCTGGATCTGAACCTGCGGCTGCTCGCGCTGGACCTGCACCGCCGGCGCACCCTGCGGCTGGGCCAACTGGACCCGCGGCTTCGGCTGCTGCACCTGAACCTGCGGCTGGGCCATCGCCACGTTCACGTCGGGTTTCGCCATGCGCACCGTGATCCGCGGCTGCGGCAGCTCGACGCGGATGGTCGGAGGCGGCTGCTGGACCAGGATTTCGGGAGCGGGCTGGCCAACGCTGACGGTCGGCTCCGGCTGGCGCACCAATGATCTGCGGCGCCGCCTGCTGGAACTGGACGGCCGGGGCGCGCGGCTGAACCACGATTTGCGACGCGTCCGCCTGTTCCGCATGGTGGCCAGCCCGTATCGGCATCATAGCCCATGACGGCCACGCGATAATCGGGGGCAAGGGCGTTGTAATTGGCCGCGACCTGCTGGTTATAAGCCGGCAGACGTCTGAATGCCGGTCACGCCGGTCAGGACAAAGCGATCGTTGTCGTACTGGAGCCGGTCGGCGGGGACGAGAAATTGTCCGATTCCCGCATGCAGACAATAAGGAAGGTGCGGCCCTGGCTGGTCACGGACAAGATTGTTGACGCGACCGATCTCCTGCCCGTCCTGCGAATACAGCGTCTGGTTGCGCAGCTCGCCGGCCGAGAGACCCTGCTGGTCTGCCGGCGATCCGTTTTGTCCGGCGCGCTGTCGCCTGGCCGGTATGCGCCGCGGTTACGTTCGGCTGAGCCGTGGAGGTATTGGTCTGCGCCATTGCGGAAATCGGAATCAGGGCGGTCGTGCCCAACAGCACGACCGCGAATTTGGTATATTTCATCGGGATCTCCTGTGCTCGTTTCAAAATGGCCCGCCCAAGCAAAGGACGGACCGGGGAACACCGGTCCGCAACTAAAGACGGGCGCGGCGGCACAGGCACTCAACTCGGCAATGCTGGTACTGCTGAGCGTGAAGCAAACACCCGCGCCCCGAACGCACAACGTTCCGGAGCTGAATGAAAATGCAGTGGCTGAGTGCCTGTATGCCCGTGTGAACGGCAATCAGAAACACAGGGTTCTACTCGGAAGGGAAAGAATTTCTTGTAGGCGACCTTGGAAATCGATCCGTGTGGCCGCGGCCACACTGGTTTAAGCGCGATGAAAACTACGGCTTAAACAAACTGACCAACGGTATCTACAGACCTCACCCCCAGGCAAGTTCGGCCGACCCCCAGCGCCGATCCGGTTTTGATGCACGACGGCGCCACCCCGACCCGATCCCGATCGTGGTCGCCAGGTCGGGCCAGGGGTCGGAAGCGGGTGGACAGAATGCGGTCAGGCGCGCTCGACCAGCTCGATGCGGTAGCCGTCCGGGTCCTCGATAAAGGCGATCACCGAGCCGCCATGCGCCATCGGCCCGGCCGGACGCGGGATCTTGACGCCGGAAGCGGCCAGCTTCTCGCAGGTCTTGTAGACATCGGGTACGCCGATCGCGAGATGGCCGAAGGCGCTGCCGAGCTGGTAGGGCTCGGCCTGCTCCCAATTATGGGTCAGCTCGATCGACGGTGCTGTCGGTCTCGTCGCCGTAGCCGACAAAGGCCAGCGTGAACTTGCCGGTCGGATAGTCGCGCTTGCGCAGCAGCTTCATGCCGAGCAGCTCGGTATAGAAGTTCAGCGACTTGTCGAGATCCTTGACCCGGATCATCGTGTGCAGGAAACGGGCCTTGCCCGGATCGACGGCGGCTTCGGTCATGTTTTCGCTCCTTCAAACGCGCGATGGCGAGATGCGGCGATGCCGCGATCCTCGCGGCGCGCCGCGATGATCGCCAGAACCCGGTCGGCGGCTTCCCGGCTCGGCGAGGCGCCGTCGCCGCGCAGCCGCCGCATCGCCTCATCATAGCCGGCAAGATGGGCGCTGCGAACCCGTTCGTCCCGGATCAGCTCGGCCAGCGAGGCGGCGAGCTTCTCCGGCGCGCAATCGCGGCGCAAATGCTCGGGCACCAGCGCGCGGCCGAGCAGCAGGTTGACAAGGTTGGCCTGGCGCACCTTCAGGATGCGGTCGAGCAGCGCCTCGGTCAGCGGGTTGAGGCGATAGGCGACCGCCATCGGCACCCGGGACAGCGCCAGTTCGAGCGCGACCGTGCCCGAGGCGGCCAGCGCGGCGCGGCTCGCGGCGAAGGCGTCGTATTTTTCCGTCCTTGCCGCGCAGCACGATCGGCCTTCCCGGCCAGTCCGCGACGCCGCGCGCGACCGCTTCGGCCACCGTCGCGACGGTCGGAACCGCGACGCGGAACGGCCCGACGATGCGATCGAGCCGGTCCAGCGCCTCCCCGAATATCGGCATCAGCCGGCGCACCTCGCCGCCCCGGCTGCCGGGCAGCACCGCGAGCACCAGTTCATCCTCGGCGATGCCGTGCGCCGCGCGAAAGCGCGCCGCGTCGCCGCGCCCGGCGCCGCTTTCGAGCACCGGATGCCCGACATGGCTGGCGGCGAGCCCGACCTTCTCGAAATAGGGCGGCTCGAACGGCAGCAACGTCATAACATGGTCGTACCAGCGCGCCATGTGGCGGGCGCGTCCGGGGCGCCAGGCCCACACCATCGGGGCGACATAGGCAATCAGCGGCATCGTCTCGCCGGCGCGGCGCAGCCGGTGCGCCACCCGCCAGCAAAAGCCGGAGCTGTCGATCGTGACGACCGCGTCCGGCCGCATCGCGCGGATCGCCGCGACGGTCTCGCGAATCCGGCGCAAGCAGTCGCGGGGCGTGCGGCAGCACCTCGGCGAGGCCCGCGACGGCCAGTTCGGACAGCGGCACCAGCGACTCCACGCCCTCTTCCCGCATCTGCTCGCCGCCGATCCCGGCGACCCGCAGCCCCGCGCCGGCGCGCTCGCGCAGCGCGCGGATCAGCGCCGCGCCGAGCGCGTCGCCCGACGGCTCGCCGGCGATGATGAAGACGAACGGCGCGGGGTCGCGGGCGGTCATGCCCGGACGTTACGCCACCGCCGGACGCGTTGAAAAGTCGCAGGCCTGCGCCATATCGCGTGCGGTGATGCGGCGCGGTCTATGTTGCGCAACTTCATGTTTCTCAAGGGAGTCATCCCGGCGAAGGCCGGGATCTACCGTTCGGCCCTCGTCCGAGTTGGACGCAATGGGTTCCGGGCTTCGCCGGGATGGCATCTGGTCCGCGCGGTGTCGGCTGGCCCGGCGGCCGCCTTCGCGAGCCGCGCATGACACACACGATCATCGATGCGCGACCCGCTCGTCCTGCTCGACGAGGTCCGCCTGACATTGCAGGGGGCGGCCGGGCCGGTCGAGATCCTGCGCGGCGTCTCGCTCGCCATCGCGCCCGGCGAGACGGTCGCGCTGGTCGGCCCGTCGGGATCGGGCAAGTCGAGCCTGATGATGGTCGTCGCCGGCATCGAGCGGCCGAGCGCCGGGCGGGTCGTCATGGCCGGGCAGGACCTGGGCGGCCTCGACGAAAGCGGGCTGGCGCGGCTGCGGCGGCGTCATGTCGGGATCGTGTTCCAGAGCTTTCACCTGTTGCCGACGATGACGGCGCGCGAGAACGTCGCGATCCCGCTCGAACTGGCTGGGCATCGCGACGCCTTCGCGCTGGCCGAGGCGGCGCTGGGACGGGTCGGGCTCGGGCATCGCCTGGGGCACTATCCCGGCCAGCTGTCGGGCGGCGAGCAGCAGCGCGTCGCGATCGCGCGCGCCTTCGTCGCCGGCCCGGCGCTGCTGCTGGCCGACGAGCCGACCGGCAATCTCGACCGCGCCACCGGCGAGGCGGTCATCGACCATCTGTTCGAGGAGCACGCGAGGCTCGGCTCGGCGCTGCTGCTGATCACGCACGACGCGGCCCTCGCCGAGCGCTGCGAGCGCCGGCTCGATCTGGCCGACGGCCGCATCGTCGGCGAGCGCCGGTCCGCCGGCGCGGCCGCGACGCGACCGGTCACGCCATGCCAGCGGATGATGTCGCGGCCGCGCCGCCGCGGCGGATCTACGGCAGGCGGCGCGGGCGACCGCTGCGGCCGGGCCAGCGCCATCTGCACGAGACACTGCTGCCGCAGCTCGCGGTATCGCTGCCCGAAACGGGGCCGCTCGACCCGGCTTCGTTGTTTGCGCCGCGCCCGGCCGAGGTGTGGCTGGAGATCGGGTTCGGCGCCGGCGAGCACCTCGCGGCGCAGGCCGAAGCGCATCCCGCTACAGGCTTTATCGGATGCGAGGTGTTCGAGAACGGCGTCGCCCGGCTGGTCGCCGAGATCGCCCGCCGCGGCCTCGCGAATATCCGCATCTTTCCCGACGACGCGCGGGCGCTGCTCGACATGCTGGCGCCGGCGATCGCTCGGACCGCGTGTTTATCCTGTTCCCCGATCCGTGGCCGAAAACGCGGCACCACAAGCGCCGGCTGGTCTCGACCGCGACGCTGGACCGGCTCGCGATCCTGATGCGGCCGGGCGCGGAGCTGCGCCTCGCCACCGACGACCGCGATTATCTCGCCTGGATGCTGGAGCACGCGACCGCGCATCCGGCTTTCACATGGCTGGCGCGCCGCCCCGCCGACTGGCGCGAGCGCCCCGCCGACTGGCCGCCGACCCGCTACGAGGAAAAAGCCCGCGCCGCCGGCCGCACCCCGGCCTTTCTGCGCTTCGCCCGGCGGAGCTGACCTGCGGCATTTGACACTGCGCCGTCCGGGCGGGCGCGCAACGAATTTGCTCGGCGGATCGTTGTAGCGCGTGGACGAAGCCCGGAGATGGCGAATGCATTCCGACAACCATATGGCCGCGTCGAGCGCAACACGGACGCGGCGATCAACGAGGCAGCGGCGCGACGGGATCCGCGACAGTCTGCGCTACCACGCGGCGCGCACGCGGGAGATTCCCGGCGACGCCTCGCCGAACTCGATCGCGAATGGAACATCGAGCGCGCGATCGACGGCCAACGCCGCCGCGATCACGCTGGCGGGCCTCGCCTTGACGGCGCTGGTCGATCGCCGGTTCATCGCGGTGCCGGCGATGGTCGGCGGGTTTCCTGCTGCAGCACGCGATCCAGGGCTGGTGCCCGCCGGTCACGGTGCTGCGCCGGCTCGGTTTCCGCACCTCGGCCGAGATCTGCGAGGAACGCTGCGGCTTGAAGATGCTGCAGGGAGAGTATCGCTCGTTCGGCGATCCGGCCCCGGCGCAATGGTCGGCGACGGCGGCCGCCGTGCATGAGGGGGTCGAGGCTTAGGCACGGGTTTCAGTAATCGGCAAGCCAATCACCGATCACTGAAACCATGAGGCATTTCAGGCAGCGGCCCTGCCGCGATCAGCAGGCGTAATAGCCGTTGTATTGCGGATACCAGCACGTCCGCGGATAGGAATAAACCGGGGCTGGCGGCGCGTAATAGGCCGGCGTCGGGGCGTAATACCCGTAAGGGTAATAGCCGTAGGGCTGGGGCTGGGGCTGCGGCTGGGCGGCGGCGCCCGCGCCGATCATCGTCCCGAGCGCCAACGAGCCGAGCCCGAGACCGATCGCCGCGCCGTTGCTGATGCCCGCCTCGGCCGGGGCCGGGGCGGCGAAGACCACCGCGCCCGCCATCGCAGCGGCCGCCGTGAGGTTACGTGCGCTCAGCAACTTCAGAACCGATTTACGCATTGTCGTCGTCCTTAAGCTGCATCGCAATAGCGATGTACGACGTCTAGGTAGCGCAGGGAGACGCCCTGACGGAGTGACGTGGATCACAAATGCAAAATTTTTTCGGGATTTATTGGACGCAGTCCGTGCTACCGGATCGCGATCCGCTGGCGGATGCGCTTCGCGCAGGCAGCCAGGGTCGCGGGCCGGCCCTTCGTCGTTTCGGGCAGGCCAGCGATAGAGAAACCGGTGCGGGTTGCCGGTGCGCCGCTCATCAATCCGGGGAATATTCCTGGGGCGCCGGGTCGAGAATGCGGCGATCGACCGAGCCGCGCGAGGGGTCGATAGTCCAGGCGCTCCAAGCCGCGCGGATTGGCGTCGAGCGCCCGGGTGTTCTCGGCGAACATGCGGTCGTAGACAACCGCGTCCATGACGACACGGCCATCGGGAAGGTCGAACGCATTGCCGGTGTGGAAAATGTAGCAGGGGTCGCACCATCTCGTCGCCGATGAACCAGTGATAACTCTTCGGATCGGGGGAGATCGGGTTCGGGCCGATCCGCAGATAGCGTCCGTCGAGTTCCGCGGGGATCGTGCCGGCGACGGCGAGGTCGTCGATCGTCAGCTCCCGGGACATCGGCTCGTAGAGGCCGGTAAGGTAGGGGTGCGGCCGGTCCGGGCACCGGCAGGCGCTGTCGATTGAACTCGGCAACCGTTTCGATGCCTTTTTGGACAACCGAACGAATCGCGGTCTTTGATGCTGGTCACGATGCGCTCCCGCCCATACGCCTCGAGCAAGGTTACACGGTGGTGGCCCGCTCGATCCCGGGCAAACATAGCCGGCCGGCTCTTGTCTTCCGCGGCGCGTGGACTAATTCCGCGACAGGATTGCCGCAGGAGAGCCAGGAAGAGAACCCCATGAAAGCGCTCGTCGCCGTCAAGCGGGTCGTCGATTACAACGTCAAGGTGCGCGTCAAGGCGGACCAGACCGGGATCGAACTCGCCAACGTGAAAATGTCGATGAACCCGTTCGACGAGATCGCCGTCGAGGAAGCCCTGCGGCTGCGCGAGAAGGGGCTCGTCAGCGAGGTCATCGTGGTGTCGGCCGGCGTGCCGCAATGCCAGGAGACGATCCGCACCGCGCTGGCGATGGGCGCCGATCGCGGCGTCCTGATTACGACCGACGCCGAATTGCAGCCGCTCGCCGGTCGCCAAGCTGCTGAAGGCGGTCATCGAGAAGGAAGAGCCGGGGCTCGTCATCATCGGCAAGCAGGCGATCGACGACGATTGCAACCAGACGGGACAGATGCTGGCCGCGCTGCTCGGCTGGCCGCAGGCGACCTTCGCCTCGAAGATCGCGATCGACGGCGAACGCGCCGAGGTGACGCGCGAGGTCGATGGCGGGCTCGAAACCGTCGCGTTCAAGCTGCCGGCGATCGTCACGACCGATCTGCGGCTCAACGAGCCGCGCTACGCCTCGCTGCCGAACATCATGAAGGCGAAGAAGAAGCCGATCGCGAACATGACCCCCGACGAACTCGGGGTCGATGTGACGCCGCGCCTCGTGACCTTGAAGGTCGAGGAGCCGGCGAAACGCGCGGGCGGCGTCAAGGTCGGCTCGGTCGCCGAGCTGGTCGACAAGCTGAAGAATGAAGCGCGGGTGATCTGATGTCCGTCCTCGTCATCGCCGAACACGACAACAGCGCGCTGAAGGCCGCGACCTTGCACGCGGTCACCGCCGCGCGCGAAATCGCCGACAAGGCCGGCGGCGACGTGCATCTTCTGGTCGCCGGCGCCGGCTGCCGCGCGCGTGGCCGAGGCCGCCGCGCAGGTCGCCGGCGTGGCAAAGGTGCTGCTCGCCGACGATCCGGCCTACGATCATGGCCTCGCCGAGAACATGGCGCCGCTGATCGTGCAGCTCGCCGCGAATTACAGCCATGTCCTGGCGCCGGCCACGACGTCGGGGAAAAACATCATGCCGCGCGTCGCGGCGCTGCTCGACGTGATGCAGATCTCCGACATCAGCGCGGTCGTGTCGGCCGGACACGTTCGTGCGGCCGATCTATGCCGGCAACGCGCTGGCGACGGTGCAGTCGAAGGACGCGATCAAAATCATCACGGTGCGCGGCACCGCCTTCGCCCCGGCCGAGGCGAGCGGCGGCGTCGGCCCAGGTCGAGGCCGTCGAGGGACCGGGCGCCGCCGGCATCAGCGAGTTCGTGCGCGCCGAATTGTCGAAATCGGAGCGGCCCGAACTGACCAGCGCGCGGGTCATCATCTCGGGCGGGCGCGGCATGCAGTCCGGCGACAATTTCCCGCTGCTGGAAAAGGTCGCCGACAAGCTCGGGGCGGCGGTCGGCGCGTCGCGCGCCGCGGTCGATGCCGGGTTCGTGCCGAACGACTACCAGGTCGGGCAGACCGGCAAAATCGTCGCGCCGGAGCTGTATATCGCGGTCGGCATCTCGGGCGCGATCCAGCACCTCGCCGGCATGAAGGATTCGAAGGTCATCGTCGCGATCAACAAGGACGACGAGGCGCCGATCTTCCAGATCGCCGATTACGGCCTGGTCGGCGATCTGTTCAAGATCTTGCCGGAACTCGACGAGGAGCTGGCGAAGCGGCAGCAATAGGACGGCCGCGTGGGCGACGGAGCGATGATCGAACAGACGATCGACATCACGACCAAAGACGGCGCGATGGAGACGTTTGTCTGCCATCCGGAGCGCGCCATCGGGCATGGAGGGCCGCACCCGGCGGTGCTGCTGCTGATGGACGCGCACGGCATCCGCGATGAGTTGCGCGACATGGCGCGCCGGCTCGGCACGGTCGGCTATTACGTGCTGCTGCCGAACCTGTATTACCGCGCCGGCCGCGACACGATCTACGGCCCCGATGTCGTCAATCGCGACAGCGCCGAATACGCCCGGATGCGCGCGGTCCGCACGAAAATGACGATACCGCCGGTGATGGACGATGTCGCCGCGATGCTTGCCTTTATCGACCGGCAGGACGCCGCGAAATCGGGGCCGGTCGGGACGCACGGCTATTGCATGAGCGGCCCCTACGCGCTCGCCGCCGCCGCCCGCTACCCGGACCGGATCGCCGCCGCCGCCTCGTTCTACGGCACCTGGCTGATCAACGACGCCGAGGAAAGCCCGCATCTGAACCTCGGCAAGATCCGGGGCGAAGCATATATCGCCTGCGCCGAGCACGACGACCTCGCGCCGTTGCCGATGGTCGAGGAATTGCGCGGCCTGTTCGCGCGCGCCGGCACCGCGGGCGAAATCGAGCTGTATCCCGGCGTGCATCACGGCTTCGCCTTCCCCGAGCGCTGGTGCTACGACAAACCGGCCGCCGAGCGCCATTGGGAACGGCTGATCGCGCTCTATCGCCGGCGGCTGGGCTGACGGCTTCTCGCAGGTCAGCCGCCTATTTGCTTCGCTGGATTTTGCAGATCTCCGCATGTCATCCCGGCGAAGGCCGGGATCCACCTCAGCCGCACGATCGGTGCGCCGGTGGGTCCCGGCCTTCGCCGGGATGACATCTCCAGATCGGGTTCATGACCGAGGTGAGCCCCGCGCTGACGCTCGCGATCATCGGCGCGGCCGGCGTCGCCGCCTGCCTCGGCACGCGGGCGCTGATCCCGGCGCTGCGGCGCGCCGCGGTGCTCGACCGCCCGAACGAACGCTCGTCGCATGCAGATACCGACGCCGCGCGGCGGCGGCATCGCCGTCGTCACGGCCTCGCTCGCGGCCTGGCTCGGGCTGATCGCGGCCGGGGCGGCGCCGGCGACCCTGCTCCCGGTGATCGCCGGCGCCGCCGCGCTCGCGGTAATATCCTGGCTCGACGATCTTCGCGGGTTGTCGCCGGCGGTGCGGCTGGGCGCGCAATGCGCCGCGGTCGCTCTCGGCATCGTCGCGGCGATGCCGGAAGGAGCGGTGTTTCAGGGTTGGCTGCCTCCGGCGCTCGACAGGGCCGCGGCGGCGCTGCTCTGGGTCTGGTTCGTCAATCTCTACAATTTCATGGACGGCATCGACGGGCTTGCCGGCAGCGAGACGGCGGCGATCGGTATCGGGCTGGCGCTGTTCGCCATCATCGGCGCCGGGGACGATGCCGGCGATCTCGCCGGCGCTCGCCGCCGCGATCGCCGCCGCCGCGATCGGGTTTCTCGTCTGGAACTGGGCGCCGGCGCGCATCTTTCTCGGCGATGTCGGCAGCGTGCCGCTCGGCTATCTGATCGGCTTCCTGCTGCTCGCCACCGCCGCCCGCGGGTACTGGAAGATCGCGCTGATCCTGCCGCTCTATTTCCTGGCCGACGCGACGATCACGCTGCTGCGCCGCCTCGCCCGCGGCGAGCGCGTCTGGCTGCCGCACCGCGAGCATTTCTATCAGCAGGCCGTGCGGCGCGGCCTCGGCCATGCCGCCGTCGTGCGGCGGGTAATCGCCGCGGACATGATCCTGATCGGGGCCGGCTGGGCCGCCGAGACAATCTCGGGCGCACTCGGCCTCGCGGTCGCGGCGGCTACCGTGCTGGTGCTGCTGGCGAGCCTTGCCGGAGGGGGCGGCCGCGCCTATACCGCGCCCGATACGGCCAAGGGAGGGCAGCCCAACAGAGGCCACGCAATGAACGACGCGCCCCACCCCGAGCCGATAACGCCGATCCGCCGCGCGCTGATCTCGGTCAGCGACAAACAGGGGCTGGTGCCGTTCGCGCGGGCGCTGGTGTCGCGCGGCGTGGCGCTGGTCTCGACCGGCGGCTCGGCGCGCGCGCTGGCCGATGCCGGGCTGCCGGTCACCGAAGTCGCTGCCGTGACCGGCTTTCCGGAAATGCTCGACGGGCGGGTCAAGACACTGCATCCGGCGGTGCATGGCGGCCTCTTGGCGCGGCGCGACCGGCCCGACCATCTGGCGGCGCTCGCCGCGCACGGCATCGGCGAGATCGACCTCCTGGTCTGCAACCTCTACCCGTTCGCCGCGACGGTCGCCGTCGGGCGCCGACCGCGAGACCTGCATCGAGAACATCGATATCGGCGGCCCCGCCCTGATCCGCGCCGCCGCGAAGAACCACGAATTCGTCACGGTCGTCACCGACCCCGCGGATTACGACAGCGTGCTCGGCGAGATCGCCGCCACCGGCGGGGTCGGCCTCGCGCTGCGCCGGCGTCTGGCGCGCAAGGCCTACGCGCTGACCGCCGCCTACGACGCCGCGGTCTCGCTGTGGTTCGCGCGCGACGAGGGCGTGACCTTCCCCGAAACCCTGGTCGGCGCCGCGTCAGCTGGTCCAGCAGACCCGCTACGGCGAGAACCCGCATCAGCGCGCCGCGCTCTACCGCACCGGCGACACCCGTCCGGGCGTCGCGACCGCGCGCCAGATCCAGGGCAAGGAATTGTCCTACAACAACTACGCCGACGCGGACGCCGCCTATGAGCTGGTCGCCGAATTCGCCGAGCCGGCCGTCGCGATCATCAAGCACGCCAACCCGTGCGGCGCCGCGATCGGCGCGAGCCTGCGCGAGGCCTGGGACAAGGCGCTCGCCTGCGATCCGGTCAGCGCGTTCGGCGGCATCGTCGCGCTGAACCGCCCGCTCGACGCCGCGACCGCCGAGGCGATCGCGAAGATTTTTGTCGAGGTCGTCATCGCGCCCGAGGCCGACCCGGCGGCGCGCGAGATACTCGCCCGCAAGGAGGCGCTGCGGCTGCTGGTGGCGGACGGGCTGCCCGACCCGACGGCCGAGAGCTGGACGACGCACGAACTTGCCGGCGGCTTGCTGATCCAGGAGCGCGACCGCGTGACGGCCCCCGCGACGGCCTGACGGTCGGTGACGAAGCGCGCCCCGACCGATTCCGAAATCGCCGACCTGCTGTTCGCCGACACGGTGGCGAAACACGTCAAGTCGAACGCGATCGTCTTCGCGCGCGGCGGCGCGACGGTCGGCATCGGCGCCGGCCAGATGAGCCGGGTCGACAGCGTCCGCATCGCCGCCCACAAGGCGGCCGAAGCCGCCGCGAATGCCGGCCTGCCCGAACCCGCGACAACGGCTCGGTTGTCGCCTCGGACGCCTTCTACCCGTTCGCCGACGGGCTCGAAGCGGCGATCGCGGCAGGCGCCACCGCGGCGATCCAGCCCGGCGGCTCGCGCCGCGACGCCGAGGTGATCGCAGCCGCCGACCGCGCCGGCATCGCGATGGTATTCACCGGAATCCGCCACTTCCGCCATTGATCTCGGTTTGTGGGCCGGCCTGCGGCCAGGCGCTGCCGCCGCCGCCTCGCTGCCCGCGTCGGCCTCCTCGCGCAGCCAGTTGCGGAACGCCCGCACTTTCGGGCGGTCGCGCGCGCCCGGCGCGGTGACGATGTAGTAGGCGAACAGGTCGGGCAGCGCCAAGCGAGAACAGCCGCACCAGCCGCCCGGCCGCGAGATCGGCGGCCGCGATCGTGCTGTAGGCGAGCACGACGCCATGCCCGGCGATCGCCGCGTCAAGCGCCATGTACCCGGAGCTGAAGGTCAGCCCGGCAGTTCGTCGGCAGGTCCTTGACCCCAGCCGCCTTCAGCCACATCGGCCAGGTCGGCGCCAGCGGGTCGCGGTCGGCGGCGGTGTCGTGGATCAGCGCGTGATGGCGCAGATCGTCGGGCGTGCGCAGCGGCGGCCCGGTTTCCAACAGGCGCGGGCTGCACGCCGGGAACACCTCGTTCTTCAGCAGCAATTCGACATCGAGACCCGGGATAGCGGCCGGTGCCGTAGCGGATCGCCATGTCGAAATCGCCGCGCGTCAGATCGACGATCTCGTCGCTGGTCGAGATCCGCACGTCCACCGCCGGAAATTTCTCCTGAAACCGGTGCAGCCGCAGCACCAGCCACTTCGCGACAAAGGACGGCGACGCGGTGATCGTCAGCGCGCCGGTCTCGTTGTGCGCGCGCACCCGCCGCACCGCGGCGTGGATGCCGGCGAACGCCTCCGACAGCCCCGGCAGCAGCAGCCGGCCCGACGGGGTCAGCTCGACCTGCCGGTTCAGCCGATGAAACAGGCCGACCCCGAGATCGGCTTCGAGCGCGTGGATCTGGTGGCTGATCGCCGCCGGCGTCACGTGCAGCTCCTCGGCGGCCTTCGTAAAGCTGTTCAGCCGCGCCGCCGCCTCGAAGGCCCGCAGCGCGCTCGAGCGGTGGCAGATGACCCTGCATTATCCGCCTGCAATCGGATGAGTTTTTCTCAATCGGGACTGAAAAAGTCTCGTTTGCCGGTTGATGTAGGAAGCGCCAGTTTCTCCGCAAGACCAGCCCGGCCCAACGAGACCACACGGCCGGGAGATTTAGGAGAACTCATATGACAGCCATCCACCTCCAGCCCTGCCACGACCGTCGCGCGGCTGGCATCGCGCCATCGGGCGACCAATCTTACTCGGCGAGGCGGCCCGCAATATCCTGTTCACGCTGCGTCTCTGGCGGGAGCGGGTTCGCGGCCGCAACGAGCTCGCGCGGCTGGACGCACGCGCCCTCGCCGATATCGGGCTCAACCCCGCCGAGCGCGATTTCCTGGTCAACAAACCGTTTTGGAGAGAATAATGGAGTTTATACTGAGACGCGGTACCGCGGCGCCGTTGCCGTGGTCTCCGTGGGACGTGGCGGCGTCAACGGTTAGGGCGCTGTGGCGCCGGATGGGAACGCGTCTCTACCGCTTCGCCGAACGGCTGCCGTCGTCACAGCGCGAGGTGACGCCCGAATGGTTTCGCTATCCGCTGCCCTGAGAATCGGCAGACACGTCATCAGAGGAGAATCAACATGACCGATATCGATCGCCTGCCCCACGTCGAGGGCGAATTGAACTATCTCGGCGCGACCAGCGAGCGCCCGCGCTATTACGCCTATGACCGGGCCGACACCGACCCGCCGCCGCACATGCCGCTCGAACCGCACAAGATGGCGATCCACGATCTGCGCCCGGTCGCCGGCGAGCTGTCGCTCGACGTCCAGGGCTTCGCGCTCGCCGAACACCGCAGCGCGGTGCGCGATTTCTGGGACGACGACGAGGTCCGCCGCGTCTACTACCCCGAGGCGGAGGCCTTCCTCAAACAGGTGACCGGCGCCAGCCGCGTCTTCATTTTTGACCACCTTCAACGCCGTCGGGTGCCGGGCCTGCAGGACCGCGCGCGCGGCGGACCGCGCCAGCCGGCGACCCGCGTGCATGTCGATCACACCGCCCGCTCCGGCCCGCAGCGCGTGCGCGACCTGCTCGCCGACGAGGCCGAGGAATTGCTGAAGGGCCGCGTCCAGGTCATCAATCTGTGGCGCCCGATCCGCGACGAGCCGCTGCGCGACGCGCCGCTCGCGGTGTGCGAACTCGCGCACCGTCAAATCCGACGATCTGGTGCCGTCCGATCTCGTCTATCGCGACCGGGTCGGCGAGACCTATTCGGTCAAGTACAACCCGGCGACACGAATGGTATTACGTGCCCGAGATGCGGCGCACCGAAGGGCTGCTGCTGAAGATCGCCGACACCCGCACCGACATCCCGGCGCGCTTCATGCCGCACACCTCGTTCACCGATCCGACCACGCCGCCCGACGCGCGCCCGCGCGAAAGCATCGAGCTGCGCACCCTGGTCTTCCACCCGGCGTAACGGGAAATGCCCTTCGGCGTTATCCGCCCAATCTGTCTCCTCACCCCCGCGAAAGCGGGGGCCCGGAGCCAGCGACGGATTGGCGGCACTTAGATTTCTGCCAACTTGATCCGGAATCGCGCGCGAATGTCGGTTGAAACCCATCGCCGGACGCAATCTTCTCGCTTTCCTTTCCAACACCTCCCCGCGCCCCGGGGAGGGTCGCGGCGGGATATCGGGCGCGGCATTAGACTAGTCCTAGCTGTCGGTCCAGCCCTCGGGCAGGTCGGCGACGCCGGCGATCTCGTCATAGACGATTGCCCGATTGCGATTGGTCGGCCCGAGCACGCGATAACCCCGATCGGCGAGCGCGGCGATCAACGCGTCAAGCCCGGCGCGATCGATCAACGGATGTCCGCTCATATCCCGATGTGCGCGCCTCCGACGAAGGGTTTAATGGGCATCGAAATTTTCCCGTCCAGGGCCTTCAAGGTGAGGAGGACGAGGTTGCGCGAACCGGCCGCATCGACGCGCGATGTTCCACTCCGCCCAGCGGTGCCTTCTGCCCCGGTTATCAGATCGAGCAGCTCCGATGTGATCTCGGTCTGACGCACCTGCCGCTCGTTTTCCCGCAATCCCGCGACCTTCTTGCGGACATTTTCATGTGCGGATTCCATGGCTGCAAAGCGGGCCGCGTTCTCGCTCGCGATCGACTCGACCGCAGCCTCTGTCAGCAGCGCAAAGACGTATTCGGACATCAGCTTTTCGAGCAGGGGTTGGGACGGCAGATTGTGGAGAGGGACCTGACGCGCTGGCTTGGCAATCAGCGTCGCGGCGTCGAGTGGAAGCAGCAGACGGCGCTCGATCGTCGATGCGGCACCTTGACGGTAGCGGCCGAACATGACTTCTTTGCGGACGTAAAGCTCGCTCGTCATGCGGTTGACCGCATCGGCCGCGCCGGCCAGACGGATCGCCATCGGCGCCGTCCAGGTGATCTTATGGCCACGCTCGAACGCAAGCGCGGCGCCGCGGCTGCCCAGAACAAACAGCAAATCGGAGGATTTGAGCGTCGCCGCGGCCGCCTCCAACACCCGCTCATTGAAGCCGCCGACAAAGCCATACTTTGGCGAGCAATCTCTGAGCGAAGTCGGTGCCGAGATCGAGCGCGAGCCGTCGCGCTTCTTGCAAGGCGGCGTCGCGCTCGGAGGCAAGCGTCCTGCGCGTAGCTCCATGAGCGCCTGTGCTTGCCGGTAAAGGCGACAGTCACCATGAAGGGCTGTGTCAAGAACCGCATCAAATGCCGTGCCCGCTTGACGGCCCGACGATCGGCGGCGCTGAGTTCCTCAATCCCGAGGAGCGCAATGATCTCCTGAAGATCGCGATAGTGCGCGATGGTTTTGCGCACCTCCTGGGCAATCCGGTAGTGCGCCTCGCCGACGAGACGCGGATCGAGGAGGGTTGAGGTCGAGGAGAGCGGATCGACGGGGTACATCGCCTCGCTGGCCATCTCCCGCGACAGCACGATGGATGAATCGAGATGGCTGAAGATTTCGGTGACGGCCGGGTCGGTGAAATCATCGGCCGGCACATAGACGGCCTGAATCGAGGTGATCGCCGCGCCGGCAACCGAAGCGATGCGTTCCTCCAGTTCGGCGATCTCGCTGGCAAGGGTCGGCTGATAGCCGACGCGCGAGGGTAGGCGCCCGAGCAGGCCCGAGACTTCGCCACCGGCCTGCACGGGTCGGTAGACGTTGTCGATCAGCAACAAGACATTCTCGTGTTGCTCGTCGCGGAAGTGCTCGGCGATGGTCGGCGCCGTGAACCCGGCGCGCCAGCGCGCACCCGGTGGCTCGTTCATCTGCCCGAACACGAGGGCGGTGCGCGCTAGCACGCCCGACTGCTTAAGTTCGAGCAGGAGTTCATGTCCCTCGCGCGAGCGTTCGCCGATTCCGGCGAACACCGAGATGCCTGAGTGGCGCTCGACGGTCGTGCGGATCAACTCCATAATCAACACGGTCTTGCCGACGCCGGCCCCCCGAACATGGCTGCTTCCCGCCTTCGACGAGCGGTGCGAGCAGGTCGATAACCTTGAAACCGGTATGGAAAATTTCCTGAGCGGCACCCAGCCGATCGAGCGCCGGCGCCGACGCATGATCGTTCCGGCTGGCAGACTCGGACCGCGATCGGCAGGTTCATCGACGGCATTCAGCAAACGTCCGAGCACGGCATCGCCAACTGGTAATCCTGAGCGACTTGGTGACGGGCAGCGTTGATCCAGCTCAACAACTGGATTGCGTTAGCGCCTCAGCCCCACTGACTGGCTGCTCACCAGAGGCTACCTCGCTGGTCCATTTTTCCGCCTGGAACCACGGGGCGGCTCAGCAACAGCAGCGATCCACCCGCTGTGTCGATCCAAGTCGCACCGGCAACGGCCGCACAGGGCCACGAGGACCGGCTCCCGCTGCGAAGCCTGAGGATCCTTAAGGGGTGTGAGCGGTCGGCAGGTTGTGCACAAATCTTTAGAGGCGGTTGCCGAAACTGCTCTTCGCCGCTTGTGTCGGCGGCCAGCGGATAAAGCGGGAGCTCATTACGCGATGCGCGCCGAAGGCAAGCGTCATGGCAGCCAGCTCAAGATGCGCACGGCCCGCCGGGTCCACGGGCTGAAGAGGCGGGGCTTGTAGAATTCGGCTGCGGCCATCTTGTTCGCCTCGCCCCAGGTCGGGTACGGCGCAATCATCGCGGCGATCTGTTTCAGCTTCAGGCGCTGTTCGATCGCCAGCAACCAGACATGCGCGAGTTCGCCGGCATGCGCGGCGAGGATCGAGGCGCCGAGGACCCGACCGTGGCGATCCGCGATGATTTTTACCAGACCGGCCGTATGCCGCTCCGTTTGCGCGCGGTCGTTCTCGGCAAGCGGCAGCCGGATGACCCGCACATCGTCCCCATAGCGGCGGCGCGCGTCGGCCTCGGTCGCCCCGATCTGGGCCAGTTCCGGATCGGTATAGGTCACCCACGGCAGCGCTGTGTAATCAACCTTCGCCGGAAGCCGAAACAGCGCGTTGCGGATCACGATCCCGGCATGATAGCCGGCGACATGTGTCAGATGCGGCGCGTCGATCACATCGCCGATCGCGAAAACCCCTGACGCGGTGGTGCGCAGCCGCCGATCGACCGTAATGCCGCGGCGGTCGTATCGAATGCCCGCGCGGTCGAGGCCAAGTCCTTCGATGCGAGGTCTGCGCCCCGCCGCGATCAGCAGATGCGATCCTTCGATGCGGAGCCGCTGGCGGTTTGTTTCGACATCGAGTGCGACGCCGGTCCGGGTCGGCTCCGCGGATTTGATTTCGGCCTGTTCGCGGATATCGATGCCCTCATCGGCCAGACTGTGGAGCAGCATCGCGGTGAGCTCCGGGTCATCGCGCGGCAGCGCGCGGGCCGCCTCGACAATCGTCACGGCGGTGCCGAGTCTGCGGTAGGCCTGCGCGAGTTCGATGCCGACTGCGCCCGCGCCGATAATGACGAGGTGATCGGGCAGCCGCTCATTGTCGAAAATGGTCTCGTTCGTAAAAGAGCGAACCGATTCGATGCCGGGAATCGGCGGGATCGCCGGCTCCGAACCCGTTGCGATCACGATATGTCTTGCGCGGACCATGCGGTTACCGGCGGCAATCTCGCGTGGCCCGACAAAGCTCGCCTCGGCGCGCAGTACGTCAACCCCAAGCCCCTCGAAACGCTCGACCGAATCATGCGGCGCGATCGCCTCCATGACGCCGCGCACGTGCCGGCGAACCGCCGCGAAGTCGATCTCAGGCGCGGCCCGGTTAACCCCGAAGCGGCCGGCGCTGCGCGCGGCATGCGCCGCCTTCGCGGCGGCGAGCAATGCCTTCGACGGCACGCAGCCGCTATTGAGGCATTCGCCACCCATTTCGGCCCGTTCGATCAAGACCGTGCGCGCGCCGAGCTGGGCGCCGATCGCGGCCGTGGTCAGCCCGGCGGCGCCGGCCCCGATCACGCATAAATCGACGATGTCAGTGCTCATCGCGCATCTCCGGGGCGGTGGAATTGCGGAGCCCATCGAGGGCAGGTGCAAGGAACTTGTCGGCCGTTCAGCCCTCTCGATATGTATCGGCTGCTGCAGACGGCCGCCGCGGTCTGCACGGACGATCTGATTGTCGGTTAATCTGGTATGCTCCGCGAAACGCGCATCCGCGCGGTCGTCCTGACCGTCCGATACGGGGTCCGGGCTTCCTACTACGACGACTGGGTCGACGCGTTTAGGTCGTCGCCGAATTTCGCGACGACTGCGTTCAACCTGTTCAGGCGTGCCGAACGGCGCGCCGCCATCCGCGCGGTGCGTGACGCGGAACTCGTCGTCGCATTGCACCCGTGCTCGGCCGATACGCTGAGATACATAAATCCGCTGCGTCCGGCGCTGAAGGACCGCCGCGGACGTTTGCTGGTGCTCGTGGGAAACGAATACAACCTCCCGTGGATCAGACTGTCGGACAAACGCGAGCTTCCTGCGCGATGTCGGCGCCGATTGGGTGGGCACGCAGATGCCGCTTGAAGCCGGCGAGTGGCTTTATGACGATACCGGAGCCGTGGTGCTCCCGGTGCCGCATGCCGCCAACGAGCGGGTGTTTCGTCGGGACAAGCCGGCCGAGTTGCGCTCCGTCGACCTCGGCGCCCGCAGTTTCCGGTATCCCGTCTATCTCGGGGACGATCAGCGCAATCGTGTCTATGACTTGTTTGCTCGTCTTGGTCCCGCGGCCGGATTGCGCGTCGACATTGCCAACGATCGGCGTCTCGGCCGCACCGAATGGGCGGAATTTCTGAACGAATGTCGCGGCACGATCGGCAGCGAAGCTGGGAGCTGGTATCTTGAACGCGACGACCGGACCGCGCTGGCGATACGGGAATTTCTGCGCGAGCGGTCGGCCGGCCCAGTTATCGCGGCCGACGGGTGGCTCCATGCGGCCGTTCGGCGGCTGCCCTACGGGATCAAGGTCGGACTGAAGGCGTTGCAGCAACGCTCCCCGCTGCGACATGAAGCATTCGAGGCGGATGAGGACGATTTTGCCGAGGTGCAAACGCGGTTTTTCGCCAGTCAGCCGCGCTGTCCGGCCTATTCAAAATGCATTTCCTCGCGACATTTCGAAGCGGCGGCAACCGGTACGTGCCAGCTGCTCATCGAGGGTCGCTACAACAATATCTTGAAGGCTGGCGAGCATTTTATCCCTCTGCGGGCCGATCTGGACGATGCACCGGAGGCGCTGGCGCGCTTTCTCGACCCGACCGAACGAGACCGCGTCGCCGCCGCCGCGCATGATCTGGTGCATGACGCGCACACCTACCGCCATCGGCTCGCGGCGCTGCACACGGCCCTGTCGGCGCGCTCGCTTCCGCTGGCCAAGGCGTAGCGACCGCTGGTCGGTTCCTGCGTTTCCATTGTTGTGCCGCCCTGCGCGGCTCCGATCTTCGCTTCCCGTAAAGCATGCGGCCGGTCCCGGTAAAGTCCTTTTGCTTCATCGACCGCTGGCGCCACGGGGGCGCCGCGATAAAATCGGACGATGCCGTCCGACGTCGTCGATCTCCGGGATTTTTATCGCAGCGCGCTGGGTCAGGTCGCCCGTCGCATGATCCGGCGCGCGGTCCAACGAATTTGGCCGGACCTGCGCGCCATGCGCCTGTTGGGCCTTGGTTACGCAACCCCGTTCCTGCCGGCGCTCGCGCCTGATACCGAGCGCACGGTGGCGGTAATGCCAGCCTCGCTCGGCGTGCTGCGCTGGCCGGCGGACGGAGGCAACCTCGTCGCATTGGGCGACGAGGGCGAGCTGCCATTCGCCGATTATTCGATCGACCGGGTGCTGCTGATCCACGGCCTCGAGACGGCCGACGAGACCCGCGGCGCTGCTGAAGGAGGTTTGGCGCGTTTTGGCCGGCGGCGGCCGCGTCCTGATCGTCGCCCCGAACCGGCGGGGGATCTGGGCGCGGCTCGACCACACGCCGTTCGGCTCGGGCCGCCCCTATACGATGTCGCAGCTGTCGCGCCTGCTGCGCGAGGAGCAGTTCACGCCGATCGGCTCGGACACCGCGCTGTTCGTCCCGCCGTTCACAAGGCGCGTCATGCTGCGTTCGGCGGCGGCGTGGGAGCGGATCGGGAACCGGCTGTTCCCGACCTTCGCCGGGGTGCTTCTTGTCGAGGCGGCGAAACAGATTTACGCCAAGCCGGCGGCGGCACGGCTGCCGCGGCGGCGGCTCGCCTATGCTCCGGGAGGCGCCCCTATCCGCCCCGGCGCCATCAGCCTCGGCCATGACGTCGCGACGGGATTGCGACATTCTGCCCGGCCCCCATTGAGTCCCTCATTGCGGTAGATCAATGAGGCCCCACGTGCCGAGCCTTACGGTGCCCGCGTCACGATAGGAGGGCATCATGACGGGTTGAGGAAGCGGTTGTTCTCGGATTCATCCTGACGGCGTTCGTGGTTTTCGGCGCGACGCTGGCCTGGGTGTCATCGAAGTAGCGGTCCGCGGGTTCGCTCGATCGGCCGTCAAGGACACGGTAAGCACGTTGCGACTATGATCGCGACAAGCAGAGCGGCGAGCCAGCCTCGCCGCTCGTGACGGGATGTCGCCGCGAGGTGCCGGATGGAGGACGAGCAGCGGGAGGTTGTGGCGTTTCTGCGCGACCCTGAATTGTATCCGTCCGGGGCCGCGCCTGTGCAGGTTATCGAGACGCACGCCTCGCTCGTGTTTCTTGCCGGGGCTTATGCCTACAAGCTGAAGCGCGCGGTCAAATACGCCTATCTCGACTTTTCGACGCTTACGCTTCGGCTCGCCGCCTGTACCGCGGAACTCAAGCTCAACCGCCGCACCGCGCCGTCGCTCTATCTCGAAGTGCGCGCGATCAGCCGCACCGAAGAGGGTCGCCTGCGATGGGGACGGGAAGGGCGCGCCGATGACGCGGTCGTCGATTACGTCGTCGTCATGCGGCGGTTCGAGCAGCGCGATCTGCTCGACAACCTGGCCCGGCGCGGCGCGCTGTCGCCGCCGCTTCTTTATACCCTGACCAAGCATATCGCCGAATTTCACGGGAAGGCCGAAAAGCGCCTCGATCGCGGCGGGTCCGCAATCATGGCCGGGCTGGTCGAGACCAATATCGGGATTCTTCGCCGGTCGCGGGCGGCGGGGTTCGATCCGGGGCAGATCGATCGCATCGAAACCGCGCTCGGTCGCGAATTGTCGCGCTGCCGGCGCACTGCTCGATTCGAGGCGCGGCGCCGGCAAGGTGCGCCTTTGTCACGGCGATTTGCATCTGGGCAATATCTGCGTCGTGGACGGAAAGCCGCTGCTGTTCGATTGCATCGAGTTTTCCGCGGACATCGCCAGCATCGACGTGCTGTACGATCTCGCCTTCCTGTTGATGGATCTGGATCATCGCGGGCATCGCGATTTCGCCAATCTCGTGCTGAACCGCTACCTGGACCTGACCGGCGAGGATGACGGCCTCGCCGCGATGCCGCTGTTCCTCGCGCTGCGGGCGCTGATCCGCGCCCATGTCACGGCGACCAGGGCCGAGCGCGGCTGGGGTGGCGAGGATCGCGCCTCCGCCTTCGCCGAAGCCCGCTCCTATCTCGACGGGGCCGAGGCGGCATTGCGGCCAAGTCCGGCCGCGGCTGGTCGCGATCGGGGGCCTGAGCGGCACCGGAAAATCGACGCTGGCCGCCGGACTCGCGCCGGAACTCGGGCGACCGCCCGGGGCCCGCTGGCTGCGCAGCGACGTCACGCGCAAGCTGCTGTTCGGCACGGATCCCGAGACAAAGCTGCCGCCCGAGGCCTATGCGTCCGATATCACCGAGCAAGTGTACCGGGATCTCCGCGCCGGTGCCGCCGCGGCCCTGCGCGCCGGCTATGCGGCGGTGATCGACGCCGTCACGCTGCGGGAGGAGGAACGGCGCGCCTTCGCCGCGGTCGCGGCCGAGGCCGGACGTGCCGTTCACCGGATTGTGGCTCGAAGCGCCACCGGACAGACTTATGGCGCGGGTCGGTGCGCGCAGCGGCGATGCCTCCGATGCGTCGCCGGCAATCGTCGCGAAGCAATTGGCCCACGATCCCGGCTTGCTCGACTGGCGCCGTATCGACGCCGGGGCCGGCCCCGATGCGACCCTCGCCGCCGCCCTCGCCGCCTTGTCCGGCTGATTCCCGGCGGGGCGCCTACGAAGCGCCCAACGAGCGGCCGCGCCGCAGGATCAGCGTCGACCAGCCGTCGATCGCGAGCCGGCCCGCCATCGCAAGCCCTGCATTCGGTGCGCCGCGAGCACCATCGGCTCCTGCCGGCGCAGCAGCCCGGCGAGAATGGCGACGCCGCCCGGCGCGAGCGCACCCGACAGATCGCGCGCCATCAGGCTCAACGGCCGTGCCAGAATATTGGCGAGAATCAGGTCGTATTTCGCGCGCCGCACGGCGCGGGCGCGATACCCGGGCGCGCAGACCACGCGCACGCGGCCGCGCAGACCGTTGCGCCTGATATGGTGCGCGGCGACCCGCGCCGCGGCGCAATCGATATCGCTCGCCAGCACGTCGCGGTGCAGAATTTTCGCGGCGGCGATCGCCAGCACGCCGCTGCCGGTGCCGATATCGAGCGGCCGGCGGAAGCGGCGGCGGCGCGCCAGCCGATCGAGCGCCAGCAGAACGCCGCGCGTCGAGGGATGCTCGCCGGTGCCAAAGGCGGTCGCCGCGTCGATTTCGAGCGGGATCGTGCCCGGCGGCGCCGGCTCCGCTCCAATGCGAGCCGTGCACGAAAAACCGCCCAATGCGCAGCGGCGGGAACGCCCGTCGGTTCTCCGCCAGCCAGTCGCGTTCGCTCAGCCGTTCTTCGGCGACTGGATCAGCCGCCCGCCCGCTCCGGCGGCGAGCAGCGCCAGCCGGATCTCCAGCCCGGCATCAAGTACCGGCGCGGCCGGATACGCCTCGATCCGCCACAGCGCCGGCACGCCGGAAGCGGGCTCGCGTGCCTCAAACGCGCTGACCGCCGGACACAAATCGTCGAGCGCCGCCGCGACCGCGAGCGCCGCATCTTCCCCCTCGATCGTCGCGCCGACCCGCAGCGGCTCGGTCATTGGCTGCCTTGGCCTCGATCCACCGCGCGTCGGTCATCCGAGGATCACGGCGACGTCGCCCTCGGCGATCGGCTCGCCTTCGACGACGAGGATCTCCTTGACGACGCCCGAGCGCGGCGCCAGCAGCGGGATTTCCATCTTCATCGATTCGAGGATGACGAGCGGGTCGTCCTCGATGACGCTGTCGCCGATCGTGACCTCGATCTTCCATACAGAACCGGCGATTTCGCTCCGCACCCGCAGATCGGCCATCCTGTCCTCGCGTCCCCTTTGCGCATCACTCTTGCCGTGCGCCGCATGACCCGCTTCCATGTCGCGGCCGCGCGCCATCAAAGCGGTGCGGAGCGCCTCCGACAAGCGTTGATCCCGACATGATGACCTCGAACGAACCGATCACTGTCACGATTTCGCACCGCCTCGGACGTGACGAGGCGAAGCGGCGCATCGAGAATGGGCTATCGAAAATCGGCGCCGAGCTTGGCGCCTATGTCCGATCGCTCGATCACAGCTGGGACGAGTACACGCTCAGCTTCCGCGTCTCCGCGCTGATGCAGACGATCACCGGACGCATCGAGGTGTACGAGGAATTCGTCAGGGTCGAACTCGGGCTGCCGGCGCTGCTGCATTTGGCGGCGAAACGGATCATCGGCCAGATCGAAAGCCGCGGCGCCGCTCTGCTCGACGGACCGAAGGGCAAGGGTTAGGTCTTCACCTCTTTCGGCTTCAGCGCGTCGGCGAGGCGCACAGCCGCGCTGCCGCGCGGCCGGGGCTTTGGCTGGCTCGGATGCGGCGCCCAGCCGCACAGGAACAGCACCTCGAACGTCGCCGGAATATGCCCTGCGGATTCGGCGAAGCGCTCCGCGTATATCAGCGCGGCGCGGGCCAATGTCGCGCGGCGCATAAACCGGCGGCGGCGTTGGGACAGCGCGTTCGTTTCGCCCATGCCGCGCAGATCGCGCATCAGCGCCAAAGGATCGGGGTAGGTCACCGTAATCGTCTCGCTGTCGGCGACCGGCAGCGTAAAGCCGGCCCGCTGCAACAGCGCCGCCGCGTCGCCGAGCTCGATCGCCGGCGACACGCGCGGGCTGACCCCGCCCTCCTGCTCCAGCTCGGCTTCGAACAGCGCGGTGCGCAATTCGACCAGCGTCTGGCCGCCGAGCAGTGCTGCCTGCAGCAGCCCGTCGGGTCGCAGCGCGCGGCGCAGCTGAACCAGCGCGCCGGGCAGGTCGGCGGTCCAGTGCAGGACCAGATTGCTGACGACGAGATCGAAGCTGGAGTCGCGAAACGGCGTCAGCTCGGGGTCGGCCGCGATGCGCTCGCCGTTCGCCAAAGCCAGAAACCTGGTCGCCGGCTCGGCTATCACAACGCGTTCCGTCCCCAGCCGGTCCGCGAGCCGCTTGGCGAGGGTACCGTCCCGTGCGCCGAGATCGAGCACATGGGCAAATTCCCGGTTGACCAGGTCAAGCCGGTCGAGCAGCCGCTCGGCGATTTCGTCGTGCAGGAAATCGACTGCGCCCGTTGCCGCGCGGTTGCGGTGGGCCCGCCAGGCGCGCCGATCGAACAACGTGGCCACGGGCGCAATTGGTGACAGCTCCGAAGATGCCATATCGAGCGCTTTGGGCCTCCGTGGAACACGCCGAGGTTGACGCGCGACCGCCCCCCGCTGGATGATGGAAAGAATTGTCCTGGATAGTGGGAGGCGATGCAGCTCGCGGCAACCCTGCCGGCGCATTTGCGGCGGATTGGCCGAACCGTTGTCGACGGCGTGCTGCCGCCGCGCTGCCTGGTATGCAGCGTCACCGTGGATGAGCCGGACGCGCTGTGCGCGACCTGCTGGAACGCGATGACGTTTTTCGCGGCGCCGTGGTGCGCCGTGTGCGGTCTGCCGTTCGTGCATCCGATGGGGGAGGGGGCGGTCTGTGGCGCCTGCGCCGGCCACAAGCCTCAGTTCGACAGGGCGCAAGCGGTGATGCGCTACGACAAACACAGCCGCGCGCTCGTGCTGTCGCTGAAGCACGGCGACAGGACCCATCTGGCGCGCTCGCTCGGGCGGTGGATGCGTCGGGCCGGCGCCGAACTGCTCGAGGGCGTCGATCTGCTCGTGCCGGTGCCGCTGCATTGGACCCGGCTGGCCGCGCGCCGCTACAACCAGGCCGCGCTGCTGGCGCATGTCATCCACGCGGCCGGCGGACCGCCGGTCGCCCCGGATTGGCTCCTGCGCCTGCGCCGCACGCCGTTGCAAGGCCGTCTCGGACCGCTGGCGCGCGCACGCAACGTGCGCGGTGCCTTCGCGCTGCGCAATGGGCGCAGTGTCGCCGGCATGCGGCTTGTCGTCATCGACGATGTAATGACCACCGGCGCTACCGCCGAGGAGTGCGCCCGCGTGCTGCGCCGCGCCGGCGCAGGCTGGATCGGCGTTTTGACCCTGGCCCGCGCCGTGCGCGCCGGGAACTGACCGCTTCGTACCGCTTCGGTTTGAATTTGCACGACGCTGACCCGGCCAAAATCAAGACACACCACCGCCATCCGCCCCGGCGACGACGCGAAATTCGCCACATTGCGGGCGTATCAAGCAGCCGGTGCCGTGAGTCGGAGCGATGGCGGGCGGGGTGTTTGCTGTTCTTTTGCTGCAGAATCCACCGCTTTACCGGCGGGAAACCAGCGCGGAGCAAGGGATCGCGCGTGCCTTTGCTGTACATTTCCTGCAGAAAGCAGCAAACCGCTACCCGCGATGGACCGGGAGCTGGCGCTCGCGCCCGGAATTCAAAACCGACGCGGAACCCGCAGTCGCGGCGGTTTGCCGAACCGCGCGCAATGAGCCATATCTCAGCAGCGAAAAAGCCCGACAATCGACGCGGAGCGAGCGATGCCTGAGGTCGAGATCTATACGACGCTGTTCTGCCCCTATTGCGCCCGCGCCCGCGCGCTCTTGGAGCGCAAGGGCGTCGACTACACCGAGATCGACATCATCGAGGAGCCAGCGCGGCGCGACGAGATGATCCGGCGAGCCGGCGGGCGCTCCACGGTGCCGCAGATCTTCATCGACGGCGAGCATATCGGCGGCTCCGACGAGCTGGTCGCGCTCGACCGCGCCGGCAACCTCGATCCGAAGCTGGGCATTGGCGCATGAGCGTTCCGTTCACCGCCGCGTGCCTGCAATTCACGGCCGGTCCCGACATCGAACCCAATCTGCGCCAGCTCGCCGATCTGGCGCGTCGGGCGCGTGACGGCGGCGCCGACTTTATCATGACGCCCGAGGTCAGCAATCTGATCGAGAGCGGCAGCCGCCGCCGCGAGAAGGCTCGCCGCGAGGGGGAAGACCCGTTCCTTGCCGGGATGCGCGAGCTGGCGCGCGAGACCGGTGCATGGCTGTTGCTCGGCTCGCTCGTCATCGACCCGGCTGGAGAACGAGGGGCCGATCCCGGAGAGGGCCGGCTCGCGAACCGCTCGTTTCTGATCGACGCCACCGGCACGATCGTCGCGCGCTACGACAAGATCCACATGTTCGACATCGATCTGCCGGGCGGCGAGAGCTATCGCGAGAGCAACGCCTATCGTCCCGGCGGGCACACGGTCGTCGCCGAGACGCCGTGGGGCCGGCTCGGCATGAGCGTGTGCTACGACGTGCGGTTTCCGCATCTTTATCGAGCGTTGGCGCAGGCCGGCGTCGATTTTCTCAGCGTGCCATCGGTCTTTACGGTGCCGACCGGCCGGGCGCACTGGCATGTGCTGCTGCGCGCCCGCGCGATCGAGAACGGCTGTTTCGTGTTCGCGCCGGCGCAATGGGGCGGGCACGCCGGCGGCCGCCGGAGCTACGGCCATTCGCTGATCATCGATCCGTGGGGCGAAGTGCTGGCCGATGGAGGCGAAGAGACCGGGATCGTCACGGCGCGCATCGATCCGGCGCGGGTCGCAGAGGCACGACGCACCGTACCGTCCCTGACGCACGACCGCGCCTTCACACCGCCGGAGGTGGTCTACCGTCCGTTGGCCGCCGACTAGCGTTCCGGTCGATAACCGCCAGGTCGCGTCAGCTGCTCCACCGGGTTCATCACGGCGGCGTTTCGACCCCGGCATCGCGCAGCAGTGCCCGCGCTTTTCGCGTGACCAGAACGACGGCCGTCAGCGTTGCGAGCAGGCCGGCTCCGAGCAAGGCCCATTTCTCGGGTCGATTGTCGAGCGCCGCTTCGCCAAGCGCGCCGATCGCAACGAAAACCGCCGTCGCCGGTGCGATCCCGACAAAAGTCGCCGCGACATAAGAACCGAACGGGATCGCGGTAACGCCGAACAGATAATTTTGCAGGTTGAACGGCACGAGCGGGCTGAGGCGCAGCAGCAGCACGATCTTCCACCCTTCGGCGGCAATCGCCCGATCGATCGCGGCCATGTTGCGCCGCGTCGCGATCACTTGTTTTACGCTGTCTCGGGCGAGATGCCGGGCGACGAGAAAGGCGAGCGAGGCGCCTGCGGTCGCCGCTGCCAGCGCGATCGGCAGACCGTAGAACCCGTAGGCGAACCCGGCCGCGATCGTCAGCAAAGCCCCCGGCGCGAGCAGCACGACAGCGCCGATATAAATGGCGGCAAACAACGCGACGCCGAGCCATCCGAGATCGACGACGACATCCCGCACCGCGCCGAGCCAGGCGGCGACGGGCAGCAGATACCACCCGAAGCCGATCGCCAGCAGCACGGTCGCGACCCCGATCCAGGCCGGCCATTTTCGCATCCGGTCAGCCGGACTCAATGGCACAGCCACGCGCTATTTCCGGATCGACTCCGGGGCTGAAAGGGGTCGCCGTTAGGCTGAGGGGAGGGGACCTAGCGCTGCAGACCCTCGGCGCCGGCCGGCACGTCGTAGAAGGCGAGCGTCATCGAGACGCTGCTGTAGAAGCCCATCAGGCAGATCACGTCGGTGATGCCGACATGATCCAGCGCCTTGACGGCGCGGTCGTACAGGCCCTTCGACACCCAGCGCGACTCGGTCAGGCACACCGCCATCTCGTAGACAACCTGCTCGCGCTCGTCGTCGAACGACGTCGGCAGACCCGACAGCATCGCCTCGACCTTGTCGTCCGGCAGCCCGGCGGCCTTGGCGGCGCGTTCATGGGCGTTGGTCGGGTAGGCCGAGTGAAACTTGCTGTTGGTGACGACGACCGCGATCTCGCGCTCGCGTTCGCTGAGCGAATATCCGGTGCGGAAATGCGCCCCGAGCGGCCCCATGACCTTGGCCAGCTTCGGGTTGTGCACGTAGATCTTGTTCGGTCCGGGGAGGCGGCCGCGGGTCTCGATCAGTGAGCGATAGGCGTCCTGCTGCTCCGGCGTCATCCGGTCATAGGGGATCTCGGCGTAGCGTCCGAACGTCGGGGCGTCGGCCATTTGCGTCTCCTCGCTTGGCGGTTGTCGCTGGCGTGAGCATAGACCGGCATCGAGCCGCGCGCGAATGACCGATGCGGAAGCAGACAGCTGCGGCGGTTCGCCGCGGCCGACGGCGCGGGCTTGCCATGCAAGCGAATGCGGTTGCGAACTATTCGCAACATTTATAGCTTTGCTGGGGTGAGGAGTAACGAGGCGCTGATGTATGTCTGTCTGTGTAATGGTTTGAGCGACCGCGATCTGGTTCCGCATACGACGGGCAGTGATCTTTCGGTGTCGATGGTCTATCAGGCCTGCGGTTGCCGGCCGCAATGCGGAAAGTGCGTTCCGTTCGTTCGTCAAATGCTCCGCGAGGCGAGAGAAGGTTCGGCGACGGCGCAAATCGACGGCGCGGATTGATCGCGACGCACGGGCGTTAGCTCCGGAATTTTTCATAATAAGACACGCGGAGACCGGCAATGCGTGGCGACCCAACCGTCATCCAGCATCTCAACGCCGTTCTCAAGAACGAGCTGACCGCGATCAATCAATATTTCCTGCATGCAAGAATGCTGCGGCACTGGGGCGTCACCAAGCTTGGAGAATACGAGTACAAGCAGTCGATCGACGAGATGAAAGATGCCGACGAGCTGATCGAGCGGATTCTTTTTCTCGCCGGTCTGCCCAATCTGCAGGACCTCGACAAACTCCTGATCGGCGAGACCGTGCGTGAAATGCTCGACTGCGATCTGCGTCTCGAAAACGCGGCCCTCGGTCGGCTGCGCGACGCGATCGCTTATTGCGAGAGCGTCCGCGATTTCGTCACGCGCGACCTGGTCCTGCATATCCTCGAGGGCGAGGAGGAGCATGTCGATTTTATCGAGACGCAGCTCGGTCTGATCGACCGGATCGGCATCGAGAACTACATCCAGCTGCAATCCGGCGCAGCGGGATAACCGCCGCTACCGGCCGAATCTGCGAGCCGGTCGACTGCACCCGACTTATGGGGGGCACGGAGGGCGCGGGCGGCGCGCCGATCGAGGGTGTGGGTCAGGCCCAATCTTAGGTTGTTCTTGACTTCGCCCGCGCTACCCTCTTTCGTTAAATCGAATGACCGCGGCGCGGACTGCTATCCGGTCGTGGCGCTGCAATGCCTGCGCGCGACAATACGAGGGCCAAAAAAGTCGTATATTGCCAATTTTACGGGTATACGTGTATTTAGACTCCCGCTATGATACGTTCCGCAACCTTCCGTTCGACCGCGCGTGCCGACGCTCGTTGCGAAACGAGCCCGCCAGGTGCGGCCCGGATGCCGCTTGGGAGTTTAATGCGATGCGCATATTGCTGGTTGAGGACGACGCCGCAACCGCCGTCGGCATCGAGCTGATGCTGAAGAAAGCAGGCTTTATCTGCGATAAGACCGATCTCGGCGAAGACGGGCTCGAAATCGGCAAGCTCTACGACTACGATCTGATCATTCTCGATCTGATGCTTCCGGACATAGACGGGTACGAGGTGCTCCGCCGGCTGCGGGCCGCGAGGGTGCACACGCCCATTCTGATCCTCTCCGGTCTGGTCGAACTCGACCACAAGCTGAAAGGTCTCGGGTTTGGGGCCGACGATTTTCTGACGAAACCGTTCGATCGGCGCGAGCTGCTCGCCCGCATTCAGGCGATCGTGCGCCGCTCGAAGGGGCACTCCGCATCGGAGATTTGCACGGGCAAGCTGAGCGTCAACCTCGATAGCCGCATGGTAACGGCAAACGACAAGCCGCTGCACCTTACCGCCAAGGAATACGGCATATTAGAGCTGCTCAGTCTGCGTAAGGGCATGACCCTGACGAAGGAGATGTTCCTGAACCACCTCTATGGCGGGATGGACGAACCCGACCTGAAGATCATCGACGTATTCATCTGCAAGCTGCGCAAGAAGCTAGCACAGGCGACCGGCGGCGAGCACTACATCGAGACGGTATGGGGGCGCGGCTATGTCCTGCGTGACGCTGAAGAGGCCATAGCAGAGCTGCGCCGGGCCTGACGGCGACGCACCGTCACGACGGCGTTGAACGCATGCGGAACCCGCCCGGCCGGTCGCTCACGACAAGAAAGCGGTCTTGCCCCGCCGCGAGCAAAGCGGCGAAGTAAGCGGTGACAGTCTTTGTCGTAAGCTCGGACGGATCGGTCGTCCGCGTCAGCGCGGCGCGCGTTTCGGCAGACAGATTAATCGTGTCGCCGATCGCATCGAGTTCGGGTCCGCCGGAAGCTGCATTCACGGTCAGGTGGCCGCCGCGCGACAACGCCTCGCCAGCTACGAGCAGCATCGCGCAGGCGAGCTTTTGTCCGTCCAACGGCAGCTCGCGGACAGATTCGCAGTAGTCGCATGCGATCGTCGTTTCGGAAAAATATTCGGCGGCGAGCTGGTGCGGTGCCGGGCCGGCCAATCCGCCGCCGCCGAAGCCATACGCAAAACGAAAATACTGCAGGCGGGCGCTGGCGCTCCGTGCGCTGTTGCCGACCAGCGCGACGGCCTCGCGGACAAAGTCCGGATCGTCCTCTCCGAGCAGTTCGGCGCCGTTGGCGATCGCCGCAACTGGACTGATCAAGTCATGGCAAAGCCGAGCGGCGAGCAACGCCAGAACACGCAAGGGCACTGTCACTAGCATAGGTAAAATTTTCACACGTGAGCTATGACGCGGCAAGCCGTAAGATGGTTAACCTTTGGCTAATCCAATCTTCCGCGAGCCGGAGACATCGACGCAAGCAGTGTAGCCTCCGTCCGCGAGCCAAGTTACCGGACGATTTGCCGCCGAGGTGGTGAGCCGCTTCGCGCATTACCGCTCTCCTGTACGCTGGAGCAGCTCCGCCGCGCGTTCGAGGTCGCCAGGGCGGTTCGCGTTGAAGAACGGGTCGAGCCCCGGCCTTTGCTCTGGGAAATCGACGATCTTCAGACGATAGCGCGCGGTCCAGACATCGACCTTACGGATTCCCTCGATCGCGACCGCCTCGCGCAGCGCGTCGCGCAGCCGCACCGGCCACAGACCGACGACCGGGTGCGACCGGCTCCCGGATGCGGCGACGGCGAGATCGGCCCCGGTTTCCGTCATTGCCCGCGACAGACGTTCGACAAGATCGCGCGGCAGGAACGGTGCGTCGGTGGGCACGCTGACGATATCAGAGCAATCCGGCCGGTTTGTCGCGGCCCAGTCGAGCCCGGCGAGAATCCCGGCGAGCGGGCCGGCAAAATCGGGGATGCTGTCGGCGACGACCGGCAGCCCGAAATGCGCGAAACGGTCGGGATCGCCGTTCGCGTTGAGGACGAGCCCGCTGACTTGCGGTCTGATTCGATCGATGACATGTTCGAGCAGGGTCCGCCCGCCGAGCGGGCGCAGGGCCTTGTCGCCGCCGCCCATGCGGCGCGACAGTCCGCCGGCCAGCAGCAGGCCGAGCGTGGTCACTATTCAGCCCCATCGGGCGTCGCGTGTTCCGGCAGGCTTGATTTCCGCACCAGATCGGAAGGCTCGTCGGCGATGCCGCGCAGGTCGCCGTCGAAAACGATTCGCTCGATGCCGGAAAGCGCAACAAAACGCCGACCCTTGGCACGCCCAATCAAGGTCAACCCGGCTTCGCGCGCCAGCTCGACACCCCAGGCGGTGAAACCGGAGCGCGAGATCAGGATCGGGATCCCCATCTGCACGGTCTTGATCACCATCTCCGAAGTCAGCCGGCCGGTCGTGTAGAAGATCTTGCCGGCGGCGAAAACCTTCTCAAGGTGCATGTAGCCAGCGATCTTGTCCACCGCGTTGTGCCGGCCGACATCCTCCATGTAGAGCAGCGGCCGATCCTCCTCGCACAGCACGCAGCCGTGGATCGCGCCAGCCGCGAGATAAAGGCTCGGCGCGGTGTTGATTTTGCGCGTCAGCGCGTAAAGCCACGAGGTCCGCAGCACCGCATCGGGATCGAGCCGGACCTCGTCGAAGCGCTCCATCAGATCGCCGAACACGGTGCCCTGGGCACAACCGGAGGTTAGCGTTTTCTTCTTCAGTTTGTCCTCGAAATCCGTCTCCTGTTCGGTGCGCACGACGACGGTGTCGATCTCGTCGTCGTACTCGACCCCGACGATTTGGTCCGCGGGGCTGAGCATGTTCTGGTTGAGCAGGTAGCCGACCGCGAGATATTCCGGGTGATCGCCGATCGTCATCATTGTTACGATCTCGCGCCCGTTCAAGAAAAGGGTGAGCGGCCGTTCGGTGACGACGGACATTTCAATGGGCCTGCCGTCCTGATCGATTCCGCCAACCCGCCGGGTCAGGCGCGGGTCGTCGGGGTCAGGCCGTATCGCGAATTCGTGCATGCGTCGATGATGGGGACCCCGGTTCGGGCATGCAAGACGGCGCGCGAGCCCGCTTATCGCTTGCCGAATTAGCGGTTGCCGAAGCCGGGTTGTCGGGACGGCTGCGGCGGGCGCATCGGCGAAGGTGCGGATCGGGTTGGGCTCTTTGACTCACCTTCTGCTTTTTCCTAGGCTTTGAAGCCGTTGAATGCGGAGCGGATGCGTCGCAAACATGCTCAACCCGGGGGTCGGGGAAGCGGGGTTCAGGCGTGATGTCGGAAGGGCGGGGGAATTCCCCGCGGCGGAGTGCCGTGGGTTCGATTGATTGGCATGTTGTTTCTGGCGAGTGTTGTCGCGGTTGGGCCCGCGGCCGAGGCGGGAGCGCGCGGCGGCGCGACCGCCGTCTCCGGGCCGGTCTTTGCCTGGATGCTGCTCGATGCCGAGACCGGCCAGGTGCTGAGCGAGCAGAACGCCGATGTACTGACCTATCCGGCGTCGCTGACCAAGATGATGACGCTGTACCTGACCTTCGAGGCGCTCAACCAGGGGCGCATCCGACTCGATCAGCTCTTTACTGTTTCCGCCGAGGCGGCGAGCCGCTCGCCAAGCAAACTTGGGTTGACGCCGGGTGAGGCGGTTCCGCTGCGCGACCTAATCCTCGGGCTCATCACCCGATCGGCCAATGACGCGGCGTCCGTGCTTGCCGAAAACCTTGCCGGCAGCGAGGCCAATTTCGCCCGCTACATGACATGGAAGGCCCGCCAGCTCGGAATGCAGCATAGCTGGTACCAGAATGCCTCTGGGCTGCCCGACCCGTCGCAGCGCACCACGGCGCGCGACGTCGCCCGGCTGGCGCTCGCGCTTTATCACGATTTTCCGCGCGAATATCGGTACTTTTCGACGCAAGAATTTTATTTCCGCGGCGATCAGATTCGCACCCACAATCATCTTCTGGAGTGGTATCCGGGGCCGATGGGATCAAGACCGGTTTCGTCAATGCGTCCGGTTTCAACATTGCCACCTCCGCGGTGCGCAACGGGCGCCGACTGATCGGGGTTATCATGGGCGGTCGGTCGGCGCGTAGCCGCGACGTGCAGATGGCCTCGCTGCTTGATCAGGGATTCGCGGTGCTCGGGACCCGCCAGCCGGCGGAGCCGGCGATCGCGGCGGCACCCTCGACGCCCTATCCGAGGGCCTCCTCCTCGAATTCAATCGCGGCGGCGCCGGCCGCCCCGGGAATGGCACGGCTCGCGTTGCGCCGGCGCCGGCTACCGCACCTGCCACCGGCTCCGCGATCGCAGCGGCGGAGGCCGCCGCCGCGCTTGCCGACGAGGACGAGGACGAGAACGGCGACGCCGAGGACCGTAAAACCGGCGCGGTGCGCCGCGTCGCCAGTGCCGCGCTGCGGCATCTGGCGCCAGTTTCGAAAGCGCAGCGCAGCGCCGGCTGTGCACGTCACCTCGGCCGCGGAGGACGGGTGGAGCATACAGCTCGGCGCCTTCCGCGACCAGTCGGCGGCTCGCCAAGCGCTGCGTCGCGTCGCCGGGGTCGGGGCTGTAACCGGCAAGCCGCAGCAGGTTCTGGCGCCGTCGAAATCGGACCGCCATGGGCTGTACCGGGTGCGCGTCCTGAGCTTCTCCGAGAGCGGGCGCGGACGGCTTGCGCGGAATTGAAAAAGCGCAAGATCGCTTGCACGGTGGTTCGTTCCGCCGTCAAACTCGCGGGCGGCTGACCGTGGGTCGACCGGGGAGCGATTGACCCGGCGAGAGCTTCATCGAAAGGGAACCGACATGCCGAGCTTCGAACATGACGGCGCCAGATTTACTATGAGGAATATGGTCGGGGTTTCCGATTGTGACCTTTGCGCCGGCCGGCCTGGCCTCGGTGATCAAGGTATGGCGCGAGCCCTCAGCGCCGATCAACCCGATTCCGAAATTGTCGACAATTTCCGCGTCATCGCGATGGATCAGCGCAACGCGGGCGGCCAGTCGCGCGCTCCGATCACGGCGCGCGACGGTTGGGACAGCTACACGAAAGACCATATCGCGCTGCTCGATCACCTGCGGATCGACCGCTGTCATCTGTACGGCCAGTGCATCGGCGGCTCGTTTATCTTGAACCTGATGAAAAAGCAGCCGGAGCGCGTCGCCGCAGCGGTTCTGGCGCAGCCGATCGGCCGGGTCGGCCCGATGCCGCAGGCAAGACGGCGCGGTTCGAGGCCTGGGCCGCCTCGCTCAAGGATCACCCCGAGGCGACGCCCGAAGTGCTCGACGCATTCTATCGCAATCTCTACGAAGCGGGTTTGTGTACTGCGTCGATCGCGAGTTTGTGCGGACGGTCCGGACGCCGTGCCTGTGCTGGCCGGCAACGACGAGGCGCACCCCTACGCGATCGCGGAGGAACTGGACAGGCTGTTGCCGAACAGCGAGTTCATCGCCGAATGGAAGACCGGCGCGGCGCTCGAAGCGGCCCGGGCTCGGGTCAAGCGGTTCCTAGCTGACGCACACGCCACGGCAGACCTGAGCGCGTCAGGGCAGACCTGCCGGTGCACGGTGTCTGAGCGCTCGCCAGCGGGTCGCCGCACCTGCTGTGGCCTGCGCCTGTTCGTGCGCCGCCCGCCGCGGCCGCAGACCGCGGCGGGCAACGCGATCGGGATAGCCTCAGCTCCAGTGGCCCGGCGTAAAGACCCAGCCGTCCGGGCGCTGCTGCCAGTGGCCGGGACCCACACGGCGCGCGGCCGCGGCGGCTCGGCGAACTCGCCGGCGACCCAGCGGTACGTACGGGTCTCGGGGCTCCACTCCCAATGCCCCTCCATCCAGGCCATCCCGGGCCGCGGGGGTTCCGGCCGGACCTCGACTCGCGGCGGCGGCGGGGCCTCGGGCGCAACGATGACCGTTGCAACCGTGCTGCCGCTGTGCGGCTCCGCGGGAACAAGCTCCTTGGTTACGGTCGTTTGCTTCTCGACCGTTACGTCGGCGGCCAAGGCGGGACCGGCGCAGATCAGGGCCGCCCCGGCGATCATCAGCACGCGTCTCATGGATCATCTCCGTTACCATGGCCCGCGGTCGCGGGCCGCCTATCGCATGAACAGAGTGCATCTCATCATAATTCCGCGTTGCTCCGGTCCCTGTGCGTCGGGCGCGGCGGCGGTCACTCATTGCGGCCCGATGCCGATCCATGGGCCGATGCGGTGTCGGAACGCGAGGTTCCGCTCGTCGTCGGGCGATTACGGTCGAATGTACATGCCGGGAACCCAAACATGCATGGCCATCGGAGAATTCCAGGTCCAGTGTCCCGGCGCCCAGACATAGACCGGGGTCGCGGGGAATCAGGGGCGGCGCGGGAGCAGGCGCTAAAACGACCGGCGGCGCTTCTTTCTGCTCGACAACCACCTTTTCCTCGGTGACAACTTTTCTTTTGACGGTCCTGTTCTTTTTGATCTTTTTGGTCACGACCGGCCGCTTTTCGCGCGGGATGCCGTCGGCGGCGGCCGGAATGCTTGCGGCAAGCACCGAAGTGGCGACGAGCAGCGCGGCAAACCTGATCATGATGGAACCTCCGGCTCGCTGTGACTTGCCGGTTATACTTACATTCTTCGAGCAAAGTAGTCGTGCGCCAATGACCCTGTCCTCGCGATCCGGCTCCCCGCAAACCGTCGCTTCCGGCGCTTGCCGCGAGGCCGCACCGGGACACCGATCGTCGATGAACCCGCGCCATGTGATGGTCCGGGACGTCCGGATCGGCAACGATCTGCCGCTCGTGCTGATCGCCGGCCCGTGCGCGCTCGAAAGCCGGGCGCACGCGCTCGAGGTCAGCGCGGCGCTGGTCGAGATCACCGGACGGCTCGGCATCGGGCTCATTTACAAGACCTCGTTCGACAAGGCGAACCGTACCTCGCTATCGGGCGCGCGCGGCGTCGGGTTCGCGGACGGGCTGCCGATCCTCGCGGAAATCAGGGAAACGCGGGGGATTCCGGTATTGACCGACGTGCATCTGCCGGAGCAATGCGCGCCGACCGCCGAAGCGGTCGATGTCCTACAGATCCCGGCCTATCTGTGCCGCCAGACCGACCTCCTGGTCGCCGCCGCCCGGACCGGCGCCGCGATCAACGTCAAGAAGGGCCAGTTTCTGGCGCCGTGGGACATGAAGAACGTCGCGGGCAAGATCAGCGGCAGCGGCAATGACAGGGTCCTGTTGTGCGAGCGCGGCGCCAGCTTCGGCTACAACACGCTGGTGTCGGACATGCGGTCATTGCCGGTGCTGGCCGAGACCGGCTATCCCGTTGTCTTCGATGCGACGCATTCGGTGCAGCAGCCCGGCGGGCAGGGCGAGAAGAGCGGCGGCGAGCGCCGTTTTGTCGAGACATTGGCGCGCGCCGCCGTCGCGGTGGGGGTCGCGGCGGTGTTCATGGAAACGCACGAGGACCCCGACCGCGCCCCGTCCGACGGCCCGAACATGGTGCCGCTGCGGGCGCTGCCCGAATTGCTGGAAACGCTGATCGCGTTCGATCGGCTGGCAAAAGCCCGGCCGGCCGGCGGGTCGTCGAGACCGTGATCGGTTTGCTGCTTCGGTTGCATTCCGGGGCGCGAGTGGCCGCTTTTTTCCCTGTTCCGGTGCCGGTTTGCTGCTTCTGCAGGGAATCTGCAGCAAACGTGCGCGGGACTCCTTGCATTCGCGCGGGTTTCGCGGCGGCGGACGGTGGATTCTGCAGCAAAAGAACAGCAACACCCTCCCGCCATCGCTCCGACCTGTGGTAGCGGTTATTTTATACTTCCGGAATGTGGCGGATTTCGCGTCGCCGGTGAGATCGAACGGCCGACTGCAGGCGCACACGACGGGGATTTTTCCAGACCATCATTCTCGGGCCGAAGCCGACACTCAGCGACGTTTGGCGGCGGAAGGCGCTGCGCTTTTCCGCCCTACGCTTGCTACGGCTGGGGCCCGACGCACAGCGCCGACCAATTCCAAGCTTACAATGGTCTACGAGACGATTGATGCGCTCTCCGCTGCAAATTTGATCTAGACCATACTCGAAGTCTATCTGAAGGAAAGTACTCCTCTGATGTTTTCGCATATTCGAATAGTGGCTCGCTAATCCAAACCGTGCATTTATTTTTGATCGTGGCTCGAAGAACCGCCTCTACAGTTTCCAAGTCGACCCCAGACAAATACACGTTACCTAGCTGTGCTGTGTATTGAAAACCGTCCAGGTCGCTGATTACCTCGACGTCCACAATATAAATGTTACGAAGCCGATCCATCGACGAGAGGGCATCCAAATCTCGCAGCGAGCCGATATGTCCTAAATACAAGGTGCTGATATTACGGCACACCCGCAAACATTCCGAGTTCCCGAAGTCGGCAAAATTGACCACACTAAGATACTTAATTGCAAACTCGTCGTTTGCCTCAAAACGGTCTGCGAACTCTCCGAGCACCCTCATGATATTGCTATCGCTTACTCCATCAAAAAGGAGGACCGAAAACGGGGGCAAAAACTCTTCAACGAATCTAACACTTGATCGAGCCGCTCGAAACCGGGAGGTTCCGTTCTGTGACCGATAGAAAAATTTCTGTTATTTCGTCCAATAAGCTTCTCAACGACAGCCTTTGAGAATTCGTCGTTAGAAACATACTCAACTGCCTCGAGTGCGGATGTAATTAAATTGTCTGTGCACTCGGCCTTGACCAAATACTCTATTATCGCATTCCGGCTCTCGATCGTATCAATGCGAACAAACGTGTCTAGAACGTATTTGATTTCGGCAGGCGAAAAGCTCTCCTTAAATCCCAACAATGGTAGAACCAGATCGCCCGCGCCCGCCAGCAAAGATACCACAAGCTCATCCGCGGGCGGCACGATACCTTTTAACGCCCCAACTATCCTCCGTTGCAACGCCTCAGATAATCCATGCGTCTCCCGCAAGCACGAAGCGGCCAACAAAAGATAATAGGCGCCTTCATCCTGATCTAAATGTCGTCCCCGCGTCAGCAACAGCTCCAGCATCTTTGTCGCTTTCGCGCGCGTGGTGCTTGTAACCGTCAGAATAACCAGTTCGTTCCACCGTCGCAAATCGAAGTCCTTTATTAGATGTACTTCATCGTCGTGCCATCTGACAGCGATCGACGCCAAAAACTCCTGGAATGTCTTGTGTAGGAACTCAATCTCTCCGACCGTAATCTGCTGCAATATACCGCTGCGAACAACTAGGGCTTCAGTAATCAAGTAAGCGATATTTTCACTTTGAGTAATCAGGGGCGGGCTCAGCTTCCTGTCGGCCAACCCTGTTGTTAGCCTCTCGATCTGCTGAGATGTGAGTAGTTTCGACACGATTTCCGATAGCTCGCGATGTCCAACAGTCACGACATCGTTTCTTACTAACCAGTAGGCAATTTCACTCAGTACTCGCTCTTTTTCATCGTACGATAATAAATCGTAAATTGGGTCGGACACTTTCTTTTAAAGTATCACGATCATGCACCAAAAGTCGCACCGCCGTCCTGTATAGTTCTGTGCGACTGGTCGAAACACGCAGACGCCCCTTCAAATTGAGCGTGCAAATCACTGCACACAGCAATGGGGTAGTCGCCAGCAACGATAATGATGTACTCTGATTAATAATATTCTCAACTTCAAAAATCTTCTGTCTTGTGTCGATCGATAGCCCTTCCTCAACAGCATTCAGGGAGATTGCTCGATGCCAATACTCGATGAAATTGCGAATTTGATCCGGCGACATGCGTTTCAAAGCGAATTCGGAAAATTCCAATTCTTCGAAATCATGATCTTTTGCCGCTGCGGGACGAGAAGTTATCACGAAGAGGCTCTTGGGGCTTAGCTCTATAAGTTCGTTAAGCCATTCCCATAAAGCTGATTTTTGAGCCGCAGACACCTCATCGAGCCCGTCAATCAGAAAAAGTGCTTCGCCGGCCATCAAAATATCTGAAATCCAGTCTTTCGGTACCTCCGCTACCAGGGCTCGAGACGCACAAGTCACAAGTTGAGTTCCCGTCGGGAAATCTCTGTCATAAAAGTCACGCAGTCGGATGAAAAAGGGTGTGTACGAATTCAGAAACGCGAATTCTCCCGAAAGTGATCTTTCTACTACCCGAGTACAGAGCCACTGGAGTAACGTAGTTTTACCGGAACCTGCAGGTCCTAAGACCAAGACGCGGTTTTCATGAAGAAGCAATTCGTCGGCCTTGATACCCTCAGATGAGGTTCCATCGATATTTAAATCATCTTCCGGTGTCCAAAAACTGAGACTCCGCAGCTCGCAATGAAATGTAAGATACGTCAAGCGTTAGCTTGGTCGAAATCCCGTCAAGGTCCAAACCAAAAACCTGCACAAAACCAAATGTTCGTTTGACAGCCTGACGATAAACGAGCTGGAAATTGTCGACATTAATGCTGAACGTTTACGATTTTTCTCAGTGAAGTTGCGGATTTTCGGCTAATATTTCTTGACCCCTGCTCAAGATCAGGGATTGTCGCACTAAGATTTCTCGTTGAAATTTGGGAGTGAACTTTGGGAGCTGTTCCGATACACTAAGTAATCGACTGCATATCTCAGCTATACATGCGTGGATAAAATCTATCTCTCGCTCAGAAAAGTCCTTTGTGAATGAGGACGCAATGTTTAGATAATGAGGAGTCAGAAGACGGGCATCAAGGTCACTTTGAAAGAAGATGTCTGGGATAGCGCCGCCCGTCTCGAAGATATCGGTTATTGCTAATGCTATGGCCTCTTTTTGATCATCAGCGATTTGAGCGCCGTCAATAGCGAACACGGGAATCAACGTTTCTATTATTCCCTCAGCCAATGTAATGATGTCGCGTTCTATCTTATGGATCGCTAACGTGTTACGCTCATCGCAGGCAATTAGCTCTTTGAGGGACCTGCTATTTTGTTCTGTTCTCCCGGATTTTCGTCGCCATGCTGCGTAAAGAGGACCAGCTAGGGCTGACCCGGTTTTCATAACGAGGTTTTCCGCAAATGACATGATGAGCAGGACCCTACGATCCGGGAATTGTCGGTGCGATTATCGTTTGGGGGCCAATCCAATTCAAGCGGAACGGGTATCAGTTGGTCGCTATCGGCGCACAGCCGACCGCCAGGGCTCGCGAGCTCGGAAGCGGCGCTGCGCGGCATCCAACTCAACCGTACGGCGGAGAGTGAACGCCGCGAGTTGGTGCTCTCCAGTGTCACACGCCGTCAGCTCGCCTCTTTGCCGAACATGATCCGCCGCCGCTGCTAGGCGTGGTTAAGGTGGCCAGTGCGGTCTCGGCGCGGACCTTGATCTGGCGGGGGCCGGCGTTGCGCGGAGGTGTTCGATGCTGTCGGTGCAAATGGCGGTGCAGCAGCGCCCGGTTCCCAGATTGCCGCCGCTTGAGCAGAACGGGTGCGGTTCCTCGACCCGGATTTCGTCGGCGTAGAACGCGAAGGCGTCGCCGCGCTTGACGCCGTGCCACCCGGAAGCTCCGGGGCGGGATTACCCGTTTTGGGTTGCGGTCTCGGCGTTGCCCTCGGGGTTTACGGCGGCGGCGAAGCGGTCGAAGAACTGGTCGGCCAGTTTGCGCGCGGTGCCGTCGACGAGGCGTGAGCCGATCTGCGCCAGCTTGCCGCCGACCTGCGCCTGGACGCCGTAGCGCATGATTGTCTCGGCGCCGTCCTCTTCGAGCGCGACCTTGGCGCTGCCCCTGGCGAAGCCGGCAACCCCGCCGGTGCCCTCGCCGCTGATCGTATAGCCGGCGGGCGGATCGAGGTCGGTCAGCATGACCTTGCCGGCGAAGCGCGCCGACACCGGCCCGACCTTGGCTCTGACCTTGGCGGTGAATTCGGTGTCGGAGACCTTGTCGACGCTTTCGCAGCCGGGGATGCACTGTTTCAAGGTCTCGGGATCATTGAGCCGCTCCCATACCAGCTGACGCGGGGCGGGGATGCGGCGCTCGCCGTGCATTTCCATCTGGCGGTTTCCTTTGCGGGCGATTTCCTTCGCGGCGACTGTCGCGCAAGTGTCGGCTCGCGGCGGCCGCAATGCAACCGCGCCTTCAGCCGCCGCCCGATGCCAATCGCGCAGCCCGTAGGATGGGTGACGCCCATGCCGTGATATGGCGGCGCCGCAAAGCAGCATGGGCTTCGCGTTTGCTCAGCCCATCCTACCAGTTTGAAAATGACCCCGATGCGGCCGAATCAGAACGGCAGCTTCAGCCCGCCGGGCAGCGCCAGGCCACCGGTCAGCTTCTGCATCTCGGCCTCGGTATGGGCAGCCACTTTCTGCCGCGCGTCGTTGAATGCCGCGACGAGCAGGTCCTCCAGAACCTCAACCTCTTCCGGATCGACGACCGCCTTGTCCAGCTTGACCTTCTTTACGTCGCCCTTGCCGTTCAGCGTCAGCTGCACCATGCCGCCGCCGGCCATCCCGGTCATCTCGACCGCGGCGAGCTGCTCCTGCATCTCGGCCATTTGTTGCTGCATCTGTTGCGCCTGCTTCATAAGCTGGCCGATATTCTTCATGCTTCCTCTCCCGTGTCCCCGCCGTCGTCGAAATCGTCGCCTTCCCCTTCGGCCGCGTCTGCGCCCGGATCGGCGGTGGCGAGGCGGTCCCGAACGGAAGCGATCGTCGCCCCGGGAAAAGCCTCGAGTACCGCACGAACCAACGGGTGCGCCGCCACCTCGTTCCGCAGCAGGCTTTCCCGCGTTGCCTCCTGCGTTGCCAGGGTCGGCGCGCCGGGGGCCTGCGATATGGCGACAACCCAGCGCCTCCCGGTCCATTCGGTGAGCAGCTGCCCAAGGCGGTTGGCCAAGTCGCGCGGCGCGCCCTCGGTGGGGCGGAACTCGATCCGGCCGGGCTCGAACGAGACAAGGTGGACATTCGATACGAGATGCGAACGCAGCAGCGCCTCCCGCCGTTGGTCAAACAGCGCGACGACCTCGGCGAAATTTTGCGGCAGCGGATCGAGCGCGGTCGCGGCGGAGGGCTCGATGCGCGATGCCGCGTCTTCCATGACCGACGGGGCGGTGAGAGCGTGCGCCGAAGCCTCTCCTGCGCTGCGTGACAGCGCCTGCCCAGGAGCTGAGCCGGGCTGGGATGTCGGCGACAATTGTGTTGGCTGCCCTCTCAATCCGGCCCCCTCCCCCGGTGGGGGAGAGGGAGGCAATGCCGGCGTCGAAGCCGGGCCTGAAACCACTCGCAAAGCCGCGGCGCTGCTTGTTCCGTTGGCATCCGACATCGCAGCCCGCACCAGGTCTGCCGGCACCGGCAGGTCGGCAACGTAGGCGAGGCGAATCAGCACCATCGAAGCGGCCTGCGCCGGGACCGGCGCCGACTGCAGCTCCTCGATGCCTTTCAGCAGCATCTGCCATGCGCGCGTCAATACCGGCATCGACAGCGCCGTGGCAAGAACCAGGGCGCGTTCGCGATCGCCCTCTTCGAGCGGGTCGCCTGTCCCGGCATCGGGAGCGAGCTTCAGCCGCGTCACGAAATGCGTCAGATCGAGCAGATCCTGCAGCACGATCTGCGGATCGGCGCCGCCTTGATGGAGGGCATCCATTTGCGCGAGCGCGCCGGCGGCATCGCCCCGCAGCACGGTCTCGAACAGGTCCCAGACAAGTCCGCGATCGGCGATGCCGAGCATGTCGCGCACCGACTCCGCGTCGATAGCGCCCGCGCCTGCGGTGTCGCCGGCAAGAGCGATCGCTTGATCGAGCAGCGACAGCCCGTCGCGTACGGAGCCGTCGGCGGCGCGTGCGATCAGGCCGAGCGCCGCGGGCGAAGCCGAAACGCCTTCGGCCTCGGCGATCCGCCGATAGTGCGCGACAAGCGGCTCGACCGGCACGCGCCGCAGCGAGAAGCGCTGGCAGCGCGACAGCACGGTCAACGGCACCTTGCGGATTTCGGTGGTCGCGAAGACGAATTTGACGTCGGGCGGCGGTTCTTCGAGCGTCTTCAACAACGCGTTGAACGAATGCCCGGATAGCATGTGGACTTCGTCGATGATGTAGACCTTGTACCGCGCCGAGACCGGGCGATAGCGCACGCCGTCCAGCAGCTCGCGCATCTTGTCGACGCCGGTATGCGACGCGGCGTCCATCTCGATCACGTCGACGTGCCGGTCCTCGGCAATCGCGCGGCAATGAACACACTCGCCGCAGGGCGAAATCGTCGGACCGCCCGCGCCGTCCGGGCCGATGCAATTGAGGGCGCGCGCAATGATCCGCGCCGTTGTCGTCTTGCCGATCCCGCGCACGCCGGTGAGCATGAACGCCTGCGCGATCCGCCCGGAGGCAATCGCATTCGACAGCGTGCGGACCATCGCATCCTGTCCGATGATCTCGGCAAAACTTTGCGGCCGGTACTTGCGTGCGAGAACGCGGTAGAGGGTCCCGGGGTCGCTCATCGTCTGCCGCTGGGTGTGAGACTGGTCGGGGCGGTGAAGTGGTCCGGCAATGACGTCTGACAGCCGGGTCTCCGGCCGGCGCTGGAGCAGGTGGGAGACCGGACGGCGACCCAGGCCGTGCACTCGTTACGGCTGCTTCCTTCCGGACCTGACCGGGTTGGCGAGGGGACTGCCCGCCGCCGACCTCCCGGTGCAGTATATCAGCACCCGAGACCAACGCGGCAAGCCTGGCACGCGCCCGATCGGCTCCGCGCAGTTTTTTCGCAGCCGTTTGTTCGACTATCTGATAGGATAGATTTCCGCCCGACAGCTATCCGCCCACTTTTTGACCGGTATTCGTGAACGGTGCCCGACGGCTGCGTTTCGGGTTGCCGGTGATGAAACTGCGCTTCCGGGAACCGACGAATCAACAATCGCGTTTTCCACGAACGCGATGATATCGTACCCGGTAATCAGCCCCCAGGCGAGGTCATCTTGCTTATCAAACGCAGGCTTTTCAGCAGCTTCTGCAAACCGATGCGGTCCACCGCGAATGCCGGCGCTCTCGGTGCCGTGGTGATGGCCGGGATGCTCGCCAGCGCTGCCGCTGCCTCAATTCCGGGCGAGCCGATCGCGCTGCTCCCACCGGCCGCACCAGCGGCCGGCGAAGCGGCGCCAGCGCCGGCCGCCGTCCCGATTACCCCTCCGATGGCCGCCCCGAGCAGCTCGCCGATCCGCGACCGCATTGAAATAGCCGGGGGGCTGAGGATCGACGGCGAGAAGCTGCACCCCGCCCTGCTCCGGCAATTTTACGGGGCGCACGAATTCCAACCGGTCTGGGAAAATCGAAAACCGCAGGCCGAGGCGCTTCTTCGCGCCGTGGCGCGGGCTGACGAGCACGGGCTCGACCCCGAGCTGTTTCACGCCAGCGCGCTGCGCAAGCTGGCGTCACTGTCGCCGATCGACCGCGATCTGCTGCTGTCCGACGCGTTTCTCGGTTACGCGGACGCTCTGGCGCGCGGCGCCGTGCCTTACGAGGCCCGCTATGACGACGAGGATCTCGCACCGGAACCGATCGACGTCGCGGCGGTGCTGACGCAGGCGATCAATGTTCCGGACCCGGCGGCGGTGATCGAGGGACTGGCGCCGCGCTCGCCGGCCTACATCGCGCTGCGACGTGCGTTGCGATCCTATCCGGCCGACCATGCCGAAGCGGCGCGCGCCGGCGCGGCCGCTAATCCCGGCAGCAGGGAGGCGCAGCGGCGCACCGTCATCATCAATCTGGAACGCCTGCGCTGGATCCCGCGTCAGCTCCCGCCCGACCGGATCTGGGTCAATATCCCGACGGCGCGTCTCCAACTGTATCGCGACAATCGCCCGGTCTTCACCAGTCGCGTTGTCGTCGGCGAAATCGACAAGCAGACGCCGGAGTTGCAGACGTCAATCACCAGCCTTCTGTTCAATCCGTCGTGGTATGTGCCGCGGTCGATCATAACAAAAGAAATCCTGCCGAAGCTGGCGCGCGATCCGAACTATCTGAGCCGCCATCACATGGTTATGCGGTCGAATGGCGGGATCCAGCAGCTGCCGGGAGCCGGCACCGCGCTCGGCCGGCTCAAATTCGAAGCGACGAACCGTTTTGACGTCTATCTGCACGACACGCCGCAAAAATCGATGTTCAAGCGCGACGATCGGTTCGAAAGCCACGGCTGTGTGCGCGTAGAAAACCCGCGCGAACTCGGAGCGTTGCTGTTGGGAGAGTCCGTCGAGGCGATCGACAAGGCGATCGCGCGCGCGTCAACGGCTCGCCGCATGCTGCCGAAAGCGATTCCGACGTTTCTGGTGTACCAGACTGCGTTTGTCGATTCGACCGGCGCGATCGCTTTTGCGCCAGACGTTTACGGTCGCGACGACACGATCTGGCGCCGCTTGCAGCGGACTCAGCAAGTGCCGGTGGCGCAACGCGACCCGTCCGTCGAACGCAAGAGCTAATAAAGCCGCTCTTCAAAATCAACCAGTAGGAGAATATCGCGCAAACGGCGGTAAGGTCATGTGTTTTTTCCTTAACAGGCTTGTTCGACCGCATTGCCGATGCTATGGCGTCCCTCAGGGGAATTCTGGGGGGACTGCCATTGCAAGCGTCATCTATGCTGACCCGACGCCGGGTCCTTGGCACCGTGCTGGCCGCTACGGGTGTCGCTTTCATCAGACCCGCGCCGGCCATTTCGTTCGCGCCGCGCTCGGTGTCATTGTACAATACACATACTGGTGAATGGGTCCGCACCGTCTACTGGGCCGATGGGCACTACATCCGCGAAGCGGTGCGCGACATCAACTGGGTGTTGCGGGACCATTACACGGACGAGGTCCGTCCGATGAACGCCGGTGTGCTCGACCTGCTGGGAATGCTGCGCGGCCGCCTTGAATTGCACCAGCCCTTTCTGGTCATTTCGGGCTATCGGTCGCCGACGACGAACCACCGCTTGTACCTGCGCGGCAGCGGCGTGGCCAGCAATAGCTACCATATTCACGGGATGGCGATCGATCTGCGGGCCGAGGGCCGAGACCTGTCGCAGGTTCGCGGCGCGGCGCTCAGCCTGCGCTGTGGCGGGGTCGGCTATTATCCGCGTTCGGACTTTGTCCACGTCGATTGCGGGCCGGTGCGAACCTGGTAGCCGAGTGCAAGGGGCTCGCGCCGCGTTAGTGGCGGAACCAAGAATTCTCGCAGGAGGTTCATTGCTTAGGCTGTGACCTCCTACGAGACCGCGCGATGAACCTGCTCCTTTTGATTATACTGATCCTGCTCGTCGTCGCCGTGTTGCCGGCCTGGCCATACAGCAGCGGTTGGGGCTACTATCCGAGCGGCGGGATCGGGGTGCTTCTGGTGATCCTGATCGTGCTGTTGTTGCTCGGCGTTTTCTGAGCGAGCGGCTCCTGAACGCGGCCGATCGGTAGCGTCAGGCCGGCCGGCCGCGGCGCAGCACCTCCAGACGCAGCGGCAGCTTCGCACCGAGCCAGCTGGCGTGTGCGGTATGATCGGCGTAGCCGTTGCCGGTCTGGGGATGGACCAGGATGTCAAGGCCGGCGCGGTTCAGCATCAGCCACGGCACTATGCGGCCGAACTCCTCAGGCGCGAAGGCGACCTGATACATCGAGACCGGATGCGGCCCGACCGGCGCATCGTGCCAGCGGCCGAGTTCGATTGTGAACTGCGCGCCGATCGCCTCCCGCACCGTCGCGGCGACAGGCTTGCTCCGGGCATCATAATAGACATGCGCGTGGAATCCGCGAATTTTGCCGGGATCGGCATACGACTGAGCCATGCGGGTCTCCGTGAACGGTTCCAACATCATAGCGGCAACGTGTCGGATCCCGCTCCCAGAACGCGTTGCATCAGCACGATGTCGATCCAGCGGCCGAACTTGAATCCCACCGCTTCGAACACACCCTTGTGGGCAAACCCCAAAGCTTCGTGCAGCCGGATCGACGCAACGGTTTCGCGCCCGCCGATTACGGCGACCATCTGGCGGTAGCCGAGCGTCTCGCAGGTGGCGAGCACCGGTGCCAACAGGGCGCGCCCCATCCCGCGGCCGACTTCGGCCGGATCAACATAAATCGAATCCTCGAGCGTGAAACGATAGCCCGTGCGGGGCCTGAAGGGACCCGCGTAGCAGTAGCCGACCACCCGGCCGCCGCGTTCGGCGACGAGGTAGGGCAGGCCGCAAGAGATGATCTCGCCACGCCGTCGGCTGATTTCCTCGGCATTCGGCGGTATCTCCTCGAACGTGCCGGCCCCGTGCAGGACGTGGTGCGCATAGATCGCCGCAATCGCCGCGATGTCGTCGTCGCGCGACGGGCGGATTGTCGGCCGGTCGCCGCCGCTCATGGCGCAAGGTTCGCCTCAGATCACCCGTACCGGCTTGCCGTCGAGAAAGCCGAGGATGTTCTCGACGATCTGCGGGTACGAGCTGCGGTAGTTCTCGTCGGTGACGTAGCCGATATGCGGCGTCAGGATGACGTTCGGTGCCTGCGCAGCGGATGATCGATCGGCAGCGGCTCCTTGTCGTAGACGTCGAACCCGGCATAGGCGAGCCGCCCGTCCTTGAGCGCCTCGATCACCGCTTCGGTATCGACGATCGGCCCGCGCGAGGTGTTGACGAGGATCGTGCTCGGCTTCATCAGGCCCAACTCGCGCGCGCCGACCAGGCCGCGGCTGCGCTCGCTCAGCACGAGATGCACCGAGAGGATGTCCGAACGGCGGAACAGCTCGTCCTTTTCGACCCGCTCGACGCCCTGCTCGGCGGCTTTCTCGGCGGTCAGGTTCTGGCTCCAGGCGATCGCCTTCATGCCGAAGGCGAGGCCGACCCGCGCCACCGCGCTGCCGAGCCGGCCGAGGCCTAACAGGCCGATCGTCTTGCCCGCAACGCGATGACCGACATGGGTCTGCCAGCCGCCCTGGCGCATGAAAGCGTGGTCCTCGGCGATGCGTCTTGCGGCGCCGAGGATCAGGCCCCAGGCCAGCTCGGCGGTGTCCTCGTTGCCGCCGCCCGGCCCGCCGGTGCCGCAGACCGTGACGCCGCGGTCCTTCAACGCGGCCATATCGAACGAGGCGTTGCGCATGCCGGTCGTGATCAGCAGCTTCAGCTTCGGCAGGCGGTCAACGAGCGTTTCGGAAACGGCGGTGCGTTCGCGCATCGCGCGACGATCTCGCTGTCGGCCAAGCGCCCGCGCCGCGTCGTCCTCATCGGCAAACGGAAACCGTTCGACGCGATCTCGACGCCGCGGCCTCGCATCGCCGACCAGTCGGCCATGTCGAGCGCGACGCCCTGATAATCATCCAAAATACTGAGCCGCATTGCTGCTCCTGTCCCCGGAATGGCCGCTGACGAATGCCGCCCGCAAGCCCCATCGCGCGGCAACGATGTCACTGTGCGGCCGGGCTTACCAGCCCTTTCCCGCCGAACGCAGGGCCATCTGCGGCCGTCGTAGCATCGGCTCGATCAGCTCCGAGAGGGCAGCCGGATCGCGCCAGCATAGCTCGACCTCGAAGGCTTCGATCCCGCCGCGGGCCGCTTCCGGGAGCCGAACCCAGTCTTTCGCGGTTGTCACCAGACGCGCGCCGGCGCGCTCGGCTGCGCGGCGCAATCCGGTGATCTCGTTTGAGGTGAACCGGTGATGGTCGGGGAACGGGCGCACCGCGGCAATTTCGGCCCCGGCCCGCCGCAGGCTGGCGAAGAACTTCGCGGGACGGCCGATACCGGCGAACCCCACCACCCTGATGCCCCGGAACCTTGCGGCATCGAGCGGCTCGAGTGTCGCCTGCAAGACCGTTAGCGGCGCGGCGCGCAGGGCTGCCGGCGGTTCGCCGTCGCCGATCAGGACGACTGCGTCGGCGCGCGCCAAGCCTGTCCTGACCGGTTCGCGCAGCGGTCCGGCCGGTATTAGGCGGCCGTTGCCGAACCCGTATTCGGCATCGATGACGATGAGCGACAGGTCCTTTGCGATCCCAGGGTTCTGAAACCCGTCATCGAGCACGATGATTTGAGCGCCGGCCGCCGCAGCGGCGCGGCATCCGGCGGCCCTGTCACGCGCCACCCAGCATGGCCCGCTTCGCGCCAGCAGCAGCGCCTCGTCGCCGACGGTAACAGCGGCGTGGCGGGCCGGATCGACACGCACCGGCCCGGCGAGCCGCCCGCCATAGCCGCGGGTAACCGCATGCACCGCGACGCCCTGGTCGGCGATGAATTTGACGAGCGACAGGACAACGGGCGTCTTGCCGGAGCCGCCAGCGACCAAATTGCCGACACAAATGACCGGTACCGGCGCGCTGTATGGGCGCGTAATGGCGCGGCGCAGCGCCCCGGCTCGGCCCCAGACGGCGCCGAGCGGCGCTAGCAGTCCGGCGGCCAGCCCCGGCGGTGCGTTCCAGAACTCAGGGGCGCGCATCCTCGGTCGCGGTCTG
>CAVWDC010000005.1:0-282500 GCA_963753665.1 uncultured Alphaproteobacteria bacterium
CAGACCGCCTTGTCGGCTCGGCCTCATATCGGGCGGAGTTGCATCGGGTGCGGCTGGGGCGAGCGCGTCGAGCCATGGCGCCAGTCGGCCGAATACCTCGTCGAGAACGCCCGATGCCTCGGCCGCGACCCGCGCCGCTGCTGTCGCGCGTGTGCGGCGCTCGCCGTGGTCGCGGAGCAGGCGCGCCACCGCGTCGGCTAGGCTCACGTCATCGCAGACCGTCAACGCCGCCCCGGCCCGGTCGAGCGCCGCAGCCATCCCAGCGCAGTTGCTCGTGTCGCCGCCATGCAAGACGACGCAACCGAGCCGAGCCGCCTCGAACGGATTGTGCCCGCCCTTGGAGACGAGTGATCCGCCGATAAAGGCAATATCGGCCACGCGGAACATCAGTCCCAATTCGCCCAGCGTATCCGCCACGTAGATATTCGTATCCCCGGCCAGTGGCTCGCCGCAGGCGCGCCGGGCGACGTTCAGCCCGCGGCCCCGGAGCATCTCGGCGATCGCCCCGCCCCGGGTGGGATGGCGCGGCGCGATGATTGTCAGGAGTTCGAGAATGCTCGCGCGCGACCTGGATATGCACGGCCGCGGCGATTTCCTCTTCTCCGGGATGCGTGCTCGCGGCAATCCAGACCGGACGATCGCCGATCCGGCTCTGCAGGGCGGCGAGTTCCGCCGGATCGGCCGGAAGGGAAGCTGCCGCCGATTTGAGATCTCCAACGCTCGCCGCGCTGCGCGCCCCAAGGGCGCGGAACCGTAAAGCCTGCTGCTCGTCCTGGGCCAGGCACAGCGCGAAGGCTCGCAGCACCGGCCGGATCAACCCAGGCATTCTGCGCCAGCGCTGAAACGACCGCGCAGACAAGCGTCCGTTGAGCAGCAGCATCGGTATCCCGCAGCGCCGCGTCCCGAGCACCAGATTGGGCCACAGCTCGGACTCGACCCAGATCGCCAGATCGGGACGCCAATGGTCCAGGAATTGCTGCACGGCGCGCGGCAGGTCAACCGGCACGAACTGGTGCCGGACACGGCTCGGCAACCGCCCGCCCAGCAATCGCGCCGAAGCGACGGTTCCGGTGGTCATCAGGATTTCGAGGCCCGGGCGCCGCACGGTCATCCGCTCGATCAGGGCCAGGACCGAGTGCGCTTCGCCGACGCTGGCGGCATGGATCCAAACCAGCGTTCCGCGCGGCCGGTCGGCGCCGGCAATCCCGTAGCGTTCGGCGATCCGCTCGCGGTTTTCCTTGCCGCGGCGGGCACGCACGCGCAAATAGCACCGTACGATCGGGGTCGCGGCGGCGGTCGCCGCGCGATACGCGGACGGCCAAAGAGCCGCGCTCACGAACGCTGGCCCTCTCCGGCCGGCAATCGTTCCTCCGCTGGAACCGCGGAACGGTTGGGCACCGGCCGGGATGTGTGCGAAGCGCCACCCGCTGTCGGTTCGTCGAAGAGAGCCGAGCAGAATTGATCGGGGCTCTGCATCGTTCGGGAATGGCCCGACGCGGCGATCGGCCTCTCGCACCAGCGCGTTCAATCGCGTCTCGACGAGCAGTCGGACCCGTTCGAGGCCGGCCGCATCGAGATCGGACGGGATTTCGATCGGTTCACCCCAGATAAAAATGCCGCGGCCGAAGGGTAGCGCCAAGTGGAAGCGGTCCCAGGTGCGCAGGATGCATCGCCTGCTCGTCGCATACGCGGCCGGAATGATCGGCGCCTGGGACAGCCGGGCGAGATTGACGATGCCGATGCTGGCGACCATCGCCGGACCGCGCGGCCCGTCTGGGGTGATGCCGATGCAGTCACCGGCTTCCAGCCGTTTCAGCATTTGCCGAAGCGCAGCTGAGCCGCCACGCCGCGTCGACCCTGGGATCGACTGGACGTCAAAGTAGGTGATTACGTCGGCGATTATCCGGCCGTCGCGATGTGCTGAGATTAGCATGTGAATCGGGGCGAGACCCTGCCACCCCATCGGCATCATCATCAGCCGACCATGCCAAAAGGAGCCGATGAAGCCGCGGCCGTCCTGGAGAAACCGGCGCGGCCATTCCTCGCCCTCTATAACCCAGCGGTTGGTGGCGTAGACAAGCCGTATGTAGAGATGCATAGCCCAGCACAGGGCGGCTCGCAGACTGGCGCTGCGCAGCATTGCGCGAACCCACCGCCGCGCTCGGGTCATACGCGCCCTGCGGCCGCCGCTGCGGCCAGCCCCGCCTTTTCCCGCGCCGCAAGCGGGGAAGGGTCAGGATGCCAATCGAGCGGAGCCGGCTCCGAATCGGTCGGGCTCACGACCCTGCTTTCCGCCGCAAAGTCCGTCTCGTACAGGCGGGCGTACAAGCCGCTGCGGGCGAGCAGTTCGGCGTGCGTGCCGCGTTCGACAATCCGCCCGCGATCCATGACGCAGATCAGATCCGCCCCGATTACTGTCGACAGGCGATGCGCGATGACGATGGTTGTCCGGCCACGCATCAGGCTACGCAGCGCCGCCTGCACATGCCTTTCGGACTCGGTATCGAGCGCCGAAGTGGCCTCGTCGAGCAGCAGGATCGGCGCATCCTTCAACATCGCGCGCGCGATCGCTATGCGCTGCCGCTGTCCGCCCGAGAGCCGGACGCCATGCTCGCCAACCGGGGTATCGTAGCCTTGCGGCAATTCGCGGATGAAGGAATCGGCGGCGGCGGCGGACGCTGCGGCCTCGATGTCGGCGTCCGGCGCGCCCAACCGGCCATAAGCGATATTGGCGCGCACCGTGTCGTCGAACAGACTGACCTCCTGCGAGACCAACGCGACCGCGCGGCGCAGCGAGGCGAGCGTCACCGCAGCGATTTCCTGACCGTCGATCAGAATGCGGCCGCCGTCGACGTCGTAGAAGCGCGGGATCAGATTGAGAAGCGTCGATTTGCCGGCGCCGGAGGGACCGACCAGCGCGACCGTGCCGCCCGCCGGAACGGTAAGCGAAATCCCGTCGAGTGCCATCGGGCCGGGCTGATAGGCGAACCGCACCTCCTCGAAACGGACCTCGCCGCCGCCTATCCGCAGCGAAAGCGCGCCCGGTCTGTCGCGGATCGAGGGTTCGAGGTCGATCACCTCGAAGACCCGCTGCGCCGCCGCCAGCCCCTCCTGGAGAGAGGCGTTCAGGTTAGCGAGGCTTTTCGCCGGCTGATAGGCCAGTAGCAGCGCCGTGATGAACGAGAAGAAAGCGCCCGGAGTGCTCGCCCCGACGATGACCTGGTGCCCCCCATAGAAAATCACCAGTGCGATCGCGGCGCCGCCGAGCCCCTCGATCATCGGCCCGGCGCGGGCCCGCGTGCGGATGGCGCGGTTGACGAGACGATAGATGCGCTCGAACAGGGCTGCCGCGCGGTGTTGCTCGTATTCCTCCATCCCGTAGGCCTTGACATGCCGGGCCCCCTGAAAGGTTTGGTTCAGCAGTGTCGTCAGTTGGCCTTGTTCGACCTGCGTGTTGGCCGAGACGCGCCGCATGCGGCGGCCGATCCCGACAACCGGTCGGATCGCGAGCGGCAAGGCGATAAAGGCGACAAGCGCCATCGACCAGTCCTGATAGAACATCACGGCAACGAGGAAGATAACGGTCAGCGCGTCCTTGCCGATTCCCGCCAGCACGTTGCCCGCCGCGCTGCGCAGCATCCAGACGTCGTTCATGAAGCGCGAGATCAGCGTGCCGCTGGGATGGGCATGGAAATATGCCAGATCGCTGCGAATCAGGCGAGCGAACATCGCGGTCTGCACATCGGTGACGACCCGCTGGCCGACCCGGTTCATCAGGACGGTGTCGCCGTAATCGGCCAGCGACTTGACGACGGCCAATGCCAGCGCGGCGCTGGCGATCAGCAGCAGTAGCGACGAATCCTTGGCGATGAAGATGCGGTCGAGCACCGGCTCCATCAGCCAGGCGCGCAATGCCGTGCTGCCGCTTGCCACGGCCATGCACAGCAACGCCAGCGCAACGCTGCGCCAATGCCGCGCACATGAAATCGCGTACCAGGCGGCGGGCCAGCGCAGCCGAGCGAGAATGCAGATTGTTTGGATCGTCGCGCATCAGTCCCCGCGGTCAGTGTTAGAGGCGGGCCGTCGGATTGGCAAGACGCTGCGCGCGGCAGCGCCGCCGCGCCGCACTGCCGCAAGGCGAGTCAGGGACGAGATGCGGTTTATCGCGCCGGGACGCGAACGTCTTCGAATTCGACGGGCGCCGTCGCTGCCGCGATATGCAGGGTGCGTGTCGGAAACGCAAACTCGACCCCAAGCTTCTGAGCGATCTCCATTATCCGCAATAGAATGTCTTCACGCTCTTTCAGCTCGGTAGCAATGTCCCTGACTTCGAGGAAGAAGTAAACAAGGATATTGAGACTGCTGTCGCCGAATTCGTTGAAACGGACCCGGATGTCTCTCTTATTGGTAATCGGATGCTCGACAAGTATATGCTCGATTTGTGCGGCGAACTCCTCGAGTTTTTCGCGGGGGGTGTCGTAAGTAACCTGTATGAAAAAACGCTGACGTCGCATGATCCGGGCGGCCAAATTTTCAATAGTTGCATTGACAACGGCATTATTCGGAATCGATATCAGCGAATTGTCTAACGTACGAATGCGGGTACTTCGGAAGCCGACATCCTCGACGGTGCCTTCGCCGCCGCTAACCCTTATAAAGTCACCGACCCGGAAGGGCTTTTCGAACATGATAAGCATCGAGCCGAACAAGTTCGCGAGGCTGTCGCGAGCTGCGAGCGCTACGGCAACGCCTCCCACGCCCAGTCCGGCCACAACCGAGTAGACCGGGAAACCGAGTTCATTTGCGCCTTGGATCAAAAACCCGATCGCGATCACAATACCCACGAAGCGCATTCCGAGCCTGATCAGTTGGCTGTCCAGGCGCCGGCGGCTCAAATGCTCGGACGCGGCGATCGCTTCGCCGATCATTCCGCCAGCGACGACCGACAGCCACGCTGCGCTGAGGTAAAGCACGGCCGTTTGGGTGAATACGGTCGCTAAAAGCAGCGTCCCGCTGATGCGCAGAATCGGCACAGAAGCGGTATGACGAATGCAGCGGTAAAAATGATGGCCAGCGGCGTCAGGAGAGCCGGCCAAACACAGACTTGATCCGTCCTCCCTGCGGCGGGTAAGGCGATGCGCCAGGCGGTGCACTCCGAGAATGCATAACACCGCAACGAGAAGTCCGGACGTGAAGCCTAGCCATTGCCATAGGGTGACATCGCCGACGCGAACTCTCGCCCAGTGCGGTAGTCTCAGCATCCACCTGGCCGGTATAATGCGGTCCAGACCGGCCGGTGAACTTGTGAACGCATCATAAATTGTGCTCATTTTTTCCGAAGTCAGCGCCCGATACGTGTCATTCAGTTCTTTGGCCAAGCCGGGTTTGTAGGGCAGATGTTTGACCCGATCGTAGAACTCGGGAATCCGCTCCACGGTTTCGGAGGATATCAGCCACTCACCGGCCCGCGGCCCATTCTCGATCAAGAACAAAATCGATTTCGGTGTTCGGCAACCGCCATTTTTTCGCGGATATCCGCGCCATCGCCTCGCGGTCCGGAATATCGTCGAAAGTGGGGACCTCGATACGATCGAGTACCTCCTTCAGTTGGATCACCCGCTCGATCGGGATCGTCATTTGCAGTATCGGCGGCACGCCAGAGAAATCGAATGATCGGATCGCCTTTTTTGCGCTTGGGAAAATTTCGGCCTGCTTTCGACGTTCATCGGCACTGAGATAAAGCCGTCCCGAGCGAAAATACGACGTCAGCAGGTCCCGCATTTCGAGGTAGGCGCTATCGACATTGGTGACGAAAGTTCGAAGCGACTCTCTGGGGCTGGAGGTGTCGGGTGGACGCAGCGGATTCGAATCGATTTCGGCTGCGAGTGAAGAAGCGGATAAAATGATCCCGCACATCAACACCCAGCCGACGAGAGACATAAAACGACGAGGTGCCACCGGTATCCGCTTCTTCATCTGATCAAACATCGCTGATCGAAAGCTCTTCGATTTCAGCCCACCTGATATATTATGCGCATATAGAAGCGCATCCGCGACAACAACTATGGCCAGCACCGCTAACCGATCCGCGCGTCATTCGGAACTTTTGTACGCTAACATTTAAAATTTTGCGATGTCGAAATTCCCAGCGACGCCAGTGCATCGGCTGACCGGAGCGGGGATCGATGAGCAATGAGGAGTGAGAGACGGCCGCTTGGCTGGCCGCGATGAGGCCAAACGCCGGGCCGGCGGCCGGCTACGCTCCCGCGACGGTCAGGTCGTCGATGCGCAGGGTCGGCGAATCGGCGCCGGTGCGGAATTCGAGATCGTTGGCGGCGACGAGGCGCGCAAACATGTCCTTGAGATTGCCGGCGACGGTCATTTCGCTGACCGGGAAAGTGATCTGCCCGTTTTCGATCCAGAAGCCGGCGGCGCCGCGGCTGTAGTCGCCGGTGATGCCGTTGACCCCCATCCCCATCAGCTCGGTGACGTAGAAACCGCTCGCGATGTCGGCCATCAGCTCGGCCGGGGTCGCCGCGCCGGGCTCGATCCAGACGTTCGTGGCCGCCGGCGATGGCGGCGACGCCGTGCCGCGCGCCGCATGGCCGGTGCTTGTCATGCCGAGCTGCCGAGCTGAGCGCAGATCGAGCAGCCATGTCGTCAGCACGCCGTTGTCGATCAGCGCGCGGCGCCGGTTCGGCAGGCCCTCGGCGTCGAACGGCTTCGAGCGGTGGCCCCGCGTTCGGTGCGGGTCCTCGGTGATCGTGATCGCCTCGGGAAAAATGCGTTGCCCAAGCCTGTCCTTAAGGAAGCTTGTGCCGCGCGCGATCGAAGGGCCGGAAATCGCCCCCAGCAGGTGCGAAATCAGGCTGCGCGCGACCCGCGGATCGAGCACGACCGGAACGCGAGAGGTCAGCATCTTGCGCGCGCCGAGCCGCTTGACGGTGCGCTCGCCGGCGCTGCTGCCGATCTCGGCCGGGTCGCGCAGATCGGCGGCATAGACCGCGCTCGCGAAATCGTAGTCGCGCTCCATCTTCGCGCCGGAGCCGCCGATCACCGACGCGCTGACCCCGTGATGCGACCCGGCGTAGCCTCCGGCGAACCCGTTCGAGGCGACCAGCGCGATGCGCGAGCGTCCCCAGCCGGCCTCGGCGCCGTCGGAATTGGTGACGCCCTCGACCGCCAGCGCGGCGTCCTCGGCGGCCCGGGCGCGCTCGATCAGCGTCTCGGCGCTCGGCTCCTCCGGATCGAGCATGTCGAGGGAAGGCCAGTCCTGCGCGACCTCGGCGGGGTTGGCGAGGCCGATAAACGGGTCCTCGGGCACGGCGCGCGCCATCGCGATCGTGCGCTCGACGAGTTCGTCAAGCATCTTCGGCGAACGGTCGCTGCTCGACACCATCGCCTGCCGCTTGCCGATCAGCACCCGCAGCCCGAGATCGCGGCTTTCCGAGCGTTCAAGCTTCTCGGTCTTGCCGAGACGGCGGGCATGCGACAGCGAGACGCCCTCGAACATCACGGCGTCGGCCGCATCGGCCCCGTTGCGCAGCGCCCGCCCGATCAAATCGTGCAGCAGGTCGATGTCGTTCGCCGTGTCGCCGTCGATTTTTTGCTCGGCCATGCACATCTCTCGCCAAAGAAATCGAAGTTCCGGCGTAGATGGGTGCTGTGCCCGCGCGGGTCTATGACACCGCGGCTTGCTAGCGCGATTTCCAGATCGGTTGGCCGCTGCCGGGCAGGCCGTAATCGGCCCATTTGCGCGTGACCTCCGCGACGATGTCGTCCTTCATGCGGATCGGCCGGCCCCAGTCGCGGCGCGTCTCCGGAGGCATTTTGTTGGTCGCGTCGAGACCGATCTTGCCGCCGAGGCCGGATTCGGGCGAAGCGAAATCGAGATAGTCGATCGGCGTGTTCTCGACGAGGAGGGTGTCGCGCACCGGGTCCATGCGGGTCGAGATCGCCCACATCACGTCCTTCCAGTCGCGCGCGTTGATGTCGTCGTCCACGATTATGACGAATTTCGTATACATGAATTGGCGCAGAAACGACCATACCGCCATCATCACGCGCTTTGCGTGACCGGGATAAGTCTTGCGCATCGACACGACCGCGATGCGGTAGGAGCAGCCCTCGGGCGGCAGCCAGAAATCGACGATCTCCGGAAATTGTTGCTGCAATAGGGGGATAAAGACCTCGTTGAGCGCCTCGCCGAGCACCGAGGGTTCGTCGGGCGGCCGGCCGGTAAAGGTCGAGAGATAGATCGGATCGCGCCGCATCGTCATCGCCGAGACGCGAAACACCGGGAATTGTTCGACGGCGTTGTAATAGCCGGTGTGGTCGCCGTAGGGGCCCTCGTCGCCGTATTCGTCGAGCGACACATGCCCTTCGAGCACGATCTCAGCGGTCGCCGGCACCTTGAGCGGCACCGTCTTGCAATCGACCAGCTCGACCCGGCGGCCGCGCAACAGGCCGGCGAACTGGTATTCCGACAGCGTGTCCGGAACCGGCGTCACCGCCGCGATGATCGTGCCGGGGTCGGCGCCGATCACGGCGGCGGCCGGCAGCGGTTCGCGTTTCGCTTGGCTCCAGCGCCGATGATGCTGCGCGCCGCCGCGATGTCGGAGCCAGCGCATCAGGGTCGTGTCGCGGCCGGTCGACCTGCATGCGGTAGATGCCGAGGTTGAAATTGTCCTCGCGCGCGGTGCCCGGACCCTTGGTGACGACCAGCGGCCAAGTAATAAGCGGCGCCGGCTCGCCGGGCCAGCAGGTCTGGATCGGCAAGCGCGCCAGGTCGATGTCGGTGCCGCGCAGCACGATTTCCTGGCACGGCGCCGCCGAGACGGTGCGCGGCCGCATCGCCATCACGGTCTTGAGTAGCGGCAGCATTTCGAGCGCTTCGCGCCAGCCGCCGGGTGGTTCTGGCTGCTTCAGGAAAGCCAGTGTCTCGCCGATCGCCCGCAACTCGTGCGGCTCGCGATCCATGCCCCAGGCGACCCGTTCGACAGTGCCGAACAGATTCACCAGCACCGGCATCGGGCGCCGGGATGCCGGGATGGACGACGTTCTCGAACAAAACCGCCGGCCCGCGTTCGGCCAGGAGACGGGTCTGGATCTCGGTCATTTCGAGAAACGGCGACACCGGCGCCTTGACCCGGACCAGCCGTCCGGCGCCCTCGAGGCGCGTTATGAACTCGCGCAGGTTGGCATACGGCATCGGCGTCGACCGGTCCTCCGTCTCATGGAGATCAGGCGTCCTGCCAGACCGGAGGCCGCTTCGCCAGAAACGCGTCGACGCCTTCGCCGGCGTCCCGCGCGAGCATGTTGCGGGTCATAACCTCGCCGGCATAGCGATAAGCCTCGGCCAAGCCCATTTCGGCCTGCCGGTAAAACGCTTCCTTGCCGATCGCCAGCGTGAACGCCGATTTGGCCGCGATCTGGCGGGCCAGGGTCAGGGTCGCATCGCTCAGTTCGGTGGCGGGCACGACCCGGTTGACGAGCCCGATCGCTTTCGCGGTCGCGGCGTCGATCAGTTCGCCGGTGAGGAGCATTTCCATCGCCGCCTTGCGGCCGATCGCGCGGGTCAGTGCGACCATCGGGGTCGAGCAGAACAGCCCGATATTGACCCCCGGGGTCGCGAAGCGGGCATCCTCGGCGGCGACAGCCAAGTCGCAGGTCGCGACCAGCTGACACCCGGCCGCGGTGGCGATGCCGTGGACCTCGGCGATGACCGGCTTCGGCAGCGCCACGATCTGCTGCATCATCGCGCTGCACTGGTCGAAGATGCGCTCATAGGCTTCGCGGCTCGGATCGTCGCGCAGTTCGCGCAAATCATGCCCCGCGCAGAAAGCCGGCCCGGCGCCGGCGATGACGACAACACGGCATTCCCGGTCCGAAGCGGCATCGTCGAGCGCCCGGCGCAAGGCTCCCATCATCGCCATCGATAGCGCGTTGCGCGCCGCCGGCCGGTTCATAGTCAGCCGCAGCACACCGTCGTCCAGCGCTTCCAGAAGCACCGGTGCGTTGTTGCTCCTGCTGTAGTCGCCGGCCTCGTTGCGGCCTGCATGTCGCCCGCCTCCCCGAATGATGGCGCCGCTCGGTAGACAACAGTATGCACGTCGCGGCCTGGTACGCCAGCACATGACGGACCGCTTCCCGCCGCATCCGATCCCGTCGCCATCGATCACCGGCGCAGCTATTCTCCCTCACGGTTATGATCGCCGGACACCGGCTTTGGCAGGGAGGAGAACGATGCGTTGGCTCAGATACGAGACGGACGGCCGCGAATCCTACGGGATCATCGAGGGAAACGAGGTCGTCGAGGTCAAGGGCGATCCGTTCGCCGGTTACGAGCGCACCGCGACACGGCGGAGGCTCGACGCGGTCAAGTTTCTGGTGCCGGTGATCCCGAAAACGTTTTACGCGGCCGGGCTCAACTACGCCGAGCATGTGACCGAAATGGCCAAGAAGCGCGGCGAGGAACCGAAGCTGCCGCCCGAGGCCGATATCGGCTACCGCGCCAACAACGCGCTGATCGCGCACGGCGAGAACATCGTCATTCCGAAGGACGCCGGCGAACTCGTGCAATACGAGGCCGAACTCGTCGCGGTAATCGGCAAGAAGGCAAAAAACCTGACCGAGAGCGACGCGTTGTCCTGCGTGCTCGGCTGGACAATCGGCAACGACATGAGCGAGCGCACCTGGCAGCGCGGCGACCGCACGCTGTGGCGCGCCAAGAACACCGACACGTTCAAGCCGATGGGGCCGTGGGTCGAGACCGATTTCGATCTCGACGCGGCCGAGACGACCGTGCGGGTCAACGGCGAGGTCACCGACCATTTCCGCACCAACCACATGATCCATGGCGTCGCGAAGTTCATCGCGCGGATGTCGAAATACCTGACGCTTTATCCCGGCGACGTCGTGTGGATGGGCACCGAGGGCGGCGCCGCGCAATCTGAAGCACGGCGATGTCTGCGAGATCGAGATCACCGGCATCGGCACGCTGCGCAACCCGCTCGTGCGCGAGGGGATGTAAAGAGGTCACTCGGTGTCGTCCCGGCGAAGGCCGGTACCTACCTTTCAGCCGCTCGTAGAGCTGAAGCATGGATCCCGGCTTCGCCGGGATGACGAGCATAAGAGGCGTCTGCCATGTCGCTGAGCCGGGAATTTGCCGCTTTCGTCGCCGGTCTGACGTACGAAGCTCTGCCTCTGGCGGTCGTCGATCGCGCCAAGGGCGTGACGTTGCAGGCGCTGTCGTCGGCGCTGGTCGCGCACGACATGCCGGCGAGCCGGCAGGCGCTGGCGCTGATGCAGGAGGAGGAGGCGGGCGGCGGCGGCGCGGCGACCGTGCTGTGCCACGGCGCGAAGCTGACCAAGGCCGGGGCCGCCTTTGTCAATGCCGAGACGATCTTCGCCGGCGGCAAATGGGACACGTTCCGCATGCTGACCCATCCCGGCACGGCGATCATGCCGGCGGCGCTCGCCGCTGCCGAGACGACCGGCGCCTCCGGGAAGGTGTTCCTGACCGGCGTCGCCGCCGGCTACGAGGTCATGGAGCGCATGGCGTCGGAGTTCATCCCGAGCGTGATGGCGCGCGGTTTTCACGCCGGGCCGGTGTTCGGGATTTTCGGCGCGGCGGTCGCGGCGGCGAAAATCCAGGGGTTCGACGCCGGCAAGGTGCACGATCTCGATCGCGCAATGCGTCAATCTCGCCTCGGGCAATCTCGAAGGCATTCGCAGCGGAGGGCGGTCATTGCGCGAGGGCGGCGCGGTCCGCAACGCGCTGCTCGCAGTGGCGCTCGCGAAACACGGCACGCCGGGCGGCGAGACCGTACTCGAAGGCGAGGCCGGGTTCTATCATTCATATATCGGGGACAACCGCGGCGAGCTGCGCTACAGCTTCACGGGCAAGAACCGCGCCAATGTCATGGCGATCACCGAGGGGCTCGGGCGCGACTGGATGTTCCTTGAGACGCTGTACCGGGTGTATTCGACCGCCGGCTACAATATCGCGCACGTCGATGTGACCGCGAAGCTCTGCGAGGAGCACGACATCACCTACGAGCAGATCGACCGCATCGAGGCGGTCGTCAACTGGATGGAGACCGAGTATCCGAGCCCGGCCTTTCCGATCCCGAGCCGCGGCATCGGCGGGCGCCCCGGAGGTCGGCAGCACGCCATATTTCACGGCTTACGGCGCGGCGACGCGCGGCTTTCCGATGCTGCGCCAGGCGACGCCCGGCCCCGGCGAGAGCGACCCGCCCGAGGTGCTCGACCTGATGCGGCGCGTGACGCTGATCCCGGCGGTCGGCCGCACACTGTTCGGGCCGCGCATCACCGTGTTTACAAAGGACGGGCGCAGCTACACGCGCGAGGGGACGGGGCGCGAATTCATCTGGGATTTCGAGGAAGAAGCGCGCCGCATCCGCCCGATTGCGCCGGGGCTCGCGATCGGCGAGGCGCAATTCGACAAGCTGATCGACAGCTGCCGCAGGCTCGATAGCGCTCGACCGCGCCGCCGAAACGCTGATCGCGCTGACGATCCCGGCATAATCCGAACCAAAACGCGCGGCTCGGACGCTCCCGCGGGCCATTGATCCCCGTCAACGACGGGGCCACCTCGGAGGGGCATCGTGCGACGATGCAGGCCGCTTGGCCGTCGTTCCCGAGAAAGGATTTGGCCCCGATCGAGCCTCAGCAAAACCGGCGTCCGCGGCCATTGTCGCTGGTCGAACCAGCTCCGGAGCAGCGCCGGGAACAGATCCCGGAACGGGGCCGCCGACGCCGATCCCGCCACCGCGCCGCTGCAGCCGCGCCGCGGCGAGGCCATGCCGCGCCGACGGCGCCGCGTGCATTGGGGTCGCTGGGCGGCGCTCGTCGATCCTGCTGTGCGTTGCCGCGGCTTATGTGTATTGGACCTTGCTGCCGCCGGCGGTGGCCGTTGTCGAGCCGCATCGCGGCCCGGCCGTGCAGGCCGTCTACGCGACCGGGACCGTCGAGCCGAGCGTCATGATTCCGATCGCGCCGCGCAGCACGGCGCGGCTAGCCGAGCTGAAGGTCGACGAGGGCAGCATCGTTAAAAAGGGCGAACTGCTCGCGCGCCTCGAAAACGACGATCTGCAACGCGCGATCGAGCCGCCAGCAGCCGAGGAGCGTTACGCGAAGTCGCAGTTCGACCGCCAGGCGCAGCTTGTCGAGCGCGGCGTCGCGGCGCGCAACGCCTATGACCGGGCCCGCGCCGACTGGGAGAAGGCCACGGCGCTGCGCGAGCGCGCCGAGGCGGAAGCCCACTATCTCGATCTGGTCGCGCCGGCCGCCGGCAAGATCATCCGCCGTGACGGCGAAATCGGGCAGGTCATCGGTCCCGACAAGCCGATTTTCTGGATGTCGTGCTGCGCCCCGCTGCGCGTCTCGGCCGAGGTCGACGAGGAGGACATCGCGCAGGTCCGCCCCGGCCAGGAGGTGCTGATCCGCGCCGATGCGTTTCCGGGGCAGATTTTCCGCGGCACGGTGCAGTCGATTACGCCGAAGGGCGACCCCGTCGCGCGCACCTACCGGGTGCGCGTCTCGCTGCCGGACGATACGCCGCTGATGATCGGCATGACGGCCGAGACCAACATCGTGCTGCGCAAGGCCGACAACGCGCTGCTCGTGCCGGCCGGCGCGGTGCAGCAGGATACGGTGTGGCGCGTCGCCGACGGTAAGCTGGAGAAGCAGAAGGTCACGGTCGGCGCCAAGGATGCGCGCGAGGTCGAGATCCTCTCCGGGCTCAGCGAGAACGACCGGATCGTGGCGTCCCCGACGCCGGGGCTCACGGCCGGGGAAAGAGTGCGTCCATTCGAGGCGGCGGCGCGGTGATGCTTGGTCTTGCGCCGGAGATCGCGCTCAAGCATCTGCTGGCGCGCCCGCGGCAAAGCATCGTCTCGCTGTCGGGGATCGTGCTCGGGGTCGCGTTCTTCCTCGCGGTCGCGTCGCTGATGCAGGGTTCGGAGGCCGGATTTCATCCGCCGCCTGGTCGACAATTCGCCGCATATCACGGTGTCGGACGAGTTCCGCAATCCGCGCCTGCAGCCGGCGGAGCAGCTCTACCCGAACGGCGTGGTCGAGATCCGCAGCGTGAAGCCGCTGACCGAAACGCGCGGCATCCGCCAGTACCAGCGGATGATGCAGGCGCTGCGCACGATGCCGCATCTGCGCGCCTCGCCGGTGCTGGCCGGGCAGGCGATTATCACCTTCGCCGGCAAGGACGTCGCGGTCAGCCTCAACGGCATGATTCCGTCGGAGGTCAGCGACGTCACAACGATTCAAAACTACATGGTCGCCGGCAGCCTCGACGAGATGATCGCCAATCCCGACGGCATCGTCGTCGGCGACGGTCTCATCCGCAAACTGTCGCTGTCTCTCGGCGAAAACGTGACGCTGACCTCCCCGACCGGCGAGGTACGCACGTTCAAGATCCTCGGGATTTTCCATACCGGGCGCGCCACCTACGACGATACCCAGGCTTTCGCCGACCTGAAGCGCGTGCAGGCGCTGCTGAAACGGCCGGACCGGGCGAATACGGTCGATCATCAAGCTGGATGATCCGCAGCGTGCGCAGCAGATCGCCGCCGAGATCGAGCGCCGCTTTGGCTACAAGGCGGTGTCGTGGCAGGAAGCCAGCGAAGACCTGATGAGCACGTTGGCGACCCGAAACATCATCATGTACACGGTTGTCAGCGCCGTGCTGATCGTCGCGGCGTTCGGCATCTACAACGTCATCTCGACGGTCGTGCTCGAAAAGCAGCGCGACATCGCGATCCTGAAATCGATCGGGTTCCGCGCCCGCGACATCCGCCGCATTTTCCTGATCCAGGGGCTGTTGCTCGGGATCGCCGGCAGCGCCGCCGGACTGCCGCTCGGCGCCGCGCTGATGTGGAGCCTGATGCAGGTCCGGCTGAAATTCCCCGGCAGCAGCGATCCGGTCCCGTTGCCGATCGACTGGAATTGGCGGCAGTTCGCGATCGCGGCCGACTTTCGCGATCGCGGCCGCCGTATTCGCCGGGCTGCTCCCGGCCCGCAAGGGCGCGCGCGTGCAGCCGGTCGACATCCTGCGCGGCGCGCAATGAGCGATCGCGGGACCCAGGACCGACACTCGGCGGCCGACATCATCGTCGAAGCCGAGCACCTGACCCGGCAGCTCGTTCGGCGAGGTCACGGCCACGCTCGTCAGCGACGCGAGCCTCGCGATCCGGCGCGGCGAATTCGTCGCGATCACCGGGGCTTCCGGCTCCGGCAAGTCGTCGCTGCTGTACCTGCTCGGACTGCTCGACCGACCCGACAAGTGGCACGGTCCGGCTGCACGGGCAGCGATACCGACTTCGCTCGATGACGACGAACGCGCCGCGCTGCGCCTCGCCGAACTCGGCTATGTCTTCCAGTTTCACTTTCTGCTGCCCGAGTTCACCGTTGCCGAGAACGTGATGCTGCCGATGCAGAGGTCGGCGCGGCTGCCGGACGACGAGATCGAGGCGCGCGCGCTCGATCTGCTGGCCAGCTTCGGCCTCGCCGATCAGGCGGGAAAGCTGCCGCGGCAGCTGTCGGGCGGGCAGAGCCAGCGCGTCGCGATCGCCCGCGCGCTCGCCAACGACCCGCTGCTCGTCCTTGCCGACGAGCCGACCGGCAATCTCGACAGCGTATCGAGCGCCAATGTGCAGACGATCCTGAAGGATTTGGCGCATGCCTACGGGCGCGCCGTCGCGGTCGTGACGCATGATCGCGACTTCGCAGCCGCCGCCGACCGCGTCGTCGTCATGCAGGATGGGCGCATCATTCGGGACGAATAGGGGCGGCGAGCGGGACGAATGGGGCGCGTCCGCCTTGGTCCGTCAGCTATCGGCCGGCGGCGCGGCGCAGCTTCAGTTCGATCATCGCGAGAACGTTGCCGGCCCCATGCCTTCGGCACAGCGCGGCGAGTCCCTTCGGGTCGAGCGGCTCGGGCGCGTAGTTGATCGCCTCGCGCAGCGGCGCCGGGAGTTCGTCGAAGACCGCCATCAGTTCGCGTACGAAGGCCTCCCGATCGGCGCCGGGTCTTTTCGTCCACCATCGCCTCAGGCGAAACGTGGCCGCCGCTCGGGCGGCAGCGCGACGAACCGGCGCAGCGCGCCCGCCGTAGCGACCGCCCCGGTCAGCGCAAGCACGACGACAGCCGGGCGCAGCCCGGTCGCAAGCGACCAATTGGCGGCGATGACGAGTATCGGGTCGGCGCCGTAGGCAAGCCAGAAATAAGCCGCCTCGCCTGATGCGGTCAGCACCGCGACCGCGACCCCGAGCACCGCGACCCCGCGGAGCGACAGGCGGGTGCGCGTCCCGACTGGCCGCGCCAGCAGCCGGTAACCGATCAGCCACGCATAGAGCCCGGCCATCACCGTCGGCTCCCACAGATCGAGCTTCGATTGCATGCAGAAATGAATGACCGCGAGCAGCGCGATCGCGTAGACGAGCCGGTGCAGGCGTTGCCAGTTTCGGGCACCGAGACGCCTGATCATGCCATCGGTCGAGGTCGCGGCGAGCGCCGCCAGTCCGAGCACCGCGGCGAAGCCGATCGTCAGATAGATCCGCACCACGATCTCGGTCGCGATCTTGGCGAGGTCGAAGGCCTGGTCGGCCGCGTAAAGCCCGAAATGGCCGATCGCGTACGCAAATGCGGCAACTCCGATCATGCGACGCACGACCAGCAGCCGCGACCACTGCAAAATGTGACGCAGCGGCGTGACCGCCAGCGCAAGGAAGATCAGGCGGATCGTCCACAGCCCGAGCTGGTGGATCGCCTCATCGAACGGACGCGGCCCGAGCCAGCCGAAGGCGAACGCTGCCGCGATCCACAGCCCCGGAACGAACAGCACGGCAAAAACCGTAAGCTTCAGCGGCGAGGTGCGCCCGCCATAGTCCTTCCAGGGATAGGTCATGGCTGCGGAGCCTCCGGTCTATCGCGTCGCGCCGGGACGCCACAGCACGTCGCGAGCGCCGTTGTCGTTCAGCCGGCGGCCGAGCACGAACAGGTGGTCCGACAGCCGGTTCAGATACCGGATCGCCTCGGGATTGACCGGCTCGACGGCGGCCAGCGCGCAGACCAGCCGCTCGGCGCGTCGCGCCACGGTGCGAGCCAGATGCAGGTGCGCCGCGGCTGGGGTGCCGCCGGGCAGAATGAACGAGTTCGAGCGGGCGCAAGGCGGCGTTCATCGCATCAATGTCATGTTCCAGGCGTTCGACCTGCGCCGCGACGATGCGCAGTGCCCCGGCAGCGCGATTGCCGCCCTCCGGCGTGCAGAGATCGGCGCCGAGATCGAACAGATCGTTCTGTATCAAGGCCAGCATCGCGTCGGCCGCTTGGTCCGCCTCTGGGTCGGCGGCGACATGGAGCCGCGCCAGGCCGATCGCGGCATTGGCCTCATCGACGGTGCCGAACGCCTCGACCCGCAACGCCTGTTTCGCGACCCGGCTGCCGTCACCGAGCGACGTTTGGCCGCGATCGCCACCGCGCGTGTAGATCCGGGTCAGCCGCACCATCGCCGTGATCAGCCCCCCGATCAGCTTCGCCCGACCAGCATCATCAACAGCGCGAGGAGCAGCAGCGCCAGCCCCTGAAACGCGACGCGCGACTGCATCAGCTTGTTCGAGCGGCGCGGATCGCCGCCGCGGATCATTTGCAGCACACCCATCCCGAGCACGCCGAGCGTCGCGAGCATCGCGAGAACCAACAGGATCGTGAGGAATATCGTCATGACCGGAGATATAGGCGCGGGCCAATTCCAATGCACCGGCCCGCCGTATCCGGAACCGGCACGGGATGACGCGGCCTGCTAGCTTTCGTCGCGGTTGCGGCCCAATGCTTCGAGTTGCAGCCGCAGCGCGTCGATCTGGGCCTCGAGCCGGCGCAGCCGCGGGTCCTCCGCCTCGGTTTCGGGCTGCTGGTTCGCCTCGGTTGGCGGGGCCGTTTCGGCCGGATCGCCAGCTTCCCGGGCAGCGGGCGACAGCATGCGCAGCGCGCGCTCGAACATCGCCATGTTCTGTTTGCCGATTTCCTCGAATTGGCCGAACGGAAACATGCTGAACGTCGTGCGCAGATTGCTGCGCATCTGCTCCTGGTTGCGGGCGAAGGCTTTCATCGCCTGCTCCAGATATCCCGGCACGAGGAATTGCATGTTGTCGCCGTAAAAGCCAATCAGCTGCCGCAGAAAGCTGATCGGCAGCAGGTTCTGCCCCTTCTGCTCCTGCTCGACGATGATCTGGGTCAGGACCGAGCGGGTCAGGTCTTCGCCGGTCTTCGCGTCCTTGACGACGAAGTCGCCGCCTTCCTTGATCATGCGGGCGAGGTCGTCGAGTGTCACGTAGCTGCTGGTCGCCGTGTTGTAGAGACGGCGGTTGGCGTATTTTTTGACAATGGCCGGCTTGGCGCCGCCCGGCTTGTCCTTGATGGGATCGCTCATCCTGGCCGCCGTCCCGGAAAAGATGCTGCTGCGCACAATAGCGCGAATCGAACGATGCGCGACATGAAACGCGTTTGCACGGTGCCATGGGCCGCCGGGGCCGGATCGCCAAATTCCCTGCTAGCAGGGAATTTTTTCGCCGCCGCTTCCGGAACGGGCCAAAACCAAACGGATATATGGGGTTGCGGCGAATTCCCTGAGCCGAAATCAGCGAAAATTCTTCGCCGGAACAGGGAAGCGATAGCGAAGCAACAGGGAACCGAAAGCAGCCGATCAGGGAAACACGCGGTACCTGTCACGCATCCGGTCGTGCCGCATCGCGACTGGTACCGACGGTGCGATATGGCGAGATCGGTCGTACATTTCAAGAACATTGAACCCGGAGCGGAGCGGCGGCGGGCGCTGCCGGGAGCGGCGATACCGGCGGGCGATCGTGTTAGAATTTGCGCAACCAACCCGGCTCGGCTCCATCTCCACACATTGTGGAAATCGCGGCGGCGCCGGGTGGTCGGGTTCCGTCGCTTTGGCCCCGGGGAGGGTCGATCATGGGCGTCATGATGCAGGCGTTTTATTGGGATTGCCCGGACCTCGAGGGCAAGCCGTTCCAATGGTGGGAGCATGTCCGGGGCGAGGTGCCAAGGCTCGCCGCCGCCGGTTTTACGGCATTGTGGCTGCCGCCGGCGAACAAGGCGGCCAACAATATCTCGATGGGGTACGACCCCTATGATTTCTGGGATCTCGGCGAGTTCGACCAGAAGGGCTCGATCGCGACCTGGTTCGGCATGCGAGCCGAGCTGGAGAGCCTGATCGCCGATGCGCACGCCGCCAACCTGCAGGTCTATGCCGATTTCGTCATCGACCATTGCAGCGGCGCCGACGCCGAGGAGATAAGCCCGGTAGACGGCGTCAGCCGCTGGACCAAGTTCGCGCCGAAGAGCGGCAAATTCCCGCGCGACACGCAGAGTTTTCACCCGTCGCGCTACGAGACATGGGACGCGATGAGCTTCGGCGGCATGCCCGATCTGTGCCACCGCAACCCGACCGTCTATACGGCTGTTCTGGAAAACGCCCTGTGGCTGATCAACGAGGTCGGGTTCGACGGTTTCCGCTTCGATTTCGTCAAGGGCTATGGCGGGTGGATGGTGCGCGCGATCCAGGAATTGCGCGGCCTGCGGGGCGAGGCGGCATTCAAGCCGTTTTCGGTCGGCGAGTGCTGGGACAACAGTCGCACGATCGGGGACTGGCTGAACGAGACCAACGCCTGGTCGGACAACCCGGTCACCGCGTTCGATTTCCCGCTGCGCTATCGCCTGCGTGACCTGTGTCAGGTCTACGGGTTCAGCCTGCGGGGCCTGACGGCGGGCGGCACGGTGTTGGCCGACGATCCGGCGCGCGCGGTGACATTTGTCGAAAACCACGATGTCGTGCGCGACGACCCGATCCGCACCGACAAGATGCCGGCCTATGCCTATATCCTGACGCACCCGGGATATCCGTGCGTCTTCTGGCAGGATTATTACACCTGGGGCTTGGCCTTGCCCGGCGAGCCGAGCGGCATCGACGCGCTGGTCCGAGTCCACGAGGGTCACGCCGGCGGTAAGGCGCAAATCCTCTATTGCGACGACGATTTGTACATCATGCAGCGCACCGGATGGGAGAACCAATCCGGCCTTGTGTTCGTGCTCAACAATCGCGGCGCGTGGCACGGCGCGACGGTGCGGACAAACCGGCCGAACACGAGCTTTTCAGCGGTGGCATGGCGCGGCCAGGATTTGGGAACGCCGCTGCCTAAACACACCAATCCCGACGGCACCGCCGATTTCTGGGCCCCGCCAAGGGGGTATGCGGTGTATGTGCCTAGGTAAGACTGTTTCCTAAATAGAGACAATGGTAAGGAGTCAATTCTACGCTCGCGGCTCGAACGATATACTCCGGTGCACCTATTTGAGGTACTTGGCGGCTGCGAACTCGCCGATTTTTACACCCATTGCGGTTCCTACTTCGGTCGATGTTCGGTAGTGGACACCATCGTAAATTCGGGCGAGGGCCACTTCTTGCATGAACTCGTCGGGATTTGCCCAATTGCGGGGCTTGCCCGGCGCGGTCGGGCTGGTTGTTGTCAGTGTGGGGGACGGGTTGCCGGCGAGCTTAGCTTTCAGCAGCGTGGCGATTGTGCCCGATACGACACAATGCGCACAGGGATACTCGGGATGCATCGGCGTATCGATAAACGGCAGCCAGGAGGCGTCGCGCTCCGTAAAGTCGTTCCCATCGATGTCACCGTTGCGAATGGCGGTAACAGGACGCCAGAAGTTGTACGTGTATTTGGCATCGAATATCGCCCCCAGCGCATCGGCGGCGGCCATCGACACGACCGCTATGAAGCGGGCATTCGAACCCGGATCATGGCCTGTGGTTTCGGCCACGATGTTAATGACCGGGACGTGAATGATCGGATTCGTCGCCTCCCAGAAACGTGCGACATCCGTCTGCTCGGGGGTACGGCTGGAATTCGTGCGAGCGCCGAGAGCCTTGATCTCGTTGTAATCGCGCGCCCAGGTGTCGCTGTCCAAAGCCGGCGGAGGCGCTGGCCGGAACTGATCGCACGAGTTCGAGCACCCACGGCTTGCGTAACGCTACCGTCAAGGAAACGGGCAGAATTGTCGGGACATATTTCCCGGCCGTTGTGAAGGGCCGATAGCTCTCGATCGCTTCGTCTTTCGGGCGCGCTTGCAACACCATCTCGGCCGCCTGCGATCCCACCGCGATCCCGTTCTGCTTGCTCGCGCCGTCCGGCACTTTTGCGATGGCGGCCTGATATGCGGCCTCGATATTTTCGTGCTGAGCGGGGATCGTCTTCAGCAGTACGGCGTGCGACGCGGCGGCAACCGCTGCATCCATCGAGGCGTCCGGCACCGGGTTCACCTTGACGAGGATCGGGCCCGATTTTCCAGAGATTGCCGCCAGAGCATCCGATACCGCCACGCCGGTCGTGGCGAGGACGTTCCAGGCGTCAGGCGGAGGCAGGCGTCCGGCGACCGTAAATTGCGCCGATTTCAAACTCCATTCTGTCACCACGTCGGCGAGACCGATCGCGGGAAAGGGGAGCGTCAAGATCGTAGTTAAGAAGATCAGTGGCTTATTGCCCATCTGGACCTCCCTTTTTGGTGCCATTTCCACAACCGGCACCGAATATTTCCAGCCAAAGCCTATTTTCCGACATTCTGCCTCTTTAAGACTTACCGTCCAAGGGAATTCTGGATGCCTGCCCCGATCACCAACGCCAGATCAGTAATGTAGAATGGGCTGAGCAAAGAAAAGCCATACTGAGTGGTACGGCCCGTCCGCATGAGTTTCGCGGTCGCTCAGCCCGTCCTACACTTGCCGCGGAGGAGGGCGACGCCGGCATTGCCGACGCCCTCTCCGCAACCGGTCGGTCTGCCGCCGACCCTATCCGGGCATGTGAAGGCACGGAGATCGAGAGTATGGTGCGGCCGAGAGCTGCGGATACCGGTGGCGAAGGGGGATGTCATGGAAAGGATGCATTACCGGCGAATGGACGAGGGCACGGACGAGGACTTTGCCGTGCTGCGGCATGTGCATGAGCAGACGCTGAGCGCCTTGCCCGACCGGCTGTTTGCGATGCTGCGCGACCTGAGCCAGGACACCGCCTATAACATCACGCGCTACGATCACTGCCTGCAGACCGCGACGCGGGCGCTGCGCGACAACAAGGACGAGGAATACGTCGCGGTGGCGCTGCTGCACGACATTTGCGAGCCGCTCGGCCCGTTCAACCACGGCGAGGTTGTCGCCGGAGTCTTGCGGCCCTTCATCAGCCGCGACAACCACTGGATGCTCGTGCAACACGGCCTGTTCCAGACCTATTTCTACGGCCGGCATATGGGCCTCGATCCCAATGCACGCGACATCTACAAATCCGACCCGGCGTATGAACGGACGGTCGAGTTCTGCGCCAAATACGACGAGATATCCTTCGACCCCGACTACAAGACCGAACCGCTATCGACCTTCGAGCCGACGGTCCGCCGGCTGCTTCAGAAAGCCTGGATTGCTCCGTCGCAGATGCGGCCGAGCTGACCGGCGCCGCGGGGGGAAAGCGACCACCGCCTCGCGCGCATCGCCGTGGTCGATCCCGGTCGGCTATCAACGTAACACAGGCTTGGCGGACCGAAGCCGATGCTAATTGGTCCGGTCCGTCCGCATGGGCTTCGCGTTCGCTCAGCCCATCCTACGTTTACTACTTTTGCCGCGGAGGAGGGTAAAGGCGGCGGCGAGCAGCAGGACCATTACCGGGTCGGTGATCTCGGCCGAGCGGCCCGGGAGGTAGGTTTGTGCAAAGCTGGTCACGAGCAGCGTGCCGCCAACGATCAATACCGCCGTGCGAAGACGCCCGCCGGCCTCGGTGAACAGGTATAATAAAGAACCGTATAGGAACGACTTTTCACAGAAGGACATGACGTTTACCGCGATCGAACCCGTCATCAGGCCGCGGAACGGCACCCATCCGAATTCGCGAGCCGTGGGCTGGAAGTGAAAGGGTTGCAGCCGCCCGACTACAATTGCGGCGCCTAACAAGATGAACAGTACCGCGCTGCGCCTGCGGTGCGACAGAAGAAGCAGAACCGGCCAAAGACAGAGCGCGACGCCGGCGCCGGCGATTTCAGGGACGCCGATTACCGTATCGACGATCAGCACGCGCGCAACGAGGATACCTCCACAAAACACCGGCGCCAGCAGCAATGACCGGCGGGCTCCCACCAGCTCCGAGAGCAAGGCGAAAGTCGTCAGCCAGATCGTCGCGTAGCGATAGAGACCCTCGGGAGAAAGGCTCGGATAGAAAATGACCGGCTTCAGCGCGTTCCAATACTTGTGCAGGTCGATCGTCGGCACATAGGGGTAGAGCCGGTAGCCGACCCAGGCCGCAAGAAGCGCCGCCGGTATCGGCTTTGTTGAAATCGCGGCGATTGGCGGAAAACGCCAATTTCGGAACAGGGTGATGCCGGCCAGACCGCCGATTATCGTTCCCAGCAAGTTGGCATAGACATCGTCAGCAGCCGTCACCCTGCCGAAATCGTAATATTGAGCCAGCTCTATGCTCAAGGAAAGGGCGGTTCCGCCGATGACTATCAATAAAAAGCGAACTGCGACGCTGATACGCCGCGGCAGCGAAAGAACTCCGAACCAGCCGAGCGGCGTATAAAGCAGAACATTGGCAACGAAATCGCCGCGGCCAGATGGCGGCATCTTCCAGGAACGAAGCAATGCGATTACCGCACCCTCTCCGTTAGCCGGAATGCGAAAGTCAAAAGGGTAGAGAGACCCGTAGACGATCGCGACAACGGTGAGAGCTGTCAGCAGAACAAATCTTATGTCGGGCTGCAATTCGCGTGACCGTGGCAGCGTCAGCATTGGCGAACCCCGCGGGAGCGGTTGATGGCCGCCCGACGCTCGACAATCGAAACCCTTCGCGTGGATCGCCGACCCTGACAAGATCATCGCCGCCGTCAGGCACCGGCACCGAGCGTTAGATTCGACCGATAGCACAGCGCCTGGCGCCTTGGCGACCCAGACCAAGCCGCCCGCTCCCCACGGCGATTTCCGGATTTGATCTATCTTTGCTATAGAACGGGCTCGCCTTCGAAACCGCTGGGCTGCACTGCCGCGTGTCGATCTTCCCCAAGTCCCGCCGCGCCATTTTCGCGTTTTTGCACGATCTCGCGATGGCCGCGCTGTCGTTCGTGCTCGCGATTTACCTGCGGGTCGGCGACGACATGCTGCGAATTCTGGAGCCGAAGCTGATCGTGCTCTACGGCGTCGCGTTCACGCTGATCGCCGGCGCCGTGTTCCTCGTGACCGGGCTCTACCGCGGCATCTGGCGCTACGCCTCGGTGCCGGACCTGTTCAACATCGCTCGCGCCGCGGCGCTGACCGGGCTGATTTTTCTGCCGATCATGTTTCTGTTCACGCGGCTCGACACGCTGCCGCGCTCGTTCCTGCTGATCAACTGGCTGGTGCTGGTCGCGCTGCTCGGCGGACCGCGGCTCGGCTACCGCCTGTTCAAGGACCGCCGTCTCGATCATCTGTTCGAGCGCGGCCGCGCCGCCAGCGTGCCGGTGCTGCTGATCAGCACGAAGGACGGCGCCGACACGTTCATCCGCGAGTGCGTGCGCGACCGCTATGCCCTTTACCGCGTGGTCGGCATGCTGTCGGACACGCCGTCGCGGGTCGGCCGGCAGATTTACGGCGTGCCGGTTCTCGGGACGATCGATTCGCTCGAAAAGGTCGTCGCCGATCTCGATCGGCGCGGCCGGCGTCCGCAAAAGCTGGTGATCACGACGCAGGGTCTGGCCGGCGCCGAGGTGCGCCGCTTGCTCGATCGCGCCGACGCGCTGGCGATGCCGCTGGCGCGGCTGCCGCGGCTCACCGAATTCCAGCAGACCGCGCGCCGATGCCGACCCGAATCAGTCGAGCCGATCGCGCTCGAGGACCTGCTCGGCCGGCCGCAGGCGGTGCTCGACCGCGACGCGATGGCGCGGCTGATCCGCGGGCGGCGGGTTCTCGTCACCGGCGCGGGCGGGACGATCGGCTCGGAGCTGGCCCGTCAGATCGCGGCCTTGGCGCCGGCGCGGCTGATCCTCGTCGACAGCAGCGAATTCCTGCTCTACGAAATCGACGGCGAGTTGCGCGAGCGCTGGCCCGGAGCTTGCGATCGTCCCGCTGCTCGGCGATGTGCGCGACCGCCGCCGCGTAGAGGCGGTGATCGCCGGCGAGCAGCCGCAGATCGTGTTTCACGCCGCCGCGTTGAAGCACGTGCCGATGGTCGAGGCGAACCCGATCGAGGGCGTGCTGACCAATGTGATCGGCACGCCGCAACGTCGCCGAGGCGGCGCGTGCGCTCGGCGCGGCGCTGGTCGTGATGATCTCGACCGACAAGGCCGTCGATCCGGCGAGCGTCATGGGGGCCACCAAGCGCCTGGCCGAAAGCTTTTGCCAGGCGCTCGATCTGCACGAGGCGCGGCGGGGTCGCTGCCGGGGACGCGGCTTTTGACGGTGCGGTTCGGAAATGTGCTGGGTTCGACCGGATCGGTTGTGCCGCTGTTCACGCGCCAGCTCGCGTCCGGCGGACCGCTGACCGTGACGCATCCCGAGGCCAGCCGCTTTTTCATGACGGTTCGCGAGGCCGTCGAACTGGTTCTCGAGGCGTCGTCGACGATGCCCGAGGCGGCGGGGGCGAGACGCGCGCGGCAAGATCTTCGTGCTCGACATGGGCGAGCCCGTAAGGATCGTGGATCTGGCGCGCCAGATGATCCGGCTGGCCGGCAAGCGGCCGGATCGCGATATCTCGATCGTCTATACCGGGCTGCGTCCCGGCGAGAAGCTGCACGAGGCCCTGTTTCATGCCGCCGAAGCGCCGATCCCGACCGCCAATCCGGCGCTGCGCCTGGCCGCGCCGCGCACCGCCGATTACGCGGTTCTGGCGCGCTCGATCGAGGAGCTCGAGGAGCAGGCGCGGGCCGGAAATCGCGCGCGGGTGATCGACCTGCTGCACCGTTTCGTTCCGGAATACCGCGCTGTGAGGCATCCGGCGCAGGACGCACCGGCGCGCGCGGCGGGAACGGTTTAATAGAGCCCTCCGCGGAACGGTGGCGCGGGCGAGATCCGCCTCGCTCGATACCGCAACCGACGCCCGATACTGCCATGCGGCGGCGCGCCGGTTACGACGCGCCAGCACGCGTCCCCCGACCGTTTAAGGCACGATCAAGGGCGAGTTGGTTCACCGGCCCGAGGACGCCTCTAAGAGGCATGCGCCGCTCAGCGTATCGGCCTTTGCGTTCAGCGTCTGGATAAGGCCATTGATGCCGCTGCTGCGCAGGATCGAGGCGAATTCCGAGCGGCGGGTCGCCAGCTCGCTGATCGTTCCGTCGAGATAGACGTCGGCGATCTGCCAGACGCCGCCATTGTTGCGCACCAGATAGCTGATGTTTACCGGCTCGCCGTTCGACTTGATGATCTGGCTCGTGATGATGGTGCCGCCGGTCGAGGGCCGCTCGCCGGTGACCTGCAGCCGCTCGCCGGCGTAGCTGTCGAAGCGCTCGGCGTAGATCGCCGCGATATAGCGCTGGAAACGCCTGCTGAACCTGCTGCCGCTGCGCCTCGTTGAGCCTCGCCCATTCCGGACCGACCGCGAGCCGCGTCATGTAGTCGATGTCGAATACGCGGCGAACAACCGGCTCGATGCGCGCATAGCGACCGCGCGGGCCTAGCGCCGGGCCGTTTTGCATCGTCGTCAGCAGCGTGTCGTAAAGGCTGCGCACCGTATCGGATCCGTTGCTCGCAGCCGCAAGGCGGGGCGGCAGCGCGGCGAGCGCGACGCACAGCGCAATAACGGCAAAAACGCGTTTCCGTTCTGTCCCGGTTGCTGAAAGTGTCATCCGACTGCCCGTTTTCGTCTGATTTGAATGCCGGTGGATGGCGTTAACTTGTGTCTACCCAATCCGTGGTCAAGCGAGCGACGGAAATTCGGCAGCGTTGCCGCAGCTCCCGTCCGCCATGGTCGATTTATCGGACAGGTTCCGGCGAGTTAGCCGGCGTCCTTTCGGGAGACAACGCTTCGTCGCGCCGGGCATTCCGCCGCAACGTCAGTAACGGCGCAGCAACCCGATCAATCGGCCCTGCACCTTCACCTGCTCGGGGCCGAAAATTCGCGTCTCGTACGCCTTGTTCGCCGGCTCAAGCGCGATCGAGCCGCCGCGCCGGCGCAGCCGCTTCAGCGTCACTTCGATATTGTCGATCAGCGCGACGACGATCGCACCGTTCTCGGCTGTGTCGCAGCGTTGAATGACGACCGTATCGCCATCGAGAATCCCGGCTTCGATCATGCTGTCGCCAGCGACTTCCAGCGCGTAATGCTCGCCGCGCCCGATCAGGCTGCCCGGTATCGCGACCGACGTATTCTGGTCGCGCAGCGCCTCGATTGGCGTGCCGGCGGCAATTCGGCCGTAAAGCGGCAGGTCGACGGCCTCGCTGTCGGGCGCCACCGGCGCCCCCGGCAGCGCGGCTGCGAAATCGCCGCGAATCACGGTCGGGGAAAATCGCCCGCGCTCTGCTTCGACCGGCAGACGGCGGACGCGGCGCGCGGGCGGCGCTCTCCTCCGGCAGCTTCATGACTTCGAGCGCGCGCGCCCGGTGCGGCAGGCGGCGGATAAAACCACGCTCCTCCAGCCCGCTGATCAGGCGATGAATTCCGGATTTAGAGCGCAGGCTTAGCGCATCCTTCATCTCATCGAACGACGGCGCGACGCCGGTGGCGGTGAGTCGCTGATTGATGAAAATCAGCAGCTCGTGCTGTTTTTTGGTCAACATGGCGATCCTGCGGAACAAACCCTAAACAATTCGGCTCGTTCTACTTTAGTTCCCGGCTTGCGTCAAGCTCTGCCGCACTCTGGATCGAATTTCTGCTCTGTGATGGGTACGGCCCGAGCGCGGCGCGGCCGCTCTTCAGCCGTCGCCGCTCCACTCAAGGAGATGCAGAGCGGGCTTGTGCCGGGCGGGTCTCCTCCCGCTACTATGCGCGGCGCTCCGGCCCCAATTGGTGAGTGGCTGGGCCGCGATCGGATGGAGGAAACCCGATGATCATCGAAATGCGTACCTACCGGATGAAGCCCGGCTCTATCCCCGAAGTCGAGAATCGATTCGCCGAGGGCCTCAGGGAACGCACCAAGGTCTCGCCGCTCGGCGCGTTCTTCCACACCGAGGTCGGGCCGCTCAATCGCATCATCCATTGCTGGCCGTATGACGATCTCGCGCACCGCACCAGGGTGCGCTCGCAATCGATCCCGGGATGGCCGCCGAAGATCCAGGAATTCATCGAGGAGATGGAAAGCAAGATCGTCATCCCGGCGCCGTTCTCGCCGAAGCTGGAGCCGCGCCAGCTCGGCAATTTGTACGAGATCCGCACCTACACGATGCTGCCGGGCGCCGCCCCGACCGTCACCGAACGCTGGGCCGAGCGGATCGAGGGCCGCACGAAACTGTCGCCGCTGGCGTTCTGCGGCCACACCGAGATCGGCGGGCTCAACCAGTGGATCCATGTCTGGGCCTACAAGGACGCCGCCGAGCGTTTCCGCATCCGCGACGAGGCGCGCGCCGCCGGCGCCTGGCCGCCCAATACCCGCGGCCAGTTTGTCAAGCAGGAGAACATGTTCGTCGTGCCGGCGGAGTTCTCGCCGCTGCGCTAGAAACACGGATCGAAGCCCTCTCCCGCCGCGCGGGGGAGGGCCTCTCGCCGCCTCCCCGAACGGGCGGCGATAAAGGCTATTCTGACGGCGCCAACCTGAAAGCGGGAGAGACCCGGCCGGATGAATCGACGGTCATTCTTGACGCTGACCGCGGCGGCACTGACCTCTTGGCCGGTCCGGGCCACGCGGGCCGCGCCGGCGGTGCGGCGGCTTGATCTGGTCAACGCGCATACCGGCGAGCGCTTTAACGGTCCGTATCGCGACGACAGCGGCCCGATCGCGGATGCTTTGGAGGAACTTTCGCATTTCTTGCGCGACTTTCGTCAGAACGCGACGATTTCGATCGATATCGCCGTGCTCGACTTTCTGGCAAGCGTCCTCGATGCCGTCGGAGCGAGCCGGGCGACCGTGCTGTCGGCGTATCGCACGCCCCAGACCAACGCGATGCTGGCGCGCACGATGCTGGGGGTTGCCGAGCGCAGTCAGCATCTCTACGGCCGCGCCCTCGACGTCTACCTTCCGGCCCGCCTTGAGGATGCGATGCTGGCGGCCCGCGCGATGCAGCGCGGCGGCGTCGGCTGGTATCCGAATTCGCGTTTCATCCATCTCGACAGCGGACCGGTGCGGAATTGGTCGCTCGACGGACAAGGTCTCGGACGGCTGCTGCTCGACAACAAACCGAGCCCTTATTTCCCGGAGATCGAGATCTCGCCGGGTGGCGAATTCTATTCGCGTCGCAGCGGCCAGCCGGTCACCCCGACGGCCCGGTTGGAGCTGCACCGTATGCTGCAAAAAGCCTTGGGATCGTTGTCCGCGCGATAAGATGCGTTTAATTCCCGGTCGCTGCCCTGGCTATTCTTCGGCTGCCTCGCGGGCCGGCCGCAGACGCTGCAAATATCCGTACCAGTAAATAGCTTCGGTCCGGTTGTTGATCGATCAGCGCGCGCAGCTGATCATCGGACAGGCGCTTCCCCAGCGCGGCTTCGATCTTTTTCCGCACCTCGGGGATCAGCAGAGCCGCTTGGAACGTGTCGGCGTCGCTGTTGGCGGCCTTGTAGAGCGCTTCGGTGGTGCGGTACCGCTCGCCCGGCGCAAGGCCGGCAAGCGCGTCGCGCTTTTCGGATAAGGAGGTTCCGGCGATCGGAGGCGCTTGCGCTGCGAGCTGCCCGCGAACGTCGTCTTCGTAGGCCTGCCTGAGCCGGCCGCAGGCCCGGAGGTCGCGCCGATTGTAGTCGAGGCAGGTCGCGTAGGCGATTTCCGAGGCCCGGTCGGCAAGCGAAATACTCTCGCATTCGCCGGCGGCGTCCGTCCGCATCTCCCGGCAGACGGCGGCGGCAACCGCTTCCGGCTCGGCGGCCTGGCGCGCGGCCTGTTCGGCGGTCGAGCGCGCAGCCCAGGAGCGGCAGGACGAGCGCCGCCGCTGTTGCAACCGCCGGCACTTTTCGGCGCAGCATACGTTCCGCAAGGCTTAGCTGGAATGTGCGCACCGCCAGGCCGTGCTTGGCTGGGCGCGAATAAATGGATCTCCGATAAATCGTCCGGCCCCGGTCACGAGAATGAGCCCCGCTCTCTCACTCCAATATTGCGCTCACTCCAATTTCGCCGGGCTGGTCCGGTTGCAGAATCGTATCGAAATCGTCCGGGGCTGTCGGAGGACGCGCATGCCGCTCCAATCAGCCAACCGCTCAAGAGCGGCCGCGAAGGCGGCGGGGTCGCCGGGATTTACATGTTGATAGAAGGCGCACGCGCTTTCAAGACACAGAGAATGCACATCCGAGCTGGGCGGGCCGACAAACACGATCGGTTGCTGCGTGGCAAGACACGCATAGATCTTCGACGGCAGAACGATGCCGGAAAACTGCGGCCGCAGCGTAATCAGGTGTGCGTCCGCGGCCCTCAGCACACCGGCGAGCTGATCCAGCGGAACGGTTTTGCCGCGCGCCACCGGGACACCCGCCTCGCGCAACCCCGCTTCGAGCCGGTCTGCATTCTGCCCCGCCGCGTTCAGCCACAGGCCGAAACGCCCGCTGCCCTCGCGGTGGTGTCGCGCAAGGCCGGCGATAACGGTCTCGATCTCATGGGGCACGCCGCAATTGCCTGAATAAAGCAGGATCTTGCGGTTCACCAGTTCGGGCGGACGCGGCGCCGGCGGCTCCGTCCCGGTCACCGCCACCGGCGAGGTGTCACGCCTCAGAACGATGCGGTCGGCGCCGATGCCGCCGTCAATCAGCATGCGGCGCTGATCGAGACCCAGCGCCTCGAAGCGATCGACCTGACGACGCAGCAGCCACGTCGCGCGCCGCAACAACGACAGGACCGGATGCCGGTCGCCGAATTCGGCGATCAGGACCTCCGGATAGAAGTCGGTGATGCGATAAGTCAGCCGAACCCGCCGGATGAGCTTCGCCAGAACGGCGAAATACAAGAAAAACGGCGGCGCCCCGGTGAACAGTAACTCGGCTCTGTAGGAGTCGCGCCGGCGAACGACTTCCCAGAGCAGGCGGGCGCAAACGCTCAACGTCCATACGAGGCGATCGGCGACACGCGACTTGTCATAAGAAGCGGCCGGCAGGCGGACGGTTTCGAGAGCGCCGCTTCCGAGCGCGAAACTGGTTCTGCGCACTGTGCCGCTGGTGAGCCCAATGAGGCAGACGCGCCGCCCGGCCCGCGCCATTTCGGCGGCGTGTTGGCTGGCATATTGACCGACCGCGCCGAAATCCGGCGGCAGCCAGTCCACGACATAAAACAGTGTCGGCTCCGGTCGAGCCTTCACGGCACGGCTCGTCAGCCGGCTGGCATCAGGTTGCGCCGGTCGGTTGTCGTCCGGACCTGCCGGCCCATTATCTCGAGCAGGATGCAGGCGCGACCGGAAGCGTCGAGCTGCTCAAGCATCGCGAGCTGTTCGGCGAACGGGCCGGCCATCACCCGCACCGGGCCGCCGGCCTGCAGCTTCGCCGCGAGATCGACAATGCCGCCATCCACCGTGACCGCGATCAGCGCCTCGACGACGCCGTCCGGCACCGGATGCGGCGCCTCGCCGCGCATGACGAGGCGCGACACGCCGAACGTGCTGTTGACCTTGCGCCATTGGTCCCGGTGCGGATCGAAGGCGATAAACAGGTAGCGTGGAAACAGCGGCGCTGCGACCACGGTCAGCTGGCGCGCGTGGCAACGCGTTTTGCGACGCCGCGGCAAGAATGTACGGAATCCCTGGTTTTCCAGGTTCCGCGTCGCGCGCGTTTCGGCGAGAGGCTGCGTGTTCACGGCAAACCATCGCTCGCCGAACGCGAGCCCGAGCGGAATCTCATCCGCGGGCAGGATGCCCGATCGTTTCGGCGATGTTCGCGAGCTGCATGTCGATCTCTGACGGCGATACCGCCTATCCCGTTGTGATCGTATGAGGCTGGAGGCGGCGCGGCAAGCGCTGCCCGCTGCCGGGGAGGCTCGGTTCTCGAAGCCGACGAAGCCGCACCGTGCTGGACCCGGCGGGGCGGAGCTGTCAAAAGATCGAACCGCATGGCTCACCGGAATTCCTGTGCGAGGCTGCGGCACGGCGATCGGCTATGCCGGAGCCTCGGCGCATCTACGCGATCGGCGACATTCACGGCTGCCGCGATCTGCTCGACCGCATGATCGAAGAGATCCGCAACGATCTGGCGGCATACCCGGTCGAGCATGCCCTGACCGTCACGCTCGGCGATTATGTGGATCGCGGGCCTGACTCGCGCGGCGTCGTCGAGCGCCTTGCCGAAAATCCGTTTCCGACGGAGTTCGTCGCGCTGAAGGGCAACCACGAGGACATGCTCGCCCGGTTCTTGCGCGATCCGTCCATTGGCGATTTGTGGTCGCGCAATGGAGGTCTCGAAACCCTGCATTCTTACGGCATCGATGTCGGACCATTGATGCGCGGCCGCAGCTACAAGGCGGCCGCCGCGGCGTTCGAGAAGGCGTTGCCGCGAACGCATCTGCGGTTTTTTGCCTCGCTGCGTCTTTGTCTGAGCGTCGGCCGGTATTTCTTTTGTCATGCGGGGGTGCGCCCGGGGGTTCCGTTGACGCAGCAGCGTGAAGAAGATCTTTTGTGGATCCGCGACGAGTTTCTTTACGATCCGACCGATTTCGGTAAGGTCGTCGTTCACGGGCATACGCCGATGCCGGAAGCCCGAAATTCGCCCGAACCGCATAAATGTCGATACCGGAGCATTCATCACCGGCCGGCTGACCTGCGCGGTCTTGGGAACGGAACGGCCCCGATTTCTTTTCGCTGCCTGACATTTTCCTGTTCCTGGGCATCCCGGGCGCCGCGAAAGGCGCTTTCGCAGGCTTGCGCGCCGTCGCGTTTTACGGAATCTGATCCGCGCTCGGAGGGGGCATCGGACATGCTGCATTGCGTTCGCCGATCGGCGAATCCCGTTGTGTCGCGGCGTTCACGGCTGCGCCTCGCGCGTTGCGGTTTGCGTACTGCTGACGGCATGCGGCGGCGCCGGTGCCCCATCGGCCACGCCGGAGGACCTCGATAAGATCCGCGCCGCCGCCGCCGCGCCGCCGCAGCTTCAGGCGGGAGAGAAGATCCGTGTCACGGTGTTTGGCGAAAATTCGCTGAGCGGCGAATATCAGATCGATCCGAGCGGGTTCATTTCGCTGCCGCTGGCCGGCACGGTCAAGGCGGCGGGGCTGACCCAGAACGATCTGGCGCGGGAGCTCGAAGCCAGCCTTCGCAGCGGCTACTTGAAGGACCCGAAAGTCACTGTCTCGATACTCGAATTCCGCCCGTTTTACATCCTCGGGGAGGTCGAAAAGCCGGGTTCTTATCCGTATTCGAGCGGCTTGAATGTCATGAGCGCGATCGCGACCGCCGGCGGCACGACGTACCGGGCAAGCCAGTCGACGGTGCTGATCCAGCACGCCGGGGAGGGCGAAATGCGCAGCTACGACGCATCGAAGCCAATCCCCATTCTGCCCGGAGACATCATCCAGGTGCCGCGCCGATATTTCTGACACCGGTCCGATCCGGACGTTCAGGCATCCGGATGGGCGACAAACGGCTGATTCCGGGACGTCTTGCGTCGCACCGGCGCCTGTGCGAGGGTCGCGGCCCATCGAAGGGGCAGTATCCGCGGCGGATCGGCCGAATTGCCGGCACGGGAAAACGACAGGTTTGGCCCGCGGCTTCACCTGAATGGCGGTAGCGTGCGTTCTGATACTGACGAGTTTCGGTAAAATCGACTGAGCGATGTCCTTTCTCCCCGAGCCGACCGCATCCGATGCCTGAAAACCGGAACCAGCCGGGTATCGGCGCCGCGCGCGAGGCATTTGATCTGCGCGAGTGGGTGAGCTTCGCCTGGCGGCATTGGAAGTTCATCGCCGCGATCACGGCGATCGTGCTCGTGGTTGGTACGGCCTATCTGCTCAATCAAACCCGCCTCTATACGGCAAGCGCCCAGGTTCTGCTCGACCCGCAAAAAGAGAAGATGCCCGGCGGCGACGCGATGCTTGCCGAGTCGCGGCTCAACGTTGCGGTGATCGACAGCCAGATCGCGATCATCCGCTCGACCGTGTTTCTGCGGCGGGTCGTCGAGCGGGCTCACCTGGTCCCGGCTGCCCGCGATCGCCGCCGAACCAGCCCCTGCTGCGGACGAGAACGGGCTATTCGGCGCCGTACGCGGTTTCGTGCTCGGTCTGATCGGTCCCTGGCGGGCCGAACAAAGCGATCCGAAGACGACCGCGCGCGGAGCCGACTCGGCGTCGGCACCGACGCGATACCGGCGCCCGAGTTGCGCGCCGTCGAGGCTCTCAAAGCCTCGCTCAATGTCACGCGCGCCGCGCAGCGGGGCTTCGTGCTGACGATCGCGGTTACCTCGCCCGACCCCGCCGAAGCGGCTCGGCTGGCCAATGCGGTCGCCGAGACATATCTGGTCGATAAGCTCGACGCCCGTTTAGAGGCGGCAAAGCGCGCCTCGGCCTGGCTTGGCGACCGGCTGGTCGGGTTGCGCGCGCAGCTTCGCCAATCCGAGGAAGCCGTCGCGCAATTTCGCGCCGAACATCACCTCGTCCAGAGCGGCGGCACGACGCTCAGCCAGCAGCAACTGTCCGAGCTCAATCTGACGCTGATCCAGGCGCGCGCCGATCTGGCGCAAAAAAAGGCCCGTGTCGATCTTCTCAATTCGCTGCAGGCGAAGGGCGGCAGCCTCGAAAACATGCCGGACATCGCCAAGGCGAGCACGCTGCAAAGCTTGCGCAGGGATCAAGCCAACATCTCGGCCCAGGAAGCGGATCTGCTGGCGCGGTACAACAGGGGCCACCCGCTCGTCGTCAATGTTCGCGCTCAGCTGCAGGATGTCGAACGCTCGATCGGCTCGGAAACCGCGCGGCTCGCCGCCGGCATCCGCAATGAATACGAGTTGGCCCGGGCTCGCGTCGCATCGCTCGAACAGAACGTGCAGCAGGCCACCGGCCAGAGCAATGTGGACGATGCGACAGCGATCCGATTGCGAGAGCTGGAGCGGACGGCGGCGGTGAACAAGACGCTGTTCGAGGATTTTCTCAAACAGGCGAAAGTTACCGAGGAGCAATCGACATTCGAACCGCAGGACGTTCGGATCATCACGCCCGCGCTTGCACCGGCGAACCCGAGCTATCCGAATACGACGCGGTTCATGGCGCGTAAACCTGCTGATCGGGCTGTTTTTCGGCGTCGGCGGCGCCTTCGCCAAGGACAAGCTCAATTCCGGGTTTACGACGCCAAAACAGATCGAGGATTTCTTGGGTCTGCCGTTGCTGACATCGGTGAGCCGTTTGAGTTCGCGTGAGCTGTCGGCGGACGGGGCGAAGATTCCGATCCACGCGATCCCGACGGTCAAGCCGTTGTCGCGGTATAGCGAAGCGATCCGGTCGCTGCGCAGCGGCGTCCATATGACCGATGTCGATCACCCGCCGAAGGTGGTGCAGGTGACTTCGGCGCTGCCGGAAGAGGGGAAGACGACGATCAGCCTGTCGCTCGCGGCTTCGGCCGCAATGCGGAAAACTGCGGGTGCTTGTACATCGACGCCGACTTGCGGCATCCCAGCGCGACGCGGGTTTTCGGGCTGCAGAACGAGCCCGGGCTGGTCGAACTGCTGGTCGGCGACGCCACGCTCGAAACAGCAATCCGCTTTTACGAAACCGGCGGATACTGGACCATAGGGGCCGGCGGAAAGACGCAAAACCCGACAGATTTGTTGAATTCCGAGCGCATGAAGAGTCTGGTTTCCGGGTTCAGGGAGGATTACGACCTCGTCATCATCGATACGCCGCCGACCAGCCTTGTTATCGATCCGGTGATCGTGTCCAATCTCAGCGACAAGATCGTCATGATCGTGCGTTGGGGGGTTACCGCCCGCGAACTGGTCAAGGAGACCGTCGAACGTCTTTCCGGCCACCGCAAACTGGCCGGAATAGCATTCAACCTGGTGAATGAACGCCAGGCGCAGAAATATGGCAAGGACGCCTATTCGTATTATTACGGCCGGCGCTATTATAAAGCAATATTACAGCTGAGCAGTGCGGCGGACCGCTTGTTTCGCGTTTGGCTGGAACGCGCGGTGCTGAGCAGCGATCCGTGTGCGGGATAAACGGCATTTTCGCGTATCACACCGCGGCAGCCCCGCCGGAGCCGGTGCGAGCTGCTGCGGACGCGCGACGCGATGCGCCGGCGCGGTCCCGATGGAAGCGGCGCCTGGTGGAGCGCTGACCGGCGCTGCGCGCTGGGGCACCGGCGGCTGGCGATACTCGATCTGTCGAGCCGCGCCGCGCAGCCGATGACGAGCGCCGACGGCCGGCTGGCGGTGACGTACAACGGCGAAATCTACAATTTTCCCGAATTGCGTTCCGAACTCGAACGCGACGGCGTGCGCTTCCGCACCAGCTGCGATACCGAGGTGCTGCTGCATCTGTACGCAAGCTGCGGGCCGGCGATGGTGCATCGGCTGCGCGGCATGTTCGCCTTCGCGATCTGGGACGACAGAGCCGGAGAATTGTTCCTGGCGCGCGATCCCTACGGCATCAAACCGCTCTATACCGCGAATGACGGCTGGACCTTCCGTTTCGCGTCGCAGGTCAAGGCGCTGCTCGCCGGCGGCCGGATCTCGCGCGATCCCGAGCCCGCCGGTCTTGCCGGGTTTTATCTGTTCGGCAGCGTGCCCGAGCCGTTTACGCTCTATCGCGAGATCCGCGCGCTGCCGGCCGGCCACACGCAGATCGTCGATGCCGGCGGGCCCGCATGAGCCGGTACCGTTCGCCAGCCTCGCGGCGGTGCTCGCCGAGGGCGCCCGCGATCCGGCGCCAGCGGGCGAACTCGCGGAAAGGGTGCGCGCCGGCGGGCTCGACAGCGTCCGGGCGCACCGTCTCGCCGATGTCGAGATCGGCGTGTTCCTCTCGGCCGGCATCGACTCGGGCGCCGTGCTGGGATTGCTGCGCGATGCCGGACAGCCGAAAATACGCGCGATCACGCTGCAATTCGACGAGTTCCGCGGCACCGCCGAAGACGAGGCGCCGCTCGCCGCCGAGATTGCGGCGCGCTATGGCGCCGAACACATCGTCCGGCGTGTCGATCGGGGCGAGTTCGAGCGGGATCTGCCGGACATTCTCGACGCGATGGATCAGCCGTCGATCGACGGCGTCAATACCTGGTTCGTCGCGAAGGCCGCGAAGGAGGCCGGTCTCAAGGTCGCGCTGTCGGGCATCGGCGGCGACGAGCTGCTGGCCGGCTATCCGAGCTTCGGCGACCTGCCGCGGTGGCGTCGCCGCCTCGGGCCGTTTGCCGCGGTTCCGGGGCTTGGGCGCCTGCTCGCGGATGCTGCTGCGAACCCTGGCCCCCGGCTTCTGCGCCAAGCATCCGAAGGCGGCCGGTCTGGTTGAATATTCGCGCAGCTGGGCCGACGCCTATCTGCTGCGCCGCGGGCTGTTTCTTCCGTATGAGCTGCGGGCGCTGCTGGATCCGACGATGGTCGCGCGAGGGGCTGCGCCGGCTGCGCCTGCGGCGTCGCATCGGCGCGGCGCTGCAGCCCGATCCGGGCAGCGATATCGGGCGGGTCTGCGCTCTCGAATCGACCCATTACCTGCGCAATCAGCTGCTGCGCGATGCCGACTGGGCGGGCATGGCGCATGGCGTCGAGATCCGCGTGCCGCTCGTGGACTTCACGCTGCTGCGCACGCTCGCGCCGGTCATCCCGGCGATGAGGGCAGGGGCGGGCAAGCTCGCGCTCGCGCAGGGCGCCGCAGGCGACGCTGCCGGACGAAGTCGTCGCGCGCGCCAAGACCGGTTTTGGCGTACCGACCGGCGCCTGGCTCGCAGCGCGGGGAACCGACCCGGCGCCAGCCGTCGAAAGGGTTGGCGTCGCGCCGCTGGTCGCATGTGGTGCTCGATTTCATGCCGCGCCTGAGACGCGGCACCCGGCCTGTCCTGTCTGGCGCTGGTCACCGACGCGTTCGGCGGAACCGGCGGGATCGCGCAATACAACCGCGATTTCCTCGCCGCCCTGGCCGCCCCGAGGGTTTTGCCGCCGATCGCGGTCGTGCCGCGTCATCCGGGCGAGCCGGTCGAGCTGCCCGAGCGGATAACGCAGGCTCGCCCGCGCCGAGGCAGGTTGCGCTACGTACTCGGCGGCCGTGGTAGCGGCGCTCAAGCGCCGGCCGGATATCGTGTTCTGCGGCCATCTGCATCTGGCGCCGCTGGCAGCGGCGATTGCCCGGCTCGCGGGCGCCCGGCTGATCGTCCAGACGCACGGGATCGAGGCCTGGCCGGCGCCATCGCGGTTGCGGCGGCTCGCGGTCGAGGCGGCCGATCTGGTGCTGAGCGTGTCGCGTCACACGCGCGCCGCCGTGCTCGCCTGGGCCGACATCCCGCCCGAGCGCGCTGTCGTCGTGCCGAATACGGTCGGCGACGCGTTCACGCCCGGCGACGGCTCGGCGCTGCGCGCCGCCTGGGGCCTTGCCGGGAACAAGGTGTTGCTGACCGTCGGCCGCATCGATGCGCGCGAGCGGTACAAGGGGCACGACCGGGTGATCGAGGCGATCCCGGAACTCGTCGCGCGCGGTCACGACATCGCCTACATCGTAATCGGCGACGGCGACGACCGCTCTCGCCTGACCGAGATCGCGACGGCGGCTTGGGGTCGCCGAACGCGTGCGTTTCGTCGGCTTCGTGGCGCCGGAAACGCTCGTCGAGGCCTACCGGATGGCCGATCTTTTCGTGATGCCGTCGACCGGCGAGGGGTTCGGCATCGCATTTCTCGAAGCGATGGCGTGCGGCACGCCGGCGCTCGGCCTCGCTGCTGGCGGCGCCTGCGATGCACTGGCCGACGGGGAACTCGGGACCGCGCTCGGGCGCGACGACGATCTGGCCGCGACGATCGATCGGCTGCTGACCGGACCCCGCACGAACCCGCGAGCGCTGGCCGGCAGGGTCCGCGCGCGCTTCGGCCGGGACGCATTCGCCTCTCGGCTTCATCTCGCCCTCGAAAGGGTTTGCCGCCCGGCATGAGCGAGCGCCCGCTGTCCGGCAGCGAGCCGGTCCTGGTCCTCGAACCGGGCCGCGCCGAGCGGCATTACTGGCGCGACATCTGGGCCTATCGCGAGCTGTTCGCGATCCTCGCCTGGCGCGATGTCGCGGTGCGCTACAAGCAGACGGTGATCGGCGTCGCCTGGGCCGTCGTCCGCCCGTTCCTGACGATGGTGGTGTTCACGGTGGTGTTCGGCCGGCTGGCCAATCTGCCGAGCGAGGGGACGGCGCCCTACCCGATCATGGTGTTCGCCGGGATGCTGCCGTGGTTCCTGTTTTCGACGATCCTCGGCGAGGCGTCGGGTTCGCTTGTCGGGAACGCCAATCTCGTCGGCAAGGTCTATTTTCCGCGCATGATCATTCCGTGCGCCGTCGGCGGTTGTCGGCGCTCGTCGATTTCGCGATCAACCTCGCGGTCTTGTTCGGGCTGATGCTGTGGTACGGCTATTTGCCGAGCTGGCATATGCTGCTGCTGCCGGGTTTTGTCGGGCTGGCGGTGCTGGCGAGCCTCGGGCCGGCTTTCGTGTTCACCGCGCTCAATGTCAAATACCGCGATTTCCGCTTCATCATCCCGTTCGTCGTGCAGTTCGGGCTCTATGTGTCGCCGGTCGGGTTTTCGAGCGCGATCGTGCCCGGCGGAGTGGCGCTTCTGGTACAGCCTCAACCCGGTCGTCGGCGTGATCGACGGCTTCCGCTGGTGCATTCTCGGCGGCGAGAGCCAGCTCTACCTTGCCCGGGTTCCTGCTCAGCCTCGCCGTCGTCGCGTTGCTTCTGTGGCTGGGGATCGCGCATTTCCGGCGCACCGAGCGCAGCTTCGCCGATCTGTTCTGAGTCGGGCTGTTGTGACCCGGGCGTAGATGGCCGACGACGTCGTGATCCGGGCCGAGGGGCTCGGCAAGAGATACGAAATCGGCCACGCCGCCGAGCGGGAGCGCTATGTCGCGTTGCGCGACGTGCTGGCGCGCGGCGCCCGCGGCGTCTTGCGCCGGACCGCCGACATGCTGCGCGGCCGCGCCGTCATCCCCGGCGACACGGTCGAGGAGTTCTGGGCGCTCAGAGACGTCAGCTTCGAGGTCAAGCGGGGCGAGGTCCTCGGCATCATCGGCCGCAACGGCGCCGGCAAATCGACCCTGCTGAAAATCCTGTCGCGCATCACCGAGCCGAGCGAGGGCCGCGTCACGATCAAGGGCCGCGTCGCCAGCCTGCTCGAAGTCGGCACCGGGTTTCATCCCGAGCTGACCGGGCGCGAAAACATCTTTCTGAACGGCGCGATCCTCGGCATGACCCGGGCCGAAATCCGCAGGAAATTCGACGAGATCGTCGCCTTTGCCGAGGTCGAGAGATTTCTCGATACGCCGGTCAAGCGCTATTCCTCGGGCATGTATGTCCGCTTGGCGTTCGCGGTGGCGGCGCACCTCGAACCCGAGATTCTCGTCGTCGACGAAGTGCTCGCGGTCGGCGACGCCGAGTTCCAGAGACAAATGCCTCGGCAAGATGGGCGAGGTGTCCCGCCGACAAGGCCGCACCGTGCTGTTCGTCAGCCACAACATGGGGGCGGTTGTGTCACTCTGCGGACCGGCGATATTGCTGGATGCCGGCCGTGTCGTCCGCGCCGGCGACGCCGAGCGGAGTCGTCCAGTCCTATGCGGCTTCGGTGCTGGAAACCGGCCGAAGCGAGTTCCCGGCTTGCCCGGACCGGCCATGCATTTCGGCCGTCAGCATCGACATCGAGGGATTGCGCGACGGCAATCTGTCGGCCGCGATTGAATTCTCATCTCCTTATCGCATTCCCCGACCGATCGGCGGAATCGTCATTTCGCGAACCTTCGGGCATTCCAATCTGGGGCAGCAACGGCAGATTTCACCGCAACGGGGCTCTGAACTCATCGGCCGATCGCGGCGTATTGACCTGCCATGCGACGGCACTTCCTCTGATTCCCTCGTCGTACCTGCTTTCAGTTTGGCTTGGCGATTGGCATCAGGATTTCGATGTGAAGCGGGACGTGCTGTCGTTCCAGTTTCGCCCCGAGCACAGCACAATGAGGCGGTCACCGCCGAGCGCTAACGGCTCCCTCGAATGGCCAGCCGTTTGGGGATTGCAGGCCTCGATCGGGCATCGTCCGGAGGAGCTTTGTACGACCCTGCATGTTCGGTGTCGTAGGGCGCCGATGGCCGATAGCCGCCGCGAGATCGATCCCGAGATGGTTCGATACGCCGTCTGCGGTCCGATGATCGGCAAACCGCACGACATTCCCGATGCACGACCGATCCTGTCGATTGTCATTCCGACCTTCCGGCGTCAGCAAAGGCTCCCGTTATGTCTGGAGCGGCTGGCGAGATGCCGGGATTCGGACCGCGCCGAAATCATCCTTGTCGATCAGACGCCGGTCTCCGAGTGGCTGCCGATCGATGCCCGGATTACCGGCCGATTTTTCAGCTTCGCGCGGCTTCACGCTCCCGTTCCGAATATAGCGGCGGCGAGAAATCGCGGCGGAACGATCGCGTCGGCCGAGCTTCTTCTCTTTCTCGATGACGATGTCGAGCTTGAGCCCGAATTCCTGACCAAGCTGCTTGCCCTGTTCGAGCGGGATGCGGTCGATGTCGCGGGCAGCGTCCTGGTCAACTCCTTTGCGGTCGAAAGCATCGCCGGATGCGGCATCGAGCGCGCGACTTGGCTCCCCGGGGCCAACACAGCCTTGCGGTGCAAGCATTTTCTCGGGGTTGGCGGCTACGATGAAAACCTGTGGCGTTATAACGAAGACGCCGAATTCTGCCACAGGTTGCGTTTGAGCGGGTTGCGGATCGGCAGGCCTGCCGGGTTGCGCGCAATCCATCATCACGAACCGTCCGGCGGCACATGGCATTGGGTTTCGCTGTTCGATACCGCACGCGGCGTCATGCTCTGCGATTTGTACTTCGGGCGCGCCATCGGCGGCGGTTTTCCGGCCATGATCTGGCGCGCATTGCGCACGATAAGGCAGGAATGGAAGGGTTTCGGCCGGATCAAGGCAGGAACGGTTCTTGGCAGAATACTTGCCTGCGGCGTGATGGCGCCGGTCGGATGCGTTGCCGCATACCGCAAGCCAAAAACACTGCCGCGGCAGGACGAATTCGCCTCAGGACCGCGCCGTTCGGGACGTAAAATATTATAGCACTAAGTTGAATAATTATTCCCGAGAAAGCGGGAATCCAGGCCACGCGTTCCGTCGCGTCCCCCTGGATCGCCGCTTTCGCGCGAGTGACCGTACTGTTTCCAATCTCGTCCGACCCTGCTCTAGTGTTGCCGCCTGCACCGGTCAGCCCCGAATTCTCCAGCCCCAAATTCGCATGGACATTTTCACCCTGGCGACGGCGACTCACGTCCACGGCCTGGCTGGCGCTTGTGCAACTCGCTTTGCGCGGCCGGCTTCGACGGGCAGATCCATGTCGGCTATCAAGGCGAGCTTCGCTGCGAAATCGCGGCCGGCGCGCCGATTGTCTTTCATGAGTTGCCGGAAGACGACTTGCAGCCGATGAACCGGAAGCCCGCCTTCCTGCTGGATCATGCCGCAGGCGCGTTCTTGTATCTCGACGCCGATATTGTTGTCATGGATCGCGGCGATCCTGGACGCGCTGTCCGACGCCGTATCAATGGGTCCGGTGTTCTGTGCCGAAGGGATCGTACCCGAGCGCGATATCCGACGCGCCGTGTGGCGCAGAGCCAAGACGGGACAGTTTGGAGGAGCGTTCGGATTTTGACGCGACGGATGCGCGGCCGACGAACATGTACTTCAACGCTGGACTTGTTTGCGGTGACATGGGGCGCGATCGGCGGCTGGTTTCCGATTGGAATCGGATGATCCGCCGAACGCTGCCGGCGAACAGAGACGGAATGTTCGAGGTGCCGTATTTTCCGATGCCCGACCAGGATTGCCTGAACGCTCTGCTGCAGGACGAGAAATCGGCGTTTTCCTGTATCGGCCCGCCGGATGTGTGGTATGCGACCTCCGCCGGCAGTCCGTTCAGCCATGTCGGCAGCTTCGAGGCGGCGTTGCTGCATGGCACCGGCCCGAAGCCGTGGCAGCATAAATCCGTGCCGTTGAGAGATCCGAACCGATACGAAGTCGCGTGGTATCGGTTTTCGAGCCAGGAGACGCCCTGGGTCCGATGCAAGCTCGAATTGACAAAACCGGTCTCGGAGCTGGCTCCGGAACAGCCGTCGCGGACGCGTCATTTCAAAAGCGAAACGATTGCGTGCGCGCTTTGCTTTTTGATGAGCGCCGGGCAGTGTGCGATAGTCTTCGTGTTTCGTCGTCATAATCGCGGCGGCATGGTGACGCTGTGTCGGTCTCGGTCGTAATCCCCTGCTTCAATGCAGCGGCGACGCTGGGCGAAACAATCGCGAGCGCGCTGGCGCAGGGCGGGTGCGGCAGCGAAATCTTGGTCGTCGACGACGGCTCGACGGACGCCTCGCTGGCGATCGCGCGCGGCTTCGGGCCGGGCGTGCGCGTCGTTACCGGGCCGAACCGGGGCGTCTCGGCGGCGCGCAATCGCGCCATCGCGGAGACCGGCGGAGAATGGATCGTCTTTCTCGATGCCGACGATCTGCTGCTTCCGGAGACGCTGTCTCGGCGTCTGGCCACGGCGCAGGCGAGGGATGCCGATGTTGTGGTCTGCGATTGGCGGGACCTCGTCGAGGATGGACCCGATCCGATGGAGGGGCCGGTCCGCTCGGTCGATCTCGAAGCGCTTGCTGCCGACCCGGAAGTGGCGTGCGCCGCGGAGGTTTGGGCGCCGCCAGCCGCGCTGATGTACCGCCGCGGTCTGGTCGACAGGATCGGCGGGTTTCGGCTCGATCTGCCGGTGATCCAGGATGCCCGGTTCCTGTTCGACGCGGCGCGGCACGGAGCGCATTTCGCGCGATCGCCGCATGTCGGGGCGCTGTACCGCGTGCGGGCCGACAGCGTGTCCCACCGCGACCCGGCCCGCTTCTGGCGCTGCGTTCTGCTGAACGGGACGCAGATCGAGGCGCTGTGGCGGGCGCGCGGTTGCCTCGGCGCGCGGCCAGCGTGCGGCCCTCGCGGAAATCTACAACGGCGCCGCGCACGGTCTGTTTCGGGCGCGCGATCCGCAGTTTCCGCGAGGCTCTCGCCGCGTTGCGCGCAGCGAGGCTGCCGATCGGCCGACGCAATCGGGTGGCCGAATTGGTGTCGGATGTCGAGCGGGCAGCCGGCGGCCGTGCGATTGGCCGAGTTGTGGACGATGTCGCGCCGGGCGCTGCGGCGAGCCGGCCCAACCGGCGCGCCGATACGCACCGGGCGGGAAGGTTAGCCGCATGCCGGCTGCTCTGTACCCGACCGAGCCGCAGCCGGTGACCGAGCCAATTCCCGCCACCGGCGGTTCTCCATGTGCCGTTCACCTATTTCCCGGACGATGTCGGCGGCACCGAAATCCACGTCGCCGCCCTGATCGACGCGCTGCAGGCTCGCGACATCGAGAGCGCGGTAGCGGCGCCCGGCGAGCGCGATCAGGCGTATGTGCATGAGGGCGTGCCGGTTTACCGGCTTGCCGTCGATCCCCGGCCCGATCTTGCCCAGGCCTACGGCGCATCCGACCGGCAGGTCGCGCGCTCGTTCGGCAAGCTGCTGGCTCGGTTGCGGCCCCGGATCGTGCATTTGCACGCGCGCACCGCCGCGGTGTCGGATGCGCTGGTCGACGCGGCGCACGCGGCGGGCGCAAAGGTCGTGTTCACCTACCATACGCCGACCGTAAGCTGCATCCGCGGCACGATGCTGCGCATGGGCCGCTCGGCGTGCGACGGTCGCCTGGACCGGCGCCGGTGCAGCGCCTGCGCGCTGGCGGCGCACGGCATGCCGCCGCTGCTCCGGGATGTTGTGGCCTGCACGCCCGAGGCGCTCGGGGACATGGTCGCGCGTACCGGCTTGGCGGGGCGCGCGGCCACGGCCCTGCGGCTGCCGGGTCTGGTCGGCGCGGCGCACCGGGGCTTCCGCGATCTGGTGCGACAAGGTGGACCGGGTCGTCGCGGTTTGCCTCTGGGTGCGCGATGTGCTGCGGTTGAACGGCGTGCCGGACGACAAACTCCTGCTCTGCCGGCAGGGATTGCCGCGGTCCTCCGCTGGGCGGGCGATGCATCGCCCAGCCGACCGCGACGACGCGACACCAGGCGTTCTGCGGCTCGGCTATTTCGGCCGGCTCGACCCGGCCAAAGGCATCGACATCCTGATCGACGCGCTGCGCCGCATCCCCGAGGCGCCGCTGCGGCTCGATATTTATGCCGTGCGGCAGGCCGGCTCGGAATCCTATGCAGAGCCGGCTCGAAAGCCGCGCCGCCGGCGACCGGCGCATCGTCGTTCCGGGCACGCGCTGCCGCCGGACGCGGTGCGCGACGCGATGCGAGGATGCGACATCGTCGCGGTGCCGTCGCGCTGGCTCGAAACCGGGCCGCTTGTCGTGCTCGAAGCCTTCGACGCGGGGACGCCGGTGCTTGGAGCGCGGCTTGGCGGCATCGCGGAACTCGTCACGGACGGGAAAGACGGGATCCTCGTGCCTCCCGAGAGGCCGGCGGCCTGGGCCGAGTGCGATCCTCGATCTTGCGAATCGCCCGGCCGAGGTCGCGCGATTGCGAAAAGGCATTCGCCCGCCGCGCACAATCGACGCGGTCGCGGGCGAGATGGCGGAAGTTTACCGCTCGCTCGGGTTGCGATGACCGGGGTCGCGGTCGCGCCGAACCGCGCAAGACCCCGGCATGTCCTGTTCGTGCAGGCGGCGGAAGCCGCGGCCTACCCGCCGATCATCCATGCGGCGAGCCTGATGGCGGAAGCGGGGTGGCTTGTATCCGTGCTGTCGGCGCCGATTGCCGGCTCGGGTCTCGAATTTCCGCGCCATCCGGGGATCGACCTTCGCCTGACCGCGACCCGGCCGTCGCATGTCATGACGAGGGCGGCCTACGCCGGCTATGCCGCCGCCGCGGCGCGGCTCGCCGTCGGCTTGCGCCCCGATCTCGTTTATGCCTCGGACCCGCTCGGCGCCGGACCGGGGTTGCTGGCAGCCCGGTTGGCCGGTGCGCCGCTCGTCTACCACGAACATGACACCCCGAACCCGGGGGCGCTGCACCCTTTGGCTGGCTCGCCTGCGGCGGGCGGCGGCGCGCCGGGCCGCGGCGGTGATTTTTCCGAACGAGGCGCGCGCCCGCATCGCGCGGGACGAGCTTGGCTTTCCGGAGGACCGGCTGCATGTCGTCTGGAACATGCCGCGCCGCCGCGAGCTGCCGGTTCTGGAGAACAGGCCCGACAATCCGTTACTGCTCTACTATCACGGCAATATCTCGCCTGTTCGTTTGCCCGAGACCGTCGTCGAAGCGGTCCGGCAACTCGGCGGCCGCGCGCGCCTTTTGATCGCCGGATACGAGGCGCCCGGCGCCGCGGGCTACATCGAGCGGGTATTGCGGCACGGCCAGCCAGAACCGGATTCGCCGGTTCGCTATCTGGGGCCGATCCCCCGAAGCGATCTGCTCGGCGTCGCCGCGCAGGCGCATGTCGGTCTGGCCGTCGTCCCGCGCGATACCGACGACCTCAATATCCGGCATTTGACCGGCGCGTCGAACAAGGTGTTCGACTACATGGCTGCCGGTCTTGCGCTGCTCGTCTCCGATCTGCCCGATTGGCGCGCGATGTTTGTCGTCCCCGGATACGCACTGCCCTGCGATCCGGCCGACCTCGCGTCGATAAAAGCGGCGCTGGGCTGGTTGATCGATCACCCCGAGGCGCGCAGAGACATGGGCGCGCGGGGCCGCGCCAAAATCGCGGCGGATTGGAATTACGACACCGCGTTTCGCCGCGTGATCGAGTCGCTGACCGGCACACCGGAGAATACGGGGCAGCGGCGTCATGCGCAACGGACTCCAAGACGCTGAACGATGGCATCGGATAGCGCCGGCATGGCGAAAGGAGCACCGATCAGGATTGGTTTCCTGCACACGCATCCGATTCAGTATGTCGCGCCGCTGTACCAGCATCTGAATCGACATTGGGAAGCGAGCATAACCGCGCTGTATCTTTCGGATTATTCGGTGCGGGGCGGCGCCGATCGGGGGTTCGGACGCGGCGTCCAATGGGATATCGACCTCGTCGAGGGTTACGACGCGCGGTTCGTTCGCGGCGCCGAACGGCGTGGCGAGCCGGCCGGGTTCTTTTCGGTTGTCGCGCCGCCTGCTTTGGCGCGAAATCCGGTCCGGCGGTTTCGATGCGCTGATCGTGCACGGCCATACCCCGGCGGCGATGGTGCTTGCCGCCGCGGCGGCAAAGGCGTCGCGCATCCCGGTCCTGATGCGCTGCGAAACGCATCTCGGGTTGCGGCGATCCCGCCTGAAGCGGTTGTTGCGGCGGCCGCTGATCGGCGCGTTCTATCGTCGGTTCGATGCCGTTCTGGCGATCGGGTCCGCCAACCGCGAATTCTACCGCGCGATGGGCGTGCGGGAAGACCGCATCTTTCTGATGCCCTACGCCGTCGATAACCGCCGGTTCACGGCGGCATCGCGCCTTTCGGCGGCCGAGCGCGGCGAGATGCGGGCCTCTCTCGGGGTCGGCGACGATCGCCCGATCGTCCTCTATGCCGGCAAATTCCAGCCGAGAAAGCGCCCCGATGATCTGCTGCGCGCGGCCGCGTTGCTGAACCGGGGAGCAATGCCCTTCCAGCTCGCGATGGTCGGGTCCGGCGAGATGGAGCCGCAACTGCGCGCGATGGCGCGCGACCTTGGCTTGACGAATGTTTGCTTCACCGGCTTTGTCAATCAGTCCGCGTTGCCGCGGTATTACGGCGCCTGCGATATTTTCGTGCTGCCTTCGGTAGACGAGCCGTGGGGGTTGGCGATCAACGAGGCGATGTGCGCCGGGCTGCCGATCGTCGCCTCGTCGGAAATCGGCTGCGTGCCCGATCTGGTCCGCGACGGCCGCAATGGGCGCGTTTTTCCGGCCGGCAACATCATCGGCGTTGGCCGATGCGCTGCGTTCGCTGCTCGTCGATGCGGCGCTGCGCGAACGGATGGGGCAGGCGAGCCGCGACATCATTGCGCGGTGGAGCTATGCCGAGTGCGAAGCGGGGCTGTCGGCGGCGCTTGCCGCGGTTGGGTGTCGCGGTGCCTGCTGCGTCGCGGTGCGCGTGGGCCGGCGAAACTTCCGGCGCGGCGGTGGCGCAGTGACCGGCCCCGCGGATGCCGTCGAGACCGAGAAGCCGCCGCTCGGCGTGGCAACGCGGCTGGCGATCGTCGGCGCGTTCGACGGGACGCATGTCGGGGCGAGCCTCGAACGCGCGGCGGCGCGGCAGCGAATGACCGTGACGCGGTTCGATACCGAAGGCGCGATGCGCGCAAACCGGCTGCTGCGAGCGGCTTTGTGGCGCCTCGGCGGCCACAGACCGGCGCGGCTCGACGCGTTTTCGGCCGAAGTGGTGGCGGGCTGCGCCGAGGCGCGGCCTGCGCTGCTGATCGCCACCGGGGCGGCGCCGCTGACCCGTTCGGCGCTGCGGCGGCTGCGCGGAATGGGTGTCGCCTGCTTCAACTACTCGACCGACGATCCCTGGAACAAGGCGATGCGGGCGTCTTGGCACTTGCGGGCACTGCCGGAATACGATGCCGTGTTCACGACCCGGTCGGCGAATCTCGACTGCTTTCGGAATATCGGCGTTGCCGATGTGCGGTATCTGCCGTTCGGCTATGACGACGAGCTTTTCCCGGCACCGCCGGAGCCGCGTGCCGCGCCGAGCTATGACGTGTTGTTTGTCGGCGGCGCGGATGACGACCGCATCTCATTCATCACGCAATTCCTGAAATCGGCGCCTTTCGGTCGCGCTTGTCGGCGGCTATTGGCGGCGCTGTCCGGCGACCCGGCCCTATGCGCTGGGCCGGCAGCCGCCCGAGGCGGTGGCGCGACTTGACCGCTTCGTCCCGGATCAATCTCTGCCTCGTGCGGCGCGCCAACCGTGACGGGCATGTCATGCGCAGCTTCGAGATCGCGGCGCTGGGCGGCGTTATGCTGGCCGAAGACACCGCGGAGCACCGGCAGATATTCGGGCCGGACGGACAGGCGGTCGTCTACTTCCGAACTCCCGAGGACGCCGTCATCAGGGCCCGTGCATTGCTCGCCGACGAAGCCGAACGCGCCCGCTTGTCGGCGGCGGCTCGACAATGCATCGTTGCCGGCGGGCACACCTATCGCGACCGGCTGAACGCGATGCTGGCGGTAGCGAGCCGGGCCGATCCCGGAACCGGCGTCATGAGCCGGCACGGCACGCCGGCGACAGCGCTCAGGATCGCCATAGCAGCCGCCGGCCGCTTCCATGTGCTCGATCTCGCGCGCGAGCTGCATGCGTCTCGGGCACCGCGTCAGGTTCTACTCCTATCGTGCCGCAAGGCGCGCGCCCGCTCTTTCGCGCTTCCCGCCGAATGCGTTGTGTCGCTGCTGCCGTTCGCCATGCCGGCGCTCGCATGGCAGCGTCTCGCCCCCGGATTTCTGCCGCGATTGCGCGAGCGGATGATGTACGCCGCCCTGAACTATGCCGCGATCCTGCGACTGCGCCGATGCGATGTCTTCATCTGCATGTCCGGGATTTACCTGGAGGCGGCGCGCTTCGCCCGATGGCGCTATGGCGCGAGAATCTGGCTCGAGCGCGGCAGCCGGCACATACTGTCGCAACTGCGCATTCTCGCCGAGATCGACGGTGCCGAGCAGCCGAGCCGTTTCACCGTGCGGCGCGAGCTCGCCGGATACGAGATGGCCGACAGGATCGTCGTTCCATCGGTTCATGCCGAGGAAAGTTTCGCGACGGTGCCTGATTTGCGGTCCAAACTGTTTCGCAACCCGTACGGTGTCGACCTTGGCATGTTTCCGGCGAGAGGCTCGAAGGACGATCGGTGAGTCGATCGCGCTTCTCTACGTTGGGACATGGTCTCTGCAGAAGGGATGCGACTTGCTGGAGGCCGCGGTACGCAGCATCGACGGCGTGCGGTTGACGCATGTCGGCGCGATCGGGGATTTGCCGTTTCCCGAATTTTCCCGAGCGCTTCGCGCATCACGATCCGGTCGCGCAGTCCAGCGTTGAAGCATTTCTACGCCGCGGCCGATCTGTTCGTGCTGGCATCGCGACAGGACGGGTTCGGCATGGTCCTGTCGCAGGCATTGGCGAGCGGGTTGCCGGTCATCTGCACCGATCACACCGGCGGCGGCGATCTGGCCGAGATGCCGGGTTTCGCCTCACGCATCACGGTCGTGCCGGCAGGTGACGCCGATGGCGCTCGCAGAGGCTATTCGCGGCTGGCGGGACCGGCTGCGCGGCGGCGACGCGCTCCCGCCGCTCGGCGATGACGAGCGGCAAAGGCTGAGCTGGGCCGCGTACGCCCGCCGGTACAACGCCGAACTGCTGTCGCACAAAGCCGGCGCAATGAAATGACCGATCTTTTGATCCTGTGGATCGGGCTTCTGGTCGCTCTGCTGGGGCTTGCGATCGGACCGCCGGGCCGCGGCGGAGCGCTCACGCTGGCCTATTTCCTCGCTCTGTCGCTGATCCACGTTCCCGGCGTCCTCGCCTTTCTCGGCGCCGACCCGGCACTCTACGAATTCGCCGAGACGAGCCTGGGCTTCGAGGTGACGCTGGCCGGGATGGCGGCGTTCGTTGGCCGGCGCCGCGGCTGCTCGTATGCTCGACCGGGCGCCGCCCGACGGCGTGCCGCAGTCGCCGAACCCGGGTTCGACCGCGCGGGCTGGCGCGCGCTGGCGATCGGCGCCGGCTCTTATCTGCTGCTGTCTTTTGTGTTCGGCCGGCTGGCGTCGGCAACCGCTATCGTGTCGTCGCTTCCAGAACCTGGTGATCCTGGGGTTCTGGATGCTGTTGTATCAGACCGGTTCACCCGCCGACGCGCGCCGCACGGCTCCTCGCTCTCGGACTTCTCCCGCTGCTGCCGCTGACGTCGCTCGTCGCCGAGGGATTCCTCGCCTACGGCATTCATTGGGTTCTCGTCATCCTAGCCTTCTGTTACGTCGTGGCGCGCCGCCGCCTGTGGATCTATCTCGCCTCGCCGCTGCTGGTCTATCCTCGGGCTTTCGCTGTTCGTGACCTATATGGGCCAGCGCGAGGCAATCCGGGATGTCGTCTGGTACGAGCAGGCGAGCTTCTTGGATCGCATCGAACAGGTTTCGCGGATTATCACGGATTTCCAGCTGCTGGACCTGTCATCGGACGCGCATCTCGCCGCGCTCGATGACCGGCTTAACCAGAACGCATTGGTCGGCGCGGCGGTCGCCGGACATCAGGCCGGGTTCTACGATTTCGCTTACGGCGGCACGGTCCCGCTATGGGGATTTGTTCCGCGTGTTTTGTGGCCCGACAAGCCGGCCGTGGGCGGCGGCGGTATCGCTGGTCACCGAGTATACCGGGATCCCGTTCGAGGAAGGGACAAGCGTCGGCGCCGGGCAAGTCCTCGAATTTTATGTGAACTTCGGGATTCCGGGTGTTCTGGCCGGGTTCGCCGGGCTGGGATTTCTGCTGATGCGGCTCGATATCGGCATCATGCGCGCGTTCGCCGCCGGCGATCTGGCCGGCGTGCTGCTGCGTGCGATGCCGGGTCTCAGCCTGCTGCAGCCGGGCGGGAATCTGCTCGAAATCCTGGTGGCGTTTGTCGGAGCCATTCTCGGCGGCGGTCGCGCTGCTTTATTCCGGGGTCTTCGGGCGTGCCGCGCCGCGCCGACCGACGTCTCCCGAACCGCAGATCACCGCGACCCTGAGCGAAAGCGGGGCCGATGCGGCAAGTCATGCAAAACCCCGGCCGCCCGCTTCGCTCCGTGCATGTGATCGCGGGGCTCGATCCGGCGCAGGGCGGACCCTCCTACAGCGTGCCGAGGCTCTGCGAAGCACTCGCCGCGGCGGGAGCCGAACCGGTCCTGCTGTCGGTTGCCGCCGGGCGCGACCCGCCCTGCGACACGTCGCACAGGGGCTATCCCGACCGGCGCTTTGCGCAGGACTTGGCGGGCGTTCCCGGTCTGCGCGCGGCGCGCCTCTCGGCGGCATTTTCCGCCGCTCTGAAAGAGGCCGTTGCCGCCGCCGATGTGGTTCACGACCATGGCTTGTGGCTGTCGCCGAACCTGCAGGCGGGGTGGGCCGCCGCCGCCGCCGGCAAGCCGTTCGTCGTCTCGCCGCGCGGCATGTTGAGCCCGCCGGCGCTGGCATTTTCCCGGGCAAAAAAGCGGGTGTTCTGGAAGCTGCTGCAAGGTCCCGTCATGCGCCGCGCGGCCTGCATCCACGCCACGAGCGGCCAGGAATACGCCGAGCTGCGGGCGTTCGGACTGCGCCATCCGATCGCGGTCATCCCGAACGGGATCGACATACCGGACGGCCGGTTCCCGACGGGCTCGGCGTCACCGCTCGGCGAGCGGGTCGTGCTGTCGCTGGGCCGCATGCACCCGAAGAAGGGGCTCGAGACGCTGTTGCAAGCCTGGGCCAAGGTCGAGCCGGCCTGTCCCGGTTGGCGGCTCGTCGCTGGTCGGACCCGGCGAAGAGCGCTACATCCGCGAGCTGCGCACGACAGCGCGCACCCTCGGCCTCGGCCGCGTCTCGTTCGGCGAACCGGTCTATGGCGCCGCGAAATGGGATGCCTACCGCGCCGCCGATCTCTTCGTGTTGCCGAGTCTGAACGAGAATTTCGGCCTGACAGTTGCGGAGGCTCTCGCCGCCGGTACGCCGGTGATCGCGACGACCGGCACACCGTGGAGCCGGGTCGAGAGCGAAGGCTGCGGCTGGTGGGTCGAACCGGCGCCGGTGGCGCTGGCCGCGACATTGGCGGCCGCGATGGCGATGCCGCGCCCGGTATTGCGCGAAATGGGCAGTCAAAGGGCGGGCGTGGATGGCGCGCGATTTTTCGTGGGATCGCGTCGCCTGCGATATGGCCGAGCTGTACTCATGGCTGGTCGGCCGCGCCGAGCAGCCGCCGAGCGTCCGGCTGGATTGACCGACGCGCCGCCGCTCCTGCAACGTTGTGCCGAACCCGCGCCTGCTCGATGCTCGATCAGATCACGCCGCTGATCCTCACCTATAACGAGCTGCCCAATATCGAGCGCACGCTCGCCCGGCTAGCCTGGGCGAAGCGCATCGTCGTGATCGACAGCTTCAGTACCGACGGTACGCTCGATATTCTCCGCCGCGATCCGCGGGTTGCGGTATTCGTGCATGAATTCGTCGATTTCGCCGGGCAATGCAATTTCGGTCTGGCGCAGGTCGAGAGCCCGTGGGTCCTGTCGCTCGACGCCGATTACGAGCTGAGCGAGGAATTGGTCGACGAATTACGGACGCTCGTGCCGGGCGAGACCACCGCCGGTTATCGCGCCGGGTTCGTCTATCGCATTCACGGCCGTCCGCTGCGCGGAACGTTGTACCCGCCGAGAACCGTGCTCTATCGCAGGGATCGCGGCTTCTATCGCCAGGAAGGGCATGCACACAGGGTCTGCGTCGATGGCGATGTCTTGCCGTTGCGCGGCGTCATTTATCACGACGACCGAAAGAAGCTGTCGCGCTGGCTGGCCTCGCAGCAGCATTATGCCGCCGATGAAGCCGAGTATCTCCTCGATGGCGCCGGACGCGCCGGGCGGCCGCTGGCGCGAGCGGATCGCATCCGGCTGATGGCCTGGCCGGCGCCGCTCGCCGTGCTGCTTTACGTGCTCTTTGTCAAAGGCTGCATCCTCGACGGCTGGCCCGGATGGTACTACGCGCTGCAGCGGCTGTTTGCCGAGACATTGCTGGCGCTCGAAATCATCGATCGCCGATGCCGGCGCGCCCGTGACCCAGCCGATGCGCCCGCGAGCGGCTCCGGTTTGCGCCAGAGCGACAGCGATCCCCGGCGACGAGAACCCGGCTCGAACGCGCGAGCAGGGCAGGGGGCCGATGATCATTCTCGGGCTGAATGCGTTCCACGCCGACAGCGCGGCCTGCATCGTGCGCGACGGCAAGCTCGTCGCGGCGGCGGAGGAAGAGCGGTTTCGCCGGGTCAAGCATTGGGCCGGGTTTCCGTCGCAGGCGATCGCGTATTGTCTGCGTGAATGCGGGCTGAGCCTCGGCGATATCGACCACGTCGCGGTCAACCAGAACAGCGCGGCACAGCTGCCGCGTAAGCTGGCCTACCTGGTGACCGCGCGTCCCAGCCCTCAGGCTTGTACTCGAGCGAATAAGGAACCGGCGCGCCCGCGAACAGCTTCCCGATCGTCTCGCCGCCTTGTTTCCGGGCGACCAGGCTGCGGGCAGCATTGCATCACGTCGAGCATCATGCCGCGCACCTCTCCTCGGCGTTTCACGTTTCCCCATTCGCCGAAGCGGTCGTCGTTTCACTCGACGGATTCGGCGATTTCGCCAGCGCGGCGTGGGGCGTCGGCAGCGGGACCGAGATCAAGCTCGACGGAAGAATTCTTTTCCCGCACTCGCTCGGCATTTTTTACGAGGCTATGACGCGCTATCTCGGGTTCCCGCACTACGGCGACGAGTACAAGGTGATGGGCCTGGCGCCATATGGCAGCCCGGTTTATCTCGACTCTCTGCGCCGGCTCGTGCGTCTGAAGCCGGGCGGATTGTTCGAGCTCGATCTGCGCTATTTCCGCCATCATACCGAAGAATTGTCGTATCAGTGGGAAGACACGGCGCCGCCGACCAGCGATTTGTTCACACCGGCGTTGGAAGAGTTGCTGGGGCCGCGCCGGCGAGCGGAGGACCCGCTCGAAGGACGCCATCGCGACATCGCGAGGTCGGTGCAGGCGATGTACGAAGAAGCGTTCTTCAACCTGATCGGCGCGCTGCAGGAACGCTACAAATTGACCGATATCGCGCTGGCCGGCGGCTGTGCGATGAACTCGGTCGCGAACGGCAAGATCCGCCGGATGACGCCGTTTCGACGCGTTTACGTACAGGCCGCCGCGGGCGATGCCGGCGGTGCGATCGGCGCGGCGTACACGGTATGGCACAAACTCGGCGGCGCTCGCTCGTTTTGTGATGGACCATGCCTATTGGGGGCCGGCATTCGACAACTCGGAAATCATCGCGCCTGATCGAAGCACGACGCGAGGACATGCCCGGCTGCGTTGTGGACCGGGTCGCAGATGAGGCCGAACTCTGCCGGCGCGCCGCGACGGCGGTCGCGGACGGAAAAGTCGTCGGCTGGTTTCAAGGGCGGATGGAGTGGGGGCCGCGCGCGCTCGGCAACCGCTCGATCCTCTGCGATCCGCGCCGCGGCGACATCAGGGACGTACTGAATGCCAAGATCAAGCGCCGCGAAAGCTTCCGGCCGTTTGCCCCATCGGTTCTCGATGACGCGGTCGCCGAATGGTTCGAGGAGGACGACGCCGTTCCTTTCATGGCGCAGGTGTTCCAGATCCGCGAGGAAAAACGATCGCAAATTCCGGCGGTTACTCATATCGACGGGTCCGGCCGTCTGCAGACCGTCTATCGTCACACGAATCCGCGCTATTATCGATTGATCGAATCGTTCCGCGATCTGACCGGAATACCGCTCGTTCTCAACACGTCGTTCAACGAAAACGAACCCATCGTCTGCCGCCCAGACGAGGCGCTCGACTGTTTTCTGCGCACCAGGATGGACATGCTGGTGATCGGCGATACTATCGTTTCACGTGAGACCTGAACCAGCATTCGCCGGATGACGAGGGGATTTCGAGCGCCTTTGAAGGCAGCCGCCAACCCGAATTTCGTTGCCGCTCGCGCCGATTGGGCGGAACATTGCCGTCAAAGCCTCCGCAATCTGGGAATGTCGGCTATGGAAGACAGACGTGTAGCGCTAAGCTAAAGGGGGGTGTGGTGAAAAAGTTCGTGGTCTTTTGCGTCGTCGCCACTGTTTCCGCTGGCCTTTTCGGGTGCGAAAGCCCGCAACAACAGGCGGCGCAGAAGGAAGACCTGCTAGCAGCTGCCGGGTTTCAGGTCAGACCGGCGGACTCGCCGCACCGGCTGGCGGCTATGAAGCGGCTTCCGCCGAATAAATTTGTCATGAAGGTCAGGAACGGCAATCCGGTTTACCTTTATGCCGACCCGCTCAATTGCAGATGCGTTTATTTCGGTAACCAACAGAACTGGGACGTCTATAAGCAAGAGATGTTTCAGAAGCAACTCGCCAATGAAGCCCAGATGGCGGCGATCATGAACCAGGAGGAGTGGGATTGGGGTCCGTGGGGCTGGCCCTACTAATCCAGTATAACTTCGCTCAATAATGCTGCCCTGAACAGCTGGTTTTCTTCGAGCTGAAAGAAGATTGCAGGCCTGTCTCCGTGCGCCCTGGCCGCCGGGCGCTATCGCGAAAGCGGTGTCATCTTATTGGATCAGCACTCTGTAGTAGCTTTGCGGATAGCGATTAAATGCCCTTGCGGGGCGGCAGCGGACGCGATCTGGTATGGCTATTTCTCCTGTGCCGCAAACACGCCATCCCAATTCGCCGGCGGCGGTTCGATCTGGAACTGCGCGATCCGCTGTTTGTAAAGGTCGTAAACCGGGGTCAGGTGCCGCAGTACGGCCAGACTGCCGCTGTTCAGCAAGCTCAACGCCGTGCTCCATTCCTGGTGCCGGTATGCGGACAGCAAGGCTTGATGCTGCTGAAGCGCGTCGTGCGCGGCGACCTGTTCCGGTGGGATCGTATAGATGCGGCTGGCTTGGGACTTGCCCTTGACGGACACGACATCGACCTCAATCAGATCGGGGTCGTTGAGCCGGGCGGCGGTGTCCTCGCCGATGATGAAGTCGATGCCGTACACCTTGCCGAGTCCTTCGAGCCGCGAAGCAAGGTTCACCGGATCGCCCAGCAGCGAGTAATCGAAGCGCTGCATTGACCCGAAATTGCCGACAACGCATTCGCCGGTGTTGAGGCCGATGCCGATTTGTACCGGGGAGAACTTCTTGCCAGCGTCGGCTGCTTCGGCTTCCCATTGCCGATTCAGATCGACAAGCGCGCGACGCATTTCCTGGACCGCCTGCACCGCGTTCTTGGCATGATCGGGATCGTCCAGCGGCGCGTTCCAGAATGCCATGATGCAGTCGCCGATATACTTATCGATTGTGCCCTTATGCTGCGTGATGATCTCCGTCATCGGCGACAAAAACTGATTCATGAAATGGGTCAGGGTCTGCGCATCCATACCTTCCGCGCGGGTGGTAAAGCCCCTGATGTCGCAGAACATGATCGTCATGACCCGCATTTCGCCGCCGAGGGAGAGCTTTTCCGGATGGCGTGCGAGCTCGGCCACATAATGTGGAGACATATAGCGAGAAAAGGCGTGGCGGATTTCACGCTGCTGCGTCTCGGTCCGCAGATAGCCGAGCAGAGACGCGACGATATAAACGACGATCAACACCAGGCTTGGGTATACCGGGTCGATCAGCAGATTTGCCTTTTGATACGCAAGCCAGGAGGCCGCTACGGCCGCGGTGACCGCGAACAGCCCCACCGCCGCGCTGGGCAGCGCGCCGATCCGCGGCAGCAGCCAGATCAGCCCGGCGCCGACCAGCAGCGCAAACAAGGTTTCCGCTCCGATCGCCCAATCCGGGCGGACGAGATAGTCGCCCCGCAGGATCTGTTCGATCAGTTGCGCGTGGACCTCGACCCCCGGAACGTTCGGGGCGAGCGGCGTCGCCTGGCGATCGTTGATCACCCCGGTCGCCGACGTCCCGACCAGGACGATGTTGCCGTCGATCAACGAACGATCGAAAGTGCCGGCCAGTATGTCTTTCGCCGAGACATACAAATCGGGCGGCGGCGGCGCGAAATGGACGGCAACCCGGCCGGCGGCATCGGTCGGGACGATCAGCGGACCGATGCGCAGGTCGGTCATCCCGGTATTGGCGCCGAAGCTCGTCTGGGCCTGAGCGCCGGCGCCGCGGCCGACATAGCTGTGCGCCTCGGCCGCGATCCGAAGCATTTCGGCGACCAGCGACGGGTAGGGTTTGTCGCCGAGCTTCAGGACGAGCGGGACACGCCGGACCACGTTGTCCCAATCGAGGTACTGATTGAGAAAGCCGTTTCCGGCCGCGGCCGCCTCGAACTCGGGAAGGTTCGGGATCGCCCGCGAAAAACTCGCGACACGACTGAGCGGGTCGTTGCCGATAAACGCGAAGCCCGCCTTCTCGGCGGGTGGGCGCTCGCTTCCCCGATCGCTCAGGATGAACCCGGTGACGACCGGCATCGCTGCGCATCGTCCTGGCCAGATTGTCATCGGGATCCGGAACGCTCGCCAGCAGCTTGGCTGTATCCTCGGAGGACAGGCCGTTCTGCGCCAGCAACGGCACCAGCATGCGCGGCGAGGTGCGATCCGGTTCGGCAAAATCGATGTCGAACCCGATAACCGACGCGCCGGCCTCGCGCAAACGATCGATCAGCCTGGCGATCATGCCGCGCGGCCAAGGCCATTGTCCAAGCTCTTTCAGGCTCGAATCATCGATGTCGACGATGCGGATCGGCAGGTTGCCGGTCTCGCGCGGCGCCGCCCGCTGATAAAGGTCAAAGACGACCAGCGCCCCGCGATCGAGGAGGTCCGGAGCAGCGATGCGCGCCGCGACCGCCAGCAGCAGGATCGAAATGGGCAGCAGATACAACCCGCCTCGGCGAAGAAAAGCGAGCGCATTCATCGGCACGAGGGATACGTGAGCAGCGACCTCAGTCTAATTGCATGTGCTGCTGCTTTGGCTGACACAGTTGTTCTGGATCACGACCGGGGTGCCGGTACCGAGTGTTGTCAGCGACGTGATTATTCCGGGTGTTGTCGCATCCCACAGCAGAGCCTGCATCGCGGTAATGTCGGATGGAGGCGAGGGAGCGTCTGCTGGCGGGGACGGTATTCCGCCGATCGGAACAGATGTCGCTTGCCCGGCATTGACCACGACCGTGACCCCGTTCGCCGCGACCGTCACCGAGCCGTCCGCGACATAAACCCAGGTTCCGCGCTCGTCAGTGCGCAGGCTCAGGACGGTTCCGCGAACCCCGATCGTCGCCGTCGGCGTCTTGATCGTGTAGCTATCGTGCCGCAGCACGCCAGTCGTAAAACGGGCTATCCCTTTGGCGATCGAAACCGCCACTTCGGAGTCCGACCGGTTCGGATCATAGACGAAGCGGTCGAGCACCACCTCGGACAAGGGGCCGATTTCGAGCTTTGTTTGATCCTCGAAAACAATGCGGGCGACGCTTTTCGCGGCGGTCTTGACGATTTCGTCGGCAAACACGTCGACGCCGACACGCAATTCTCGGGGTTCTTGTGATTTGAGACTGCCGGTGACGTTGTTTACGACGATCACCGGAGACCCGATCCCGGCGCCGGGTGCGGCATCGGCAAGCAGCATACAGGCAAAAAGAGCCGCCATCGTTGCGGCGCCGGTCCGCCGCCAGGCGGGTGGCCTTCTTCCCGTTTTCATCATCCGCAAAGCCGCTGAAGGATCAGAAGGCGTTGCTCGAACGATACCGGCCTTTCCCGTTTGAAGCAAAGAGTTTGGGGGCGGTTCGCACGAGCGGGCGAGCCGGCGACGCCCGGATCACTCGGCCGGCAAGCCGATGCGCGCGAGATCGGCCGGTCGCAGGCCCTGTCTTTCGAGCAGAGCGCGTATCTGCGCCCGCGTATCAGCCGATTTGGTGCCGAACATGCCGGTAACCGCCGTCGCCTGACGATCGGTGACAAGGTCTTCGCGTATAGCGCGGGCCAGGTCTCGCGTCGTCCGTTCGCGCGCGTCGGCCGGCAGAAAATCCCACAGGGCCAAGCCGAAAACGCCGCGCTGCCAAAGCACGCTGCTCTCGTTCGGCCCGGTCACCCAGGACAGCCGCAACGCCGCGACAATGCTTGCCGGCTGTTCGCGAGCGACCAGCCGGAAAATGGCAAGCGACAGCCAGGCCTGCGACGAAAGCGGCCGCGCGGCTAAAACGGCGTTGAGTTCAGCCTCCCGTTGCTCTCCCGTTTCAGGATCGATCGAGGCGATTTGCGCCAATGGAAGATCGAACGCCGAGCGGCCGAGACCCGGAATGCCAAGCCAACTTCGTGCCGACCTCGCCGGCCGTTCCGTCGGTGAGCGAGCGGGCCGTCTCTGCTCACTGTCCGGCGCCCGCGCCGCGGAGACGCGCGAGATCGAATCCCTGCAACGCCGCGTATCCGCACAACGCCGAGACCACGAGGGCCGTCAACCGCGTCTGCCAGCCCCGCGCGTATCGATGCCGGCTGCGCAACGGCGCCGTCCGCCGGGCCTGCCGATCCGTCCTCGAGAGAAACCCTTGAGCTTTCCGCTTGCGCGAGGCCGGCGCCGAGCAGCGCCGCGAAGGTCAACGCAACGGCTTGAATTTGCAGGCTGAAATCGATAGCCGCGTGGGCGCCGACGAGAATAGCGGCGGCGACCGCGAGACTCGGCACCATGGCGTTCTCGCGGCGCGCCTTGGCGCCTCTTAAGCAACGAAAGACAAGGAGCATGACAAGCGCGACGAAGATCGACCCGAAGACGATCCCCAAGCCCTTGCATCGCTTCGAGATAGGTATTGTGCGCCTGACTCCATGTCCCGGACCCGGCGATCGAGCCATCGCGATACATCGGAAACACATCGACGAACGTGCCGTAGCCCCAGCCGAACCAGGGCCGATCGGCGATCGACTGCAACGTCAGGCGATAGGCCGCGAGCCGGTTGGGATCGACGAAACCGGCGCGGGCGAGTTTGTCGGCAAGAGCCGTGCTGAACAGGAGCACGGTTCCTCCGATGAAGACGAGCCCGAGGAGCAGCACGGGCCACGAGACCGGGTTGCGTCTGGCGCCGTTGCGCCGGGCGATCAGGACCAACGCGACAACCGCGAGCCCGGTTGCGGCGATACCGCCGCGTGACCCCGTGAGAAGAAGCGCGGCCAGGATCAGGAAGCCGCCGGCCAGAACCGGCGCACCGGCGCGGCCGATCATCTCGATCAACGCCGCCACCTGCTGCCGGGGAGTGCTCCAGACGCCGATCCCGTAACGTCGACAGATCCGGAAGAAAATTTCGATCGTTGCGAGGAACCCAATCCCGGCAAAGGCGGCATAGGAATCGGGGTTGATAAACGTCGCCGACACGGCGCCGCCTTGCGGCATGTCCGGCATCCGAAGCCAGCCGGTTTTCGCCGCGATCAGCCCATAAGCGGCATACGCCGCGCCAATCAGCGCGAGTGCCCCGACGAGAGCCCGGGCGCGGCCTGCGTCACGGCAGAGCTGCAGCGCGAGCCAGAACACGCTGGCGCCGGTGATCAGGCGAAGCAGGGCCGCCGCGGTCAGATCGCGATTGACGCTGATGCTGCCGGCCAGCGTCGACCCGACGACTTCGCCAGCCATCTTCCAGGCTGGGTTGGCGGCATCGGCGAACAGGTCCGTTGCGTTCTGCAACCCGATCCACAGCACGAGCGCCAGAAACAGCGACGCCGGGAGCAGGATGTTCCGAAGTCCGACCGGATGCGGTTTGCGCGCGCAGCATCAGGCCCGCCTCGTACAAAACCGCGAGTCCGGGGAAGAGCATCGCGTTGATGCCCCAGGCGATCGGCTCGTTGCTGCCATGCCAGAACGGAACCCAGGCAAGCCCGGCGACAAACAGCCAGAAGATCGAATACTCGACGGCTGCCGGTTCGGCGCGCCGCAACCGTGGTTTGCACTGCGGCGGCTACGGTGAGCGCCGCCGGTCTCAAATGCCGCCGGGGACAGATCAGTATTTGTAGGAGATGCCGAAGGTAACGACATCACGGGTGAAGCCCTGATCCGGCACGTTCGAGTTCAGCGCAAGGTGCTGGTAGTCGAGGGATAGCCCGAAGCTTTGCCAAATGCTGTAGGTGAGCGTCGTGCCCAATGTCCAGCCATTATCGCGCTGCGACGTATCGATGTAGGCTGCCCGCACATAGCCGCCGCGCCCGCTCCACTCCCATTCCGGGAACGGGGCATAAACGATCTGTCCAAGCAAGCTCGTGACGAGCGAAGCGGTTCCTACCGAGGTCGCCGGGGCTGCCCCGAGCAGCGACGCCCCGATCGTTCGGTCGGCGCCGGCCCGCAGCGTCAGCTTCGGAATCGGGGAAATATTCGAGGTGGCCGCCATATGCCGAGCCGCCGACCGTACCGATCGCCCCCGAATCGAAGCTCTCCTGCTGATAGCCCCCGTAGATCTCGCCGCGAAACAGCCCGATCTGATCCGAGCCGAGACCGACAAGCGTGCGAAACCCCGAGGAATTCAACGATGGAGGTATCCCAATTGCGCTTGTCGACCGCGCCGGACACGTAGGTATAGATATCGGGAGTAACCCATATCCCGCCGCGCGTGACTGCCGTAAAGATGACGCCGCTGGGCGGCGGCACGGTACCGCTCGGCTGGTTGTAGAGGATGCCGACCGTCGAGCCCCCGAGACTGACGAACGCGTTGCTGAACCGTTTCAGCACTGATCCGGTGCCGGTGAACTGGTTGTAGGTGGTCGGCTGCTGCGTCGGCACGACGCCGACGCCGGTGGGGTTGAGCGACGACAGGCTGTGAGTAACGCCCAGCGTGCTGAAGACATCGCGCTGACGCGTGTAGTCGCCTTGCGCATGAAGGACCCAGCTGTCGGCCGGCTCGTAATCCTCGATTGCGCCGAGCCGGGCCGCGACGGCATCAACGCCCTGCGTTTCTCCGATCGCATACACGCGGGCATCGGTCATCGCGTAAAGGCTGGTCTTGCTGATGGCGGCCGTTCTTTCGGCCAGAATCGCCGGGACAAGGCGGATGCCGCCGCTCGCTTGCGGGTTCTGCGCGACTCTGGGCGGGATTGGAGTCGTAAATGCCGCCGGCGAAAGCGGTCGGATACAGCAGCCAATCACCCGCGACGAGAGCGTTTTCCGCGCGTCCCCGCTCGTCGAGCGCGCTCGGTCTGCCGCTCTGCGGCGGCAGCGCCTCGATAGCCGGACCGGTCGGCCCGCCGATGGCGCCGAGCTGCGCGCGAACCGGAGCCGCCGAGCCTGCCAGCAGCGGCGCGCCCGCCCCAAGCGCGAACAGGATACGGCAAGCCAGTCGATAAACCCGCATCAATCCGCTCTCCCTTTCGCGGACCGGTTGAACGCACGACAACAGGACGAGGGGGCCGATGCAACCGGGAATTTGGCTCAGCCGCATTATGTGCGCGTGACGTGCGCCCGGACGCAAATAACGCCGGCCATTCTCGGGTCGCCGTTGCTCCTTTCGGCCCCGCAAGTTCCCGGTTCAACGCGCAGGCTTGCCATAGCCAGTGACGCGCCGCATCGTCCCGTCATGCCGCCGCCGACGATCAATCTCCTGATGACCCCCGATCAGCTGTTCGCCCGGCTCGACGCGCTTGGCATACCGCACCGGACCTACACGCATCCGCCGGTCTTTACGGTCGCCGAGGCGGCGGCGCTGCGCGGCAGCCTGCCGGGCGGGCATTGCAAGAGCCTGTTCCTGAAGGACCGGAAGGGCGGGCTGTGGCTCGTCGTTGCGCTTGAGGAACGCCGCATCGATCTGAAGCGCTTGGCCGACAGGCTCGGCGCGCCGCGTTTCTCGTTCGGCAGCCCCGAGCTGTTGCGGGAGGTGCTCGGGGTCGCGCCGGGCAGCGTCACGCCGTTCGCGCTCGCGAACGATACGGCGCACCAGGTCGCGGTCGTGCTCGACAAAGGCATGCTGGAGCACGAGCCGCTCAACTACCACCCGCTGATCAACGACCGTACCACCGCGATCGCGCCGGGCGATCTGCTGCTCTTCATAGATGCCTGCGGCCACCGTCCCCGCATCGTCGATCTGGAGGAATTGGCGCCGGACCGCTGATCGCTCGAGCGCTGCTTCGCGCATGCCGGGGCTCCGTCGCGCTGCAGGCGCGCCGATTAGGCCCTGACGACGCTTGTCATCGCGCCGCGCCGCCGCCATGTTTCCGATGGAATTCCGGGGAGAAAATTGCATGGCGAATGAACCCTTGATTGGCGGCGGAGCCGCCGAGGGCGCGGCGCTTGTCAAGGACGTGTCGACGGCCAGCTTCATGGCCGAGGTCGTCGACGCCTCGTTCGATCAGCCGGTCATCGTCGATTTCTGGGCGCCGTGGTGCGGTCCCTGCAAGCAGCTCGGGCCGATCCTCGAAAAGGTCGTGCGCGCCGCCAACGGCGCCGTGCGCATGGTCAAGCTGAACATCGACGAGAACCCCGAAATCGCACGCAGATGCGCATCCAGTCGATCCCGGCGGTCTACGCCTTCAAGGACGGGCGTCCGGTCGACGGCTTCGTCGGCGCCGTGCCGGAGAGCCAGATCAAGCAGTTCGTCCAGCGATTGGGCGGCGGGCGCGGCGGGCCGTCGCCGGTCGAGGAGGCCATGGCGATGGCCAAGGCGGCCGTGCAGAGCGGCGATCACGGCACCGCCGCGGCGATCTATTCGCAGGTCATCCAGCACGAACCCGATAATGCCGAGGCGCTCGCCGGGCTGGCGCGCGCGATGGTCGGGCGCGGCGAACTCGACGAGGCCCGGCAGATCCTCGACGGCGTGCCAAAGGACATCGAGCGCAACCCCGAAATCGCCGCGGCGCGCTCGGCCCTCGAACTGGCCGAGCAGGCGCAGAAGGCGATGGGCTCGGCCGGCAAGCTGCGCGCCCGCGTCGAGCAGGATCCGGACGACCACGAGGCGCGCTTCGAGCTGGCGACCGCGCTGTTCGGCGCCGGTCAGCGCGAGGAAGCGGTCGACGAACTGCTGACCCTGTTCAAGCGCGACCGCGAGTGGAACGAGCAGGCGGCGCGCAAGCAGCTCGTCAAGTTTTTCGAGGCGATGGGGCCGACCGATCCGCTGACATTGAGCGCGCGGCGGCGGCTGTCGTCTTTGATGTTCTCGTGATCCCGATTGCCGGGAGGCCAATGGCCAGGAAGGGTCGGCGCCGGATGAGCGAATCGCAAGAGACCGGAGAGGAGCGCGTGCAGCGCCCGGCCATGCCGGAGGTTCTGCCGATCTTTCCGCTCACCGGGGTGCTGCTGCTGCCGCGGGCGAGGCTGCCGCTCAATATCTTCGAGCCGCGCTATCTCGCGATGACCCGCGACGCGCTCGGCGGCGAGCGCCTGATCGGCATGATCCAGCCGCGCGACCCGCCGGGAGAGCAGCAGTATCGGCGGAATGAACCCGCCGGTCTACCCGGTCGGCTGCGCCGGGCGCATCACGCAGTTCGCCGAGACCGATGACGGGCGCTTCCTGATCACGCTGACCGGCGTTTCGCGGTTCCGCATCGTCGAGGAGTTGCCGCTGCTGAGCGGGTACCGCCGCGTGATCCCGGATTGGAAGCCGTTCGAGCGGGACCGTGAGATTCCCGATGCGCCGCAATTCGACCGCGCCCGCCTTATCCGCGGCCTGAAGAATTTTTTCGGTCAGCGGCAGCTTTCCGCCGATTGGAGCGCGATCGAGAAGGCCCCGGTCGAGCAGCTGATCGCCTCGATCGCGATCGCCTGTCCGTTCGCGCCGAACGAGAAGCAGGCTCTGCTCGAAGCGGCCGACCTCGAACAGCGCGCGGCGCTGCTGATCGGCCTCGTCGAGATGGCGGCGATCCAGCCGGTAACCGGCGACGAGGACAGCGGCACCCGGCACTGACGCGGCCGCTTGCAGCGAGGCGGCGCGGCCCGGCAACAAGCGGAGCGGCGATGGAACAGCCCACCGACATCGATCCGAAGCTTCTCGAAATCCTGGTTTGTCCGCTGACCAAGGGGCTGCTGCGCTATGACCGCGCCGCGCAGGAGCTGATCAGCGAGGAGGCCGGGCTCGCCTATCCGATCCGCGACGGCATCCCGATCATGCTGGTGGACGAGGCGCGGCCGCTGCGTGACGGCGAGAAAGGAGCCAGGCGCGCCTGCCGCCGCCGAGCGAGCCCTGAGCAGCCAGCGTGAGTGAGAAAGGGCCCTGGCCGGTCGAATTGCGGCTGAAGCGCGCCGAAAAGCGGCTCGATGTCGAATTCGACGACGGCAAGCGCTTCAGCCTGCCGGCCGAGTATCTGCGCGTCGAGAGCCCGTCGGCCGAGGTGCAGGGGCACGGCCCCGGCGAAAAGCGCATCGTCGCCGAGCGCGCCCATGTCGGCATTCTCGATCTGGAGCCGGTCGGCAATTACGCCGTGCGCATCAAGTTCGACGATCTGCACGACACCGGGATTTTTTCCTGGGATTACCTCTACCGGCTCGGCGTCGAGCACGACAGGCGCTGGCGCGACTACCTCGCCGCCCTCAAGAAACAGGGCCTCAGCCGCGAGCCGAAGCGGGGCTGAGCGGGCGAACTGGTTCTCCACCCGACGCCGGATTATATAGTCTGCGTATTCTTTGACGGAGCTGAAAGCATCCGGCTTTTTTCCGGCTTCCGCGGTTCGGGCAAGACCACCGAGCTGTTCCGGTTGCGGCAGGAACTGGAAGAAGAAGGCTTCGTCGTTCTTTATGCCGATGCGCTGGAATACGTGAATGCTGCCGAGCCGATTGAGATCAGCGATCTTTTGATGGCTCTGGCCGGCGCCTTCAGCGATGCGCTGCAGGAGAAACTCGGCGGAAACCTGACAAAGGAGACGTTCTGGGAGCGTTTTCGTACGTTTCTCAACAGCGAAATCCGCCTGAAGGAAGGTGGTCTCAAGCTCGACGCCGGCAGTCCTGCCCAGGAGCTTCTGGGCGGCGTCAAAACGGGTCTCGATCTCAAATTCGAGTTGAAATCGGCGACAAATTTCCGCCGCGAATTGCAGAAGGTCCTCGCCGTCCGTTTGAGCGAGCTGAAAGCTAGGTGGACTCGTTTTTCGAGGAGGGGATCAGGCGAATACGGGAGGAGCGCGGTTACGATACGAAAGTGGTGTTCATTTTCGATCAGCTCGAACAGCTCAGGGGCACGCTGGATACCGAAGACGACGTGATCCGCAGCGTCCGGCGCATCTTCTCGATCCATCTCGATCTGTTGAAGATCCGGTATGTTCACGCCGTGTTTACCGTGCCACCGTGGCTGAAATTCATTCTCCCCGGTACGGCTCAAATCACGCTGCTGCCGACGGTTCACTTATGGAACAATGACGCGGAACGCACGCGCTGTGAGGAAGCCTGGCAGGCATTCCATTCAATGGTGAGGCGGCGCTTCGGTGACGAGGGCATAGAGCGGTTTTTCGGGGACGACGGCGCGGCTGAAATTCTTGTCGGCAGGCTAATCGAGGTCTGCGGCGGCCATTTTCGCGATCTTCTGCGGTTGTTGCGCGACGCCGTCGTGCGTGCCACCTCCGGGTCGTCCCTGCCGGTGGGCGACGCGCTGATCGACGCGGTCATCAATGCGGGCTGGCGCGATTACCTGCCGATCGCGCAGGACGATGCACGATGGCTCAACGACATCGCGCAGGTGCGTGCCACCGCGCTGCCCAACACCGAGGCGGGTCCGGTAAACCGGCTCGCCCGTTTTCTGGACAGCCATCTGGTGCTGTACTTCATCAACGGCGACGAATGGTACGACATCCACCCGCTGATCCGTGACGAGGTGGCCGAGATCATGCAGACGTCCGGCTCCTCAGCTATCGGGGCGGGCTGAATGCTGCTGACCCGATCCGATGGTGATGCGATCAGCCGCCGCTACGGCGCAACCGCCGCCGGCGAGTGGCAGCGCCTGCTGCAGCATCTCGATTATGCCGAGGATTTCGCGCTGCTGGTGCTGGTGGTGCCGGATTTGGACGGTGCGCGACTCTGCCGGAACGAGCTTGCGCGCGTGCTGGCGCAGGACGGCAAACAATTGCTCGCCTTCGATGCCGAGACGCCCGAGGCGTTGCGCGCGCACGCCGCGGAATTGCTTGAGCAGCCAATCGCGGAGTTGGTCGGCGCGTGCTGGCTGGCCGGCGTGGCGCCGCAATCGGCCGACGAGTTTCCGAAGTGGCGGGCGGCGTGGCGGCGCGCGCTCGAAGGCTTGAACCAGCAGCGCAACCCGCTGCGCCGGCACGTGCCTTGTCGGCTGGTGATCGCCGTCGCCCCCTGGGTGATCCCGCTGTTCCGCGATGTGGCTCCCGACCTCTGGTCGGTGCGCTCACAGGTTGTCCGCATCGAACCGGAACCGGGGCGGATGCGCGACGGTATCGAGAGCAGCATTGAGATGGCTCTCGACAGGCGGATGCCGGATAGCGGTTCCGCGCCCGATCCGGAGCTGGCCCACCGCGAAGTCGAGCGGCTGCGCGGCGTGAGCGGCCGCGAGCGCGAGCTGGGTGCGATGCTGATACGCGAAGGAAGGGGGCTGCGCGGTCGCGGTGATTTTGCGGAAGCCGAAGCGGCGCTTCGCGAAGCGGCTGACGTGTTGAATGCTATTGGAGACAAATTCGGCTCAGCGGCGGCTCAGGCGTGGCTGGGGCGCCCCTTGCTCGCTCTGAGCCGTGCGGCGGAGGCGGAGGTGAACCGCGCCGGGTATCCCGGAGGCTCCGATCCTTGAGAGGATGGAGCGATGGAGAAGGGGAAATCATCGGTTCGGTATGCGCCTGAAGTCCGCGAACGAGCGGTGCGGATGGTGCTGGAGCATGCGCCCGATCATGCCTCGCAATGGGAAGCGATTGGCTCGATCGCGGCGAAGATCGGCTGCACGCCGGAGACGCTGCGCAAGTGGGTGCGGCAAGCCGAACGCGAGCGTGGCCTGCGTGCCGGTGCGACGAGCGCGGAGCAGACCCGGATCAAGGCCTTGGAACGGGAAGTCCGCGAACTGCGCCAAGCCAACGAGATCCTGCGCAAGGCGTCGGCTTATTTTGCGATGGCGGAGCTCGACCGCCGTTCCAAGCCATGATCGCGTTCATCGAGAATCACCGCCCGGTCTACGGGGTCGAGCCGATCTGCAACGTGCTGCCGATCGCCCCGTCGACCTACTACGAACATGCCGCCCGGCGGCGCAACCCCGCCCGCCTGCCGGCCCGAGCGCGGCGTGACAAGGTTCTGCGAACCGAGATCGGCCGGGTCTGGGAGGAGAACTTCCGGGTCTACGGCGTGCGCAAAGTCTGGCGACAGTTATGCCGGGAAGGGATCGCGGTGGCGCGCTGCACGACCGCCCGGCTGATGCGGCAGATGGGGCTTTCGGGCGCCGTCCGCGGCAAGACTGTGAAGACGACGATCAGCAATCCCGCCGCACCCTGCCCACGCGACAAGGTCAACCGGCAATTCCAGGCACCCCGCCCGAACGCGCTGTGGGTCTCGGATTTCACCTATGTCGCGACCTGGCAGGGGTTCGTCTATGTCGCCTTCGTGATCGATACCTTTGCCCGGCGGATCGTTGGCTGGCGGGTGTCGCGATCCGCCGAGACCGGCTTCGTTCTGGATGCCCTGGAACAGGCGCTCTACGACCGGCGGCCCTTCCCGCAGGGCGGCCTGGTGCACCATAGCGATCGCGGCAGCCAGTATGTCTCGATCCGCTACACCGAGCGGCTGGCCGATGCCGGCATCGAGCCGTCGGTCGGCAGCGTCGGAGACAGCTACGACAACGCCCTCGCCGAGACGGTGATCGGCCTGTTCAAGACCGAGCTGATCCGCCAGCGCGGTCCTTGGCGCGGCATCGAGGCGGTCGAGTTTGCCACCCTGGAATGGGTCGACTGGTTCAACCATCGGCGCCTCTTCGAGCCGATCGGCAATATCCCTCCCGCCGAGGCCGAAGCGCGCTACTATGCCCAAATCGCCAGTCAGGCCACGGCAGCCTGACTCAAATAAACTTGCCTCCGGGATACCCGGCGCGGTTCAAGGCAGCGTTCCGCAAGGCGCTGGAGCTGGCAGAAGAGGGTGGCGTCACTGCGGCCTCGCGCGGCATCACAATGGATGATCTAGGCCGCGCGCTGCGCGATCAGGGCCGGGCGGCAGATGCGGAAGCAGCGTTTCGCGAAGCGCTGGAGCTAAAGGACGAGGGCGGCGGCACCGCGGTGTCGCGCGGCATTACGATGCACGAGCTGGGCCGGGCGCTGCTCGATCAGGGGCGAGCGGCGGAGGCGGAGAAGGCGTTCCGCGATGCGCTGGCGCTGAAGGAGGAGGGCGGTGCCACCGCGGTGTCGCGCGGCGTCACGATGGAAGTGCTGGGCCTTGCGCTGCTGAATCAGGGGCGCGCGGCGGAGGCGGAGAAGGCGTTCCGCGATGCGCTGGCGCTGAAGGAGGAGGGCGGTGCCACCGCAGTATCGCGCGGCGTCACGATGCACAAGCTGGGCCGGGCGCTGCTCGATCAGGGGCGCGCGGCGGAGGCGGAGGCGGCTTCGCGCCGCGCGCTGGAGCTGGTGGAGGAGGGCGGTGCGATCGCGACACGGCGCGGCATCATAATGAGCACGCTGGTCCGCGCGATGCTCGTTCAAGGCCGGGCTGCGGAGGCGGAGGCGACCTTGCGTCACGAGCTGGAATCAGCAGAGGTCGGCGCCACAGTGGTCTGGGTTCCGCTTACAATGGGCCTGCTGGGCAGCGTGCTGCGCGAGCAGGGCCGCGCGGTGGAGGCAGAGGCGGTGTTGCGTCGGGCGCTGGAACTGGTCAAAGAGGGCGGCGACACCGTGGGTCTGCGCGCCGTCACTGCAGCGCTGGCGGATGCCGTCCGCGAGCAGGGGCGGGTGGAGGAGGCGGACGCTATCCTGCACGAGGCGGAGGGGTTGGCCGAGGGCTTGGCAACGGCGGCGGACGGTGCAACCTAACTTTGTATGTCTGGATCGATGCAGGACAACGGCTACAGCGTCCGCGAAATCCTGGCCGGCGAGGCGCCGGCGGAGGCGCCGGTTACGGTAAAGGGCTGGGTGCGCACACGGCGCGACTCGAGGGCCGGGATTTCGTTTGTCCACCTGTCGGACGGGTCTTGTTTCCATCCGTTGCAGGTCGTCGCGCCGAACACGTTGGCAAATTACGAAAGCGAGGTGCTGCACCTGACGGCCGGCTGTGCGGTCGAGGCGACCGGGGCCATCGTGCCGTCGCCGGCAAAGGGGCAGAACTTCGAGATGCAGGCGAGCGCGATAAAGGTGGTCGGCTGGGTCGATGATCCGGACACCTACCCGATCCAGCCGAAGCCGCACACGCTCGAATTCCTGCGCGAGGTCGCGCATCTGCGGCCGCGCACCAACGTGATCGGCGCGGCGACCCGGGTGCGGCACAATCTGGCGCGGGCGATCCACCAGTTTTTCGACGAGAACGGGTTTTTCTGGGTCAACACGCCGATCATTACCGCCTCCGACGCCGAGGGGGCGGGCGCGCTGTTCCGGGTCTCGGCGCTGGATTTCGCCAACCTGCCGCGCACGCCGGCGGGCGGGGTCGATTTCGCGCAGGATTTCTTCGGGCGCGAGGCGTTTCTGACGGTCTCGGGCCAGCTCAACGTCGAGGCGTACTGTCTGGCGCTGACCAGGGTCTACACGTTCGGCCCGACGTTCCGCGCGGAAAACTCGAATACCAGCCGGCATCTCGCCGAGTTCTGGATGATCGAGCCGGAGATCGCCTTCGCCGATCTGTCGGACAACGCGACGCTGGCCGAACGGCTGTTGAAGCACGCCTTCGCGACATTGCTCGACAGGAGCGCCGAGGATCTGGCGTTTTTCGACGAGCGCATCGAGAAGGGCATCGTCGCGAAGCTCGAAGGCATCGTCGGCTCGGAATTCGTGCGCATGGATTACGGCGAGGCGATCCAAATCCTCGAACGCGCCAAGGGACAGAAATTCGAGTTCCCGGTCCATTGGGGCGTCGATCTGCAATCCGAGCACGAGCGCTATCTAACGGAGAAGCACGCGAAAAAGCCGGTCATCGTCATGAACTATCCGAAGGACATCAAGGCCTTCTACATGCGGGTCAACGACGACGGGCGCACCGTCGCGGCGATGGACGTGCTGGCCCCCGGCATCGGCGAGATCATCGGCGGCAGCCAGCGCGAGGAGCGGCTCGATGTCCTCGACCGGCGCATGGCCGAGCACGGCATCGACCGGGAGCATTACGGCTGGTACCGCGATCTGCGCCGCTACGGCACCGTGCCGCATGCCGGGTTCGGCCTCGGCTTCGAGCGCACGCTCGCCTATGTCACCGGCCTGTCGAATGTGCGCGACGCGATCCCGTTCCCCCGCACGCCGGGCAACGCGCGGTTCTGAGTCTCCACATAAATCGTAGAATGGGCTGAGCCGCGCGAAGCCCACGCTGTCCTGCCGCGGCGAGATGATGGGTTCCGCGTCCGCTCAACCCATCCTACGGGATTGCGGTCGCGAGACGCCTCGTTCAATAATGCGTCACCCAGGGGCTGTTCAGCGCCTCCTCGATGCGGCGGTGGCGGGCGCGGATGACGTCGGCCGGGACGGCGCCGACGAAGGCGTAAAACGTCCGGGTACGGATCGCATCGACGACGCGCTCGCCGACCCGCTTCGGGTCGAGGCCTGATCGTCGCGAGGCGCTCGGCGAGCACCCGCTTCGTCATTCTCCCGCACCTTCGGGCCGCCCAGGTGCTCGGGGCGGTTGCGGGCGCCGCGCGCGATGTTGGTGTTGATCGGGCCGGGGCACAGCACCGAGACGCCGACATTGGTGCCTTCCAGCTCGTGCTCCAGCGCCTCGGACAGCGACAGGGCGGCGTATTTGCGTCATCGAATACGGCCCCTGATCGGTGCCGCGGCGGTTCTGGAAGCCGGCCACCGAGGCGGTGTTGACGATGTGCCCTTCCTCGCCGTGCTTCAGGATCGCCGGCACGAAATGGCGGATGCCGTGGATGATCCCCCAGACATTGACGCCGAGCACGAAATCCCAGTCCTCCGGCGGCACGTCGCTCATCCGGATGCCGTGCATCGGCACGCCGGCATTGTTGCAGGCGATGTGCAATTTGCCGAAATTTCGCTCGGCCTCCGCCAGCGCGTCGAGCACTGACTGTTCCTGCGTCACGTCGATCCGCACCGGCATGACGCGTTTGTTGGTGCCGGACAGCCCGTGCGCTGCCTGTTCGACGGCGTCCTTCTGGATATCGGCCATCACGACATTGGCGCCGGCCTCGGCGAGCGCGGTCGCGATGCCGAGCCCGATGCCCGAGGCGGCGCCGGTGACGATCGCGGTCTTTCCCGATATGTCTTGCATTGGCGTGTCTCCCGCTGTCGGGGCGCTCAATCGAGCGGCGGCCGGCGTTCCGGCTGGGTCTGCTCGAACGCGCGAGCCGCCCGCAGCACGCGGTCCTCGGCATAGAGCGGCCCGACGATGTGCAGCCCGATCGGCAGCCCGGCGCGGGTCAGCCCGCAGGGAATGCTGGCGGCCGGCTGGCGCGTCATGTTGAACGGATAGCTGAACGGCGACCAGTCGATCCACATGTCCTCGGTGGCGGGGTCGTTCAGGTCACTGGCCGACCGGCAGCGCCGGTACCGGCATCATCGGCGTCAGCAGCAGATCGTAGCGCTGGTGGAATTCACCCATCCGCGCCCCGAGCGCGGTGCGCGCCAGATCGGCGCCGACATACTCGGCCGCGCTGATGCGCTTCGCCGCGCGCCGCGATTTCGATCAGACCCGGATCGGCGAGACCGCGCTTTTCGTCCGGGAAACCGGCCATCACCCGCGCGGTTCCCGCCGCCCACAGGGTCAGCAGCGCCTGGCGCGGCGAGTCGAAGATCGGTCCGACCTGTTCGACATGCGCGCCCAGCTCCTCGAAACGCTGCGCCGCTCTGGCGACGCAGGCCGCGATCTCGGGATCGACTTTGGTATGACCGGGACTGGGGGCATAGCCGAGATCGGGGCTGTAGGCGATGCGCCAGCCGCTGCACGCCGTCCTCGATGCCGTCGAGATACATCCGGCGCTCGGGCGGCAGCGCATACGGGTCGCGGTGGTCGGGCCGCGCCAGCATGTTCAGCATCAGCGCCGCGTCGCGCACGCTGCGCGTCATCGGCCCGACATTCGATAAAAGGCCCATCGGCGAGGCCGGATGCGCCGGCACCCGCCCGAACGTTGCCTTGATGCCGAATATCCCGGTGAAGGCCGACGGGATGCGGATCGAGCCGGCCCCGTCGCTGCCGACATGCAACGGCGCAATGCCGGCGGCGCAGGCGGCGGCCGCCCCGGCGCTGCTGCCGCCCGGCGTGCGCTCCAGGTTCCACGGGTTGCGGGTGATCCCGGTCAAGGGCGAGTCGCCGATCGCCTTCCAGCCGAATTCCGGTGTCGTCGTCTTGCCGAGGATCACTGCCCCGGCTTCGCGCAGCCGCGCCACGGCCGGCCCGTCCTCGGCGTCCGGGACCGGGTCGATCATGCGCGAGCCGCGCCGCGTCGGAAACCCGCGCATCGGCACGAGGTCCTTGATCGTCACCGGCACGCCATCGAGCGGCCCCAATGGTCCGCCGTCGCGCCAGCGCCGCTCGGCCGCCCGCGCCGCTACCAGCGCGCCGTCCCGGTCAATAATGCAGAAGGCGTTGAGCTTCGGCTGCAGCGTCTCGGCGCGCGTCGAGCAAAGCTTCGGCCGCTTCGACCGGCGACAGCGCCTGCGTGCGATACAGCTCGACCAGGTCGAGCGCCGAGGCAAAGGCGATCTCCGACGCGCTCGTCATGCTCCCTCCGCAATGCTTGCGGCGACACTATCGGGAAATCGCCGCACACCCGCAACCCAGGCCGATCGCCTTCGATTGGCCTCGCCGTTGTTTGGAAACGGAATTACGCCAGCGTCCGCGATGCGCAGAAACGGGCCGTTCGGTGGGGCATGATCGAAACCGCTCAAGTCGACCTCAGTCGCCGATCGTTCTGGGCCGGCACAGAAACGGCGCAGCCGCCAGTGACAGAAGAATAACGCCGCCCAGCAGAAGCCAAGCCTCGTTGAGCGCCAGCGTCAGGCCGGCGCGTTCCACCAGCGGAGCGACAAAATCGCGGGTTGCCTGGTCCACGGGGCCAACCGGCCGTCCAATGAACTGGTCGAGCGGCAATCCGACGAATTGTGCGGCCCGGGTATCTCCGGCCTGCAGGCGTTCGACCAGCGTCGCGACATGCGTCGGCACACGTTGCTGGATCAGAGTGCCGACGACGGCTAAGCCGATCGCACCGCCAAGATTGCGCATCAGATTGAACAGGCCGCTCGCGTTTGGCACCTCGTCCGGCGGGAGCGCGCCGAGGGCGAGGGAGGTGGTGGGCAGCAGGCAGAACATGAACGCAATCCCGCGCGCCGCCTGCTGCCAGGCCAGCTCCCAGAGATCGTCAGCCGGCCGCAAAAACCCGTTGCCGATCATCCCGACGGCAAGCAACCCGTAGCCGCAGGCGGTCAGCAGTCGCGGATCGCTGCGCCGTTCGACCAGTGTCGCTATTGGGGCCGCTATCAGCTGTGCACCGCCTGTCACCGCCATGATCAAGCCGATCTCGAACGGGTCGTGATGACGGACGACGCCAAGAAACAGCGGCAACAGAAATGTCGCGCCGTACAACCCGACGCCGAGAGCAAAGCTGAACACGCAGCCGATAGCGAAATTACGCTGCCGGAACGCTGACAGCCGCACCAGCGGCGCCCGATGCGTGAGGCACCGGCGGACCATGATCGCACCGCTGCAAAGGCACACCAACATTATCACCAGCATCGCGGGGCTGTTCCAGCCCTGCGCCGGGGCTTCGCTCAGCAGCACCTGCAACCCGGCCAGGAACAGCACCAGCAGCGGCACCGCCGCAAGGTCGATGCCGCGGCCCCGGTCCTCTTCGCGCCGATCGATCGACACCATTCGGGCGACAACCGCCACCACCACAATTCCCACCGGGACATTGATCAGGAACAACCACTGCCATGAAAACCGTTCGGTGATAAAGCCGCCTGCCGTCGGTCCGAGTGTCGGCGCCAGCATCGCCATGACGCCCGCGATCATCGTCGCGCGCACTCGCGCCGGACCGTCGGCAAACATCAGGAACACAGCCGTGAACACCAGCGGGATCAGGAACCCGCCGAAAAAACCCTGGACGACACGCGTCGCGACCAACCACCAGAAATCGCCGGCGCCCGCACATGCCATGCTCGACGCGGTGAACCCAAGAACGCAGAGGACGAATGCGGCGCGGGTCGAGAAGATGCGTGTTATCCAGCCGGTGAGCGGTATGGCCACGATCTCGGCCGACAGGTAGGCGGTCTGTACCCAGCCGAGACGATCGATCGGAATCCGTAAAGCTGCCTGGATCTCCGGTAACGAACTGGCTACGATCTGGATATCCAGCACCGCCATGAACATGCCAATGCTCATTGCGATAAAACCGACCCAGCCGCGCCAAGTGGCGGTAGCGGCAACTTGTGAGGACATGTCCGGCCTACGACTGTCGGCGCATGAGCTCAGTGCAGCGCAGATCCAGCGCCGCACGCTCCAAGCGGATCCGGCGTAAGAGCAATGCCGCATTGCAGGCGGAAAACCCGACCGCAATTGCAGGCGCGCTGAAGGCGAGCGGCAAGATCGCCACCTCGCCAAGCACGATCAGGTAGTTTGGGTGGCGAAACAGGCGATAGGGGCCGTGGGTGACCAGCGCAGCGCCCGGAAGCACAATCAGTCGCGTCGTCCAGCGCCGGCCGAGGCTGGCAATAACCCAGACGCGACCGGCCTGCAGCAGGAAGAACAGCGCGAGCAGCGGCCAATGGGGCGGCGTCTTGGGGGGCACCGTGAGAGCCAGAGCTACGAGCCAGCCCGCGTGCAATACCACGAACCATTTGTAGCCGGCGCGATCGAGCTCAACCGCACCGAGCCCGAGCAAGCGCACCGTATTGGCATGAGCAAGAACCAGTTCGCCGCTGCGCTGCAGCAGCAACAGCGCGAGCCCCGCCTGGAAAATCGTCACTGCTGAGCCAGCACGGCAAATCCGGCGCTGAAGCCGGGGCCGAGCGCCATCAGCAGCGCGCGTCCCCATTCCTCGCCCGCGGCTGAAGTCGACGCGAGCAGGTGCTCGAGGACGAACAGCACCGAGGCGGCCGACATGTTGCCGTAGTTGCACAACGAGCGGCGGGCTTCGGCGGCACCGGGAAAACCGTCTCCGAACAGGATCTCAAAGGCATCGATGACTTTCGGTCCGCCCGGATGGCAGACGAAGCGGTTGATATTGCCCAGCGCCAACCCGTGCCGGCCGAGAAACGCTTCCACCACAGGCCCAAGTTCGGCCGAGATCAGGCGAGGGATATCGCGCGAAAAAATGGCCTTGAGCCCGTCCTCCGCGACATCCCAGCCCATGATGTCGAGGCTGTTCGGCCAAGTGTGCTCGCCGGTGGCGACGACCGCCGGGCCCCCTGCCTTTTCGTCGCAGCGCAGCACAGCCGCCGCGGCGCCGTCGCCGAACAGCGCGGTGGCGACGATGTTGCTGCGCGCGAGATCGTCACGGCGAAACTGCAAGGTGCAGATTTCGACGACGAGGAACAGCACCGCCCTGTCGGGCATCGACGCGGCGAGGGTCGCGGCGCGCGCCAGTCCCAGCGCACCGCCGGCGCAACCGAGGCCAAAGATCGGCAGCCGCTGCACATTCGGCGGCAGATGCAGCCGCTCTATCAGCAGCGCATCGAGGCTCGGGGTTGCGACCCCGGTGGTCGACACCGCGACAATACCTCCGACCTCGTCCAGCACGACGCCGGCCATGTCGAGGGCGCGCCTGGCGGCAGCCTCAATCAGGTCGAGCGCGCCAGCAAGATAAGCACGGTTGCGGTCGGCCCAGCCGTGCGGCTGATCGAACCACTCGAACGGCACAACCGAATATCGGCAGGCGATGCCGCTATTGGCGTAGACCGAGATCAGGCGCTCGAAGTCCGGCGAGCGGCCGAAGAGTTGTTCGACCCGGGCGACGACATTGCTCTGGTCGAGACGGTGCGGCGGAACGGCGGTCGCGATCGCGGCAAGGCGCGGCAGGTGTCGCATCGGCACTCTCATTGATCAATGGCAACGCCAGGCCACACGAGCATTGATCGTCAATGATTGCTCTTGGGTAGCCGCATTGCAGGGAAGGCAAATCTCGGTCGTCCTACTTCCTGCCGGACTCACGTTTGTCGGGCGCCCGGCGATGACCACGCCGGGTCATAAGGAGCCGATATGGTTGGTCTGGGCGAGCCCAGCCGATCGCGGGTTAGTCTCGGGCCGGGGGTGCGACCGGAATTAGGGCTCACGGGCCGGCCCGCTGACCCCGGCTTCGGCGAAGGTGGCCATGTCGGCGTGGCACGCGGCGGCGGCCTTCAGCAGCAGCGAGCGCGAGCGTCGCGCCGGAGGCTTCGCCGAGCCGCATGCCGAGATCGAGCAGCGGGCGCATGCCGAGCCGCTCGAGCAGGCGGCGATGGCCCGGTTCGGCCGAGACGTGGCCGGCGACGCAATGGTCGAGCGCGCGCGGGTCGGCGGCATACAGCACCGCGGCGGCGGCACCGGCCGAAAACCCGTCGAGCACGACCGGCACCCGGCCCATCCGCGCCGCCAGGATCGCCCCGGCCATCGCCGCGAATTCGAGGCCGCCGAGTCGGCGCAGCACATCGAACGGGTCGCCGGCCTCCGCCCGATGCCGCGCGACGGCGGCCGCGACGATCTCGCGCTTCCGGTCGAGCGCGGCGCCGGCGACGCCGGTGCCGGGGCCGGTCCAGTCTTCCGCCTCGCCGCCGAACAGCGCGAGGCACAGCGCCGCCGCGAACGGTCGTGTTGCCGATCCCCATCTCGCCGACCGCGAGCGCGTCGATCCCGGGCTCGACGGCCATCATCCCGTAGGCGATCGCGCGGGCGCATTCCTCCTCGCTCATCGCCGGCTCCTCGACGATATCGCCGGTCGGGGTATCGAGGTTCATCTCATAGACGCGCAGATCGGCGTCGATCAATGCGGCAGAGCTGGTTCACGGCGGCCCCGCCGGCGATGAAGTTCTGCACCATCTGCGCCGTCACCGCGGCCGGGTAGGCCGAGACGCCGCGCGACGCGACGCCGTGATTGCCGGCGAAAACGACCGTGCGCGGGTGCCGCAGCGAAGGCGGGTGGCGTCCCTGCCAGGTGGCGAGCCAGCCTGCCAGCTCCTCGAGCCGCCCGAGCGCGCCGGGCGGCTTCGTCAGCTGGCGCTCGCGCAACGCCGCGGCGCTGCCGGCCTCGAGGTCCGGGCCGGGAAGATGCGCGATCAGCGCCGCGGATTTCGTCGAGACGCGGCGGCTCGGGTCCTGGCATCGCGTGTCGCTCGGGGTCAGCGTTGCGCGGCGGCGCGTTGCAGCATCTGCACGACCGTCGGCCGCCGGCTTTCCTGCGCCCAGCTGACGCATCGCGGCCGGTATAGTCGGTCTTCCGCGCGCTCGCTCCTTTCGCGAGCAACGCCTTGACGAGAGTGGCGTTGCCCTGCCGGGCCGCGATCATCAGCGGTGTCATGCCGTTCTTGTTCTCGCTGTTGAGATCGGCGCCAAGATCGATCAGCAGCTCCGCCATCTCGATATGGTTGCGCTCGGTGGCGGCATGCAGCGCGGTATTGCCGAGCCGATCCTTCACGTTGATGTTGGCGCCGGCCTTGATCAGGATCGCCGCGATTTGCAGGTTGCCGTTGGCTGCGGCGATCTGCAGGCCGGTGCGGCCGCTGTCGTCGACATTGTCGACTTTGTAGCCGCCGCCCGCGACGAGCCGCGCGACCGCTCGCTGCGTCGTTCGCCGCGGCGGCGCGGGCCACGTTGCCGTAATAGGCGGAGAACATGTCCATATCGGCGCGCGCGCTTGCCCCGAGAGCGACCAGCGCGATCATCGCGCCGCCGAGATAACGCGCAGCCAAATGGCAGGTAGAACGAGCGTTCATGTCATCCTCCCCTCCTGTTGCCGCCGGTCGAGGCCGGCGAGCCAGTCGAGCGCCGCCTCGACGGTCTCGACCGCATCTCCCGGTTCGCGCGGCGGGCGCCGCACCATGATAACCGGAATCCCGGCTTCGCGCGCCGCGATCAGCTTCGCCTCGGTCGCCGCGCCGCCGCTGGCCTTGCACACGAGCACATCGACCCCGCATTGCCGCAGCAGAAGGCGCTCCTCCTGCAAGCTGAACGGTCCGCGCCCGTACACGATCTGATGCTTCCGCAACGGCAATTCCTGGCGTGGCGGATCGATCAGCCGCACGACAAAGCGCACATCTTCCGCCCGCGCGAAGGCGGCAGCCGACCCGGCGCCGACGGTCAGCAGCGCGCACCGGCCGATTTTGCCGACCAGCGAAGCGGCGGCCTCGATACTGTCGACCTCGATCCAGCGGTCGAGCGGGTGGCGTGGCCATCGCGGGCGCAGCAGCAGCAGTCGCTGGACGCCGGCGCGCTCCGCGGCGACAGCGGGCCGCCCGCGAGATTTCGGCGGCGAACGGGTGTGTCGCGTCGATCAGCCGGTCGATCCGGTGCTCGACGAGATAGGCGCCGAGCCCAGCGGGGCCGCCGAACCCGCCAATCCGTATGTTGCCGGGAATCGGGCCGGGATTGCGGGTGCGGCCGGCGAGCGATGTCGTCACCCGATCGCATCACCGAAGCGGGCGGGGACCGCGCGCGCCAGCGCGACGGCCTCGCCCGTGCCGCCCAGGATCAGCAGGCGGCGTGCGGTCATGCGGCGATCTCGCCGGGACCGGGCGCCCCAGCGGCAGGCATACCGACATGCGCGAGCAACGCGCCGGAGCGATCGACAACCGCGACCTCGACCATAACGTCGCCGCTCAGCGTCGCCAGCGCGACCTCGCGCGCCCGGCGGGCGACAATTTCAGCCAGGGCCGGGCCAAGCGGGCCGGCGAGGTCGAGGATTTCGGCGGCGCTGTCGCGCCGCGCCGCGGCGGCGACCGGCTCCGGCGCGCCTCCGGCATCGGCGCAGAGAGCGGCCAGCATCGCGGCGTCGATGCGGCTGCGGCTCGAATGCAGATCGAGATGGCCGGCGGCCAGCTTGGCCAGCTTCGCGAACCCGCCGGCCAAGGTGAGACGCGGTACCGGATGGCGGCGCAGGTACTTCAGCGTGCCGCCGACAAAGTCGCCCATATCGATCAGCGCATGCTCGGGCAGCCCGTACAGGCGCTGCACCGCCTTCTCGGATGTCGTGCCGGTCGCCGCGGCGATATGGCCGAGCCCGGCGGCGCGGGCGACGTCGATCCCGCGGTGGATCGCGTGGATCCACGACGCGCAGGAATACGGTACGACAATGCCGGTCGTGCCGAGTACCGACAGCCCGCCGACGATGCCGAGCCGCCGGTTCATCGTCTTTTCGGCGAGAGCCTCGCCGCCTGGGATCGCGACGGTGACGGTGACGTCGGGCGGCGGCGCCCCGTTCGCCTCCGCGACATCGTTGAGCTGGTCGCGGATCATCGCGCGCGGCGCCGGGTTTATCGCCGGTTCGCCGACCGCCAGCGGCAGACCGGGCCGCGTCACCGTGCCGACGCCCTCCCCGGCGAGAAAGCGGATGCCGCTCCCCGGCGTCGGCCCAGGCCAACTCGGCGACGATCAGCGCGCCGTGCGTCACGTCGGGGTCGTCGCCGGCGTCCTTGACGATGCCGGCGCGGGCCTTGCCGCTCGCCTGCTCGGCAAGCGCCAGCGGAAAACTCGGCGTCTGCCCGCCAGGCAGGCGGATCGTCACGGGATCGGGAAAACGGCCGGTCAGCAGCGCCGCGAACGCGGCCCGCGCCGCCGCGGCGGCGCAGGCCCCGGTCGTCCAGCCGCGCCGCAGCGGCGCCGTCGGATCGCGTGCCATGTCGCGATGTTAGATTAAGACGGCCGCGGAATTAACAACCTTCCGCGTTGGTGCCACCGATAGGACAACGCATAGAATTGCGCCGGCTACAGCGTCTGGAAGCGGGCGCGGGCGCCGCGCTCGATGCCGGCGGCGATCAGGCGGTCGATGTTGAGACGGTCACGCATCAGTTCGAGTACCCGCAATTCCTCCTGCGCCGCTTGACCGTCGGCGGCCGCGATGTCGCAGGCCAGCGCATAGGCGGTCTCGCGCAGATTGGCGGGCAGGACCTTTCCGATCTCGGCGAAGGCTTCTTCGAGGCCCTCTTCCCGGCTCAGCAATTGCGAGCAGGATTCGAGCACGCTCGGCAAGGTGTTGCGATCGAAGTCGCGAAATACCGGCAGATGCCCGACGATCTCGCCAATCGCCGCGAGTTCCGCGTCGGTCATGTTGCTGTCGGCCGCCGACACGATCACCATCGTGCAGATCAGGGCGCCGTGGGGGTCGAGCATTGCCGCTCCTCTCTTCTCGCCTGCGCGGGTCTTGTGATGCCGCGCCGCACAAACAGCAGCCCGCCGCCTCTGTCAAGCCACGCCTGTCAACACTCGATACGCCCAATCCGCGAATGGCGGCCAATTCACCGCGCTCATCGCGATGCGCCCAGAAAGCGCGCGGTTTCCTCCACGGCGTCGACAAGCGAGAGCCGCTGCACCGGGACGCCCGGCGGAAACGCCGGCAGCAGGCGCGACGGCAGGGCGCGGTCGAGGATCGCGAAGACGCCGCGGTCGTCGGCCCGCCGCACCAGCCTGCCATAGGCCTGCCGCAACCGCAGCCGGGTGATGCGGTCGTCGTATTGCGCGCCGCCGAACACCGGCTTGCGCGCGCGGTGCAGGATGTCCGGCCGCGGCCACGGCACCCGGTCGAAGACGATCAGCCGCAGCGAGCGGCCCGGCACGTCCACCCCGTCGCGCACCGCATCGGTGCCGAGCAGGCATGAATCCTCCTCGGCGCGAAAAATGTCGACGAGCGTCGCGGTCGACATCGCATCGACATGCTGCGCCAGCAGCAGCAGCCCGTCGGCTTCGAGGACCGGCGCGATCCGCTCGTGCACGGCGCGCAGCCGCGCGATCGCCGTGAACAGCCCGAGCGCGCCGCCTTGCGCGGCACGCATCAGCGCGGCGAACGCGGCGGCGACCTGGCCGATATCGTCGCGCGGAATGTCGGTGACGATGAACACGCGGGTCTGCGCCGCGTAGTCGAACGGCGACGGGATGCGCGTCGATTCCGGGCTCTCCGTGCAGATGGCGCAGCCCGGTCGCGGCCTCGGCCGCCTGCCAGGCGAGGTCCGGCTCGACCTCGCCGTCGGTCAGCGTCGCGGAGGTGACGATGCAGACCGTGCGCCGGTTTTGCGACGCAGAGCCGCGAACGGGATGCCGGGGTCGATCCAGTTGCGATTGACGGCGATATCGGTCTCGGCCCCCTCGAAGCGCTCGATCGCCAGCCATTCGACGGTCTCGGGCCGCGGCGGTTCGCCCAGATCGCGCAGCAGCGCGCTCCAGCCGCCGAGCTGCGCGTCGGCCCGCCGTTCGAGGCCGCGCACGACCGCGTCGAGACGCTGGCGCGTTGCCGCGTCGGGCGGGTTCTCCGCGTCTTCGAGCGGTCGCCGCAGCGATTTGGCCAGACGGCGCAACGCCGCCGCCAGCCGGTCGAGCCCGGCGGCGAGGCGCGAGGCGGAGTCGGTCAATCCCTCGATCGGCGGCCGCGCCTCGGCCTCGATCCCATAGCCCGCATCGCTCGTCGCGGCTCTTGCCAGGACCTGACGGCGGGCAAGCGCCAGAAACGCCTCGAAGCCGGGCAGCGGCCGGCCCTCGGCAAGTCGCTGGTGCCAGCCATCGGCCGGCAGGATGCGGGCGGCGACCAGCGCCTCGATCAGCGCCGACCCCGGCCTCCTCGTCGGCCTCGACGAGGTCGCCGATACGCCGCCGCAGACCGCGGGCGCGCGAGCGGCCGGCCTCGGCCCCGAGCAGCCAGCGCCGCAGCTCCCGCCCCTCATGCCCGGACAGCCGCACCGAAAACGCGGCATCGGCCGCGTCGAGCAGATGATGGCCCTCGTCGAAGACGTAGCGGGTCGGCACCGCGGCATCGTCGAGCCCGCCCGCCATTGTCCCCAGCGCCGCCTGCGCCATGACGAGCGCGTGGTTGGCGACGACGAGGCGTGCGTGCCGGGCCGCGCGCACATTCTTCTCGATGAAGCAGCGGCGGAAATGCGGGCACGCCGAATGGATGCACTCGCCGCGCCGGTCGGCCAGCGAATTGACCCGGGCGCGCCCGATCAGCTCGGCCAGCCAGCCCGGGAAATCGCCGGCGGCGAGGTCCCCGGAGGCGGTCGCCGATGCCCAGCGCGCGATCAACACCAGCGCCGCCGCCGAGTTTCCCGCCTCGCGCCGACGACCGCGCGCACCGCGTCCTCGTAATTCAGCAGGCACAGGAAATTCTCGCGCCCCTTGCGGATCACGACGCGGCGGCGCTTCTGTGCCGGGTCCGGGTAGAGCCGGTCGAGTTCGTCGTCGATCTGGCTCTGCAGGTTGCGCGTGTAGGTCGAGAGCCATACCGCGCCCTGGTTCTTCTCGGCCCACAGGCTGGCCGGCGCGATATAGCCGAGGGTTTTTCCCACTCCGGTCCCGGCCTCGGCGAGTACGGCGCGCGGCGCGTCGGGACGCTCGCGAGGAGCGAAGGCAGCGGCGGCGGCGGCGGCGTAATCGGCCTGTTCCGGCCGCGCCTCGGCATCGGCTCCGAGCAACGACGCGAGGCGCCGCCGCGCTTCGTCCGGCGAGACCGGGTCGTTGCCGGGCGGAGGCGGCGGGGCGCGCTCCTGCCACTCCGGCAGGTTTTGCCAGACGCGCAGCCCCGCAGCCGCGTCGCATCGCCCCGGTTGCGGCCGGCGGCAATGAAGCGAGCACGGCCGGACCCCAGCCCCAGCCGGCGCGCTCGGCGATTTCGGCGAGGGCGCGGCTCTCGATGCTGTCGTCGGCCTGCAATTCCCGCAGCAGCGCGCGGGCGGCATCGACCAGCGTCACGCAGGCATTGGCCATCGTCCCGCGGCGGCGGCAGGCCGAGCGCGACGGCGACGCCGCGCGGCGTCGGGACGCAGAAACGCGCCGGCCGTACAAAGGCGAAAAGCTCGAGCACGTCGAGCGCCGCGAAGCCGGCGAGGTCGAGGCGCCGCGCGACGGCCCGCGCATGGCAGACGATCGGGACCGCGCCGCCGCCCTGGTGGTCGATCTCACGGGGATCGAGCCGGACGCGCGCCTCTTCCGGCGACAGCGCCTCGATCTCGCCGTCGGCGGACAGCCACAGGATTTCGCGAAACCCGGCGACCAGCGCCGGGGCGCGCGGCAGCGAGCACGCGGGCCGGCGCCAATGCCGTCAACGCGGGGCCTCGCGTGTCTCAGGGACCGGCTTCGCCGGGACCGACGGCTGCGGTAACCTCGTCGCATGAGCGAGGTCATCTACCACATGTGTCCGGCAGAAGCGTGGGCGGCGGCGGTCGCCGCCGGCCGCTATGACGGAACCGAGGACGACCGGCGCGACGGATTCATCCATTTCTCGACCGCCGCCCAGCTGCGCGAGAGCGCGCGTCGGCACCGCGCCGGACAGGCCGGGCTGGTGCTCGTCGCGGTCGAGGCGGCTCGGCTCGGCGACCGGCTGCGCTGGGAGGCCTCGCGCGGCGGGGCGCTGTTCCCGCACCTTTACGGAACGCTGTCGCCCGGACGAGGCGCTGCGATGTCGTCCCGCTGCCCTCGGTCCCGACGGCGAGCACGTGTTCCCGCCGCTGCGCTGGATAACCACTCGCCCAGGCGTCAGCGCACCGGGTCGAGCACGACGACCGGGATCTCGCGCTCGGTCTTCTGCTGATAATCGGCGTAGGGCGGCCAGAATTTCAGCGCCTCCTCCCACAGCCGGGCGCGCTCCGCGCCGGTCGCGGTGCGGGCGCGCGCCTTCAGCTTTTGGGTGCCGACCTGCACTTCGACCTCGGGGTTGGCGAGGAGGTTGCGGTACCAGCCGGGATGCGCCGGCGCGCCGCCTTTCGAGGCGACGACGATATAGCTGTCGCCGGTCTTGCCGTAGAACAGCGGGAAGATGAATTTCTCGCCCGATTTGCGGCCCGGTGGTCGTCAGCAGCAGCGACGGAACCGTGATTTCCGGCCGGCCCGGCTGGGTCATCTTGTAGATGTGCCCGTCGGCGCCGCCGCTGGAGAGATAGCGGTTGGCGTGCTCCACCATCCAGTCCGGCAGGTTTGGAGCGAGCTTGGCGTCGGCCATGTCCGATGTCCTCGACGAAAGAAATCGCGTCAGGCGACAGATGGGCGGCCGTGTGCCCGCCTGCGAGCAGCAATCTCGCCCCTCCGCCGCGCGACGGCCTCGGGGCGTGAGCGCCGCGAAAATTGCCGCAATCGCGTCGCATACTGCGCTCTCGTCACCGGGAAAGAGGCGCGGCGATGCGGTTCGCTAGGTCCCTGTTCGGTTGCATCACTTCCCTGTTCGGTCTGTCGTTTCGCTGTTTGGTCCGCCGATCTCCCTGTTCTCTCGCCCGGAAACCGGCCTGACGGCCGCCAAGTCTTTGCCAGATAGATAAATTCGACAGAAGGGCGGCGCCGAGAAGAAAAATTCCCTGCCCCAGGGAATTTGCGTAGGGCGCCGTACGGCGTATCGGCGGGCCTCGGGCAGATTGCGTTACTCCCGGAAGCGGGTGCGCAGCGCGTCCCATTCGTCGGCGCCCCACAGCTGGAAGGTCTCGCGCACCGTCATCTCGCGCACCGGCTTCGGGTGGCGGCGGGTCGCGGCCAGTTCGCCGAGCATCTGCTCGCAAATGCCGACGACGTTCTTGATCAAGAGGCCCGGCACGATCGCCAGCTTGTAGCCCATCCGCTCGGCCTCGGCGAGGTCGATCGCCGGCGTCTTGCCGCCATGGACGACGTTGAGCAGGCACGGCCCGCGCACCAGTTGCGGCACCCGCGCGACCTCTTCCAGGGTCTGCGGCGCCTCGACAAACGCCATGTCGGCGCCGGCCTCGATCGCGTCGTTGGCGCGCCCGATCGCCTCGTCGAACCCGGCGACGGCGCGCGCGTCGGTGCGCGCGATCACCGTGAAGTCGCGGCTGCGGCGCGCGGCGGCGGCGGCGCGGATCTTGGCCAGCCAGTCGGCGCGCGGCACGATCTCCTTGTCGTCGAGATGGCCGCATTTCTTCGGAAAGCCCTGGTCCTCGATATGGATGCCGGCGACCCCGGCGGCCTCGTATTCGCGCACCGTGCGGACGACGTTCAGCTCGTTGCCGTAGCCGGTATCGGCGTCGGCGATGACCGGCACGCCGACCGCGGTCGCGATGCGGCGCGCGTTGTCCACCATCTCCGACATCGTGACGAGGCCGAAATCGGGATAGCCGAGCGTCGCGGCGGTGCCGGCGCCGGTCATGTACACCGCGTCGTAGCCGGCGCGCTCGATCAGCCGCGCGGTGATGCAGTCATAGGCGCCGGGCGCCACGACCATGCCGTCCCGCCGCAGCAATTCGCGAAACCGTGCCGCCTGATCATTTCGGCCTCCGTCCAACAGATTCGATCGGGCAAAGCTAGGCCCGCCGCGGTTCCCGGTCCAGCGGCGCGAGGCTTTCTACTTGTGTGCTTGATTTGCATCTTTTAAACTACGGCCCCTATCGGGCGAGGCGTCATGGCGATCGCGGGCGAGGGGATTGTCGTCGCGCCGCGCCCCCACGGATCAAGTCCGTGGGCTGAAGGCCCACGTTTCCATCCGGTTGCGGCGCTCGCCGATGCCCTGAGCGCGGAGGGCGAGCGGCGGGTCCACTGGCTGCCGGTCTTTCTCGGCGCCGGCATCGCGTCATATTTCGCGCTGACCGTCGAGCCGCCTTGGTGGCTCGGTCTCGCCGCAACCGTTGCGGCCGTGGCGGTCGCGGCGGCGCTGCGCCGGGTCCCGGTTGCGTGTGCGATCGCGGTCGTGTGCGCGTTTGCCGCCGCCGGGTTCGCGCTGATCCAGTTCGCGGCGTGGCGGGACGGCACGCCGATGCTCGACCACCGTCTCGGCTCGGTCGCGCTGACCGGGCGGGTCATCGACATCGACCAGCTCGACAAGGGCTGGCGGGTCATCATCGCGCCCGACGCGCTGCCCGGGCTTGCGCCCGAGGAGCAGCCGCGCCGGGTGCGCGTCCGCATTCCGCCGACCAGCGATCCGGTGCAGCCCGGCGATCGCATCCAGATGCGCGCGAGGCTTTACCCGCCGCCGGCGCAGGTCGTGCCGGGCGGGTGGGACCTGCAGCGCTCGCTGTATTTCGCCGGGATCGGCGCGGTCGGCTATAGCTTCGGGCCGGCCCGCCGGGTCGCGATTCCGGGCGAAGCGCGCGGCCCGAGCTGGCGCGACCGGGGCTGGCGCGACTGGCTGCTGCGGCTGCGCAACGAGATGACGGCGCGCATCAACGCCGTCTTGCCGGGTTCGATCGGCGGCGTCGCCTCGGCCCTGATCACCGGCAAGCGCGGCACGATGTCGGAGGAGGTGGCGCAGGGATTTCGCGATTCCGGTCTGGCGCATTTGCTGGCGATTTCCGGGCTGCACCTCGCGCTCGTCGGCGGGTTCGTGTTTCTGACGGTGCGCGCCGGCCTCGCGCTGATTCCGTTCGTCGCGCTGCGCTACCCGATCAAGAAGATCGCGGCCGTGCTGGCCCTGATCGTCATGTTCTTCTACCTGCTGGTATCGGGCGCGTCGGTCCCGACCGAGCGGGCTTTCGTGATGAACGGCATCGTGTTCGCGGCGATTCTGATCGATCGGCTGCGCATCTCGATGCGGATTTGCGCGCTCGCCGCGATGGTCATCCTGTGCCTCGAACCGTCGAGCCTGATCGGGGTCAGCTTTCAGATGTCGTTCGGGGCGGTCGTCATGCTGATCGCGGCCTACGAGGCGTGGGGATCGCGGCTCGGCCGGCTGTTCCACGGCGGGTCGATTGCGCGGCGGATGCCGGGCTATATCGGCGGGGTCGCCGCGACGACGGTAATCGCGACTGTCGGCACCGAGCCGTTCGCGATCCATCATTTCCAGCATTTCGTTCTATACGGGATTCTGGCCAATGTCGTCGCCGTGCCGATTTCGGCGATCTGGACATTACCGTGGGGCCTCGTCGCCTGCCTGCTGATGCCGTTCGGCCTCGAGGCGCTGGGGCTGATCCCGATGGGGTGGGGCATCGAGGCGACGATCTGGGCCGCGCAATCGGTCGCCGGGCTGCCGGGGAATGTGTGGTCGACGCCGCGGCTGCCGATGTACGGGCTGGTGCTGATCGTGCTCGGCGGATTGTGGCTGTGCCTGTGGCACGGGCGCTGGCGGGTGTGGGGAACAGCGGCGATCGCCGCCGGGCTTCGCGACGATGCTGCTGACCCGCCCGCCCGATATCGTGCTCGCCGATCTCGGCCGCTTGCTGGCGGCGCGCGCGGCGGATGGCGATTACTACGTCGCTCCCGGCGCCGAGAAGCTGACGCGCTCGTTTCTGATGCGCGAGACCGGCGCGGATTTGCGTTCCTGGCCGGAGGTCGGGGCGGGGGAAGAGGGGCCGCTGCAATGCCCGAGCGAGGGGCGGTGCTTCTACACCGCAAGCGGCCGCCGGGTGGCGCTGGTGACGCGCGAAGCCGGGCTGCCGATCGCGTGCGGCACGGTCGATGCGATCGTCGCGCAAGTGCCCGCGGGGTTCGCCTGCCGCTCGCTGATACCGACCGTCGACCGGATCGACAACTGGCGTTACGGCGCCTTCGCGCTGTGGCTCGATTCCGGCGGCATCGCCGTCGAGAGCGCCAACGCCAGCCGCGGTAACCGGCCCTGGGTGCCACGCCCGATCTCGTCCCGGGAACGCGCCCGCCGGGCGAATCCGGATGGGCGGCAAGAGGAGGGACAAGAGGAACGGGACAGCGCCCGATTCGCCCGGCGAGATGTAGGGGTATTCGTGCCGCGATTGACAGCACGGGGCGGCAGCGCCGAACATTGATCCACGCCCGGACACGCGAAAGGCTGCCCGCGATGGAGATGCAGGATCGCGCCGTCATCGTCACCGGCGGCGCCTCGGGGATCGGCAAGGCAACCGCGCTGCTGCTGGCGCGCGAAGGGGCGCGGGTGTTCGTCGGCGACATCGACGAGAATGGCGGGCAGGCTGTCGCGGCGCAGGCCGCCGGCGAAAAGCTCGCCCTCGAATTCCTGCCGCTCGATTTGACGAAGACCGCCTCGATCGAGGCTTTCACGGCAGCGGTGCATGCACGGGTCGGGCGGGCCGACGGGCTCGTCAACGGCGCCGGTTGGGACCGCATCCAGCCGTTCTTGGAAAACCCGCCCGAGATGTGGGAGCAGCTGATCGCGATCAACCTGCTCGGCGCGATCCGCCTGACCCGCGCGGTGCTGGGGCCGATGGTCGAGGCGCGCGCCGGCAAGATCGTCAACATTTCGAGCGACGCCGGACGGGTCGGCAGCACCGGCGAGACCGTCTACGCCGCAGCCAAGGGCGGGTTGATCGCGTTTACAAAATCGCTGGCACGCGAGATGGCGCGGTACCGTATAAACGTCAATTGCGTGTGCCCGGGCCCGACCGACACGCCGCTGTTCCAGGCGCAGCCCGAACGCATGCGCGAGGCGCTGACCCGAGCGATCCCGTTCCGCCGCATCGCGCAGCCCGAGGAGATCGCCGAGGCGGTCATGTTCTTTTTGGGCCGGCGCACCGATTACGTTACGGGCCAGGTGCTGAGCGTCAGCGGCGGCCTGACGATGGTGGACTGAGCGGCGGCGCTGCGAACGGGGAGCAGACAGATGCGCGTCACAGTATTGGCTTCGTTCGTAATCGCCGGGTGGATCGCCGCCGCGGCGGCTCCCGTTTCGGCGCAATCGCCCGGGAACGAAAGCGCTGCGCAGAACGTGCGCGAGAGCCAGCAATACGAACAGCTCGTGTGCAGCAATCCGGCGTTCCGCGAGAGGCGGATGCGCGAGGAATGCGGGCCGATTACCGACCCGCAGCTGCACCAGAGCTGTCTGGCCTCGTTCAATTGCGGTCCCGGCGGTCCGACCGGGCAGAACTGGCGCGGCGATCCGGCTTCCGAGCGGGCGCGCTGATACGAACCGAACAGAGGAGTGAGCTCGATGGCCAATCCCGCCCCCGGCTATGTGAAAAAACCGGAACACCGCGTCGATCTGCTGCCCGAGACAAGGCGGGTGCGCGTCGTCTTCAACGGAACCGTGGTCGCCGACAGCACCGCGGCGCTGCGTTGCGAGGAGACCGGGCACGAGCCGGTCCACTACATCCCGGAGAAGGACGTGCGGCTGGATTTGATGCGGCCGACCGACCACAAAAGCTATTGCCCGTTCAAGGGCGACTGCTCCTATTGGACGATCCAGGTCGGAGGGAACCGACGGCACGAAGGAGGCGGTCAACGCCGTCTGGGGATACCGCTCGCCGTATGACGAGGCGACGGCGATGGCGGGGCATTACGCCTTCTACAACACGCGAGTCGATGCAATCGAGGTCGGCTGAAATGGCGGCGCCGGTGCAGAACTGGGTCGTCCGCAAGCCGGTCGCGGCCTCGCGCGGCGGCCTCGTCGCGGCGCAGAACGGGGTCGCGGCGCGCGTCGGCGCCGAGGTCCTGGCAAATGGTGGCAGCGCCGTCGACGCGGTGGTCGCGACGGCCTTTGCGCTGGCGGTGCGCGAGCCGTGGAACAGCGGTCTCGGCGGCATCGGCTTCATGGTGGTGATGCCGCCGGGAGGGGGCCGCGCGGAAGTCGTCGATTTCGGCCCGATCGCCCCGGCGAAACTCGATCCCGCCGCCTATCAGCTGACCGGTGAGACCGCGACCGAGCTGTTCACGTGGCCGCGCGTCGAAGGCGACCGCAACATGCACGGGCCGCTGTCGGTGGCGATTCCGAGCGCGGTGCGCGGCTACGCCGCCGCGGTCGAGCGCTTCGGGCGAACGCCGTGGCGCGAACTTGTCGCGCCTGCCGTGGCGCTGGCGCGGCAGGGACTGCCGGTCGATTGGTGGGTAACGCTGAAGACCGCCGCGGCGGCCGAGGATCTGCGCCGCTATGACGAGAGCCGGCAGGTCTGGCTGCCCGACGATCTGCCGCCGGTGTCGCCGCCGGTCGGGGAGGCGCCGCCGCTTGATGCTGGGACGGCTCGGCGACACGCTTGGCGCGGCTCGCCGAAGAGGGGCCGGACGATTTCTATACCGGCGAGATCGCGCAGGCGATCGCGGCGGATATCCGAGCGGCCGGCGGCGTGCTGTCGGTCGAGGATCTTGCCGCATGCCGGGCGCGGTTCGTGCCGTCGCTCGAAATCCCGTATCGCGGCTATTCGCTGCACGCGGCCCGCGGACTGACGGCCGCGCCGACGCTGGCCGACGTGCTCGACCGGCTGTCGAGCAAGCGCTTCCAGCAGTCGCCGGACACGGTTTACTTCGAGGCGCTGATCGACGCGCTGCAGCAGGCCTATCACGCCCGGCTCGAAGGGCTCGGCGACGTCAGGCCGCCCGGCGAAAGCTGCACGACGCATATCACGGCGATCGACCGGGAGGGCGGCATCGCGGCGCTGACGACGACGCTGCTGTCGAGCTTCGGCAGCCGCTACGTGCTGCCGCGGACCGGCATTCTGATGAACAACGGGATCATGTGGTTCGACCCGCGTCCGGGCCGGCCGAATTCGATCGGCCCCGGCAAGCGGGCGCTGACCAATATGTGCCCGGTCGTCGCGGCGCGCGACGGCAGGCCGCGCTTCGGGGTCGGCGCCTCCGGCGGCCGCCGGATTCTGGCGTCGGTCGTGCAAATGGCGAGCTTTGTGATCGATTTCGCGATGACGCCGGAACAGGCCGCGCATCAGCCGCGCATCGATGTCAGCGGCGAGAGCGGCATCGCAATCGACCGGCGCCTGCCCGAGCTGATGCGCGACCGGCTGCTGGCGCGGCCCGGCGCCGAACTCGTCGAGCACACGGTCTGGCCTTCGCAATTCGCCTGCCCAAACCTCGTGCTGCGCGGCGAGGACGGAATCAATTACGGCGTCACCGACGTGATGTCGCCTTGGTCCGCCGCCATCGCCGAGCCGGGCAAGGAGGCGTAGGCATCGGACGTCATGCCGGCGAAGGCCGGCACCCACGTATCGGCATCTCCCAGGCTACCAAGTGGATCCCGGCCTTCGCCGGCATGACACTCTAGGGCGGAGGCCGTCAGCTCTTTCCGCCCGTACCCGCCGGTGCGTTGATCCGGCGCGGGGCGAGCGGGGCGGCGGGGATTGCGCTGACGTCGATTTCGGGCATCGGCAGGTCGATCGCCTGGAGCACAGCGTTGGCCAGCTCGTTGTAGCTGGGGAAGGCGCGGCGCAGACGGCCGCGCCATACCGGCACGCCGCCGCTGGCGTGCAGCTCGAACGCCGATTCGCGGCCGTCGAGCGCCGACGAGACATGATCGGAGGCGAGCTGTAAGAGCGCGGCCCGCTGCGCTGCCGTATAGCCGCCGCCGCCGAACGTTTCTTCGAGCGCGGCGGCCATTTCGGGAGCGGCGAGATCGCTGTCGCACGGCGCGACGACCAGCGACGAGCCCGGGATGATGCGCAGGATTTCGCTGATGCGCTGGCGCGCCTTCATCATCGCGATGCCGCCCGGCATCAGATGCGTATGGCTCGGATAGCACAGCCCGCCGACCGTGAAGGCTGGGTCGCGTTCGGCTGCCGTGAGGCAGGCGCGCGCAGTCTGCACCTCGGCGACGAGATCGACGATGTACTCCACCGTCTGCTGATGCTCCTGCAGCCGCCATCGCGTCGTCAGGGCGAGCGCCAGCCCGAGCGTGAATTCGGCCTTGGCCAGCCAGCCGTAGAGGTGGTGCCATAACAGCCACGTAGCGATCGGCTCCGGCGACGGTTCGACGAGAAACACCCGCTCCCACGGGACAAAGACATTGTCGAGCCACATGATCCCGTCGAGTTCGTCGAATCGGTTGGTCAGCGGCGCGGTAAACCGGTTGCCGCCGCGCGCCGCGATCCTGCGGCAGATCGTCGTCACTCCAAGCGCCGCGACCTGGACGACAAAACTCGCGTGGTGCTCGCCGATCTGCACGCCGTTGAGCGCTCCGATATAGACGTCCTCGGCATAGGCGGGGCTCGTGTGCATGCCGACGTTGCCGCTGAGGACGATGCCGGAATCGGTTTCACGCACGATCCGCAGAGCCGCCCGCTCCGCCGGGTTTTCGCGCAGGCGCAAGCCGATCGGCGCGGCGCCGCCGCAGAATGTCAGGAACCGCCCCGTATCGGCGATCAGCTTGCGGTAGGCCTCGGCGTCGTCGATCTGCTTCTCGGAGACGTTGCGCTGCTGCACGGCCGTCAGGACGCCCATCGCGATCAGATGACCATAGGCCGGGTCGTGCGTGATGTTGCCGGCGCTGTGAAACAGCGTCTTGGCGAACGAACGGCCCATCCCGACCAGATCGTCGATGGTCCGCGGCACGGTAAGGGCCCAGGCGGCCGGTTCGCGATCGGCCGCCGCCGGCGCTATCAACATGTCCCGCCACGCCGCGTCCCGATGGCGGTCGTACCAGGCGACGTATTCGCCGATCATCGCGCTTGTCGCCGGATGCGTCGTCACATCCTCGATGCGCCCCTCGCCGAGCACCCAAACCTGTCTGCCGTCGCTGCGCAGCGTTTCGCGGTAGTCCGCGCCGGTCCGCATTGTTCGTCTCCTAGGCCTTGCGCGCCCGCCCTTGTCCGGACGTCCCGGCTATCCGGCGCCGCATGTTGCCATAAATACCGGGCGTGTGCGCGTCGCGTCAGCAACGCGCGATTCGCTTGCATGGGGTGTGATAGGCGGTGCCGGCGGTCTCATGACGATTTGGACGGCCGCAGCAGCCCATCGAGCAGGGCGCGGGCTTGTTGCAAATCACGGCGGATTTCTTCGAGTTCGGCCCGCGTCTCGGGATCAAGATGTGCGGCCCGGCGATCCGGCCCGGGCCCGGCAGGGGCTTGCGGCCGGCTTGTTGAAGCGGCGGCCAACTCGGGCGCGATGTCGCTTCCCAGATCGGCTGCGGCATTGGCGTCGTGCGCAGCCGCAAGCGGGCCGGCGATGTCGCTGGCGTCTCCCGTTGCGGCAAAATCCGAAGGAAGGCTCTCCAGCAACTGTTGTGCGCCGCGGATCGTGTATCCGTCCTGATGAAGCCACTGTCGTATCAGGCGCAGCAGCCGGATGTCTTCCGGCCGGTAGTAGCGCCGGCCGCCGCTGCGTTTCACGGGCTTGAGCTGCGGAAATTTCGTTTCCCAGAACCGCAGCACATGCGTCGGGAGTTCAAGTTCGTCGGCCACCTCTCCGATCGTGCGAAACGCGGCGGCGCTCTTTCCCGGTCGAGCTGGCGCGGGCTGGCCGGGGTCGCTCACTTCAGTCCGAAGCCGCCTTTAGGTAGCGCGCCGTTCCGGCGCGACGCCGCCGTCCGCGACAGGGGCAGGGGCGGACCGGTTCCGCGGTGAATTGATCTGGTCCTTTAGCGCATGCGAAGCGCGGAACACCAGGACGCGGCGCGGGCTGATCGGAACCTCTTCGCCGGTCTTCGGGTTGCGCCCGACGCGCTCGCCCTTGCGTCGCACCGCGAAGCTTCCGAACGAGGATATCTTCACGATATCGCCGCGCTCCAGGGCCCGCGAGATCTCGGCGATCACCGATTCGACGAGTTCCGCGGATTCGTTGCGCGACAGCCCAACCTGATGATAAACCGCCTCCGCGAGCTGAGCGCGCGTAACCGTATGCCCGGCCATGACCCCCTCCCTGCTTTGATCGAGGGTAACGCCGCCCGGAAACTTCGTCAAAGTCCAGTGTGTTGCATCGTGGCGTTTATCGCCTGCCGCCGCCGGATCGGCGCCCGGTGCGGCATCGCGCCTACCACCGGACAACGCTCGCACCCCAGGTCAGGCCACCGCCCAGCGCTTCCATCAGCACGAGATGGCCGGGACGGATACGCCGATCCCCGACGGCCTCGTCGAGAGCGAGCGGTATCGAAGCGGCCGAAGTATTCGCGTGCCGTTCGATCGTCACAACCGTCCGATCGGCGCCCAACCCGAGCTTGCGGCCGACCGCGTCGATGATGCGCGTGTTGGCCTGATGCGGGACGAGCCAATCGATATCAGCTCCGGTGAGGTTGTTCGCCGCTAGCGCCTCATCGACGACCGCGGCCAGGTGCGTTATCGCTTGCCGGAACACCTCGCGGCCTTCCATGCGCAGGCACCCGGTGGCGCCCGTCGACGACGGCCCGCCATCGACATAGAGGATGTCGTGCTGGCTGCCGTCGGAATGCAGATGCGTCGAGAGGATGCCGCGGTCTGAGGTGTCCGGAACCGCGTGCAGCACGAGGGCGCCGGCACCGTCGCCGAACAGCACGCAGGTGCCGCGATCCTCCCAGTCGAGGATACGCGAAAACGTCTCGGCGCCAATGACCAGTGCGGTGCGCGCCTGACCCAGCCGCAACGCGTTATCGACTACGGCGAGCGCGAAGATAAAACCGGAGCAGACCGCCTGCACATCGAACGCGGCGCCGCGCTTCATGCCAAGGCGGGCTTGTACCTTGACCGCGGTCGCGGGGAACGTCTGGTCCGGGGTTGCCGTGGCCAGCACGAGCAGGTCAAGATCACTGCCGCTCATCCCGGCGCATTCGAGGGCCCGCTTCGCCGCCTCGGTTGCGAGATCCGAGGTCAGCTCTCCCGGCGCCGCGATGCGCCGTTCGGCGATGCCGGTGCGCTGCCGGATCCAGGCATCCGAGGTGTCGAGCCGCGCCGCCAGTTCGTCATTCGTAACGATCCGTTCGGGGAGGTAGCCGCCGGTCCCCGCGGCTTGCGAGCGCCATCTCATATCGAGGCGCGAACCACGCCGGAGCCATTGTCCGCTGGAGCCGCGTTGATGCGTGCCATCTCTTCGATAATCTTTTCCAGAAGTCCGAAGCGCTTCACGTCCGCCGCGACGCCGATCGCATTCGCGAACCCGAATGCATCGGTTGAACCGTGGCTCTTGACCGCGATCCCCGTCAAGCCGAGGAACATCGCCCCGTTATAACGGCGTGGATCGAGCCGCGTCGCGAATTTCTTCAGAGCGCCGCGCGCGAACACATACCCGATGCGCGCCGGCGTCGAGTGGCGGAATGAGACGCGCAGCAATTCGGCGAACAGCTTGGCCATCCCCTCGATCGCCTTCAGCGCGACATTGCCGGTAAACCCGTCGGTCACGAACACATCGACGGTTCCGGCCGCGATATCATCGCCCTCGACAAATCCGTGAAAGCGAATCGGCGTGATTGCCTCGCGCAGCCGGGCATGCGCGCCGCGCACCGCGTCGTTTCCCTTCATGTCCTCCGAGCCGACATTGAGCAAGCCGACGACCGGCTGCGGCAAACTCAATACGGTGCGGGCGAAGGCGTTGCCCATCACCGCGAACTGCACCAGGTTTTCGGTGTCGCATTCGATATTGGCGCCAAGATCGAGCATCACGCTTTCGCCGCGCCGGGTCGGGAACAACCCCGCGATCGCCGGACGGTCGATCCCGGGCAGCGTCTTCAGCACAAGTTTGGCCATCGCCATCAACGCGCCGGTGTTGCCAGCCGAGACGATGCAGTCGGCGCGGCCGTCCGCGACCGCGTCAATCGCCAGCCGCATGCTGGACCGGCGTCCGGCGCGCAAGGCAACCGACGGCTTGGCGTCCCCGAGCACGACATCGGGCGTGTGGTGTACGATGGCGGCGCTCCCGAGGCGCGGCAGCTTTGCCAGCAGCGGAGCGATGCAAGCTTCGTCGCCGAACAACAGAAAGCGTGCGCTCGGGTCGCGCTCAAGGGCGAGATCGGCCCCCTGCAGCACCATTGCCGGGGCCTCGTCGCCGCCCATCGCGTCGACGGCAATCGTGATGCTGCCATTCACCGGGCGTTCACCGCGCGGGCCTTGCCGGAGGGATGCGCGCCTCGCTAGGCCGTTGTCGCGTCCGGCTGCGGCACGACTTCACGTCCATCATAATGGCCGCAGGACTGGCACATATGATGCGGGCGCTTCAGCTCGCCGCAATCGGGGCATTCGGCATAGGCCGGCGGGCTCAGCGCGTGGTGTGAGCGGCGCATGTTGCGGCGTGAGGGGGAGGTTTTCTTTTTCGGAACAGCCATGATCGTCTCGTTGCGAGCTGGGCTCCTCCCGTCGTTCCGCCGCAATCGGGCGACGGCGCGGAGAGGGCGAGAGGTTGCGGTACTTAGCCAAATTCAGCCATTACGGCAACAACGATGGCGTATGCCGCACCGGCGATGCCTGCCGCGCAAGGGGCCAGCAGACGCCTCACGGCTCGCCGCCGTCGTGATCGACAAGCCGCAACAATCCGGCAAACGGGCTGGGCGAGGCGGCGGCATCGGCATCGGCTTCGACGCGGATTTCGGGGCTGCGCGGAAACGGCGGCAGGGCCAGCGAGAATTCCTGAGCAACCGCCTCGCCGATGTCGATCGCGTCACCGGCGAGCGGCTCGAACGCGACGTCCTCACCGACCATTTTGCAAACGGTCTCTTCGGTCTCCGGAGGCCCGTAGAGCAGTTCAAACCGCTCGGCGAGCACGCCTGCGATCGGTTCTAGCGTAACGATGCAGCGCTGCGCGAAGGCCGCCTCGAAATCGGCGCGGAGCAGAAATGTCCGTTCACCCCCTGGAATTGCCCTGGGGATCAGTTCGACCATCGCATCGAGCCGGTCCAGCGACACCAGGTCGAAACGCCGGGTCAACCGGATGCGCTCGTCGCCGTTTGCGCTGATCCGCTGGCGGTACGGCTCGGCTCCGATTCGGGCCAGCTTCACCCGCCGCGAGAACTCAGGGGCGTTGCTCATCGGCCCGCCACCTCCCGGGTCGCCTCGTCTGCGGCGAGCGATGGCTCGGCTTGGCCCGGCGGCTCGCCGAATTCGATGTCGCCGGCCAGCAGCGCGCGGGCATCCTGTCGCCGCAGTGCCGCTGCCTCCTCGCGGACATACTTGGCCATTGCCTTCAGCTGCGCCGGGCCTGGCGTCGTGGTGCCGAACAGATTGCGCGACAGGGCTGGACCCAACGCGGCTTCGCCCGCCGCAAGCCCGTCCTCGTACGCGGCGAACCGGCCATAGAAACCTTCCGCCATCCGCTTCACCTCGCGTCCGACGCTGAGATCGCCGGTTCCCATCTCGCGCAGCGAGCGGTCGAAATCGGAGAGCATCGCCGCGACGAAACGTTGGCTGTGGCGCGCCGATCGCGGCTGCTCGCCCTTGAGCCGCTGCAGGAAGAGGAAGGCGTGCAGACAGATCAGTTCAAACCGCCCGTCGACCGTATCGGGGACGCCGCCATTCAAGAAGAAGCCGGGGCGGCGCGCCTGATCGACGATCCGGCGATAGGCGATCTCGGCGGCGGTTCGCTCGGGATGGGGTCTGAACAGCATGAACAATGGCGATGAACGCGCTGGGTTTGGTTGGCGGGCGTTGACAGCTTCGTTCTCATCAGTAGAGTCGATTGAAGCAAATGGGCTGAGGTTCTGACCATTTCAACCAAACCTGTCGGAGACAGCGCTGGACTTTGGGCGCGCCGTACCCGTTTCCCGGTTTTGGCGCTGGCCGCTGTTGCCGTCGTCGGATGCGGGGCCACCGTCGATCTGCGCGGCAATCTCCCCGAGGCGGACAAGCTCGCCGAGATTCAACCCGGGACGACGACGCGCGACCAGGTCGTCAAGATCCTGGGGACGCCGTCGAGCACCAGCGTTTTCGATGACAAGCGCTGGTTCTATATCAGCCGCAAGACGAGCCAGTTCGCGTTTCTCAGTCCCGACGTGTTGGAGCAGCAGGTCTACGTCGTCCGGTTCGACGGCAACGGGGTTGTCGCGAGCGTCGATCGCAAGGACCTGGCGGACGGGCGTGATATTGAGCCGGTGCCGGGCGCGACCCCGGCGCCCGGACGCGAATTGACGTTCCTCGAACAGGTCCTCGGCAATATGGGCCGGTTCAACAAAGGCGGCGGCGGGGCGGGCGAACCCGAAGGGAGAGCGCCGGGACCCAATCCCAACCCGGATTATTGAGCCGCCGCCCTCTCCGGTGAGGAAGAGGACGGCCGTCATCCTTCTGCGGGTTACGCCAGCGCGTAGAGGTGATCCGGCGAAGGTGGCGCCTGCCCGAGTTCAACGCGTTTGACGGCGGCGATCAGCTTCTCGTGGGTCGGCGCGGCGCGACCGATTTCGCGCCCGCGCGCGACGATGACGCCGTTGATGAAGTCGATCTCGGTGCGGCGGCCTTTCTGCATGTCCTGGCCCATCGAGGGGCGCTGGTGTTCGCTCCGCTGCTGCGTGTTGCGGAGTGCGAGCATCAGCGATTCTACCTCGTCGAGCGCCGCCCGGTCGCCTTCCGCGGCGCGCGCCAGTTTTTCCGCGTCTTGCCCGGCGATGTCCTCGAGCCTGTAGCCCTGCGCCTGACCGATCCGCACGGCCTCGCCGCCGAGCTTGATGATGACGCGGCGGATGCGGTCGTCCTGGCGCATCGCGTTGCCCGACAGGCCGCTGGCCGCCGATACACCGTTATGCATGCCATTGACGCACAGTTTCGACCAGCGCTCGCCCCACAGATTGTCGGTGACCTTGCAGGTATCGACGGTGCGGATCAGCGCGCCCAGTTCCTCGATCCGGGGTGTGATGCGGCCGTGCACCTCGCCGACCCGATAGACCTCGTGGCCCGGCGGGTTTTTGGCGCCGGTGCGGCGGATCTTGCCGGGCGCATACAGTTCGGCCGACAGGATCGCGGCGATCGCGCCGACCGTCCGGCCCCAGCCGACGACACCGGCGATCGTCTCCTCGTTGATGCAGTTCTGCAATGACACGACATAGCCGGTCGGCGCCAGATACTGCCGGATCATCGTCGTCGCCCACTCGGTGTCGTAGGATTTCATCGAGATGAAGGCGATGTCGACCGGCCGCTCCTTCGCGAGGTGCTGCACCTCAGTCAGGTGCAGGGTTTTCGGGTGCGCGACGACCGATTCCGACGGTGTAACGCCTTCTAGCGACAAGCCCTCCCTGCGGATCGCCTCGACATGCTCCGGCCAGGGGTCGATCAGCGTCACGTCGAACCCGTTATGTGCGAGATTCCCGCCGGTATAGCCGCCGATCGCGCCGGCTCCGACCACGACAATGCGCTTGTCCATGTATACCTCCGCCACGGGAAATCCGCTGGGGAAGGTTAGGGACGGTTCCGACGAAGCGCAATCGGATGCCGCTGTCCAGCTGTGCCCCGCCGTTTCACCCCGGCCGCGCCACCGCTGCCGATGCCGGCCGGCCGACCGATTTCGCATGCCTTTGCGCGGCCGTTTCGCGCTAAGGTCAGGCTGACATCACCAATCGCGGACACTGATCATGCCCGTTACGCCGTCGCCGCAAGTCATCTCCGAGCTGGCTCCGACCGGGGCGCTGCGCGCCGCGATCAACATGGGGAATTTTCTGCTGGTTACCGGCAGGACGCCGTCGGGCGACCCGTCCGGCGTATCGCCGGACATGGCGGCCGCGGTCGCTGCGCGGCTCGGCGTCCCGGTCAAGTTCGTGCCGTACGAACGCCCCGGACAGATCGCCGACGACGCCGAGAACGGCAAGTGGGACATCGGCAATATCGGCGCCGAGCCGCAGCGCGCCGCTGTCATCAATTTCACCGCGGCCTATTGCGAGATCGAGGCCACCTATCTGGTCCCGGCCGGCTCGCCGATCCGCAGCGTCTCCGAGGTCGATCAGCCCGGCCGCCGTGTCGCGGTGACCGCGCGCAGCGCCTATGGGCTGTGGCTCGAAAACAACTACACGAAGGGCGAGCTGCTGCAATTCGACAACGCCGACGCGGCGATCAAGGCCTTCACGGAGCAGAATATGGACGCCTACGCCGGGCTGCGGCCGGGGCTGATCGACGTCGCCGCGAAGCTACCGGGGTCACGCATTCTCGACGGCCAGTTCACCGCCGTGCAGCAAGCCATCGGCACCCCGAAGAAAAACAGCGCCGCGTTCGCGTTTCTGCGCGACTTTGTCGAGGAATTGAAGAAGAACGGCCTCATCGCGAGCCTCATAGAACGGCACGGCACCACCGGCCGCCTGTCGGTCGCACCGCCAGCGTAGCACCGAGTGTCATTGCGAGCGAAGCGAAGCAATCTCGCGCTCCTGCGGAGGGTGATCGGGATTGCTTCGTCGCTTCGCATCTCGCAATGACACCAGCGAGGGGAGAAAAGCATGAAAGCGGCATATCTGACCGGCCACGGCGGGGTCGATAAGTTCGTCTACGGTGACCTGCCGGACCCGGTGGCCGGGCCGGGCGAGGTCGTCGTCGATGTCAACGCGGCCAGCGTCAACGCCGCCGACTACAAGGTGCGGCTCGGCGGCGGCGCCTACAGCGCGGCGAGCAACCTCACCTTTCCCTACATCCTCGGGCGCGATTTCTCTGGTACCGTCGCCGCGCTCGGGCAAGGCGTCACCGATTTCAAAATTGGTGACCCGGTATTCGGCGTCATGGATGCCGGGATCGAGGGCTGCTACGCCGAGAAGGTCAAAATTGCCGCCGCTATCGTCGCGCGCAAACCCGAGTCGATTGACGATGCCGACGCGGCGGCGATGGCGCTGACCAGCCTGACCGCGATCCGGGCGCTCGAGGACACCGCCAGGCTCAAACGCGGCGAAACGATCCTGATCCAGGGCGGCGCTGGCGGCGTCGCCGGCTTCGCGATCCAGCTCGCGAAGCACATCGGCGCGACTGTGATCACCACCGCCAGCGCGCGCAATCACGACTATGTGCGCGGCCTCGGCGCCGACCGGGTCATCGGTTACAACACCGAAGACTTCACGAAGACCATGTCCGACATCGATGTCGTGTTCGACACGGTCGGCGGCGAGGTTCAGGTCCGCTCTTACGATGTTTTAAAGCCGGGCGGCCGTCTCGTGTGGATCGCGTCGGCGCCGGCCGGTTTCCAGCCGTCGCGCAAGGACGTCGAGGTGTTGCGTCCGCGCGTCGCGCGCGACCGAGCGCATCTCGAACGCATGAAGGAGATGCTCGCCGCCGGCGCCGTGTCGCCGCCGGCGATCACCCGCTACAAGCTGGCCGACGCCGCCGAGGCGCACCGGGTCAGCGAGGGGCGCCACCTGCAGGGTAAATTGGTGCTGATGACTCGCTGAGTTCGCGGTGTAACGTCGTCATCCCCGTCCCCGGACTTGGTCCGGGGATCGACCTGGGGATCTTGCAGAGTGCCGCTAGATGGCCGGGTCGAGCCCGGCCATACGGTCATTACAAGGAGAGGAGAGGAGATAACATGGCGGGAAACGGAGACAAGGTCATCGCCCTCGATGCGCAGCGGATGACGGCGATGTCGAACGCGGATGTCGGCGCCCTCAACCGGCTGATCGCCGACGAACTCGTCTACACGCATTCCTCGGCGCGGCTCGACACGAAGCAGAGCCTGATCGAGAACATGCAGACCGGCAAGACCAGGTACACCGCGGTCGTGCCCTCAGATGTAAAGGCGCAGGATTGCGGCGACACGGTCGTTCTGACCGGGGTGGCGCGAATCAGCGTCAATTCGGGCGGCAACGCGATGAATTTCGGCGTCCGCTTTACCGATGTCTGGGCCAACAAGGGCGGCAACTGGCAGATGGTCGCCTGGCAATCGACCAAATTGCCCGAATAGCGGCGGCTGCGGCGCGCCCCGACAGTTACGGCCGCGGCTGAAAACACAAAGGGGAGAAAAAGCGATGCCGGAGATGACCGAAGGCCGCGTGCATCTGATTACCGGCGGTTTTCCGCCAGGTTCCCAGGCCGGGCACGACCATGACTATGCCCGGCTGCGGTTGCTGACGCTGCTCAACGAGCGGGATATTCCGGCATCGGTCGCCAACGATTTCGCCGATGTGGAAAAATGGCTGCCGGAAAGCAGGCTGCTGATCGCCTATGTCGCGGGTCCTTATCCGGACGCCGATCAATGCCGGATAATTCGCGAATGGCTGGAGGCCGGCGGTCGCTGGCTGGCGCTGCACGGCACCAGCGGCGGTCGCGCGCAGCGGGTCGAGGGCGTTCGCAACCGCCGCACGGTCAAGATGGAGCACCACGCGCTGCTCGGCAGCTATTTCCTGACGCATCCGCCAATCTGCGAAATCCGGGTCGAGGTGCGCGATCGAGACTCGCCGCTGACACGGGGGCTCGGCACATCGTTCGTCGTCGAGGACGAACCTTATTTCATCGAGCTGCAGGACCCGGCATCGACGCGAATCCTGCTGACCGCGGATTACGGGCCGAGCGGCGACTGGCCGGTGGCCCGCGCCCTCTACGGCTCCGACACATCGCTGTTGCCCGACGGCCGGACCCGGGTGCTCGGATACTCGAAGGAGGTCGGAAAGGGCGGGGTCGCGTATTTTGCGTTCGGGCATTGCCACAACCCGGCAATCCACGCGACCCGTAACCGCGAGCCCTCGGACAGGACGCCGCCGCGGTTTCACGGACCGTGGAACACCGATGCATTCACGACGCTGCTGCGCAACGCAATCTCGTGGGGGGTCAACCGGTAGGGGCACCCCTCGCGACTCTAGACGGCACTTTCGCGGGGGGACGAGTTCGCGCGATAAGGTACGGGGCCGTTTTAGCGGGTGCGCGGAAACTCATCCGATTGCGCAGGCCGCAGTCGTTTTCATGACCTCGTTTGCCTCGACGCGGGTTCTGTGGCCGTATCCGCCGATAATTGTGTAGACGGCGCCAACCGGCTTCTTTTCGACGACCGCGCATTTCTTCGTCTTGGCATCCTGCGCCACGTACCAGGTCTGATCGCCCGCGGCCATCGCGGGAATCGCGAATCCTGCGGCAAAGGCGGCGATCAGCTTGGTCGTCGGGTTCATTCGGGCTCTCCGAGCCGAAGCCATGTCTCTGACCGGAGAACATGATGCTCGGCCCGCGGGTTCCGCCGCAGGCGCGAGGCGTCACTACCGAACTGATCGCTGTCGGGCGGCATCCCCCGCCTCGGATCAAATGTCTCAAGCCAGCGCCGGAAATAAAAAACCCGCCGGGAAGGTCCCGGCGGGCTCACGAGTAATTGGCTGAGTTCAGCCTTGTCGGCTAGAACCGCAGGCGCATGCGATTGACGATCACGTGCTCGTTGCCCATCGCGCCACTGAAGACCTTGCGCAGGCCGTAGTTGTATTCGAGACCGAAATCGACAAACGAGATCGGCTGCCAGATCACGTTGGCCTTGGCCATCAGCAGCCGCTCGTTGAGCGAGCAGCCGCCGCCAGCGGTATTCTGGCTCGCCGCCGGGCACACCTGCCCGTTCAGACCGTTGATATCGAGCTTCCAGATGCCGGCGCCGATATTTGAACGGATTGTGTCCGTCCATTGATGCCGATAGGCGATGTTGCCGGCAAAGCCGCTCGTCGGCTTGATCAGTACGGCATTGTTCACTAGCGCGTCGCCGCTGAGATTACTAACGAGGCTTACGACGCTGCCGCCGCCGGCATAGAGATAACGCCCCATCGCCTGGCCGCCGATAACGTTCCAGGTGAAGAAGTCCTTGTCCCAGCCGAACCAGCGCGGCTTGACGTCGCCGCTGAAATTACCGCCGAACCCCATAAATTTTCTGCTAACACCGGAGCTTATCGGAGCACCGAACGGCGTATCGACCACGAGCGCTGGACGCCAGACGGCGGAAAAGTCGACGTGACCCCAGGGCTGCGGGATGTACCAGGCCGCGACGATATCGGGCGAGCCGGGCTTCAGCGGGTTGACGGCACCTCCGAGGGCGGCGAAGCGCCCACCCGGGTTCGCGAGGTTCACCCCCGCGGTCGGGTCTTGCCCGAAGACACCGACACCCGGCGCCCATATTGTGGGCTCAGGCGACTCTGCCGACAGCGACAAGGCGCCCAGCAAGCCCCACCCGCCAAGCGGCTGCGTCCAGCGGATCTGAGGAACGCGCGACGGGCCGCCGCCGCCGATCAGACCACCGAACTCCAAGCTCTCCATGCCGGCATCGGAATCGTTGAAGTTCGAGTTGGCCTGGCCGAACAGCAACGGTCCCAAGGTCCCGTACGCATAACGCAGACGGGGGATGAGGCTGTTAGAGCCCGCCAGAGGATCGTTGCTGTCCTCGGTACCGCCCGCGAAGTCGAACTCGATGAAGCTGCGCGCCTCGCCCCAGGCGGTCGGCGTGCGCGTCTCGACGCTCAGCTTCGATTGCTGCGGCGACATCGTAGTGACGTTGTTGCTGCGCTCACGGGCGATCCATCCGGCCGAGCCGACCGTAAGGCCGGTCAGCGGGATGCTGTTCAGCTGTCCGGTGGTGCCGGCATTGGTGCCCGTCGATTGCTGGTTCGGGTTGCCGCCGGTGATCCAGAAGGTGGTGTTCATGCGGATTTCGCCGCCGACCCGGATCGAGGTGTCGGTGCCGGGGATCAGGAACGAGCGCGGGAAACTGCCACCGGTCATCTGGACGTTGACAGGACCCGGCGGTCCGCCAACGCCGAACATATTGCCCGGCACCATCGCCTGCGCCAGCTGATCGACGCGTCGCTGGAGAAGCTCTTGATTGGTCTGCAGATCCGCCACTTCGTCGGCTGTTGCCGCTAGCGGCGCTGTCATCAGCGCCACCGCCGCGGTGAGCCCGCCGAGCGCCGCCCTGGTCCCGAATGTCCGCTTTCTGGTCATTGCTCCCCCAACCGTCCGAAAGTTGCACCAAACGCGCAAAGAGCCGCGCGCTCCTCTCGACCGATGTTATTGCGCGTATCGCGAGGATCAAGCGCGGTTTGTTCGCCTCGTGGCGTTTTCGCCCCATAGTGGCTAGAGGGCAACACCTTGTCGTAAGACGCTGTGAGATAACTCGAAACAAGGCAAGAAAAAAGCCGCGCCAGGCAGCCGAGCTGGCGTCGGATAGGGGATGGTAGTGCCTAAGAAAGCGGCAGCGCGGCGCTCAACCCACAGGCGAGCGCTAACCCGACAAGAATACTCCCGGCTTCGGGTCTTGCCCGAGCTGGGCCGGCCTATCCGAAGGGATTAAGCGCCTTCAGCCGCGCCGACCAGCGGTGACGCGCGGTTTCACGCCGCACGATCTCCGGCCCCGTGACCCAGTTGAGCTGCACCACCCGGCGCTCGCCGCGATGCGGGCGGTGGCCGTGGAACGAAGAATCGGAACGCCGGAACGCGACCATCGTCCCGGCGAGCGGCGCGACCTCGGCCACGAAATCGTCGAGGTCGTCGGCCCCGCGCAGCAGGCGTAGCATTCCGCGCGGCTCGTCCCAGACCGGGTTCATGTAAAGCAGCAAGGTGATCAGCTTGGTGACAAATCGGTGTGAATGTCGCCGTCTTTGCCGTTGCTGTGGCCGCGCACCGTGATCATCGTCGGCCGCCCAGCAAGGTCGATCGCGAATTTCCGCTCGATTTCGCGGCGCAGTCCGGCCCCTTCCAGTTCGGCCGCGAGACCGGCGAATTCGGTTCCATGCGGAACAGCGGCAAGCGGGAAGCTGCCATGCCGCTTCACGGGCGGAAAGCCGGCAACCAAGCTCGGCACGGTCTCAGGTCGAATGAAGTTCTCGACGATCACAAAGTCGAACGGATCGCGCCGCAGCGGCGTATCCCGCAACTGGTCGAGATCGAGAATCATCCGCCACCTCCTGCCGTCTCGACGATCCGTCCGCCTCCGCACTCGGCCACGCGCTCGGTTTCGGGTTTAATCGCCGGTGCAGGGAAGCGCTATCAGCGGAGACGGCAATGACACTGCAAGTGCGGCGGATCGTGACGGGACATGACGCGAACGGCAAGGCAATCGTCGCCAGCGATGAGCGGATCGACGCGGTCGCCTCGCCGGCCCGTCCCGGCATCTCGCGCGTCGAAATCTGGTCCACCGACAAGATGCCGGTCGACAATTCGGAGGGCGCCGCCGCCGAGGCCCAGCGCAAAGGCTTTGTCGTGCGTCACAATTACGTCGGCTCGGGCCAGGGCACGGTTGTTCGTATCACCGAATTCGCGCCGGGCTCGACGAAATTCATGCACCGCAACGAGACGCTCGACTACGCAATTCTGCTCAAGGGCGAATGCGACCTCGAACTCGACGACGGCAAAACCGTTTCGATGAAACCGGGCGATATCGTCGTGCAACGCGGCACGATGCACGCCTGGGTCAATACCGGCGCCGAGCCGTGCGTCTTCGCCTTCCTCCTGATCGATGCCGATCCGGTCGAGGCCGGCGGACAAAAGCTGACGACACATTACCCGTCGCGCTAGGCGGCTAGGCGCGCTTTTTCTGGTTGCGCCGGCTCTCGATCACGCTCTTCGCGGCGCGCAGATCGCCGCCGCCTCGGTCGAGCGCCGCGCGCGCCTCGTCGATGCCGACGCCTTCGAGCAGCAGGAGCGCCAGCTTGACGCTGCCGTCGGCCTGATGCAGCGCCTCGCGAACCCGGTCGCGGCCGTGCCCGGTCAATTGCGCGAGCATCGCCTCACTGCGGCGCACGAGCTTGCTGTTGGTGGCCTGCACACCCACCATCAGCCCGTGGTAGACGAGCCCAAGCCGGATCATCACCAGCGACGACAGCAGCGTCAGCGCGACGCGCTGGGCAGTGCCGGCCTTCATGCGGGTCGAGCCGGCGATCGGCTCGGCGCCGGTATCGAGCCGGATCGGATGGTCGGACTCGTCGAGGATCGGCGTGTTCGGGTTATTGGCGATGCCGACGGTCAGCGCCCCGCGCAATCCGGCCTCGCGCAGACAGCCGAGCGTGAACGGTGTCGTGCCGCTGGCCGCAACCGCGATCAGCGCGTCCCGCTCGCCGATCGCATGCCGTGCGACAAGCGCGGCGGCCTCGTCGCCTTCGTCCTCGGCGCCCTCTACGGCATGCAGCAGCGCGGCGCGGCCGCCGGCCATCAGCAGCACGAGGCGCGCGGCCGGCCAGCCGAAGGTCGGCATCAGCTCGGCGCCATCCTGCACCGCGAGCCGCCCCGACGTGCCGGCGCCGGCATAAGCGAGGCGACCGCCGCCGCGCAGCCGCTCCTCGACAGCCAGGGCGGCTCGTTCGAGCGCCGGGCGCGCGGCATGCACGGCGGCGACCGCGGCGAACTGCCCCTCGAGCATTGCGTCGAGAATGTCCGCCGGGCGCCACAAGTCGATTGTCGAATAGCGCGGACTCGGTCGTTCGGTATCCATCATCTCGCCCATCTCGCAGCATAAACGCGTGCACCGATCGCCGGTTCGAACGGTTTTAGGCAGCAGTCGTTACGACCGCGTGCGAGAGGCCTTCAAGATGGGCATAGCGGGCGAACTGCGCGAGCTGTCGAGGCGGTACGCCGCCGAGCCGATCGGCTGGGCGTGCCGGTGACGGAGACATCTGTCCGATCCGAGCCCTTTATGCGATCATAGTACGGCTCGCCGGGCGCGGCTCGACATGAGCCGGACCGTCCCCGTCGTCTGTATATGTCACGCGACGCAATGACCGAAGGAAAGCAGCACGCGATCGCGGCCGATGCCGTCTTCGACGGCGCGGCGCTGCACCGCGACCGCGCGGTCGTGATCGAGGGCGCATATATCGCTGCATTGATGCCGCGCCGCGACGTGCCGCGCGAGATCCCGGTGCGCGCGATAGCGCCGGGGACATGGCTGGCGCCGGGGTTTATCGACGTGCAGGTCAATGGCGGCGGCGATCTGCTGTTCAATGACGCTCCGACCCCCGAAACCATTCGGGCAATCGCGGCAGCCCATCGCCGTTTCGGCACGACCGGATTGCTGCCGACCCTGATCAGCGATACGCCGGCAAAAATGCGCCGCGCGAGCGAAGCGGTGGCGGCGGCGATGCGCGCCTGTCCCGGCGTGCTCGGCATCCATTTCGAGGGGCCGTTTCTGTCGCCCGAGCGGGCTGGCGTGCACGACAAGACGATGTTCCGCGCGCCCGACGAGGCCGATCTGGCGCTGCTGACAACGCCGCGCGCTGGCACGACGCTGGTGACGCTGGCGCCGGAATGCGTGCCGCCTGGCTTTATCGCCGCGCTGGCGCGCGAAGGCGTGCGGGTCGCGCTCGGCCATTCGATGGCGACGTACGAGCAGACCCGCGCTTCATTTGCCGAGGGGCTGACCGGCTTTACCCATCTGTTCAACGCGATGCGGCCTTTGGCGGCGCGCGATCCCGGACCGGTCGTAGCGGCGCTCGAAGAGCCGCGCGCGTGTTACGGGCTGATCGTCGACGGCGAGCATGTCGCGCCGGCGATGCTGCGTCTGGCGCTGCGCGGCTTGGGCCACGCGATGCTCGTGACCGACGCGATGCCGCCGGTCGGCGGTTCGCGAGACGCATTTCGGCTCGGCGGCAAGGACATCATCGTGCGCGACGGCCGCGTCGCGACCGCCGACGGCGTGCTCGCCGGCTCGGCGCTCGACATGGCAGGAGCGGTGCGCAACTGCGTCCGGCTATTGGGCATGAGCCTGCCCGAGGCGCTGTCTCTCGCCACGACGGCGCCAGCCGCGTTTCTCGGCCTGTCGCACCGCCTGGGCCGCATCGCGCCGGGGTATCGCGCCGATCTCGTCGCGCTCGACCCCGACGCCGTCCGAGTCCTCGCAACCTGGGTCGCCGGCGTGGCGGACGCGATGGCCTGAGCACGTGGGCGCCGCCGTTGCGGGCGGTGCTCGCCGCCGCCATTCTGGACAGGTCACAGGAGGTGCGCAATGGCGGCAGGCACGGGGCGGCGAGGTCGGGGTGATCGGGGCCGGCATGGTCGGGGTCTGCGCCGCGCGGTGGCTGCAGCGCGACGGGCACAGCGTCTTTCTGGTCGAGCCGGGCAATCCCGGCGAGGGCGCCTCGTTCGGCAATGCCGGGGCGTTCAACGGCTCGTCGGTGACGCCGGTTGCGTTCCCCGGCTTCGTCCGCAACGTGCCGGGATGGCTGCGGGACCCGCTCGGGCCGCTGTCGCTGCGCTGGACATATCTGCCGGCGATCCTGCCGTACCTGGCGCGGATGGTGCGGTCGGCGACGCCGGAGAAGGTGCGGGCGCAGGCGAAGGCGCTGCGGCCGCTGATCGCGCCCACGGTGCCGCTCGTGCGCGAGCTGGCGCGCGACGCCGGCGCCGAGGAACTGATCCATCAGCGCGGCCATCTCTACGTCTACCGCTCCGCCGAGGCGCTGGCCAAAGACGGGATGGCCTGGGCGTTGCGGCGCGAGAACGGGGTCGAGATCGACGAATTCGATGCCGACGAGCTGCGCCAGCTCGAACCGGTCCTGTCACGCGAGTACGTGCGCGGCCTCCTGGTCCGCGAAAATGGGCACACCAGCAACCCTCACCGTCTCGTGACCCGGCTCGTCGAGCAGTTCCAGCGCGACGGCGGCGAGATCCTGCGGGCCCGCGCGCTCGGGTTCCGCCTCGACGGCAAGCGCCTGACCGCGATCCGTACCGATGCCGGCGAGCTGCCGGCCGACGCGGCGGCGGTGTGCGCCGGGGCCTGGTCGAAGCCGCTCGCCGCCGCCCTCGGCGACAAGGTGCCGCTCGAAACCGAGCGCGGCTATCACCTGATGATCCGCGACCCGGAAGTGACGCCGCACATCCCGACCGCCGACGCCGACGGCAAGTTCGTTGCCACTCCGATGGAACTGGGATTGCGCCTCGCCGGCACGGTCGAACTGGCCGGTCTTACGGCGCCGCCCAACTGGCGCCGCTCACAAATCCTGCTGACCCAGGCGCGCCGCATGCTGCCCGGTCTCGCCGCCGAGCATCCCAATGAGCGCATTACGGTATGGATGGGGCACCGTCCGGCGCTGCCCGAACTCGCTGCCGGTGCTGGGACCGTCGCGCGCCAGCCCGGACGTTATCTACGCCTTCGGCCACGGCCATATCGGCATGACCTCGGCGCCGATGACCGGGCGCATTGTCGCCGATCTCGTCGCCGGCCGCCCCGCCCCGATCGACATTTCTCCGTTCGCCGCCGGTCGGTTCGGCTGAGGCGGGCAGCGCCGCTCTCAGGCCGCGCCGCCCGCCTCCTTGCGCTCGCGGATGCGGCGGTGCAGGTTGCGCACGATCAGCCCGGTCAGGCGCTCGTCGTGGATGAACAGGCGTTGCCCGATCGGATACGGGTCCTGACTGGTGACCGGGATCGGCTCCTTCAAGATATCGTCCGGCTCGACGCCGCGATCGACATAGGTCTCGATAAACCCGACCCAGTTCTCGACGATCTGCGCCTGCTCGCGCAGATAATCCTTGCCGCACGGCTCACCGTGCCCCGGCACGATCGTCGTCGACATCGAGCGCCGCGATCCGGTCAAGCGCCGCCAGCCATTCCCACGGGTCGCACTCCTGCATCCAGGTCCGGCATTTGTGGAAGACGTTGTCGCCGGTGAAGACGACGCCCTCCTCCGGGACATGGACCGAGGTTTGCGGTGCGGTGTGCCCCGGCATGTGGATGATGTTGAATGTGTGATTGCCGACGTTGAGCGTCAGCGCGTCGGTAAAGGTCATCGTCGGCCCGTGCGACAGCGGATAATCCGGATGGCCGACCAGCCACACGCTGTCCGGGTCGGTCTGCTTGAAGCGCTCGCGCTTTTCCTCGGGTGAACCGAATGCGTTCAGGTACTGCGTCGAAGCATTCCTGCAACTTGACCTGTCCGACGACCGGCACTTTCGGGAAATACGCATTGCCCGCGATGTGATCGCCGTGCGGCTCGGTGTTGATCAGATACCGGATCGGCGCCTTCTCTTCGAGCTGCTCGCGCCAGCGCACGGCGTCGATCGGCTGCTGCGGCGAGTCGATCATCACATAGCCGTCGCTGGTCTCGACAAAACTCGGGTCTGCAGCCGGCAAAATAGATTTCGGTAAAGCTGTTCGGTCCCACTCGGCGCATATCCCGCCTCCCTTACTCCGCCGCCAGCTTCTGCGGGCGCACCGTCTTTTCGCGCATCGTGACAAATTCCTCGGCGGCGCTCGGGTGGATGCCGACGGTCTGGTCGAACATCCGCTTGGTGGCGCCGGCCTTGATCGCGATCGCGAGGCCCTGGGCGATTTCGGGCGCGTCCGGCCCGAGCATGTGACAGCCGAGCACCCGGTCGGTCCGCGCATCGACGACCAGCTTCATCAAGGTGCGTTCCTCGCGGCCGGACAGCGTGTTCTTCATCGGCCGGAAGCGCGCGGAATAGATATCGACATCGTCGCCGTATGTGCTGGCGCGCCTGCTCCTCGGTCAGCCCGACCGTGCCGATCGGCGGGTTGCTGAATACCGCGGTCGGAACGTCGGCGTGATCCATCTTGATCGGGTTGTTGTTGAACAGCGTCTCGGCGATCGCGCGCCCCTCGCCGATCGCCACCGGGGTCAGGTTGAGCCGGTCGGTCACGTCGCCGACCGCGTAGATATTCGGCACGCTGCTGCGCTGCCATTCGTCGACGACGACGGCGCCGTTCTGCTTCGTTTCGATCCCGACCTCGGCGAGGCCGAGCCCTTTGGTATTCGGGCCGCGCCCGGTCGCGTACATCACCAGATCGGCCGAAATCTCCTGGCCGATCTCGGTGAACACACTGTAGCCCTCGCGCGGGTCCTTCTCGATGCGCGTCGACATTGGTGCGGGTGTGGATCTCGATGCCGCGGTTGCGCATCTCCTGGGCCAGCGCGATCCGGAGGTCGTCGTCGAACCCGTAGAGCAATTCCTCGCGCCGGATGATCTCGACGACCTCGCTGCCGAAGCCACGGAAAATGCCGGCGAACTCGACCGCGATATAGCCGCCGCCGACGATCACGATCTTGCGCGGCAGTTCCGGAAGGTCGAGCGCCTCGTTCGACGAGATCACGTGCTCGATGCCGGGGATGTCCGGCACGGTCGGGTGCCCGCCGGTCGCGATCAGGATGTTCTCCGCCGTGTAGTGCCGTCCCGCGGCCTCGACCGTGTGCGGATCGACCAGCACGCCGCGGCCCTCGATGATTTCGACGCTGCTGTTGCGGAGCATGTTGACGTAAATCTTTTCGAGCCGGTCGAGTTCGTTGTTCTTGGCGGCAATCAGGCTCGGCCAGTCGAAACGCGGCGGCGCGACGCTCCAGCCGAACCCGGCCGAGTCGGCGAAGGCGTCGGCGAATTGCGCGCCGTAGACCAGCAGCTTTTTCGGCACGCAGCCGCGCAGCACGCAGGTGCCGCCGATGCGGCTCTCCTCGACGATCGCGACGCGCGCGCCGTAGCCGCCGGCCCGCCGCGAGCTGGCGACGCCGCCCGACCCGGCGCCGATCGTGAGCATGTCGAAATCATAGCGCGCCATGCCGGTTCCCTCCGATCCCGGGATTGCCGAAAGCTCCTGGTTGTCACAACCGGCCGCCCGCCGCAAGCCACCTGAGGTTTCACGGATGCAGTGCCACGGCAGGGCGGGACGTCGAGGCCGACCGGTACTTCAAACGCAAAGACGCGCGTCGCCTCCGCTCGGGCATCTCGCTAAAGCGAGCCTGCCTCAATGCGACATCAGCATCGGCACGGTCATGTGATCCAGCAAGCCGCGGCTGGCCCCGCCGATCAACGCCTCGCGAAGCCGTGAGTGATGGTAGGCGCCGGCGACGATCAGATCGGCGTCGATATCGGCGGCTCGCGACAGCAGAAGGTCGGAGACCGGCACGTCGCTTCCCACCGTCTCTTCGAGCCGGGCCGGAATGCCGTGCCGCTCAAGATGCCGGACGATGCGATCGAGTGACGGGTGCGCCCGTTCGGCCTGCGCCTCGCGCATGCTGACGCCGATCACGACCGCCGCCTCCGCCTTAGCGATCAGCGGCAGCGCGTCGTGCAATGCGCGGGCCGCCTCGCGGCTGCCGTCCCAGGTGATCAGAACGCGCTGGCCGATGGCGCCGAACGCGCCGGCATAGGGGACCACCAAGACCGGCCGGCCGGAGCCGACAATGATGTCCTCCGGCCTAAGCCCGCCCGGCAACCGGTAATCATTCGAGGTCTGACCGAGAACCACGAGATCGACCGCGGTCAGCAGCGCAATGAACTCGGCGCTGTCGCCCGACCCGAATTGATACCAATCGCCGGCGATCGAATGCGGCTCGACCTCGGCGCGGAACCGTTGCTCGACGATATCGGCGATCTCGAGTTCGCCGCCCACGCCAAGGCCGGGAGCCACTCCTTGCGCCGGCACCCCGGCTACGAGCCCCGCCTGGGGCATCCACGCGCCGCCGGTCGGCGGCATCACCGCGCCCGCGGCTCGCGGCGGCGCTCCGGGGATCACTTCGGGCAGCAGCAGAGCAGCGGACAGATGGGCGTGGTGCTCGCGCGCCAGAGCCGCCGCGAGACGCAGTCGTGATTCACCCGCGTCGGTCGGATCGAGACAGACAAAAATGTCTTTGGGGCCCATCGCACCGCTCCCGCTGTCGAACAAGGCTCTGCAGGTCAACCCAAAGGGTCGCGGCGATGTTCCGCCCGCACCGGGGCAGCCGTCAAGCTGGCCTGGTGCGCATTCGGTCGCGCTACTTCGGTGAGCGGCGAGTTTATCGTTTTCATCGGGCAGCTCCCGGCAGGATGCGGGGCGGGGTCAGCGGGTTGGGCGGCGGCCGACGCAGCAGAAAGGACCAGCAGAATGCCAAGGAGTGAGACCCAGGCAATCAGCCAAAACGCGTCGATATAGGCCAGCACATAGGCTTCGCGGCGCACCAGGGTGGCCAGCACGCCGGCGCCTTGGGTCGCGGGGTCGCCGAGTCCGGTCGGTCGAGCGCTGAATGGCAAGCTGAGTTGTGTCGTCCTCTCCACGACAGTCGAAGACCCGGCCACGAGGTGCAAACCGATCAGATTGGAATAGATCTGTTCGCGCATTCGCACGAAGGTCTGAATCAAAGCGGTGCCAAGTTCGGTGCCGATCAACCGCGCGATTTGCACCGTTGCCGCTATCGCCGCAGCCTGCGGCGGCGTTATGTTCGCAACAACGAACGTGATCGCCGCCGTGATCGCGAAGGCGAGGCCGACGGCCTCGACTAGCTGCGACACCAAGAAATCGTCGCTGATCCAGTCGTGCGTCAGACCGGTATCGAGCCAGCTGCCGACGGCGATCATTGCGAGCCCGAAACCGAGCAGCAGCCGGGCATCGATCCATCGCAACAGCAGGGCCGCGACCGGCACCAGCACGATCTGCGGCAGCGCGATCCAGTTCAGTGCCTCGCTTATCTGCAATGGCTCGCAGACCCTGCACGCGGGTCAGGTGATCGGGCAGCACGAACGAGGTCGCCGTGACCCCGAACCCGAATACGGAAATCAGCAGCGCCGGGATCGCGATGTTTCGCTGGACGAGCACCGATAGATGAATCAGCGGGTATTCGGCCCGAGCCTCGCGCACCACGAAGGCGGCAATCAGCAAGCCGCCCGCCAGCAGCAACCCGTTGACGGTACCGGAATTGAACCAGTCGAGGCGGTTGCCTTGGTCGAGCCCGGCATAGAGGAGACCGAAGCCGAGCCCGGCATAGATGATGCCGGTCCAGTCGGTGCGCGCCAGCAGCACGCGGTCGACCGGCCGCCGCGGCATTGCGATCGCGACCAGAAGCATCATCACCGGCGTCAGCGCCGTGTTCTGCCAGAAGATCCACTGCCAGCGGCCGGTATCCGAATACCAGCCCTCGATGGCGCCGCCGATATTCTGCGAGAAGACGAAACGGAAGGCGTAGGCGGCGATGCCCCAGATCCACCATTGCGGCGCCAGGCTGCGCAGCACGAAACCGAGCGCCGCCGGGATAAATGCGCCGACCGCAAGACCGCGGACGAACTGCAACGCGATCAGCGTGTCGTAGTCGCGGATCAGCGGCGGCAATACCGAGGCGATCGCGAACACCGCGCCAGTCCACAGCAGCACGCGGCGCGTGCCGAGCACGGTGCTCATCCACGCCGCCGCCGGCGTCACGACCATCTGCGCCGCGCCAAACACCGTGCTGACCCACGAGCCTTCGTCGAAACCGAGGCCGAGTGCGCCGCGGATGTCGGCAAGCCCGGTGGTCGTGATCCGCGCATTGAGGGTCGAGATGACGGCGCCAAGCATGACGGCGGCGACGCCGATCGCCGGATAGCCGCATCGGCCGGTCGCCGGCGGATGGCGCGGCCACGCGTGTCGGAACAGCGATGGTCATGGCGGCGGCGGGGTCGTGTCGGTCATGATCGTCGCCACGACCGACATGCCCGGACGCAAGTGGCCCCGCAACGGGTTGTCCGGATCGAGCCGCAGCTTGACCGGAATCCGCTGCACGACCTTGGTGAAGTTGCCGGTCGCGTTGTCCGGCGGCAGCAGACTGAACTGTCGCGCCGCTCGCCGGCGCGATGCTGTCGACATGCGCCTTGACGACCACTCCGGGGAAGGTGTCGACGCGAATTTCGGCCTGCTGGCCGATCGCGACATGCGTCAGCTGCGTCTCCTTGTAGTTCGCGACGACCCAGACATTGTCGAGCGGCACGACCGCGATCACCTGCGACCCGGCATGGACGTATTGCCCCGCGCGGACGCCCCGCTGGCTGACTTCGCCGCTGACCGGCGCGGTGATGCGGGTATAGCCAAGGTTGATCGTCGCCAAGATCGAGCGCCGCCCGCTTGGCTTTGATATCGGCGCGCAATTCCGATTCCTCCGTGTCGAGTACGGCGAGTTGGCGGTGCTGGCCGTCGAGCGCCGCCTCGCTGCTCGCAAAGTTCGCCGCAAGGCGCTTTTCGGCCGCGATCGCCTGCTCGACCTTCTGTCGTGTGCCAAAGCTGGTGGCGAGCAGCGCGCGCTGCCGCGCCGCCTCCTGGCGTGTGCGCTCGACATCAGCGCCGGCTGCGGTGACGCCGCTTTCCGCCTCGGCGACCTGGGCCTTTTGCATCGCCTTTTTCGATTTGATGTTGGCGATCGCCGCTTCGGCCCCGACCAGCGCAGCCTCGGCTTGCGCGACCCGGGCCTGATAATCGGCATCATCGATTTCGACCAGCAGATCGCCCTTTTTCACGTGCTGGAAATCGTCGACGAGGACGTTGCGGATATTGCCGCTGACCTGCGCGCTGAGCGGCGTCACATCGCCGCTGACATAGGCGTTGTCGGTCTCCTGCCGCGTCGCGTCGCCGATCCAGCGGTTCCACTGCGTCGTGAACAGCGCGACGATGAGGGCGGCGGCCGCCAGGATCGCAATCCGGAGCAGAATCTCGGGAAGACGCCGCGAGCGCCGTGCCGGCAAATTCTCGTCGCCCGCCACACTCGCCGGGCAAAGCGCTTCGCGATGCGGGGGAGGGGGATGCTTCTGCCAAAGCGGTCACCTGAAATCCGAGACGCTGCCGGAGCTGTGATGTAGCTTCCGATCAACTCGAAAAGTCGGGAAGCTTCGTCCTTTATGCGCGTCGAATACTGCGCCGGGACAATCGTCTCGATCGCCGCCGGCGGCCACAAAATCGACGCGCTGCTCCGCTTCCCGGCGGATCGTCAAGCCCCGCGGCAGAAGACCGGTCATGTTGCGGTTGCATGGTCTTATGGGCAATCTGCTCGATGAAACGGAACACTATCTCCCGACAGCCTTGGCGGAGCGAGGCTACACGTCGATCACGATGAACACGGCGCTCGCCAATCTCGGCCTGTTCTATGGATTCGGGCTGTTCGACGACGTGATTCCGCAAATCGACGCCGTCTGCGACTATTTGCGGTCCACCGGATTTGAAAAAATCGTCATTGGCCGGGCACGGATTGGGCGGCGCGATAGCCGTCCGATACGCCGCCGCGCGGAGCGATCCGATCAGCTAGACCTGAACTTTGCGGGTTGATCGCGATCGCCGCGCCGTTTTCCTTGCCTGAGACCATCCGCCGCCGTTGGCTGCGATTCGGCGCGGAGCCCAGCTATGAGGAAATCCGTTCGCGAGCCGCACAGGCGAAGGACGCCGGCTGGTCGCAGGACGAAACAGTCGTCATCCGAAAGGCGCGCGGTCCGACCAGGCAGCCGGAGCACAGCGAGGTCTATACGCTGAGGACATGGTGGGCGCTTGCCGGACCCGAGACTTCAGGACCGCGCGTGTGCGAGCACATCGGGAGCGTCAGGGTGCCGGTGTTGCTGGTCAGCGGCGATCAGGATGAAATCGTGGAGAGGCGCGAGGGAGAGGATCTGAGCGAGATCGCTCGGGCGGCGGGCAATCCCGATGTGACGCACGTGGTTTTGCAGGCGAACCACCGGTTCGACGGAAAACACGCGGAGCTCTCGGAAACCGTAGTCCGCTGGCTCGCGGAACGGTGCGGGGGCTGAGATGATGTCCGCCGCCGAAGCAACGGTTCGCAGCCATCAGCAGCCTCCTCAGATTGAGGGCGAGCGACGGGTTCCTGGTTAACGGATTGCTGTCTGAGGTGCGACGTCGCGGAAAATCGCGACGGACGGCGATCGTCCGATCCTGCTGCAGATCCACGGTTCACTCGGCCATTTTCTCGCACGCGGAACGCCGCGGCTTCTGCCTCATGCGCTTGCCGAGCGCGGCATCAACTCGCTGTCGATCAACACCCGGCTCGCCGGCGCCGGGCAAATCGACGGAAGCGGCGTATTTCCCGACACCAGCCGAGACATTGACGCGGCGGTCGGGTTTCTCGCCGAGACCGGCTTCCGAAGAATTTACGTTCTCGGCTACAGCCTTGGGGCCTGCATGGTCGCGCATTGGGCGGCCCAATCCTCGCACCCGGCGGTCAAGGGCCTGGTGCTCGAAGGCTGTCCATTCTCGATACCGGATGCGAACCGGCTGCGCTGGAAGAAATACGGCAGCAGCCCGAGTTACGAGGAGGCTTACGCACGCGCCAGGGAAGTATTGGGCGAGGATCCCTATAACAGCGCCGAGGACGAGATTTTCGTCGCCTATCGCTGCAAGGGGCCAACGCGGCAGCCCGGAGACGACGAGATCTTTACCTACAAGACCTGGTGGTTCCTGTGCGGCCCCGAGGCATACGGCACGATGACCCACCGGCACATCGGAAAGATCGCGCTGCCGATGGTGATCATGCGCGGCGACGCGGATCCGCTCGTCGAGAGCTGGGTCCCCGAGGCGTTGGGCGCGATCGTCCGAGACGCGGGAAACGAGAAGGTGAGGGTGGTCACGATCCCGGGCGCCCACCACGACTGCATGGAGAACCCCGAGGCGATGGTGGATGAGATCGTGCGGCTCGTCTCGGCTTGACGCTCGGCCCTAGACCGAGCGATCTCGCCACGTCAGGCGCAACTCATGCGCCTTGCGGTCCAGCTCCTCGCGGAAATCGGGATGAGCGATCGAGATCAGCGCCTTGGCGCGGTCGTGGACGCCCATCCCGAAAAGATCGACATGGCCGAATTCGGTGACGACGTGATGGACGTCGCCGCGGCTGGTGACCACCCCGGCGCCCGGTGACAGGATCGGCACGATGCGGCTGACGGTGCCGTTGTGAGCCGTGCTGGGGATCGCGATGATCGGGCGGCCGCCCCGGCTGCGCGCGGCGCCCCGAATAAAATCCACCTGTCCGCCAATGCCCGAATACAGCTGCGAGCCGATCGAATCGGCGTCGACCTGCCCGGTCAGGTCGATCTGGATCGCGCTGTTGACGGCGACGACGTTGTCGTTCTGGCCGATCACATAGGGGTCGTTCGTGAAATCGGCGCCGTGGAACGCGACAAGCGGGTTGTCGTCGACAAAATCATAGAGCTGCCGCTTCCCGGCGGCGAACGTGCACACGATCTTGCCCGGCATGATCTGCTTGCGGCTGCCGTCGATCGCGCCGGCGCGGTACAGCTCGACGATGCCGTCGGTCAGCATCTCGGTGTGGACGCCAAGGTGGCGGCGATCCTTGATCAGCTCCAGCACCATGTTGGGGATTCCGCCGATCCCGATCTGCAGGCAGTCGCCGTCTTCGATCATCCCGGCGATCTGCTCGCTGATCCGCTTCAGCGGTTCCGAGACGGCAGGCGGCGTCAGCTCCAACAGCGGGCGATCGACCTCGGTGATGGCATCGAGCCGATCCAGGTGGACCATCGTGTCGCCGTGAGTGCGCGGCACATTGGGGTTGATCTCCGCGATCACATGCCGGGCATGGCGGATCGCGCTCAACGTGATGTCAACCGAAATACCGGCCGAGCAGTATCCATGGCGATCGGGCGGGCTCAACTGGACGATCGCCCAGTCGAGCGGCTACCGCGTCCTGAACAGCGCCGGCGTTTCGCTCAGGAACATCGGGACGAAGTCGGCGCGCCCGTCGGCCACCGGTTCCCGCAACTCGCTCCCGACGAACGAGGTCGTGATCCGAAAGCTTCGCGCAAGCTCGGGAGCGACAAGAGGCGTTTTACCCATCATCGGGAGGTGCCAGATCTCGACCCTCTGTAGCGTCGTCGGCTCGCGCCACGATCGCCTCGACGAGGCTCTCGGGTGGGCAGGCTACGCCTCCGACAAATACCCGATCGCCGGAGCCGATGCCGCTGACCGCTTCGGCGGCGCTGACCGGCGCCCGCCGCCCGGAACCGCCCGACAAGTTCAATGCCATCGCTACCCCCTCGATCTGTCAGGTCGGTTTAGTCGGGCAGGCCCGAGACCAAATATAGTATTTTCAGCAACCCGGTAGGCTCAATCTTGGCGTCGAACGAGCGATCGAAGATCGTGATGATTTCGCCCGAGCGGTAGATGTGGCTCAGCGCCCGATCGACAGCGAGGCGGAAGTTACTATCACCCCGCGGTAGCGCAAGGGCATACGGTTCTACCGTCAAATTCAGATCGGCGAGACGTAGCCGCTTTGGTGCGTCGCTCTGGGCGGCAAGGAACATTAAGATTGACCGGTCTGCGAAATAGGCCGCGATCTTTCCGTCGTCCAGCAGCTTTATGCCTTCGGAATGTGTCATCACCGGCACGATCTCTGCCGTCACGGCGGTAGATTTCAAATTGGTGCGCAGACTTTCCTCGGTTGTCGTACCCGCAAGGACACCGACCTTCTTCCCCGCCAGTGCCGCAAGGTCGCGGGGTCCGTCGTCCCTGATCATCAGGCCTGCCCCATCGATGAAGGTCGCAATCGAGAAGTCGACTTTCTCTCGGCGCGACAAGGTGGCGCTGGTCGGCTCGCACAACAGGTCGGCCGTGCCATTGCTGATCGCTTCGAAGCGATTGGCCGCGGTAACCGGGACGTAGGTAATCTTGATCTCAGCGACCCCCAGCTGGTCCGCCAGTTTGGTCACGACGGCCCGGCACAGATTGACCATGAAACCAGCCGGCTCATCCTTCGCGTCCTGAAAGGAGAAGGGCGCCGCGTCTTTCCGATAAGCGATCCTGAGCGTGTTACTGTCGCGAACCTTGTCCAGCGTACCGGCATCCGCCGAGCCGCAGGCGACGAGAATCGCGACGCCAACCAGAACCGCCATCCGTGCTGTCTTCGCGATGTTCGCCGTCGCTGGTTTCATACTCATCTATCTCCGCTGTCTGCCGAGTGAGGGATTGTCAACCTCAGAGACAAGCAATAGCATACGGGCGGGGTTGAGGCAGACACCCCGTCAGACGACCGTCCAAGCTCTGCACCTCTCGCCAGGCGAGGAGTGCCGGATGAACGGACGCAATCCCGACCGCAGCCCTTTCAAAATCGCGATTGTGTGGCGCGGCGATACTGAAGCGCGCCGCAACGCCACACGCCAAAACAACCGCTTTCACCGCGTTTTCGAGGAACTCGCCGCCGTCGGCATCGCGGCTGAGCCGGCGGTCTATGACGAAGCATTCGCAGACAAAACGCGCGAGCAGCTTTTGGGTGTTGATGGCGTCCTCGTTTGGGTCGATCCGATTCATCAGGGCAAGACCCGAGCGACGCTCGACCTGATGCTGCGCGAGGTAGCCGAGCGCGGTCCCTGGGTCAGCGCGCACCCGGACGTGATCTTGAAGATGGGAGTGAAGGAATTCCTGTACCGCACCAGGCATTTCGGCTGGGGCACCGACACATACATTTACCGCAGCGCGGCCGAGTTTGCCGCCGATTTCCCCGCGCGGCTGCGATCGTCCAGCCCGCGCGTTCTGAAGCAGAACCGCGGCAACGGCGGCCAGGGGGTCTGGAAGGTTGAGCTGCTTCCCACGGGCGCCGGCATCGCGGACGTGGTGCGCGTGCTGCACGCGCAGCGGGGGAGCATTCCCGAGGATCTGCTGTTGCGGGATTTCATGAGGCGCTGCGAAGCCTATTTCGACTGGGGCGGATGCATTGTCGATCAGCCGTTCCAGCCGCGCCTGCCTGACGGCATGATCCGCTGCTACATGGGCTGCGACAAGGTCGTCGGTTTCGGACACCAGTTGATCAAGGCACTGATGCCGCCACCGCCCGAAGGCGCCGACTCCCCGCCGCGCAGCCCGGTCCGCGCATCATGCACGGCGCCGACGCTGCGCCGTTTCAGGCGCTCCGGGCAAGCATGGAAACCGAATGGGTGCCGCAAATGACGGAAGTGTTGGGCATCGACGCAACCTCGCTCCCGATCATCTGGGACGCCGATTTCCTCTATGGGCCGCGAACGGCGTCCGGCGAAGACAGCTATGTCTTGTGCGAAATCAACGTAAGCTCATGTTTCGCGATCCCGGACCAGGCGCCGGCGGCGATCGCCCGGCTGGCGTTGCGTCGCTGCGAGGAGCTTTCGAGGACAATGCGGCGAGGGCTAAAGGGAAGCTGTCGGTTGTGAAGGCGGCCCTCGGCGAAAACGGGCGCGGGGGCGCTACAGCTTCAGCAGGCGGCGGGCGTTGCCGTTCAGTAGCTTCTCGCGGTCCTCGGCGCATAGCGGCAGGGTCTTGGTCCACTCGGCGCCGGGCGGGTTATCGACGAACGGGTAGTCGACCGAAAACAGGATGCGGTCGATCCCCATCTCCATCATGCAGCAGACGAGCGCCGGATCGGAGAAGAAGCCGCTCGTCGTGATCCAGAAATGGCGGCAGAAGATTTCGCGGAAGGTCGTCTCGCCCATGCTCTGGCGCAGCCCGTGGGTGATGCGCCAGAGGTAGAAGGGCAACCCCTCGCCCATGTGGCCGAGGATGATCTTGAGGCCGGGATGGGCGTCGAACACGCCCGACAGCACAAAGCGGATGCCCTGCGTCGCGGTCTCGACATTGAAGCCCCAACCGGCGCGCAGCAGTCCCGGGTGCTTGTCGACATAGCCCTTGTAATAGGTCTCGACGACGGCCTGCTGCGGGATCGCCGGGTGGATGTAGATCGGCACGTCGAGCGCCGCGGCGCGCTCGTAGAGCGGCCAAAAGCGCCGGTCATCATGGAAGACGCCACCGGTCAGCCCGTTGATCATCGCGCCCTTGAAGCCGAGCCTGGTGACGGTGCGCTCGAGTTCGTCGGCCGCCGCCTTCGGGTCGGCGGTGGGCACCGCGGCGAAGGCGGCGAGGCGGTCGGGATGGCGCTGCACCGCTTCGTGCAGCCGGTCGTTGATGCGGCGCGCCAGCGGCACGCCGGTCGCGGCATCGACCCCTTGCAGCCCCGGGTTGGCATGCGACAGGACCTGCAGGTCGATGCCGGCTTCGTCCATCTCGCGGAGGCGCAGCGCGCCGACATCTTCGAGGCGCTCGGCGATGCTGCCGCCGGTGTGCTGCCTCAGTTCGGTGTCCTGGTAATGCTCTTCCAATGCGATGACGTAGGATTTGGCTGCCATTGTCGTCCTCCCTTGGCTAGTTGGCGCCGGCGTAGCTCGTCAGGTCGATGAATTCGAGGACGGTGCCGTCGGGGTCGTGGAAATAGGCGCGCGGGCCGTTGACGACGCCGCCCTGGCGATCCTCTTCGAAGGTGATCGCGACGCCGTTCTCGCGCAGATGGTCGAGCGCCGCCCGGTAGTCGTCGTGCGCGATCGCGAAGGCGTGGTGCACGCCGCCATGGTCCTGGGGGGGGGCGCGGATTGATCGGCGGCTCGCGCTTGACGAGGATCAGGCAGATGCCGGCGGCGTCGAGAAACGCCATCGTGCCGCCTGCCACGGTCGCGAGATGCCGGCAGCCGACGATCTCGGTGTAGAAGCGGGTGCTCTCCGCGACATCGCTGACCGGAATGCTGAAATGGGCGACGGACTGGATCGCGACCATTGGTGCCTCCTGGGTAGCGGGCTGCGCTAGAAACGGAAGTCGTTGGGGGGAAGGCCGAGCTCGGATCGGGCGAAGACGAGCGCGGAGGCTTCCGGGTTATTACCGGCATGCGCCCGCATCGCGTGGACGTCGCGCCAGGCGCGCTGGATCGGGTTGTCGAGAAACAGGCCGTGGCCGCCGCTCGCCTCGAACACGCGGTCGGCGGCCCGCACACTCCAGTCGATCGCCTTGCCGGCGTCCCAACGGTAGCGCGCCCGCCGTTCCAGCGGGATTTCGCGGCCGGCGCGAGCGTAGCCCATCATCTCGTCGAAGACCGCCAGCATCCGGTCGCGCGCGGCGCCGACTTCGGCGGCGGATTCGGCGAGGCGGTGCTGGATAAACGGGTCCTCGGCAACGGACGCGCGGGTGTTCAGGTTGATGCGCCGTCGCGACTGCTCGCGAAACGCGTCGAACGCACCGAGCGCGGCGCCGATCGCGGGCGAGGTGATGCCGTATCGGAAGATCAGCGCAAACGGCAGACGGTAGAGCGGGGCGTCGTTAACCGCGGCGCCGGGGTGGCACAGGTGAAATGCGTCGATGAAGGAATGCGTGCGGTACTCCGGCACCAGCGCCTCGTCGACGACGATGTCCTTGCTGCCGGTGCCGCACAGACCCGTAACGTGCCAGTTGTCCTCGATGCGGTAGTCGGCGCGCGGCACCAGGAACACGCGGGCGTCGGGCGGCGCTGCGGGTTCCAGCGGCGGCGCGACGCCGCCCAGAACGATCCATTGGCAGAAGTCGCAGCCGCTCGAAAACGACCAGCGGCCCGACAGCCGAAAGCCGCCGGCGACCCGCTCGACCCTACCGGTCGGCGCTATCGAGGTCGATAGCTGGGCGCTGTCGTCCTTGCCCCACACATCCTCCTGAGCCTGCGGCGGCAGGATCGCGAGGTGCCAGTTGTGCGCCCCCAGCACGCCGAAAATCCAGCCGCTCGACCCGCACACCGCGGCAATCTCGGTGACTGCCTCGTAGAATACGCCGGGGTCGAGTTCGTAGCCGCCGTAGCGCTTCGGCTGCAAGGCGCGCAGCAGCCCCAGCTCCTGGAAATCGGCGAACGTCTCGTCGGGCAGGCGGCGCAATTCCTCCGTCCGCCGCGCTCGCGCGGCCAGCGTCGGCAGCAACCCCCGCACGCGCTCCCGATATTCTTCCGGCGTCATGCCCCGCCTCGTGATCGGCAACCGGCCGCGCCTGCGCCGAGAACGAATGGATCATCCGGTTCGCATTCGGCGTCACGCACGCATCGACACCCTAGCACGCCGTACCGTTCTCGGCATGATCCCGAGCGCCGGCGGGAAATCATTCGCCAACGTCACGGCAACAAGTAGCGATAAAGACAATGGCGGAGCGTCGACGCTCTCCCAACCGAGCGGCGCGCCCCTCACTCCTGGTTGGTCAGGGCTTGATAGACGAGGTTGCGGAACGCGCGGCGGTAAGGAGCGCCGACCCCGGACGGCGTTTGGATCATCTGTATCGCGATCAGGTCTTCCGCGGGATCGACCCAGAACGTCGTGCCCCAGGCCCCGGTCCAGTAGTAGTTGCCGATCGAGCCCGGCAGCGGATTGTGACCGGCCGCCGTGCGCACCGCGAAACCGAGGCCGAACCCCTGGCCCATCTCCGGGGTCGGCGCGATGTCGCCGGTTGAGGTCAGCGCCCGCTCGGAATAGCCGATACCCGGCGGCAGCGCGTCCGCGGTCATCAGCGCCACGGTATGCAGCGCCAGCAGCCGAACCCCGCCGTATTCGCCGTCATGCAGCAACATCTCGCTAAAACGCAGATAGTCGCCGATGCTCGCGACCAGTCCGCCGCCGCCGGACAGCAGCTTCGGCTTCTTCGTGACATCGGGCGGCGACCGCGAGGTGCTGCCCGCCGGTGGCTTTTGCGCCTCGGCCAGACGCGGCAGATCGGCCTCGTGCGCGTAGAAGTCGGTCGAGGTCATGCCGAGCGGCTTGGTGATCCGTTCGGCGAGGAAAACGTCGAGATCCTGACCCGATACGATCTCAACAATCCGCCCCAGCACATCGACCGCTACGCTGTACTCCCATACCTCGCCGGGCTGATGAGCGAGCGGCAGCTTTGATAGTTTGGTTACCATTTCGGCGAGAGTATCGCTGCGATCGCCGACCTTGGCGTCGCGATACGCCTTGTGAACCAGCTTGTCGCCGAACTGGCCGTACACCAAGCCGGCGGTATGGCGCAGCAAATCCTGTACGATCATCGGCCGCTTTTGCGGCACCAGAGTCAGCGTCGGCTTGCCGGTCGCCGGATGACCGTTTCGACGCCAACCTTCAGGTCGGCGAATTCCGGTATGTACTTCGAGACTGGAGCGGCGAGGTCGATTTTGCCTTCCTCGGCCAGCATCATCACCGCGACGGAGACGATCGGCTTGGTCATCGACGCCAACCGAAAGATCGCATCGGTCTTCATCGGCGTCTGCTTGTCGCGGTCCTGATAACCGATCGCCCGGACATAGGCGATCTTGTCGCCGCGGGCGATCAGCAATACCGCGCCGGGCAGCTCGCCGCGATCGACATAGCCCTGATAGGCGTCGGTCAGCCGCTGCAGCCTAGCTGATGAGAAACCGAGCTGTTCGGGCTTGGCGACCGGCGTCAGCTCGTCCGCGCGGACAACGCCCGCACCCGCGAGCGCGAACACGGCAAGCAGCAAATAGGTGGCTGGCTTCATGCGTTTCCCCTGAGCTGCACCGATTGGCTCGGCTTGGCCGCAACTGTCGGCTGTAAGCATTCTCCCTATTTCGCGTGCGTGGGAAGCGATTTTTCGCTCCGAAGAGCAGGAATTCCTCGGGCTAGCGGTCCCGAATGCATCGTTGACGGCGGAGCGTTCGCGTGGCGGAAAGGATCGACGCTCACGTCCTCGTCGACTTGATCGCGAGCAGGTCATATCACTGTCTGTATTGATTTCCTTACAATACAGACACAGATAAATCTTTTATTTAGATAGATAATACTTGTGCGGTGATCGTTTGTAATGCTTAATATGTGTAATTTACAACTTAATATGTCGGTTTCCTTTACGACACTCGAGTAGGGCATCCCGCAACTAGTTGATTTATCATAATCTATGATACATGGCATGTAGCATGCATTGCGTTAAGCGCCTGCAGGCTGCGATCTGCACGTCTTGAGGGGAGGCAATGTCTCTAAACGCGCATTCGGCCGATGCGGACGTGCCCGATCCCATTCTGGAAACGCTGCAAAACGCGCACACGCAGATTTTCGGGGGTGTCGAGCTGTTCCCCGCATTGCCGGCGCCTGCGTCGGTCTCCGACACCGCTATCCGCGCGGTGTATCGCGAAGTCCCGCTCCGCTGGCGGGTGTGGCACGGCTCCTGGTCATCGGACCCGCGATTATTAGCGCACGATCTCGCCGCGTACCGCTTGCGGCTGAGCCGCGATCAGGTAGTCGCACTGGTCGAGCGCGCGATCCGGCGCGAGCAGCGGCGAAACGGTCGGCGGTATTAAAACCATTCGATCAGCGACGAATGCCGACCCAGCAGGTTGGCCGACACCCGGCAGGGCATACTTGCTAAGCCGCCGCCGCTTCCTGCCCGAGCGGGAAGCGCACGCCGGCGTCGTGCAGGTGGCACGAGGCGAGATGGCCGGGCAGCACCTCGCGCAAGCGTCGGCGGCTCGACGCGGCAGCGCGCCATCGCGTAGGGGCAGCGCTGGTGGAAGTGGCAGCCCGAGGGCGGGTTGATCGGGCTCGGCACGTCGCCCGTCAGGATGATCCGCTTGCGCCCCTTGGCGCCCGATTTCGGGATCGGCACCGCCGACAGCAGCGCCTCGGTGTAGGGGTGCAGCGGCGTCTCGAACAGGCTCGTCTTGTCGGTCATCTCGACGATGCGGCCGAGATACATGACCGCGACGCGGTGGCTGATATGCTCGACGACCGCGAGGTCGTGCGCGATGAACAGGTAGGACAGCCCCAGCTCGTCCTGCAGATCCATCAGCAGGTTGATGATCTGCGCCTGGATCGACACGTCGAGCGCCGAGACCGGCTCGTCGCCGACGATCAGCTCCGGGTTCAGCGCCAGGGCGCGCGCGATGCCGATGCGCTGGCGCTGGCCGCCGGAGAATTCGTGCGGGAAGGAGCCGGTCAGCTCGGGCCGCAGCCCGACCCGCTCGAACAGCTGCGCGACCCGCTCGCGCCGCTCGGCGCGCGTCCCCGACGCCGTGGATGACGAGCGGCTCGGCGACGATCTCGCCGGCCGACATGCGCGGATTGAGCGAGGCGTACGGGTCCTGGTAGATCATCTGCATGCGCCGGCGGTACGGCAGCATCGCGTCGCGTCCGAGCCCGGTGATGTCGTCGCCGTCGACGACGATCCTGCCGTCGGTCGGCTCGAGCAGCTTCAACAGCGTGCGCCCGACCGTCGACTTGCCGCAGCCGCTCTCGCCGACGAGGCCCAGCGTCTCGCCGCGCCGGATCTCGAACGAGACGCCGTCCACCGCGTAGACCTAGCCCGCGACGCGCGAGAACACGCCGGTGTGGATCGGGAAATGCTTCTTCAGATTGTCGACGGCGAGCAGCGGCGCGGCATTGCCTCGGCCCTTCTCGCTGTCGATCGAGCGCCGTGCCGATCGGGGCCGGTCACGCGGCGCTCCCGAGCGTGCCGTCGGCGAGCAGGCGGTCGGCGTGCCAGCACGCAACCCAGTGGCCGGGACGGTGCTCTTCGAGCGGCGGGAACGCGGCGCGGCACTGCTCGGTCGCAAAGCCGCAGCGCGGCGCGAAGCTGCATCCTTGCGGGAGCCGCGCCAGCGAGGGAACCAGTGCCCTTGATCTCGTTGAGCCGGGCCCGCCTGCGTGTCGGTGCGCGCCGCCTTTTCGAGGTTCGGCAGCGAGCCGAGCAGCCCCGCCGTATAGGGGTGCCCGGGGCAATCGAACAGATCGTCGGCAGCCGCCTCCTCGACCTTGCGCCCGGCATACATGACGACGACCCGGTCGGCGTTTTCCGCGACCACGCCCATGTCGTGCGTGATCAGAATGATCGCGGTGCCGAGTGTCTCCTGCAATTCGCGCATCAGGTCGAGGATCTGCGCCTGGATCGTCACGTCGAGCGCGGTCGTCGGCTCGTCGGCGATCAGCAGCTTCGGGTTGCACGACAGCGCCATCGCGATCATCGCGCGCTGCCGCATGCCGCCCGACAGCTGGTGCGGGTAGGCGTGCACGCGGCGCTCCGGCTCGGGGATGTGCACCCGCCGCAGCGCCTCGATCGCCCGGTCCATCGCCTCGCGGCGCCCGACGCCCTGGTGCAGCGCGACCGCCTCGCTGATCTGGCGGCCGATCGTCATCAGCGGGTTCAGCGAGGTCATCGGCTCCTGGAAGATCATCGAGATCGCGTTGCCGCGGATGTCCTCCATCTCGCTTTCGCTCAGCTCCAGCAGATTGACGCCGGCGAAGCGGATCGCGCCGCCGACGATGCGTCCCGGCGGGTCGGCCACCAGCCGCAGGACCGACAGCGCGGTGACGCTCTTGCCGCAGCCGCGACTCGCCGACGACGCCCAGCGTCTCGCCGGCGCGCACCGCATAGGAGACCCCGTCGACCGCCCGCACGACGCCGGAAGCGGTAAAGAAATGCGTCTGCAAATCCGTCGATCTCGAGCAGCGGCGCTGCCGCTTCCGACGCCGAACCGGTGCGGGCGCGTTCAATCGGCTCCAGGTCATTCAAGTGTGACACCTGCCTGTTCGGTTGCTATCTTGCGTCCGCGCAATGCTTATCAGAGCACGCCGTGCTCGGTGATGAAAAGAGCCAAAGGGGAGACGCCAGATGCCCGATCGAGATTCCGCCCGTCCGTCGTGGAGCCGCCGCGCCGTTCATCAAAAGCAGCGCCGCGCTCGCCGCCGGCGGCCTACGCGATGCGCTGGCGGCTCGGCGCGCGCCGCCGTCGGTGCCGATGGAGTTCGACGGCTCGAAGTTCCAGCTCGCGGCGCCCGAGCCGAACCCGAAACACGGCGGCACGTCTGCGCGTCGGCATCACGATGCGGCCGCCGCATTTCGACGTGCACCAGTCCGGCACGATCAACAATCTCGGCTCGCAAGGGGTCATGTTCGACAATCTGATCCGGCACGACCCGCGCGACGGCGGCCAGACGATCATCCCGGATCTGGCGCATAGCTGGGAGATCAGCCAAGGACGCGCAAGACCTACACGTTCCACCTGCGCGAGGGCGTGCAGTTCCACGACGGCGCCGAGCTTACCTCGGATGACGTCAAGGCCACGTTCGACCGCATCCGCAAGCCGCCGCAAGGGGTCAGCATTCCGCGCAGCGTGCTGTTCAGAGCCGTCGAGGAGATCAAGGCGCCCGACAAGCGCACCGTGCAGTTCATGCTGTCCGAGGCCGCGGCCGCCCGATTTCATCATGTCGGCGATCGCCAGCGGCTGGAACGTGATCGTCCGCAAGAAGACGCTGGAAGACAACAACTACAATCTGCGCAAGGTCGAGATCTATCCCGGCACCGGGCCGTTCAAGAGCGTCAAGCGCGTCGAGAACGAAAGCTGGCTGTTGCGAGAAGAACCCGAACTACTGGAACAAGGGGCTGCCGTATCTCGACGAGGTGCAGTTCTTCCATGCGCTGCCGTTCTCGACCGAGCTCGGGCTCGGCGGTGCTGTCCGGCCGCGTCGATTATGTCCGCATCACCGATCCGGTGACGGCGCGCAAGGCCGCCGAGACAAAGGGCATGAAGACGACCGCCTACAATCAGAGCGTCATCCAGGGAACCTGGTCAACGGCAAGAAAAAGCCGTTCGACGATCCGCGGGTGCGGCGCGCCTTCCATCTCGCGTTCGACCGGCCGGCCCTGATCGAGGTCGTCAAGGACGTCACCCCGATGCAGGTCGGCGGGTTCATCTATCCGTTCTCGGATTTCGCGACGCCGAAGGAGAAATTGTTCAAGCGGGTCGGCTATCAGAGCGATACGGGCCGCGGCGCTCAAGGAGGCGAAGCAGCTGATGGCCGCCGCCGGCCACGCCAACGGCATCAAGGGGCTCGATTTCCTGGTGCGCGACGTGCCGAGCTTCAAGCTGTGGGCGCAGGCGATCCAGGCGATGCTGCAGGAAGGGCTCAACGTCCAATGCAACCTGCGCACGACTGTCGAGTTCGGTCTGGTTCGACGACACCGCCAACGGCCGGTTCGATCTGGCGATCGGCGCCATCGTGTCGACGCTGCTCGATCCGTCGGATTATTTCAACGCCTGGTACCGCACCGGCGGGCCGCAGAATTATTCGATTCTGGAACAACGAGAAATTCAATGCGCTGGTCGATCAGATCGACCGCGAGGTCGATCCCGCCGAAGCGCCACGAGCTGGTCCGCCAGGCCGAGGAGATCATGGAGCAGGACCCGCCGGTGCTTGCCGGTTGCCTGGGAACAGATCAACGACGTCTGGTTCGACTACGTGAAAGGTCTCGACCCCGTACGATTTCTTCGGCGTCTACGACGTCGTCCGGCAGGACACGGTGTGGCTCGACAAGGCATAGCGGTTTCGGCCGCGCGAAACACGGACAGGTGTATCGGAGGAGGCTCAGCGCATGCGTCACGCCGTCATCGTTTCCACCGCCCGGACGCCGATCGGCAGGGCGTTTCGCGGCGCCTTCAACGAGACCCAGCCGCAGGCCCTGGCCGGGCATGCGATCGCCGAGGCGGTCAAGCGCGCCGGCGTCGAGCCGGGCGAGATCGACGACGTGATCCTCGGCGCGGCGATCCAGCAGGGGGCGCAGGGCTTCAACGTCGCGCGGCAGAGCGCGCTGCGGGCCGGATTGCCGGACAGCGTGCCGGCGATGTCGCTCGACCGGCAATGCTCGTCGGGCATGATGGCGATCGCGACCGCCGCAAAGGAGATCATCGACGACGGCATGCAGATCGCGGTCGGCGGCGGCGTCGAATTGGTGTCGTTCGTGCAGGGCGACAAGATGGTGCGCACGCGCGGCGACGACCCCGAGCTGATGCGGCTGATCCCGGCGCTCTACATGACGATGATCGAGACCGCCGAGATCGTCGCCGAGCGCTACAACGTTTCGCGCGAGGCGCAGGACGAATACGCGCTGCGCTCGCAGCAGCGCACCGCCGCGGCGCAGCAGGCCGGCCGCTTCGACGACGAGATCGTGCCGCTTGCCGCTCGGTCATGTCGGTGACCGACCGCGCCACCGGCGAGAAATCGGAACGGGCGGTCACGCTCGACAAGGACGAGGGCAACCGGCCCGATACCTCGCTCGACGGTCTCGCGGCGCTGAAGCCGGTGTTCAAGGACGGGCAGCAGGTCAAGGAGGGCCGGTTCATCACCGCCGGCAACGCCTCGCAACTGTCGGACGGCGCCTCGGCCGCCGTGCTTGATGGAGGAGAAGGAGGCCGAGCGCCGCGGTCTGTCGCCGCTCGGCATCTATCGCGGCATCGCGGTCGCCGGCTGCGCCCCGGACGAGATGGGGATCGGCCCGGTCTTCGCGGTGCCGAAGCTCCTGGAAAAGCACGGCCTCAAGATCGACGACATCGATCTGTGGGAATTGAACGAGGCCTTCGCCTGCCAGGTCGTCTATTGCCGCGACCGGCTCGGCATCCCGCACGACCGGCTCAACGTCAATGGCGGCGCGATCTCGATCGGCCATCCCTACGGCATGTCGGGGGCGCGCATGGTCGGGCACGCGCTGATCGAGGGCAAACGGCGCGGCGCCAAGCTCGTCGTCTGCACGATGTGCATCGGCGGCGGCATGGGCGCCGCCGGTCTGTTCGAGGTGGCGTGACCGCCTGGCCTGAAATCGCAGCCGTAGGGCGGAAAAGCCGACGCCCGCGTCCCCGGACTTGATCCGGGATTACCCGCGGGGTAGCGCATTCCGCCGAACGCGAGCCGGCGATGGCGGATGACGCTTCGCTCCATCCGCCCCGCGAAGCTATCAGCCGGCCGGGTGCAGCTCGAAGCCGGCGGGGCGGCCGGCGCGTCTTGCGGCTTCCTCGATCGGCAACGAGGCGTCCCAGGCATTGGCGTCGAAGCGGTAGCCGTTGACCGTATCGGCCGCGTCGGAGACGACATAGAGCAGCGGCGGCACCATCTCGTCCGGCTCGACGAGGCGCGGCGCGCTTCCCTCGCGGCTCATCGCGCGCATCTCGTCGGCCATGCCGGGCGTGTTCGCGCCGGCGCCGGGGTTGACGATGTTGATCGTGAGACCGGTGCCGGCGGCGTCCTTGGCCCACACCTCGGTCGCCATTTCGAGCGCCGCCTTCGTCGCGCCGTACGGGTGCGTGCCGATCCGGTTCATCGTGTCGAGCTTGGTCGTCACGTTAATGATGCGGCCCCAGCCCTGCGCGACCATGCCCGGCGCGACCCGCCGTGACAGCCGGTCGGCCGCCAGAATATTCGTCGCCACCACGTTCTCGACGATCTCGTCGGACACCTGCCAGAAGCGCTGCACCTCGGGCCGGCGATAGCGCGTCGGGATCGATATAGGTGAAGGTCAGCCCGGCATTGTTGACCAGGATGTCGAGGCGGCCGAAGTGATGGCGTGTCTCGGCGACGATCCGGTCGCATTCGCGCGCCTCGCGCAGATCGGCAACCAGCGGCCAGACTTGCCCGGCGACCCCGAGCGTCCGTGCCTCGGCCTCGACCTCGCCGATATCGGCCGCGATATGTCCGACTGCGGCGACCCGGTGCCCGGCCCGCGCCAGCCCCAATGCCATCGCCCGCCCCAGACCGCGCAATCCGCCGGTCACCAGCGCCACTCTGTCCGTCATGCTTCCTCCCGTTTGTGACGCCATCGTCAGGACCGCCGGCATGCCGGCCGGAGGCCGGCGGTCCCGAACCTGCCGAAGGGCGGAGATTACGCGATCCATCGCGGCTATGATGAAGATATTGGAACGGGGCAGGGGAGAGACCGATGAAGCTCGGGGTGGCGTTGCCGATCGTCGATATCGGCGGAGAGCCGGACGCGATCCGCGAATTCGCGCAGGCGGCCGAGGCGATCGGCTATCACGGGCTGGCCGCGCCCGACCACGTGCTCGGCGTCAATGTCGCGAGCCGTCCGGGCTGGACGCAGGGAAGGGCACGCTCGACCGACCTGTATCACGACCCGTTCGTGCTGTTCGGTTTCCTCGCCGGCGTCACGAAAATCGCGGATTTCTCGACACAGGTGCTGATCCTGCCGCAGCGCCAGACGGCGCTGGTCGCGAAGCAGGCCGCCTGTCTCGACGTGTTGTGCGGCGGCCGGTTCCGGCTCGGGATCGGGGTCGGCTGGAACGAGGTCGAGTTCGTCGGCCTCAACGAGGATTTCCACAACCGCGGCCGCCGCTCCGAGGAGCAGGTCGAGGTGATGCAGGCGCTATGGGCCGAGCCGCATATTGCCTTCAAGGGGCGCTGGCACACGATCCCCGATGCCGGCATCAACCCGCGCCCGGCCACCGGGAAAAGTGCCGCTGTGGTATGGCGGCCATGCCGAAGCGACGTTGCGCCGGGTCGTCAAATATGGCGACGGCTGGATGCCGCTCGCCTACGGACCCGGCGACGAGGCGCGCGCCGCCTTCGACCGGCTGCGCCGGATGGCGGAGGAAGCCGGCCGCGACCCGGCGACGATCGGCTTGGATACGCGCGTCTCGGCGGCCGGCGACGAGGCGAAATGGCGCGACGACGTGCGCTTCTGGAAATCCTGCGGCGTCACGCACCTGACGCTCGCGAATTATTACGAGAGCGGCCACCTGCGCCGCATCGCCGGCCATACGCTCGTCCGATCACATCAAGGCGATGCGGCGCTATTGGGAGGCGGTGGCGGATTTGTTGTAGCGCAGAAAGACCACTACAGACCACATCGGACCGGGGGCGACCGAGGCTCCGCGCTCCGCAGAGCGCCTGTACACACGCGCATGAACCGCCGAGCGCTACCCGGTATTTGCTGACTTTAGGGCTGTGATATTGTAGCGGGCGAACTGTTGTATAACTCTTCCTGATGACCGGGCCTGGGAACATGGAGTTCAGGTTTAATCCCGGTCGTGATTTGAACATCGAGACGGTTCTTCGCCCAATGCAGGAGACCATCATCGGTCATGACTTCTTCGTGGTAATGTTGTTTGTCCTCGTAGCCGCTGTAATGGACCAGCATCAACTTTTTCGGAGAACATTTTTCTGTAAATTTTTGAATAGACCAACATAAGTCGCTCCGTATATCTAGATCTTCCGCAAACAATTCCACAAGGGGCTTTGGGATTTTTTTCCCATCACGGAGATGTGGGGTCTGCAAAGTCCTGAGATCGATCAGTTTATTTTTATCCAGTCACTAACGCTTCCGCGGCGTTCCGAATCAATGACCTCCTCTCCATCATCGTTCTTTTCAATAATGCTCCAGTGTCCGCTTTCCGACCAAGGAAAGCGCGTATTCGCATCAACATAAGCGACTTTCGCTCCCTGGAGCTTGACCCAGTCCCCTTCGGCGATCAGCGGACACAATAAATCTCCACTCAGTATGGCTCGCTCTCCTCCGTATTCTGCCAGAATAAGGCAGGCGCCGTGGGCATACGGCCCGTGATATACCGGGAAAGCGGTAATGTGTAAGCCCTTCGCACCTACAACCAGGACCTGCTTGCCAAATTTCAAGAAGTGAGGTTCTATTTTATTTTCCAACCAAGAGAAGCGTTTCATTACCTCTTGCCAGCAGGGCAATGTAGTATAAACGTGGAGTTTGGAATTATGATTACCATTATTCCTGTCAAAGCTGTTGCAGAGCCAATCGAGTCCCGAGTAATGGTCGAAATGCGGATGGCTCAGCAAAACTGCATGGGGAAGACGGTTGCCATTCTGTATCAGGAACGGGACAATGCCCTGACCGATGTCAAACAGCACCTCCCATTTCGGAACTGCCTCTCCATTTTTTTCATAACCAAGTATCGACAACGACGTATTGGCATACTCACAGGCACAGTGTCGCAGTTCCTGATAGCGATTGCCTGGATTTTTTACGCCAAGCTCAAGCGGCCACGCATTCCCCCGACCATTGGTCCTGATTACGACGCGCATCGGAATCTCCCGTCCCGTAGCAGGAAACCGCAGTCCTGAAAGTCGCAAACCCACTGAAGATGAACAAAAGTTACTGCCGCAGCAGCCGCCGCGCGATGATGACGCGCATGATCTCGTTGGTGCCTTCGAGGATCTGGTGGACGCGCACGTCGCGCAGGTAGCGCTCGATCGGGAAGTCCTTCAGATAGCCGTAGCCGCCGTGCAGTTGCAGCGCCTCGTTGGCGGTGCGGAAGCCGGCGTCGGTCGCGAGGCGCTTCGCCATCGCGCAGTGCAAGGTCGCGTCGGGGTCGCCGTTGTCGAGGCTCGATGCGGCGCGGCGCAGCATCAGGCGGGCGGCGTCGAGCTCGGTCGCCATGTCGGCGAGCTTGAATTGCAGGGCCTGGAAATCGGCGAGGCGCTGGCCGAACTGGCGGCGCTCCAGCATATAGGCGCGCGCCGCCTCCCAGCAGGCCCGCGCGCCGCCCAATCGAGCAGGCGCCGATATTGAGCCGGCCGCCGTCGAGCCCCATCATCGCGATCGAGAAACCCTCGCCCTCGGCGCCGAGGCGGTTGGCGACCGGCACGCGGCAATCGTCGAAGATCACCGCCGCGGTCGGCTGCGTGTTCCAGCCGAGCTTTTTCTCCTTTTTGCCAAACGACAGACCCGGGGTGCCGTTCTCGACGACAAGGCAGGAAATGCCCTTCGGCCCGGCTTCGCCGGTGCGCACCATCGTCACATAGATGTCGCTGCGCCCGCCGCCCGAGATGAACGCCTTCGACCCGTTCAGCACGTAATGGTCGCCGTCGCGCCGGGCGCGCGTCTGCAACGCCGCGGCGTCGGAGCCGCTGCCCGGCTCGGTCAGGCAATAGCTGGCGAAATGCTCCATCGACATCAGCTTCGGCAGGAAGCGGGCGCGCGTTGCCTCGTCGCCGAAGCGGTCGATCATCCACGCCGCCATGTTGTGGATCGACAGATAGGCGGCGGTCGAGACGCAGGCGGTCGCCAATTCCTCGAAGATGATCGTCGCGTCGAGCCGCGACAGGCCGCTGCCGCCGAATTTCTCGCCGACATAGATGCCGGCAAAGCCGAGCGCCGCCGCCTTGCGCAGCGCCTCCTCGGGAAATTCCTCGCGTTCGTCCCAGCCCGGCGCATGCGGCAGCCATTCGTCGCGCGCGAATTGCCGCGCCGTTTCCTGGAACGCGCGCTGGTCGTCGGAGAGGTCGAAATCCATGCGACGATAATGGGTGCGGACCGGGGCCGCGGCAATCGCGACGCAAGCTGGCTCAGCGCGCGTTGGCGGCGGCGCCGGTCGGCCACAGCGCGTCGCGCCAGTACAGCGCGATCGCGACGGTCAGCGCCGCCCCGATCAGGCAATACAGCGAGGCCGTCGCGACGAAGCCGAAGCGCGGGATCAGCGCGCCGGCGATCAACAGGCCGATCGGCACGCCATAGATCGCCAGCATCCGCACCCCCATCACACGGCCGCGGAAACGCTCGCCGGCGCCTTGCAGCAGCAGTACCGACATCGGCACCAGGCTCAGCGCCTGGGAGATCCCGGCGAACACCAGGACGAACCGGCCCATCGCGGGGCTGGGCATCTGAACGAAGACGAGCAGCGCGGCGTACCAGCCCAAGCGCAAAGACGATCATCATCCGGGCCGGGCGCAGCGCGCGGCCCATCATGCTGACCGCGATCGATCCCAGAAAAGAGCCGAGCGCGAAGCTCGCGACCAGCGTACCGAGGCCGGTTTCTCCGATCCGGTAGATGTCCCGGGCGATATATGGCAAGAGGCCGCTGGTCAGCGGAAACGCCGTCAGGTTGACGAGGAAGGCGAGCCACAGGGCGGCCAGCGATGACGGCGTGTCCCAGACATAGGCCAACCCCTCGCGCAGATCGCGCCACAGCGAGGGCGGCTCGGCGCCGGCTGGCAGTGGCAGCGGGCGGCCACTCGACACGCCCAGGGTCAGCAGGAAACCGATCAGATACGACCCGGCGATCGCCAGATAGACCGGGCCGAGACCGAAGGCGGCGAACAGCGCCGGCCCCCGACAGCGCCCCGAAAATGCGCGCCGAATCCGAGGTCGTGCGCGACACGCCCATCGTCGCCATCAGCGTGTCGCGCGGCATCGTCGCGGCGACCAGCGCGTTGCGCATCCCCTGGTCGGACGGCCGGATCAGCCCGGACAGCGTGCCGATGACGAAGACATAGGCCGGATGCAGCGCCTCGGCGAAGGCCAGCGTCGCAACGACGATCCCGAGCGTCGCGTAGGCGCCGCGCATCGCGCACAAGATGGCGCGGTGGCCGACCCGGTCGCCCGCCATCCCGAACAGCGGCGCCAGCAGCGTGCCGAGATAGAGCAGCGCCCAGAACAGGGTCAGCGCCAGCACCGAACCGGTCTCGACCAGGATGTACCAGCCGAGCACCAGATTCTCCATCTCGATGCCCCACGAGGTCGCGAGGTCGGCGGGAAACTGGAAACGGAAGCTGCGCACCTGGAACGGCGCCAGCATCGCAACCCGGGTGATCACGGCCATGCGGGGAGAGAACTCGGCAACAGCGGCTGATATGGCGGCCCGGCACCATATGATCCGGTACGGATCGGGCGATCCGCATCCGGTCTGAGCTGCTCTTGCGCCGCCGCTCTTCTACGCCGAAGCGGCCATGAATGAAATGCGAATGCCCATTCCCGACGGCAGATTGCGCAGGACCCAAGCAGATGGCGGAGGCAGAACACGCCGGTCGTATGAGGTCACGCCTCGGTCATGGTAGGACCGGATCGACACGTTTCGCCCGAAAAAGGAGCCGGTGACCGATATGAACCGCCGCCAACTGCTCGCCGCAGCCCCGCTCGCCGCGTGGGGCATGATCATCAGCCGCATCGGAATGAGCGCGTCCCCGCTCAGGGTTGGGTCGGCTTTACCGGATCCGCCTTTCGAGTTCATGACCGGCAACGGCCCGGCGGGGTTCGATGTCGACCTCATGCAACGCATCGCGGAACAACTCGGCCGGCAATGGCAGTTGGTCCGGTATCAGGGCGCGGATTTCAACAACATCTTTGCCGGTCTTGATACGGGCGCTTATGACTGCGTCGCCTCCGGCACGACGATCACCCCGGAGCGGGAACAAGTCGCCGATTTCTGTTCGCCGTATGTCGTTTCCGGACAATCGCTGGTCGTCGATCCGAGCCGCCATCCAAACGTGCATGGAATCGACGATCTTCAGGGTCTGGTCATCGGCGTCCAACAGGGCAATACAAGCCAGCCGGTCGCCAATCGACTTGTCGCCGAGCACCGCGCCGCGCGAGTCCGCGTGTATGCGTATGATGAAATCGAGAAGGCGCTTGGCGATCTCTCGACCGGCGGCTGCGACGTATTCATGAAGCTCGCGCCGGTTACGGAATGGTACGTCCGCGACCGCCCGATGCTCAAAGTCGTCCAGACCGGGATTACCCGCGAGTATCTTGGTGTCTGCGTTCGCAAGGGCGACACGGCGCTTAGGGCCGCGATCGAGGCGGCACAGGCCGCTCTGATGAAGGACGGTACAATCCCCAAGCTTATCGCGCAGTGGCTCGGAACCGGGGCGGCGGCGTTCCCGCGTGAAAATGGCCGCCGGCTCATGCCGCGGCGGATATCGGAGCGGCTACTCCCGCCGGAACGTCACGACCAGAACGTCGCGGTGCCCCGGACGGTCGGGATCGAATGGCGTGACCGGGGTGACGCCGTGAAAAACGCGGTTATCGTCGGTCACCGCCGCGTCGAGCGGATCGGAGAGCGTAAAGCTGCCGAGCGAGGACTTGGCGAGATCGGCGATCGTCGTCTCGCCGCTCGCGATGTTGACCCGGTCGACGAGCAGCACCAGCACCCAATCGACGCCGTCGCGGTGCATGCCCTCGGGGGTCGGTTGGCCGGCCTGCCCCGGCCCGGTCTCGATGCGGAATTGATGCACCTCGACATGCCAGGCAGGGGGCCGCAATTCCGCCGGAGTCAGCCGGTCGGACAGCGCATGGCACGTCGTCAGAACCGCCCGCATCGCCGGATGCGCGCCGATCGCCTCGGTGACCGGCTCGAACCAGCGCTCGATCCCGCCATTTAGTGGATTGTAGTCGCGGCTCTGGTAATGCGGCTGATGCGGCTTGCGCGCGATCGCCTCTTGTGTGGCGCGAAAACAGGCGAAGCGCCGGCGGCGATAGCGCCCGCCATCGGCCATGTACATATCGACGCCGAGATCGTCCCAACTCCCCGCGAACCCGTCCCAGTCGGAGAGCCCGGCGGCTTCGAGCAGCACCCGCATCTCCGGAGCCCGGACAAAGGCGTACCCGTCGCGGGCCACCACATCGGCGACGGGTCCGAGTAATCCCCCTAACCTGCCATCTGCTTCGCCCGATTGCACGATCCGCTTACTGCCCCTCATGCATTCTCATTGTCTCGTCAATTTTGCGCTTGACCGCTTCAAGATTGAACGACGCCGGTGCCTGCATCGGTGGGAAGTCGATCGCGGTCTGTGCCAGTTTCGCGACGTCCTGCTGCACCAACACAAACCGCCAGAACTCGCGGGCAAAGAACTCGTTCATATAACCGCCGCCCAGGTTGTTGAGCAATTCGCCGCGGAGTGAGGGAGTCCGCTCGAACGGGTCCTGCCGTAGATTGACGATTGTCGGCATGTCAGTCGTGACTTTTTCGCCCGGCCAGCCCCAAGGTTGCTGGAAGAACTGGAACTTGAAGTCGTCAATCCGTATAGCACCCAGTTGCGGTCCGCCGAAATAGAAGAATTCGTGCCGCTTCGACGGTCCTATACCCAGCAAGAGATCCATCTGGTTGTAGCCGTCGAGATGGTTCTTGTAAGTCCGATCGCCGAGCTGCGCTCCCTTCAGCAATTGATCGGTGATATTGGGATTTCCGGCTGCGGCGGCCAAGGTCGGCAGCCAGTCGAGCCCGGAAAAGATGCCGTTCGTAACGGTACCAGGCTTGACCTTGCCGGGCCAGCGGACGAGCGTGGGAACCCTGAAGCCACCCTCGTAAACCGTTCCCTTGGTCGCCCGGAACGGCGTCATGCCGCCATCCGGCCAAGTGAACACCTCGGCGCCGTTGTCGGTCGTGAAAACGACGATCGTGTTGTTCGCTTCGCCGATGTCATCGAGGTGTTTCAGCAAGTCGCCGATGGCGTCGTCCATCTGCGCCATGCCGGCCTCTTCGAGCCCATAATTGCTCGTAGGATTCATCATCGCCTGATATTTCGGCGGTATGTAGGTGAAAACGTGCATTCTGGTCGTATTGTGCCAGATGAAAAACGGCTTGCCGTCCCGCTTCGCCTTGTCCATGAAGTCCTCGCTGGCCTTCACCAGTACGTTGTCGAAGGTCTCCATGTCGTATTTGGCTTTTCGGCCTTCCTGCCAATTCTGGCGGCCCTTCATATCGGGGAATGGGGCGAGCGGCCCCTCGTCCTCGATTCGTTGTTTGCCGATTTTGCCCCAGCGCGGCTGCTCGGTCGGGTCGTCAGTATCGGTCGCGTAGGAATGGATCAGGTCGCGCGGTCCATATTTGTCGATCCAATCCTGCGGGTAGTCGATACCAGTACGGATCGGACATCGCGTCAAGGTGATAGAGATAACCGAAAAATTCGTCGAAACCGTGCACCGTCGGCAGGAATTTGTTCAAGTCGCCGAGATGGTTTTTGCCGAACTGCCCGGTCGCGTAGCCGAGGGATTTCAGCACGGTGGCAAGCGTCACCGCCTGATCTGGCATGCCGACATCCGCGCCGGCTTGCCCGACGGTGGTTAGACCGGTGCGCAGCGGGATCTCGCCGGTAATAAAGCTGGCCCGTCCGGCGGTGCAGCTCGCTTCCGCGTAGTAATCGGTAAAGCGCATGCCTTCGGCCGCCAGCTTGTCGAGATTGGGCGTCTTTCCCGACATGATGCCCTGATGATAGGCGCCGACATTAAACCACCCGATGTCGTCGCCCATGATCACGAGGATGTTAGGCTTTCGTTCCTGCGCCTGCGCCGGACCGATGATTGCTGGCGCAACAATCAACAACATTACGGCGGTTATCGCAGCGACAACGCGAGTAATATTCAACGCAATTCCCCTTATTCGGCTGCCGTGGGACCCGCGGTGCGGCTTTAGGGCGACCCCTCCTAGCGCGATCGGCCGAAACACGCCATAGGCATCGAGCATCACGGTTCGTAGTTATCGATCCCCATGATCAAGCAGAAGCTTATAGCTCATACTGCGACGGTTTCATGACGTTGTTCGGGGCGGCGCCCGATTACGTCCGCCCCTGTCGCCGGCATTCCCGCTCTGCCATCCCTCCCGGCCTCACGGCAGATTGGAGGCAGGCTTTTCGTTGATGCAGCGCAACAGCCGCCAATAGCCGAACAGGTTGCTCGGCCTGATCTCGCGCACCGCGAGCCGGCTTTCATCGAGGAAATGGTCGAGCGGGAAATCGGCATGGAAGCCGATATGGCGGGCGACATGCGCCAGGCGGCGCTCCATGAACCGCAGCCCCCAGTTCTCGCTGGTGAAATGGTTGACCAGAACGATCGTGCCGCCGGGGATGCAGACGCGGCGCATCTCCGCGGCGAAGCGCGCCGGGTTCGGCACCACCGAGGCGACGTACAGCGCCAGCACCGCATCGAACGAATTGTCCTCGAAATCGAGGTTCTCGGCGTCCATGACGTGCAGCGCGTCGACATTGCGCAGTTGCTTGCGCTCGACGCGGCGGCGCGCCTTCTCCAGCATTTCCGCCGAGATGTCGATGCCGGTGACGCGCAAATCTGATCGGAAATAGGGCAGCGACAACCCGGTGCCGACCCCGACTTCGAGGATCCGTTGTCCGGGCCGGTCGTTCGCCAGGCGAACGGCCTCCTTGCGTCCGGGGTGAAAAACCGGGCCAAAAACAATGTCATAGGATCCGGAAAACAGGCGATAGGTGCGGATCGTATCGCGCAAATCCATCGGAGTGCTTCTCGTATTATTTCGTCGTCACCCGGCAGTCGCTGGGCCGTCGCCCGACAGGGTTGTCCACCGTGCTCCTTGGGGTGAGGTTTGTAAACCCATCGGCCGTGCGGACATTGGTATCGCCGATGGGGATTGCATGGCTCACGCGGCACCCTGTCGCATCGCGATCGCCGCCAGCTCGGCGGCGCGGGCTGCCTTCAGAGGGACGTGCCTAGCCGGAAATGATCGCGATCCGGTCGGCTTCAAGGCCCTTCTTGCCTTCGACAACCTCGGCCCGGACCCGCTGGCCCGGCTCGAGGGTATTCAGCTGGCTGCGCCGGAGCGCCGAAATATGGACAAAGATGTCCTTGGCGCCGCCATCCGGCGAAATGAAGCCGTAACCCTTCTCGAGCGCGAACCACTTCACCTCTCCTTCGAGTGTCTGCGAGGAGCGCGAGGGTCGGTGGTCGAACCCGTCCGCGCGCGGCGCGACGGCGGTGCTGGCATCGATGCTGAGAACGTTGGTGACAAGGGGTCCCTTCGGCCCGGCGCCGATCTCGCAGGTCATCGAGCAGCCCTCGCGAACATCGTCATAGCCGGCGCGGCGCAGGATCGCCATCGGCAGGAACGCGTCCTGCGTGCCGTCGGGCATCGTGACAAAGCCGAACCCTTTGCTGGGATTGAACCATTTGACCGTCACATCGACACGGCGGCCGGGGGCGGGGGGCACTTCTTCATGAAACGTGCCGGGGGAGCGGTCGTACATCGGGCCTCTAAACGTTCGGTAGAACGTGACACGCACGCGAACGCACAACCATAGCGCGGAAACGCCGCATTGCGCTAGGCCGATATACGCTATTCGCGACGTGCTGTGCCCCGGACGATATACATACCCTCACGCCGCATTACCCCGTCAGCGGCGGGCCAGCTTTAGCCGGGCGCAGCAAAGCCTTTCGCTATCCGCTGCGACAGGGCGGGTTCGCGGAATGCTGCCCGGCTACGCGTGCGCTCGCGTTCAGCCCTCGAACGGGACCAGCCGCTGCTCCTGCACGCCAAGCCCCTCGACCGACAGGCGCATCCGGTCGCCCGGCTTGAGGAAACGCGGCGGCTTGAAGCCGAGCCCGACCCCCGACGGCGTGCCGGTCGGGATCACGTCGCCCGGCATCAGCGTCATGAAATGGCTGACATAGCTGACGATATGGTCGATCCCGAAGATCAGGTCCGAGGTGTTGCTGTCCTGCCGGCGCTCGCCGTTGACCTCGGTCCACAGCTGCAGCGCGCCGGGGTTCGGCACCTCGTCGGCGGTGACCAGCCACGGCCCCATCGGGCAGAACGTGTCGGCGCTCTTGCCCTTGGTCCATTGCCCGCCGCGCTCGATCTGGAATTCGCGCTCGGAGACGTCATTGACGACGCAATACCCGGCGATGTGCTTCGGCGCGTCGTGCACCGCGATGTAGCTCGCCTTCGTGCCGATGACGATGCCGAGCTCGACCTCGTAATCGGTCTTCACCGAGCCTTTCGGGATGATCACGTCGTCGTTCGGGCCGCAGATCGACGAGATTGCCTTCATGAAGAAGATCGGCTCCTTCGGGATCGGCGCGCCGGCTTCCTCGGCGTGCAGCCGGTAATTGAGCCCGATCGCGACGATCTTCGACACGCCGCCGACGCACGGCCCAAGGCGCGGCGAGCCCGAGACGATCGGCAGCGTCGCCGGGTCGAGCCGGCGCAGCCGGTCGAGCGAGGCCGGCGACAGCGTGTCGCCGTTGATGTCGCCGACCGCGCCGGAGAGGTCGCGGATCTGTCCGTTGCGGTCGAGCAGCCCGGGTTTTTCGTGGCCCCGCGGGCCATAGCGCAGCAGTTTCATAGTAATTCTCCTGAGTTTGAGAGCTTCGCAGCGCTCATTCGATCTCGGTGCGGATGAAAAGCACATCGGCTCGGCGCCGCGGCTGTTGCCGCCAATTATACTGGGCGACCTCGTGGTCTAAATGCCCTGCCAGCGCATCAAGTTCGTCGCTCTCGCACTGGCATTCAAAGTCCAGAATATCAAGATCGCCTGATATGCCTACTGCTGAAGTTTGTTGAACATAGATGGCGACTAGACCGGCACTCAACGCTTTAATCCGGGCAGCCAACTCGGCCGGATCATCGCAGATGTTCTCACTTGGACGGGCCGAGTCGCGCATGCCCAAATCACCTAAAGTGTAAAGCCGCCATCGATGATGTGGATCGCGCCGGTGGTGAACGACGACTTCATCGGAGGCGAGATAGACCGCGAGCGCGGCGACCTCCTCGGGGGTGCCGAGCCGCCCCATCGGCTGGCGCTCGACAAAGGCCTGGCGCGCCGCCTCGGTGCCGCCGGTCATCAAGACGCCGAGCATCGCGATCCGCTCGTCGAGCGACGGGGTGGCGACCGTCCCGGGACAGATCGCGTTGCAGCGGACGCCCTGCGTGATGAAATCGGCCGCCACCGCCTTGGTCAGCCCGATCACGGCCGCCTTGGTCGCGCCATAGGCGCAGCGGTTCGGCGCGCCTTTGACCGACGAGACGGTCGAGGCCATGTTGATGATCGACACGCCGCCGGCGCTGGTCTTCGCGTGCTCCAGCATCTTCGGCAGAAAGGCGCGGATCATCAGATACATCGAGCGCACGTTCAGCTCGAACGAGAAGTCCCAGTCGTCGGGCAGCACATCGAGGATCGTGCCGTGATGAACGAACCCGGCGCAGTTGAACAGGATGTCGACCGGCGGCAGCTCGTCGGCGAGCGCCGCGATCGCCTCGGGATCGGTGACGTCGAGCCGTCGGGTCACGACAAACGCCTCGGCGAGGTCCTTGAGCTTGTCCTCCGCCACGTCTGTCGCGAGGACGCTGGCGCCCTCGGCGGCAAAGGCGAGCGCCGTCGCCCGCCCGATACCCTGCGCCGCCGCCGTCACTAGGGCCCGCTTGCCTTCAAGCCGCCCCGTCATGCTGCCCTGTCATCCGGCCCTGGCGCCATGCCGGCCCTCCGCACCTTTCGGAAAATCCAAATTGCCATGCCGGTCGCGGCGCTGTAAATCGCGACCGCGTGATTTTTCAGCTACGGCATCGGCGCGTTCTCGTGCAAAAAAACACCTCAGAGCCACCGGCGTTCGGCGCGTGGCGACTGAAGCGCGGGCTCTGGCGCTGACCCGATAAGGTGGCGAAAGCCGATCTCCGGTGCCGGTCCCGACGGCGCGTTGCCCGGGTGATACCCTGGTGCTGTTGCCCTGCTCGATTCCCCCGCCGCAAGGCCGCCCGATGACGGAGGGTTGTGATTGAAGACCGATATCGCGGGCCACAACCGTGAGACATTTACTCAGCGGTCGGTTGTCGAGAGTTATCGCCGTGCCGACGAACTCCAACCGCCTGAAGCCGCCATAATTTCCTGGATCGGACGCGAATTCGCCGACAAGCGCATTCTCGATCTGGGCGTCGGCGCGGGCCGCACGACCCCATACCTGCTTGCGATCAGTAAGAATTATATCGGGATCGACTTTTCCCCCGCGATGATCGCGGTATGCCAGGCTCGCTATCCCACGGTCGAGTTCGCCGTCGGCGATGCTCGCGACCTGTCGCGGTTCGCGGCTGCCTCGTTCGATTTCGTTCTGTTCAGTCACAACGGCATCGACTGCATCGACCACGCCGGCCGTCTGCGGGTGCTCGCCGAGGTCCGGCGAATTTTGTCGCCCGGCGGTGTATTTGTATTTTCCACCCTCAACCGGAATTCCCAACCTCGCCGGGCCTGGGACATCCGCCGATTGCGGCGGCAGCCTCACATATCTGCGAGCCCACTTCTGTCTTTCGACAAGAGTGAGACTTTATGCCGCTGGCATCTATCACTACCTGAGGCATCGGTCCGAGGAGAAGCATACAGAGGAATACACCATCGCCACCGCCGATATCTTTAACTATGACATGCTGCTATACTCGATCTCGATCGACGCACAGCTGGCGCAGCTGCGGCGGGCCGGCTTTGACGAGTCAGCGGTTGTCGGATACACCGACCCGCGGGTGTTGCGGCCGAGACGAATACGCCAGCCGCACTGACCCTTGGCTCCATTACGTCTGCGGCTCGATCAGCAGTCTCGACCTGTCGCCAGCGTCGGCCTGATCGCGTTTTTGCAGATGTAGAGGCAGGTGCAGTTTCGCGCTTTTCGCGAGGAGCCGTGGCCGCGGGTTGTTTCCTATTTGTAGGCCGGAACATGAGCCTTCGCCGGCCATAAGGTGGCGAACGCTCCCCTGAGCAGCGCCCGGTTGCGCTCGAACGTTATGCCGAAAACGATGATGACGGACTAACGTCAACACACCGATCGTCAAGGTTTGCCTCGGGAACAAGGCGCCAAAGAAAAGGAACAATGGATAATGAATCAGATACATGCTGAAACTGACCGAAGCGGCGGCGGCAATCGGCTTTCGCATTCGAGCAAGTGATGTCATATCGGCTCCGCGGGCAGCATGGATGGCGCCGGCAATAAAAACCGTCACAAAGTAGTCGCCCAAAAAAAACTGCGAATATCGCAGATGCGTTTCCGCGAACCCTCCCGTGACCTCATTGACAAAGTCATTGAGAGCCTCCTCCAAACCGCTCTCTTTCAGCGCGATCAGTCCCGCGAGACAAAGTAACAGCAGGACCCGACTGTTTCTGCGCGAAAGCGGCGGAAGCCGATGGAGATAGGCGCCGAGCCAACCAAATCGGCCACAGCAGCCAGAGGCGCGGCCCCATCAACAGCAGCGCGGCTATCGCAATTCCCCACCGCCAGAAGCCGCGACCGAAAACCAAAGCGCCGAATACGACATAATACCACACCTCATAGCAAAGCGACCAATAAGGTATGTTGGAAAAAGCGTCCTCGGAAAGGAACCAAAAATCATTCGAAAAACTCAGGAATAACGGCAGATATTTCCAGGGCGCCGCATACTGATAGAGCGCGCCGAGTGTTCCAGGATAGTGCAGAAGGAGATAGTTGTCGGTTAGCCATGTCAGGGCGAGGGCCGGCAGCGCGACGGAATAAATCCGACTGGCGCGATTGAGGATATACTGCGCGGGCCGTACCGTCCCGTCCGGCGGCCCAGGATATGACAAAACCCGAAAGCACGAAGAATACGATAACCGCGGTATGCGCCAGTTCGCCGGAGACATGAGGCAACCCGCCGCCGAATCTCGGTTGCGAAAGATGCGCCAAGAAAACGGTGAAAGCCGCCAGCGTTCTCGTCAGATCGAGGAACGCGGACAAGTCCCTCTTCATGATTTCTACCAATAGGCTCCGATACTCGGCCACGTCGGCACCCGCTTTGGCGCTGAGACCTTGATAGAAGCCGGTTTTCTGCTTTGTCAAAGACGTTCATCTCCGCCGGGAGTACACCGAACGCGTTCCGGGACGGAGGAGTCTCGGTGCGGCACTGCGACCAGCCTGCGGCCAGTGCCGGCGGCCGCGGTTCGGCGGGATCTCAAGCGCCGGCCGGTCCGGCGGTCGCATGTCTGCACCATCTCGCCCGGCAACGCGATTCCCTCCGGATCAAGCGCGCGGCGGAGCCGATTGGCGGCGGTTCGCGCGAAACGCAGCGTCAGCGCCCGCCGCCGCGCGGCCGAGAGCGGGGTCGTGACGCCGTCGCGCAGGATTGCCGCGCCGAACCCGTCGGCCACGATCAGGCCACATTCCTCGGGGATGAGCACGGAAGGAAAGCCGTTCGGCACCGCGAAATAGAGCCGGTCGGCAAAATCCCGATAGCGGACCCACTTGCGGTCGCCGCGGAAATCGGCGACCGAGGTTTTGATCTCGACGATGATCAGATTGCCCGACTTGCCGAGCGCCAGGATATCGGCGCGGCCGCCATCGGCGAGCGGCACTTCGAGCAGACTGGCATAACCGAGTTGCGCGAGCGTCCGGCAGGTGCCGCGGGCCAGCCGCCCGGCTGTCGATGGAGGCGCCGCCCCGCCCGGCTCTGCCGCGGCGCCGTGGCGTGCGTCCCCAATCATCGGCGACCGCCCATATAGACGAGCGAAGACGAACGGAGTGTGACGATGGCGTTGCCAAAGCCCGGGTTTCTGCGCGTGGCGTGGAACCTCGCCTGGCCGTACTGGACCGGCGACCGGAAATGGTCGGCGCGCGGGCTGTTGGGGGCCGTGGTTCTGCTGAACCTGATCTCGGTGTGGCTCAACGTCCGTCTCAATGCCTGGAACGCCGATTTCTACAACGCGCTGCAGAATTATAACTGGCCGGAATTCTGGTGGCAGTTCGCGATCTTCGGGATGATCGCGGTGTCGCTGATCGTCGTCGCGGTATACCAGCTTTATCTGCGACAGATCCTGCAGATCCGCTGGCGCGCCTGGCTGACCGACCGGTTTCTCGACGACTGGCTCGGGCACCAGACCTATTACCGGATGCAGCTCGACCAGACGACGACCGACAACCCGGACCAGCGCATCTCGGAAGATATCGACCGCTACACGGAGGTCAGCCTGTGCGCTGTCGATCGGGCTGATGAATTCGGTCGTGACGCTGTTCTCGTTCCTGTTCATCCTGTGGACTTTATCGGGAATTCTGAGCATTCCGCTCGGCGGCGGGCGCTTTTTCAATATTCCGGGCTACATGGTGTATGCCGCGATCCTTTACGCAGCGGTCGGCACATGGTTGACGCATCGCATCGGCAATCCGCTCGTACGGCTGCGCTATGACCAGCAGCGCTACGAGGCCGATTTCCGCTTCAGCATGGTGCGGCTGCGCGAGAACGCCGAGAGCATCGCGTTTTACGGCGGCGAGAGCCGCGAACGCGACGTGTTCCAGAACCGGTTTACGCGGATTGTGCTGAACTGGTGGGACATCATCCGCCGCCGCAAGAAGCTGACCTGGTTCACGCCGGGGTATTCGCAGGTGGCGATGGTGTTTCCGTTCATCGTGGCGGCGCCGCGCTATTTCTCGCGCGAGATCCAGCTCGGCGGGCTGATGCAGATCGCGTCGGCTTTCGGCCAGGTGCAGGATTCGCTGTCGTTCATCATTTCGAGCTATGTCGAGATCGCCGAATACCGCGCGGTCATCGAACGTCTCGGCGGCTTCCGCGCCAAGGTGGACGACGTTGCCGCCGCCCGGCAGGGCAGGCAGCCGATCGCGATCGAGCGCGGCGGCGGCGGCGTCACGGTCGACGGGCTCGACCTGCATCTGCCGAACGGGCAGGCGCTGCGCGAGGATATCGCGCTTTCCGCCGGGCCGCATTCGCCGCTGCTGATCACCGGTCCCTCCGGCGCGGGCAAGAGCACGCTGTTGCGCGCCGTCGCCGGCCTCTGGCCGTTCGGCAGCGGGCATGTGCGGGTCGGGCAGGGACGCGCGCTGTTCCTGCCGCAGCGGCCCTATCTGCCGCTCGGCACGCTGCAGGACGCGATCCTCTATCCCGAGATCGCGCCGCAGCCGAGCCGCGCCGAGATCGAGGCGGCGCTGCGCGCGGTCGGGCTGCCCTATCTGGTGCCGCTGCTCGACGAGGAGAGCAACTGGGCGCAGCGTCTGTCGGGCGGCGAGCAGCAGCGCATCGGCTTTGCCCGCGTGCTTGCTGATGCGGCCGGCGATCGTGTTTCTCGACGAGGCGACCTCGGCGCTCGACGAGGCGGCCGAGGCGCAGCTTTACCGCATGCTGCGCGACGCCGAATGGGGACCGACGATCGTCAGCGTCGGCCATCGCGGCACGCTGCGCCGCTTCCACGAGGCCGTCATCGACCTGGGCCAGCCGCCGGTCGGGGCGCAAGTCGCGGCGGGTTAACTGCCGCAATGGCGAGCCGGTTCGGTTTGGCGAGCCTGCGAATTGTGGTCGCAATAGCACCACGGGGGCGGCAGCGTCAGCGTAGGCATCGACACTGCAGTGATGGAGAAAAGGCCTACGACGAACAACACGCCAAGTCCACACCTCGCCAGCACGGGCCAAGCGGCGATCTTGACGACGACATCCCGTTTTGAGCGAATGAGTGATAACGGCTATTGTGGAAAATGAAAACTACAAACAAACTGTTGCAAACGCCTTCCCTTTCGCTACACTGAAATGGCAGCAGCTAACCGGTTGCTTTTTTTAGGCCTCGACTGTAGCGAAAGTATGTAGCAAAATGAAAGTTGGGTATGCGCGGGTTTCAACCGACGACCAGAACATGAGCCTGCAACTGGACGCACTACAGGCCGTAGGCTGCGAAAAGATTTTCACCGACCAGCTTTCAGGGGCGACGACGAAGCGCCCCGGCCTCGATGAGGCCCTTGCCGCCTTGCAGCCGAGCGACGTGCTGACCGTGTGGAGGCTGGACCGTCTAGGCCGCACCATGCGGCATCTGGTCGAGACTGTGACCGACCTGGCCGAGCGGGGAATTGGCTTCCAGTCCCTCACCGAAGCCATGGACACGACCACGGCAGGCGGGGAGTTCCTGTTTCACATCATGAGTGCACTGGCGCAGTTTGAGCGCCGCCTCAATGCAGAGCGCAGCCGCGCCGGGATCGAAGCCGCCCGCAGGCGCGGGAAGCATCTTGGCCGGCCGCCGGACCTCACACTGGAGAAGGTCAGTCACGCCCACCAAATGATCGACAGCGGCCAACAGACAGTCAGCAGCATGGCGAAGATCATGGGCGTTCATCGCGTCACGCTGCACAAGGCGTTAAAGAAGGTACGGGTATAACGAAAGTCGACCTCAGCGGAGTACGTTATGGACGTAGATCAAAATCGACTCGACAATCTTTTAGTAGCTCTTTCAGAGGGGCTCAATGTCGAGATCGAACGATGGATTAGTACAGATGAACCTGACGGTATCGCGAAAGTAGTGCAGGGTGTGCTTGCTCTTCGGAACCGCAACGGCGGGTTTTTTATAGTCGGGTTCGATGATAAAACTCTTAATCCCGACTTAGAAAATAGGCCAAGCAATGTTCGCGTCGCTTTTAATCTCGACAAAATTCAAGACGTGATTTCCAAATATACTTCCGACGGATTCGAAGTCGCAGTTGGATTTGCAGTGCGAGATGGACAAGAGTATCCGGTGATTGTAGTGCCGGACGGGGTTAGATCGTCCGTTGCCGCCCGCCGTGACTTGAAGGATAGTTCCGAAAAATTTCTCATTAGGGAGGGAGATGTTTACTTCAGGACTCTCGGATCAAATGGTACACCAAGCACGTCAAAAGCGCGTCCGAGCGACTGGCGCGAAATCGCGGAGATCTGTTTCGAGAATCGTGATGCTGACATTGGCCGTTTTTTTAGGAGGCATCTTGCAGGCGGGAACATAGAAAGCCTGACAACAATTCTTAGAGAGCTTAATCTAAAATCAACGGCTCCGGAACCAAGCTTGCAAGACAGGGCCTTCAGGTTGCTTGATTCCGGTTATCACCGCTATAAAACTGCCCTAAAAGGTATCTCATCCGAGGATATGGATCAGATCAAGGACTTAGGAACTTGGAGCGTTGCACTGGTCATAGAGCCTCCGAAGGAAGAAGCGATTCCAGATAGGACGTTCCTGAACGTAATTTCGTCAGCTAACCCCCAATATACTGGCTGGCCTATTTGGCTCGATTCTCGTGGGTCCAATGATCAGTCCGCAGCTCCGAAGGTAATCGATAAAGCATGGCAAGCGCTGATATTGTCTCTCCGCAGAGACTGGTTCCAGCATGTTGATTTCATGAGAATGGACCCGAGGGGCGATTTTTATCTGCTTCGCGTGCTTCCAGATGACATGACAGAAAAAGTTGCACCTCGCACTGCTCTGGACGTTATTCTTGTCATTATTCGAGTTGCTGAGGCTATCACCGTCGGGATTAGCTTCGGCAAAGCTCTTGATTGGCAACCCGACGCTCATCTAGGATTTGCATTCCGATGGGAGGGACTTGCCGGTAGAACCCTTGCCACGTGGGTGAATCCCATGCTCGGCATCGTACCCGGACGCACTGCTCACGACAACGAGGTCCAAACTTTTATAAATGTTCCCCTGGATACCCCGATTTCTGCTATAGCTCCCTATGTTCAAAAAGCAACGCGCGATCTCTTTGTGCTCTTTGACGGATATACGGTTTCAGATGAAGCTGTCGAGCATTGGGTCCAAAAATTGATAGAGCGGCGCCTATAGTAGAGCGCTTGCAAGCGGCTTTTTGACCGGCCCTTTTGTCGCTTTCGGCCTATTCAAAATCAATAGATTGTGAGACCGAATCCGACCGCGCGAAAGGGTTCCCTTTTTGCTGATTAGAAAACCGCGGGGTAACGAGTAACCAAATCCGCGTAATGGTTTGTAGAGGCGAGATCTGTGACAAAGGTTTCGAGGGCCGTCCCGGAAGAGGATGGCCCTCGTCACCGTTAGCGGTACGACTCAGCCAGCCGGACGAGCAACCGCAACCAATTTGTTTCCATCGGGATCACGAAGATAAGCGAGATATGCTCCATTGGGACGCACGCCCGGCGGGTCCTCGATTGACGTGCCGCCATTTGCGACCCCGGCTTTGTGCCACGCTTCAGCCAGTTTCACATCGCCGACCGCAAAGCCGATCGTGCCGCCATTGGCGGCGCTGGCCGGTTTGCCGTCGTTCGGCTTGGTCACCATGAAGCGGGCCCCGTTGTGCGAGTAGGCCAGCCGGCCCTCGCGCGGCTCGGTGCCGGGCTGCCCGCCGATTGCGGTAAACAGCGCATCGTAGAATTTCTTCGACCGGGCAATGTCATTACTTCCGATCATGACGTGGCTGAACATTAGTCTCTCCTCCGTTGATATCTAAGATGCTACACAAAAAGCTGACTCTCTCACCGCGCTCCTAGAAGAAGACAAAAGACCGGACCACGACGTTCTTGCGGCATGGAGCGTCGCGAGGGACGGTCGGGTCGATACAGGCCGTATGGAACGACCAGCGCGATACCGAGCCGTCGGTCACCAAGTCATAGCACTTCAGCATCGAAACCTCCGTAGGCTTTTGCCGAGGAAACCAGTACCACTCGTGGTCGGGACGGTAGGTGAAACGGGTGGTCTCGCCGACGCGGTCGTCGTAGATCCGGTAGTTGTTGATATACGGCTGGTCGGCAAAGGACGGCCAGGCGCACAGCACGAAAGGGAACTGCTCGACGGTCTCGATCGGCTTGGCGAGGTTGATCGACATGAACCGCCGCGACATCTTCGCGTCGGCCTCTTCCTCGGTGTAGTGCTGAGTGCGCCCGAAGTTCCGCAGGTTCCTGGTGAGCAGCTCGCGGCAGCGCACGCGGCCGCTGTTGTCGTTCAGATCGTTGTGCACAAGGTTGGCGTAATTGGCGTTCACACCCGGGTTGTTGCTGTCCTGGTCTTCCGTGCGATCGCCCGTGTAGTCCTTGTCGAAGACGTCGTGGTTGTAGACCAGCGCATCGGTCGCGTCCGGGAAGAACTCGAGCAGCAGCTTCTCGATCTCCGGGTAGTACACGCGCTCGACTTCCGCCGCGTCATAGATGTTCGTGCACTTGGACTCCAAATGCGCCAGTGACACGCCGAGCCGGTCCATGCATTCGGGGCTGTTGGGCGAGAGGCCTGGGTAATATTCGCCGATGCGCCGCGCGTCGCGGAGCACCTGCGGGAAATAGAGGTCCCGCCGCCGCCTGCCCTGTTCGTTCTGGCGCAGAACAGCCGCTATGTCGGCGCGCTCCGGGTCCCGCCACAGCGCGTTCGAGGGAACGACGGAATAGGTCGGCCGCTCGTAGACGGTGTAGGGCAGCGGCAGCGCCACGCCGCCTGGCGGGGCTTTGATGCTGTTGGATTCGCGGATGTACTTCATACACTCGTCGTAGTCGCGGAACCCGAGGCCCCACTTGGTCTTGATCGGGCCCGGCGGTGCCTTGTCGATCATGTCGATAACACGCTGGCCCTCGCCCTCGGCGATCTCGGCGAGCGCGTCCTGGATCGCCATCGCGGTTCCGGCATCGCCGCCCCGGTCGAACGACATGTAGGACAGGCCGCCATGCGCCGCGATGGGCGGCGGCTGCCCTTCGGTGCGCTGGAGCGGCGGCACATAGGGCGACGGGGTCCTCTGAGTGTCCGCGGCCTGGTTGTCGGCGACATCGAGCGGACTCATGACACACCTCCGATTGTTTTCGCCCTCACCGTGGCACACAGAGCCTGCGTTTTCCAGTGAATGTCCGAGCTGCGCCTGCGCTGGCTCGGAAGCCTCCGGCAGAAATCACTCTTATCGGCGGTTCGTCGTTGGTCCTGGCTTTGAGAGTCCGCGCTGTGATCGGCTGGTCTGCGCCGAAAGCGGCGCTGTCATGCTCGAAAGCCTGAGGGTCGACCCCTCTGAGGAGCTAATATCGGCTGATAACAGGCGAGCCTTCGAGTTCCGCCAGCATCAGGCGCGATGGCATGAACAGCGCGCGAGGCCTGGGCATGACCAATCGCGGTGCGATCACGGTGTCGATAATGCTCGCGGTGATCATGCGCGGGCTGGACAACACAATCGCGAATGTCGCGTTGCCGCATATGCAGGGCAGCCTCTCGGCCAGCCGTGAAGAGATCGGCTGGGTTCTGACTTCCTACATTGTCTCGGTGGCGATCACGATGCCGCTAGCGGGCTGGCTCGCCGGCCGGGTCGGCATCAAATATATCTACCTGTACTCGGTGATCGGCTTCACCGTCGCTTCGGCATTGTGCGGCGCCGCGACGAGCTTGCCGGAACTGGTGATCTTCAGAGCGCTGCAAGGGATCGGGGGTGCGGCGCTGGTGCCGCTGGCTCAGGCGACACTCCTGTCGATCAACCCGCCCGAGCGGCACGGTCATGCGATGGCGGTGTTTGGCTCGGGCACCATTCTCGGACCGATTGCCGGGCCGGCGCTCGGCGGCTGGTTGACCGACATGTTTGGCTGGCGCTCGATTTTTTACGTCAACGTGCCGGTCGGAATTATTTCGGCGCTCGGCATCGCGATCTTCGTTACCGACAACCGCCGTGCGCATCGCGAGGCCTTCGATTTCTTCGGTTTCGTCACACTCAGCGTGGCGATCGGCGCATTTCAATTGATGCTGGATCGTGGAGCGGTGCACGATTGGTTCGCATCGCGCGAAATCTGGGTCGAGGCAACGCTCGCGGGGCTTGCCCTGTATCTCTTCATTGTTCATACCGCGACCACCACCGGCCCATCGTTTCTCAACCGCGACCTGCTTCGCAACTCGCCTTTCGTCGCCGGCACCGTACTGGTTTTCTTCATTGGCATCACGATGAACGGCACGTTGGCATTGTTGCCGCTGATGCTGGAGCAGTTGATGCAATACCCGGTGTTGACCACCGGGCTGGTCACCGCACCGCGCGGCATCGGCACCATGATCGGCATGTTTGTCGTCGCGCGCCTGATAAACCAGGTGGACGTTCGCGTGCTGCTCACGATCGGGCTGTGTCTGCTCGCCGTCTCCTGCTGGCAGATGACCACGTTTTCGCTTCAGATGGGGTCGGGGCCGGTGATAGTCTCCGGCGTGATCCAGGGTTTTGGCTTCGGCTGCACCGGCGTACCGCTCAATCTGATCGCGCTGTCCAGCCTACCGCGACACATTCTGACGCAAGGAACAGCGATTCGCGGGCTGATGCGCAATCTCGGCGGGAGTACCGGTATCCCGATCCTGCTCGCCCAGCTGACCGCCAATACCCAGATCGTCCATGCGCGCCTCATCGAAAACCTGCGCCCGGACAACCCGCTGGCGCAGCCGCCGCTGCTGACATCGCAATTCAGTTTGAGTGAACCCTCCGGGGTGGCGGCGCTTAACCACGAAGTCACGCGACAGGCATCGATGGTCGCCTATATCGACGATTTCACGCTGATGATGTTCGTGTCTCTCGCGTCGATTCCGCTGGTTTTGTTGTTGCGCCCGCCCAGGCGACCTACTCCTCAGCCGGCTTCCGCGGATTAGGAGACGCCAGCCGTCTAAGACGGAAGCCTCGGCCGCTTGGATGTCATTGCTGCGCCGCTGTGATCCAACGCGCGACCTGTTCGACGGCTTGCGGCTCGATACCGGAGTAGCTGTGCGGCGACTCGGCCCCGCATGGCTGTCCCTTCATCGCCGTGCTATCGAGATACAGGATTTCCTTGCGCGGCGCCCGGGTCAGCGCCTCGGCAATCTTCGGCGCCTCGCCCGCCGGGCTCGCCGGCAGGCATCGCCCTTGTTCGCGACGATCAGGACCGGAACCGCAACCCGTTCGGCCTCGCTGTCGAACAGCGTTTCGCCGGCGCCACTACGGCCCGTTACCGGCGACATCACCACGATCCCGGCGATTTTGCCGCCGAGGCGGGCGGCGCCGCCGACCGCGGCGATTGTCCCCTGACTGCTGCCGACCAGCCAGATCGGAACGCCGGTGCTGCCCTTCAGATCATCGACGGCCTTTCCGATCGCCGCGGCGTAGCCTTCCGTATGACGATAGCCGAGCAGCGACATCCCGTCCGGCGGCGTCAGGACCGCGACCGCAAACCCCTGCTCCTGCCACAGCGGCAGCGTGCGCAGTAGAAATCCTTCTCCCATACGCCGGAAGCCGCCGTCCGGGCCAAACTCGACCATACCGTTGCCGCCGGGCAGCATGATCAGCACAGCGCGCGGGTTCTGGGGCGCGGCGTAGAGCATGCGCTGCATGCCGCCGTCTTCAAGCGCCAGCTCGGTCACGACCGGGCCGGCGGCTGCGGGCAGGACCGTGGCGATCAGCATCATAAGCCCTGCCGCCGCGCCGATCGTGCGATTCATCGCGATTGTCCTCCTCAGCCCAGCCGCTTACTCCCGCGGCAGCGCCGCGATCGCCGCGCCGAGCCGCGCCAGCAGCGCGGCCGGGTCGCCGGCGACATGCACGCTCTTGTTGCGGCTCTTCAAGCCGGCGACGACCGTCAGGTCGCGCCGCGCAAGCCCCCATTCCGTCGCGAGAAGCCGCAGCAGCGCCTCGTTGGCGCGTCCGTCCTCGGGCGGCGCTCCGACCGACGCCTTCAACACCGGCGTTCCGTCCGCGAGGTGCACGACCCCCTCGATCCGATCCGCCCTCCCGCGCGGGGTCAGCCGCACCGCCACGCTCACCCCGTCCACCGCCGCCGCAAGCGGCAGCGCCCCGGGAGCCTCAGAACAGGCCGGGGCAAGGTCGTACAGGATCAGCCGCCGCACGAACATCAGCAGCAGGATCAGGATCACCGGCGAGATATCGACTCCGCCGAAATTTGGCAGAAACGAGCGGATCGGCCGCAACAGCGGTTCGGTAACCCGATAGAGAAAATCGCCGATCACCGCGACGCCGCGGTTCCACCGGTTGACGACGCCGAACGCGAGCAGCCAGCTGAGGATCGCCTGCGCGATCAGCAGCCAGATATAGATGTCGATAATCGTATCGATCAGCCAGAAAACCGCGCTCATTCGGTCGGTTCCGTGTTCGGCGGAGGGCGCGCGACCGTACAAGCTGCCCCCCACACCCGCAAGCGGCGCGGCTCTTTCCCGCGCCCGCACGATCCGAATGCGCGAGGATCGTGGGCGGCCGGAAAATCGGCTTGACGCGCCACCGCGCGCTCTTTACGCCCGGCCCCATCCCCCATACCGCGAAGCAAAGAAGATGGCCGCGTATCAATACATCTACGTCATGAAAGGCTTGGGAAAAACCTATCCCGGCGGCCGCGAGGTGCTGCGCGACATCTGGCTGTCGTTTCTCCCCGGCGCGAAGATCGGCGTGCTCGGCCTCAACGGCGCCGGCAAATCGACGCTGCTGCGGATCATGGCCGGCCAGGAGCGCGACTTCTCGGGCGAAGCGTGGGCCGCCGACGGCGCCATGGTCGGCTATCTGCCGCAGGAGCCGGCGCTCGACCCGGACAAGGACGTCGCCGGCAACGTCATGGAAGGGCTGGCCGCGACCAAGGCGCTGCTCGACCGCTTCGAGGAAGTCAGCGCCCGCTTCGCCGAGGATCTGTCGCCCGAGGAGATGGACGCGTTGATCGCCGAGCAGGGCGAATTGCAGGAGAAAATCGATCAGGCCGACGCCTGGGAACTCGACCGTACCGTCGAGATCGCGATGGACGCGTTGCGCTGCCCGCCGGGGGACAGCGCGGTCGCCACCCTGTCGGGTGGCGAGCGTCGCCGCGTCGCACTGTGCCGGCTGTTGTTGCAGCGCCCCGACCTCTTGCTGCTCGACGAGCCGACCAATCATCTCGACGCCGAATTCGGTCGCCTGGCTGCAGCGCTTTCTGAGGGACTACCCCGGCACCGTCGTCACGGTGACGCACGACCGCTATTTCCTCGACGAGGTCGCCGGCTGGATCCTCGAACTCGATCGCGGTCACGGCATCCCGTTCGAGGGCAATTATTCGGGCTGGCTTGAGCAGAAACAGGCCCGCCTCGCGCAGGAGGGAAGACAGGAGGACGCGCGTCGCCGCACCCTGGAGCGCGAACTCGAATGGGTCAGGCAGAGCCCGCGCGCCCGTCAGGCTAAGAGCAAGGCGCGGCTCCAGGCTTATGACGCGCTGGTCGCGCAGAGCCGTGAGAAGGCGCCCGAAACCGCGCAGATCGTCCTGCCGCCGGGCCCCCGGCTCGGCGATTTGGTCATCGAGGCCGAGCATGTCGGCAAGGGCTTTGGCGACCGGCTGCTGATCGAAGATCTCGATTTCCGCCTGCCGCCGGGTGGCATCGTCGGCGTGATCGGTCCGAACGGCGCCGGCAAGACGACGCTGTTCCGCATGATCACCGGGCAGGAAAAGCCCGATACCGGCCGCATCCGCATCGGCGACACCGTCAAAACAGGCTATGTCGATCAGTCGCGCGACACGCTCGGCGCCAACAACACGGTGTGGCAGGAGATTTCAGGCGGCCAGGACGAGATCGATCTCGGACGCCGCAGGCTCGCCAGCCGCGCCTATTGCGCGTTGTTCAACTTCCGCGGCCCGGACCAGCAAAAAAAGGTGGGCCAGCTCTCCGGCGGCGAACGCAACCGCGTGCATCTGGCCAAAATGCTGAAAGAGGGCGCCAACCTGCTATTGCTCGACGAACCGACCAATGACCTCGACATCGATACGCTGCGCGCGCTCGAGGAGGCGTTGCTAGACTACCCCGGCTGCGCCGTCATCATCAGCCACGACCGCTGGTTCCTCGACCGCGTCGCGACGCACATTCTCGCGTTCGAGGGCGACAGCCATGCCGAATGGTTCGAGGGCAATTACGCCGATTACGAAGCCGACCGCCGTCGCCGCCTCGGCGCAGAAGCCGACCAGCCCCACCGCATCAAATACAAGCCGCTGGTGCGGGCGTAATCGGAAACCGCAATGATTTGCCGATAGAGCCTTCCGTCAAAAGGCCGGACGTGATCCCGGCGAAGGCCGGGACCCATATTTCGGCCGTTCCGTGCGGTTGCCTGGTTGATCCCGGCCTTCGCCGGGATGACGATGGAGCGGAAAAGTTGGCGAGTTTGTCGTTTGGCGACAGGCCGTAACGGTGCGGGTCCGCCGATGACCTCGTCTGCCAGGAGTGCCGCCGTGTACCGTCCCGCCTCGATCGAGACGCGCGCGTCGTGGGTCGTCGCGCTGACCGCGCTTGCAATCTACACGGTGTCGTTCGGCGCGCCGGTCATCACCGTCGTCGCGCTGAAGCCGATCGCCGCCGAACTGGGCGACGCTCGCTCGGTACCGGCGCTGGCCTGTTCGCTCGCCTGGTTCGGCGCGGCGGTCGGCGGCATCCCGATGGGCTGGATGGCCGAACGCTTCGGCATCCGCCGTGTCGTCATGTTCGGTGCCGCGATGGTCGCCATCGGTCTCGTAATATCAACCTCGGGCGGCTCGGCCGCGCTCTATATCGGGCACGGCATTTTCATCGGCCTGCTCGGCAACGCCTGCATCAACGCGCCGCTCTATGTCTATGTCGCGCGATGGTTCGACCGGCATCGCGGCAGCGCCGTCGCGCTGATCTCGTCCGGCCAATACCTCGCTGGCACCGTCTGGCCGATCTTCTTCTCGCGCGGCATCGAGGATTTCGGTTGGCGCGGCATGATGCTGTTCTATGCGGTCTTCGTGGTGGCCATAATTCTCCCGGCGGCGCTCGCCGTCTTCAGGCCGCCGCCCGACACCGGCAGCATTGCCGCGGCCGCCGGTTCGGTACGCGGCGGCGCCGTGCTCGGATTGCGACCCAATCTGGTAATGGGCCTGCTGTGCCTAGCCGGGGTGATGTGCTGCGTCCCGATGGCGATGCCGCAAGGCCATCTCGTCGCGTTCTGCACCGATGTCGGGATCGCCCCGGCGCACGGTGCGGCGATGCTGTCGCTGCTGCTCGGCTGCGCCTTCGTCAGCCGCCAGTTCTGGGGGTGGATCACCGACCACATCGGCGGGTTGCGCACGGTGCTGGCTGGCTCGGTGTGCCAGATCACGGCAATGACCGGGTTTCTCTTGACCCAGAACGAGGCCGGCCTGTTCGCGGTCGCGGCCACGTTCGGCCTCGGCTTCAGCGGCATCATCCCCGCTTATGTCGTCGCGATCAGAGAACTGTTCCCGACCGCCGAAGCGTCCTGGCGGGTGCCGACCGTGCTGCTGTTCACCGGTTCGGGGATGGCGCTCGGCGGCTGGCTCGCCGGGGTGATTTATGACTGGGCCGGGTTCTACGCGATCGCCTTCGCCACCGGCATCGTCTTCAACGCCGTGCACATCGTCGTGATCGGCTCGCTGGTGCTGCGTCGGAGCCGCGTCGGCCTGCGCCCGGACGCCGCCGCTGTCGCGAGCGGCGCACAAACCCGCTAAAATTGCCACAATCGCATCGCATTCTCGGCCCCGCAACAGGAGACCGGGACCGGCGTGATGCTCGTTCGCTGCAGATTCGCTGCAGATGTCAGCAAAATGGCTCTGTCGAGACCGGACCGGGTATGCGGAAACGGTGCCCGGCGTGATGCTCGTTTGCTGCAGATTCGCTGCAGAATCAGCAAAAAGCCTCACGCCAGACCCGACCGGTATGCGGAGACGGTGCCCGGCATGCGCTCGTTTGCTGCAGATTCCCTGCAGATATCAGCAAAAGCACTTCCGCGAGACCAGACCGGCATGCGGAACGTGGCGCCGTAAGGGCGTGCCGCGAATGCGCGTCTCGGCGCTACAGCAGTTTGTGCGCCCGGGCCGCGCCCTCCTCGACCCAGCCCACCTCGATCCGGATCGGCGCGTATTGCCGGATCGTGCCGGCCGCCAGCTCGACATCGGCCTCGGAATGCGCCCGCACGAAAACCGCGGTCTCGCCGTTGCGGATATACGGCGCGAAACGTGTCGCGCGTATTGCCGATCACGAGCGGATCGACCGCAAGCGCCTCAAGCTCGTCCGCGACCGTCTCCACTTCCCGTGTCGGCGCGGTCTGCCGCAACACCAGCAGCGCGATGTCCTGCGCCGGCACGCCTTCGGTGCGCAGCCGGTTGCAGGAGTCCTCGGCGATCCCTTTCGACGGAAAAAGCCCCACGACGAACTTGACCGCCATCAGAAATCCTCCGTTTGCGAGACCTGCGCCCGACCTTCCTCATCGGTTGAACCGGGCGGCGGTTTCCAGCCTTTTATCACAAGCCGAACGGATAGGTCTCGGGCGCGCCTCGCGGCCCGGCGCAGGGCCCTCACAACGAAGGCAGGCATTTTGCCGAGCCGTCAGGATAAGACGGCATCCGGCGGCGTCACCGCACCCGGATTGACCCAGGATCAACAGTTAACCACTTATTAGTATTGCTAAAGCCTTAAGAAGCGGGATAGTAGGGCGCTGCAACGGATGCGCATTGCCGCACCGAATCATCAAAAACGGCCTGGGCGTCGGCCGGCCCGGGAGGGCGCGAATGAGAACCTTGGAATTTCAGGTCTGCCGACAAGATGGCGAAGCGCGCTGGATCGTGCGGCTTGGCGGCGCCGAATACGGTTCTTATCTCGACAAGGAACAGGCACTGCTCGACGCACTCGATGCCGCCCGCGATGCGTCGGATACGGGGCGCGAGGCACAGGTCTGGGTGTGCGAGAGCGCCGAGCCTGCCCGAATTTTCTGACGGCCGGCCAGATGCGTTTCGGGCGGCGGTTAAAGGCGTGCCGCGATTGCCGGCAGGGCGGCAATGTCGATGCCGTGACGCGCCGCCTCGGCGACAAGGCTCGAAGGTTCGGCGCCTTCGCGCAGGCGGACGAGCGCCCAAAGCAGCGTCGAACGAGTCCCGCTGCGGCAGTGCAGCACAATCGGGGCGTTCAGCCTTGGCGAGCACCGCCACCATCGCATCGACATCACCGCGGGTCAGGCTCGCGGCCGTGACCGGGATGTGATGGTAGGCGATCCCGCGCGATTCGGCGAGAAGGCGCGCCTCGTCGGCCGGGAGTTGCCCCGGATCTTCGCCGTCCGGGCGGTTGTTGACGATCGTTCGCACGCCCGAATCGGCGAGCGCCTCGATATCGTCGCGGTCGAGCTTGCCGGCGGCGCTCACCCCGGGAGCAAGGGCGGCGAGCGGAGGCAAAATGGAAGGCATCGGCGGTTCTCCGGTGCATTATCAGTCGCAGAGTCGCACCAGTGCCACCGCGCCGTCATCCAAAAAATCCGCGACGGCCATTTGGCCGAAAGAATGCTCGCGATCCGTGCGTCCGCCTCTCAGGCCGCCCAGCGACGCGCCTCGTCGCCGACCCGGATCCAGAAGCGCTCGAGGCGGCGCAATGTCCCTGCCGCCTGTTCCAGGTCGGGCGCGGTGATCGCGTCTTGCGTCAGGATTTCGGCGTGCCGCTGGTGCATCTCCGCGAGCCGGTCGCACAACTCGCGGCCCTTTGGAGCCAGCCTGACATGAACCGAGCGGCGGTCGTGCGGCGACCGCGCCTGCTCCACATAGCCGTTTTCGACAAGTTTCTTAAGATTGTAGGAGACGTTCGAACCGAGATAGCAGCCGCGCAGCGTCAGCTCGCCTACGGTCATCTCGGCGTCGCCGATATTGAACAGCATCAGCGACTGCACATTGTTGATGTCACGGATGCCCAGACGGTCGAGTTCCAATTTCACGACATCGAGAAAATGCCGGTGAAGTCGCTCAACCAGCGAAATCACCGTGAGATACCCCTCAATCATGGCCGCCTCGCATGCCATACACGTCGCGGCGTAGTTGACCGGTAATCGGTTAAACTTCGGTTTTTGTTCGGTTAAACTTCGGTTTTCATTTCTCGGTTTCGGTGCGGCTCAGGAACCGCATGATCCCGGAGAAGTCGCGTGGGCCACCGCCGGCATCGACATAAAGCTGGTACAAATTGGCGGCGGCCGCGCCGAGCGGGGTCGCCGCCCCGGTCGCGCCGGCCGCCTGCTGCGCCAGGCGCAGATCTTTCAGCATGTTGGCGGCGGTGAACCCGGGCGCGTAATCGCGGTTCGACGGCGCTGCGGGGACCGGACCCGGCACCGGGCAGTAGCTCGTCATCGCCCAGCTCTGGCTCGTCGATTTGCTGCAGATGTCGAACAGCGTCTGTGCCGGCAGCCCAAGCTTTTCGGCCAGCGCGAAGCCCTCGCACACCCCGATCATCGCGGCGGCGAGCATCATGTTGTTGCAGATCTTGGCGGCCTGGCCGCTGCCGGACGGGCCGGCATGGATGATCGTGCGGCCCATCGCCCGCAGGATCGGCTCGGCCCGCGCGAAAGCGTCGGCCGCGCCGCCGACCATGAAGGTCAGGGTGCCGGCCTCGGCGCCGATGGTGCCGCCCGAGACCGGGGCATCGATCATTTGCAGACCCTTCGCGGCGGCTTCGGCGGCGACCGCGCGGGCGGTCTCGACGTCGATCGTCGAGCAATCGATCAACAGCGCCCCCGGCTGGGCATGCGCCAGCACTCCATCCGGCCCGAAATAGACGTCGCGCACCTGCGGACCCGCCGGCAGCATCGTGACGACGACCTCGCCCGCCGCGGCGGCCTCGGCCACGCCGGAGACGGCATGCCCGCCCTTCTCGGACAGCGCCGCGATGGCGGCAGCGGCGATGTCATGGCCGCTGACGCGGTGCTGCGCCTTCAGCAGGTTGCCTGCCATCGGCCCGCCCATATTGCCGAGCCCGATAAACCCGACCGTCGCCATCCGCGTCTCCTTTCGAATCGAACCGCGAGCAAAACGACCACCCTTGACTAGATCGGGTCGTCGCCGCGCCCGCTTTGAGACTGCATACCATCTTGACCAAGCTCGCTTGACCAAGCTCGTATATAAGCACCTCCGCGAGGAGCGCAGACGAAGCGATTGTCCGCGACCGGGTCTGTGCGCGGTGAGATCCCTTTGCGTGACGCGCAATGACGGCTAGTTTCTAGGCATCTAGCCTCACGGAGAACACGCATGTTGCAGATGGCTGGCCGCATGCAGGTGCTCGGCACCGAGACGGCCTTCGAGGTGCTGGCGCGGGCCAACGCGCTCGCCGCACAAGGTCGGTCGATCATCAATCTCGGGATTGGACAGCCCGATTTCCCGACCCCCGAGCACATCGTCGAGGCGGGTAGGAAGGCGCTGGCCGACGGCCATCACGGCTATACCGCCGCCAACGGCATCCCGGCATTGCGCGAGGCGGTCGCCGCTGATCTTTATCGCCGCCACAAGATCGATGTGTCGCCCGACCAGGTGCTCGTCGTGCCGGGCGGCAAGGTCACGATGTTCTTCGCGATCATGATGTTCGGCGAGCCGGGTGCCGAGATTCTGTATCCGAACCCGGGGTTTCCGATTTACGAGAGCGTCATCCGGTTTTCCGGCGCGACGCCGGTGCCGGTGCCGCTCTATGAGAGCAAGGGGTTTTCATTCAGCGCCGAAGAGGTGCTGGAAAAGATCACGCCGCACACACGGCTGTTGATCATCAACAGCCCCGCGAACCCGACCGGCGGGGTCGTGCCGCGGGTCGAGCTCGACCGGCTTGTCGCCGGGCTCGAACGCCATCCGCAGGTTGCCGTCATGAGCGACGAGATCTACGGCGAGATCATCTATGACGGCGCGGAGCACGTCAGCCTGTTGCAATACCCCTCGTTGCGCGAGCGGCTGATCCTGCTCGACGGCTGGAGCAAGACCTATGCGATGACCGGCTGGCGCATGGGGTATGGCGTGTGGCCGAGGGCGGTCATTCCCCTCCGCCGAGCGGCTCGCGATCAACTGCCATTCCTGCGTCAACGCGGCGGCGCAATATGCCGGGATTGCGGCGCTCGAAGGCCCGCGCGAGCCGGTCCACCGGATGGTCCGAGCCTTCGCCGAACGGCGCGAGGTCATTGTCGCGGCGCTGAATAGCCTGCCCGGGGTCAGCTGCGCCATGCCGGGCGGAGCTTTCTACACATTCCCGAACATCTCCGGGACCGGCCATGACGTCGCGCGGTTTTCAGAGCCGGCTGCTCGATCAGGAAGGCGTGGCGACGATCGCCGGCACCAGCTTTGGCGCATTCGGCGAGAACTACATCAGGTTTTCCTATGCCAACAGCCTGGAGGCAATCACCGAGGCGATGGAGCGCATTCGGCGTTTTCTTGAAATGCCGCTGCGCCGTGACGCAGCAGAGGGATGATATTTTAGGCAGTTTCTGCTGTGGCGTGCCTATAAAATAGGCGTCAATATCGGCGATAGCCCTGCTGGCGCCGGATTGACGAGATTGGCATGGGCCGTGCAGAGACAATCCCATCCGAGGTGGCGTTCCCGGCAGGGGAGTGGATTGCGATGAAGAAGGTCGAGGCCATCATCAAGCCGTTCAAGCTCGACGAGGTGAAGGAAGCGCTTCACGAGGTCGGGATCAAGGGCATCACCGTGACCGAGGCCAAGGGCTTCGGCCGGCAGAAGGGCCATACCGAGCTGTATCGAGGCGCGGAATACGTCGTCGATTTTTTGCCCAAGGTAAAAATCGAAGTCGTGATGGAAGATACGATGGTCGAGCGCGCCGTCGAGGCGATCATGCAGGCGGCGCACACCGGGCGGATCGGCGACGGCAAGATCTTTATCATGTCGATCGACGAGGCGATCCGCATCCGTACCGGCGAGCGCGGGCCGGACGCGATTTAGCGCAGGTTTCAGAGTTCAACCAAGTAACGGAAGCGTATGATGGCCGACACCCAGAATGTTCTGGACATGATCCAGGAGCACGACGTCAAGTACGTCGACTTCCGGTTTACCGACCCGCGCGGCAAGTGGCAGCACCTGGCGCATCACGTGCGGACGATCACCGACGATTTCCTCAATGACGGCGTGCCGTTCGATGGCTCGTCGATCGACGGCTGGAAGGCGATCAACGAATCCGACATGTTGCTGGTGCCGGATTGCACGACGGCGGTGCTCGACCCGTTCGCGGCGCAAACCTCGCTGATTCTGTTCTGCGACGTGCATGAGCCCTTGACCGGGCAGCCCTACAGCCGCGACCCGCGCTCGATCGCGAAAAAAGCCGAGCAGCACCTGGTCGCGACCGGGATCGGCGACACGGCTTATTTCGGTCCCGAGGCCGAATTCTTCGTGTTCGACGACGTGCGCTACAAGAGCACGATGAACGGCGCGATGTACGAGATCGACAGCGAGGAAGGTCCATACGTCACGGCGAAGAAGTATCCCGACGGCAATATGGGCCATCGCCCGCCGATCAAGGGCGGTTATTTCCCGGTGCCGCCGGTCGACAGCCAAAGCGATTTGCGCGCCGAGATGCTGTCGGTCATGTTCGACATGGGCCTCAAGGTCGAGAAGCACCATCACGAGGTGGCCCCCAGCCAAGCCGAGCTCGGCGCCGAGTTCGATACTCTGGTAAAAAGCGCCGACAATATGCAAATCTATAAATACGTCGTGCACAATGTCGCGCACCAGTACGGCAAGACCGCGACGTTCATGCCGAAGCCGATCAAGGGCGACAACGGCTCCGGCATGCACATGCACCAGTCGATCTGGAAGGGCGAGCGGCCGCTATTCGCCGGCAACCAGTATGCCGATCTGTCGGAGACTGGCGCTGTATTACATCGGCGGCATCATTCGGCACGCCAAGGCGATCAACGCCTTCACGAACCCGACGACAAACAGCTACAAGCGGCTCATTCCGGGCTTTGAGGCGCCGGTGCTGCTGGCCTATTCGGCGCGCAATCGCTCAGCTTCGTGCCGCATCCCGATCGTCTCGAGCCCGAAGGCGAAGCGCGTCGAGGTGCGTTATCCGGATCCGGCCGCCAACCCATATCTGGCCTTCGCGGCGATGATGATGGCCGGACTCGACGGTATTCAAAACCGGCTTCACCCCGGCGACGCGATGGATAAGAATTTGTACGACCTGCCGCCGGAGGAATTGAAAGATATTCCCACCGTATGCGGTTCATTGCGTGAGGCGTTGAGCGAGTTGCAGGCCGATCATGCGTTCTTGATGAAGGGCGATGTGTTCGGCCGCGATTTCATCGAGTCGTATATCGAGCTCAAATGGGAAGAGGTATACAATTTCGAGCATACGCCTCACCCGGTCGAGTTTCAGATGTACTATTCGGTCTGAGCCGCTTAAGGCCCGCGGTCGGCGTCTTGCGGAGCCGATCCTGTCACAAGGCATGGCCGGCCCCGCGCCGGCCATGCGTGATCCGGCTTCCCTGATGTTCCCTGCGGGCAGGAAAATTTTGGGATTGGTACGTCGCGGCGAGCAATAAGCCTTGGCCTTGCTGCCAATTCCGCCGGATTCCCTAACGTCGGATCAGGGAATTTGCGGGGCCGCAACAGGCAACGCAAAGTGCGACAACACGGAATGTCCGCTTCTTCGCGCGCTCGCTTACGGCAAATCGACGCATTCTCGCCCCCGCCCCGCATCGGCAGCGACGCAAATATGCCATGGAATTCGGCAAATTTTTGGGCGGTGCGTCATTTTCGGTTGCTCCGCGGCGCGACGCGGCAGGCATCGACGAAATGGCGGATTACACAGCCCCGCGGCTCCAGCCGGCGGGCTGAACGCTTATCCGTGGCGCGGTTGCGTTCGCGACAGGTGCGGCTGTCCCCGGCCTTCGGGCGACACGCCGGAGAGGCTGGCGGTCCGCGTCGAATTCAGCGGCCCGTCAGTGCCGCGGAATTTTCTTGCGAAATCCGGACGCTCGCCGCCCGCATGCACCCAAGGCTGGGCACTGCTGCAGTAAATTTCCATTGCGGAGGTGAACGCGGTCGGATCGTCGAGGGCGCCGGCCAGCACAAACAACACCGGCAGCACATCGACCTGATGCGCGATTCGGGGAAAATCGGCGACCGACCTGCTCTCCGGAGTCGCCGGTATCGTTGCGGATATTCGGTTCCACCCTGGATGCTTAAAGCCGCCGCCGAAAACGCGAGGACGGATGCTTGTGCCGCGCGATGCGGCACGAGTTGCCGTTTATTTAGGCATTCATTCGGACCGCTTCCTTTCGACCGGAGGCCGCCGTTGTCGGAAATGTCCGTTTCATCCGATTTCGGCTGCGTTGCGCCGCCTGTGCCCGTAGCCGGTGGGCGATCGGTTGAGAACCGGCGAAGGCTTGCCCTGGGGCGAACCGCCGGATCCTGCCGCCCGCCACTTGGCACGATTCTTGGTTTCCGTTGCGGGGGTTCGCCTCGGCCGCGGTGGCCGCGGGAAGGTCTACGGCTCGCTGAATGCGGAGATAACAAGATGAGAGTGCTTCGTCGCCACGGAAAGCCGGCGCTGGTGGGCGCCGCGCTGTTGTCGCTAACGGCCGCGGCGCTGGCCCAGACCGCCGCGTCGCCGGCTCCGGTGCCGCCGCCGTCGAGGCGGTGAAGCTGGATACCGGCGACACCGCCTGGATGCTGACCTCGACCGCGCTCGTGCTGATGATGACGATCCCGGGGTTGGCGCTGTTTTACGGCGGCATGGTGCGCAAGATGAACGTGCTGGCGACGGTGATGCAGAGCTTCGCGATCACCTGCCTCGTCACCGTGCTATGGATGGTGATCGGCTACAGCATCGCCTTCACGCCGGAAACCCCGTTTTTCGGCGGGCTCAGCCGGTTCATGCTGGTCGGCATGGGGATCGAGTCGGTCAACGATCTGGCCAAGACGATCCCCGAATCGGTCTACATGATGTTCCAGATGACGTTCGCGATCATCACGCCGGCGCTGATCTGCGGCGCCTTCGCCGATCGGATGAAGTTTTCCGCGCTGATGTGGTTCATCGGATTGTGGTCGGTGCTGGTTTACGCGCCGATCGCGCACTGGGTCTGGGGACCGGACGGGTTTCTCTCCGGCGCCGGGATTCTCGATTTCGCCGGCGGTACGGTTGTCCACATCAACGCCGGCGTCGCCGGGCTGATGGCGGCGTTGGTCCTCGGCAAGCGGCACGGCTACAAGCAGGAGCCGATGCCGCCGCATAACCTCGTGCTGAGCCTCATCGGCGCCTCGCTGCTGTGGGTCGGCTGGTTCGGGTTCAACGCCGGGTCGGCGGTCGCGGCCAACGGCAATGCAGGTATGGCGATGGCGGTGACGCAGATCGCGACGGCCACAGCAGGGCTGACCTGGATGCTGATCGAATGGGCCAAGCCACGCGGCAAGCCGAGCGTTCTCGGCATCATCTCCGGCGCGGTCGGCGGGCTGGTCGCGATCACCCCGGCCTCCGGCTTTGTCGATCCACGCGGCGCGCTGATCATCGGCGTTGCCGCCGGGGCGGCCTGCTATTGGGGCGCGACATGGCTCAAGAACACGCTCGGCTATGACGATAGCCTCGATGCGTTCGGCGTGCACGGCGTCGGCGGCATGGTCGGCGCGCTGTTGACCGGCGTGTTGGCGGTCTCCGCGGTCGGCGGTGACGGCAAGTCCGGGCTGATCGACGGCAACTGGTATCAGGTCGTCATCCAGGGCTACGGGATTATCGTCGTCGTGCTGTATTGCGCGATCGCCAGTCTGATCCTGCTGAAGATTATCGATGTCGTGATTGGCTTGCGCGTCGATGCCGATACCGAACGCGAGGGGCTCGATCTCGCGATCCACGGCGAGGTTGTGCAGTAGGGGAAGGGGGACGGGATCGAACCGCTACTTGGTTCGACTCCTGTCCGTCTTGGCGAAACTTGCCCAGTTTTTGGCCGGGGTGCGGCAGCTTTAACACAGATTGGTGCCAATTCTAGACGCAGGCACGGATTTGTCTTTGTTCTCAACCGCAGCGCTCATACAGAGGCAAGAGAGCGCCGATTGCGGTCCAATGAAAAATCGGCTCCGGAGACGAGGGGACAACATGACGCAAAGATCGAGAGGCCGACTGACAATCGGCGCCGCGTCGCTGCTTGCGGCGGCGGCGTGGCAGGTCGGCACCGCGCCGACGGTACTGGCGCAGGTGATGGGCTCCGAACCGAACCTCGTCGCACCTCCGGCGGAGGGCGCGCCCAAGGCAGAGGAGGCGGCCACGGTGTCGCTGACCACGCCGGCCCTGACCGGGCCGCTGACCCCGAACCCGGACCCGTTCAACTTCGATACCGGCTTCCCGCTCGGGAAAGTTCTATTTCGGCGGCGCGATCAGCGCGATGGGGATGGTTCAGAGCCAGCCGGTGCCCGGCAACAATAGTGTCACTGGCGATTTTCCGAGCGCTCTTGTCTGGTTGCAGAACAATGAGGGGCCGCTGCAGTTTTTCGCGATGGCCGGCGGCTATTCGTTTCCGACACTGGGAACGAAGTACTTTCACATCAACAAGATCACCGGCGATACGTTCGGGCCGGTTCCGGTGGCCTACGCCAAGTTTGTCCTGACTGACGAAGTTTCGATGCAGGTTGGTAAACTGCCGACTCTGATCGGCGCCGAATATGGCTTCACGTTCCAGAACATGAATATCGAGCGCGGCCTGTTATGGAACCAGGAGCCGATCGTCTCGCGCGGCGTCCAGGGCAATTACAGCTCGGGGCCGTTAACCGTCTCGCTATCATTGAACGACGGGTTCTATTCAAACAACTACAGCTGGATTTCGGGCCTGGCCAGCTATACGCTGAACAAGTCGAATACGATCGCGGTCGCCGGCGGCGGTGCCTTTAACGCGGTCTCGAAATCGACCTTTGTCACCCCGCCACCGCAGAACAACAGCCGGATCATCAACCTGATCTATACCTACAATGCCGAACCATGGACGATCACGCCCTATTTCCAATACACCAACATACCGACCAACGTGGATCTCGGCATCGACAGCTCTCGGACCTATGGTGGTGCGATCCTGGCGAACTACAAGATCAACGACAACATAAACATCGCCGGGCGCGCGGAATACATATGCGTCGAGCGGATCCGGCAACGTCCTTTACGGCGCCGGCAGTTCGGCCGGCTCGCTGACCCTGACGCCGACCTATCAGCTCGGCATCTGGTTCATCCGCGGCGAAGCGTCGGTCACGCATGCCTTCGACATCCCGACGGCGCCGCGTTCGGCAATAACGGCAACGCGAAGACACAGGTGCGCGGCCTGATCGAAACCGGGATCATATTCTGAGTCAGAGGGCGCCGAGCGCGTCAGCCCGACTGTAGCAGCGGAGCGTACGAATTGGCCTGTGCCCGGCGGTGCTCGCGCCGCCGGGCCTGACCGAATTGCAGGCTCAGGCCTTCCCGATCTTCGTCTGGACGAACTCGTACAGCGCGCGGGTCGTCGACTTGGCCGTGCATCGAGCGTTTTCGGCGGTGACTGCCTTCGAGACGACGTCTTCCTCGACTCCGCACACCGTCGCGGCGATCTTAACCGGAGCCTGCACCGTCGCCGGGATCTTGCCGACGTCGCCCTTCAGGTTCTTCGCGAGGTCGTTCGCAACATTCGAAACGTTGACGTCGACCCACTTTATCGAATTCGAATTGGCGTTCTGTGCCTGGGCGGCGCCGATGAACAGGCCCATGCCGAGAACGGCAATCGCGGCATTTTTGCTCAACATTGGATTGGCTCCCCTCGTTGCATCCGTTGCGAAGTGATCAGCCCGGCGGCGAGTTTACGTCTTAGCCTGCTCCTCGATCTCGTCGAGAACGGCCTCCGGGACCACGTCCTGCGTGATCTCCGCCAGTTCGGGATCGGCATCGGCGTCGATCCCGAGCCGTTCGGCGACCGCCGCAACCATTGCCGCGAGCTTGGTGATCTCGTGCTCGGCGAGGAGGCTGATCTGCAGGTCGAGTTCGGCGCGTTTTTCGGCCGCGGCGGCCATGCGGTTTTGCGTGATCAGCACAAAGGTGGACAGGAAGATCGCCTCGACCGAGGCCGCCATCGCCAGGATCGTGAAGGAGCGGATCGAACGGCGGCAGACCGGAATGAGACCGAGATTGACCACAATCCAGCCGCCGAACAGCAGCAGATGGAAGTAGACGAACGCCATGCTGCCGGTGGCGCGGGTAACCGCCTGCGCCAGCCAGTCTTGAAATCCCGCCTTTGCCTCTTCCTGCTCGCGCCGCTGCATCCAACGCGCGGATATTGCGTTCGAGCACGGACCCGAGCCGTTTTCGGTCCGTCCAGGGCGGCGGCTTCGCGTTCCGTTTCCACCCCCGCCCCGCGAACTCGCGTCTCCGGCTGTCCCGAACTATTCCTTCTCGGGCGTGGCCGACGGAGGCGACGCGGTCTCGCCGGCGTGAAAATCGAGCGAGACGCCGTTCATGCAGTAGCGCAACCCGGTCGGCTGCGGGCCGTCGTCGAACACATGGCCGAGATGCCCGCCGCAGCGGCGGCAATGCACCTCGGTGCGGACCATGAAAAAGCTGCGATCGGATTGCGTTTCGACCGCGTTTTCGAGCGGCGCGTGAAAGCTCGGCCAGCCGGTGCGGCTGTTGAATTTCGTTGAAGCCTCGAACAGCGGTTGGCCGCAGCCGGCGCAATGATAGACGCCCGGATCGTAAGTCTTGTCGAGCGGGCTGGTGCCGGCGCGCTCGGTGCCGTGCTCGCGAAGAACCCGGTATTGCTCGGGGGTGAGCCGCCGGCGCCATTCCTCGTCGCTGAGCTTGACCTCGAACTCCGATTGCGCGGCGTCCTTTGATGCCCTGTCTTTTGATGAGTGGCCGCGCCCGCCAAGGCGGCCGAATAGACCCTCTGCCATGGTCCCTCGCGAATTGGGGTGGATCAGCGCCGTTATATCGTGCGCGGCGACGCCGGACGTGAAGGTGGCCTGAGTGGGACGGCGATGCATTGGGACGGCACGGCTAATGAATGCGCTCGCCGGCGCCGGGTACCGGACGCAGCAATTCGGCGGTCGAGCGCGCAATCCAGCACCACACGACGCAGGTCAGCTCGTCGTCGTCGCTCCGCAGCCGCTCCGCCTCGCGCTCCGCGATCGTCACCGCGTCGCTGCCGTGGCGTCGCACCAGGAGCAGCGCCGCCTCCCAGATCTTGCGCTCGTTCGTCATCATCATGATTTCATAAATCCCAGCGGCGCGGTTCAGTTCCATCGGCTCGAATCGGCCCGGTTGACGCATCGCGCATTCTTGCTCTATATGTTGTTGGGTTTCTGTAATGTTCTTACTGTATCTGCTTGCGTCAGCGCACCGGATGGTGTATCATAGGACCAATCTACAATTGAGCGACATGGCAGATCTTTTCGATCAACCCGGATCGGGGAAGGCGGAGAAGGCGGCGGACAGCTATTCCGCGAAGGATATCGAGGTCCTCGAAGGTCTGGAGCCGGTGCGCCGCCGCCCGGGCATGTATGTCGGCGGCACCGACGAACGCGCGCTGCACCATCTTGCCGCCGAGGCGCTCGACAACGCAATGGACGAGGCGGTTGCCGGGTTCGCGACGCGCATCGAGCTGGAACTCGACCGTCGACGGGTGGGTCACCGTGCGCGACAACGGCCGCGGCATCCCGGTCGATCCGCACCCGCGCTTCCCGGACAAATCGGCGCTCGAGGTCATCCTGACGACGCTGCATTCCGGCGGCAAGTTCGGCGGCAACGCGTACAAAACCTCGGGTGGGCTGCACGGGGTCGGGGTGTCGGTCGTCAATGCGCTGTCGGACGGGCTCGCGGTCGAGGTGGCGCGCGACCGGCGGCTGTGGCGGCAGCGCTACAGAAGCGGCGTACCGGAGGGGCCGGTCGAGGATTGCGGGCCGGTGCAGAACCGGCGCGGCACGACGCTGAGCTTTCATCCCGACCCGGAGATCTTCGCCGATGCCGGGTTCCGGCCGGCGCTCTTATACCGGATGGCGCGCTCGAAGGCGTATCTGTTCCGCGGCGTCGAGATCCGCTGGCGCGTCGACCCGTCGCTGCCGCTTCCCGAGGGCGTGCCGCAGGAGGCGCGGCTGCATTTTCCGGGCGGTCTCGGCGATTATCTGACGGCGACCTTGGCCGGCCGCGACCTGTTGACCCCGCGGCCGTTCATCGGCCAGGCGGATTTCCCGGCCAACGGCAATGGGGCCGGTAACGGCGTCCGGGGCCGACGGCGGAGCGGGCAGCGTCGAATGGGCGATCGTCTGGGCCGAGGACGAGGAGGACGGGTTCTGCCATTCGTATTGCAACACGATCCCGACCCCGGAGGGCGGGACGCATGAGGCCGGGCTGCGCAACGCGCTGTTGCGGGGCATTCGCGCCTATGCCGAACTGACCGGCAACCGCCGCATCGCGCAGGCGACCTGGGAGGATGTCGGCAGCGGCGCGGCGATGCTGTTGTCGGTGTTTCTGCGCAACCCGCAATTCCAGGGGCAGACCAAGGAACGGCTGGCCTCCGCCGAGGCGACGCGGCTGGTCGAGAACGCGGTGCGCGACCATTTCGACCATTGGCTCGGCGCCGACCCGGCGACCAGCCGGCTGCTGCTCGACCGCATCGCCGAGCGCGCCGACGAGCGCCAGCGCCGCCGCCAGCAGAAGGAGATGTCGCGCAAGAGCGCGACGCGCAAATTGCGGCTGCCCGGCAAGCTCGCCGACTGCACGCGCGACATCGCCGCCGGCACCGAGATTTTTCTGGTCGAGGGCGACAGCGCCGGCGGCTCGGCGAAACAGGCGCGCGACCGCGAGACGCAGGCGATCCTGCCGTTGCGCGGCAAGATCCTGAATGTCGCGAGCGCCTCGGCCGACAAGATGCGCGCGCAACCAGGAACTCAGCGACATCGTGCTGGCGCTGGGTTGCGGCATCGGCAAGCAGTACCGCGAGGAGGCGCTGCGCTACGAGCGCGTCATCATCATGACCGATGCCGATGTCGACGGCGCGCACATCGCCTCGCTGCTGATGACGTTTTTCTTTCGCGAGATGGCGCCTCTCGTCGACAACGGGCATCTGTTCCTGGCGCTGCCGCCGCTGTATCGGATGACCCAGGGCGAGCTGACGCTGTACGCGCGCGACGACGCCCATCGCGAGGAATTGCTCATCACCGCGTTCCAGGGGCGCGGCAAGGTCGAGATCAGCCGGTTCAAGGGGCTGGGAGAAATGCCGGCGCGCTTTCTGAAGGCGACGACGATGGACCCGGCAACCCGGACGCTGCTGCGCGTGACCCTGCCGCTGCGCGCCGACCCGGCCGCGATCGAGACGCCCGACGAGGGGATCGCGCGCACCGCGAAGCTGGTCGAGACGCTGATGGGCCGCCGCCCCGAACTGCGCTTCGACTACATCCAGAAAAATGCCCGCTTCGCCCGCGACCTCGACGTGTAGACGCCTCGTATTGCGAAAGCTGTATCGGTCAACGCGTCCCCTGCGATCAGGCGCATTCGACCGAGATCGCGGATGACTGGTCGCCTCGGAGTGAGCGCGATTATTTGGCGCGTAGCGGTAGGCCTGCTGAAACGCCTCGCGCGACCGGCCGATCGGGATGCGCCTGGCAGTAGGCTGAGAGCCAGCCTGGCGATGGTCGGGATTCTGCCGACATTGATGGTTCTCGACCCGAAACGCGATGCCTGGTAGCCGATATAGAACATCGCGGCCGCGACGCGGTCGTCGTGTGTCCAATCTCAGTAGCGCCTCGCAGCCCGCACCCCGGATGTCGACGATGCGCTCCTCGCGGATCGCCTCGGCCAGCGGACCCTGCGGCGGAGCGGCGGCGGCCGGGGGCGGAGCGGGTGGTGGCGCGGGAGGCGGGGCCGGAGCGGGCGGGGGCGTTTGCACGCAGGCAACCAGCAAACCCGACAACAGGACGGCGGCGATTTTTCCGTTCATGTCGTTGCTCCTAACAAGGAGGGATTATTTCCGACGCCGGGTCGCGATCGGCTGGCTGAGGATACCGCCGAACGGCGCGCCCGTCATTTGCCGCCGGACTGGAAGGGAATCTGCAGACGATGCGTGACGAGGATCGAACCGGGCTGCCGGCGGCGGTGCGATGTCGACAACCCGCATCCGGACGGTCACCCCGAAACACCACACAGTAGTTGAAACCCCTTGCAGTCAAACTATTTATCCGCTTCGATCTGAGCAGATCAACCGCGAAGGGCGATCCGCCGTGGCGAATTTCAAGGCCGTGCCAGGCTGCGGGTAACCGCAGCCCGGCCTCTGGGCCGCCCAGGCGGTGCCTCGAACATATTTGACTATCGGATGGTTACCGCGTTCATACAAGCCGATAGTTGCGTCGAAAGAGCCGCGAGCCTAAAACCCGATCGAGCCGGATATGCACCAGTTGAGGTCATAGCAATGGCTAGGTATTTGCTGTATGTGGTGCCGATCTCGTTGGTCGGATTGATGATGGCGGTAATACCCGCCGGCGCCACCCTCCGGAGCGACGCGGGCGCACCCAGCGAAGCTGCCGTATCCGCGAAAAGCACCGATGCGCCAATAATACTCGCGCAGCGCGGGGGGCGTGGCGGCGGGGGTAGGGGCGGCGGCGGGGCTCGTGGCGGCGGTGGCGGGATGCGCGCCGGTGGCGGCCGCAGCTACGCCGGAGCGCGCGGTGGCGCCGGGGGCCGCGCCGGTGCGGGAGGCGGCTATAATCGCGGCGCCGCCGGCAGCCGTAATTGGTCCGGCGTTTCCGCAAGCAACCGCAGCGTCAACGCCGGCAACTTCAACCGCACCAACGTCAACACCGCTAATGTCAACCGCAACGTGAATGTTTCCGGCGGCGGCTATTACGGCGGTGGCGGTGGCTATGGCTGGGGCGGCGTCGCAGCCGGTGTCGCGGCGGGTGCGGTCGTCGGCGCGGCAGCTACCGCAGTCGCCACGCCGAATTACTACCCGGCTACCGCGTACCCGGCAGGATATTGCCCCTATCCCGACTTATCCGAATTGCGGGCTCTACTAGGCGGACCGGAGCGAGGGCGGCTCTGATCGTACCGACCGGCGCCGAGTTTGCAGCCATCCAGCGGCCGCGTTCCGGATCGATAACCGGGCCCAGGCAGTCGTGAACTGACAACTCCGAGGCCGTAGCGATGACCAAGTGCTTGTTCTATGTCGTGCCGATTTCATTGGTCGGGCTAATCGCGGCGGCGGCGCCCGCTGGCGCCGCTCTTCGGAGCGGCGAAAGTGTCGCCGGCGAAGCTGTTGTGTCTGTGAAAAGCACCGATGCGCCGATGATACTCGCGCAGCGTGGGGGTCGTGGCGGTGGTGGGGCACGCGCCGGCGGAGCCGGTGTCAGTCGTGCCGGCGCGGCTGGAGGCGGCTATAATCGCGGCGCTGCCGCGGGGAGCCGCAACTGGTCCGGTGTCTCCGCCAGCAACCGCAGCGTCAACGCCGCCAGCGTCAACCGCACCAACGTCAACAGCGTCAACGTCAACCGCAACGTGAATGTTTCCGGCGGTGGTTATCATGGTCCGGGTTGGGGCGGCGTCGCCGCCGGTGTCGCGGCCGGTGCTGTCGTCGGCGCCGCCGCGACCGCGGCCGCCACGCCGACCTACCCGGCTCCCACATATTATTGCCCGTACCCCACCTATCCGAATTGCGGGCTTTAGTAGCAGCGCCCGAACACCGCCGTGGCGTCACGCCCCGGCCTTTGAGGTCTGAGCGGAGGCGACAACGATCGCACCGGAGCCCGTGCGATCTGATCGATACGTCGAAGGCCGCACACTGCGAGCAGCTGTTCGCAGCGCCGCTGCGGTGCCGGCGGTATCAGCGGCCGAAGAATGGCGACATGCGGGACAAGGTACGGTCGCGCAGGATCCAATGATGGGCCAAGGCCGCTGCGGCGTGGATCACGGCGGCGGCCATCAGCACATTCGCGAGCGTCTCGTGGACGTCCTTTACCGCGATCGCATAGGCGCGGTCCCTGACCCATGGCGAGGCGATTTCGGCGATACCGAAGATCGGCAGGGCGCGGCCAAGCGCGAATTGCAGGACGATGCCGACGACGGGTGTCGCGATCAGCAGAGCATAGAGGGCGAGGTGGGTCAACGTCGCCGCGCGCCCAACCCAGGCGCCGAGCGGTGTGGCTTGACGGGGTGGCGGCCGGTCGAGCCAGCGCCACGGAATGCGCAGGACCAGAAGCGCTATCACGGCGAGCCCGGCCGAGGTGTGGATGAACAGACCGGTAGACCTGACAGTACCGCGTGGGAGTGCGTCATGAAAGGTGCCGAGGAGCCAGGCGGCCACCACAGCCGCCACGGTGAGCCAGTGCAGCGCGACGGCAACAATTCCGTACCTTGATGGCGAATTGCGGAATTGCATGCGGTTTGCCTTTTCACGCAGGATCGGGACGCAGGGTCAGGCTACGACACCGGCCGGAATAGCGGTTTGATCCAGCGCAAAGCAAGCGGCGGCGGTCGTGAGGTCAGCTGAGGTCTTCCAGCGCGTCGAGGTTGCGGATCACAATGCGGCGTTTGCCCAATTCCAGCAGCCCCGCGCGCTGCCATGTGCGCAGCTGCTTGTTCACGTTTTCGCGTGAGGCGCCGACGATGCTGCTAATTTCCTGCTGTGATACGCGCAGCACAAGAGGCGGACCGGCCTCGGCCGCAGCCCCGCCGCCGGATGCCAACTCGACCAGTGCCTTGGCGAGCCGGCTCTCAAGCCGCTCGAATAGAGCCACTTCGACCAGTTCGTCGGTGCGCCGCAGCCGCTGCGACAGCATTTTGAGCAATCTGATACAAAGATCGGCGCGGTGTTTCAAGAAACGGGATGAAGTCGCGCTGGTCGATGACCAGCAAATGACAATCGCTTAACGCAACGGCATCGGCGGTGCGCTCGCCGCCGTCAAGCAACGCCATCTCGCCAAAGATTTCACCGGCGTTGAGGATTGCGAGTACCGCCTCACGGCCGTTTGGCGAGGTCGTGCTGATACGGACTCCTCCGCCGAGAACCGCCATCATGCTGCGCCCAGGCGAGCCCCTGGCGAAAATCAGATGGCCGGCCGGGTGGTGTTCGAAACGGGCGTGCAGCAGCAGCGCATCGATATCCTCGGCCGATAAAAGGCCGAACAGCGCGTGTCCCTCAAAGAGTTTCCGTGTCTCGTCGGTGATCAGCGCACGCATCCAGCCCCTCTACCAGGAGTAGGATACGCCTGTTCGGCATCGTGGTTAAGCCCGCAATGGCGGCAGCGACGACGGCACAGCGGCGGCGCTGCGTTTAGCGCATCGAGTGCTCCGAAGCAGCGCCATCGTACGTGCGCCGCCCTACGCAGCCGACCGCGTCGGGTGACGCGAACCGGCAGGTGACGTAAGGTCCGGGTTCAGCACCATCGACCGCAGTCTTGCCATCAGGGAATCGAGCAGCGGCATCGGCGCCGGGGGTTGCGCCCACCCTTCCTGCGCGATTTGGGACACCCGTCTGGCTTCGGCGTCCTCAATCCAGCGGTCCATCACCGTCTGTCGCATTTGCTCTCTCCCAGCAGCCGCCGTGGCGATCTGCTGGGTGTAAAATAGCAGCCGATGTTCGGTGTTAATGTGACGCGAGTCACAATCGCGATTTTTTTGGTTAATTCTCCGCCTGTTCCCGGTCCCTGCTTGGCTTCGCGCCGTTTCAGGCGCGGCCGTGGCCAAAAGAATTTGGCCGGGACAAAGGCCCGGCCAAGTTTGAACAGGGAGGCTTCACGTCTACGAGACGTAGGGTCCGAAGACCCCTTTCCGGGCGCAAGTCCCGGAAACTTGTTTGGAGCAAATCAGCCCCGAAAATCCGTAGCGATGAAGTATCGCCTGACAAGAATATCCAATTTCTTCACCCGATCGCAATCGGGAATTGGTTCTGGCTCGTCTGCAAAAACCGCAATGCTATTAACAGGATGTGAAATCGTGCGTCGTCCGGTCGCGGGGAGTACTCAACCGAGCCGTCCTTCGGCCACCTTGCGCAGCAGGAAGTCGCGGAAAACGCTGATCCGTTTCGACGAGCGCAGCTCCTCTGGGTAGACGAAATACGCTTCGTTCGGCGGCCCGGCGCTCTCCGGCAGGATGCGCACGAGTTCGTCGTGCTCGGCCGCTACAAAGTCGGGCAACGAGGCAAGGCCAAGCCCGCTCTTCACGGCTCGCAGCATCCCATAGGTGTTGTTGACGGTCAGGATCGGCCGGCGATCGCGCCCGGGGCGGGCGCCGAGATCGATCAGCCAATTCGTGCCCAAGACCGGAGGCCGCGAATCCTCGCCGTAGATGATCAGGCGATGCTCGTCCAGCTCCTCGGGGCGCTGCGGCGCGCCGTGTTTTTTCAGATATTCGGGCGCGCCGTAGATATGCACCTGGACGCTGACCAGATGGCGCTGAATGAGGTCCGGCTGGCGCGGCGGCGACATGCGGATCGCGACGTCGGCCTCGCGCATCGACAGATCGAGCTCGGAATCGTCGACAACGAGACTGACCTGGATCTCCGGATAGAGGTCGAGAAACTCGCGGATGCGCGGGGTCAGCCAGATCGAGCCGAATGCCACCGTGGTGGTGATCTTCAATGGCCCCTTCGGGCGGTCCTTCGATTCGGAGATCAGACTTTCCGACATTGCCAGCTTGGCGAATACCTCGCGCGCCGTGCGGAACAGCAGTTCGCCCTGCTCGGTCAGGATCAGCCCGCGCGCATGCCGGTGAAACAGCGGCACACTGAGGCTTTCCTCGAGCGCGCTGATCTGCCGACTGACCGCCGACTGGCTCAGATTGAGCGCCTCGCCGGCATGCGTGAAGCTGCCCGCCTCGGCGACAGCGTGAAAAACCCGCAATTTGTCCCAATCCATTGCCATGTTCTTGTCCTCGGGGTGTCTGCCCTTGGGAGGTGTTTTCCCCGGTCCTCCCTCCGCGCCGTCGCTACTCGGCGGCGCGCGCCGTCGCTTGATCCTCCTGCACGGCGATGAACTTTTCTGCCTCGAGCGCGGCCATGCAGCCGAGACCTGCGGCCGTGACCGCCTGCCGGAATACCTTGTCCTTGACGTCGCCGGCGGCGAAGAGCCCGGGAACGGCCGTGGCTGTCGAATCGGGCGCGGTCAGGACGTAGCCGTCGGGGTCGAGCGGCAGCTGGCCGGCGACCAGTTCGGTCACCGGCGTGTGGCCGATCGCGACAAAGACACCGTCGCAGGAGCGTTCGGTGACGGCGCCGGTGCGGACATCGCGCAACCGGACTCCTGTTACCTCGGGCGGCTCGGCGATGCCGACGATTTCGTTCACGACCGTGTCCCAGATGATGTCGATCTTCGGGTTGCGGAACAGCCGGTCCTGCAGGATCTTCTCGGCCCGCAACTGATCGCGCCGGTGGATCAGGGTGACGCGTCGCGCGTGGTTGGTCAGATAGATCGCTTCCTCGACCGCGGTGTTGCCGCCGCCGACAATGACGACCTCCTTGTCGCGGAAGAAGAACCCATCGCAGGTCGCGCAGGCCGACACGCCGAACCCGCGGAATTCCGCCTCGCCCGGTACGCCGAGCCAGCGCGCCTGCGCGCCGGTGGCAAGGATCAGGGTCTGGCCGACATAGCGGTCGCCCGAATCGCCCGATGCGACGAATGGCCGGCGCGCGAGATCCAGCGCGTTGATTTGATCGAGGATAATGCGGGTCCCGACATGCTCGGCCTGCCGATGCATCTGCTCCATCAGCCAGGGACCCTGGATGATTTCGGCGAAGCCGGGATAGTTCTCGACATCGGTGGTAATCGTCAGCTGCCCGCCGGGCTGCATTCCGGTGACCAGCAGCGGCTGCAGATTGGCGCGGGCGGCGTAGATCGCGGCGGTGTAGCCGGCCGGCCCGGCGCCGATGATCAGGACTTTGCTGTGGTGCTCCTCGGCCATGCCGCGCTTCTACTCCGGGAACAAGATCGATTCGACACAACCATATAGCATTTTTCGGGATTGCGACGACCGGGGCGGGTCGCCGTCGTCCGGATTTCCGGTCAAAAACCAAACATGTGGTCGAAGCTGAACGCGCCATTGCGGCCCAAGAGACCATGGTAACCGAACAATCGGCAGCTCGTATCACGGATGATCGCGTACGCCCGCTCTCCGGCGCGGGCGCGGGTGTTGGCGTCGAACAGTTCGCGATAGCGGAACAGCCGCGACCCGGAGCAAGGAATCGCCAGGGCGACACGCCCTATCTCGCTGCCGCGGCGGTCGTACAGGATGATTTCGGTCGCGCTGAGCGAACGCCACGGAAGGGAGGCCGGGTAGATAAGGTGGCAGAGCGTGTCGTAGCAGCCGTCGCCAAGCCGCAGAAAAAGCCGGGTCGAGAGGCCCGGAGGCGGCCCGCTGTAGGATTGCGGCTCGCCGCGATAAACCAGCAGTGTGTTGAACACATGCCCGCCGAAGCTGGTTTCGGCGGCGTGCCCGCTGGCGCGATGGCGATACCGGAACAGCGCGTGCAGCCAGCCGTCGCCATCGCCGCCTTGCGTGAAATCGTAGACCAGCTCGACATGCCCGTAATCGCCCCCCAACTCCTCGCCAAAACCGAGTTCGTCGCCGAAACGCAACGTGGTCGCATGGTCGCGCGGCAGGCGGCCAAGGCGCTTTCGGGCCACTTCGTTCCCGTCGCGGTCATAGACGAGCGCGACGAGCGGCAATTCCGCCTGCGACAAGGCCATCGGGGTCGGCAGCAGCTCGCTCTCCCACTCGGTTCCCGGCAGGACCGGGGCGGGCAGCAGATACCCCTTGCCGAGCAGCCGGGCGAGATCGGGCAATTCGGGATCGGCGCGCAGATCGGCGCGCTCGACATTGACGTGCGCGATGCGGCGCCGCTCGCCGGCGAGAACCTCGTAGCGCGGTCGGACGACATGCTTGCCGGCGCGCAGCTCGATCTGCCGCGGCCACACGAGATCCGGCAGCAGCTTCGCGACGTCCACGGCGCGGCTCGCGAACGGGCCGATCGGCTCGGGCAGGGCGGCGACGCGCTCTTCGCCCATCGGGTTGAGGCCGATCGCGCCGCCAGGGATCGGCGCCGGATGGCTGTTTTGAATCCACAGGATCACGCGCTCGCCAGGCAACGGCGCCGGCAGCCCGGCGTAACGGTCCGCAGGCCAGGCATTCGCGTCATGCGTGCAGGACAGGCCGCCGTCAGGCTCGTTTCCGGTTTCGCCGAACACGTCGAGCGCGTATTTGACGATGTCATGGCCGGCCGCGCCGATGACATGCAGGAATAGCTGGCCGGCGAAATCACCGGTCGCGAAGCGGCGCCGGACATCGCGGCTGTCGATCACGATCGCGGCCCCGGCCTCGCCACAATCCTCGCGCCATTCGGCGATGATTTTTCCGGTGTCGTCGAACAGCGTGAGCCAGCAGGTGACCTTGTCCGCACCGTAACCAGCCCAGTAATTCGCCGTGACGAGGCGCGTATGAAGCGATCCGGTATCGCGAAAGAACGCGAAATTGGTCGCAAAGTTCAGCGGATCGAGATAGACGCGAGGATTGGTCAACCACTCCGCCGGCAGGCGTATCGCGTCGAGGCTGAATAGCGGCGCCGCCTTCGGCAGGAGCGGTGCAAGCTGCTGGCTCAGCCGCTCGGCATCGAACGCAGCGATAAAGACACAGCGGGCCCGGCTCGACGGAAATTCGGTTACCGGACGGGCGCGATGCCCGAGCAGTTCGGCGCCGATTCGGGTGATGTCCTGGACGTAGACCGCGTCGACCGCTGCCCGGTTAAAGCCAAAGATCTCGATAAATCCGGCCGCCGCGCCATGCGGATCAACGATCGCGACCGGACCGCCTCTTTCCAGAGAAGCAAGTAGCGCGCGCGCCGGACCCGCCGCGTGCGGATGTGTCAACGCCTTGTACAGCGTGCTGCCGCCGCGAACATTGTCGAAAGTCTCGATGCGCAAAGCCATTCGCAGACACTACACCGCGACGCAGCCGCACGCAGCACCGGCTCCGTGGCCGCGTCTTGGGCCGCACGGTCAGAGGAGTCGCAGCGCGGGCCCCAGCAACGCGCTGGCCCGGAGCGGCAGTTTCAGCCGGAATCGGGTGAATCCTATCGCCACGGCGCGGGTGACCAGTACCGCAACGAACCCGCCGATCACGACATCGCTCAGATAATGCGCGCCGGTCACGACCCGGCTCGCCGCGACGACCGAAGCGAGCGCGACGTAGAACAACACGTGGCGCGGCCACAGGCACCACAGCGCCGTCGCGAGCGCCGCCACCGCCGCGGTATGACCCGAGGGAAACGACCAGTAATCGGCGGCGAAGCCGAGCCAGCTAAAATCATACGTGCCGTCGGCAAAGAGCAGCTTCGGGCGGGTGCGGCCGAACAGGACCTTCAGCAGATCGACCGCGATGCCCGAGGCGGCGATCGAGGCCAGCAGAAAGGCTGGGACGAGCGCGGCCTGCCGCATTTTGCCAGCCCACGGGCGCAGCCGCGGCAGAGCACCGCCCCAGCGCAGCGCCACAAAGGCAATGCCGAACGTGACCAGATACGGTGTCCCGAAACCGAGACGCTGGATTGTCTCGGCGGCGGGCTTCCATTCGGAATGCCGTTGCAGGAACAAGGCTAGCGGGCGGTCGATCCAAAAAACCGCCGGCAGCACGACAAGCGCTACCGCGGCCGCCCACGCGGCAAGGCGCCCGGCGGACGACCCGCACAGCTCCCCCGCGAGACGGCGCGCCGCCGCGGCTCCCCTTGCGGCGGCGTGATAGAAGCGCAATGCCGTCGGGCCGGCGAGCAGGTCGCGGGTGACGATTGCCTCGTATAGCACCCAGCTCGTCGCGCAGACGATCAGCCCGGCATACACAACGTCGGACAGGAAATGCCCCCCGGCAGCCATCCGCACGGCCCCGACCAGCGCGCCCAATCCGAGCGCGGCTGCGATCGCGAGCCGTCTGCGTCGGCCGGAAGGAAGCAGCAAAGCAAAGCTCACAACGGAGAACGCCAGCGCTGCATGACCCGAGACAAAGGCGCAATTGCGTTCGCACTGCGCGGCCGGCAGCGGCGCCGGGGTGAACTGGCGCGAGCCGCCGAACGTCTCGATCTGGGACGGCCGTGCGCGACCCCAGTGGTCTTTCAGCACAGTATTGGCGATCAGCCCCGGACCGAGGACGGTCGCGGCAACGATGAAAACGAGCGCCCTGCGGTCGAGACGCAACAGTGGACGGCCAATCAGCGCTAGCCATAGCGCGCCGACTGCGACGGTAGCGACGATCAGCTTCGTGATCCACGGGACGATGTCTTCCAAGGCGGCGACCGGCGCCCAGCCGGCCAGCGGAAATCCCATGCCGGGCGTATAGAAAAGCCGCGCCGCGGCGAGATCGATCCCCGGCACGAGCAGGAACAGAAGGCCGAGCAGCAGCCATGTTCCGACAAACAGGGCCGCCTGCTTCATGCGGCGTGTTCCCGTTGCTCGCGTTGCGAGAAGCGTGCTGCGACCAGTTCGCGCAACGCCGCCCCGGCCCGTGCCGTGTCGTCGGGCGGGCGATAGTGCCAGTCCTCGATTTCGCAAGTGAACGGCCGCGTGATGCCGGCGTCACGCATCGCCGCGTGAAATCGCGCGAATTTCGCGTCGCCGCCGGGCAGGTCGATGATGTGCACCGGTTTGCCTGTCGCGGCGGCCTCGCTGACCATCGACACCGAATCGGCCGTGACGATCAGCGCGTCGGCGACGGCGAGATAGGCGTAATAGGGATTCTCATCCCTCCCGTCCCAGACCTGGCCCGGTATTTCGGCCAGCCGCTCGCGCAGCAGCGCCACTCCATCCGGCCCGGTGCGCCGCGACGGCGTCGCTAGGACCGACCCGCCGCATCGCTTGACTGCGGCCGCGATCCGCTCGACGTTTTCAGCGAGCCTCGCTGCGTCGAGCCGATAGGCGCCGTTGGCGCCGCCGATCAGCAGGACGACGACGGGCCGCGGCAACGTCGCGAGCGCTGGAAAGCGCCGCCGCTCGGCGTCGAGAAGTTGCGGCCTTACTCGATGGACCGCCGCCTCGGTGACCAGCACGCGTGGTCCCCGCACCCGGTCATGCCGCGGTACGATCATCAGGTCGAAGCGGTTCCGCCCGAAGCGCGGGTCCTGGATGTGCGCGGCTATCGTCCGGCCGCCGCTCGCGCGCTTGATCGCCAGCGCCGGGCGCACCACGTTGCGGCCGCAGCCGATAACGGCGTCTGGCCAGGGCGGAGTCAAGTGCCGGCCCGATTGCGAGGCGCCCGATTGCGTCACGCCAAGCAGCGGCGCGATCCACAATGACGGTGCGGCCCAAATCCACGGCCGGCGCACCGCCAACGGCTTTTCAACATACGAAAAACCGGTTGCCTCGGCGACCCCGAGCGTTTGGCTGGCCATGCCTGCCTTGCCGTCGTGCAAAACCCAGACGATTGGAGCCGGCGCAACGATCGGAGGATCAGAAACGGAGTAGGACAGCGCGACCATACGTCGGGTTTACGGAAACATCGCCGCCGCGGCAAGCCGGGCGGATCGGATCGCGGCGCCGGAGCAAAGGGCGCAACAAAATTGCGCGGGTAGGGCGAAGCCCCTATCGTCATGCTCGACACGGCAAGTCATCATCCGGGATCACGACGAGACAGTGCATGCGCGGGCCAAAGCTGGACCGGATCGATCGGCAGATTCTTGCTCTGCTGCAGAGCGACGGAAGAATGACCAATATCGAGCTGGCTCGGCGGGTTGGCATCTCGCCGCCGCCCTGCCTGCGCCGTGTTCGCGCTCTCGAGGAAGCGGGGTTTATTCGCGGCTACCATGCCGATCTGGCCGCCGAGGCGCTCGGGTTCGGCGTGACGGTGTTCGCGCAGGTTGGGCTGCGCAGCCAGGCCGAAGCTGATTTGAAGGCCTTCGAGATGCTGGTTGCCGGCTGGCCCGAGGTGCGCGAATCGCATATGCTCGCTGGCGAAACGGATTTTCTGCTGAAGATCGTCGCATTCGACTGGGACAGCTATCAACGGTTCCTCAGCGCCCGCCTGACCGCCGCCCCCAACGTGGCGCATGTCAAATCCGCGCTGGTTCTGCGCGTCTCGAAATCGGTCCCCGGCGTACCGCTAGACATGCCGCTCGCGGAGGAGGCGCGCGCCGCCGGCTGGACCGGCCCGCACCGCGTCGCGGTGGCCAGAGGTCGCTAGCGCGCCACTGCCGCGCCGCCACGGGCTTGGCCCAACTCGCCGGTCGAAGGGAACAGGGCAACATCGGCCGACGCCGCACCGCGCTCGTCATCACCCTCGACAACGACATGGGGTGAGGCGAATTGGATGCCGTTCTTTTGAAATGCATCTTGAAGACGGCTAAACACGTGCCGGCGCAGAACGAACGCCTCTCCATTGGGCTTTGTCATGAACTTGATGCGGATAATGAAGGCGGAGTTGTCGATGCGGTTGACACCCTGCGCCTTCAGCGGCTGCAAGAACATCGAACCAATATCGGGATCCGCTTTCATTTCCATGCCGACCTGTTTGACGACCTTTCGCAGCGTCTCGAGGTCGGTACTGAACGGCACACGCACCTCCAGCTTCATGATCATCCAATCGCGGCTGTAATTCGCGACACGGCGGATCGCGCCGAACGGCACCGTGTAGATGTAGCCCAGCTGGTGGCGGAGCATCACCGCGCGGATCGACATACGCTCGACGGTGCCCTTCCCCTCGCCGATATCGATGTATTCGCCGATCCGGAACGCGTCATCGAACAGGAAAAAGATGCCCGACAGGATGTCGCGAACCAGCGTCTGGGCGCCGAAACCGACCGCGATGCCGACAATTCCAGCCCCCGCCAATAGCGGCCCGATATTGACGCCCATCGCCGATACGACGCTCATCAGCGCCATCGCGACGATCGTGACGAACAAGAACATGCGCACCAGCGGAAGCAGGGTTTCGATCCGCGACAGTCCGTGTCCCGCTCCTTCATCGCTTACCATTGTAAGCGCGTCTCGTTTCTCGTGGGGTAGATGACGGTTGATCGCGATCTTGACGACGCTCCACGCCGAGGAAGCCAGCAGGAGCGTAATGATTATCTGGAACACCGCTTCCGTGACCCGCGCGCCGAGTCCGGTCGAGCCGAAGGCGGCGGGATCGAAGCCCCAGAGGTGGCCTATGAGCACGACCGCCACGACCGCGAGCGCGATGCGGCTGTTGCGCATAATGACGGCGCCGTAGGCCGTGGCCGCCGCTTCACCGTTGTCCGGGGAGTCCGTAGCGGAGCGTCCCGGTTCGTCAGCCGGAGGTCTCGTGCCGTCGGGTTCGAGCGGGCGGACCGCTTCGGTGTTCGCGCCGAAATAGCTGCGCACCACCATGCGAAGCAGGCCGTCGATCAGCAGCATTCCGAGCAGGATGCCGAGAGTCTCATAGATGTGCGCCGCCTGGCGCTCTCCCGTTAGCAGCCGATCAAGGAAAGCCGCGACCGCGATTACAAGCATGATGCACGTGGCGAAGACATGCCAATTGGCGGCAAACAGCCCACCCAAATTGTTCCGCTTTGCATGATCCGCGGGGTGGACGCCGATCAGACGTGTTAGCGACCGCCGTTCGCTCCAGATCAGGGCGATTATGCCCGCGGTCGCGACAACCAGCAGGACGGTGCTCGCAGCCTGATGGAGCGGCTGCGACAAACCGACGTCGTGGAGAAAGGCAGCGACAAGCCCCGCCCCGACAACCAGCGTGGCCACCGAAACCAGGGACCAGTAAAGCCACCGCGCGGCCTTGTTGTCGAGCGCGGGCAATCGCAGTTCTGGCAGGCTCGGCGCCAGCAGGACGCGCAAGCCGATCGCGATCAGGCGAACCAGCAAGATGATCGAAAGCAGGCACCAGAATGCATACCGGGCCGCTTGATGCCCGTCGTAAATTGCAAAGAACAGGACCGTCGCGACGAGAACAAACACCATGAACTCGAAGAATCTGACCACCGCGTTAACAAAGAGAGCGCCGAGCTGGCCAAATTCCGTCCGTACGTCCAGCGAGGGCAGGAACCGATGCAGCGGTCGGAACAAACTGCGCGCAATAGCCTCGCCTCCGACCGCCCCGGCGAAAATCACCGCCAACTCCAGGCCAAGAATCCAAATGTGCTCCGGGTCGTATTGCTTTGTCATGCGCCGCAACAGAAACGGGCCGATTTCCGGCAGTTGCGGGATGGCGACAAGCACCTCCGCCAACCGTTCCTTCAACATCAGCATGTCGCGCTGAAGCGCGTCGAACATCCCGTCCGGCGGGGATAGCGGAGATGTCTCCGCCGCCAATTCGGATGCCGCCAGTTCGGGAGCCGCCAGAGCCGCCGAGGCGGCGCAGAGCCAGATGGCGGCCGCCACAAGTACAAGAACGCGGGCCGCGCTATTCCTCATGATGCTGCCTCCCACGTTCACGCCGAAAAATCCGTCGGTTTATCGGGGGACGTCGATGGGTTGCATCAAAAGGGTTGCCTTGTCGGCAGTCAAGGGCGGGTACAGCCTATCGCGCGGCCCTCCGTCCCGCCGCGACCGGCGGCTACAACGCTCTGGGGCCGAGCCCCGTCGCGCCGACCTCGCCGGGTCTGCGGAGCATCTTATCGACCTCGCCCGCGTGCAGTTCCTCGGCATGTATCATCTGCCTTGCATATTCCTCCAGCATCACGGAGCGGCCCTCGACGGCGGAAAGCAGTTCCTTGTAGAGGACGAGCGCGGCGGATTCGTGCTCCATCAATTCGACGAGGATCTTGCCGATATCGTGCTTATGGCTGTCGAGCAGACGGCCGATGCCAAGCGACGGATAACCGCCGAGATGGGTGATCATTTCACCGGCGAGCTGCGCGTGGGTCAGCAACTCGGTGGCCTGCTCGCGCAGCCAGGAAACGATCGGAATGCGGTTGTAGCCATAGACCAGAAAGGAATAATGCGTATAGCGAATCACCCCGGCGAGTTCGCTTTCGAGAATACGATTGAGCAATCCAATCACGCGTTCTTTTTCGATTTCCACGATTTCCTCCTGACCGAATTTTGCCCATATCCAGTCAACGCCGCCGCGCGGAAAGCCTCCCCAGAGGCGTGAGCGACCGACGGTTGAGGAGCCTTACTGAAATATCGTCGGCGCAGCGCTCTACACTCGTCGCCCCGCAGGGACGGCATTGTCGGAGCAGAGTCCCCACGCAAATGGGGAGCGGCGGTGCTCAGGGAGGCGCCGCGGTGGACGCCGCCACCGCCCACGGATCAGCCGAAAGCGACCCCGACGATCTCGTAGGATTTGTTGCCGCGCGGCGTCGAGACCTCGACGCTGTCGCCTTTTCCCTTGCCGATCAAGGCGCGCGCCAGCGGCGAGGTGACAGACAGCCGGCCGTTTTTGATGTCGGCCTCATCCTCGCCAACGATCTGATAAGTCTGCTCCTCGTCGGTTTCCTCGTCGGCCAGGGTGACGGTGGCCCCGAATTTGATGACCGAGCCGGACAGTTTCGAGAGGTCGATGACTTCGGCGCGTGCCACCTTGTCTTCGAGTTCCATCAGGCGGCCCTCGATGAAGCTCTGGCGCTCGCGCGCGGCGTGATATTCGGCGTTTTCCGACAGGTCGCCGTGCGTGCGCGCCTCGGCGATAGCGCGAATGACCGCCGGGCGATCAACCGATTTCAGACGCTTGATTTCCTCCTGCAGACGGTCGTACCCGTTCGTGGTCATCGGGATCTTGTTCATCAGACCGTATCAGCGCCTTCTAGCCGGATAGGCGATCACAGGTAGGATTGCAGCGGGGCGACTTCAAGGCAACCCTGGCGCAGCGCCTCGATGGCCTGGACCGCCGCGCGCACCCCGGCGACGGTCGTATAATAGGGAATATTGTGGGTCAGCGCCGTGCGCCGCAGGCTGAAGCTGTCGGCAATCGCCTGCGCGCCTTCTGTCGTATTAAAAACGAGTTGTATCCGGCCGCTGCGCATCTCGTCGACGATATGCGGCCGTCCTTCCTGCACCTTGTTGACGATTCGAACCGGCACCCCCGCCTTGCTGAGCCGCCGCGCGGTGCCGCCTGTCGCGACAAGTTGGAATCCCCACGCGGCAAGCTGGCGGCACGGTTCGATCAGCGCCTCCTTGTCGCCGTCGCGCACGGAAACGAAGATGCAGCCCGTGAGCGGTAGGTCGGTGCCGCTGCCGAGCTGTGACTTGGCGAAGGCTCGGCCGAAATCCGCGTCGAGCCCCATGACCTCGCCGGTCGACCTCATCTCCGGGCCGAGGATCAAATCGACGCCGGGGAAGCGGGCGAACGGGAAGACCGCTTCCTTCACCGCGACATGGTGTCGGTCGAAGCGCGAGCGGCGCTTTTCCGCGGGCAACAAATCGGCCAGTTTCTCGCCGGTCATGATACGCGCCGCGATCTTGGCGATCGGTACGCCGGTCGCCTTCGCGACGAACGGCACCGTGCGCGAGGCGCGCGGATTGACCTCGAGGACGTAGACCTCGCCGTCCTTGATCGCGAACTGCACGTTCATCAGCCCGACGACGTCGAGGGCGCGGGCCAGCGCGACCGTCTGCCGCTCGATCTCGGCGATCGTCCCGCGGTCGAGGCTGTAGGGCGGCAGCGAGCAGGCGCTGTCACCGGAATGGATGCCGGCCTCCTCGATATGCTCCATGATGCCGGCGACGTACACCTCGGCGCGGTCGGCGACGGCATCGACATCGACCTCGATCGCGTTCTGCAGGTAGCGGTCGATCAGCACCGGGCTGGCACCGGACACGGTGACGGCGCGGCTGATATAGCGCTGCAAGCCGGCCGTATCGTGGACGATCTCCATCGCCCTGCCGCCTAGCACATAGGACGGACGGATCACGACGGGGTAGCCGATCTGCGCCGCGATCGCCTCTGCCTCCTGCGGCGAGAGGGCCGTGCCGTTCCGTGGTTGGCGCAACCCGAGCCGACGCAGGAGAAGCTGAAAGCGCTGGCGGTCCTCGGCGAGATCGATCGCGTCGGGCGAGGTGCCGAGGATCGGGATTTCTGCCCGCTCCAGAGCTTTCGCCAGGTTGAGCGGGGTCTGGCCGCCGAACTGGACGATGACGCCGAGGACGCGCCCCTTCGACTGTTCGACGCGCACGATCTCGATCACGTCCTCGGCGGTCAGCGGCTCGAAATAGAGCCGGTCGGAGGTGTCGTAATCGGTGGAGACGGTCTCCGGGTTGCAGTTGACCATGATGGTTTCGACACCGTCCGTTCGGCCGTCCCTTGGACCGGCCTCGCGCAGGCTGTACGCGGCATGGACGCAGCAATAATCGAACTCGATCCCCTGGCCGATACGGTTCGGACCGCCGCCGAGGATCACGACCTTGTCGCGCCCGCTCGGATCGGCCTCGCATTCGGGCGGAGAGAACCCGTCGCCCTCGTAGCAGGAATACATATACGGGGTCCGTGACGGGAACTCGGCGGCGCAGGTGTCGATGCGCTTATAAACCGGGCGCACGCCAAGGCGTTGGCGCAACGCGGTCACCGCTGCCGCTTCGATCCCGGCGAGGCGGGCGAGCCTCGCGTCGGAAAATCCCATCTGTTTAAGTCGCAGCAGCGAGGTCGCATCGTCCGGCAGCCGGCCGCGGCGCACCTGTTCCTCGGTCGCGACGATCTCGCTTACGCGCTCCAGGAACCACGTGTCGTAATGGCAGGCGGCGTGGATTTCGGCGGTCGAGAGGCCATGCCGGTAAGCTTGCGCGATAACGAGGAGCCGGTCCGGCGTCGGCAGCGTCAGCGCCGCCTTAACCGCGTCCTTCCGGTCTTCCGGCGCGGCCCCCTCGACGCCGGCGATTGCCACCTCGTCGAAACCGTCGAGGCCGGTTTCCATCGAGCGCAGCGCCTTCTGCACCAATTCGGCAAAGCTGTGGCCGATCGCCATCGCCTCACCGACCGATTTCATCGAGGTCGACAGCAGCGGCTCCGCGCCCGGGAATTTCTCGAAGGTAAAGCGCGGCATCTTGGTGACGATGTAGTCGATCGTCGGTTCGAACGAGGCCGGGGTGACGCCGGTGATCTCGTTCTGCAACTCGTCCAAGGTGTAGCCGACCGCGAGCTTGGCGGCGATCTTTGCGATCGGGAACCCGGTCGCCTTCGATGCCAGCGCCGACGATCGCGACACGCGCGGGTTCATCTCGATGATGACGAGGCGCCCGTCGGCGGGATTGACCGCGAACTGTACGTTTGACCCGCCGGTATCGACGCCGATCTCACGCAGCACCGCGATCGCGGCATTGCGCATGATCTGGTATTCCTTGTCGGTCAGGGTCAGCGCGGGGGCGACTGTTACCGAATCGCCGGTATGCACGCCCATTGGATCGACGTTCTCGATCGAGCAGACGATGATGCAGTTGTCGTTGCGGTCGCGGACGACTTCGAGTTCGTACTCCTTCCAGCCCAGCACCAATTCCTCGACCAGCACCTCATGTGTCGGCGAGACGCGCAGGCCGCCGCGGATCAGCTCCTCGAATTCCTCGGTATTGTAGGCGATGCCGCCGCCGGTGCCGCCAAGAGTGAAGGACGGCCGCAAAATCGCCGGCAGGCCGACATAATCAAGCGCCTCACGGGCCGCGTCGAGCGAGTTGACGAGCCGGCTTTTCGGCAATTCAAGGCCGATCCGGTCCATCGCCTGACGGAACAACTGGCGGTCCTCGGCCTTAGCGATCGCCTCCTCGTTGGCGCCGATCAGCTTTACGCCATAACGCTCAAGGGCGCCCGAGCGCGACAGCGCCATTGCAATGTTGAGCGCGGTCTGGCCGCCCATTGTCGGCAGGAGCGCATCCGGGCGCTCACGGGCGATGATGCGCTCGACGATTTCCGGCGTGATCGGCTCGATATAGGTCGCGTCGGCCAGCTCCGGATCGGTCATAATCGTCGCCGGGTTCGAATTGACCAGGACGATGCGGTAGCCCTCCTCGCGCAGCGCCTTGCAGGCTTGCACGCCCGAATAATCGAACTCGCAGGCCTGCCCGATCACGATCGGCCCGGCGCCGATGATCAGGATGCTGTCGATATCGGTGCGCTTAGGCATACGCCTCAGCCGTGCCGCCCGTCTGGATTGCGCGCGTTCCGATCCGCCCCTTTTGCATCCGCCATCATGTCGATGAAGCGCTGAAACAGATAAAAACTGTCCTGCGGGCCGGGGCTGGCTTCGGGATGGTGCTGCACCGAGAAGACCGGCAGGTGTTTCAGCCGCATCCCCTCGTTGGTGCCGTCGAACAGCGAAACATGGGTCGCCTCGACCGTGTCGGGCAGGGTATCGAGATCGACGACAAAGCCGTGGATTCTGGCTGGTGATCTCGACCTTCCCGGTCAGACCGTCCCGGACCGGGTGGTTGGCGCCGCGATGGCCCTTCTCCATCTTGCGCGTCGTGCCGCCGAGCGCCAGCGACAGCAGCTGATGTCCGAAGCAGATGCCGAACATCGGTTTCCCGCTTTCGATCAGCTCGCGTAATACCGGTACCGCGTATTCGGCCGTCGCGGCGGGATCGCCCGGCCCGTTCGACAGAAAGATGCCGTCGGGTTCGTGGCGCATGATTTCTGCCGGCGTCGTTGTGGCCGGGACGACGGTAACCCGGCAGCCGTGCTCGGCGAGCATGCGCAGGATGTTGTGCTTGGTCCCGTAATCGACCGCGACGACGTGAAACCGCGGCGCTTGCTGGGTGCCGTAGCCAGCGCCGCGTCGCCAGGCGGTCTGGCGCCATTCGTAGCTTTGCCGGCAGGTGACATCGAGCGCCAGATCCATGCCATCAAGACCAGGCCACGCGCGCGCCTCGTCGAGCATCGCGACAAGATCGAGCATCCCGTCCGGCTGGTAGGCGATGACCCCGTTTGGCGGCCCGTTGTCGCGAATGAGGCGTGTCAGACGTCGCGTATCTACGCCATACAACCCGATGATGCGGTGCGATTTGAGCCACGAATCGAGCGACTGTTCGGCGCGGTAGTTAGCCGGCTCGGTCGGCAGGTTGCGAATGACCAGGCCGCGCGCCGCCGGAGTGGTCGCCTCAAGGTCCTCGTAATTGGCGCCGACATTGCCGATATGCGGAAACGTAAAGGTGATAATCTGCGCCGCATAGGACGGATCGGTCAGGATTTCCTGATAGCCGGTGATCGACGTGTTGAAGCAGATTTCTCCGACCGCCTGGCCCGCTGCGCCGACACCGCGGCCCCAAAATACCGTTCCGTCGGCGAGGACCAGGGCCGCGTTGCAGTCGGGCGGTCGCGGCGGAGGCCAGGCCGCGGTCGGATCGGTCATTGCAAAATTTCCAGCAAGCGTCGGCGCGGGCCGTCATTTAGGGCAGCCCAAACGCCGGAAAGCATTTGGGGCAGCCCAAACGCCGGAAAGATAGGGATTGCAGCGTTTTTGTCAACCCGGGATCAAATAGAACGAATAGTCATTTCAAGTACTTAAGGACAATCGTGGCAAAATTGCCGCGGCCGCACAAAGAGGGTAGGCTGCGGCTGACGACGCGAGACCGCGAGCCCGAGGGCGGGAGGACGCTATGCTGCGCGAGGCATTCACCGAGCGGCTCAAGCAGGCGATGCGCGCCAAGGACGCGCGGACCCTGTCGGCCGTGCGGATGATCCTAGCGGCGCTGAAGGACCGCGACATCGCCGCGCGCGGGACAGGGAACCCGAACGGCATACCGGAGCCGGAAATCCAGCGGCTGCTGCAGGGCATGGTCAAACAGCGCCGCGAATCGATCGCGCTGTATCGCCAGGGCAACCGTCCCGAACTGGCCGAGCATGAAGAACAGGAGATCGCGGTCATCGAAAGCTTCCTGCCGAAGCAGATGAGCGACGACGAGATCACCGCGGCCGCCAGGAAAGCAATCGCCGAGACCGGCGCCGCCGGGGTCAAGGACATGGGCAGGGTGATGGGGGTGTTGCGTGAACGCCATGCCGGGGTCATCGACATGGCTCGCGCCGCCGCGGCCGTGAAGCAGCTGTTGGGCTGACGTTGGCGTCGCCTCCGTTGCCCGTGCAAAAGAACCGTCATCCACGGGCTTGTCCCGGGGATCCATCTCGGGGCGCTGTCTCGTGGATGGTGGGGTTAAGCCCCGCTATGACGAAAATGCTGGCGGGATAGAGCGCATGGCCTTTCCGCCCGGCTTCCTCGACGAACTGCGCAACCGCGTCGCGCTCACCGACGTTATCGGGCGGCGGGTGCGCCTCGTGCGGCGCGGGCGCGAGCACTCCGGGCTGTGCCCGTTTCATAATGAGAAGACGCCGTCCTTCTACGTCGTCGAGGACAAGGGTTTTTTTCATTGCTTTGGCTGCGGCGCTCATGGCGATGCGATCGGCTTTGTCATGCGCGCCGACAATCTCGATTTTGTCGAGGCGGTCGAGCGGCTGGCCGGCGACGCCGGGATCGCGGTGCCGCAGCAGACCCCACAGGAGCGCGAGCGGGCGCAGCGCCAGAAGACGCTGCTCGAAGCGCTCGCTGCCGCGGCCGAGTTCTACGAGGCGCAGCTTTGGGGGCCGGTCGGGCTGCGGGCGCGCGAGTATCTGACCCGGCGTGGACTCGACACTGAGACAATTCGGCGTTTCCGGTTGGGCTGGGCGCCGGATGATCGACAGGGGCTGCGGCGTGCGCTTGCCGGCGATTTCCCCGAGGCGCTGCTGCGCGAGGCCGGATTGTTGCGCGTGCCCGAGAATGTCCGGTGGGGGCGCGCCTTACGATTGGTTTCGTGGCCGCGTGATGTTCCCGATCGGCGACCGAGCCGGCCGCATTATCGCCTTTGGCGGGCGGACGCTGGGCGACGAGCAGCCGAAATACCTGAATTCGCCGGACACGCCGGTCTTCGAGAAGGGACGCAATCTCTACGGCTGGGCAACGGCGCGCGCCAATGTTGCCCGCGAGCCCGGTAGCGCGGTCATCCTCGTCGAAGGCTATATGGATGTGATTGCGCTGCACCGCGCCGGGTTCGGCGGCGCCGTCGCGCCGCTCGGCACTGCGTTGACCGAAACGCAGCTGCACGAATTGTGGCGGCTCGCGCCCGAACCGGTGCTGTGCTTCGATGGCGATACGGCCGGAAGCCGCGCCGCGCTGCGCGCGCTTTCCCGCGCCCTGCCTTTGCTGCAGCCGGGGCGCAGTCTACGCTTTGCTGCGCTGCCCCCCGGCGAGGACCCTGCTTCACTTTTGGATGCCGGCGCCCCGGATGCGTTCACGCGGATCATCGCGGCGGCCTTTCCGCTGTCGGAGATGCTTTGGCAGGCGGAGCTGAATGCCGGGCCGATCGATACGCCGGAGCGGCGCGCCGATCTCGAACGCCGGCTGATGGCGCAGGCCGGCCTGATTGCCGACCGTTCCGTACAGTACGAATACCGCCGGTTCTTCCGCGATCGCCTGTTCGGCGTGGCACGGCCGGACAGGCCGGCTCGGCAGTTTGGCTCGCGTTTCGGCGGCCGTCGTACTGCGGTCCGAACCACTGCGGCGACGGCTGACTTGGCGCCGCCGCTTCCGCCGTTGCCGGGTCGGCGGAACCGCGAGATCGTCCTCGGCATTTTCATCGCGCATCCGTCGCTGATCGATCAGTGGGTCGAGTACCTCGCCGCGATCGATTTCCCTGAGCCGGAGCTTGACAATTTACGACGGTCGATTCTACAGGTCGCCCATAGCGGCCCGGGGCTTGACGCCCAAACTCTGCGGCAACACTTAGCGTTGTGCGGCCACGCACAGACACTCGGCGGTCTGGCGATCGCGACAGCCAGGCATGCAGGCTTTGCCGTAGGCAGAGGAGATGATCCTGAGGTGATCAGGCAAGGCCTCACAGAAACCCTCCAGCTCCTGCAAACAGATGGGCGCGGCGAAATCGAGGCGGCGAGCCGTGCGTTCGCGGCCGATCCCTCGGCCGAGAACGCGCGCCGGCTGACCGCGCTAAAGGAGCGGGAATTGCAGGACGGTCCGATCGGCGGGGTCGAGTCGTAGGTCGCGGTGCGCAGCAGGACAAACGCATAGGGTAGGGGCATCGCGCTTCCGGCGGGGCGTGGTGCCTTGAGGCGCTTCAAACGAAGGATGGCGGCATGGCGAGCAAGGCGGTGACGGCGGCGGATACGGCCGAGACCCGGGAAGAAGCGGCTGAGGCCCCGCTCCTCGACTCGATTGCCAGTGCGATCAAGAAGATGGTGGCGCGCGGCAAGGAGCGCGGCTACCTGACCTATGACGAGCTGAACGCCGCGTTGCCGCAGGATCAGGTGTCCTCGGAGCAGATCGAGGACACGATGACGATGCTTTCCGAGCTCGGCATCAACCTGATCGAGAGCGAGGAGAGCGAGGAGCCGGCCGAGGCCGAGGCCGAGGACGGCGAAGCCGAAGCCCGCGGCAACGTCGATGACGACGACATCGGCCGCACCGACGACCCGGTGCGGATGTATCTGCGCGAGATGGGCTCGGTCGAGCTGTTGTCCCGCGAGGGCGAGATCGCGATCGCCAAGCGCATCGAAGCCGGCCGTGACATGATGATCGGCGGCATCTGCGAGAACCCGCTGACCGTTCGCGCGCTGATCGGCTGGCGCGATTCTCTGAACGAAGGCAAGTGGCTGCTGCGCGACATCATCGATCTCGACGCGACCTACGGCAGCGCGCTGGTCGACGAGGCCGAGGCTGAGATGGCCAAGGTGGCAGAGGCCGCCATCGCGGGCGGCGACGAAGCCGCCGTCGACGGGGACGGCGCCGAGCCGGCCGAGCTCGAAGCCGAGGGCGAGGATGGCGACAACGACAACGACAACGAGGAGAGCTCGATTTCGCTGTCGGCGATGGAAGCGCAGCTAAAGCCGGGCATGCTCGCGATGTTCGACGCGGTCGCCGAGGCGCACAAGCGGATAGCCAAGGTCCAGGAGCAGCGTATCACGGCGCTGATCAAGGGGGTCGAGCTGCCGCGCGCGACCGAACGGCGCTACCAGAAGTGCAAGGATGAGATCATCGAGCTGCTGCAGCAGGTGCGCTTCAACAACACCCGCCTCGAGCATCTGGTCGAGCAGCTTTATGACCTCAACCGGCGCCTCGTCACCGAAGAGGGAAGGCTGCTGCGCGTTGCCGAAAACGCCGGGATCAAGCGCGCCGACTTTCTGCCGCAATACCTCGGCAACGAGCTTGCCGGCGATTGGCTCGAGCGGGTGTCGGAGCTGCCTGGCCGCGGCTGGGCCCGCTTCGCCGAACGCCGCGACGATGTCGAGCGGCACCGCGCCGCGATCGCGCAGATCGCGATGGAAGCAAAGCTGCCGATCGCGGAGTTCCGCCGCGTTGTGCAGACGGTGCAGCGCGGCGAGCGCGAGGCCGGCCGCGCCAAAAAGGAGATGGTAGAGGCGAATTTGCGGCTCGTGATCTCGATCGCGAAGAAATACACCAACCGCGGTCTGCAATTCCTTGACCTGATCCAGGAAGGCAATATCGGGCTGATGAAGGCGGTTGATAAATTCGAGTACCGCCGCGGTTATAAATTCTCGACCTATGCGACGTGGTGGATCCGGCAGGCGATCACCCGCTCGATCGCCGATCAGGCGCGCACGATCCGCATCCCGGTGCACATGATCGAGACGATCAATAAGCTGGTGCGCACCTCGCGCCAGATGCTGCACGAGATCGGCCGCGAGCCGACCCCCGAGGAACTCGCTGAGAAGCTGGCGATGCCGCTCGAAAAGGTGCGCAAGGTCCTGAAGATCGCGAAGGAGCCGATCAGCCTCGAAACCCCGATCGGCGACGAGGAGGATTCCCATCTCGGCGATTTCATCGAGGATAAGAACGCGGTGCTGCCGCTGGACGCCGCGATCCAGGCCAATCTGCGCGAGACGACGACCCGCGTGCTGGCTTCGCTGACCGCGCGCGAGGAGCGTGTGCTGCGCATGCGCTTTGGCATCGGCATGAATACCGACCACACGCTGGAGGAAGTCGGCCAGCAATTCTCGGTGACGCGCGAGCGCATCCGCCAGATCGAGGCCAAGGCGCTGCGCAAGCTGAAGCACCCGAGCCGCTCGCGCAAACTGCGCAGTTTCCTCGATACCTGAGCGGCCCGGTCCTGCCGCCCATACCGCAGCCCCGTGGGACCCTTCCCACGAGGCTGATTCATTGGAAAACCGTGCCCCCACGCCCACCCGGTATGCTCGGGGCCCGGCCCGGACCGCCCGGCGACCCGCGAAATTCGCAATGGTTGCCGGGGCCGACCGGAGTTAGGGTGAGGTGCGCAATCCTGCCGACGCAAGCCTCGCATCGCAAGGCGGCGCGCCATCCTGGCCTACTAGAGCTATCCTGGCTCGGGCCGTTCTGGCTCAAGGGAGGACAACACGATGCCTCAATTCACGACAGAGAACATCTGCTATCTGAAACACGGCAGCCGCGAGATCATGGCGCGGGTGTTCAAGTCGGAGGGCGCCGGGCCGTTCCCGTGCTACATCGATCTGCACGGAGGCGCCTGGAATAATGGCGATCTCGAAGACCGCACCGGGCTCGGCGAGTACCTTGCGCAGCGCGGCGTGGTCATGCTGACGCTGAATTTCCGGCACGGCCCCGACGGCTATCCGACCACGCTCGCCGACATCCATTACGGCATCCGCTGGGCCAAGGGTCATGCCAAGGAACTGAAGATCAACCCCGATCAAGTCGCGATCGGCGGGGCGTCGAGCGGCGGCCATCTCGCGATGCTGGTCGCGATGCGCCCGAACGACCCGCGTTATACGGAAATTCCGGGACCATCCGGCGTCGATGCTAGCGTCAAGGCCGTCGTGATGCTGTGGCCGGTCATCAACCCGCTGTCACGCTATCGCCATGCGAAGCGGCTGGTCGCCGCCGGCAACCCGCCGGGCTGGGCCGTCGGCATGGACAAGAAGCACGAGACCTATTGGCATGACGAAGCCACGATGGCCGAAGGCAACCCGATGCTGATCCTCGAAAAGGGTGAGAAGGTCGTGATGCCGCCGGCGATCTGGATCCAGGGCCGCCCCGATCTGACGCACGATTATCACGACGAGGATTCGAGCTTTCCCGGCAACGAGCCCGAGCGCTTTGTCAGTAATTACCGCAAGGCCGGCGGCGATATCGAGATCACCTATTTCGACAATGAAAAGCGCAACACCGACACGACGCACGCACCGGCTCTGGATTTCCTGAAGAAGCACTTGAAGTAGGCGCGACCTATGTCCCTCTCCGTCCTCGGGCGGAGAGGGATGCGGCCATGGCGTCTGCCGCCGGGCGAATTCGATTCGCTGCGGCTGACGCCTCCGAACACCGTTGCTCGCAGGCGGTTCGGCCTTCACTTGGCGCAGGAGCCTCGCCGATGATTCTTCCGAGCCGACGCGATGCGATCCGCCTTTTGGCCACCGGCCTGCTGCTGCTGGTGCTTCCCGCGACGGTCGAGGCGCAGCAGCTTCCGCCCGCTGCCGAAAAGCTTGCAGAAACGTACGGCATCGACTCGTTCGGGCAGATCGAGGCCGTCCGTTATACGTTTAACGCGCAGTTTCCGGGCGTCGATCTCTCCCGATCCTGGATCTGGGAGCCGAAATCCGACCGGGTCACCTACGAGGGCAAAGACAAATCGGGCCAGCCGGTAAAGGTCACGTATCTGCGGTCGCAACTCGACGGCCAGCCCGCCAATGTGCGGGACGAAATCGAACCGGGTTTTGTCAACGATCAGTACTGGCTGTTCCTACCGTTTCATGTCGTGTGGGACGGCGGCAGCGCGGTGGATGACGCCGGCACGCAGAAACTGCCGATCGGCAACGGGGCGGCCGACAGAATCGTGGTGAAATACCCGTCCGAGGGTGGCTCCTCGCCGGGCGACACGTGGGAGCTTTACGTCGGCCCCGACAGTCAAGTCCGCGAAATGGTCTTTCGCCGCGGCGGACCCAAAAAGCCCGCCACCGTCATCGCGACCTGGGCCGACCACAAAAAGGCTGGACCGCTTCTGTTCTCGCTCGATCACCGCGGCACGGCCGACGGCCAGCCGCTGCGCGTTTTCTTCTCGGACGTAGCGGTCAAGCCGGCGGGGTCGAGGCACCTGGACCTCACGCTCAGTAGGCGTGCTCGGTGAAGATCGGCTCCACGCGGCCGCCCCAGCGGGTGTGAAAATCCTCGATCAGCTCCTCGGCCGGGGTACGACCGCCGCCGGCGATCGTGAACAGCGCGTCGAGATAGTGAGTTTCGTCCTCGCCGCACTGATCGCGGCGGGCGCGCCGGTGCAGACCCTCGCGTGCGATTTCAAGAACTTCGAGCGCGATATCGCGCAGCTTGCGGCTGCGATGCGGCGTCTCCAGCCCGAGACGGGGTACGTCGCGCCGCATCGCCTCGCGCTCCTCCACGGTCCAGTCCGCGACGAGATCGCACGCGGCTTCGAGCGCGGCGTCGTCATACAACAGCCCGACCCACAGCGCTGGCAAGGCGCAGAGGCGTCGCCACGGACCGCCATCGGCGCCGCGCATTTCGAGGTAGCTTTTCAGCCTGACCTCGGGAAAGGCTGTTGTCATATGATCGACCCAGTCGCCGATCCGCGGCACCTCGCCCGGCAATGCCGGCAGTCTGCCGGCCAGGAAATCGCGGAACGATTGGCCGCTTGCGTCGATATAGTTGCCGTCGCGATAGACGAAGTACATCGGGACGTCGAGCAGGTAATCGACATAGCGCTCGAACCCGAACCCATCCTCGAACACGAACGGCAGCGTGCCGCAGCGGTCCGGGTCGGTGTCGGTCCACACTAGGCTGCGATAGCTGAGATACCCCGACGGTCGGCCCTCGACGAACGGCGAGTTAGCGAACAGGGCAACCGCGACCGGCTGTAAGGCGAGGCTGGCGCGGAACTTGCGGACCATGTCGGCTTCGCTGCGATAGTCGAGATTGGTCTGCACGGTGCAGGTGCGCAGCATCATGTCGAGGCCGAGCCGGCCCTTTTTCGGCATGTACGCGCCCATGATCTTGTAACGGCCTTTCGGCATCCACGGCACTTCGTCGCGCCGCGAGATCGGGTCGAAACCGAGACCGATCATGCCGAGCCCCAGTTCGTCGCAGACCTCGCGCACCTGACGCAGGTGCTCGTGAACCTCCTCGCAGGTCTGATGCACGGTTTCGAGCGGCGCCCCACTCAATTCGAACTGCCCGCCCGGTTCTAGCGTGATCGAACAGCGGCTGTCGTTCGACAGCGCGATGACATTGCCCTTTTCGAGCACCGGCTCCCAGCCGAAGCGAGTCATGCGCTGCAACAGCGCGCCGATGCCGCCCGATCCCTCATAGGGCGCCCGCTTCAGGTCGGCGCGGCGGAACACGAATTTCTCGTGCTCGGTGCCGATGCGCCACTCGCTCTCCGGCTTGCCGCCGCGCTCGTGATACTCGACCAGCTGCCGCTTGTCGGTGATCGGCGGTCCTTGCAGGCTAGACGGGCCAGACATGCGGCTCCCAAAATCCCGATGGTGAAGAACTTTCGGCGCTCAGCGTTCTCGCACAAGCCGCCAATCTCCGGCGATCGCCTGATAGACCGCCAGCGCGGCAAGAGCGGCGGTCTCCGCGCGCAGGACCCTCGGGCCGAGCCCGACGCGCGTAACAATGGATAGTTTGCCAAGAGCGTCAAGCTCCGTTTCGGCGAAGCCCCCCTCCGGCCCGACAAACACCGCGGCCGGCACCGCGCCGTTCAGCCCGGCGAGCGCCGCCGCAACCGGCTGGCCGGCGCCGCTTTCATCGCACAGGACAAGGCGTCGGTCGGCGGGCCACTCAGCGAGCAGGCGGCCCAGCTGCACCTCTGGTCGGATCTCCGGGAGCGATATGCGCTCGCTCTGCTCGGACGCGGCGATGGCGATCACCCGCAGCCGCTCGCGATTAACGCGTTCCGACTGCGTGCGCGCGGTTACGACCGGAACCAAAGCGGCCGCCCCAAGTTCGGTCGCCTTTTCGACGACCCATTCGAGGCGGGCGCGTTTGATCGGCGCGAAGACCAGCCAGACATCCGGGCCCGGTTCGGGTCCGCGGCGCTGCTCGATGGCCTTGAGCGCGCCGCGACTGCGCCGTAGTTCGTCGATGCGGCACAGAAACTCGCCGTCGCGCTCGTTGAAGGCTGCGACCGTGGCGCCGGCCGCGAGGCGCAGCACATTGCGTAGCCGATGAACATTGTCGTCGCTGAGCGGCACAATGGCGCCCGCGGCAAGCGGTTCGGCGATGTAGAGGCGCGCCGCCGCGTGTTCGGAGGGAGTGGTTTGGCGCGCGGATGCGGACGGAATCATCGTTTCTACGACATTTTGCAGAGGCTGGACTCGATCGGATCGTGCGCTACATTAATCGCGCAGCCTGTCTTCGCAATCTGGGGAAATAGCCATGACACGCTTGCGCAAATCCTTTCTCGCCGGGATCGCGGCGCTCGGGATCGGCATCGCCGGTGCGGCCTCGGCGCAGACATTCGATACGATGACTGTGCCGGTGCCGGGCGGTGGCGTCGCGCAGATTCGCTATATAGGCGACGTGCCGCCGCAAATTGTGTTCGTGCCCGCCCCGGCCGCGGTTGACGCCTGGACGCCGGGGGCCTCGGTGTTTGGTCCGGGGTCGCCGTTCGCGATGATGGACCGTATCGCGGCCGAGATGGAGCGCCGCGCGGCGGCGATGTTCCGCTATGCCGAGGCGATGGCCGATCGCGCCAACCGGGGTGGGCTGGCCGAGGCGACGTTCGGCGCGATGCCGCCAGGAATCGTGCTGCCAGGCACGCAGAGCTATTCCTATCTCTCGACAATGTCCGGCAGCGGCGTGTGCACACAGAGCGTCCAAATCATTTCGCGCGGTGATGGGACCCCGCCGCAGGTCGAGCGGCGCAGCTCCGGCAATTGCGGCGCGGCAGCGGTGCCACAGGGCCGCTCGGGGATGCAGCCTGCCGCTCCAGCGCCCGTCGCACCGGCGAAGCAGCCAGACCTGATCCTGACGCAGAACGGCGGCGCGAGCCCCTATGCCGGGATGGTGCGTCACGTAGCCTCGGCGCGTTGATGCCATTTTCGAGCGCGGCCGCTTCGGTCGCCTGAGGGCGGGATGCCCGTGATCTGAACAGGTTCAGGCGAGCGCCGCTTCAATGCCGCGCGCGACGGCAAGCAGGCGTCGGTCGCCGCGATGCTCGCCGACGATCATCAGCCCGACCGGAGCGTCGCCCGGTTGCTGGATCGGCACCGTCGCGGCGCAGCAGTCGAGAAAGTTGATCGTCGAGCAGTTGCGCAGGATCAGGGCGTTCAGCCGGCGGTAATCGGCATCGTCGGCGAACGCAGCGATCGGCGGCGCGGTGATCGCGACGGTCGGCATCAGCATCGCGTCGAAGCTGGCGGTCAGCGGCGCCATTCGCGCGATCAGCGCGACGCGGGCGTCGCGCAGCTCGATGTATTCGACCGCAGTCATTCCCTGGGCGCGCTCGATACGGCCGCGCACCCGCGGATCGTAGTCGCCGCCGCGCCGCGCGATCAGCTTCTTGTGCCAGGCATAGGCTTCGATCGGCGCGAAGCCGCCGGCTGCGTTGATTTTCGGGATTTCGTCGAGTTCGGGAAGCGGCCGGTCGGTAATGCGGGCGCCGGCGCGCGACAGGGAAAAGCAGGCCGCCTCGAACGCCGCCGCGACTTCGGGCGCGAGCCCCTCGAAGACATGCGAGCGCGGCACCAGCAGGCGCAATCCGTCCGACCGGCATCGGCGCGGGGGCGTTGAGCTGGCTCGCCCGCCATGACCGCGTCGGCGATCGCACAGCAGGCAATGCTGTTGGCGAGCGGGCCGATCGAGTCGAGCGTCGTCGAGAGCGGCACGACGCCATCGCGCGGGATGCGAGCGCTGCGTCGGCTTGAACCCGGCGAGGCCGCACAGAGCCGCCGGGATGCGCACCGAGCCGCCGGTATCGCTGCCGATCGCGACGACGGCCTGCCCGTCGCCGACCGACACCGCCGCGCCGGAGGACGATCCGCCGGGTATCAGGCGGCGGTCATGGGGATTGCCGGGCGTGCCGTAATGCGGGTTGATGCCGACGCCGGAAAACGCGAATTCGGTCATGTTGGTGCGGCCGATCAGCACGGCACCGGCGGCGCGCAGCCGCGCGACGACGGGCGCGTCGCTGGTGGCGGGTGGCGCGTCGTCGAGCGCCTTCGAGCCGGCAAGGCTGACTTCGCCGGCGACATCGAACAGATCCTTGATCGATACCGGCAGCCCGGCGAGCGGCGAGGCAACGTAGCCGGCCCGGCGCAGCCGGTCCTGCGCATCGGCCGCTGTCGCGGGCGCTGTCGGCATAGACCTTGACAAAGCTTCGCGCGCCTTCGCCTGCCGGGTCGGCGATGCGCGCCAGCGCCGCCTCGACCAACTCGCGGCTCGAGGTGCGCCCCGCCGCGAGATCGGCGGCGAGGCGCAGGACGGTCGGTTTCGCGGCTGCCGGCATCAGCGGTTCGCCTCGACAAAGCGCGGCGATCAGCCGGTTGACTTCGCCTGCTTTCTCCATCTGCGGAATGTGCCCGACCGCGTCGAGAATATGCGATGGGCATTTTGCCGGCGAGCGCCTCGGCGTGCGCGACCGGGATGATGCGGTCGTCGCGGCCCCAGATGATCTGCGTCGGCATCGATAAAGCGCCGAGGCGCCGGCCGCAGATCGAGCGACTGGCGGTCGCCGGCGAACCAGGCGCGCGCGATCGTGTCGAGCGCCGCCGGAACCCCGTCGAGCCGTTTGTAGCGCAGCGTCTCCTCGACCATCGCGCGGCTGATCAGCGACGGATCGTGCACGAGCGCGGCGAGCAGCTCCTGGGCCTCGCGCCGCCGCTGCAGGCTGACAAAGCCGTCGATAAAAGCGCCGTTGATCTCCGGGCCGAGCCCGGCCGGGGCGAGCAGCGTCAGCGAGGCGATCGCGTTCGGCATTTGCCCGGCCAGCACCAACGCGATCGCGCCGCCCATCGAGTGCCCGACAAGGTGGAACCGGTCGATCGCGAGCGCGGCTAGCGCATCGGAAACGGCGGCGGCGAAGGTCTCGGCGTCGCCGGCCCCGACCTCTTTGACCGAGCCGCCATGCCCCGGCAGGTCGAGCGCGATCGACGCGCTGCCTTGCCCGGCCAGCGCCGGCTGGTTGAACATCCAGGCATTGAGATCGCCGCCGAACCCGTGCACGAGCACGATCGGCGCGCTCTGTCGACCGCTGCCGATGATCGAGGACGCGCAATCGCCGGCCGCCGGCCTCGATATCGCGCGGCGCGATCTCGTCCGCCTCGGCCGCGGCGTCTTCCGAGGCCGGTTCGGGCGCGACGAACCCGGCGACAAAGGCGTCGATCTCGCTGTCGGGCACGCCGGGCGGCGCCGACGACCGCGAGCAGCGCGCCGATCGGCAATGTCGCGCCGGAAGCGGCGACGATGCGGCGCAACGTGCCGGGCTCGCTCGGCCTCGAAGACGTTGGTGATCTTCGTCGTCTCGATTTCGAGCAATTCCTCGCCGGCGCGGTAGCTGTCGCCCTCCTTCTTCAGCCAGCCGAGGACCTTGCCCTCGGTCATCGTCAGGCCCCATTTCGGCATCGTGATCGGGGTGATCTCGCTCATCGGCAGCGGTCTCGTTGCGGGTTTGCGGGTGGACGCCCTCGCCATCGCTTTTCCCGCCGGCCGGGTGAGAGCCGGGCAGGGGAGGGGATACGGGAGGACTCCCGGCCGATTGATAGCAACCGGCGCGGCCGCCGGATAGTCCGGTGCGTGCGCGCCTCCCGCCTTCTTCCGGTCGCTCCGATCGGCGAGCCTGCATTAGCCGAGCGGTCTTGCGGACCCGCATCAGCGCGGCGTCGTGCGGGTCGGCGTGGATCTCGAAGCCGAGTTCGCGGCACATCGCCAGCATCGGCTCGTTCTCGCGCAACACATCGCCGACCAGCTCGCCGATCCCGTATTGCCGGGCGATCTCGATCAGCCGCCGCATCAGCACATAGCCGACGCCGCGGCCCTTCCAGTCGCTGCGCACCGCGACCGCGTATTCGGCCTGCAGGCGGTCGGGATCGGCGGAATAGCGCGCGACGCCGAGCACGGTGCCGCGATTCAGTTGCGACAAGCGCCATCTCGCGGTCGTAATCGATCTGCGTCAGCCGCGCCGCAAGCTGATGCGACAGGGCGCGGATCGGCGCCAGAAAACGCCGCCGCAGATCCTCCGGGGTCATATGCGCGACGAGATCGTGCAGCAGCGGCTCGTCCTCGGGCCGGATCGGGCGCAACTCGATCTCGGCGCCGTCGCGCAGCCGCGCCGCGGCCGGCCAGCTCCCTCGGGTACGGCGCGATCGCCAGACGGGAGGCTCCGGGCGCCGCCGGCGCGACGCGGATCCGAGCATCGACCGCGATCACGCCGGCTGCATCGGCGAGCAGCGGGTTGATGTCGAGTTCGCGGATTTCCGGGTGCTCGGCGGCGAGCCGGCCCAGGCGGATCAGCATTTCGGCGATCGCATCGACCGCCGCGGGCGGCTTGTCGCGATAGCCCTGCAGCAGCCGCCACACGCGGGTGCGCGTCATCTGGGCGCGCGCCAGCAGCGAGTTGAGCGGCGGCAGCGCGACGGCGCTGTCGTCGATGATCTCGACCGCGGTGCCGCCCTGCCCGAACAGGATCACCGGCCCGAACACCGGGTCGTCGGCGATGCCGGCGAGCAGCTCGATAGCATCGGTCGCTCGGCGCCATCCGCTGCACGAGAAACCCGTCGAGCCGGGCCTGCGGCTGCGCGTTGCCGACGCGCGCGAGCATCGCGACGGCGGCGTTCCGCACGGCGGCGGCGTCGGCGAGCCCGAGCGCGATCCCGCCGACATCCGATTTATGGATGATGTCCGGCGAGCGGATTTTCAGCGCAACCGGGAACCCGAGCGCTGCCGCCGCAGCGGCGGCCTCATCGGGGTCGGCGGCGAGCCGCGACGGCCGGGCGGGGGATGCGGTAGGCGTCGAGCACCGCCTCGACCTCGGCCGGGTCGAGCCAGGACCGGCCGTCCGCGACGGCGGCGGCGATCGCGGCGCGGGCCGCGTCGGGGTCGGCGGTCATCGGCCTCGGGGCGGGCCGGCGGCGTCTCCATCAACAGCGCCTGATTGCGCTGATAGCGCACGCGGTGCAAGAGCGCGGCGACGGCGTCCTCCGGGGTGTCGTAGGTCGGCACCCTTGCCGCGTTGAACAGCGCGCGCGCCGGTGCCGCCGAATGCGCGCCGAGCCAGGCGGTAAACAGGTTGCGGCCGCGCCGCGTCGCGGCGGGCAGCGACGCCATCGTCGTCGATCACCGCCCGCGCCGCCTCGTCCGGAGCCGCCAGCGCCGTCGGGCAGTTCAGCGCCAGGACCGCATCGACCCCCTCATCGGCGAACAACGCTTCGAGCGCGGCCGCATAGCGCGCTCCGGGCGCGTCGCCGATAATGTCGACCGGGATTGCCGCGGCTCCAGGTCGGCGGCAGCACCCGGTCGAGCCGCGCGATCGTCGCGGGCGACAGCTCGGCGAGCCGCCCGCCGTGCGCGGCCAGCGCGTCGGTCGCGAGAACGCCGGCGCCGCCGCCATTGGTCAGGATCGCGAGCCGGTCGCCGTTCTGCTCGCCGGTCAAGGCCAGCGTCTCGACCGCGTCGAACAGCTCGGCCATCGTTGTCGACCCGCAGCATGCCGGCGCGGCGAAAGGCGGCGTGATAAACGCGGTCGCTGCCCGCCAGCATGCCGGTATGCGACGCCGCCGCGCGCGCGCCTGCCTGCGAGCGCCCGGCCTTCAGCACCAGCACCGGCTTCAGCCGCGCCGCGGCGCGCGCCGCCGACATGAATTTGCGGCCGTGCGTGATGCCCTCGGCGTAGAGCAGGATCGCGCTTGTGCGCTGCTCGGTCGCGAGCCAGTCGAGCATGTCGCCGAAATCGACATCGGCCATGTCGCCGAGCGAGACGACATGGGAAAACCCGATGCCGCGCGGCGCCGCCCAATCGAGCATCGCCGTGATCATCGCGCCGGACTGGCTGACAAAGGCGATGTCGCCGGCCGGCGGCGCGAGATGCGAGAAGCTCGCGTCGAGCCCGATGCCGGGGACGATCAGCCCGACGCAGTTCGGGCCGATCAGGCGCAGCAGGTATGGGCGTGCGGCGTCGAGCGTGGCGCGCTGCAGCGCCCTGCCTTGTTCGCCGAGTTCGCCGAACCCGGCTGTGATGACGACCGCGGCCCGCGTGCCGCGCGCGCCGAGTTCGGCGACAAGGCCCGGCACCGTGTCGGGCGGGGTCGCGATGACCGCGAGGTCGGGCGGGTGCGGCAGGCTGGCGATGTCGCGATGCACCGGCACGCCATCGAGGCTCGTCAAATGCGGGTTGACCAGCAGCAAGTCGCCATTGAACCCGGCGCGAAGCAGGTTGCGCGCGACGACCGCGCCGACCGAGCCCGGCCGCTCGCTGGCGCCGATCAGCGCGACGCTGCGCGGCCGGAACAGCTTTTCGAAATTTCGGATCGACATTTGGCTCCGCACCTGATTGGCGCGTGCCGATGCTGACGGCGCCGCGCCGGCGCATTGATTGCAATCAAACAGCACTCAGGAACAGCCGTCACCGTTTTTCACGGCATCCGCCGCGAGAAGCGGTTTCAGAGGAAAAGAAGCGCCACGCCTGCGCATGGGACCCTCCGTTCGCGTGAAGTATCTGTCGCACCGCTGTGTGGTTCCTACTTCGACCAGACAGCGCTGTCCCCGCTTCGCGAGCTATCAGCGAATGTAAATCAATTTTACCCTGTCGTCCGTAAGTCGCCTTCGTGCCGACGCTATATCGGCACCCCGATGCTGGCCGAAGCAACAAGCATTGATTTGAACCCGAAGCCTCGCCGCTGAATTGTTGATTATAGAGGCTGTTATCCCAGGTCGCCAACCTGAGACTATTTGATTGTTAGCAGTTTTCACAAATTTAGATGAATTTTTTGTGGTTCATAATATCGACCCTAGCGACTGCTTCGAGACGTCGACCGACATGATGTCCATCGCAAGGGATCGCGGCATGTTGCGGCAAGTTGTCGCACATACGGTTCTGTTTGTGAAAATCGCGATCTGCCCTGATCGTAGCTTTCCAATTCTGCGCCGGCAGTCTTTCGAGAAATATTGAAATTGTATGTATTAACTTTGGAGAAACAATCATTTAACTGGTTCTTAAAAAGGCTGGATTATCGTCGTGCATGAAGAATCTCTATCGAGAGATCCTTTCTAGTAGTCGGTTTACCGTACTGGCTCAAACGGAAAGGCTCTCGGCACCGGGTTCATCGACGTTAGCTCAAAACAGATCGAATGAATGACATGACCGAGATATCAATATTTTCGCCGGATGGCACCGTTATACAGGCGGGCAGTGGCGTCGGTCTGACAACCGCCGCTGGTGTGTGGAGTTTCAGCACCGGAAAAGCGACCACCGGCAATTACATTCTGTTGAATGGTAAGACGCTCGGGTCGTTTGCCGGCGTCGAGCTTAGGGTCGCCAATGGCGGAAAGCTCTATTCGCGCGACATGACCGGTCAGTGGTACGAGTTGTCGGGTGCGAAATGGCTTGCCTGGGTTGACCCGACGCTGGAGTCCACCCCCTCGCCGGACGGCACCGCTGTGCGGGCGGGCAGCTGCGGCGGTCTGGTAACTGCTGATGGGGTTTGGACGTTCAGCACCGGGAAGGCCACCACCGGCAACTACATCCTGTTGAATGGACAAACGGTCGGAAACGCCGTCGGCGTCGAGCTCGATGTCGCCAACGGCGGGAAGCTCTATTCGCGTGACGCAACCGGTCAGTGGTACGAGTGGTCGGGTACGAAATGGCTTGCCTGGGTTGACCCGACGCTGGAGTTCACCCCCTCGCCGGACGGCACCGCTGTGCGGGCGGGCAGCTGCGGCGGTCTGGTAACCGCTGATGGGGTTTGGACGTTCAGCACCGGGAAGGCCACCACCGGCAACTACATCCTGTTGAATGGACAAACGGTCGGAAACGCCGTCGGCGTCGAGCTCGATGTCGCCAACGGCGGGAAGCTCTATTCGCGTGACGCAACCGGTCAGTGGTACGAGTTGTCGGGTGCGAAATGGCTTGCCTGGGTTGACCCGACGCTGGAGTCCACCCCCTCGCCGGACGGCACCGCTGTGCGGGCGGGCAGCTGCGGCGGTCTGGTAACTGCTGATGGGGTTTGGACGTTCAGCACCGGGAAGGCCACCACCGGCAACTACATCCTGTTGAATGGACAAACGGTCGGAAACGGCGTCGGCGTCGAGCTCGATGTCGCCAACGGCGGGAAGCTCTATTCGCGCAACTTGCAGGGGCAATGGTCTCAGTGGACCGGCGCGAAATGGTCGGCCATTGCCGATCCCAACCTGGCCACCACATCGACCCAATCGACCGATCCCGGCGGTACCGGGACAGCGACGCCGAGCGTCACGCTCGACACGACGCCGCCGGCGGTGAGCGTCGCGCTGGTTTCCGATACCGGCAGCTTGGCAAGCGATGGGATCACCTCGGACCCGGCCGTCAAGGGCATCGGTGAAGCCAACACCCTGGTCACGATCAAGGAAGGCGGCGTCACGCTCGGCACGACGATGGCGGAAAGCACGGGGGCCTGGAACTTCACGCCAGCTGGCCTCGTCGATGGTGTCCACACGCTGAGCGCCAGCCAGACCGATCTCGCCGGGAACACCGGAACCGCGACTCTGAGTTTTACGCTCGATGGAGCGGCGCCGGCGATGAGCATGGCCCTGGTCTCCGATACAGGGGGCTCGGCAAGCGACGGGATCACCTCGAACTCGGCGGTCGAGGGCGTCGGTCAGGCCAACACCCTGGTCACGATCACGGAAGGCGGCGTCACGCTCGGCACGGCGATGGCGGACGGGACGGGGGCCTGGAGCTTCACCCCGGTCGGTCGGGCCGACGGCGCGCACGTATTCAGCGCCAGCCAGACTGATCTCGCCGGCAACACCGGAACCGCGACGCTGAGCTTCACGCTCGACGCGACGGCGCCGGCGATGAGCATGGCCCTGGTCTCCGATACAGGGGGCTCGGCAAGCGACGGGATCACCTCGAACTCGGCGGTCGAGGGCGTCGGTCAGGCCAACACCCTGGTCACGATCACGGAAGGCGGCGTCACGCTCGGGACGGCGATGGCGGACGGCACGGGAGCCTGGAACTTCATGCCAGCCAGTCTCGTCGACGGCGTCCACACGCTGACCGCCAGCCAGATCGATCTCGCCGGCAATACCGGAGCCGCGACGCTGAGCTTCACACTCGATGCGACGGCGCCGGCGGTGAGCATGGCCCTGGTCGCGGACACCGGCAGCTCATCGACCGACAAGATTACCTCCAACCCAGCGGTCAAGGGCGTCGGTCAGGCCAATAGCCTGATTACGATCAAGGAAGGCGGCGTCACGCTCGGCACGGTGATGGCGGACGGCACGGGCGCCTGGAACTTCACGCCGGCCGGTCTCGTCGATGGCGTCCACACGCTAAGCGCCAGCCAGACCGATCTCGCCGGCAACACCGGATCGGCGACGCTGGGCTTCACACTCGACAGGGCGGCGCCTGTATTGTTCGTGAACCTGATTGCGGATACCGGGATTTCTGCCACCGACAAGGTCACCGCGAACCCCGGGATCACGGGCAAAGGCGATGCCAATGTCCTGGTCACCATTAAGGAGGGCATTAAACTACTCGGCACGACGATGGCCGACGCGACGGGAGCCTGGAGCTTTACGCCGATCGGTCTGCCCGAGGGTACGCACACATACGGCATCACCCAGACCGACTTGGCCGGCAATACCGGATCCACAACGAAGACTTTTACCCTCGACAGTTCGCAGTCGAGCCCGCCGTTGGGGAGCGTACTGTCGATCGACTTGGTGTCGGACACCGGCATCTCGGCAACCGATAAGATCACGTCAAACTCGGGGATCAAGGGCACCGGTCAGGCCAACACCCTCGTTACCATCAAAGAGGGCGGCGTCACGCTCGGCACGACGACGGCGGACGGTTCGGGAGCGTGGAGCTTTACGCCGGCCGGGCTCGCCAACGGTGCGCACACGCTCACCGCAACTCAAACCGATCTCGCCGGTAACACCACGACGGCGACGCAGAGTTTCACGCTCGATAAGGCGGCGCCCCTAATGAGCATGACGCTGGTTTCCGACACCGGCGCCTCGGCAACCGACAAGATCACCTCGAACCCGACGATCAAGGGCACCGCTGACGCCAACACGTTCGTCACCATCAAGGAGGGCGGCACCACGCTCGGGACCGTAACGGCAACCAGTACCGGAAATTGGAGCTTCACGCCTACCGCTCTAACGGACGGCCCCCACACGTTCAGCGCGACGCAGACCGATCTCGCCGGAAACACCGGAACGGCGACGCTGAGCTTTACGCTCGACAAGACGGCGCCGGTGGTGAGCATGACGCTGCTGTCAGATACCGGTAGCTCGGCTACCGACAAGATCACGTCGAACCCGGCAGTTAACGGCCTCGGTCAGGCCAACACCCTGGTCACCATCAAGGAGGGCGGCGCCACGCTCGGCACCACTATCGCCGATGGCACCGGGGCCTGGAGCTTCACGCCGACCGGCATTGGCCGACGGCGTACACACACTCAGCGCGACCCAGACCGATCTCGCCGGCAATACCGGGACGGCCACGCTGAGCTTCACGCTCGATACGCGACCGCCGCAACCGTCGCAGGGCGGCGACATTGTCGGCTTGCGTCTGCAAAACACCGGCGCGACAGCCGAGCAAAGCGGCTATGTGACGTTCGGCCAGGTCTTCAAACCGGGCGCGATAATGCCCGGCGAGAGCCTCGTCACGCGCATCGCCGGGGTCGATTACGCGGTGCAGATGGACGTCAAGGCGACCAACAGCGACGGCTCGGTGCGCCATGCGGTTCTGACCTTGAACGCGCCCGGAAATCGCCCCGGGCGGCAGCCTCGCGCTGATGCTCGCGAAGGGCAGCGCGGCAATGCCGTCGCCGGCGGCGCCGAGCGCCGCGGCCCTGTTGGCGAGCGGCTACAATCTCGATGTGGCGTTCACGTTCCGCAATGCCGACGGCACGACCACCACGGACAACGCCTCGGCCGCGGCGGCGTTGCAGGCCGCGATAACCGCCGGCAACGTCGAGCGCTGGCTGACCGGGCCGGAGGTCAACGAATATAGCGTGGTGACGACGGTCAACGGCGGCAAGCTCAAGGTTGAATTCGATATCCGCGCCTATGCCGACGGCACCACCAGCACCGATGTCATCTTCGACAACAGCTGGATGTTCTCCCCGGGCAAATCCGACCTGACCTACGACGTGGCGATCCGCCAGGGCGGTACACAAGTCTACAGCGCGAACAACGTCTCACAGTATCTCTATTCGCTGTGGGATCACCGGGTGGACAGTGAGCTATCGCCGAATTTTGGTGATGGCCTGACGGGATCAGGCGGCGGCGGTTTGGGATTTCGAGGGACGCAGATTTGGCGGCGACTTCGATCCCATCGGTGAACCTGACACCTTGAATGAGCTTGGGCAACTGGTTGTGGCCATCGAGCCTGCGCCAGCTTTTCTGGGCGGCCTCGACCAGCTTGAACACCATGGCGAGGGCCGTCTTATTCGACAGGCACCCCTTCGAGCGGATTGTGCGGTGCCGCACCGTGGCGAAAGTGCTCTCGATCGGGTTCGAGGTCCGCAGGTGTTTCCAGTGCTCGGCAGGGAAATCGTAGAAGGCGAGCAGGGCTTGGCGATCCTTCGCCAGGCACGCGGCGGCCTTATCGTATTTCAGCTCGTAGGCGGCAATGAAGGCATCGAATGCGGCCTCGGCGGCCTTGCGGGTCTCGGCCATCCAGATTTCCTGTAATGACCGCTTGGCCTTCGGCTGCTGGCTCTTCGGCAGTTTGTTGAGGACATTGGCGGTCTTGTGCACCCAGCAGCGCTGCTCGCGTGTGGTCGGCCACAGCTCGCCGAGCGCCTTCCAGAAGCCGAGCGCCCCGTCGAGCGACGGCGAGTTCGGGCGCGACCGCCAGACCTCGGTTCTTCAAATCGAGCAGCATCTCCCGCCAATCCTGCGCGCTTTCGCGGGCCCCGTCAGTAAAGCCGAGCAGCTCCTTCTTGCCCTCCGGGGTCGCGCCGATGATGACCAGGATGCATTGCTTGGCGTCTTCAAGACGGGCCTGCAGATAGATGCCGTCGGCCCACACGTAGACGTAGCGCTTGGCCGACAGATCGCGCTTGCGCCAGTGCTTGTGCTCGTCGCGCCAGACCTCCTTCAGCCGCGCGATGGTCGAGGCCGACAGGCCCGGTGCATCCTTGCCGAGCAAGGCGGCAAGCGCCTCCACGAAATCACCGCTCGAGAGGCCCCTAAGGTAAAGGATCGGGATCAGCACCTCCAGGCTCCGCGAGCGCCGTGCATACGGCGGCAGGATCGCGGGCGTGAAGCGGACGCGCCCGGCACCATCGGCCAGCGCCACGGTCGCGCACGCGGGGTTGGCGCACCCCGACCGGGCCGATGCCGGTCATCACCTCGCGTTCCGGCAGGTGCCCGTGACGAACCACGCGGCGCAAGCCAGCAGCGGTCTTCAGATCGGCATGCTGGGCGAGGAATTCGGCCACTTCGGCCTCGACCGCTTGGGCCAGCAGGGCACGCGCACCGTTGCGCAGCACCTCGGTCAGCGGGTCGGCGAACGATCCTGGTTGAAGCAGCTTGACGACGGTACCATCGGACACGGCGTATCACTCCTTCGCTGGAGAAGTGGAGGCGCGAACACCCCCACGATACGCCGCCTTCATCCCATCAGCCCGTCACCAACTTCCGCGTATAGCTCGTGGACAGTGCCGGCACGATCAACCCGAATGTGCAGTACGATGTTTCTTATTTGACCGCCGCTGCCGCACTGCCGACTTACGATCAAAGCTATGGCGTCAGCAGCGCGGCGATCCAGAAGGATTACAGCAAGCTCAACCCCGCCAGCTCCACCGGATATGGCAGCACGGGCCCGATGGGCACCGCGGAAGTACAGCCGTAATGGGCAACGCCGGCTCGGCCCGACATCGGACCGCAGCCCAACTGGGTGGCGCAGTGGTTGCTGAGCCAGAGCAGCACCGCGACGGCGGTCATGATGGCGAATGCCAATGCGTCGGGCAGCATTCCCTGGCACCTTCTTGACGAGAACACGGGCACGCTGATCCGCAGCACAGACTACCCGTATTTCTGGCAAAGTACGGCCAATAGCACCGGCAATCCATATTGGTCGCCGCAGCCGGTCAGCGGCTGGCCGACCTACGGGCAAACGGCGACCCCTGGAAGCCCGACACGGCCCACATGCCTGACCTGAACTACGTCCCCTACTTGATTACCGGCAGCCAATATCAGCTCCAGCTGCTGCAGGCCGCCGCCGACTACGCGATCACCTCGTTCAGCCCGTACTCCAACTACAATGGCTTCACATCGATCGACCCGATGAAGCCGGGAAACGCGGTCTTCATGGGAGTGACAAGCCCGCGCCACGAGGAGCGGGCAATCGCCTGGGGCCTGCGCGAGGTCGCGGAGGCGGCTTACCTGACGCCCGACGGTGATCCACTGAAAACCTATTTCACATCCCAGCTGACCAAGGCGATGAGCGGGATGGTACGGTACTACATCACCGATCACAGCATGGCCGAATACGGCGATCTGCAGGGCTTTGTTTTGGGCAGCGAGACCGCGTCCGGTGGGCCAATCGTCTCCACGTGGCAGGAGGGCTACATCGTAACCGCGCTGGCGGAGATCGCGGGGATGAACCTGCCGCAAGTTTCCGATGACGCGGTTCGAATGCTCAACTACATGACTAACTTCGTGGCCGGTCTCTACACAAACGGAGAAAACGGATTTGCCCCGGCGAACGGCTCGTCCTACTGGCTTTATATTAAGGACGTGCAAACGAATGCGCCTTTTACGACCTGGTCCGAGTTTTCGGATGGGAATGTTGCCAATCACCAGATTACCGGATCTCCATACGGCCTCGCTACGCCCAACCCCGAAAAGATCAGCGATAGCATAGCCAAGTATCATATGACCGACGGAGAGGGCTGGGTGCTGGTCGGGAAGGCCGCATTGGCCGACCTGATCACTTACACGCAATCGCCGCGTGCAATAGAGGCTTTCGGCTACGTCGTCAGCCAAATCGCCCTGGCCTGGGGCGGCGATACCGCCGGGATGGCGGCAATGTACCGGGACAGTCCGTGGTGGAACGTAGCGCCGCGCTTGCCCGACGGGGTCGCGCTCTACGCTAATGTCGGACCCGACCTCACGCATTACGACGTCGATATCGATGGCATGACGCTGACGAAGCGCGAGACGGTGACGCTGCCGGCAAGCGTGCAATATGCCTGGCCGCATGCCTCGCACCGCTATCTCTATGTCGCGAGCAGCAGCAGCGCGCCGGGATACGGTCCCGCCGGTACCGAGCATCATGTGACCGCGCTCGCGATCGATCCGGCTACCGGCGCGTTGAAAAAGCATGGCGAACCGATCCGCTTGCCGGTACGCCCGATCCACACGAGCACCGACATACCGTCAGGATATATTCTTGTCGCGTTCAACAACCCGAGTTCGGTGCGTGTGTACCGCATCAACCCGGACCTCACGCCCGGCGAGGAGGTCAAGCAGCCGGGTCCGATCGACGCCGGGATCTTCGCCCACCAGGTGCGCGTGACGCCAGATAACAAGCTCGCGATCCTGGTTACCCGCGGTAACGAGGGCACCCCGACCAAGCCGGAAGATCCGGGTGCATTGAAGGTCTTCGACTACAAGGACGGCGTGCTCAGCAACGAAGTGTCGGTCGCGCCAAATGGCGGGAAGGAATTTGGACCGAGGCATCTCGATTTCCACCCGACAAAACCCTGGGTCTATGTCTCGATCGAGACCCAGAACGAGATGATGATGTTCCCGCTCGAAAACGACCGGCTCGCGCCTAAGCCCGCCTTTGTCGCCAGCACGCTTGCCGAACCGGCCAATATTCGGGCGCGACAAGCGGCCGGCACCGTGCATGTCCACCCCAGCGGTCGTTTTCTTTACTGCGCCAATCGGGCCGAGCAGACCGAGGACTACCAGGGCCAGAAGGTTTTCAAAGGCGGCGAGAATGGCATCGTCGTCTTCGCGATCGATCAATCGACCGGCGAGCCGAAACCGATCCAGCACATCGAAACCGGCGGCATCCACCCGCGCACGTTCCACATCGACCCGAGCGGCCGCATGCTGGTCGCCGAGCACAATCTGCCGGTCAAGGTGCGCGATGGGGATCAGATCAAGACCGTCGCGGCCGGTCTATCGGTGCTGCGGATCGGCGACGACGGCAAGCTGACCTTTGTCCGCAAATACGACATCGATGTCGGCGACAAGACGATGTTCTGGATGGGAATGGTGCCGCTGCCGACGTAACGAAGGGTCCCCCTCTCCTCCGGTGAGGGAGAAGGTCGGGGTGAGGGCGCACTTCCAAAGCGCCGGCCGCGACCCACCTCACTCTCCCCCACGCCGTGAAGGGCGGCGAGGCGATTTACCAAACGCGCTTCAGCTCAGCGCGACCTCGAAGCCGCGCTTGGTACCGGGGCGGGCCATCATCGCCTCGTACCAGCGCTTGACGTTCGGGTAGTCGGCGAGATCGACCTGATGCCGCTCGTGCCGCCAGGCCCAGCCGAGGATCGCGAAATCGGCTATCGAAACCTCGCTGCCGCCGGCGTACTCCGCTTCTGACAGGCGCTTGTCGAAAACGCCATAGAGCCGGCGCGTCTCCTTCATGTAACGATCGAGGCCGTAGCGGCGGTCCTCCTCCTTCGCGACCTGCAGGAAATGATGAACCTGTCCCGGCATCGGGCCGAACCCGCCCATCTGCCACATCAGCCATTCGAGCACCGGCACCTGCCGCCGCAGATCGCCTCGGGGCCAGAACTTCCCGGTCTTCTCGCCGAGATAAATCAGGATTGCGCCGGATTCGAAGACGCTGATCGGCTCGTTGCCGGGGCCTTCGGAATCAATGATCGCCGGAATGCGGTTGTTCGGGCTGATCTTCAGGAATTCGGGCTTGAACTGCTCGCCCTTCGAAATGTTGATCGGCTTTACCGTGTAGGGCAGTCCCATTTCCTCGAGGGCTACGCTGATCTTGCGCCCGTTCGGCGTGTTCCAGGTCCACAATTCAATTGGCATCGGCGGGGTCTCCCGTGCATTGCGGCAAAGATTGCGGCGCAGCATTACCGTGTTGGCCGCCCCCCGCAAGGTGCAATCGCCGTTCGCTTGTGGCATGTGCCGGCGCCATCGCGTAGCATCGCGACCAGCCGCATCCAGCGAGGGAGTCCGCGATGGCCGCCGACCCGAACCATATCATCCTGACCGGCGAAAACCCGTTCATCCGCCTCAGCGCGAGCGATGGCGGAGCGCAGACGACGAACGCCAGCTACTGGCGCATCATCACCTGCCCGGCCGGACCCGGCCATGTCCTGTACCTCAAGAGCGAGCTGACCGAGAACCGCTGGCGCATCTATTCCGACAACATAGCGATGGCCCGCTGGCTGCAGGGCACCGTGCAGGGGATGCTGAACGCGGAGACTGCCGACACCTCGATCCCGGTGGTCGACGCCGAGTTCTCGAAGATCGGCGATCCGCGCTATTTCTGGACCGAAAATCTGGTCACGCACGACGAGGCGATCAGCCTGACTTGGTACGACATCGGCGATCCGCTGCTGATTCACACGAACCCCGGCGAGGGCGGCCGCAAATATGGCGTTTGCACGCTGCTGATCCCGGCGCTCGGAGCCAGACTTGCCCGCAACGGCGTCGAGGCTGCCGGCAGGCCCTGGCCGATGACACGGGAAGGCCGTCCGTTCAGCACCTGCGCGCTCGCGTTCTCCGAAAGCTGGACCGAGGCAAGGTAGGGAATCCCTGACGCGAACACCCGCCGCCGCCCTGGTAACGACCAGCGCCGGTCGCGGCACCCGGCTCTTACCCGGGAGGCCAGGGCGGCAAGAACCGACACGGCTTGACGCTGCGCGCGGGTCGCCATTGAGCCGAGCGCCCTAACCTGCTAAAAGAAAATATTAAGCGCAATAGACGAGAAGAAGAAGGCCCTGAGCCTGCCCGGTCCAGATTTGGGCTGTGGCACGAAAGCGGTTCGCGTGAAGGCGATGCGCAGGGTGTGAATACTCCGGAGCGACGGCATTCGGAAGAAGGACAGAGATCGATGCGCTACGTTGGCAGAGGGCGGCGGCTGGCGCGCGTCGCCCTGGTCGCTGCGGCGGTGATGGCGTCTGGCGGGATCGTACAGCGTGGCGATTGGACCTCCGGATCTTGGGGACCACAATTTTGGACGCCGACGGCCTGGGCCAAGGACGGGCAAGCTTTTCTCGAAAAGGCGCAGGCTTATATCGCGAAGGGAAATTTCAGCGCCGCCGAGATCGAGCTGCGCAACGCCGAGCGCGAGGCTCCGAAGGACGCTCAGATCCGCGCGCTGCTGGCGCAGGTCTATCTGTACCTCGGCAACTTTGCTTATGCGGAGCGCGCGGCCCGGGCCGCGCGCGATCTCGATGCACCGGAGGCCGAGTACGTCCTGACCCTCGCTGAAGCGATGCTGCGGCAAGGGAAGCTCGCCGACATTCCCGGTGAAATCAAGCCGGGAAACCGCCCGCCGGAACTCGAAAGCAAGATCAGGGTGGCGTTGGCGTTGGCGGCGGCCGCGCAGCGCGACCCGGCGAAGGCCGAGTTGCTGCTCCGGCAGGCGGTAGCGCTGGATCCCAAATCCGTAGGGGCCAAGGTTACGCTCGCGAAAGCGCTGATCAGGACCAAGCCGGAAGAAGCCGAGAAGATTGTCGACGACGTGCTCGCCGCGGAGCCGAAATCGGCCGATGCGATTGCGCTCAAGGGCGAGATGCTGGTGCTACGCGGCGACGCCGACGGCGCGATACAGCGGTTCGGCGAGGCGCTGGCGGCCGACCCGGGCAACATCGGAGCCCGTCTGGCACGTGCCAATCTTTACCTGAATTGGGGCGACTACGCCGCCCTCGATAAGGACCTTGAAGCGGTGCTGAAGGCGGCACCGCAAGATTTTAGGGCCAACTACCTGCGTGCGCTGGAATATGTCAAGAAGCAGGACTTCGCCGCCGCCGACCGGATCCTGGAGCGGCTCAGCCCGGGTTTTGCGAATTTGCCGAACGGATTTTATGTCCAGGCTTTGACCAAATACCGGCTGCAGCAGTATGCGCAGGCGGCTGAGGCGATCGACAAATTCCTCGCGCGGGTTCCGGGGAATTCGGCGGGTGCACGCCTCGCCGCGACGATTGCGCTGAGCAACGGCAAACGTGCGGCCGCGGCGGAATATCTGACCTCGTACCTGCGAAAGTCGCCGCCCGATGCGGCGACGCTTGCCCTGCTCGGCAAGATCTATGCGCAAATGGGAAAGCCGACCCAGGCTCTCGAGCAGTTCGAGAAGGCAGTGGCGCTCGCTCCGAATGACATCCCGCTCAAGGCGATGGTCGCGAGCTCGAAGATTGATGCTGGCGCCACGCAAAAAGGTATCGAGGAGCTGGAGAATTTATTTGCGACCGATGCCGGCGAGCAAGTGGCGGGGCCGCCGCTGGTGCTGAGCGAGCTTCGTGCCGGTCATGCCGACAAAGCCGCCGAGATCGCCGAGAAACTGGTGGCGGAGAAACCTGATCTCGAAATTTATCAGGTTCTTCTCGGGATGACGCGCGCCGCTCAGAAGAACTATCCCGCCGCCGAAAAGATCTTTGAGGCTATCGTCAAGCGGAATCCGGATTCCGCGCCGGCGCGGAACAATCTCGCGCAAGTGTATATTGCGGCTGGCCGCGTCGAGGACGCGAAGAAGATTTACCAGGACGCCCTGTCGCGAAAGCCGGACGATAGCTCGGCGCTGCTCGCGCTCTCCGATATCGCGGCCCGCGATAAGAAGTGGGACGAGGCGATCGGATATGCCGAGAAGGCACGCGTCGCGGCCCCAAAGGACCCGGCGCCCGGCATCAAGCTGTTGAACATCTACGGGGCGCGTCAGGATTGGACGCGCGCGAAAGCGCTGGCCAGTGAACTGGCGATGCTTTTCCCGGGCAACGCCGCGGTCGCAGAGATCCAGGGACGTATTCTTGTCGCTGCCGGCGATCGCGATGCCGCAGTGGATCCGTTCCGGCAGGCCTACGAGGCTGCGCCGAATTCCGAGCCGATCTTTCAGCGCTATCTCGGTGCGCTGGTTGCCGCGAAACGGTTCCCGGAAGTCCGGACTGTCCTGCAGGCGAGGCTCGCTACGGATCCAGGCAACCGGACGCTCAAGGAGCAGCTCATTCGGGTCGAGGCCGAAATCGGCGGAATCGAGGCCGGGGTTGCGAAGGCGCAGGCCTTTGCGAAGGAGGATCCCAGTAGTTCGGTATACGATCTGACCGCCGCGGATTTGTATGCGCGGAATGGCAAGCGGGCGGAAGCGGTCGCGCTATTGGAAAAATCGGCGGCGGCGCACCCGGGCGATTCATCGATTGTAGTCGGGCTGGCGCACCTGTACGCAGCGGGTAGTGATATCGCCAAGGCCGAGGCGCTCCTTGCTGCCCGTGTCAAGGAACGCCCGAACGATCTCGTCCTGCGGCGGGGGTTGGCAGACCTGTATCTGCTGGACAAGAAATACGACGCAGCCGCCTCGGAGGAGACGTTCATCCTCTCGGAGCGGCCAAACGATGTGGTCGCGCTCAACAATCTCGCATGGCTCAATCAGCAGCGCGGCGACTTGGGAAAGGCACGCGAATTGGCTGAAAAGGCGGTGGCGGTCGCGCCGCCGACCGCGCCGGCGACCGGGATGATCAAGGATACTTTGGGCTGGGTCTTACTCGCGCAGGGCGATGTCCAGGCGGCCTTGCCTCACCTTGAGGCGGCGAGAGCGGCTTTGCCGGGGAATCCTGAAATTCAATATCACGTCGCCGTCGCGCTGCAGCGTGCCGGGCGCGAATCCGACGCACGCGCCATGTTGGAAAAGCTGCTGAGTTCAGGTGTGTCCTTCACGAGCAAGGCAGAGGCGGAAAAGCTTCTCGATGAGCTGAAGCGCGGCTAGAAGGCAAAATCCATATAATGTCTTGCGCGTCCGGCGCCCCGCGCGCCAGTGCACTGGCTTTATCAGAATGATTTGACGGATTCGACGCCGGACCGCGTTAGGGTGGGCATTATGGCTGTCCCCTCAAGAGGCTGCTCTGACCGGAGCTTCTTCGGTCCGACGGGATCGCGACAACCGCAGGCGTTTGATGCCCGCTTTGATCTGCCGCGGCGGTGCCTATTCGCCGCAGCTGCACAGCCGCTTGACAGCGTCGACGTAAGCTTTCGTCTCCTGGTAAGGGGGGACGCCGCCATACGCTTCCACTGTTCTTTCCCCAGCGTTGTATGCTGCGAGAGCCAGCGTCAAATTGCCGTCATATTTGTCTATCAACAACCGCAGATATTTCGCACCCGCGTGAACATTCTCGCGAGGGTCGAAGCGGTCTTGAACTCCAAACCGCGCCGCAGTCTCGGGCATCAGCTGCATCAGCCCCGCGGCCATCTTTGGCGAAACGGCGCGCGGGTCGAAGCCGGATTCGACTAGGACCACCGAGTGCAGTAGACGCGTGTTGATCCCGAGTTGTTGCGCGGTCTCATCAATGACGCTACGAATTGCCGGCGGGGCCGACGCGCGCGGATGGATCGTTCCGAATGCGTGTCGCGTGGATGCCGCGGGCGGACAATCCCTAGCGGGAGCCGGCGTTACACGCGAAATCAGCTGCAAAAGATTTGTCGCTTGCGCGATACCTCGGTCCGCCGCCTTGCGCAGCCACATCGCCGCGGTCCGATCGTCGCGAGCCACCCCGCGTCCGTTCAGATACATCCAGCCAATGCCGTAGAACGCCCGCGGATCGCCGTGCCGCGCCGCTTCGCAGTACAGCATCAACGCCCGCCCGTAATCGCGGGGAACCGACAGCCCGCTTTCGTATTGCATGGCCAGCCCAACGGTGTCGCGACCGGCGCTTTTCGGACCGGCGTCCTGCGCTGCGACGGCAGAGAGTGGGAGTGGGTCACCGTATACGGCTGCAATAAGCAGGATCACGCGCCACGAGCGAACTTTCACGCCAGCCACCGCTCCTTCCACGCTTGGAACATCAGAACCGTCCAGAGCGACGCCTGAAAATCCCGCTTGCCGGCAAGGTGCTCCGTCCAGCGTTGGCGGATCGCCGTCGAGTTGAGAATACCCTCTCTCTCCAAGCGCCCAGGATCAAGCAGGTTCTCGGCCCAGCCACGCAGTTCGCAGCGAAGCCAGCGGTCGAGCGGCACGGCAAAGCCCTTTTTCGGCCGATCGACCAGTTCGCGCGGTACATAGCGATGAAGCACGCTGCGCAACAGGCGCTTTCCGATACCGCCGGCTGCCTTCATTTCCGGTGGCAGCGACCAGCTGAATGCGACCACGCGGTGGTCGAGCAACGGCACGCGCGCCTCGAGTGAGACGGCCATCGACGCGCGGTCGACCTTGGTCAGAATGTCGTCGGGAAGATAGGTCAGCGTATCCAGATACTGCATGCGCTCTACGAAATCGGGCACAAGCGATCGTATCCGCGCATCCTCCAGCAGCCCCGGCCGCTCTCGGGCGCCTCTGACGAGGGATGCCGGATCGGCCCATTGGCTCACAATCTGACGGTAGAAGGCGCTAGCCTCCGGTTCGCCGGCGAGGACCCCGGCAAGCTTGTGCATCTTGTTGCCGAATTGCGCCGGGCGGCGTTGTTCGGGGATCGCTTCTGCAACCGCCGACCAGGCGGAAGGTGAGAGCGCCAATATCCCGCGAGCGGCGAGCGCGCGTAGCGGTCGCGGCGTCGCGTCGATCGCTTGCCACAGACCCTGACCGCGGAAGTAGCGTGTATAGCCCGCGAACAATTCGTCCCCGCCATCGCCGGACAACGCTACGGTGACATGTCGGCGCGTCATCTTCGACACGAGATGAGTTGGCAGCTGCGAGGAGTCGGCAAAGGGTTCGTCGTACATGTCGGCCAAAACGGGGATGACGTCGAGCGCGTGGCGCGGTTCGGCGTATAGTTCGGTATGTTCCGTCCCGAGGTGCCGGGCGACGGCAGCGGCATCCTCGCCTTCGTTGTACTCTTTCTCGTGAAAGCCGATCGAAAACGTGCGTACGGGCCGTGTGCTTTGCGCCTGCATCAGCGCGACAACTGTCGACGAATCAATCCCGCCCGACAGAAAGGCGCCGAGCGGCACGTCGGCGACCATGCGGCGCCGGATCGCGTCCCGCAACAGCGTATCGAGTGCATCAGCGGCCTCGCCCTCGTCGCCGGAAAACCGGTTGCTCTGGCCCTGGTGGGCGATTTCCTGGAGCGACCAATACGGCGTGACCGCCGGCGGGCCGCCGGCAGAAGCCTGCAAAATCGTCCCGGGCGGCAATTTGTAGACGCGGCGATAAATCGTATCGGGGGAGGGCGCGTAGCCGAAGCGCAAGAACGACAGGAGCACGTCGCGATCGAGCTCCGGTTCCCAGCTCCGATCGGCGCGCAGCGCCTTGAGCTCGGAGCCGAACAGCACTCGCCCATCAAACTCGGCCCAATAGAGCGGCTTGATACCGAGACGATCGCGCACGAGGTAGAGAACCCGCTCGCGGCGATCCCAGAGCGCCATCGCGAACATGCCGATCAGGCGTTTGACGGTCGCTTCGACGCCCCAGACCGCAGCTCCCTCGACGATTGCCTCGGTGTCGCTATGTCCGCGGAATCGTCGTCCAGCCGCCTCGATCTCCGGCCGCAGCTCGTCGGCGTTATAGACTTCGCCATTGTAGGAAATAACAAAGCGGCCGCAGGACGAAACCATGGGCTGCGCCCCGGCCGGCGATAGGTCTATGATCGAGAGCCGCCTATGTCCGAGGGCCAATCCGGCTTCCGGATCAAGCCACACGTCCCCGGCATCGGGACCGCGATGGACGAGCGTATCCGTCATCGCCTTGGCGACAACCGCAAGCGCGTCCGGGGCCATTCGTCCACGCTGCTCCCACAGCCCCGCTATCCCGCACATCGACGAGCCCCTCAGCCACCGAGCTGCTGTAGCAGCATTTTGGCTTGATCGCGTTCGGTGAAGGTGGCGTCCCCGTCCTTGAGCACTCGACCAAGTACGGAAAGCGCCTCCTCCTTTCGGCCTGCGGTCGCAAGCGCCTGCGAGAAGTGGATGCCGATGTCAGGCCGATCCGCGGCCTTGTCCCAAGCCGCCTTCAGCGTGCCCACCGCCTCCGCGGATTGTCCTATCTGCAGTAAAATCACGCCAAGCGTGTCGAGGAATTCGACTGACCCCGGTTCCAATGCCGCGGCCGAGCGAGCGTGCGGCAGCGCCTCCTGCCAACGGTCCAGCCGCATCAGCACCCAAGCGAGATTATTCTGGAAAACCGGATTTTTCGGTTCCCGCGCAGCGAGTTGGAGATATTGCGCATGCGCGTCAGCGAGGCGTCCGGCGTTGACCCACATTTCGGCCAATTTTTTGCGAGTTTCGTTGTCTTCAGGATGCGCCTCGAGCCAATCCGTCAGGCTCTTTGCCGCTTGATCGGTTTCGCCGCGGCGCAGCTGTAGCTCGGCCTTGCGGCGGCGGGTGGCGCCCTCCCTTACCGCTTCCGCGCGAGCAGCGGCCGCGGAAGCCTTGGCAGAGAGGCCTTGCCCGCGGGCGATAATCGACGCGGTTTCGAGCACCTCGGCATCCTGCGGTTTGAGACGCTGCAGCTCCCGTATGAGATCGCTTGCCTGGGCGAACCGGTGATGGAGCGCGAGCGCGCGGGCTAAAACCAATTTTGCCGTGTTATCTTCGGGAGCTAGGCTTACGGCCTGCGTTGCCTCATTGACCGCCGGCCATTGCGGACTCTCGGGGGTGAATTGGGCCAGATATGCCCTGGCCAGGCCGGTGTGCCCCGACGCGAGATCCGGGGCGATGTCGACCAGATTCTTGAAGATCGACAGCGCGTCGCCGGCCTCCCCGAGCGCAAGTTGCGCATTGCCGGTGATTTCGAGCAGAGCAGTATTTTGCGGAAATCTTTTCAGCGCTTCTGTCGCGCTGGCGAGAGCCTTTTCACTCTCGCCGACTCTCAATTGGAGGCGCGCCAGCGCCACCGCTATGTCAGGATCGGAGGCCGCGGCCTGCATTCCTTTCAACAATATCGCTTCGGCTGTTGCCGCATGGCCGGTTTTGGCCTCAAGTTCCGCGAGCGCGACGTACGTTTCGGTGCTTCCAGGATTTGCGTCGAGGACGTCCTGGAAATACCGGCGGGCTTTGTCCGGTCTGCCGGCTGCAAGCGCCAGCTTTGCGAGGGTATCGTTTGAGCCTATATCGCCGCGCCGGATTTCGCGGGCTCGCAACAGCGCCTCTCGCCCCGCCTGCAGGTTGCCCTTGTTCAGATTGACGGCGGCGATCAAGAGTTCGCCAATCGGCTCGGATGGTTCGGCCATTTTCAGCCGTTCAGCGGTCGCAAGCGCTCGGCCATAGTCTCCTGTCTGCATAAAGGCGGCAAATAGCGAAATTTCCGGCAGCGACGCCGCAGGGTAGGTAGCGGCGACCCGCTCCAGATTCTCGATCGCCCCCCGAGTTTCACCGGCGGCGATTTCCAGGATGCCAAGCTGTGTCCGCACTATTCCGTTATCTGGCTGCTGTTTCAGGGCCAGGCTCAAATAGCGACGGGCCGTCGGCATGTCGTCATTGTACGCCGCCGCCTCGCCGATCAGCTGCAACAATTCAATATCGTCGGTCGCGTCGTTCTTGACCGAACCCAACGTGTTTTCTGCATCGACGCCGCGCCCGAGCCGCAGTTGGGTCGCGGCCAGTAGCTTACGCGCCGTGATATCTCCGGGGTGCTCTAATCTATACGGGGACAAATAATAATAAGCCTGTTCATAAGCTTTCAACGCGTAGCTCGACGCACCCGCCATCAGCCGGGCACGCTCGAAGCCTGGAACTCTTGCCACAACGACCGCAGCATTTGATTGAGCAGTGGCATAGTCCTTCTGACGGAAGGCGGCCAACGCGCGAACGTAATTCAAAAGGGGGTGCTTTGGAATGTCGCGCAATTTTGGATCGAGCAGGACCGTGTCGACGTTCGATATCGCCTCCGAGAGCTTACCTTCGGCGACCTGAATGGCGGCAAGTTGCCCTCGTATCGGTTCGCTCCAGGGCGCAAGCTCGAGCATACTTCGATAGATCTGCTCCGCGGCCCGATATTCGCCAGCAGCAAAGGCGATATCTGCCTCGAGCTGTCTTACTTTTCGGTCGCTCGGCGCAACGCGCGACGCGGCGGCAAGTAGGTTTCGCGCTTCATCGATATCGCCTCGATCGATCGCCAGCCGGCCTGCGATGGCGCGCACATCGACCGAACGCGGATCCGCGGCGAGTCCATCCTCGAAGGCTTCCTGGGCGGCAGCTCTCTGGCCGAGCATCCCCAACGCCCCGCCGCGGTAAGCGAAAAGGCTTCCCCTGACCGGACCCGGGAGATCCTGGGGAAGATCAGCCGTGTCGTCGACAACCTCCTGATAGCTCTGTGCGATGAATTCGGCCTGCACCCACAACTTGACGATTTGTCGCTCATCGATCCCGTCTTCGCGCACCCGCATCAGCAGCCCGAGCGCCGCGTCGCCGCGTTCGAGGTCGAGATAGATTTGCACCGCCAGCAAGCGCGCCGGGACGTTTTTGGGTTGCTGGGCGAGGACGGCATCGAGTGTTATCGCCGCTCCATGAATGTCTCCCGCTTCGCGCATGGCGGCAGCCTGGGCTACAAGGTGTTCGACGGGCTCACGACAACCAGCCATCCCGAGCAACACAGCTATCGCCAGCGCGGCAGCCGAAAAAGCGCGCCTTCCCGCTTGTCGCGCCGGGCGGATCACCGCGTCAAAGCTGCGAGCCATCAACTTCTAATTTCAGTCGTTTGGTTCGATGCGCCGAACGGCAGCGAGCCTGAAGGATACGCTGTACCGATGCAGCCGCCGTAAAGCTGCCCGGCTCGCATTGCCTATACCCGGCTCGCATTGCCTATATACGGCAGAGCCCCTCAGACTACCCGTTTCCAGCGTAGCCATCCCAAAAGAAGAAGGCCTGACGCAAGGATTGCGAGCGATGCCGGTTCGGAAATTCGAGTAACCGCGAACAGACCAGCCCTGCTGCACGCGGGCCTCGTCGGATTCCAGACGCAGCCATCGACCGCGATATAGGGTGTTCCTTTCTGCCCATCCGACGTGAACTGCTGCAACAGCTGATGGACATCGGTGATCGAGGTATCTTTGCTGATCGTGAACGACAGTTCCTGCAGGCTGCGCGGCTCCTGCGCCCCGCTCGCCGCCGCTGCATTATTTACGTACCCGAAGGCAGCCCAATGGCAGTCTTTTGCTTTTGCGGTGCAGCCAGGGGCCGAACTCCCGTACTCGGAGTGAAAGGGGGTCGGCACTCCGACGTTCTTAAAGTTGCCGATAGTCGGCCCGCGGCCAGCATTGTCGGCAGAACCGACCACGCCCGGAAAACTGGTTTTCAGTATTCGATGCACGCTCGCCAGGTTGACATCGATCGTGACCACATTCGCCGACAAGGTGAGGTCCACGGTCCCGAACTTTCCGGTCCCAATGAAGTTGCCGTCGGTCAGCGTGGGGCTGCAGCTTGTGCTAGAGCAGAATCCCGCCGACGCCTGCCCGTGCACGACAACCCATACCAAACCCGATATCGCAAGGGTGGTGAGGACCCATGCTGCGCGCACCATGGCTTTGGGGAAGATTGTTCGCATCGTGTACACGTCTTTTTCTATATCCCAAAAAGCGATCTCGGTCAATAGTCGTGTATGGCGTCTTTGAATATGCAAGACCGTGTCCACTTTTATGCACGCATGAAATTTTAGAGAACCGATCGAACCCAAGAACTGTCTAAATCGATCGAATGTCGCCGCGCCTGCCGGAAAATGTAACGCTGCCGACACTTGGTGGCAATCCTCTATTCGTTGTCCCATGATATATTATCAGAAGCGCGAGCAAAGTGATATTCACCCGAGGAAGCATCGATCCGCCACATCCGAGGGCCGACATTGAGACGCGGCCGCGTGATCAGCCTCGCGGCCGGCCGCGAGGCTGATCAGACAGCCGGCCCAATCCCGATGTTGGCCGTCAGTTTGAGATGCAGTCGGTCTGGGATACTGCATATGCGACGTCGGCCATCGGTATGCGGGCCGTCGCGATTTAATCTTTCTTAACGTCTCCTGTTACCGTGCTGTTACAGACAATCGAGTAACAGCGAGGTCGTGACAGCCCCCAAAATGGGAAAAATTCCCCTGTAGGCTGTTGCGGCGACTTCGGAAATTAGGCAGTGGCATGGCGGATATCGGGCGGAAAGGAGGCCTCCTGTCTCCAGGGCTTGGAAGACGACGCGCGGTACCTCGACACCTGTGTGCCGGGCGTGATGCTGCGCCGACAACAAGCAGTTGCATTCCAGCGTAACTTGGCTTATTCACCTATCGGTGCTCAGCCGGGTCGGTTTTGTTAACCACCGGGTCAGCTTTCTTAACCTCAGCTAGGTCTGATGGGCGCGCCGCCATGATGCTCAGAGTGTTTCGACACTTCATCCCCGCTTCGGTTCTGTTGCTCGCGGTATGCGAGGCAATGCTTATCTTTTTCGTTTGGAATTTTTCCTTATTTAATGGGATCGACGTGGTTCCGAATGCTCATGCCGTCACTGGTGAGCCGGCGCTCGGTTTGGCGTTGCTGGCCGTTTGCGTCATGGCGCTGAGCGGCCTCTATCACAATAAGGCGTTTGCCGACTATCGCATCATGGCGATTCAGATTGCCATAGCGTTTGTCGCACTGTTGGGCATCGTAATCGTTTACCAGCTGTATTTTCGGGCGACGCTCGATGATTTCGCCAGATCCGCCTGGAGCTTCCCAAAAACCGCGGTGTCGACATGGTTGGTGTGCATTCTTGCTACCCGGATCGCCTTTTCGCGGCTCGCCGACCTCGACCTCCTGAAGCGACGCGTCGTCGTACTGGGCACCGGCGAGAAGGCGGCGCGCATCGCCGCTCTGGCCGCGGCTGGGGCCGACCGGTATTTCATCCCGGTCGCCTATTTACATTGCAGCGGCGAGAGCAGCATCGCCGCGACGTCGCGTGTCGATATTCACGGCAAGGGGGCCGATGCCATCGTTGATTGCGCGCGCGGCCTCGGCGCGAGGGAGATCGTGGTTGCTGCGGAGGATTGCGACGGTTTGCCGGTAACCGAATTGTTGCGCTGCCGCGCGGCCGGAATACGCGTCAGCAATTATATGGACTTCATAGAGCGACAGACCAAAACCGTCGATCCAGATGCCGTGCAGCCGAGTTGGCTTATTTTTTCAGACGGCTTTCGCAATTCACCGCTGGCGAACTTGTCCAAGAGATGCTTCGATATCGTGTTCGCGCTGGCTTTATTGCTTTTCACTTTGCCGCTGATGGTCGTCACGGCACTGCTGATTGTGCTCGACAGTAAGGGGCCGGTTTTCTATAGACAAGAGCGCGTAGGTCTGAACGGGCGGCAGTTCTCGGTGACCAAGTTCCGCAGCATGCGTGCCGACGCTGAGCAGGATGGCTCGCCGCAGTGGGCCGCGCGGCAGGACGCGCGGGTGACCAGAGTGGGGGTGCTGATTCGTAAGCTCCGCATAGACGAACTGCCGCAACTGCTGAATGTTCTGCGCGGAGAGATGAGTTTGGTCGGGCCTCGGCCGGAACGTCCGTGTTTTGTTGGGGAATTCACCAAGCAAATTCCGTTCTACGCTGAGCGCCATTGCGTCAAACCTGGGATTACCGGCTGGGCGCAAGTCAATTATCCGTACGGGGCGTCACTTGAAGATGCACGTAATAAACTGGCCTACGATCTGTACTATGTCAAAAATAACGGGCTGTTCCTCGATTTGATCGTAGTCTTCCAAACGGTTCGGGTCATTCTGTTCGCCGACGGGGCGCGGTAGCCATAGGTTGAGAATGGATCTCGGCCAGCTGATCTACGCCACATGTAGTATCGCGTTTACCACGCTGATCGTCCTGATGCTGCGGCGGCGCGTCAGCGGCCCCGGCATCGCGATACTGGCCGCATGCATTCTGACAGTCGCCTGGAGCGCGAATCTGGCGCTCGCCGGACTGCTGCCCAGCGGCGCGGGAACGATCCTTGACGGATTTCGGTTGCTTGCGTGGCTGATTGTTCTCGGAATGTTGATCGGAACGCGCGATCAACGGCGCGGCCGGTCGCTCTCTTTACCATTCGTCCTCACTGCCGGCTTTTGCGTGGCGGTCGCGATTTGCGACACTTCTTTGGTCTTTATTGAGCCATCCGTTGACGACCGTGCGCTGCGCGGCCTGCACGATCTGCTGCGCGTCGGGATCGGCGTAGCGGGTCTGCTCGCGACAGAGAACCTGCTGCGGAATGCGGAGCAGGCGGCGCGGCGGGGGATTTGGCCGCTTTGTTTGGCCTTGGGCGCGACGTTCGCCTTCGAGCTGTTTTTTTACGCCGAGCGCCTAATGATGCCCGGAGCCAGTTCGGTCGCCGCTGCGGGCCGCGGGCTGGTCGGTGTCTTTGCAGTGCCGCTGCTCGCCGTGGCAATGGCGCGAAACCGCGATTGGCGGGTAGATATCCACGTCTCGCGCACCCTGGTCCTGCACACGGCAGCGCTTGTCGCAAGCGGTGTATTTTGCATGTCGCTCGCGGCGGTTGGCCTGCTGGTGCGCGAGTTCGGCGGCGCTTGGGGTCCGCAATTTGAGCTGTTGACGCTGGTCGGGAGCGCCATCGTTCTGGTCGCGGTTCTCGGGTCGCGCGATCTGCGAGTGCATTTGAAGCGGTTCGTAGCGCGGCATTTTTACAGCCATGGGTTCGATTACCGGACGGAGTGGCTCCGTTTTGTCGAAACGGTGTCGCAGGCGGGCGCGCAGGGAGATACCCTCCAAGTGCGCGTTGTCAGGGCTCTTGCTCAAATTGTGGACAGCCGGGCCGGATCGCTTTGGTGTTCGCAGGACGGGCGTGCATTTATCCCAAACGCGGCTTGGAACCAGTCGCTCGAGCGCGACCTGAAACTGCCCGCCGATCATGTGTTTTTCGCCGGTTTCCGCGACGGATCCTGGATCCAGGAGCGGCCGGCGGCGGAAAGCGTGGCCTGGCCGTTCGATCCGACCAGCGGCTGGGTTGCGATCCCGTTGGCGCATGGGGACGCATTGATAGCCTTCGTGGCACTGGCTGCGCCGCCGAACGGCTATCGTCTCGATTGGGAGACGTTCGACCTGCTTCGCGCCGCCGGGCGGCAAGCGGCCAGCTACCTCGCCGAGGAGCGCTCGACGCGAGCGCTTATCGACAGCAGGGCGCTGAACGATTTCAGTAAGCGCTTCGCCTTCGTGGTTCACGATTTCAAGAATTTGGCCAGCCAACTCGGGATGGTCGTTGCGAATGCGCGCCGCCATATGGATAATCCCGAATTTCGCAGCGACATGCTGGAGACTCTTGAAAGTTCTGTGGCGAGAATGAGCCGCTTGATCGAGCAAATCCGGGCTGGGGCACGACAGCCGCCACCCCAAATAATTGAACCTGATGTCGTGATCGCCGATCTGGCTCAGGAGCTGGAGGCACTCGGAACTCCGATCCAGACGCGGCTGGATGCTCGGGATTGCAAGGTGGAGATCGGCCGGGACCAATTCTGTTCTATTTTGTCACACCTGATCAACAATGCTCGCGATGCCACCCAAATCCCGTCGGAAGTGGTTGTCGCGTCCTATAAACTCGGCGACCAGATCACAATTGATGTCGCTGATACTGGTCCCGGGATGGAGGATGAATTTATCCGCGAGGAGTTCCTGCGTCCATTTCGCTCGACGAAATCGGGCGGAATGGGAATCGGCGGTTACCAAATTCGTGAAATGTTGCGGGTAGCGGGCGGGGAACTGGAGGTAATCTCCGCCAAGGGCGTCGGAACGGTTATGCGCTGTATGTTTCCAATGTACAATGATACACAGTTGGTGCAGTCCGCAGCATGAACGATCCATTACCGACTTCGGAAAATCTGTTGGTCGTGGAAGACGACGAAGGGCTTCGCCGCCAGTACAAATGGGTTTTTCCCGAGTTCCGGCTGAATCTCGCCGGGTCGCGGGAGGAGGCTATTGCGGTCATCCGCCGGCAGCCGATCTCGGTTGCGATTGTCGACCTCGGGCTGCCACCCAAGCCCGACGAGGCGACCGAAGGCCTCGCGACGCTCGGCGCCATTCGCGAATTGTCGCCAGCGACCAAGGTCATCATCGCCACCGGCCAGACGGATCGGCAGTATGCGTTGCGCGCGGTCGAATTGGGCGCGTACGATTTTTATGAAAAACCGATCGAGCCGGACATTCTTCGCCTGATCGTCAGCCGGGCGCGCAATCTATTCGAGCTCGAAGCAGAGAACACGCGCCTCGCCGGAATTCGGGATGCCTCGCCGATCGAGGGCATTATCGGAAGCAGCCCGCAAATCCAATTTGTGTTGCGTACGATCGAGAAAGTCGCGCCGACCGACGTTTCGGTATTGCTTTTGGGCGAAAGCGGCACCGGCAAAGAGCTTCTCGCCCGCGCGATTCACGCGCTGAGCCCGCGCGCGAAAGCCCCGTTTGTGGCGCTCAGTTGCGCGGCCATTCCCGATACGCTGTTTGAAAGCGAACTTTTCGGGCACGAAAAAGGGGCGTTTACCGGCGCAGTGAAGCAGACGATCGGCAAGATCGAATCCGCGAACAACGGAACGCTGTTCCTCGACGAAATCGGCGACGTGCCTCAGCCAATGCAGGTCAAGCTGTTGCGCTTCCTGCAGAACCAGGTCATCGAGCGAATCGGCGGGCGCCGTCCGATCCAGGTCGATGTGCGGGTAGTGTGCGCCACGCACCAAAATCTGGTTCAGCTGATTGCCGAGGGCCGGTTTCGCGAGGATCTATTTTATCGGATCAATGAGGTTTGCGTTCAGGTGCCCTCGTTGCGCGAACGGGTCGGCGACGCGGCGCTGCTCGCAAGCTACTTTCTCCGGCGTTTCGCGGCGGAATTCAAGCGTCCTCCCCGTGCCTTTGCGCCCGGTGCGCTTGCGGCTATCGAGGCTCATCCCTGGCGGGGCAACGTGCGGGAACTCGAAAACCGGGTCAAGCGGGCAATTATCATGGCCGCGGGTTCTGTGATCGGCGCGTCGGATCTTGAGCTCGAAGATGCCGCCGAACCGCAGCCGTCGCTGGATCTGCGCGAGGCCCGGCTGCGCGCGGAGCGGATGGTGTTGCAGCAGGCGCTGGTGTATTCGAAGTCAAACCTGTCGCAGGCGGCCAAGCTTCTCGGAATCAGCCGTCCCACTCTTTACGATCTGATACGGCAGCATGGGCTCGCAGTCGATGCCTGACGCGCGCGCCGGCATCTCTTCGGAATTGGTCGAGCCGATGGCGGTGTCTCATGCGAACCGGACCATCAGTCAGCGGGGGGCCTCCTGACGCGGCGCGGGAGCGGTTGCCATGTCTCGCAGCAGTTCCTGCAGCTCGGTTGACAGCTGTGCCCGTGAGCCGGCAGGCAAATTACCGCGCGCCGGTGGCGATACGTCAATAGGGGAGACCGCAGTCAGCCCCCCGGTGACATCTTCGAGTTTCGTCGCGGCAGCTGATACTGCCGCCGTCGCTGCGCGAAGCTCGCCGGCGATGTCTGTGACATCGGCCAGTGCCGCGGAATTGCCCTGGAAGGTCTGTTCTGGCGTCTGACGCTGCAAATCGTGCTGAATTTCGGAAATACCGCTGCGCAGCCGGTGGACGGCACCGGCCAGTTCCTTGATCGCCTCCAGCGTCGCACGGTCGCGTTGGCGGAGCTGTTCAACGAGTTCCGCGGTCGGAGATCCTGGTTCGATCTGGCGCGTCCGCAGGAGCTCGATTATCTCCTGAAGCATTTGCGTATCATGACCGGTCGGAGAAGCCGCCCAGGAGGCGGGCGTACGCAAAGCCGCCACAACGGTCGTCGTGAGCCAGCCGAGCACCCCGACCAGGATCGCTATGGCGCAAGCAGCCAAAGCGAGCGACGACGCGATTGCCACGGGGACCGAAAAAAAAGGCTCTGTCGTGATACCGATGGGCAGCAGACCCAACGCGAGCAATACGAGAACCGCACTGATATATTGCGTGATGCCAAGCCGCAGCAAATAACGACGCGCCCAATCCAGCCCGATTTGGTCGGATGCCGTGTCGCCCAGCTCGCGAACGGCTGACGCGGTGTTGAGCAATAGCGCCGCGACACTGTAGACGCCCAGCCAAACGACTGTAACTCCCGGCCAATAAGCCTGGAACAAAGAAGAAGCGGCGGCGGTCTGAGACTGTACTGCCCCCGGCAGGAACAGCGCCGCGGAGGCGATGCTCGCCGCTACCGCGCTCGCCAGGATAATGTGCCAGGCTTGCATCGCTGCCCCCGTTCGAGAAGATTATCGATCAACTTATGCTAACCATAATTCTACCGCAAACGGCGCGGAATGCTTCCGTTTCGTCGGCGGTGGAGTTGGCCCCGATCCTGGGCGGGCAATAACACCTTACGCCGTTGAGACAAATTGGCGTGTGACCGGCCTGCTCCGCATGCGATGGTAGAGCTTGGCAGCTTGCCGCTGCAGGCCGAGCCGCAGGCCGCGCGCCGTCCGGGGGTTTGCCGCGGTGATTCCCCATCGCTGACGCCGTCGCGGCAGCCAAAGCCGCTTGTAAGGGTCATCGCCCCGCCCAAAGTTGATTTCCTCCGGGTGGTCCTGCTCGAGAACCCGTTCGACCATTTCCATTGTCAACAGCGTGCCGAGCGACAGCTTGTCGAGGCGGCTGTCGTGCGCCAGTTTGTAGATCACGGCGCGTCCCCGCCACACAATCCAGAACTGGGCTGCCGCCGGCAAGGCGTCGATATAATAGATGCCCATGCGCAGGGCGCCCAGCCCGGCCGCGAGCCGAATCAGGGCAGGCATGAAAGGCGGAAATGCTTCGGGCGTTTTCCAGCTCGCCGCGTAGACGGTGTCATAGTCGGCGATTGCAGCGTCGAGACCGGCCGGTTCCGAAAAGAAGGTCGCGGTCAGGCGCCCTGTCGCGGCGAGACTGCGCCGCTTGCGGCGCCATGTGCTGAGCAATTGCGAGGGGCGTCCGGCAAGGTAGTCCTTGAAGCTCATCCCGCCGGTCGTCTCGAACCATGTCCCGGCGCCGGAGGTGAGTTCGACAAGAAAGCCGGCGCGCCGCAAAGCGCGCATCAGGGCGCCATGATCTTTCTCGGGAAGATCCAGTTCGAGCAGCCGGATGCAGTCCCAACGCGGTCTGTCGGCGAGGATTTCGCCGGCAATAGCGCCTAGCGCATCCTCGAGGGCGGCGTTGGAGGCGCTGATCGGCCCATGCTCGACGCTATAGAAATTGGCGAGGCTCACAAGCGAGAACGGCTGCAGGCCGACAGCTTCTTGCAGCAGCACCGCGGACGAAGAATTCGGGCGCTCGTCGGTGTAGACGCGAATTTCAGCGCCGGTTTCGACACCAAATCGGGCCATCAAATCGTACCATTGCGGCAGGGCAAAGAAGCTCTGCTGCGGGCTCTCCGCAAATATTCTGTCCAGCCCGGGCGGCGGTCGGAGAAAGTCGGGGTTCTTGTAGAGCGGCATCGATCGAGGGTAGCGTGGATGCGGAAATGGATGGTTAAAAATTGCGAATCCTGACGTTCACCAGTTTATACCCGAGCACTGCGCGGCCGACGCACGGGATCTTTGTCGAAACGCGACTGCGCAAGCTGGTTGAGAGCGGCGCCGTGTCGGCCCGGGTCATTGCCCCGTGTCCCTGGTTCCCATTGACGTCGGCAAAATTCGGCGCGTATTCGACATTGGCCCGAACTCCGCGGTCCGAGACTCGCCACGGTATCGATATCGACTATCCGCGTTTTCCGTTGCTGCCGAAGATCGGCATGAGTTCGGCGCCGCTGTCGATAGTTGCGGCACTTCTGCCGCGGTTGCGGCGGCAGATCCGCGACGGCCGGGATTTCGACCTGATCGATGCTCACTATTTCTACCCGGACGGGGTGGCCGCGGCGTTGCTGGGCCGAGCGCTGCACCGCCCGGTCGTCATCACGGGTCGTGGAACCGATCTCAATCTGATATCAACCTATGCCGTTCCGCGGCGATGGATGCAATGGGCTGCTCGACACGCGGCCGGCCTTGTCACGGTTTCTGTTGGCTTGAAGCGGCGACTGGTCGCGCTGGGGGCAGCGCCCGAACGCGTCCGTGTTTTGCGCAACGGGGTCGATCTGGCCGCGTTTCGTCCGCCCGCTGACAGGGAGGCGACCCGGCGCGCGCTCGGTTTCACGCGCCCGACGCTGCTTGCGGTTGGCAATCTGATCCCGCTGAAACGCCACACGCTGATCATCGAAGCACTCAGTTATCTGCCTGGGGTCGACTTCGCGATCGCCGGCGACGGCCCCGAACGGCCGCGCATCGAAGCACTGGTCCGCCGGCTCGGCCTCGCCGACAGGGTTCGGCTGCTCGGTCGCGTGCCGCAAGAGAGACTGCCCGAAATTTATGGCGGCGCTGATATTCTCGTTCACCCCTCGGTTCGGGAGGGCTGGCCCAACGTGCTGTTGGAGAGCATGGCCTGCGGCACGCCGGTTCTGGCCGCGGATTTCGACAGCGGACACGAGATCCTTGGCGAGCCGGAAGCCGGGCGCATTTTTGCGGAAGCAACGCCGACCTGCCTTGCAGCGGCGATTGCAGAGGTGCTTGCGGCGCCGCCGCATCGCGAGGCAACCCGTCGCTATGCCGAGGGCTTCGGCTGGCGTGCGACGACTGCCGGGCTGCTTGAGCTGTTCGGGCAGATCTGCGGTACGGTGCCCAGCGCCGTGCCGTTACCGAACGCGTCACCCGTCCCGGCTGAAGGCGGACAGGGCGGCGGATTGGTGGCGCTCCGATCCTGAACGCACAACTCCTGCTGCAGGGGCGCGAGCCGTAGCTTTAGTAAAGCGGTGACCGGCTCCGCAACGGGATCGGGAACGGCGATACCACCCGGTGGTCGAGCCGATAGAGCCGATTCCGACGAAAACCGGGGTCCAGTCGGCCGGTCATCATCTTGCCGCAGGCAAGGCACTCCTTCCGCGTGTCGTTATCGCGTCGCCCCTCGCCGTTCCCGCGCAATCACAAGCACCTCGCACCCGAACAGGAAACGGGCGGAAAAGTTGTCGCAATAACTGAAGATCTTCATCAAACCCCATTATTGCCACATCGTCAAAACACTCATTAAATAATAGTATAATTTTCAAATCTAAAGTTTTATTTGAAGTAACTCTAATATTCTGCTCTCGACGTGATGTTCCTCCCGATTTTAAGAGATTATTGAATAGCATCTCGTAACTTCCTCGTCTCCCAACTGAATATCAGCCGCGGAGCCGACGTTACGGTATGCGGATTTTAACTTTTACCACATTATACCCGAGCGCCGCACGGCCGACGCACGGAATTTTTGTCGAAACACGGCTGCGCAAGCTTGTCGAGCGCGGCGCGGTCTCCGCCCGGGTCGTCGCGCCGTGTCCCTGGTTCCCGTTCGCGTCGAAAAAGTTGGGCGCGTATTCGGCCTTCGCGCAAACGCCGCTTACCGAGACGCGTCACGGCATCGAGATCGATCACCCACGTTATCCCCTCCTGCCGAAGATCGGGATGAGTACGGCGCCGCTGGTCATATTCGCCGCGGTGCTGCCACATCTGCGGCGACAGATCCGCGACGGCAGGGATTTCGATCTGATCGATGCGCACTACTTCTACCCGGACGGCGCGGCGGTGGTTCTGCTGGGCCGGAAACTCGGGCGTCCCGTCGTCATCACGGCTCGCGGTGACGATCTCGATTTGATTTCGAATTATGCGGTTCCACGGCGTTGGATCCGCAGCGCAGCCAGACACGCGGTGGGTCTGATCACAGTTTCAAACGGGTTGAAGAGGCGGCTTGAGGCGCTGGGTATCGCGTCCGACCGCATAAAAATGTTACGTAACGGCGTCGATCCGACCGTCTTCCGTCCCTGCGACCGAGTGGAGGCGCGGCGTGCCCTCGGCTTTGTCCGCCCGACACTGCTTGCCGTCGGCAACATGGTCCAAAAAAAGCGGCACGCTTTGCTTGTCGAAGTGCTGGCGCAATTGGAGGGCATTGATCTCGCTATTATCGGTGACGGACCCGAACGGACCCGCATCGAGGCGCTGGCCAATCGACTGGGAGTCGCTAAACGCCTGAGGCTGCTTGGCCGAATACCGCAGGAGAGATTGCCCCAATTTTATGCTGCGGCAGACCTTCTCGTTCATCCCTCGTCGCGCGAGGGCTGGCCTAACGTGCTTTTGGAAAGTATGGCTTGCGGCACTGCGGTGGTGGCCACGTATTTCGACGGGCTTCCCGACATCATCGCCGCGCCGGAAGCAGGGCGCATCGTGACGCGGGCTACTCCGACGGGCCTTGCCGACGTAATCCGAGAAGTTCTCGCCGCGCCGCCGAAGCGGGAGGCGACCCGCCTCTACGCCGAGGGTTTCGATTGGCAGGCCACAACAGCCGGACAAATCGAGTTGTTCCGTGACATCTGCTATCCCGGTGAAACCGCCGTACCGGCATCAAGTCCGGCCGGCGAACCGGGCGACCGCGGGGTGGATGCTACGTTCGTAATTCAGCCCTGATCGCGAGGTCTCTCTTACCTGCGAGCAATTCGCGTGTGCAGGGAGGCGGCGACCCGCTCCGCGGTCTTCCCGTCCCATAATTGCGGAGGTCCCCGGCGAGCCCACCGCCCGCCGAGCACGCCGTCGACCTCGCCGCCAATCAGTTCGACCGGCACCAGGCGATTGGTCCCTTCGGAAATCGTGATCGGACGCTCGGTCGTGTCGCGCACGGTCAGGCACGGAATGCCGAGATAGGTCGTCTCTTCCTGAACGCCGCCTAAATCGGTGATCACCACGCGCGCTCCCGACACCAGGCTCATGAATTCGATATACCCCAACGGCTCGATCACGATGATGCGACCGAGCCGGTCCAGCAGGCCAAACTCGGAAAGGCGTCGGCGGGTCCGCGGATGCATCGGAAACACGACCGGCAGCTTGTCCGCGACCAACGAGATCTGAGCCACGACGGTCGCCAGCATTGCCGGTTTGTCGACGTTGACCGGCCGGTGCATCGTGACGACCGCATAACCGTGCTCAGTCAATCCGAGTTCCCGGCTGTAGCAACGCTCGGCGATCGGTCGGCGCAGCATCTCGAACGAGTCGATCATGATGTTGCCGACACGTTCAATTTTTTCCTGCGCGACACCTTCGCGCCTCAGATTATCGTCGGCATCGGCCGACGGTGTCCACAGCAGATCGGAAATCGCGTCGGTGACGAGCCGGTTGATCTCTTCCGGCATTGTTCGATCGCCGCTGCGCAGCCCGGCTTCTAAATGGGCAAGCGGCAGGCACAGTTTCTTTGCGACGAGCGCGCAAGCGGCGGTCGCGTTGACATCGCCGACGACGACGACCCAGGACGGCGAGTGCTCGATGCAGACGCGCTCATAAGCCAGCATGACGCCAGCCGTCTGCTCGGCATGCGTCCCGGAGCCGACGCCAAGATGAAGATCGGGAGACGGCAATCGCAGCTCGTGCCAGAACACGTCGGACATCTGCGGGTCGTAATGCTGGCCGGTATGGATGAGTATCGGTCGCGCCCAGCCCGCCTTCTGCAACTGATGGAAAACCGGTGCGATTTTCATGAAATTCGGCCGCGCCGCCGCGATTAGATGGATTTCGTCCAAATGAATTTCGCTCAATTCGAGATTGCTCGGAGGGCATTGGCCAGACGAATTTCGGCCCGATGGATTTCGGGCGCCATTATCGCGCCGCCCCTTTGCGGCCAACCAACCGATCGTAAACCGGGCCGTAGCGGGCGACACTATGCGCCCAGCACCGCTCGGTTTCGACGTATTGAAGGGCCCGTGCCTGAACTCGCTTCCAGGAAGCTCGGTCGTCAAGCGCCGCGAAAATTCCTTCCGTGATATGGCGAGGGTCGCCGGGCGGGAACAGATAGCCGGTGTCGCGGTCGCGAATGAGTTCGCGATGACCGCCAACATCCGAAGCGACGACAATCCGCTCCTGCGCCATCGCCTCGAGCGGCTTCAGCGGGGTCACCAATTCGGTCAATCGCATGGAGAGGCGTGGAAAGACCAGGAGATCCGCCAGATCGTAATATTGCTGAATATCGGAATGCGGCACCCGCCCGGCGAAGACGACAGAGCAGTCGCGGCCGAGCTCCGCCGCCAGCCTGCGAAGGTTTGCTTCCTCCGGTCCGCCGCCGGCGAGCAGCACCGCGATTTCCGGATCGCGTCGCCTCAGATCGGGGACGGCGCGCAGCAGCAAATGCAGTCCCTCGTAAAAATAGAACGACCCAAAAAATCCGATAACCGTCCGGCCGGCCAGTCCGAGCTTTTTGGCCAGATCAGCGTCCGGACGACCGCGCCCGGAGAACGCGTTCCGGTCAACCGCGTTCGGGATGACCGTGACCTTTTCGGGCGGAATACCCCGGCCGATAACGTCGCGCGCCAGCCCTTCGCAGATGACCGTGACCGCGTCGGCGCGTTGCATTAGAAAAGTCTCTAGCCGCCGGGTTGCATGGTAGCGCAGATCGGGCTTGCCATCGGGGCTCGTACTGGTTCTGGCGTCCTCCCAGAAGGCCCTGATCTCATACACGACCGGAAGTCGATGCCGCCGTCCAACGCGGATCGCCGGCAATCCGTTCAGTATGGGGGAGTGCGCATGCAGGATATCGGGCTTGACCTCCTGAATGATTTCGTCAAGCCGACGCCTGAGATCGCGGATGATCGCCAGCTCGCCCGTCGCGGGCAGCTTGGCTGCCAGTCCGGCCGGCTTCGTGGTGCGGAAGAACTCCCAGTCGCCGACCTGCTCGCGCCTCGGCGCCGCCTCCTGTCCCGGGGAGAACCCGTCATGTTTGCCGCTCGTGACGAGCACCGGCTCCCAACCGAGAGTGCGTTGCTGATTGATGATCCCAAGGGTGCGATAAACATAGCCGCTCTGCAGCGGCAGCGAATGGTCGAGGATGTGAAGTATCCGCATTTTTACGAAAATTGTATTGGCCATAGCCGACGCAAGTATAGCGCACCTTGTCAACCAATGACAGTCTTGATTTGAAGTTGTTCGACGCACTACACAACTGCTCCGCAATCCGGTCTGGAGGCTCACCAATGCAAAGCGGCGACGAAGATCCGCGCCGCTCCCGGTCAGGAAATCGGCGCATCTGCGCCGACCGGATAGCCCGGTCACCGGCGCGAATGCCCAATCTCGGGAAAGTTACAGCGCCATAACTACTTGACTCGGTGCGCGAAACATGACATCGCAGTATCGGCTTCCGGCATTTCAGGATAGGACCGGGGCGGCGCCGGATGCGAACGGCGTTAGGAAAATCTGAACTCTCCCGTCGCTAAGCTCATTGCAGTAAATTCCGTCATCAAAAGGACGCCGTGACGGAACAGAGTGGGGCTTTGTCCGTTTGGCTAGTACCTTTCTGAACCTTGCAGATGGTTATTTCGAAGCTCCAGAGGGATGTGTGTGGCTGTGACATGGCCGTACTGTTGGCTCTTTGTGCGCCGATCCCGGTTGCTGCCCGGCGGGGGTGAGAGATGACCCGATACCTGATCACCGGCGGAGCCGGCTTCATCGGCTCGCATCTCGCCGAGTCGCTTATGGCGGACGGTCACGCAGTCCGGGTGCTCGATAATTTTTTCAGTGGGCGGGCCGAGAACCTCCCCGCCGGGGTCGAGCTGATCCGGGCCGACGTAACGCGGCAAGAAGCGGTCAGCGACGCGATAGAGGACGTCGACGGCTGCTTTCATCTCGCAGCGATCGCCTCGGTTGAATCCTGCCGCAAGGATTGGCTGCGTAGTCATGTCGTAAACCTGAGCGGCGCGATCACAGTTTTCGACGAGGCGCGCAAGGCCCAAAGCCGCAGCGGACGAAGTGTGCGAGTCGTTTACGCGTCCTCCGCAGCGGTCTACGGCAACTCCAGCCAGAGCCCGATATCCGAGGATTCCTCGACGGGCCCGGTCAATGCGTACGGTGCCGACAAGCTTGGCTGCGAGATGCACGCGGCGATCGGGGCCCAGGTTCACGACCTGGCGGTGGTTGGTTTGCGGTTCTTCAATATCTATGGCCCCAGGCAAGACCCCAATTCGCCCTACTCCGGGGTCGTATCGATCTTTTGCCAGCGAATACTCGATGGGGTCCCGATCGAAATCCATGGTGACGGGACCCAGGTTCGCGACTTTGTTTATGTCGATGACGCGGTGAGCGCGTTGCGTCGAGCAATGCGACTGGCTGTCCCGCGACAACCGCTTGTGTTCAATGTGTGTACCGGTACTGGGACTCGCATCGGCGAACTGGCGCGGACCATCGCGCAAGTTCGCGGCGTACCGTTTGCGCCACGTTACGTTCCGTCCCGGATCGGCGACGTGCCGGTGTCAATTGGCAATCCACGCCGGGCGCGTTGCGGTCTCGGCTTTAGCTCCGAAATTCCACTCGCGCAGGGATTGGCGCGAACGCTGGCGGCAATGCCGTTGGAAGCGTGCGAAACCGGCTCTGCCGGATCGTGGAGCCGCGCCAGTTGACATCGGCACGAGAAATCGCGCGATGCTGCGGGCGGTGCCCTGTCAATTCCTTGATTGCCCTCGGCCGGATGTCTTGCGTCGCAAGCCGGCCGCACGGCCGCAAAGGCCTATCCCAGGGTTGAGTTTGAGCTCGGAATTCGGCCGTTCGATCGAAATTCGTCGCGAGGCGCTGCCTCCGCTCGCCGTTCTTGAAGCCGAGTGGCGCGAACTCGAGCGTGGTGCCACGCGGTCGTTTTTTACCTCCTGGTATTGGATCGGAACGTTCCTGACCACTCTGCCCGAAGGCAAGCGGCCCGACCTGCTGCGCGGTTCGCTACACGGCGAAACGGTGGCGCTGGCCCTGCTTGGCGCGAAGTTGGTGCGGCGGCGGCGCGGCCTGATCCGCTCGCGCGCTCTCTTCCTGAATGAAACCGGCGATGCGGATTACGACTTGACGATTGAGCATAATGGGCTGCTTGCCCCGACGCGATATCGCCAGGCTGCGATGGACGCCCTGATCGGATGGTTTGCCGAAGACCGCGCGCCCGATGCGGACGAGCTTTACGTCCGCGGATCGACGCAACCGGTGCCCGGCACTGTCGTTGTGCGCCACGGCCTCGACCGGAGGCAGACCGAAGTGCCAAGCTACTGGGTCGACTTGGATCGCCTCGCAGCGAGCGACGGCGAGCTTTATCCGGTGCTCAGCAGCAACGCACGGCAGCAGCTACGGCGCGCGATCCGGCATTTCGAGAGGTTCGGGCAGCTGCAGCTGGACCGCGCGGCGCATCCCGGCGAGGCGCGGAGCTTCTTTGCGGAGCTTAAGGATTTGCATATTGCCACATGGCAGAGCCGCGGCGAGCCGCACGCGTTCAGTCGGCCCTTCTTCGAGGCGTTCCATCATGAGTTGATCGATCGACATGTCGCGGACGGTGCGGTTCAGGTCCTCAGAGCGAGGGCTGGTCCTCGCCTGATTGGTTACCTTTATAATTTTCGGCTTTTCGATCGCGTGTACACTTATCAAAGCGGATTCGCTTATGACGATGCGGGGGCACGTCCCGGCGCGGTTGCTCACGCACTCGCGATCCGCGATGCGTATCATTCCAGCGCATCCGTTTACGATTTCCTAGCGGGCCGCAACAGGCTTAAGGAGAGTTACGCCACCACCAGCGCACCGATGTTGTGGGAAGTTATTCAGCAGCCGCGCCTGGGATTTCGAGCCGAGCGCCTTGCGCGTAGCGTCAAGCAGCAGTTCGAAGGCCAACTCTCGGCCCTTGCTCATCGTAAAAAGATGTTGCCTGTGCGACGGCAAGGCGATAGGGATGCCGCCGCACCCCCGCGATTTTTCGGGCGCGAAACTCTGCCGGTAAACTCTAACTGAACGGTCGCTGTTCATGTCTATTCTGATAACAGGCGCCGCCGGCTTCATCGGGTTTCACGTGGCTAGGAGATTGCTCGACCGCGGCGAGCGGGTAATCGGAATTGACAATCTTAACGATTATTACGATGTGTCGCTGAAAGAGGCGCGCTTGGCAAAGCTGCGCGAACGTGGCGATTTTGTTTTTGCGCGGCTGGACGTGAGTGATCGCGACCGCATCTTCGATCTGGTCGAGTCGTATCCGGATCTGCGGGACGTGATCCATCTCGCGGCGCAGGCCGGGGTGCGGCACTCGCTTAAGGATCCGTACTATTATATCGAAGCCAATGTGATGGGCACGCTGGTGGTGCTGGAGGCGGTACGGCGGGTTCGGGGCTTGCGGGGATTGGTCTACGCCTCATCCTCCTCGGTCTATGGCGCCAATACAAAGCAGCCGTTCAGCGTCGAGGATCCGGTCGATCATCCGGTATCGCTCTATGGCGCGACCAAGCGCAGCTGCGAACTGATGGCAGAAAGTTATAGCCGGCTTTATGGGCTTGCGGTCACGGGATTGCGGTTTTTCACCGTGTATGGGCCATGGGGCCGACCTGATATGGCGGCTTACCTGTTCACGCGCGCGATCCTGGCGGGAGAACCGATCCAGGTCTTCAATGAAGGCCGGATGGCGCGCGACTTCACCTATATCGATGACATCGTCGCCGGCGTTATCGCGGCGGCCGACCGGCCGGCTGCGTTAGGCGAACACCAAATCTACAACCTCGGCAATCATCGCCCGGAGCAATTGCTCGACTTTATCGGAGTGCTCGAGCGGTTGCTTGACCGGACCGCAACAAAGAGGTTGCTGCCGATGCAGCCTGGAGATGTACCAGCAAGCTACGCGGATATAGAAACGGCCCGCCGCGACCTCGGCTTCGAGCCGAAAGCGACAATCGAGACCGGACTTGCCGCGTTTATCGAATGGTATAAGCAATATCATGGCTTGACCTGAGCTGGTTTGATCGGAACGGTGGCGGTTTACGCTTTTCCTGAATCTGGCATCAAGATCGGTTCGTAAAATGGAACGCGGATTTGCTGTCATCGGGCTTGGCTATGTCGGGTTGCCGGTCGCGATGGCGCTGGCGAAGCAGTTCGCTCCGGTGATTGGATTTGATGTTTCGTGCCGCCGTATCGGCGAGCTGCACGATGCGCACGACGGTACCGGCGAGGTTGCCGAAGCTGAGCTGCGCGCGAGCAGTTTGATCTTGTCAAGTGACCCCGATACGCTTAATCAGGCGAGTTTTTTCGTTGTTACGGTCCCGACGCCGATCAATTCGGCCCGTCACCCGGACCTGTCCCCTCTCGAAAGCGCCTGTGCCCTGATCGGTCCGCGGTTGCGCCCCGGTTCGGTCGTCGTTTTCGAATCGACCGTCTACCCCGGGCTGACGCGAACCATTTGTGGACCGTTATTGGCAAAGTCTTCCGGTCTCCGACAGGGTGTCGACTTCAGGCTCGGCTACTCGCCGGAACAAATCAATCCCGGCGACCGCGAGCATCGCCTCGAAACAATAATAAAAATCGTTTCGGGAGAGGACGATGACACATTGGAGCGGGTTGCGGCGGTGTATGGGCGCATCGTCCACGCAGGCATCCATCGGGCGCCGTCAATCGAGGTGGCCGAAGCGGCCAAAGTGATCGAAAACACTCAGCGCGATCTTAACATTGCCTTGATGAACGAGCTTGCTATCATTTTCGATCGGATTGGAATATCGACCCGGGACGTACTGAAAGCCGCAGGAACGAAATGGAACTTCCTGCCTTTCACCCCGGGGTTGGTCGGCGGTCACTGTATCGGCGTCGACCCGTATTACCTGACCGCACGGGCCGAAGCCGTCGGTTATTATCCGGAGGTCATTCTCGCCGGGCGGCAAATCAACGATGGCATGGGCGGATATATCGCGCGGCGCCTCGTCAAGCTGCTGATCGCCGCCGAACGCCCGGTCAAGGGTACCAAAGTCGGTATTCTCGGTATCACCTTCAAGGAGAACGTTCCCGACCTGCGCAACAGCCGCGTTCCGGATATTGTCATGGAATTGCGAGAATTCGGTATCGAACCGATGATTTCCGATCCGCACGCCGATGCCGGTGCGGTGCGGCATGAGTACGGCCTTGATCTTGTCCCGTTGGAAACGCTGGCCGACCTCGACGCCCTTATCATCGCCGTGCCGCACGCAGCTTATGCCGAGCAGGGTTGGGACAGGCTTGTCGGCAATATCGCGCCGGGCGGAATCTGCATAGACGTGAAATCGGCAATTCCAAAAAACGACGTGAAGGGGGAGGTTCGATACTGGAGCCTCTAGGCCGCGTTGCCAATGGAACCGCTCGTATCAAAAAGCCAGTATTGGGAAGTCGCATGAAGCCGTCATTCATCAACCACCTCGTCTGCCCAGATGACGGCAGCCGCTTGAGCCTCGAGGTTCATCAAATGGATGGTGAAGAAGTAAAGGAGGGATTACTACGTACGCCTTCTGGACGCACGTATCCAATACGTGCCGGCGTCCCCAGATTTGTAGCCGATGACAAGTATGTGACTACCTTCAGCCGGCAGCGCCGATATGTCAGAACGCATTTTGATACATACCGGCAGGAATTCGATTACACCGACGCCGCAGAATTGTTCATGCGCTCAACGGGATTCAACCTCTCGGACCTCGATGGACTAACGCTGGATGCCGGCTGCGGTTACGGACGCTTTTTGCGCGTTCTATCGCAAGCCGACGGAGAGGTGGTCGGGGTTGATTTGAGTAGCGAGACAGTCGAGCTTGCGTATGATTTCGTCGGTCGAGATAGAAATGTACATATCGTACAAGCAGATCTAGGTCAGTTGCCGTTTCCAGAGCGCCACTTTCGTCGAGCTTTTTCGATCGGGGTGCTCCACCATACGCCTGATACTAAATCGTCATTTTTCAAGCTTCTTCCTTATCTTGAAGAAGGCGGGGATGTCGCAATCTGGGTCTATGCACCGGAGAAAAAGGTGGCCTCAAACGCGTTGCGAAAGCTGAGTATGCGATTGCCTCTCGGCCTGGTCTATGGCTGGTGTATCGTCAACGAATTGCTGTTTGTCTGGCCTCGCTCGTTGCCTAGGGGCGGTGGGCGATTTTCCTCGGTTGTCCCCGGAGGTAGTCTCGGCACACCGTTCTGGCAGCGAGTAATGGGCGATTTCGACGATCTGAGCCCCCGTTATGCGCATACGCATACCGCTGCGGAAGTCATCGAGTGGTTTCGCCATGCCGGCTTAATCGACATAGAACCATTGTCACGCGCGACCAGTGTTCGGGCGCATAAGCCGCATTCGGAAGCCCTGCAAGTTGCGAACTGAGGGGTAAGTCATCCAACCGGCGCTCGATCTGACGACCCTCGTCCGATCACGCAGCATAAGCGGTGACCGTACAGAACGGGACGCATTTTCTTGGCAGGGAACGGCCCGACGGATCAGGGTTCGCAGGCTGGTTGCGCCTCGGCACTGCGTAAGTGCTCTTCCACCATCGCTCCGGCCTTCGTCGAGAACATCGTCGAGGTCATCATCGGGTCAATTGCCGACGACTACCGGGACTAATTTACTTTCGAGCTAAGCCTAACAATTCAGCGAATATTGCCCGTGAAAAAACAATCGAATACGCGGAATATGCGGTAACGCCGACGATTATAAGCAACATTAACGAATTAATAGGATTGATACCCTCGGGAAGTGAAATACGTGCTATCAAAACAATAGTGTACATCACCAGAGACCCGACCAGCGGCGATAACAACGGTCGCATCAGTGACGCCAATGAGGTGTTAGTAACACGACCCACCCGGTTAAAAAGATTGACCAAATTCACCGGGTATGCGACAACCCAGGCAGCGCAGACGCCCAACAAGCCCCAATGGCTACCGATAAAAAAAGCTGTGGGCAACAGAATGCTCGCAAATACGACATTTTTGAGACTGGCAGCAAACTGTCCAGTTCCGATGAGGAACGATGGTACTAGAAAGCCGATCGGTCGTAATACCATCCCTAACGCGAGAACGGCCAATGGTAGAGCTGCGTCCTGCCACTTCCGACCGAGGATCACATCCGTGATCTGTGTCGAAGTGGCCGAAATCCCGAAAAAAATTGGGAACGTGACGAAGGCTAGTAAACGTATTGCCTTGTACAAATATTCAGTCGCTGCCGTGGGATTTTTCTGAACCTGGGCAAAGGCCGGAAAAGCGATCGGCCGAATGACCCGCGCTAGTTTATCACCTGGTAGAGCCGCTATGTCACGCGCTACAGTGTAAATGCCGAGGGCTTCGGGGCCGAGGATCTTACCGACGATAAACAGGTCTGCGGTAGAAAAACAGCTACCAAGGACGTTTTCGCCTATACGCAATCCGCCGGAGCGTAGAAGGTCGGAGATCTCGCGGAAAGCAAACCGTGGCAGTGAGATAAACGGAGAGGCATAAAAAAATAAGATGAGGCGACAGAAGCTGTCAAACAGAAAACCAGCAACTAACGCCCAAGCGCCGGCGCCGGCGGCCGCCAATGCAAGCACCAGCATTCCAGCTGTGACGCCCGAGATCAACTCGCCTCGTGACACCGTTCTGAGATCGAGCTGTTTCTCAAGCATCGCGCGGGGGATCGTTTGAAAGGCGAGCAGGATGAATATTAGACTGGTGGCTTGAACCAATGGTATCAGGCGGGGCTGCTCATAGAACAGCGCTGCCGGGTAAGCGGCAATAAATAGCAGTACAAGGCATGCGCCGTTGACGAGTAAAATCATGCCGAAGAGGCTGCGCAGATGTGTATTCGCAATTTGAGGACTTTGAATGACAACATCCGCAATGCCGCCGTAGCTGAACGCCTGCACCAATCCAAGAATGGACATGGTCATAGCCATGAGGCCGTATTCTTCGGGGTGCACGAAGCGGATTGTGACCAACGTCAGAGCCCAGGTTGCGGCTTGAGCGATAAGTCGCATCCCAGCGGCCCAACCAAGTGCGGTCCGCACTCGGTCTTTCAATTGCGCAGCTTCATGCATAGGAGCGAATTTAAGCCGCCGTGTGCTACTGTCAAGCTTAATGGTTATGCGACGTTTGCGCCGGATGAAGTGTCGCCGCCTTGAAAAAGCCGGATTTTGGCTATAATTTATAAGTGCGCAGCTGGTGGTGCAGCAGTGCCGTGCGCGTTATTCGGTGCAGCAATCCAATGCGGATCGGGGGCAGTATGAAAAGTTCTACGACAGTTGTTAGAGGGGTCTACCGCTCCTGACGGAGAATAAGGGACAGCATAGAAGCGGCAGCGCGAGGGATTAAATCAACATGCGCGGATTGATTTTAGTCGTTGTTTTTTTGCGTTGCTTCCTGTGGTTTTTAAAAGGCCGTATGTCGGAATCCTGATGTGGTACTGGATTTCATTGATGAATCCGCACCGTGTCGTTTACGGGTTTGCTGCGGATGTTCCCTATGCTATGCTGGTAGCAGTCGTTACACTAAGTTCGTGGGTGTTGCTGCACTCCGAGGAGCCGAAAGCGCTATTACGAGATCGAACGACCTTTCTAATTATAGCGCTGATGATTTGGATTTCGGTGACGACACTTGTTGGCGCTGGCGGAGCAAACGATAGTGTGAGTGTCTGGGCAGAATCAGAAAAGATGCTTTTGATGACCGTAATCGCGTATATTTTGACGAATACGCGCGAACGCCTGGATCAGCTAGTTTTAGTATGCGTTTTGTCTGTCATTTTCTATGGATTTAAAGGTGGAATCTTCGTGCTTTTGACTGGCGGAAGCCACCGGGTCTATGGACCGGCGGCGTCTAAAATCGCTGACAACAATGATCTCGGCGTGGCGTTGACGATGATGGTACCATTGCTGATTTATATGGCTCAGCGGTATACGCAACCGTATCTGAAATGGCCAATGCGTGGGCTCATTGGGTTTACGGTAATCGGAGATCTTTTTACCTACTCGCGGGGCGCGCTGCTTGCGATCGGGGCAATGACGTCGGTATTGTGGCTGCGGACGCGTCATAAGTTGGCGATCGCGGTGCTGGTTGTCGGTGCGACGGTGGCAGTACTCCAATTCGCTCCGGCCGCATGGTTTGCGCGTATGCAGACGATCGAGAGCTACGGTGAAGACGCGTCGGCTCGAGGGAGGCTATTTTTTTGGCAGCTGTCCTGGGCCGTAGTACAGCGGCATCCAATCACGGGCGGAGGATTCAACTGGTCGTACAATCCGTACTGGGTGAACAAAGAGGTTGCCGGAAGCGGGTTGCCGCCTCTCACAAAACCGCGAGCACCGCACAGCATTTGGTTCAAAATGTTGAGCAATCACGGCTTTATCGGTCTGGCGCTGTTTGTTGGTCTTTTTGTAGCGGCATTTCTGAATGCTCAGTGGTTGATCAGGCGAACGCGCGATGATGTCGAGCTGGCGTGGGCGAATAACTTCGGACGGATGCTGCAGGCGTCGCTGGCCGGTTTCGCAGTAGGTGGTAGCTTTGGCAATCTGGATATGTATGATGGGTTCTATGTGTTGGTGATAATGGTCGCCGCCGCGCGGCGGATCGTTGCGGCCCAACTGTCGCGCCAGCGACAGGCTGTTAGCAAGCCGATCGGGGCTGCGGTACCGGCGGTAGCTGTAGCTGATGCGCGCGCGTCTCCGCCGCTGGTGCGGACGTGATGGACGGTTTGCGCAGGGGTTGGACGGTCCGCGCACGGGATGGAGCGCGGCCCGCGGTGAACATCGAGCGCTTTTTCCGACCGGATGGGCTCCTTGCATGAAACAGCACGCAGGCGACGGAGGCTCGAAATCGCGAACCGAGCGCGATAAGCCATTTTTGCTAAACGCCGCAACGCTCAATTCGCAATAGACCTTGCTCGCGATCGTACGCCGCTCGGCGCTGGATGCGTTCACGTGGGTTGTGCTTTCATTATATAAGGTATCCGGAAACGCCGGATCTCCGCTTTCACGCGTCGCTTGGAAGCCGCAAAGGTCGGGGCAGGCGAGCACGGTTATCGAGCCGATATTGGTTTTTCTCGCCGGGCTCCGCGGTAGGTGTGCTCCTCGGCGGGAAAGCGGCCCGCCCTGACCTCGTCGGCATACTCGCGCGCCGCCGTCCGGATCTCGTCGCCGAGCCGGCGGTAGCGCTTGACGAATTTCGGCGTGAACTCGGCGAACAGCCCAAGCATGTCGTCGGTCACCAGGATCTGCCCGTCGCAGGAAGGCGAGCCGCCGATGCCGATCGTCGGGATCGCGACCGCCTCGGTCAATTCGCGCGCGACGCTCTCGGCGGTGCCCTCGATGACCAGCGAAAAGGCGCCCGCATCGGCGACGGCGATCCCGTCGCGCATGATCTTGTCGCGCTCCGCCTCGGCGTGGCCGCGCGAGCGATAGCCGCCGAGTGCGTTGACGGCCTGCGGCGTCAGCCCGACATGGCCCATCACCGGGATGCCGCGGCGCACGAGGAAGCGCGACCGTTTCGGCCATCTCCTCGCCGCCTTCGAGCTTGACCGCGGCGCAGCCGGTCTCGGCCAGCACGCGGGCGGCGGCGCGGAACGCCTGCGTCGGGCGATTCCTGATAGGAGCCGAACGGCAGATCGACCGTGATCAGCGCATGTTGGGTGGCGCGCACGACGGCGGCGCCGTGTGCGATCATCATATCCAGCGTGACCGGCAGCGTGCTGTCGAAGCCATACACCGTCATCGCCAGACTGTCGCCGACCAGCAGCAGATCGACCTCGGGGTCGAGGTGCCGCGCCACCGACGCGGTGTAGGCGGTCAGACAGACGATCTTGTCGCCGCCCTTGCGGGCCTGGATCTGCGTCACCGACAGACGCCTCGGCCGGTTCTGAACGCTCATTGCCCGCTCGCCATGCCGCAATCGATACGGAGAGGATGGGTCTCTGCGACGTTGCGGGCAAGCCCGCCGGTCCGTAGGCTGGCTGCAACGCGGATATTTTGGAATGAGGTCGCGCAATGGGCATCGTCGTCGCGATCATCGCGCAGGGCAGCATGGGAGCCGGGGTCGGCAAGCGGCTCCACGAAAGCGGGGCCGAGGTGCGTACGCTGCTGTCGGGCCGCAGCGCCGCCAGCGCCGAGCGCGCCCGCGCCGCCGGGATGAAACCGATGTCCGACGAGCGGGCGTTGCTCGACGGCGCCGATTTCTTTCTGTCGATCCTGCCGCCGGGCGAGGCGGAGAGCGTGGCGCGTCGATTGGCGCCGGCGCTGACCGCGCTCGCCGAAAAAGCCGATCTATGTCGATTGCAACGCGATCAGCCCGCAAACCGCGCAGCGCGTCGCGGCGATCGTCGCGCCGACCGGCGCCAAATTCGTCGACGGCGGCATCATCGGCGGCCCGCCGCGGCCCGGCTACAGCCCGGCGATCTACGCGTCGGGGCCGGCGGTCGGCGAAACCGCGGTGCTGCGCGACTGGGGGATCGACTGGCGCTGCATCGACGGCCCGGTCGGCGCCGCGTCGGGCCTCAAGATGTCCTATGCCGGGATCACGAAGGGCATCACCGCGCTCGGCTCCTCGATGATGCTCGGCGCGGCGCGGTTCGGCTGCGCCGAGGCGCTGCTCGCCGAGCTTAAGACCAGCCAGCCCGACATCTACAAGTATCTCAGCGCCAGCATCCCGCGCATGTACGACAAGGCCTATCGCTGGGTCGCCGAGATGGAGGAAATCTCCGACTTCCACGGCTCGTACAAGCCGGCCGCCGACATCTACGCCGCGATCGCCCGCCATTACGAGGCGCTGGCCGCCGCCGAAGCGGAAACCGCGCCCGGCCCGGACAACGCGATCAAGACGCTCGACCGGGTGCTCGGCCGGTAGCGTATTTCGGCGTTCGCGGCCCGCGTGGCCGGGAGGCGCGAGCGACGCCTCCTGGCGCGCCGGCAGCGCATCAATGGCCGATGCGGGCAAGCACGAGCTGCAGCGGTTCGTCAGAAATCTTGATGATGCCGACCAAGGGGTCATCGAGCTCGAGTATCAGGAAGATCGCCCCGGCGGCCGACAATGCGCAAATCAGGAAAATGGTCATCGAGGTCGGGTTCACCGGCGCGAACAGGCCGAGACCGGTGAAGATCACGGTCAACCACATGATCAGCACGATCAGGAAGGCTACAGGAATTGAGCGACTTACGTGCGAGACAAGGAGAAAGCGGGAACGGTTGATCTCCGTCATCAGCTGCAGCCCTTGAACGCGCAGCGTGTGATCCATCTCTGTTCCGGGGATCAACCGGCTTATCCGGTCATGGAGTGCCTCGAGTTGTAATGCGTCCGCGCTAAACCCGGTGGCTGCGACGTCTCAGCCGGCCAGAACCGTTCGATCGCTTCCGTCACCGCTTCGCGAAGCTGTGACGGGCCGCCTTGGCGTCAGGTCCATAATATGCGAGCACGCGATCCAGTAAAAGAATATCCGCCGATAGCTGTATAAGCTCGTTGCTGCGCGAGTCATACGACACCTTCGCCGTCGATAGCAGCAAGCTCAGCACAAGCGCGCTGAGCGTGGCGACAAGCCCCAACGCCACCTTTGCGATGTCCTTAACGTCGGGGCTCAGATGGTGCTCAGGCAGCCGCGAGCGCAAGAACATACCGAACAGCACGCCACACAGCGACAGCACGACCAGGCCGACGCTGATTGCGATCGAGCTCATGCCCGGTATCTTGCCCGAGGTTCCGGCAGATCCTTAGCCATCCCACTGCTACTCCGCTTGAACATCAATTGACAGCAAATCCGAGAGGCGATCAGGGCGAACGTTTATTTCCCACCAAATGTGTACGGATATTGCAACGTCCCGGTCTTATAGGCCGGCGGGTCGAGGATGACCTGCACGCCGGGCTTCGAGAATTGTTCGAGGTCGCTGCCCTTCACGCCCTGGTACTGGATCGTCAGGATGCGCGGCTCGGCCCATTCGCCGTCGGGGCCGAACTTGATGTCGCCCATGATCGTCTTGAAATTATTCGCGTGCATGTACTGGGCGAGCTTGTCCGTGGTCGAGCGACTTCGTGCCCTCGACCGCCTGCTCCAGCACCTGAAACGTCGCGTAAACGAGCGGCGGCACGTAATAGCCGAGCGGGTCGGTGCCGGCCTCCTTGGCGCGCGCCTGATAATCCTGGATGAATTCATCGATGCCGGGAAAATTCATCGTCGGCTCGTGCACGAACAATTCGTAATCGACGATGCCGTTCAGCCTTTCGCCCATCTGCTGCTTGATCGAGCCGTATTGCAGCCCGATGATCGGGCCGCCGAACATTTTCGCGGTCAGCCCCTGTTCCCCGACGGCGCGCAGAATGCCGGCGCTGTCGGCCGGGTATGACGCAACGAATACAAGGTCTGGGTTGGTCGCCTTGATCGCGCGCACGATCGGCGTGTAGTCGATCGTGTTCGGCGGATAGTTCTTGTCGTAGACGATCTGCAATCCGGCCTTTTTCGCGTGTTCGCGCGCCCCGGCCATCGCGTTTTTCGAGAATTCGGCGTCGGCGCCGGTCATCGCGATCGTTTTCGGCTTCGGGTCCATGCTCATCGCGGCGGCGAAATAACCTGCCGTGATCGCCTCCTTGCCGTGCGGCCCATACGGCATCGTCTGGAAAAAGCGCGGGTAGTGGAACTCGTCATTGACCGCGAGCGCCAGCGTATCGAGCACCATCAACTTGCGCTCCATGAAGAGCGGCATCGCGGCGGCGCTGTAATTGGTGCCGGAGGCAATGATCAAATCGACCTTGTCGACGTCGAGCAGCTTTGTGTAGATGCCGGGAACCAGCGCCGGATTGCTCTGGTCGTCATAGTGGATCAGCTCGACCGGGCGTCCGAGCAATCCGCCCTTCTTGTTGATGCGGTCGGCCCAGATCTGCGCGGTCAGCAGAAATTGCCGCCCGCTCGCGGCGCTGCCGCCGGTCTCTTCGCAGCTGAACCCGATCCTGATCGGCTCCGCCGCCCTTGCCGGCGAATACCGCCGCGAGCAGCAACAGCGCCGCGCAAGCCAGCGCCTTGATCGACATTCTCTACCCTCCCTTCGGTTGTCACCGCTGCGGGTTCGCCGCCGCATCGACCGGCTTCCAAAATCGCGAAATGAAGCCGTGCCGATCGACCGCGAGCGGCTCGCCCGACGTGGCCGCCTTCGCCCCATCACAGCGCCAGCGATAGATCGTGTCGTGTCCGGTGATGTACATCGGAATGAAATCCGACCCCGGGTTCTCGGCGCACCATGCGTCGGCCGCCGGCAGATCGCGGCTCGTATTCGCCTTGCCGCAGGGCAGGTTCGCCCCGAGATTGCAGATCAGCGTCCGCCCCTCGACGCAGCGATACAGCGTCGAGCGCCTGACCTGCTCCGGCCGGCATCGCCTCGAGGCCGAACAGCCGCACCGCCGCCGGCACGAGCGATTCCGGTATCTCCCGCGGCATGTCGTCGGTCGCGTCGCCGCGACACAGCGCTGGCGGCGAGTCCGCGACGCCGCCGGGCCGGGCAGTACCCGGCAGCGAGACGGCCAGAAGCCGTCACCGCGAGGCACGTAAGATCGTCCGACCCCGCCACACCGCCGGAGTTCTCCGGTCGCCCGATGCGTCAGAGATACACGCCCTTCATGCCCGCCCGCCGGGTAGCGGGTGCCGGCGGCGGCGCCGACCGGCACGGCCTCGGCGATGCTGTCGATTTCCTCCTGCGTCAGCCGCACATCGAGCGCGGCGAGGTTTTCCTCGAGCCGCTCGATGCGCTTGGTGCCGGGGATCGGCAGCACGTCCGGGCCTTGCGCCAAGAGCCACGCCAGCGAGAGCTGCGCCACCGTGCATTGCTTGTCGGCGGCGATCGCCTCGACGCGTTCGACCAAAGCGCGGTTCTTCTGCAGGTTCTCGCCCTCGAAACGCGGGTGGCGGGCGCGCGTGTCGCCGGCGGCGAGGTTGGCGACATCGGGCACCACCCCGGCCAGCAGGCTGCGGCCGAGCGGGGCGTAGGCGACAAACGAGATGCCGAGATCCTTGACCGCCTCGCGCGTCTCGGTCGCCTCCTCGCGATAAAGCAGCGAGAATTCGCTCTGCACGGCGGCGATCGGGTGCACCGCATGCGCCTTGCGCAGCCGCTCCGGCCGCGCCTCGCACAGCCCGATAAAGCGCACCTTGCCGCGCTCGACGAGCCGGCTCATCTCGCCGACCGTGTCCTCGACCGGCACGTCGGGATCGACCCGGTGCTGGTAATACAGGTCGATCACGTCGAGGCCGAGCCGCTTCAGGCTCGCGTCGCAGGCCTGCCGGACGTATTCGGGGCGGCCGTTGACGCCGTTGGCGCCGCCGGGGTTCTGCGTCTGGCCGAATTTGGTCGTGATCACGAGGTTGTCGCGCCGCTTTCCCTTGAGCGCGCGGCCGATCAGCTCCTCGTTCTGGCCCCAGCCATACATGTCGGAGCTGTCGAAATGATCGACCCCGAGATCGATCGCGCGATGGATCAGCTCGATCCCGGCCTCGTCGTCGCTCGTCCCGTAGGTGCCCGACAGCGACATGCAGCCGAGCCCGATCGCCAATACCTCCGGCCCGTCCTTGCCGATCCGCCGCCGCTCCGTTGCCCGCCTGTCGCTCATCGCGTCCTCCCGCAAATTCGCGCGCACCATAACGAGCCTGCGAAGTTTTTCGACAACCGCGAAGACGGCGCTATGATCGCCTTCGGCTGAATGAGAGCTGGCGGAGAGGAAACCATGGCGGACAACACGCATGTTTATGTCGGCGTCGCCGGCACGGTCGGCATGTCGCATAGCGGCAATCTGGGGGGAGTTTTCCGCCAGGCGGCCGGCGACAATCGCTGGGAGAAGCTCGGCGGCGGGCTGCCCGAGGATGCCGAGGTGCACGCGGTCACGGTGCATCCGAACGACCACGACACGATCTATGTCGGCAGCACCAAGGGCATCTTCCGCAGCACCAATCGCGGCGGCAAGTTCGAGAAGCTGAACGTGCCGGGCGACCCCGACACCTGGTCGATCCTGGTGCATCCCGAGCAACCCGAAGCGGATCTACGCCGGCGCCAGCCCGATCCACGTCTATCGCAGCGACGACGGCGGCGACAACTGGAAGAAGCTCGCCGATCCGGGCCTGCCCGACCGGGTCATCATGGCGTTCGCCTGCCGCGTGATGCGGCTCGACGTCGATCCGAATTCGCCCGACGACGTCTTCGCGACGCTCGAAGCCAACGGCGCGATGCGCAGCCGCAACGCCGGCGAGAGCTGGGAGGACTGCACCGCCGATCTGATCCGCTTCTGCGAGGAGCCGAAATACCGCAGCCGCATCGGCAGCCAGACCGAGATCGAGGGCATGCTCGACGGCCACGCGCTGGCGTGCAGCGCGGCGGCGCCCGGCACCGTGTTCCTCGCCAACCGCATGGGGCTGTTCCGCAGCAGCGACCGCGGCGAGCATTGGGAGGACATGGAGATCGGCCGCTTCTCGCCCTTGACCTACGGCCGCGACATCCGCACCTCGCCGCACGACCCGAAGGTGCTGTACGCGGCGCTCAGCCCGGCGGCGCGCTCGACCGACGGCTCGGTCTGGCGCAGCGACGATGTCGGCAAGACCTGGAAGCGCTTCGACCACGACATCAAGGCCGACGCGACGATGATGGGCGTGACGATCCATCCGCGCGACCCGAACCAGGTCTACGCGGTCTCGCGCGTCGGCCAGATGTTCGGCACCAGCGACGGCGGCAAGAGCTGGAGCGAAAGCCGCCTGCCCGAAGGCGTGCGCGACTGCTACGCGATCGCGGCCGGCTGAACGGGGTGGCGAGGCGTAGGGCGGATGAGCGGAGCGTAATCCGCCGTTTGGCGGTGCCCACCGTTTTTGGCGGAATGCGCTGTGCTATTCCGCCCTCCAATTGCTGAAAGGCAGCGCAGGTCGCACGATTCCGGCGAAAGTCCCGTCGTAATCCACCGCTTCGCCGCGCCATCAGATTTGATGCTGCCAAGAGTGATGGCTTTCAGGCAAGCATTTTTGGTGTCTGGCGAAAATTCACTATATTTGGAGGGGCCGCCTGAAGCGCACGCCGAGGCCGTTGCCTACAGAATCGAGCGGCGCCAGATCGTCGGCCGTGAAGTGGTACGTCGTGTTGCAGAATTCGCAGGTCACGGTCGTCACCGGCTCCGCGCGCATCTCCTCGATGTCCTGCCGCGGCAAGGAGCGCAGGATGCCGGCGATGCGCTCGCGCGAGCAGCGGCAGCGCGCCTCCAGCGGATGCGTCTCGAACACCCGGACGCCGTCCTCGTGGAACAGGCGGAACAGCAGGCGGCGCGGCGACAGTTCGGGATCGACCAGCTCGTCCGGGGTCGCCGAGCTCATCAGCACCATCGCGCGCCGCCAGCCGTCCTCGACATCGTCGGCGATGACCGTGTAGCCGCCCTCGGGCGGCACCCGCTGCAGCATCAGACCGCCGGCGCGCCACGCGCCGTTCTCGCCCGCGCGCGCCACCGACAATTCGATGCCGGCCTGGATCTGCTCCGATTGCCGGAAATAATGCTGCGCGCATTCGGCGAGGGTCGCCCCGGTCAGCTCGACGATGCCCTGATAGCGCTCGGTGTGCTCGCCCTGGTCGACGGTGAACGCGATGTATCCCGAGCCGATCAGCTCCGGCACCGACGGGCTGCCGCCGGCTGCGGAACCGCGCGGCCGGCGCCGCTGTCGAGCCGGTCGCGATCGTATTGCGCATAGCCGCGCACCGCGCCCTCGGTCGAGACGTCGGCGACGATCAGCTTGACCGGCCCGTCGCTCTTGGTCTGCAGCGTGAAGATGCCGTCGTATTTGAGCATGCCGGAAAGCACGACCGCCAGCGTGATCGCCTCGCCGAGGACCGCCGCCACCGGCTCGGGGTAGTCGTGCTGCGACAGGATGCGGTCGACCGTCGGTCCGAGCCGCACCAGCCGCCCGCGCAGCGCGAACGGATCGATGCGGAACGGCTGGATCAGATCGTCGGGTCGTGTGTCGATTTCGGCAGGCAAATGCAACTCCGCTGTGATCGACCCTCTCCCGCATCGCCAGGACAGGCGCGAGGCCATCGCGAAGCGATGCGCAGGTGTCGAGGTCCATTGCGGACAGCCGCCACCTCCACATCGGCCGCAGCAGCCGTGCGGCTGACCCTCTCCCGCCGTGCGGGAGAGGAGCGTGCAGCGTCACGCCAGGCACCAGGCCAGGATGCCCTTTTGGACATGCAGCCGGTTTTCCGCCTCGTCCCAGACGACCGATTGCGGGCCGTCGATGACCCCCGCCGTGACCTCCTCGCCGCGCTTGGCCGGAAGACAGTGCATGAATATGGCGTCGGGTTTGGCTTTTGCCATCAGCGCTTCGTCGACCCGGTACGGCGCCAGCAGATTGTGCCGGTTCACCGCGTCGTCGGTCCCCATGGAGACCCACGTATCGGTGACGACGCAATCGGCGCCGGCTGACCGCCTCCGCCGGCTCGCGGAACAGCCGGACGCGGGCGCCCTCGCGCTGTGCCCAATCGATGACCGGCGGCGGCGGGCGCAGCTCGTCGGGGCAGGCCAGCCGCAGCTCGAAACCGAACCGCACCGCGGCATGCAGCCAGCTGACCGCGACGTTGTTGCCGTCGCCGCTCCAGGCGACAACGGCATCGGCGACCGGCCCCTTCTTTTCCTGCAGCGTCATCACGTCGGCCATGATCTGGCACGGATGCGACGCGTCGGTCAGCCCGTTGATCACCGGCACGGTCGCGTGCCGCGCCAGTTCATCGAGCTTTTCGGCATGGTTGGTGCGGATCATGATCGCGTCGACATAGCGCGACAGCACGCGCGCCGTGTCGGCGATCGTCTCGCCGCGGCCGAGCTGGCTGCTCGGCGGTGTCGAGCACGATCACGTCGCCGCCGAGCTGGCGCATCGCGACCTCGAAGCTGACGCGGGTGCGCGTCGAGGGCTTCTCGAAAATCATCGCCAGCGTCTTGCCTTCGAGCGGCCGGTCGCGCCGGCCGTTCTTGTAGGCGAAGCCGAGATCGAGCATGTGCCGCAGCTCGGCCGTCTCGTGCCGGTCGATATCGAGGAAATGCCGCGGCGGGCCGGGCTCCCGTCCGCCGCCGAGCGGCAGCGCACCCGGTCGCATGCCGTGGGGGCGCCACCCAGTGGCGCCATACTGGGCGAGCTGCCCGGATGCGGCTTACGCTGCGGGCCATTCCCGCGCCACCTTGTCGAGGAGGCCGATGCGCTTCGTCGATCTCGCGCTCGCCGACGATCAGCGGCGGCAGGATGCGCAACACGTTGTCGCCGGCGGTCAGACACAACAGCCCCTCGCCGCGCAGCTTGGCGACGATATCGCCGGCCGTCACGTTGCAGCGGATGCCGAGCAGCAGCCCCGAGCCGCGCAGTTCGGCGAAGAGCTTGGGGTGATCCGCGACAAGCCTTCGAGCCGGCCGCGCAGCAGCCGCGCTGTCCGGTCCACCCGCTCGAAAAAGCCGGGCTCCAGCATCACGTCGAGCACCGCGTTGCCGCACGCGACCGCCAGCGGGTTGCCGCCGAACGTCGAGCCGTGCGTTCCGGCGACCATGCCGGACGCCGCCTTTTCGGTCGCGAGGCACGCGCCGATCGGGAACCCGTTGCCGAGCGCCTTCGCGACCGCCATGATGTCCGGCGGCACGCCGGCCCATTCGTGCGCGAACAGCTTGCCGGTGCGCCCCATGCCGCATTGCACCTCGTCATAGACGAGCAGCAGCCCGAACTCGTCGCAGATCGCCGCGCAGGCCCTTCAGATAGTCCGCGGAGGGCGCGCGCACGCCGCCCTCGCCCTGCACCGGCTCGACCAGGATCGCCGCCGTGTGCTCGGTGATGGCGGCGCGCATCTCGTTCAGGTTGTTGAAGGCGACGTGGTCGAAACCCTCCATGACCGGGCCGAACCCTTTTAGGTACGCCTCGGCGCCGGCGGCAGCCAAGGTCGCGAAGCTGCGGCCGTGGAACGAGCCGTGACAGCCGATTACCCGGTAACGCTCGGGATGGCCGATATGCGACTGGTACTTGCGGGCGACCTTGATCGACAGCTCGACCGCCTCGGCCCCCGAATTGTTGAAAAACACGGTGTCGGCAAAGCTGTTTGCAACCAGCCGCTCGGCAAGGCGCTGCTGCCCCGGGATCTGGAACAGGTTCGAGACGTGCCACAGTTTTCGGGCCTGCTCGGTCACCGCATCGATCAGATGCGGATGGCAATGACCGAGCGAGGTGACGGCGATGCCGCTGGTGAAATCGAGAAATTTGCGGCCGTCCGCGGCGTAAAGATAGCAGCCTTCGCCCCGCTCGGCGGCGACATCCCACCGGGCATAGGTCGGCATTACGGGTGTAATCACGGGCGTTCTCCAGCGCGACAGATTTGGCGAAAGTCGGATCAGGCGGGCGTGTTCGACGCCAGCTATCGTCGTCGTCGCCTGGCGCGCAGCCATGCTGCCGCCGCTGCTGTTCCGGACCGGCGCTTGTTGCCGGGATCGCGCATGTGTCACTCTCCTCGCCACGGCGGGACGGCCAAACCGTCCCCGCCGCATCATCGAGCGGGAAAGCGGCGAAGTATGGTGACCGGCCGGGTACCTGTCAATTCACCCCGGGTTGCTGTCTACCGCGGCAGTTTGCTGGAGCCCATCAGGAACTCGTCGATCGCGCGCGCGCATTGCCGGCCTTCGCGGATCGCCCAGACGACCAGCGACTGGCCGCGCCGCATGTCGCCGGCCGCGAACACCTTCGGCACCGAGGTCTTGTAGTCGAATGTATTGGCCGCAACATTGCCGCGCGGATCGAGCGCGACGCCGGCCTGCTCGACCAGCCCGGCTCGCGCGGCCCGAGAAAGCCCATCGCCAGCAGCACCAGATCGGCCTTGAGCTGGAACGCGCTGTCCGGGACTTCCTGCATCGTCCAGCGGCCGTCGCCGCCCTTGGCCCATTCGACGCGCACGCATTCCAGCGCCTCGACACGTCCGTTCGAGCCGAGCGCGCGCTTGGTCAGCACCGCCCAGTCGCGCTCGCAGCCTTCCTCGTGCGACGACGAGGTGCGCAGCTTCAGCGGCCAGTCCGGCCAGGTCAGCGCCTTGTTCTCGTGCTCCGGCGGCTTCGGCAGGATTTCGAGCTGGGTGATCGACAGCGCGCCCTGCCGGTTCGAGGTGCCGATGCAGTCCGAGCCGGTATCGCCGCCGCCGATCACGATGACATGCTTGCCGGCCGCGGTGATCGTGCCGTTCGGCGCCGCCTTGGCCTCGTCGTCGCCGGCAACGCGCTTGTTCTGCTGCGTCAGGAAATCCATCGCGAAATGGATGCCGGCGAGATCGCGCCCGGGCACTTCCAGATCGCGCGGCAGTTCGGCGCCGCCGGTCATCGCCACCGCGTCGTATTGCGCCAGCAGCTCGCTGACGGCAACGTCGGCCCCGACCTCGACGCCGGTGCGGAACTCGACCCCCTCGGCCGCCATCTGCTCGATGCGGCGGTCGATCAGCCGTTTCTCCATCTTGAAGTCGGGGATGCCGTAGCGCAGCAGCCCGCCGATGCGGTCGGCCTTCTCGAACAGCGTCACGGCGTGGCCGGCGCGCGCCAGCTGCTGCGCGCAGGCCATGCCGGCCGGCCCGGAGCCGACCACCGCGACGCGCTTGCCGGTGCGCCGCTCCGGCACAAGCGGCGCGATCCAGCCCTCCTCCCAGCCGCGATCGACGATCGCGCATTCGATCGTCTTGATCGTGACCGGGTTGTCGTCGATGTTGAGCGTGCAGGCCGCCTCGCACGGCGCCGGGCAGATGCGGCCGGTGAATTCCGGAAAATTGTTGGTCGAATGCAGCGCGATCCAGGCTTCGCGCCACTGGTCGCGATAGACCAGATCGTTCCAGTCCGGGATCAGGTTGTTGACCGGGCAGCCCTTGTGGCAGAACGGGATGCCGCAATCCATGCAGCGCGCCGCCTGCGCCCGCAGCGCCGGCTCGGGCAGCGGATGGACGAACTCGCCCCAACTTTGCTTGCGCACCGCCGGCTTTTCATAGCCGCGATCGGCGCGTTCGATCTCCAGAAATCCGGTCGGCTTGCCCATGAACATGCCCTTGACGATCGCCCGGCGCAAAGCCGGTCAATAATGCTGACTAGTATCGATACTGCCCCAGGCGAGACCCGGCATCAACGGTCGTGCGGACGATGTCTCACACGTCACACTGGCCTTGGCGCCGCTATTTGCGTTTCCTCAGTTTCGAGGATGGAGGACGCAGATGGCCAAGTTTAAGCTTCCACCGAGGACATGGCAGGAGCGTCTACTCCGCCGCCGCCATCCGCGCCGTGTCGCGCTCGGTGCGCAGCTCGAGCAGCGCGCGGCGGTAGTCGCGCGGCATCACCTTGACGAAGCGACGCAACGGTATTGTCCCAATCGTCGAGCAGGCGGCGGGCGCGGGCGCTGCCGGTGTAGAGCAGGTGGCGTTCGATCAGGATGCGCAGCCGCTCGGCGTCGAAGCGCAGCAGGTCGCCCATGCCGCTGTCGCGCACGCTCGGCGCGCGCTGGCGTGGCCGGTCGGCCTCGTCGGCGTCGCCATCGTCGCAGGCCACCGGTTCGAGATCGACCCCCGCGAGGTTGCAGACATTGCGGAAGCCGCCGCGCGGGTCGTAGACATAGGCGATGCCGCCCGACATGCCGGCGGCGAAATTGCGCCCGGTGTCGCCGAGCACGACGACGACGCCGCCGGTCATGTATTCGCAGCCGTGATCGCCGGTGCCCTCGACGACCGCGACGGCGCCCGAGTTGCGCACCGCGAAACGCTCGCCGGCGACACCCTCGAAATACGCCTCGCCGGCGATCGCGCCGTACAGCACGGTGTTGCCGACGATGATGTTCTCGGTCGGCTCGCGCCTTGCCTCCGGCGGCTGGCGCACGATCACGCGCCCGCCCGACAGGCCCTTGCCGACATAGTCGTTGGCGTCGCCGAACAGTTCGAGCGTCACGCCGTGCGCCAGGAAAGCGCCGAAGCTCTGCCCGGCATTGCCGTCGAAGCGCGCCCAGATCGTGTCCTCGGGCAGGCCGGCATGGCCATGGCGGCGCGCCACCTCGCCCGACAGCATGGCCCCGACCGTGCGGTGGACGTTGCGGATCTGCTTTTCGATCCGCACCGGCTCGCCGCGTTCGAGCGCCGGCGCGGCCGCGGCGATCAGCTCGTTGTCGAGCGCCTTGTCGAGCCCGTGATTCTGCCGCTCGCAATGATAGATCGCGACACCTGGCTGGGCCGGCTGCTGATACAGCAGACGCGACAGATCGACCCCTTTCGCCTTCCAGTGGTTGATCGCCGGGGCCATGTCGAGCCGGTCGACCCGGCCGACCATCTCGTCGACTGTCCGGAAGCCGAGCGTTGCCATCAGCTCGCGCACTTCCTCGGCGACGAAGAAGAAGTAGTTGATCACGTGCTCCGGTTGCCCGGTGAATTTCTTGCGCAGCACCGGGTCCTGCGTCGCGACGCCGACCGGGCAGGTGTTCAGATGGCACTTGCGCATCATGATGCAGCCCGGCGGCGATCAGCGGCGCCGTCGCGAAGCCGAACTCGTCGGCCCCCAACAGCGCGCCGACGACGACGTCGCGCCCGGTGCGGAGGCCGCCATCGACCTGCACCGCGATGCGGCCGCGCAGGCCGTTGAGCACCAGCGTCTGCTGCGTCTCGGCGAGGCCGATCTCCCACGGGGAGCCGGCATGCGTCAGCGAGGTCAGCGGGCTCGCGCCGGTGCCGCCCTCGAAGCCGGCGATCGTCACGTGGTCGGCGCGCGCCTTCGAGACGCCGGCCGCGACGGTGCCGACCCCGACTTCGGACACCAGCTTTACCGATACGTCGGCGCGCGGGTTGGCGTTCTTCAGATCGTGGATCAGCTGCGCCAGATCCTCGATCGAATAGATGTCGTGGTGCGGCGGCGGCGAGATCAGGCCGACCCCCGGCGTCGAATAGCGGACGCTGGCGATCGTCTTGTCGACCTTGCGCCCCGGCAATTGCCCGCCTTCGCCGGGCTTGGCGCCCTGCGCCATCTTGATCTGCAAGACATCGGCGTTGACGAGATATTCGGTCGTCACGCCGAACCGTCCCGAGGCGACCTGCTTGATCGCCGAGCGCATCGAGTCGCCGTTCGGCAGCGGCTTGAAGCGCTCGGCCTCCTCGCCGCCCTCGCCGGTGTTCGACTTGCCGCCGATGCGGTTCATCGCGATCGCCAGCGTCGTGTGCGCCTCGCGGCTGATCGAGCCGAAGCTCATCGCGCCGGTCGAGAAGCGCCGCACGATCTCGGCGGCCGGCTCGACCTCGTCGAGCGGCACCGTCTGCTCCGCCGGACGGAACTTCATCAGCCCGCGGATCGTCAGCAGCCGCTCGCTCTGATCGTTGATCGAGTCGGCGAAAGCCTTATAGTCGGCGGGAGCATTGCCGCGCACCGCGTGCTGTAATTTGGCGACGTTATGCGGCGTCCAGGCATGCGCTTCGCCGCGCAGCCGGAATGCGTAATCGCCGCCGAGATCGAGCATCTCGCGATAGAGCGGGTCGTCGCCATAGGCGCGCGCGTGGCGGACCAGCGCCTCCTCGGCGATCGCCCGCAGATCGGATCCCTCGATCGTCGTCGCGGTGCCGGTGAAGTATTTCTCGACGAACTCGCTCTGCAGCCCGACGGCGTCGAAGATCTGCGCGCCGCAATAGGACTGATAGGTCGAGATCCCCATCTTGGAGATCACCTTCAGGATGCCCTTGGCGAGCGCCTTCAGGTAGTTCTTCTGGGCCTGTTCGGCTGAAATCGGCAGGCCGTTTTCGGTGCGGATCTGTTCCACCGTCGCAAAGGCAAGATACGGGTTGATCGCCTCGGCGCCGTAGCCGGCCAGCACGCAGAAATGGTGCACCTCGCGCGCCTCGCCGGTCTCGACGACGATGCCGGTTCGGGTGCGCAGTCCCTGGCGGATCAGGTGATGGTGCACCGCCGCCGTCGCGAGCAGCGCCGGGATCGGCACCCGCTCGACCGATACCGCGCGGTCGGACAGGATCAGGATGTTGTGCCCGGCCTCGACTGCCGCGGTCGCCTCGGAGCACAGCCGGTCGAGCGCCGGCGCGATGCCGTCGGCGCCCTCCGCGGCCACCCAGGTCATGTCGAGCGTGTCGGTCTTGAAGCGGCCGTCGACCAGCCGCTCGATATTGCGGATTTTCGCCAGCTCGGCGTCGGTCAGGATCGGTTGCACGACTTCGAGCCGGTGGTGCGTGCCGACCTCGTGACCCAACAGATTCGGCCGCGGTCCGATCATCGAGATCAGCGACATCACCAACTCCTCGCGGATCGGGTCGATCGGTGGGTTGGTGACCTGGGCGAAATTTTGCTTGAAGTAGTTGTAGAGCAGCTTCGGCCGGTTCGACAGCGCCGCGATCGGCGTGTCGGTTCCCATCGAGCCGACCGGGTCGTCACCCTCCTGCGCCATCGGCTCGAGGTAGAACTGAAAGTCCTCGGTCGTGTAGCCGAAAGCCTGTTGCAGATCGAGCCGGGTCGAGGGGTCGTTCGGCACGGCCGGCACGGCTCCCTCGGGCGGATCGGGAATCTCCTCGAGCTTCCACTGCGTCTGCTTCAGCCAGGAGTCGTAAGGGTGCTCGGAGGCGAGCTGCCGCTTGATCTCCTCGTCGCCGATGATGCGACCTTGTTCGAGATCGATCAGCAGCATCTTGCCCGGCTGCAGCCGCCACTTGCGAACGATCTTCTCCTCCGGGACCGGCAGCACCCCGCTCTCGGAGGCGAGGATCACATGATCGTCGTCGGTGATGACGTAGCGGGCGGGACGGAGACCGTTACGGTCCAGGGTCGCGCCGATCTGCCTTCCGTCGGTAAAGGCGATCGCCGCCGGCCCGTCCCACGGCTCCATCAGCGCCGCGTGGTATTCGTAAAAGGCGCGGCGCTCGGGATCCATCAGCGGGTCGGACCACGCCTCCGGGATCAGCATCATCATCGCGTGCGGCAGCGAATAGCCGCCGCCGATCACGAGCAGTTCGAGCGCGTTGTCGAGGCAGGCGGTGTCGGATTGGTTCGGGCCGATCAGCGGCACCATCTTTTCGAGGTCGGCGCCGAGCAGTTCCGAGGACATCGCCTGCCGCCGCGCCGCCATCCAGTTCGTGTTGCCGCGCACCGTGTTGATCTCGCCGTTGTGGCAGATGAAGCGGTACGGATGCGCGAGGCGCCAGGACGGAAACGTGTTCGTCGAAAAGCGCTGATGCACGAGCGCCAGCGCCGACACCGTCAGCTTGTTGCGCAGGTCGTCGTAGAAGCTCTCGATCTGAGGTGCGAGCAGCAACCCCTTGTAAACGACGGTGCGGGTCGAGAAGGACGGCATGTACAGCTCGCGCAGCGCCGGCATGCCGCGCTCGTCGGCCAGACGGCCGACGCTGTTCAGGACCTGCTTTCGGATCGTGAGGATCTTGCGCTCGAACTGGTCCTGGTCGGCAATCTCGGGCGCGGCCGCGACGATCGCCTGCGCGATATACGGCATCGTTTCGATGACCGTCTTGCCCAGCCCGGTCGTATCGATGCCGACCTCGCGCCAGGCAAGCAGGCTCTGCCCCTCGACGCGAACGAAGTGCTCGAAATGGGCAACCGCGACGGCGCGCGCGGCTGCGTCCATCGGCAGAAAGCACATCGCGACCGCGTAGCGGCCCGGCGGCGGCAGTTCGATTCCGCGCCCTCCCGCCCAGTCGCGCAGCAGGGCGTCCGGCGTCTGGATCATGCACCCGGCGCCATCGCCGACCAGGGGGTCGGCCCCGACCGCGCCGCGATGATCGAGATTGACCAGGATCTGCAGCCCGCGGCGGATGATATCGTGCGATTTTCGGCCCTTGATATTCGCGACAAAGCCGACGCCGCAGGCGTCGTGTTCGTTGCGCGGGTCGTAAAGGCCTGTTTCACGTGCCGATGCCATCCTCAATGCTCTTTCCGCCGCTGGCTTTGGGTGTATCCCCGGCCGTAATCTCCCCTTCGGCGAACGCGGGCCGCGATTCGCCGTCTCGCCACTATGCATCACATCTGGCGCGAACGCAAATCGCCGCTGCTGCCGGCACCCGCTATATTGTGTCGCAGGTAGGACAGCAACGGTGACCTATTGCGATCCAATGAGCACATCGCTCGGCATGATGGACCTGGAACCCAGCGCACGAGACGCCGGCGGTGTTCCGCAAGGTCGGTTGGGCGCGGGCTAGCGGCGAGCATCTTGCGGAACGCAGCCAACTCCGCATTTGCCCTCTTTTGAACGGGCACGAAGATGCTCCGCCATCGCGGCGTTTTGAGGTTAGCTGACCGCGGCCGGCGCCCTTAGTTGGCTGCGGTCGCCGGCGGCAAGGCGCTCCAGGGCGTCCTGCGCGCGGCTGATCACACTCTGCCAGTCCCCCGGAGCGGGCTGGCGAAACTGGCGCAGCGAAGGATACCAGGGACTGTCGTCCCGGTTTTGCAGCCAGCGCCAGCAGGTGTCGAAGCGGTTCAACAGCCAAACCGGTTTGCCGAGCGCCCCGGCAAGGTGCAAAACCGCCGTATCGACGCTGATGACCAGATCGAGGTTCTCGATGAGTGCCGCCGTGTCGGCAAAGTCAATGAGATCCACCGTGAAGTCATGCACCTCGATGCCCGCGGGCGGACGCGTTGCCTCGGCCGCCGGCGGGCCCTTTTGCAATGAGATGAACTGCACCCCCGATATTCCGCCGAGCGGCGCCAGGGTCTTGAGAGTGATCGAGCGGCGCCGATCCCAGTCAATCTGGCCCTTGAAATTCCCACCCGCCCAGCACAATCCAACCCGCAGGCCGGCAAGTTCCGCCAGCCGCTCGCGCCAGCGGCCGATATCCGCGGGCTCTGCCGTGAGGTAGGGCGTTGTCCCCGGAATGGTTTCCAGAGTGGTGCCGAGCGCATCCGGCAGACTTGTCAACGCGCACCACAAATCGAAGGAGGGCGGTTGGTCTCCCGCGTGAATAATCTCGATTGCACCGGGCAACCGGGATAGCAATCGCACCAGGGGATCCTGAACAAAGAAAATTGTCCTCTCGGCACGCGCGGCAATCTGCGGGACATAGCGGCAGAAATGCAGAGTGTCTCCAAACCCTTGGTCGGCGACCAGTAGAATCTCGCGATCTCGGATCGCTTCACCGCTCCACCGCGGCACCTCCAAAAGATGGCGCACCCTGAGCTTGGGATTGTTCAGCAGACGCCATTCGAATTCCTTCCAACCTTCCTCCAACTGCCCGTCCAGCAGTAGCGCGCGGCCAAGAAACGCCCGCCACTGGGGTGTCTCCGGCCGCAGACGCAGTGCTATGCGGCACCTCGCCTGGGCTTCGGCAGGGCGCCCAAGATGGTAGAGTATGTACGCGAGCGTACAATGAGCAACCGCATCCTCCGGCCGCAGGCGCAGCGCCGTGCGCGCGCATGCTTCGGCTTCATCGAAGCGTCCCCGGCAGTCGAGCACGCGCGCCAGTTCGGTATATGCCTCGGCAAGGTCCGGCTGCAGACGCAACGCCTCACGTAATCCTGGTTCGGCCTCCTCCGCACGCTCGAGAAACCGCAGCGTTCTGCCGCGATTAACCAATATCTGCGGAATGTCGCTCCTTATCGCGAGCGCACGATCATAGCAGTCCAGCGCTTCCCCGTAGCGTCCCCGGTCGGCGAAGCGAATGGCGCGTCCACTCCAATAACTCGGCCGCCGGGAGTCATACGCATATTTGATGTTCTTCCAGAACAGGCTGGGCAGATATTGGGGATTTCGTGCGTGCCGCAGAACACGCTCAATCTGCACAGCCATATTACCCCCACCTCCCAATTCGTTCTTTCGAAAAGAGACCTGCTGCGGATCACTCTTATAAACGGAACTCATTGGATCGCCGAGTCCGCTATGGTGTCGTTTTCCGGCGGTGCGGAGGCTTGCGAGAGCCACGTCACCGCCCGCTCGAAATCCGCGCACAGCGGGCGTATACCCGCGTTCCCCGCGGTCGGCGCATCCGCGGTGCGTCATAAGCGCCGTTCAGCTTGATTTCCACCAATCTGACAAAAAAAAGCCGTGAAGCTCGGGTTGCAATGAACAGTCCACGATGGTGTTATCGCCCATGGCTGCCCCGCTGCATACGGACCGCGCCGATTGGCGGCGCTGGTGCGGCCTTTTGCTCGCCGGCTTGTTTATCGCCTGCGCGCTGACCGCTCTCGCGCAGGCTCAGCCGAGAGCGGCGGAGGGAGTATCCGAACCGGCCTTTTTCCGGATCGGCACGGCGGCGACCGGCGGCAGCTTTTTCGAGATCGGCGGCATCCTCGCCAGCGCGGTGTCCGGTCCGACGGAGGGACCGCCCTGCGGTCGCGGCGGCACCTGCGGCGTTCCCGGTCTGGTCGCTGTCGCGCAGGCGACATCGGGGTCGATCGGCAATCTCAGGCTGATCAATCGCGGCGACATCGAGTTGGGCCTGGCGCAGGCCGATCTCGCCGGCTGGGCCTATGCGGGTGTCAGGTTATTCTCCGAGGGAGGCCCGTTGCCGGAGTTGCGCGCGATCGGCAGCCTGTTTCCCGCCGTGGCACACCTCGTCGTCCGGGCCGAAGGTCCGATCCGCTCGCTGGCTGATCTCAAGGGCAAGACGGTCGCGGTCGGCGAGGCCGGCTCGGGCAGCGCCGCCGACGCGGCCGTCTTGTTCGAGGCGGCTGGGTACAACAAGGACGAGGTCGTTCAAAAAAATCTGCGTCCTGGACCGGGGGCGGCCGAAGTTAAGGCCGGAACGATCGACGCCATGTTCATCGTGGGCGGCGCCCCGGTTCCGGCGGTCCGCGATCTTGCCGCCAGCATGCCGATCCGACTGATCCCGATCGAGGGCGAAATCGTCGAGCGGCTGAAAAAGGATTTTGGCCGCTACCGGCTGACGGTGATTCCGGCGGGCGCTTATCCGGGGGTCGATACACCGACCCCGACAATCGGCTTCTCGGTGCTGTGGCTGGTCAACAGCCGCATCGATCCTGATCTTGTCTACGCGATAACCAAATCGTTGTGGAATCCGGCCACGGCAAAACTGCTGAGCGTGGTCGAACCGACCGGCAGCGAGATTCGCCTGGACCGCGCGCTCGACGGGCTGTCGGTCCCGCTTCACCCGGGCGCGGCGCGCTTCTACCACGAAGCCGGTCTGCCGGTGGACAGCACCCCGCCGCCGCCCGAAGCGGAAAAAAACGATAGCGGCGCGAAAGCAGTAGCGCGTGACGAGCGCGGCAACGATACAATACCTAATTCCGAGGCGGCCAAACCGAAGGAACCCTGATCAGGATGAGTCTGCTAGAAATCTGGCGCGACTACTGGTCGCCGAAGGAGGACGTCGACACTTCGCCCCGCATCTCCGACGAGGTTAAATACACGACCTGCTATATGTGCGCCTGCCGCTGCGGCATCAAAGTGCATCTGAAAGACGGCGGTATCCGCTTTATCGAGGGCAACCCCAGGCACCCGGTCAATCGCGGCGTCATTTGCGGCAAGGGCGCCTCGGGCATCATGCAGCAATATTCGCCGGCCAAGCTGACCAAGCCATTGCTGCGGGTCGGCGAGCGCGGCGCCGGCGAGTTCCGCGAGATCGAGTGGGACGAGGCGATCGCGACGGCGCTGTCGTGGCTGTCCAAAATCCGCGCCGACGACCCGAAAAAACTCGCCTTCTTTACCGGGCGCGATCAGAGCCAGTCATTGACCGGGTTCTGGGCGACGCAGTTCGGCACGCCGAATTTCGCCGCCCATGGCGGGTTCTGCTCGGTCAACATGGCCGCGGCGGGCATGTACACGATAGGCGGCAGCTTCTGGGAATTCGGCGAGCCCGACTGGGAGCGCACCAAGTTCTTCCTGATGTTCGGCGTTGCCGAGGACCACGATTCGAACCCGATCAAGCTCGCGCTGTCCGGTCTCCGGCGGCGCGGCGCCAAGTTCATCTCGGTCAACCCGGTGCGCACCGGCTATTCGGCGATCGCCGACGAATGGATCGGCATCCGCCCCGGCACCGACGGGCTGTTCGTGCTGTCGCTCGTCCACGAACTCTTGCGCACCGACCACATCGATCTCGCCTATCTCGGTCGCTACACCAACGCCGCCTGGCTGGTCATCCGGGACCCCGGCACCGCCGATGACGGCCTCTTCGCCCGCAATGAATCCGGCGACCCGCTGGTGCTGAGCGCGCAAGGCGACCTCGCGAGCGCGAAACAGGCCGGGGTAGAGGCGCGCATCGTGGGCGATGCGACTTTGCCCGACGGCCGCCGCGCCGTCCCGGTCTTCCAGCTGATTGCCGAGCGCTATCTCGCCCCGCAATATGCGCCGGACAAAGTGGCGCCGGTGTGCGGCATCCCGGCCGCCCGCATCCGCGCTCTCGCGGGCGAAATCGCGCGCACGGCCTTCGAAGAGGAAATCGAGATCGCAACGCCCTGGACCGACTGGGCCGGCCGTCGCCACGAAACGATGCGCGGGCGGCCGGTTTCGGTGCATGCGATGCGCGGCATCTCGGCCCATTCGAACGGATTCCAGACCTGTCGCGCGCTGCATCTGTTGCAGATCCTGATCGGCACGATCGATGTGCCGGGCGGCTGGCGCTACAAGTCGCCGTACCCGAAGCCGGCGCCGCCGGGTCCGCGACCGGCCGGCAAGCCCGGCGGCATTGTCGCCGGCCAGCCGCTGCCCGGCGCGCCGCTCGGCTACCCGATGGGTCCCGAGGATTTGATTATCGGTGACGACGGCACGCCCGGGCGGATCGACAAAGCGTTTTCGTGGGACGCGCCGATCGCCGCGCACGGCCTGATGCACTTGCTGATCCGCAATTGTTGGGAGGGCGACCCGTACAAGATCGACACGCTGTTCATGTACATGGCCAACATGGCGTGGAACTCGGCGATGAACATCCCCGAAACGCTGCGCATGCTGACTGACAAGGATCCCGCCACCGGCGAATACAAGATCCCGCGCATCATCTATTCCGACGCCTACTACTCGGAGACGGTCGCCTACGCCGATCTGATCCTGCCCGATACCACCTACTTCGAGCGCTGGGACTGCATCTCGCTGCTCGACCGGCCGATCGGCGGCGTCGACGGCCCCGGCGATTCGATCCGCCAGCCGATCCTGAAACCGGATCGCGATGTCCGCCCGTTTCAGGACGTGCTGATCGAATTGGGCGCCCGGCTCGGATTGCCGGCCTTTGTCAATTCCGATGGCGCGCCGCGCTATCCCGGAGGCTACAAGGACTACATCGCGCTGCACGAGCGCACCCCCGGCATCGGGCCGCTCGCCGGCTGGCGCGGTGACGACGGCGAATCTCAGGGCAGGGGCGCGCCGAACCCGAAACAGCTCGACCGCTATGTCGCGAACGGCTGCTTTTGGAAATACGAACTGCCGCCGGAGCAGCTCTATTACAAGCACGCCAACAAGGCCTATCTCGAAACCGCGACCGCAATGGGGCTGATCGGCGCCCCCGAGCCAATCACGTTGCAGCTCTACGTCGAGACTCTGCAGCGCTTTCGTCTCGCCGCGCAGGGACACGGAACCGCGGTGCCGCCGGAAAAAGACCGCGCCCGCATCGAAACCTATTTCGACCCGCTACCGTTCTGGTATCCGCCGTTAGAGGAGGCGCGCATCGAACTGGCCGGCTTCCCGCTGCACGCGATCACGCAGCGCCCGATGCAGATGTACCATTCCTGGCACTCGCAGAATGCCTGGCTGCGTCAGATCCTGGGACAGAACCGGCTGTTCATCAACCGCGCGACCGCCCACGCATTGGGCCTCGACGACGACGATTGGGTCTACGTTTCGAGCCATTCAGGCCGTATCGAGGCGCAGATCAAGCTGATGGACGGGGTCAACCCGGACACAGTGTGGACCTGGAACGCGATCGGCAAACGCAGCGGCGCCTGGAATCTTGCTCCCGACTCGCCCGAATTCACGAAAGGTTTTTTGCTCAACCACCTAATTTCCGACCTGTTGCCGCCTCCAATGGACGCCGCCGCCGACGGTCTGGCAAACGCCGACCCGATCACCGGTCAGGCCGCCTGGTACGATCTGCGCGTCTGCGTCGAAAAGGCGCCCGCCGCCGAAGCCGGGCACAGCGCGCCGCGCTTTACGACCCTGCACCATCCCCCCTCGCTGCGGCCGGCTCCCGACATCGTCCGCTACGGCGGCGCGTTCGCCGGTCCCGAGGGCGGCGACTCGCAGCAAGGGGGCGCGCGATGACCGACCTGCCGCGCCCGATGCCGGGTCAGAAAAAGCTCGGTCTCGTCATTGACCTTGATCTGTGCGTCGGCTGCCACGCCTGCGCGACCGCCTGCAAGGAGTGGAACATCGGCGGTCACATGGGGCCGCTGCCCGACTTCAACGCCTACGAGGACGGCGCCTGGGGCGTGTGGTTCAATCGCATCCATTCGTTCGAGGAAACCGGCTCGCGCCGCGACGGGGTGGACGGGGCAGGGGAGGGCGCCCGCACCGTGCATTTCCCGAAATCGTGCCTGCATTGCGAGGACGCGGCCTGCGTTACGGTCTGTCCGACCGGCGCCTCGTACAAGCGGGCCGAGGACGGAATCGTGCTGGTCAACGAGAGTATCTGCATCGGCTGCAAGCTGTGCTCGTGGGCCTGCCCGTACGGCGCGCGCGAGTTCGATGCCGACGAAGGCGTCATGAAGAAATGCACCCTGTGCATCGACCGCATCTACAACGAGAACCTCGGGGTCGAGGAGCGCCAGCCGGCCTGCGTCATGGTGTGCCCGACCAAGGCACGGTTCTTCGGCGATCTCGGCGACCCGAATTCTTCCGTTTCCGACCTCGTCGCGACGCGCGGCGGTAAGGATCTGATGCCCGAACTCGGCTATCGCCCGGTCAACAAATACCTGCCGCCAAGCCGCCACCGGCACGCCCCCGATTTCGCCGCCGCCGAGGCCGAGCCGTACCCGGTTACCGCGACGAGCGGCCTCTTGCGCTGGGTCGATCGGCTGCTGTCGCGGTAAGACGGCGGGCCATCGGCGGATAGCAGGGCTTGCAAGACGGGCGAAGCGTGCCGATACGGACGTAATTGCGCAATTCGTAATTGTGGTTTCCGTGCCACCCGGTTTCCCTGCTCTATCCTGTCGCGCTCCCTGTTCGGAGAAAATTTTCTCTGTTCGCGGCGCCGGGAATATGCAACGAGTGCCGTGTTTTTGCTGGCTTTTTCGCGGGCGGCGGCGGCGATCGATGAAGAAGTTCCCTGGCGGCAGGGAATTGCACGGAATTGCCCCCGCCCCCCTTTTCCGACACGGCAGCACATGCATCCGACCTTCTCGATTGTCCTGTTCACGACCGCCGCCGGTGCGGGTTTCGGCCTCTTGTTCCTGCTCGGGCTCGGCGTACCGCTCGCGCTGCTGCCGGTCGATCCGCTGTTCGGGCTTGCCGGCCTCGGGACCGCGTTGGTGTTCGCGGCTGGCGGCCTCGCCTCCTCGGTATTCCACCTCGGGCGCCCCGAGCGCGCCTGGCGCGCCTTCTCGCAATGGCGCTCGTCCTGGCTGTCGCGCGAGGGGGTGCTGTCGGTCGCGACGGCGATCCCGGCGATAATCTTCGGGATCGGCTGGGTTTTTTTCGACGTCATCTGGGGCTTTTTTGGCCTGTGTGGCATCCTCGCGGCGGCGCTCTCGGCCGCGACGATCTACTGCACCGGGATGATCTACGCCTCTCTGAAGCCGATTCATCAGTGGCGTAACCGCTGGACCGTGCCGAACTATTTTGCCCTGGCGGTGATGGAAGGCTTTCTGCTGCTCCACCTGATCATCCGTTTCTGGGTGGCCTGGCCGGTCGGCATCGCGATCCTGACCGTCCTCGCGGCGGCCGTTGCCTGGGCGCTGAAGGAAGCCTACTGGCAGCTTCATCGACACGACATCGGCGCTGCCTGATGTCGCAAGCGCCACCGCACTCGGTCGAGGCGGCCGGGTCCGCATGCTCGAACCGCCACACACACAGGACAATTACCTGCTGCAGGAAATGGGGTTCCGGATCGCCCGCAAGCACCGCACCCGCCTGCGCCTCGTCGCGCGGGTCGCCGCCTTCGCGCTGCCCGCCGCGCTGACCCTGGCCGCACTGTTCGTCGTCGGGTGGATCGGCATGCTCCTTGCCGGGCTGGCCGTGGCGAGCGCGGCGCTCGGCCTTGTTGTCGAGCGCTGGCTGTTCTTCGCCGAGGCGCGGCACACCGTGATGTTATATTACGGTGCCGACGCGGCCTGACCCGGCTCAGCACCTGGTTCCGCGGCAGGCAGCTTGTGCGATCAGGTCCTGACGCAGATCGATCAGCCGGTTCTCGACAACCGCGCGGTATGCCTCGAACGCCTCCAGCTCGGCGCCGGCGAGGCGCGTCATGGCCGGCATCTTGATGCTCTGCGGATCGACCGCCGCACCGTGGTCGTGCACCTCGTAATGCAGATGCGGCCCGGTCGCGCTGCCGGTCATGCCGACATAGCCGATAATTTCGCCCTGGCGCACCTGCTCGCCCTCCTTGAGGCCGCGCGCGAAGCGGCTCAAATGGGCGTAGGCGGTTGTGTACTGCTCGTTGTGCTTGACCTCGACATAGTTGCCGTAGCCGTTGACCCGGCCGACCTGAACCACCGTGCCATCGCCGGCGGCGTAGATCTCGGTGCCGCTTGGCGCCGCGAAATCGACCCCCCGGTGCATGCGCGAATAGCCGAGGATCGGATGCAGCCGCATGCCGAACCCCGAACTCAGCCGCGCCCCGTCGATCGGTGTGCGCAGCAGCGGTTTGCGCGTGTTTTCGCCGTCGCCGGTGAAATAGCCGGGTTCACCGTCGTTCGGCGTAAAGCGGAACAGCCGGATCGAACGGCCGTCGAGCACCATCTCGGCGTAGGCCATCTGCCCGAGCCGCGTCGGACGGCCGAATTCGTCCTCGATCCGGTCGTACAGTACGGTAAACGTGTCGCCGGGATGAATTTCGCGCTGCGAAATCGACGTCGTAACTGAAGGCGCGGATCATCTCGGCGAGGACGCCGGACGGTACGCCGGCCCGGTCCGCCGCGGCGGCAAGGCTTGTGTGGATCGTGCCGCTGCCGAGCGTCGGCACCTCGCGCGTCGGCCGGTCCTGGTCCTCGACGACAAAGCCGCCGGTATGGTCTCGCGCCACGACAATGTCGCGATCCGGCGCCAGCGCTAGGCGAAAACTTAGCAGCCGGTCGGATTGCGTCAGCACCGCCGCCCGCTGCCCTGGCCGCAGATCACGCGGATCCCACACGCGGGCCAGCAGCCGCGCCGCCTCTTGCGCATCCTCCGGGGTGACCCCGACTCGGGCCAACAGTTTGAGCGGCGTGTCGCCGGGACGGGCCTCTACGGTTTCGGCGGGAGGCGGCTGCGGCGGCGCAGTTTCCGCCGCGTCGGCGGAGGTCTGAGAGCTCCCCAGTGGTTTCTCGGCATGGTGTTCGACGACCTCGGGCGCGACAGTCTTGGTTCTCGGCATGGTGTTCGACGACCTCGGGCGCGACAGTCTGTGGCTGCTCGACTAGTTCGCGCGAGACCCGCTGATGCGGAAGAAAAAGCCCGTGAGGGAGAGAGACGCCGCCAAATAGTAGTTGCCCCGATCGCCAGTCCAGAAACGCAGGTTCGCCTGTGCCGCCACCCCATGCGGCCTGCCCCCGTATCATTTCCCCAAACGCAGTGTCGCGGCCGCAGAGTGACGCTTTGCCAAAAAGCCTGTCAACCCGCAAATCGGAGCGTAGATGTATTGTCCGCACATGACACGGTGTTGCAGGGATCGGTGAATTCTATCGCGGCTCTTGCTCTGGTGGGGAATGCGTTGCGGGGGAGTTTGTGTGGTTGGGGATTGTGGAGGGGTATTGACGGGGGTGGGGTGGGGGCCATATAAGCGTCCTCCCCGCGACGGCGGGTCTCCCCGGGGGTGTGGGCCTGAGGGGGGCTGAGCTTGTGGGGATTGCTGATTGACATTGTTGGTTGACGAAGGGATGCGCGGGCGGCGGCTCTTGGGTTGCCGGTCGCGCGGACG